>NZ_CP017432.1:3450000-5018820 GCF_000346225.2 Pseudomonas sp. Lz4W | reverse complement strand
ATGAAACGTACTTTCCAACCAAGCACTATCAAACGCGCCCGCACTCACGGTTTCCGTGCTCGCATGGCAACCAAAAACGGCCGTGCAGTCCTGTCGCGTCGCCGCGCCAAAGGCCGTGCACGTCTGGCAGTTTGATAATCAGACAATGGTGGTGAGTCAGGACTTCAGTCGGGAAAAGCGGTTACTCACTCCCCGACATTTCAAGGCAGTCTTTGACTCCCCCACCGGCAAGGTTCCGGGGAAAAATCTCCTGCTCCTTGCGCGCAGCAACGATCTCGATCACCCCCGTTTGGGGTTAGTGATCGGTAAAAAGAGCGTAAAGCTCTCCGTTGAGCGCAATCGCCTTAAGCGTTTGATGCGTGAATCGTTTCGTCTCCACCAGGATTTACTGGTTGGTTGGGATATCGTTATCGTCGCGCGCAAAGGTTTGGGTGACGTAGAGAACCCCGAATTGATTCAGCATTTCGGCAAACTCTGGAAGCGTCTGGCCCGTAACGCGCCAGTTCCAGCGGTTAAAACCGAAACTGTAGGGGTAGGCAGTCCTGATGCGTAAACTGGTGCTCGTTCCGATCCAGTTTTATCGTTATGCCATTAGTCCTTTGATGGCCAGCCACTGCCGTTTCTACCCCAGTTGTTCCTGCTACGCGTTGGAAGCCATCGAAAATCATGGCGTTCTTCGCGGCGGCTGGCTGACCTTTCGTCGTTTAGGTCGCTGTCACCCGTGGAATCCCGGTGGTTACGACCCGGTTCCACCTATCCCTACCTCCCGTTCTTCTTCGATGGCCGAGTAATCATGGATATTAAACGCACGATCCTGATCGTCGCTCTAGCAGTCGTGTCCTACGTTATGGTCCTGAAATGGAACCAGGACTACGGCCAAGCTGCACTGCCGACTCAGAATGTTGCCGCCAGCAGCACCACCGCGCCGGCTTTGCCCGACACGGCTTCAGGTAACAACGCTTCCAACAGTGCCGATGTACCCAGCGCCAATGGCGATACCAGCACACCGACTGAAACTCCGGTTGCTGCAAGCAAAGACCTCATCCACCTGAAAACGGATGTTCTGGACATTGCGATTGATCCACAGGGTGGCGACATTGCCCAGTTGCGTCTGCCGCTTTATCCGCGCCGTCAGGACCACCCGGATGTTCCTTTCCAGTTGTTCGATAACGGCAACGAACGCACCTATCTGGCTCAAAGCGGCCTGACAGGTGTTGATGGACCGGATGCCCGCCCTGCAGGTCGCCCGGTTTTCAGCACAGATAAAAAGACTTATGAACTGGCTCCAGGCCAGGATCAGTTAGTCGTTGACCTGAAATTCAGCGAAAACGGGATCAACTACATCAAGCGTTTCACGCTCAAGCGTGGCCTGTACGATGTTCAAGTCAGCTATTTGATTGATAACGAGAGCGGCAAGCCGTGGAACGGCAACCTGTTCGCGCAATTGAAACGCGACAACAGCTCCGATCCTTCTTCCAGCACCGCCACCGGCACTGCGACTTACCTGGGCGCCGCCCTGTGGACAAGTTCTGAGCCGTACAAAAAAGTGTCGATGAAAGATATCGACAAGGGCCAGCTGAAAGAAACCGTTCAAGGTGGCTGGGTTGCATGGCTGCAACACTACTTTGTAACCGCGTGGATTCCTCAGAAGGGTGATTCCAACGTAGTTCAGACCCGTAAAGACAGCCAGGGCAACTACATCATCGGTTTTACCGGTCCAACCTTGACCGTTGAGCCGGGCAAAACAGGCGAAACCAGCGCTACCTTGTACGCCGGTCCGAAAAGCCAGGGTGTGCTCAAAGAGTTATCCCCAGGCCTGGAACTGACTGTCGACTACGGCATCCTGTGGTTCATTGCCCAGCCTATTTTCTGGCTGCTGCAACATATCCACAGCCTGGTAGGTAACTGGGGCTGGTCGATCATTTTCCTGACCATGCTGATCAAAGGGATCTTCTTCCCTCTGTCGGCCGCCAGCTACAAGTCGATGGCCCGCATGCGCGCTGTGGCACCAAAACTGGCCGCTCTGAAAGAGCAGTTCGGTGATGATCGCCAGAAAATGTCGCAAGCGATGATGGAGCTGTACAAGAAAGAGAAGATCAATCCGCTGGGCGGCTGCTTGCCGATTCTGGTGCAGATGCCGGTCTTCCTGTCCTTGTACTGGGTACTTCTGGAAAGTGTTGAAATGCGCCAGGCGCCGTTCATGCTCTGGATTACCGACCTGTCGATCAAGGACCCGTTCTTCATTCTGCCGATCATCATGGGCGCAACCATGTTCATCCAGCAGCGTCTGAACCCGACTCCTCCGGATCCGATGCAGGCCAAGGTGATGAAGCTGATGCCAATCATCTTCACCTTCTTCTTCCTGTGGTTCCCGGCTGGTCTGGTGCTGTACTGGGTTGTGAACAACTGCCTGTCCATCGCCCAACAGTGGTACATCACACGTAAGGTCGAAGCTGCTACCAAAAAAGCAGCCGAGTAACTTACTCTGGTGAGCACCACTCAAAACGCCCCCTAGTGGGGCGTTTTGCTTTCCATCACTTTTGTTTTGAGGCCTGTTTTATGAGTGTTGCTGCTGAAACCATTGCCGCTGTGGCAACTGCCCAAGGCCGAGGTGGTGTGGGTATCGTGCGTATCTCCGGCCCGCTCGCAAGCATCGCAGCCAAAGCATTCAGCGAGCGCGAATTGAAGCCGCGCTACGCCCACTACGGTCCGTTTTATGGGGAAAACCGCGAAGTACTCGATGAAGGCATCGCGCTGTACTTCCCGGGCCCCAACTCTTTTACCGGCGAAGACGTGCTGGAACTGCAAGGTCACGGCGGCCCCATTGTTCTCGATATGTTGCTGCAACGCTGTATTCAACTGGGTTGCCGCCTGGCACGCCCGGGCGAGTTCAGTGAACGCGCATTTTTGAATGACAAGCTCGATCTGGCCCAGGCCGAAGCCATTGCCGACCTTATCGAGGCCAGCTCTGCACAGGCGGCACGCAATGCCTTGCGCTCCTTGCAGGGAGCGTTTTCGCAGCGTGTGCATAACTTGACCGAACAATTGATCGGTTTGCGCATCTACGTCGAAGCTGCGATTGATTTTCCGGAAGAGGAAATCGACTTTCTGGCCGATGGCCACGTGCTGGGGATGCTCGACAAGGTTCGCCAAGAGTTATCCACCGTGATGCGCGAGGCAGGCCAGGGCGCATTGTTGCGGGACGGCATGACAGTAGTGATTGCCGGCCGGCCCAATGCAGGAAAGTCCAGCTTGCTCAACGCACTGGCCGGACGCGAAGCCGCAATTGTTACTGAAATTGCCGGCACCACCCGTGACGTATTGCGTGAACATATCCACATCGATGGCATGCCGTTGCACGTGGTAGACACTGCAGGTCTGCGCGACACCGATGATCAAGTCGAAAAAATCGGTGTACAACGAGCGCTGAAGGCCATTGGTGAAGCTGACCGGGTGTTGCTGGTGGTGGATGCGACTGCACCAGAGGCTGATGACCCCTTTGCCCTGTGGCCCGAGTTTTTGCAGCAGCGTCCGGACCCGGCCAAAGTAACCTTGATCCGCAACAAGGCTGACCTGACCGGAGAGGATATTCGTCTGCAGGTCTGTGACGATGGCCACGTGACCATCAGCTTGAGTGCCCGCTCCACAGATGCCGGAGATGGCCTCGAGTTGCTGCGCGATCATCTCAAGGCCTGCATGGGCTACGAGCAGACCTCTGAGAGCAGCTTCAGTGCACGCCGTCGTCACCTGGAGGCGTTGCGCCATGCAAGTGATGCCCTGGAGCACGGCAGGGCACAGCTGACCCTGGCAGGTGCCGGTGAGTTGCTGGCGGAGGATTTACGTCAGGCCCAGCATTCCCTCGGCGAGATTACCGGAGCATTCAGCTCGGATGATCTGCTGGGACGGATCTTCTCCAGCTTCTGTATCGGTAAATAGCCAAGATCCCTGTAGGAGCGAGCGGTTAAAAGATAACGAGCAAGCTCGCTCCTACAGTTTTCGGTATAGTTTCCATTCCCCACATCCACAGAGGTGTTAGTCCAATGCGTCATTGATGCCGCCGCGATTCTTGCGGCCAGTTCTTATTCCCCTCACAGCAGGGGCAGTTCTGGGCATCTTTGGAGTGCATATGACTCACGTTCCCTATGTGACGCTGGAAAGCGTTTCTTATCAGCTACCCGACGGTAGCCCGCTGTTTTCTGACCTTGATTTGCACCTCGACCAACGCCCCACAGGCCTGATCGGGCGCAATGGCGTGGGCAAAAGTATCCTGGCGCGTCTAATCGCAGGGGATCTCTTGCCCAGCTCAGGTCGCTGTCTGCGCAACGGATCGGTGTATTACCTGGCACAGCAAGTCAGCCTTGAATCAGAGCGGACCCTGGCCGATCTGGCAGGCGTGCAGCCCATCCTCTGTGCCCTTGAGCGTATCGGGCAAGGCAGCACTGCCCAAGCGGACTTTGACTGCGTAGGAGAGCAGTGGAACATTCGTCAGCAATTGCTCGACCAGCTGCAGCAAAACGGACTCGCCCACCTGAATCCTTCGACACCTGCTTCGGCGCTCAGTGGTGGCGAAGCCATGCGCGTAGCTTTGATGGGCGCTTTTTTGTCTGAAGCCGACTTTTTGATACTGGATGAACCCTCCAATCATCTCGATCGTCAGCACCGACAGGCTTTGTATCAACAACTGCAACGTTGGCCCGGCGGTCTGCTGGTGATCAGCCATGACCGCGAATTGTTGGAGTGCATGGAACGCATCGTGGAACTCTCATCCCTGGGACTCACCAGCTATGGCGGCAATTTCTCGTTTTATGCACAGGCCAAAGACCAGCAGCAACAGTCGGCCCTGCAACGACTGGAATCAGCCAAGGTTGAACGCAAACGCGAGGAGCATGCCCTGCGTGAGCAAAGGGAGCGCCTTGAGCGCAGGCAAGCCCGAGGCAAGCAACAGGCCAGTGGCAGTAACCAGGCGAAGATCCTGCTGGATCGGCAAAAGGAACGCAGTCAGACCAGTAGCGGCAAACTGCGGCTGCAACAAAACGCTGCACATCAGGCCTTGTCTGCCAAGGTCCACCTGGCTGCAAGCCAGGTAGAAGACCAACAGAGCATTTTTGTGTATCCACCTGTACGCAGCCAAAACGTACCTTTGCAAATCGCAGAGCTGATAGATGCCCGTTTGCCCCGGGGGGCTGAGCCTCTGCAGCTGGTCAACCTGACCCTGAGTCGGGGCCAGCGAGTCGCCCTTGTGGGGCCAAACGGTTGCGGCAAGTCGACCTTGCTCAAGGTTTTGGCCGGGCAGCTTCCTATCATATCGGGCCAGGCTCACACCTTTGTGACAGCGGCTTATCTCGACCAGCATCTGACATTGCTGGAGCCCGGGCTGTCAGTGCTTGAGCAATTGCGCGCTCTGAACCAGGAGCTCAATGACAGTGAATTGCGTACCCGGCTGGCGCAAATAGGCCTTGACGCTAACCAGGTAAACCAGACTTGTGCACAGCTCAGTGGGGGTGAGCGGGTGAAAGCGGCAATGGCATGTGTGCTTTATGCACAACAGCCAGCACAGCTTTTATTGCTGGATGAACCGGCCAATCATCTCGATTTGCCCTCTATCCGGGCCCTGGAATCGATGCTCCAGCAGTACCGGGGGACTTTGATCGTGACTTCCCACGATGAAGCGTTTGTGGACGCTATCGGAATTACCCACAGGCTTGAGGCCTCCACCTCAGGCTGGCTGAATATCTCCGTCTGAAGGGGTTAATTTCAGGCATTTTTCGCTTTACCCAGCTACCGATCGTCAGGCCGCTTGATGAAACAGCCATTCGAGCGGCCTTCGGCTGCCTGTTTATTGGCTGGATTGCACAATAAACAAGAAATAAGCCCTGTGCATAACCGCCCCTTAGCTCGGTGGGTAAGTAGGCCTGAAAACTGAAGATAACCACCCCTGTGGATAAGCGAGGTCTTTATCCACAAGCTTAAAGTACTTATCCAAACCCCTCATTGGCACCTAACCACAGATTTTTGAATCTCTGTACAGTACGAGTTTAAAGGCCTTCAGCAATCTATCCACAGATAGGTCGCTCAGTAGTAATAAACATAAAAACAAAGCTTTATAAATTTCTTCTCTATTTATTTATCTATCTGGCCTTATCCACAGCTGGTTAAATTTTGTGCAAAGGGTTCTTTAAGAAGGGCGAAGTCCCTATACTTTGCGGTCTATCCAAAAACCCCTAGAAACAGGCACGAGGTGCGTGGTGAATTTCCCTTCCCGTTTTGCAGTGATCGTCATCGGCGGCGGTCACGCCGGAACCGAGGCTGCACTTGCTTCAGCACGTATGGGCGTAAAAACCCTACTGTTGACCCACAACGTGGAAACCCTCGGGCAAATGAGCTGCAATCCTGCGATTGGCGGGATTGGTAAAAGCCATCTGGTTAAAGAAATCGATGCCCTCGGTGGCGCGATGGCGATTGCCACCGATAAAGGCGGTATCCAGTTCCGTGTGCTCAATGGCCGCAAAGGCCCGGCAGTGCGTGCAACCCGTGCACAGGCCGACCGCATTCTGTACAAGGCGGCAGTACGGGAAATTCTGGAAAACCAGCCCAACCTGTGGATATTTCAACAAGCGGCTGATGACCTGATCGTTGAACAGGATCAGGTCCGTGGCGTAGTAACCCAGATGGGTCTGCGTTTCATGGCCGATGCCGTGGTTTTGACCACAGGCACTTTCCTCGGTGGACTTATCCACATCGGAATGCAGAACTATTCAGGCGGCCGGGCCGGTGATCCACCTTCGATCGCCCTGGCACAGCGCCTGCGTGAACTGCCATTACGGGTCGGTCGCCTGAAAACCGGTACACCACCGCGTATTGATGGTCGTTCAGTGGATTTTTCGGTCATGACCGAACAGCCTGGCGATACCCCGATTCCAGTGATGTCGTTCATGGGCAACAAGCAACAGCATCCGGCGCAAGTCAGTTGCTGGATCACCCATACCAACGCCCGCACCCACGAAATCATTGCTGCCAACCTTGATCGTTCACCGATGTATTCGGGTGTTATCGAGGGCATTGGTCCGCGCTATTGCCCGTCCATCGAAGACAAGATTCATCGCTTTGCCGACAAGGAAAGCCATCAGGTCTTTATCGAACCTGAAGGTTTGACGACCCACGAGCTGTACCCGAACGGGATTTCCACTTCCTTGCCGTTCGATGTGCAGATCCAGATTGTGCAGTCGATCCGCGGTATGGAAAACGCCCACATCGTGCGTCCAGGTTATGCCATCGAATACGACTATTTCGATCCCCGTGACCTGAAATACAGCCTCGAAACCAAGGTGATCGGCGGTTTGTTCTTTGCCGGACAAATCAACGGCACCACCGGTTACGAAGAAGCCGGAGCACAAGGTTTGCTCGCCGGCGCCAACGCGGCATTGCTTGCACAGGGCAAAGACAGCTGGTGCCCTCGTCGCGACGAGGCCTACATCGGGGTCTTGGTGGACGATCTGATCACCTTGGGAACTCAAGAACCGTACCGGATGTTCACCTCCCGGGCCGAGTACCGCCTGATCCTGCGTGAAGACAACGCCGATATGCGTCTGACCGAGAAAGGTCGCGAGCTTGGCCTGGTCGACGACGCCCGCTGGGCTGCGTTTTGCACCAAGCGCGAAAGCATCGCGCAGGAAGAACAGCGCTTGAAGAGCACCTGGGTTCGCCCGGGCACCGAACAGGGTGAAGCGATTGCAGCCCGGTTCGGTACGCCTTTGACCCACGAATACAATTTGCTGAATCTGCTGACCCGTCCCGAAATTGATTACGTCGGTCTGATCGAAGTGACAGGGCAGGGTGCAACCGATCCGCTGGTGGCCGAGCAGGTTGAAATCAAGACCAAATATGCCGGTTACATCGATCGTCAACAGGATGAGATTGCTCGTCTGCGGGCCAGTGAAAATACCAAACTGCCTGTGGATATCGATTACACGACCATCTCCGGACTGTCGAAAGAGATCCAGAGCAAGCTGGGTGCTACGCGTCCCGAGACGCTGGGCCAGGCTTCGCGCATTCCCGGTGTGACACCGGCTGCGATCTCCCTGTTGATGATTCACCTGAAAAAACGCGGCGCTGGCCGCAAGTTGGAGCAAAACGCTTGAGTTCGCTGGTTACCGCACAACATGCTGAAGAGTTATCCACAGGTGCACGCCAGCTGGGCGTCGATCTGACCGAGGCCCAGCACCAGCAGTTGCTGGGTTATCTCGCCCTGTTGATCAAATGGAACAAGGCCTACAACCTTACGGCTGTGCGTAACCCCGACGAAATGGTGTCGCGCCATTTGCTCGACAGTCTGAGCGTGATGCCTTTCATCGAAAACGGCCGCTGGCTGGATGTCGGTAGTGGCGGCGGCATGCCGGGGATTCCCTTGGCCATCCTGTTTCCCGGGTCGCAAGTGACCTGCCTGGACAGTAACGGCAAGAAAACCCGCTTCCTGACCCAGGTCAAACTCGAGCTCAAGCTGGATAACCTGCAAGTTATCCACAGTCGCGTCGAGGAGTATCAGCCTGCGCAACCGTTCACTGGAATTGTGTCCAGAGCTTTCAGCAGTATGGAAAACTTCAGCAACTGGACGCGTCACCTTGGTGACAGCGAAACGCGCTGGTTGGCAATGAAGGGCGTTCATCCGGCCGATGAGCTGGTAGCATTGCCGTCTGATTTTCGTCTCGATGGCGAACACGCCTTGACCGTTCCGGGTTGCCAAGGCCAACGCCATCTGCTGATACTGCGCCGCACGGCATGATTGGGAACGCAAGCAAGAATGGCTAAGGTATTCGCAATAGCGAACCAAAAGGGTGGTGTGGGTAAAACCACCACCTGTATCAACCTCGCAGCATCGTTGGTCGCGACCAAGCGCCGCGTACTGCTGATCGACCTCGATCCACAGGGCAACGCCACCATGGGTAGCGGTGTGGATAAGCATGGTCTCGAGAATTCAGTTTATGACCTGTTGATCGGTGAGTGTGATCTGGCCGAGGCCATGCACTACTCCGAACACGGTGGTTACCAGTTACTGCCAGCTAACCGCGATCTGACCGCGGCTGAAGTCGTATTGCTCGAAATGCAGATGAAGGAAAGCCGTCTGCGTACTGCACTGGCCCCGGTCCGTGAGAGCTACGACTACATCCTGATCGATTGCCCGCCGTCACTGTCGATGCTGACCCTGAACGCTCTGGTCGCTGCCGACGGGGTGATTATCCCCATGCAGTGCGAGTACTTCGCGCTCGAAGGCTTGAGCGACCTCGTGGATAACATCAAGCGTATCGCTGAGCTGCTGAACCCGAACCTGAAAATCGAAGGCTTGCTGCGGACTATGTACGATCCGCGTCTGAGCCTGATGAACGATGTCTCGGCCCAGCTCAAGGAACACTTTGGCGAGCAGCTCTACGACACCGTGATTCCGCGCAATATCCGTCTGGCTGAAGCGCCAAGCTATGGCATGCCTGCCCTGGCCTATGACAAAAATTCCCGTGGCGCGATTGCTTACCTTGCCCTGGCGGGCGAGCTGGTTCGTCGTCAACGTCGTACCTCCCGCACTGCTCAGCCAACTTAAGGAAATCCCATGGCCGTCAAGAAACGAGGTCTCGGACGCGGACTGGATGCTCTTCTGAGTGGTCCTACGGTCAGCTCGCTGGAAGAACAAGCGGTCAAGGTTGATCAAAGCGAACTGCAGCATTTGCCCCTGGACTTGATCCAGCGCGGTAAATACCAGCCTCGTCGCGACATGGACCCCCAGGCACTTGAAGAGCTTGCGAGTTCGATCAAGTCTCAGGGCGTGATGCAGCCGATCGTGGTGCGTCCGATCGCTGGCGGGCGTTTTGAGATCATTGCCGGTGAGCGCCGCTGGCGTGCAAGTCAGCAAGCGGGCAAGGACACCATCCCGGCGATGGTCAAAGACGTACCGGATGAAACTGCCATTGCAATGGCGCTGATCGAAAACATCCAGCGTGAAGACCTCAATCCGATTGAAGAAGCCGTGGCCTTGCAGCGTTTGCAGCAAGAGTTCCAGCTGACTCAGCAACAGGTGGCCGATGCTGTGGGTAAGTCCCGGGTGTCTGTGGCTAACTTGTTACGGTTGATTTCATTGCCGGAAGTGATCAAAACCATGCTGTCCCATGGTGACCTGGAAATGGGTCATGCCCGGGCACTCCTGGGTTTGCCTGAAAATCAGCAGGTTGAAGGGGCGCGACACGTTGTCGCACGTGGTTTGACCGTGCGTCAGACCGAAGCCCTGGTTCGCCAGTGGTTGAGTGGCAAGCAAGAGCCTGCCGAACCGGTCAAAACCGATCCGGATATCACCCGGCTCGAGCAGCGTCTGGCCGAGCGCCTAGGCTCTGCGGTGCAGATTCGCCACGGTAAGAAGGGAAAGGGTCAGTTAGTTATTGGTTACAACTCTTTGGATGAGCTTCAAGGAGTGCTTGCTCACATCCGCTGAAACATTTCCTCATGTAGCGCGCAGTCGGAAATCACTACCTGACAGTTGAATAGGGGCTTAAGCGCCCCTATACTCTGCGCGCATTTTGTCGGCACAAATTATGCCAAGTTTTTTTCTTTTGGCAGCCGACCTTTGAGGAGCAGTTGTGATGGAAACCCGCACGCCAAACCGCTTGCCGTTCCATCGCTTGGCGGTATTTCCAGTTTTACTGGCTCAATTTGTCGTTTTATTGCTGGCTGCTCTGGGGCTCTGGCAATGGCATGGAGTCGTAGCCGGATATTCAGGACTCTGCGGAGGCCTGATAGCTTTGCTACCCAATGTGTATTTTGCTCACAGGGCTTTCCGGTTTTCCGGCGCCCGAGCAGCGCAAGCCATCGTCCGGTCGTTTTACGCTGGCGAGGCAGGCAAATTAATTTTGACGGCAGTGCTGTTCGCGCTGACGTTTGCAGGTGTGAAGCCATTGGCGCCGCTAGCTGTATTCGGCGTCTTCGTGCTGACCCAACTGGTCAGTTGGTTCGCTCCCCTGCTAATGAGAACAACACTTTCGAGACCTTAGGGCGTTTGAGGCAACCATGGCAGAAACAACCGCTTCGGGCTATATCCAGCACCACTTACAGAACCTGACCTTCGGGCAGCTACCTGATGGTGGCTGGGGCTTTGCTCACACCGTTGCAGAAGCTAAATCAATGGGCTTTTGGGCGTTCCATGTCGATACTCTCGGCTGGTCGCTGTTTGTCGGTCTGATTTTCATCCTCGTATTCCGCATGGCGGCCAAGAAGGCAACTTCCGGTCAACCAGGCGCACTGCAAAACTTCGTAGAGGTTTTGATTGAATTCGTTGATGGCAGTGTGAAAGACAGCTTCCATGGTCGCAGTGCCGTCATTGCACCACTGGCGCTGACCATTTTCGTCTGGGTATTCCTGATGAATGCCATCGACCTGGTACCGGTTGACTGGATTCCTCAGTTGGCGATGCTGATCACTGGCGACCCGCACATCCCTTTCCGTGCCGTACCGACGACAGATCCAAACGCGACCATGGGCATGGCCCTGTCGGTGTTTGCACTGATCATCTTCTACAGCATCAAAATCAAAGGCATCGGCGGTTTCATCGGTGAACTGACCCTGCACCCGTTTGGCAGCAAGAATATCTTTATTCAGGCGCTGCTGATTCCGGTGAACTTCCTGCTCGAATTCGTGACGCTGATTGCCAAGCCAATCTCGCTGGCTCTGCGTCTGTTCGGCAATATGTATGCTGGCGAACTGGTATTTATCCTGATCGCCGTAATGTTCGGCAGCGGCCTGCTTTGGCTTAGCGGTCTGGGCGTGGTGCTGCAATGGGCGTGGGCTGTATTCCACATCCTGATCATCACCTTGCAAGCGTTCATCTTCATGATGTTGACCATCGTCTACTTGTCGATGGCACACGAAGATAACCACTAAGACCCGTCTCGGCGAGTCTGGCGCCCCCTGCTCCGGCATGGGGGTGTCGCAAAATGATTTTGTTTTACCGCTTTAATCTAAAAAACCTAAACCATACGACGTAAAAGTCGGGAGGAAAGATGGAAACTGTAGTTGGTCTAACCGCTATCGCTGTTGCACTGTTGATCGGCCTGGGCGCACTGGGTACCGCAATTGGTTTCGGCCTGTTGGGCGGCAAGTTCCTGGAAGGCGCAGCGCGTCAGCCAGAAATGGTTCCAATGCTGCAAGTTAAAATGTTCATCGTTGCCGGTCTGCTCGACGCCGTAACCATGATTGGTGTTGGTATTGCACTGTTCTTCACCTTCGCGAACCCCTTCGTTGGTCAACTCGCTGGCTAATCACTCGAATTTTCGAGTTGATTAGAGTGATGGACAACGAACGAGCGAGGTGTTGGCGTGAACATTAATGCAACCCTGATTGGCCAGTCCGTTGCGTTCTTCATTTTTGTACTGTTTTGCATGAAGTTCGTGTGGCCTCCGGTCATCGCGGCATTGCAAGAACGTCAGAAGAAGATTGCGGCTGGACTGGACGCTGCTAACCGAGCAGCTCGCGACCTGGAGTTGGCCCAAGATAAAGCGGGTCAACAACTGCGCGAAGCTAAGGCTCAAGCAGCTGAAATCATTGAGCAAGCCAAGAAACGCGGTACTCAGATCGTAGACGAAGCCCGTGAACAGGCTCGCGTTGAAGCTGACCGTGTGAAGGCTCAGGCTCAGGCCGAGATCGAACAGGAAATCAACAGTGTCAAAGACGCGCTGCGCACCCAATTGGGTAGCCTGGCCGTTGAAGGCGCTGAAAAGATCCTGGGTGCCACAATCGATCAAAACGCGCACGCGGAGCTGGTTAATAAACTGGCTGCTGAAATTTAAGCGAGGGCGATCATGGCAGAATTGACCACGTTGGCCCGACCTTACGCTAAGGCAGCCTTCGAGCACGCCCAGGCCCACCAGCAACTGGCCTCTTGGTCAGCCATGCTCGGCCTGGCTGCAGCAGTGTCGCAAGACGACACTATGCAGCGCGTGCTCAAGGCCCCGCGACTGACGAGCGCAGAAAAGGCCGCCACGTTTATTGACGTGTGCGGCGACAAGTTCGATGTAAAAATGCAGAACTTCATCAACGTCGTTGCCGAAAACGACCGTCTCCCGCTATTGCCGGAGATCGCCGCTCTGTTTGACCTGTACAAGGCTGAACAAGAGAAGTCGGTAGACGTAGAAGTGACCAGTGCTTTTACATTGGACCAAGAACAGCAAGACAAACTCGCCAAGGTTCTCAGTGCACGACTCAACCGGGAAGTGCGCCTGCAAGTTGCGGAGGATGCCAGCCTTATAGGTGGTGTCATCATCCGCGCCGGCGACCTGGTTATCGATGGCTCGGTTCGCGGAAAACTCGCAAGCCTTGCCGAAGCATTGAAATCTTGAGTTTGAAGGGGCAGCAGAGCAATGCAGCAACTCAATCCTTCCGAAATAAGTGAAATTATCAAGGGCCGCATCGAAAAACTCGATGTGACCTCCCAAGCCCGTAACGAAGGCACCATCGTCAGCGTATCTGACGGTATTGTGCGGATTCACGGTCTGGCCGACGTAATGTACGGCGAGATGATCGAGTTTCCGGGCAGCGTCTTCGGCATGGCCCTCAACCTGGAGCAAGACTCTGTAGGTGCTGTTGTATTGGGCGCATACACGACTCTGGCTGAAGGCATGAGCGCCAAGTGCACTGGCCGCATCCTGGAAGTTCCGGTTGGTAAGGAACTGCTGGGTCGCGTTGTCGACGCACTGGGTAACCCAGTTGATGGCAAAGGTCCGCTGAACAACACCGAGACTGATGCAGTCGAGAAAGTTGCTCCAGGCGTGATCTGGCGTAAGTCGGTAGACCAGCCTGTACAGACTGGCTACAAGGCTGTCGATGCCATGATCCCTGTCGGCCGTGGCCAGCGTGAGCTGATCATCGGTGACCGTCAGATCGGTAAAACCGCTCTGGCGATCGACGCGATCATCAACCAGAAGAACAGCGGCATTTTCTGTGTATACGTAGCGATCGGTCAGAAGCAATCGACCATCGCCAACGTGGTTCGCAAGCTGGAAGAAAACGGCGCGTTGGCTAACACCATCGTCGTTGCTGCCAGTGCTTCCGAATCCGCAGCGCTGCAGTTCCTGGCACCGTACTCCGGTTGCACCATGGGCGAATACTTCCGCGACCGCGGTGAAGACGCATTGATCGTTTATGACGATCTGTCCAAGCAAGCAGTGGCTTACCGCCAGATTTCCCTGCTGCTGCGCCGTCCACCAGGCCGTGAAGCTTACCCGGGCGACGTGTTCTATCTCCACTCCCGTCTTCTGGAGCGCGCATCCCGCGTATCCGAAGAGTACGTAGAGAAGTTCACCAACGGCGCAGTGACCGGCAAAACCGGTTCCCTGACCGCACTGCCGATCATCGAAACTCAAGCTGGCGACGTTTCCGCGTTCGTTCCGACCAACGTGATTTCCATCACTGACGGTCAGATCTTCCTGGAATCGGCCATGTTCAACTCCGGGATCCGTCCTGCAGTGAACGCCGGTGTTTCGGTATCCCGTGTGGGTGGTGCCGCTCAGACCAAGATCATCAAGAAGCTGTCCGGTGGTATCCGTACCGCTCTGGCTCAGTACCGTGAACTGGCGGCATTCGCCCAGTTCGCATCTGACCTGGACGAAGCGACCCGTAAGCAACTTGAGCATGGTCAGCGCGTTACCGAGCTGATGAAGCAGAAGCAATACGCACCAATGTCGATCGCTGACATGGCGCTGTCGCTGTATGCCGCTGAGCGTGGGTTCCTGACTGACGTCGAAATCACCAAGATCGGTAGCTTTGAACAAGCGCTGATTGCTTACTTCAACCGCGATCACGCCGAGCTTATGGCGAAGATCAACGTTAAAGGTGACTTCAATGACGAAATCGATTCTGGCATCAAAGCCGGCATCGAGAAGTTCAAGGCCACCCAAACCTGGTAAGCCGCAGCGGGAGCCGCAAGGCTCCCGCTTGCTAACCTGATAGGTGTTACATGGCAGGCGCAAAAGAGATTCGCAGTAAGATTGCGAGCATCAAAAGCACGCAAAAGATTACCAGCGCCATGGAAAAAGTGGCGGTCAGCAAAATGCGCAAGGCACAAATGCGCATGGCTGCTAGCCGTCCTTATGCGGAGCGCATCCGCCAGGTTATTGGGCATTTGGCCAACGCCAACCCGGAATACCGCCACCCTTTCATGATCGACCGCGAAGTTAAGCGTGTGGGTTATGTGGTTGTGAGCAGTGACCGTGGCTTGTGCGGTGGTTTGAATACCAACCTGTTCAAGGCTTTGGTCAAGGACATGGCGGTAAACCGTGAAAACGGCGTCGAGATTGATCTGTGCGTGGTCGGCAGCAAAGGTGCGGCTTTTTTCCGTAACTTCGGCGGTAACGTCGTCGCTGCAATCAGCCATCTGGGTGAAGAACCGTCGATCAATGATTTGATCGGCAGCGTTAAGGTGATGCTGGATGCTTACCTGGAAGGCCGTATTGATCGCCTGTCCGTGGTGTCCAACAAGTTTATCAACACCATGACGCAACAGCCTACTGTGGAGCAATTGATTCCACTGGTGGCGACCCCGGATCAAGAACTCAAGCACCACTGGGACTATCTCTACGAACCGGACGCCAAAGAGCTGCTAGACGGCTTGATGGTTCGTTACGTGGAGTCGCAGGTGTACCAGGCGGTGGTCGAGAACAGTGCAGCTGAACAAGCTGCGCGGATGATCGCGATGAAGAACGCCACTGATAACGCCGGTGATTTGATCAGCGATTTGCAGCTGATCTACAACAAGGCGCGTCAGGCTGCGATCACCCAAGAGATCTCGGAAATCGTCGGCGGCGCTGCCGCGGTTTAACGGTTCAAATATTCAGAGGATCCAGCTATGAGTAGCGGACGTATCGTTCAAATCATCGGCGCCGTGATCGACGTGGAATTTCCACGCGAAAACGTACCGAGCATCTACAACGCGCTGAAAGTACAAAGCGCGGCCGGAACCACTCTGGAAGTTCAGCAGCAGCTGGGCGACGGCGTGGTTCGTACCATTGCGATGGGTTCCACCGAGGGCTTGAAGCGCGGTCTGGAAGTCACCGACACTGGCGCAGCCATCTCCGTACCGGTCGGTAAAGCGACTCTGGGCCGGATCATGGACGTTCTGGGCAACCCGATCGACGAAGCTGGTCCGATTGATACCGAAGAGCGCTGGGGCATTCACCGTCCTGCACCGTCCTTCGCTGATCAAGCGGGCGGCAACGACCTTCTGGAAACCGGCATCAAGGTTATCGACCTGATCTGCCCGTTTGCAAAAGGCGGTAAGGTTGGTCTGTTCGGTGGTGCCGGTGTAGGCAAAACCGTAAACATGATGGAACTGATCCGTAACATCGCCATGGAACACAGCGGTTACTCTGTGTTTGCTGGTGTGGGCGAGCGTACCCGTGAGGGTAACGACTTCTACCACGAGATGAAGGACTCCAACGTTCTGGACAAAGTGGCACTGGTTTACGGTCAGATGAACGAGCCGCCGGGTAACCGTCTGCGCGTAGCACTGACCGGCCTGACCATGGCCGAGAAGTTCCGTGACGAAGGTAACGACGTACTGTTGTTCGTTGACAACATCTACCGTTACACCCTGGCCGGTACTGAAGTATCCGCACTGCTGGGCCGTATGCCTTCCGCAGTAGGTTACCAGCCGACCCTGGCTGAAGAGATGGGTACTCTGCAAGAGCGCATCACTTCGACCAAGAACGGTTCGATCACTTCGATCCAAGCGGTATACGTACCTGCGGATGACTTGACTGACCCGTCGCCGGCGACCACCTTCGCCCACTTGGACGCCACTGTCGTACTGTCCCGTGACATCGCATCCCTGGGTATCTACCCGGCGGTGGATCCACTGGATTCGACTTCGCGCCAGCTGGACCCGATGGTAATCGGCCAGGAACACTACGACACCGCTCGCGGCGTTCAGTACGTGTTGCAGCGTTACAAAGAACTGAAGGACATCATTGCGATCCTGGGTATGGACGAGCTGTCGGAAGTCGACAAGCAGTTGGTATCCCGCGCTCGTAAGATCCAGCGTTTCTTGTCTCAGCCGTTCTTCGTGGCAGAAGTCTTCACTGGCGCTTCGGGTAAATACGTTTCCCTGAAAGACACCATTGCTGGCTTCAAAGGCATCCTCAACGGTGACTACGACCACCTGCCAGAACAAGCGTTCTACATGGTCGGCGGCATCGAAGAAGCGATCGAGAAAGCCAAGAAACTGTAATTCCGGCGCCCGGTAACGGGCGCTAATCAGGTTGAGGCAATCAGATGGCTAATATGATGACAGTCCATTGCGATATCGTCAGTGCGGAAGGAGAAATCTTTTCCGGTCAGGTCGAGATGGTGATTGCGCACGGCAGCCTGGGTGATCTTGGTATCGCTCTGGGTCACGCTCCGCTGATCACTGAACTCAAGCCAGGTCCGATCCGCCTGATCAAAATGGGTGGAGAAGCCGAGGTGTTTTACATCTCTGGTGGTTACCTCGAGGTTCAGCCGAACATGGTCAAGGTTCTTGCCGACACCGTGCAACGTGCTGCCGACCTGGATGAAGCCTCCGCTCAGGCCGCCGTCAAGGCAGCCGAGAAGGCACTGAACGAGAAAGGCGCAGATTTCGATTACGGATCTGCTGCTGCACGTCTGGCCGAGGCCGCAGCTCAGCTGCGCACCGTCCAGCAAATCCGCAAAAAGTTCGGCGGCTAAGCCTCCTGCTTCATTGTGTGATTGATTAAAAAGGGTAGCCTCGGCTACCCTTTTTCTTTTTCCGCGAATTACTTCTGGTCGCAGCCGCTGACCACCCAGGATTGGTAGCCAGTCATGTCTCTCGATATCGTTATTCTCGCTGCAGGTCAGGGCACCCGCATGCGTTCGGCCCTGCCCAAGGTTCTGCATCCCGTCGCCGGAAACTCCATGCTCGGGCATGTTATCCACAGCGCCCGGCAACTCAAACCGAGAGGCATCCACGTGGTCATCGGGCACGGGGCCGAATTGGTCCGTGAACGCCTGGCGGCCGATGATCTGAACTTTGTATTGCAAGACAAGCAGCTGGGCACAGGGCATGCCGTCGCCCAGGCGCTGCCATTTCTGACCGCGCAGAACGTACTGATTCTGTACGGCGATGTACCCCTGATCGAGGTGCCGACCCTGGAGCGCCTGCTGAAACAGGTAGGCCCGGAGCAGCTGGGTTTGTTGACCGTTAACCTGGCGGACCCGACCGGCTATGGCCGCATCGTGCGTGACGCCGAAGGCAAGGTCTGCGCCATTGTCGAGCACAAGGACGCCACCGAGGCTGAACGTGCGATCACTGAAGGCAATACTGGCATTCTGGCATTGCCCACTGGACGTCTGGCTGACTGGATGAGCCGGCTGTCGAATAACAATGCACAGGGCGAGTACTACCTGACCGATGTGATCGCGATGGCAGTTGCTGATGGTCTGGTGGTGGCCACTGAGCATGCCCACGACCCGATGGAAGTGCAGGGCGCCAACGACCGTAAACAACTCGCGGAGTTGGAGCGTCATTACCAGCTACGTGAAGCCCGTCGCCTGATGGCCCTGGGTGTGACCCTGCGTGATCCGGCGCGCTTCGATGTGCGCGGTGAAGTCACGGTCGGGCGCGATGTCATGATTGATATCAACGTGATTCTCGAAGGCCGTGTGGTCATCGAAGATGACGTGGTGATTGGTCCCAACTGTGTGATCAAAGACAGCACCCTGCGTAAAGGGGTGGTGGTCAAGGCCAACAGCCATATCGACGGTGCCGTGATGGGCGAGGGCAGCGATGCCGGTCCTTTTGCCCGTTTGCGTCCGGGTAGCGTGCTCGATGCCCGCGCCCATGTGGGTAACTTTGTAGAGTTGAAAAACGCCCACCTCGGCGAAGATGCCAAGTGCGGTCACCTGACTTACCTGGGCGATGCCGAAGTTGGGGCGCGTACCAACATCGGCGCGGGCACCATCACCTGCAATTACGATGGCGCCAACAAATGGAAGACCGTGTTGGGAGCCGACGTATTTATTGGTTCGAACAACTCGTTGGTGGCACCTGTGGATATCTCCAGCGGAGCCACCACGGCAGCCGGATCGACCATTAATCAGGACGTAGCTGTCGAACAGCTGGCCGTTGGTCGGGCACGGCAACGCAATATCGATGGCTGGAAGCGCCCGGTAAAGCTGCCAAAGCCTTGATTTGAAGTTATCCACAAGCAAAAACAGTGTTTTTGTGGGTAAAACAGGTTGTCGTATAACTGTTTAAAATCAGCAAGTTAGCAAAAGCCTTATCCACTGCCTGTGGATAAGGCTTTGTTTTATCCGCGTCTATATCAGCCAATCGCCCCGCCCTGCGCCAGCTCAGCGAGTTATTCACTGCTAAAAAGCGACAAAAAATTGTTGACGCTGATTACGGGATCGGGTCTCATTGCTTTCGTTATCTTTCGAAACGAAACTTAGGCTCTCATGTCGAAACGCAATACGCCTCAACGTCGCCACAACATCCTGGCTTTGCTTGCGCAGCAAGGTGAAGTCAGTGTGGATGAGCTGGCCAAGCGCTTCGAAACTTCCGAAGTGACGATCCGCAAGGATTTGGCCGCACTCGAAAGTAACGGTCTGCTGCTGCGTCGTTACGGTGGTGCCATCACCATGCCGCAAGAGTTGGTGAGTGATCCCGCCCAGCCCGTTTCTCTTTATAAGCAAGCCATTGCCCGTGCGGCGGTTGGCCTGATTCGGGAACATGCGCGCATCATCATCGACAGCGGCACCACCACCGCTTCGATGATTCCACAATTGGGCCAGCAACCTGGTCTTGTGGTAATGACCAATTCGTTGCATGTCGCCAGGGCCCTGAGCGAACTCGAACATGAACCCGTGCTGTTGATGACCGGCGGTACCTGGGACCCTCATTCCGAGTCCTTCCAGGGCCAGGTGGCTGAGCAGGTGCTGCGTTCATACGATTTCGATCAATTATTTATCGGCGCTGATGGCATCGATCTGTTGCGTGGTACCACAACTTTTAACGAATTGTTGGGCCTGAGCCGGGTCATGGCCGAGGTCGCGCGTGAAGTGATTGTGATGGTCGAGTCCGACAAAATTGGTCGCAAGATACCCAACCTGGAACTGCCCTGGAGCAGCGTCCATACCCTTATTACAGATGATCGCTTGTCCATGGAGGCACGCGAACAGATTCAGGCCCGGGGCATAACACTGTTATGCGCCGCCCTAAGCTAGGAGAATATTATGTGTGGAATCGTTGGCGCAGTCGCTGAACGCAATATCACGGCCATTCTGCTTGAAGGCCTGAAACGTCTTGAATACCGGGGCTACGATAGCGCCGGTGTAGCAGTGTTTACCCACAACGGTACGCTGGAACGCATGCGCCGCAATGGCAAAGTGGCCGAGCTGGAACAAGCTCTGGCCGGTGAGCCGCTGATGGGGCGCCTGGGCATTGCCCACACCCGTTGGGCGACCCATGGTGCACCCAGCGAGCGTAATGCTCACCCGCATTTTTCGGGTTCCGACCTGGCTGTCGTGCACAACGGCATCATTGAAAACTATGAAGCCCTGCGCGAACAGCTCAAAGGCTTGGGTTATGTGTTCACGTCGGACACCGATACTGAAGTGATCGCACACCTGCTCAATCACAAACTCAAAGATCAAAGCGACCTGACCGAAGCCTTGAAAGCCACGGTTAAAGAGCTGCACGGTGCATACGGCCTGGCCGTCATCAGTGCCAAACAGCCGGATCGTCTGGTTGCTGCACGCAGTGGCAGCCCGCTGGTGATTGGCCTGGGCCTGGGTGAAAACTTCCTGGCTTCCGATCAATTGGCATTGCGCCAGGTCACTGACCGCTTCATGTACCTGGAAGAAGGCGATATCGCTGAAATCCGCCGTGACAGCGTGCAAATCTGGGACGTGAACGGTAAAAGCGTGCAGCGTGAAACCGTGCAGTACCGTGATGGTGCTGAAGCTGCGGACAAAGGCGAATACCGTCACTACATGCTCAAGGAAATTCACGAGCAACCAGCGGTGGTGCAACGCACCCTGGAAAACCGCCTGGGCCAGGACCACGTACTGGTTCAGGCATTCGGTCCACAGGCTGCTGAATTGTTCGCCAAAGTGCGCAATGTTCAGATCGTTGCCTGTGGTACCAGCTATCACGCGGGGATGGTTGCCCGATACTGGCTCGAAAGTCTGGCCGGAATTCCGTGCCAGGTTGAAGTGGCCAGCGAGTTCCGTTATCGCAAGGTCGTGGTCCAGCCTGACACCCTGTTTGTTTCGATCTCGCAATCGGGCGAAACCGCAGACACCCTGGCTGCACTGCGTAACGCCAAAGAACTGGGTTTCCTCGCCAGCCTGGCGATTTGTAACGTTGGTATCAGCTCACTGGTACGTGAGTCTGACCTGACCCTGCTGACCCAGGCGGGTCGCGAAATTGGTGTGGCGTCGACCAAAGCCTTCACCACCCAGCTGGTTGGCTTACTGTTGCTGACCCTGTCTTTGGGGCAGGTGCGTGGCACTCTTGAAGCCGGTGTCGAAGCGCAACTGGTTGAAGAACTGCGCCGCCTGCCTGCGCGTTTGGGTGAAGCACTGGCGATGGATGCCACGATTGAGAAAGTCGCCGAACTGTTTGCCGACAAGCACCACACCTTGTTCCTGGGGCGTGGCGCGCAGTTCCCGGTAGCGATGGAAGGTGCTCTCAAGCTGAAAGAAATTTCCTATATCCACGCCGAAGCTTACCCGGCAGGCGAGTTGAAGCATGGTCCGCTGGCACTGGTGGATAACGACATGCCGGTGGTCACCGTGGCGCCGAACAACGAACTGCTGGAAAAACTGAAGTCCAACCTGCAGGAAGTTCGTGCCCGTGGCGGTGAACTGATTGTGTTCGCTGACGAGCAAGCAGGTATGACCAATGGCGAAGGCACCCATGTGATCAACATGCCGCACATCCATGATGTACTGGCGCCGATCCTCTACACCATCCCGCTGCAACTGCTGTCTTACTACGTTGCCGTGCTCAAAGGCACCGATGTGGATCAGCCACGCAACCTGGCCAAATCGGTCACCGTGGAATAAGCAGTTAGCGTTGAGCGTAATTGGATTTAGAGAACTTAATCTGTTGCAGGAGCCGGCCAGGTCTTTCCTACTGCCTCCTGCCTTGAGCAACTCTACAATCTGCATCACGCACGCAAAGCGAGGTCCCGTCCTTGGGGGCCTCGCGGCTGATGGCCGAACACTGAGCAATAGGTGCAGTTATAGCTGCAAAGCGCCCGCAGCCTCCGGCTGGTCCGGTCCTGAATACGGAGACCCTTTGCCACAGTTTTGATTGTCTAACTGCAAGGCCCTCTAAACCCGTTTGTTAATCTCGGTGGATTTATATTTATCCATTTGCCGTCGTTTTTCGCCACAAATATGACTTTTATATATAAGTCCCACAGGCGTTAAATATAAAGAATCCTGAGGTCTGGAGGTTTCTATAAGTGCTTTATGTGTATAAGTTGTCTATTTGTATTCAAAGTATTCCGGGGGCAGTGTTGTTTAAGTTGCCAGTTGTAATGCTTGCTTGCTCTGAGAATAATATTCCGCAACTGTTCGGTCGCCATATGTCATAGGCGCGTAAAGTTTAATCAACAAATATAGGGTTCATTCAAGGTGAATCTCGTGCCCAAAGCACTGGGCTCCCAGAAAGTCTTGATGGCCTCGTCACTGAAAGCCATCGAGTACCCACAGTCGATATTATATCTGCGTCATTCGGCTTAACTCTTTTGACTTTGACGGCTCTACTTCCTTTCAGCTTCCACTGGCTATTCTGCCCCCCTTGATAGCCCTGCAACAGACCTCGCGCTAAGGCTATCTCGCCACATTGAAACCTGGATAGTCATGCCTCCCCCCACGACAGGTACAGCCCAATGCGGCGCATTTCGCGTCATCTTGCCTGGCGAGGCGGTGCATCGTTTTTCTGCGAGTATCTGCAGTGACAGCGATTTTTTTCATGGGTGGCGGGCAGGCACCTGGTCGCTACAGGGCCTTCTCATCTCTGGCGCTTGTCAGGCTGATACCAGCCGTTGCGCTGAAGATCGTCTGTTAAATCACCGCGGGTGGCGGCGTGTGAGCCACCTGGCGTCTTACCATCTGTCGGATTTTTTAAAAAAATATAACGTCGTGATGTTCGTGAAAAACAGGCGAATCACTCATCCAGCACTCATCAGGAACACCTGTGATTTGACTTGAATATGATTTCATTATAATGAAATTCACATAGGGTTATCAAAGCGTCTAACTTGATTGGCGGTGACATATCACAAGTTGCCATAGGGTATAAGCGACCCTGTTTGGCGATTGAACTTTTCTCTTTGAAGATGATTTTTAGGCGGTTAGTATCCCGTAAGCGAGTCGTTTTGGTGGGGTTAAAAACCCTGCCACTAAGATGACGCATTCAACTCTTGCACCTTTGATAGGCATGCTTGATTTGCTTAGTAAAAGGATGCCCATCCCGGTATTTCCGGGCAAAGGACATGGAGAGCCTACGGTGATCAACCCCCTGCCCAAGCACTGCCTTTCCTGCTCGATACCGACACGGTATCTGGCTGTAAACCCCTTGTGCTACGGCCCTTACTGCCTCTCGCTGCGGGTCATACGCCCGTTGCTAAGTGAGCGCGCGGGCGTGGGCTGAGCCAGGGTTTATTTAAAAACTCACATAACTTTCGCTTGTTCGAATGCTCAGCTTCTCATTCAGAAGCTGCGTAGGCGTTCGGCTCGCTTTTGTTATTGGTTTTGCTTGGTTTAATAAAAAAGGTGTCCGATGAAGAATATAGTCATTGTCGATAAGTCGACGGGGGCGGCGACCGAACAAACGTTCGGGAACATTGCCCTTAAAGAAACCAGTATTGTCAAACTGCCCATAAGTCAGGCATCGATTCAATCGATGCAACAATCGGGTAAAAACTTGGTAGTGACCCTTAAGTCGGGAGAGACGGTCACAATCCAGAATTTCTTTGTGGTAGGTGAGGACGGCGCAGCGAATCAGCTAGTCCTTGAAAATGACGACGGCACACTGCTTCTTGGAAGTTACTCCACTCCCTATTCAGGTTTTACGTTTAGCGAACTCGGATCACTTGAAGATCTGGCCCTTGCTGCACAAGCAGGCGCTGGTGTACCGGACTGGTTAGTCTGGGGTCTGAGCCTGCTGGGTGCTGGCGCGGCAATCGCAGCGCTATCCCACGGTGGTGGCGGTGGTGGTGGCGGCGGTGACGGCGGCAATGGCATTACGTCTGACACGACAGCTCCCAATGCCCCGACCAATCTTAGCGTTGCTGCTGATGGTCTGACTGTCTTCGGTAAAGGTGAAGCGAACACCACCGTGACCGTCAAAGATGCAGCTGGCAATACCATTGGCACTGGCCACGTCGGAGCCGATGGCAACTTTGCGGTTAATCTGGATCACCCTCAAGTCAATGGCGAAACCCTGGACGTGACCCTGACGGATGCCGCGGGCAACGTCTCGGTCCCGACGCAAGTGGACGCGGGAGATACAACAGCGCCGGACGCCCCAACCGAACTTGCCGTATCTGCTGATGGCACCACGGTTTCCGGTAAAGGTGAACCAAACACCACCGTAACCATCAAGGATGCCAACGGCAACACCATAGGCACAGGTCAAGTTGGAGCCGATGGCAACTTTGCGATCCAGCTGGATCATCCTCGAGAAAATGGCGAAACCCTGGGCGTGACCCTGACGGATGCCGCCGGTAACGTTTCGTCCCCATCGCAAGTGATTGCTGGTGATACCACAGCGCCTGATGCACCAACCAACCTTGCCGTCAGTCATGACGGCATCACTGTTTCCGGCAAAGGTGAAGCAAACACAGATGTGACCATCAGAGATGCCGACGGTAACTCCATAGGCACAGGCCACGTTGATAACTTCGGGAACTTTTCGATTGAACTGGCCACCCCGCGAGTCAATGGCGAAACCCTGGGCGTGACCCTGACGGATGCCGCCGGCAATATTTCGAACCCGACCCAAGTTGTTAGTTCTGACTTGAATGAGACGGACGCCGACGCCGACGCCGATGCCGACGCGGATGCGGATGCGGATGCCGACGCGGATGCTGATGCTGATGCCGACGCGGATGCTGATGCTGATGCCGACGCTGATGCCGACGCGGACGCCGATGCCGATGCCGATGCCGACGCGGATGCTGACGCCGATGCCGATGCCGATGCCGATGCCGCCGATGCCGATGCCGATGCCGATGCCGATGCCGATGCTGATGCTGATGCTGATGCCGACGCCGACGCCGACGCCGATGCTGATGCGGATGCTGATGCTGATGCGGATGCCGATGCCGACGCTGATGCTGACGCGGATGCGGATGCGGATGCGGATGCGGATGCCGATGCGGACGCCGACGCTGATGCCGATGCCGATGCCGATGCTGATGCCGATGCCGATGCCGATGCCGATGCTGATGCTGATGCTGATGCCGACGCGGATGCCGATGCCGATGCGGATGCCGACGCGGATGCCGATGCCGACGCTGATGCTGACGCGGATGCGGATGCGGATGCGGATGCGGATGCGGATGCGGATGCCGATGCGGACGCCGACGCTGATGCCGATGCCGATGCCGATGCTGATGCCGATGCCGATGCCGATGCCGATGCCGACGCCGACGCTGATGCGGATGCGGATGCGGATGCGGATGCGGATGCCGATGCTGATGCTGATGCCGATGCCGATGCCGATGCCGATGCTGATGCTGATGCCGATGCCGATGCTGATGCTGACGCTGATGCCGATGCCGATGCCGATGCCGATGCGGACGCTGATGCCGATGCGGATGCGGATGCCGATGCTGATGCCGATGCTGATGCCGATGCCGATGCCGATGCCGATGCGGATGCGGATGCCGACGCCGATGCCGATGGATGCCGATGCCGATGCCGATGCCGATGCCGATGCTGATGCTGATGCTGATGCCGACGCCGACGCCGACGCCGATGCCGACGCCGACGCGGACGCCGACGACGCCGACGCTGCTGATGCTGATGCTGATGCTGATGCTGATGCTGATGCTGATGCTGATGCTGATGCTGATGCCGACGCGGATGCGGATGCCTGCCGATGCCGATGCCGATGCCGATGCCGATGCTGATGCCGACGCCGATGCCGATGCCGATGCCGATGCCGATGCCGATGCTGATGCTGATGCCGATGCCGATGCCGATGCTGATGCCGATGCCGATGCCGATGCCGATGCTGATGCTGATGCTGATGCCGACGCCGACGCCGACGCCGATGCTGATGCGGATGCCGATGCCGACGCCGACGCCGACGCTGATGCTGATGCTGATGCTGATGCTGATGGATGCGGATGCGGATGCCGATGCCGATGCCGATGCCGATGCCGATGCCGATGCTGATGCTGATGCTGATGCGGACGCTGATGCCGATGCCGATGCCGATGCCGACGCCGACGCGGATGCTGACGCCGATGCCGATGATGCCGATGCGGATGCGGATGCCGATGCGGATGCGGATGCCGACGCCGATGCGGATGCCGATGCCGATGCTGATGCGGACGCTGATGCTGATGCTGATGCTGATGCTGATGCCGACGCTGATGCCGATGCCGATGCTGATGCCGATGCCGATGCCGATGCGGATGCTGATGCCGATGCCGATGCCGATGCGGATGGATGCTGATGCCGACGCCGATGCCGATGCCGATGCCGATGCCGATGCCGATGCTGATGCTGATGCTGATGCCACGCCGACGCCGACGCCGATGCCGATGCGGATGCTGATGCTGATGCGGATGCTGATGCTGATGCGGATGCCGATGCCGACGCTGATGCTGACGCGGATGCGGATGCGGATGCGGATGCGGATGCCGATGCGGACGCCGACGCGGATGCCGATGCCGATGCCGATGCTGACGCCGACGCCGACGCCGACGCCGATGCCGATGCCGACGCTGACGCCGATGCTGATGCCGATGCTGATGCCGATGCTGACGCTGATGCCGATGCCGATGCCGATGCCGATGCCGATGCCGATGCTGCCGATGCTGATGCTGATGCCGACGCCGACGCCGACGCCGATGCTGATGCTGATGCTGATGCGGATGCTGATGCGGATGCCGATGCCGATGCCGATGCGGATGCGGATGCCGACGCCGATGCGGATGCCGATGCCGATGCTGATGCGGACGCTGATGCTGATGCTGATGCTGATGCTGATGCGGATGCTGATGCCGATGCCGATGCCGATGCCGATGCGGATGCGGATGCTGATGCTGATGCCGATGCCGATGCCGACGCCGACGCGGATGCCGATGCCGACGCGGATGCCGATGCTGACGCGGATGCGGATGCGGATGCGGATGCGGATGCGGATGCGGACGCTGATGCGGATGCTGATGCGGACGCCGATGCGGATGCGGATGCGGATGCTGATGCCGACGCCGACGCCGACGCCGATGCCGATGCCGATGCCGATGCCGATGCTGATGCTGATGCATGCTGATGCCGACGCCGCCGACGCCGACGCCGATGCCGATGCTGATGCTGATGCGGATGCTGATGCTGATGCTGATGCTGATGCTGATGCGGATGCCGATGCTGACGCCGACGCCGACGCCGACGCCTGCTGATGCCGATGCTGACGCCGACGCCGACGCCGATGCCGACGCCGACGCCGATGCCGACGCCGGATGCCGATGCCGACGCCGATGCCGACGCCGATGCGGATGCGGATGCTGATGCTGATGCTGATGCTGATGCTGATGCGCTGATGCCGATGCCGATGCCGATGCGGATGCGGATGCGGACGCCGATGCGGATGCCGATGCCGATGCTGATGCGGACGCTGATGCTGATGCTGATGCTGATGCTGATGCGGACGCTGATGCCGATGCCGATGCCGATGCCGATGCCGATGCCGATGCGGATGCCGATGCCGATGCTGACGCCGACGCCGATGCGGATGCCGATGCTGATGCTGATGCTGATGCTGACGCCGACGACGCCGACGCCGACGCCGACGCCGACGCCGATGCCGACGCCGATGCCGACGCGGATGCTGACGCCGATGCCGATGCCGATGCCGATGCCGATGCCGATGCTGATGCTGATGCCGACGCCGACGCCGACGCCGACGCCGACGCCGACGCCGATGCTGATGCCGATGCGGATGCCGATGCTGACGCCGACGCCGATGCGGATGCCGATGCGGATGCCGACGCGGACGCGGATGCGGATGCTGATGCCGACGCGGATGCTGACGCCGATGCTGATGCTGATGCTGATGCCGACGCCGACGCCGATGCTGACCTGGACGCCTACGATGATGTGGCCACTGCGGAGCTGACGCTTACACCGGTCACAACTCAGACCAGTCTCGCGAATATGAGCGTTCTTAGGCTGGCGGATATTCTTGGTATCCCGGTTGGCACACCTCCGGCGGTTCAGACTTTCACGGTGGCTAATGACACCGAGGGCACGCTGAACCTGACATTCAAACAGGCCGATGTACTTTCTCTGCTCAACGGTGGAGTTACCGTCAGGCTTGAGGTAAGTGACGGGGCCGGCGGTTGGAAACCAGTCCAGGAAGGTAGCAACGGGGCAGGATTGCTCGATTTGCTAGGGCTGTTAGGTTCCTCTACTACGGCGAAGGTCGAAGGCCTGGCGGCGGGTCAGTACCGTCTCACCATGGACATAAACCCTAGTCTGTTGGCCGTGCTCTCCGGTGCGTCCGCAGTGGTCAGTGTGACCAATGAAAGTCAGGTCGATTTCACAGCCACGGGTGGTGTAGTCGAAGGCAACGTAATCACCGATAACGGAGTCTCCGGTATACCGGACTCTACTGGTACTGGCGCAGATGCGACGGTTAATACGGTCAATGGTGAGGCTGTGAATGCCGATCCTGCTGTAGGAACAGTAGTGACCGGGTTGTACGGTGCGCTGACGATCTTCGCTGACGGCAGTTACACCTACACCTCAAATGGCAACCCTGCGGACATCGGGAAACTGGATGCCTTCGTGTATCAACTGACGACACCGGCGGGCGGCACGGCTACGGCTACGCTGTACGTGCGGACCGACAGTACTGACAGCACGGTGGTCTGGGATCCTGCCAATCCAACGGCCCCGGGTACTGGGGAGTTGCTGGCGACCGATGACATCGACACGGCGCAGGTTGATCTGGTTCTCCAGGTGATTAACAGTCCTTCTACGGCAACCAACTACACAGGGCCCGGGGTGTTGGGCACTGTCACCGAGCATTTCGGGCAGACCGTGACGGTCGAGGCTGGAATGACGGCGGAGCTGTTTGTCAATCGCACTGGATCGTCTGCCACGACCACCATTGTCCTGCAGAAATTCAATGGTACGACCTGGGTTAACGAGCCTGGTCAAAGCACAACCGATGCGACACATACCTTCACCCTGGGTGCAGGTGATTATCGGTTGTCTTCGTCGACGGCCAAGGTAGCGGTGGGGACCGCTGTAAGTGTTGTGCAGACACTGGCCACCCATACGGGCGTGGAGATCACAGGTCCGACAATTGCCGTAACAGGCAATGTTCTGGCAGCTGGTGATCACTCTGTTGCAGACAGCCAAGGTTCTTCGCTGACTGTACTGAGTGTGCTGGTCGACGGGGCCTACGTAGTACCGGGTCAAATCGGTACGGTGGTGCAGGGTGACTTTGGCACGCTGACAATTCAGGGCAACGGAGACTACAGCTACAAACCGACCGAGGGAGGAGCGTCGACAAACATCGGTCAAGTCGACAGCTTCAGTTACCAACTCACCACACCAAGTGGCCAGATGGACACTGCCACTCTGTATATCCGTATTGACTCTCCAGGCAGCGGCCTGGTCTGGGACGATGCTAATCCGGGCAACCCTGGCACTGATTCTCCAGGTTTTGCAGCAGCCTCGGTTGTGGATGATTCGTCACAGGCTAAGCTCACTGAAGTTGCCGACGGTACTGATCCGATTGCCACTCATGACACCGGCTTTGTTGCGGTACATGAAGCAGACGGTTCCGATACCCAGGTTTGGGAGGGTGGCGATGCGTCGATCAACTTGCACTTGCTGATCGGTAACGCCAGCAATGTCGAGAGCATTGACCTGAACGATTTCAGTGCTGTTGATCTGACGGTGAGTCTTGAAGATCTGGTAGCACTGACGTCAACCGGCACGGATAGATTGTTTATCCAGGGTGACGATGAAGACAGCGTTCAGCTGACGGGTAACTGGACAGTGGGCAGTACGCAACTGGAGAACGGGCAGGAGTACGTGGTGTACACCAGCCAGGAAGATGAGACCCATCAACTTTGGGTGCAAAGCGGTATCAACGTGGTTTAACCACGTTGTCGGCGGGGGAGCGTCAGGCCGCAAGGCCTGGCGTTTTCCCTTCATCCTTTCAACTCACAACTGTAACGATCCCGGCGGGGCACTTTGCCCCGCCCGGGCGTTGCATACCGAATTCGAGTAACGCTGTGAATGTCACTGAAGTTCAAACATCTGCATGGCGTGTAAGTGTTTCTCTTTTTGATCACAAGCCAAGTTGGAGTATTACTTGAAACCTAAGGATCGGTTCGGGTTCCTTTATATGGCTTTGTTGGCTATTGCCGTTCAGCCATTGACGATAGAACAGGCCGTAGCGCTGACACGTGACTATGAACCTGAAAGCATCAACATCATCAGCCCAAAAGATGTGGGCAAGAATTTACCGGGCGATTCGTTCGGCGCGAGCCAACCCGCAGCTCCCCGAAATGCAGTCCCCGACAACCTCGATCTACCGCGCGCGGTTCAACTGGCCGTGGCATGGCATCCCGCCATCTCGGAGTCGATCGGTCAGCTTTACCAGCAAAACGACTACGTCACCGTGGCTCGTGCTGGCTACTACCCGCAGATTCGGGCGGGACTCAACTCCGGGTATGACTCGGGGCTGACCGGTAACGGTCAAAGCCAGGCCTTTACCTTGTCGCTGTCGCAGATGCTGTATGACTTCGGCAAGGTGGACAGTGCGGTGAACAGCGCCGAGGCCAAACTCAATGGTCGGCAGGCGTCAGTTTTGTTGGCCATTGACCAGGTGGCGCGCGATACCGCCTTTGCCGTGATCGAGTTGCAGCGTTATCAGGCGTTGCTGGTTATTTCCAAGGCGCAGGTAAAGGGCCTGACAGCCATCGCCGATCTGGCGCAAAAGCGTAGTGATATGGGGGCCAGCACCCGTTCTGACTTGATCCAGGCGCGCTCGCGGGTTGAGGCGGCCGTAGCCACTCAGCTGCAATACACGGCGCTCTATAACCGGTGGCGCAGCACCCTGAGTTCTTTGCTCGGGTCACAAACATCGGTCAGTGTTTCTAACGGTGTACCGCCTTCATTGAGCCAATCCTGCCAGGGGGTCAATGCTGACGAAGTGATGACGCCTTCGCTGTTGATCGCCCAGGCTCAACAGGTGGATGCCTTGGCGCAAATTGCCCTGGCCAAGGCCGAAGGGTTGCCGACCGTTTCGCTGGACCCGTCGGCTACCCAATACCTGGACAGTAACAATGACGATGGCACCCTCGGCGGTCGCGACCGCACGCGCTACGGTATTTATCTCAACGTTGAAATGCCGCTGTATCAGGGGGGAGCCATCAACGCCCGAAAATCGGCTGCCGGACAGGCTCTGCGCACTGCCCAGGCTGCCAATGATGCCGCTCGGCTGGCCGTGCGCCAGGGCCTGCTGGAGGCCAAGGATCAAACGTCGAGCCTCGAACAGCGGCTGACTACCCTGGATTTTCGTGAACGCAGCATTTCTGAAACCCGCGATTTGTATCGCCAGCAATACCTTGAGCTGGGTACGCGGCCGCTACTCGATTTGTTGAATGCCGAGCAGGAAATCCACCAGGCCGCCATGGATCGGGCCAACACCACCGCCGATCTGCACCGCCTGGAAATCGATTGCCTCTATAACAGCAGTGGATTGCGTACGGCGTTCAATCTGGATAGCAGCACGATCCAAGGCGTGGAGATTCAACCATGAATGACGCAGTGAACCTTGAAACCCCGAACGCCACCGAACCCCAGACTCTGGAAGATGTTCGCGCACTCAGTTACGAAGGCTGGCTGGAGGCGATATTACTTGTTGCCCGGCATCATCGCCTGGATTACTCGGCTCAGAATGTGCGTATTGCCACCCAGTGGAGCAAGGACGCAGATGTCGACGAAGTACTGCGTCAGATGGCGCGACAGGCCGGCATGAGCCTGAAGATCGTCGACTTTAGCCAGGATTTGCTGGTGAACAGGCGACTGCCGCTGGTGCTGCAGTTTGACGATGGCCAGATAGGCGTGCTGCAGGCCCTCAACGACGACGATGAACTGGGCATTGTCTACAGTGGCGACCAAGGCCTGCAAAGCCGCATCAGCCGTGCCCAGATACTTGCATCTGCGCGCAAGGCGCTGATTCTGCGGCCCAGCCAGACGGCCAGGGATTCGCGGGTTGATGATTACGAAAAACCCTATGACAAGAGCTGGTTCAAAAACATCGTCTTGCGCGACATGCGTCCCTATGGCCATGTCATGTTGGCTTCCCTGGCGGCGAACGTCCTGGGCCTTGCCGGTGTGCTGTTTTCGATGCAGGTATACGACCGGGTAATTCCGGCCGAATCGATGCCGACCCTCTACGTGCTGTTCGGTGGGGTGATGCTGGCGTTGTTTTTCGATTTTGTGCTGCGGGTCATGCGTGTGCGCATCACCGACCTGTTGGGCAAGCGTGCGGACATACGGGTGTCTGATCTGGTATTCGGGCATGCCATTCGCCTGCGCAACAGCGCCCGGCCGAAATCGACCGGCTCGTTTATTTCGCAGTTGCGCGAGCTGGAGCAGCTACGTGAGCTGATTACCTCCAGCACTGCCAGCGCTTTGGCTGACCTGCCGTTTTTTCTGATGTTTGTGGTGATCTACTGGTTCATTGCCGGACCTTTGGTGGCAGTACCGCTGGGGGCCGTGTTGTTTATGGTGATCCCGGGCCTGCTGGCGCAGAAAAAACTGGCAGTGCTGGCTAACCAGTCCATGCGTGAGAGCGCGCTGCGCAGCGCCATGCTGGTGGAGACCGTGCAAGGCCTGGACGACATCAAGATGCTGCAGGCCGAACCGCGTTTTCAGCAGCAATGGAACCATTACAACGCCACTGCTGCCGAGGCCAGCCTTCGTTCGCGGATGCTCACCAACGGCCTGATGACCTGGACCCAGTGCGTGCAAGGGGGCGTTTTCGCGGTGGTGGTAGTCATCGGTGCACCGATGGTGATGCTGGGGGATATGACCACTGGTAGCCTGGTGGCCTCGTCAATTCTGGCTTCGCGAATGATGGGACCCTTGTCTCAGATCACTCTGGTGATGACGCGCTGGCAACAGGCCAAAGTGGCCTTGCAGGGTTTGCATCGGATCATGAAATTGCCGATCGATCAGGCCGAAGGCAGCAAACGTGTACACCTGCCCGTGGTGCGTGGCGCTTATGAATTCAAACAGGCAGTGTTCAAATATTCCGAAGAGGCACCCATGCCGGCCTTGACGGTCAAGGCATTGAAGATTGCTCCGGGTGAACGGATCGCAGTGCTTGGACGAAACGGTGCCGGCAAGTCAACGCTGCTTCAGGCGCTGGCTGGCATGATCGACCTCAGCGCAGGTTCCCTGACGCTGGATGGTGTGGGACTCAGCCATATCGACCCGGCCGATATACGCCGCGACGTGGGCCTGTTGACCCAGAACTCGAGACTGTTTCACGGCACCTTGCGCGAAAACCTGACGATGGGTGCCCCGCACGCAGGCGACAAGGAAATCCTCGAAGCGCTGGCGCTGACGGGCGCACTGGAGTTTATCGGTAAGTTTGCGTTGGGCATGGACCATATGATTCTGGAGGGGGGGCTTGGCCTGTCCGGTGGCCAGCGCCAGTCGTTGCTGCTGTCGCGACTGATTATTCGCCAGCCGCAGATCGTGCTGCTGGATGAGCCTACTGCTGCACTGGACGATGCCAGCGAGCGCAAGCTGATTCAGAGCCTGGCGCAGTGGGGCGCGCAGCGCACGCTGATTATCGCGACACACCGTATGAATGTACTGAGTCTGGTGGACCGCATCATCGTCGTCGACAACGGCATGGTGGTGATCGATGACACCAAGGACAACGCGATTGCCCAACTTTCAAAACCCAAGAGTCAGCCGCAGTGAGCCAGCTGCCCCATGCAATTGACTGCGCGAAAGGATAGTTCAGATGTCCAATAAAACGAGTGCTTCGGGTTCGCAGCACCAGGGAGGCACTCCGATGGCGGGGGCTTCCCGAGGTACCGGTAGTCAGTCCGATGATGGCCTCGATGACGCAGTCGTCGTGCGCTCTACACGTATTGTCTGGTGCGTTGCCTTGATGCTGCTGGCGTTTGGTACGTGGGCGTATTTGTTTGAAATAGATGAGGTGTCGACAGGCACCGGCAAGGTCATCCCGTCGTCTCGCGAGCAGGTTATTCAGTCGCTGGAGGGCGGTATCGTTACCGAGCTGAATGTCGCCGAAGGTGACATCGTCAAGCAGGGAGAAGTACTCGCCAGGCTCGACCCTACCAAAACCGAGTCCAACCTGGGTGAGAGTGCGGCCAAGTACCGTTCATCCCTGGCCAGTGTGGCGCGGTTGCAGGCGGAAGTGAGCGGCACAACCCTGACTTTTGACGAGGAACTCAAGGGTTATCCGGCGCTGATTGCAGCCGAAACAGATCTTTACAAGACCCGACGCAAGGGGCTTGAAGAGTCTCAGGCCGGAGTACGCGCCTCTCTGGGGCTGGTGCGCAGCGAACTGGAAATCACCGAGAACCTGGCCCGCGTAGGTGCGGCGAGTAACGTTGAGGTCTTGCGCCTGAAACGCCAGAAGTCCGAGCTTGAGCTCAAGCTTACCCAGTCGCGTTCCGAATACATGGTGCGCGCCGGCGAAGAACTGGCCAAGGCCAACTCCGATGTACAAACCCTGGCTTCGGTACTCAAGGGCCGCTCCGATTCGGTCACCCGGTTAACCTTGCGCTCACCGGTGCGCGGAATTGTGAAAGGCATTGAAGTCACCACCATCGGCGGCATCATCCCGCCCAATGGCCGGTTGATGCAGATCGTACCCATGGATGACCAGTTGTTGATCGAAGCCCGTATCTCACCCCGGGACATCGCGTTCATCCACCCGGACCAGGATGCCAAGGTCAAGATCACAGCCTATGACTACTCCATCTACGGCAGCATGGACGGGAAGGTGGTCACCATTTCACCCGATACCATTCAGGACGAAGTCAAACCCGAGGTCTTCTACTATCGCGTGTTTATCCGCACCAATGACAATGAACTTCACAACAAGGCCGGCAAGGCGTTTGCCATCGTACCGGGAATGATTGCCGCGGCAGACATCAAGACGGGCCGTAAAACCGTGCTCGATTATTTGATCAAACCCATGAACCGTGCGCGTGAAGCATTGCGCGAACGCTAGTCGGAGGTGGGCGATGGTTGTTTCGCGGTTACTGCTTTGCCTGGCAGTTCTGGCTTGCTCGCCGGCATGGGCGCTGGGCACGGATGACGTCCCGTTGCTGTGGAACACTGCGGCCAACCAGGCGTCCTGTGTCGACCCGGACTCGGCTTTGTGGGTCGAGTTTGCCAGCGGCAAGGCCTGTATCCGCTACTTCAGTTCTTCGCCGCTAGAGCATGCTCCGGTAGTGATCGTAATGTTTCATGGTGACCGGAACATCGAAATGCACCGCCCACCCGAAGCCATAGCGGGCAACACCCTCACGGCCAAAGACAAGCAGGCCGCCACGCTGACCCGGCGAGCCGGCGTGCCGGTGGTGATAGTGGCGCGTCCGGGCACCTACGGCTCCAGCGGTAACCACGGGCAGCGGCGTCAGGCCAGTGAGTTTCAGGCATTGGCGGTTGCGCTCGACCAATTGCGCAAGCGTTATGGCATCGGGCAGTTTGTGTTGCTGGGGCACAGCGGTGGGGCAACGGTGGTTGCATCTCTGTTGACACTGGGGCGTACGGACGTGAAATGCGCGGTCATGACGTCGGGCGCTTTCGGCTTGCTCGAGCGGGCCCGCATGATTCGTCAAACCAAAGGCCTGCCTGCCCGTGACGGGCGCGACACCAATGGTTTATTCAACCCCTACGATCCCCTGGAGCATATCAGCGGCATTTCCAGGGTGGCTGCCCGGCCGCTGTATGTGATCGGCAATCCCGGCGATCAGGTTGCACCTTTTGAGTTGCAGAAAAAATTTTACCAGGCGCTAAAAGATGCCGGGCACACGGCACGGTTGATCGAGGCACCGGCCATTGCGCCGGCTAACCATCAACTGCGCAACGACATTGCCCTCAAGACTGCTTCCGCCTGTGCCAGAAGCGGGCTTGCTGGCGATGCTTCCAGGAACGCTGCGTTCACACAGTGAAAACGCCCTTCATCGCCAGCAATTGAGTGTCGAGCGGCACGCTCGCGGGCCCTGCCAGTCAGGCCGTTGCAGACTGCCCGGTGCGCGTGAGCGATTCGACCAGTTCCGAGAGGCCGGTACCGCCTGAGCTTTTTACCAGCACCCAGTCCCCTGCACGAAACCAATGCGCAGCCTGCTCTGGCAGTTTGACCTGCAGCGCCTTGATGTCCTCAAACCACACAACACTCGACTGGTCGCGCAAGTGCATGTAAAGCGCATGCATCTGCGGCCCGCAAAGCACGGTGTGTCGAGGAGAGGCGGCGACAAGATATTCCGCCAGTTCAAGGTGATAGCGCGACGTATCCGGGCCGAGCTCAAGCATATCCCCCAGAACCGCAACCCGCTGATTGGCCGGGACGGGTAATTCGGCGAGCATCTTCAACGAGGCCACCATGGAGCCAGGGTTGGCATTGTAGGCATCGTTAATCAGATGGTAATCACCGTCTGCACAGGGGATTTGCAGTGTATTGCCACGACCGGAAACGGCCTCGAATGTCTCCAGGGCACTCAGTGCTTCGGCTGTCGGCAGGCCCGCGGCTACCAGTGACGCCAGTACCGACAGGGCATTAAGCACCATGTGCCGACCGCGTGCGCGAAGGTTGAAGCGTACCGTCGTCCCCTGCAGGCTGGCAGTGATCTGAAAGTGTGACGGCATGCTCTTGCACTCGATCATCCGTAGATCGGCGTGTGGGTGTTCGCCATAGCTGAGCACCGTCAATTGCGCCCGCTCGGCTGCTTGAGCGAATACCTGGAAATAAGGCATATCGCGGTTCAGCACAGCGTGGCTGCCCGGCGCCATGGATCTGAAAATCGCACTTTTCTTGCGCGCCAGGTTCTCCAGGGTGCCGTGGTATTCCAGGTGCGCAGGCGACAGGCTGGTGACGACTGCGACGTGAGGCCGAACCAGATCCGAATTGATGGGCATCCTGCCCACGGCCATTTCCAGCACCCAGAATTGAGCCGGGTCGGTCATGCAGGCCATGTTCCAGGCGATGCCATGGGGCAGGTTGGCATTGCCGTCGGTTTGCGCCACGGTACCCAGTGTTTGCAAGGCATGGGTAAGCATGGCGACCACGGTGGTTTTGCCGGCACTGCCCGTGACCCCGAATACCTGGCCTGTAAATGCCTGCCGGGCGTAGCGCCCCAGTTGCAGCATGGCGTCAGCCGTGTCCGGGACTTGCAGCACAGGTAATCCGGCGTTCAGGTAGGGTGTCGGGTCGGAACAAATGAAAGCTGACGGGCGTTGTGCTATGTCAGCTTTGGCCCAGAGACGCGCCAGTCGTGCTTCATTGATCCCGATCTTGCTTTCAGGGCGGTTCAGCATGCGATGCGGTTTGAAGTAAGCCATGGATGGAGCCAGGCCTGTTGCTTGCCACCCGGCCTCGGGAGCTATTGCCCAGGAGCCGCCAGTGGCTTGTGCAACACTTTCTGCATCCCAGCGCCAGCCATTGGCCACCGGCAGCTCGTACTGGACTTGTGGTGCACCATCAAGCAGGTAGCGGTGGTACGCAATGAACCCGGAGAGGTAGTGCTCCACATCATCGATGCGCACCCGGAACGCGTGGTGGCGGATGAAAAACGAGCCGACGATGCGCTCAGGATTGCGAAAGAACATGGCAGTTTCCGGCCAGAAATACCCATTCAGTAAATGGCCGGCGCGGTAGTGCAGCGCGCGATAGAACTTGTCCAGATCGACTTCGTTGAGCAGATGGCGCAGCGACGGTTCCTGGCTGATTCGCTGCAGCATCTGCTGGGCGGCCATCATGAGTTCAAGCAAGGTCGGGAAGGTGGTGATGCGCAACAGGACAAAGTCCAGATAGTCCGTCACGTTGTTCAAGCCGAAACGGAAATACTTTTCTTCCGGACGGTGGCGCGTCAGCTCATTGACGCAGTAGCTCAACCAATGGTCATGCTCGCGCCAGTGTTCTTTGGCAATGAAATAATCGAAGGCTTTTTCCACCACATTCAGCCAGCGCTCGTCACCGCTCAAGCCATAAAGACGCATCAGCCCGAATGCGGCTTCACCGTCGTAATAGATGATCCGGAACGGGGCTTTGACGCTCAGATCCTTGGCATGCAAGACATGATTGAAGCCGCCCGTGAAGGGGTCTTGCATCCAGCTGATGCCATTGGCCAGGGCTGTCAGTAGCGGCAGATAGTCGCGGGTGCCGGTGACCTCGCTGAACTTGACCAGCGCCAGCAGGCAGACCGCATTGCCGCCCAGTTTGATCTCATCTCCCTCATCCACCAGGAACGCTGCCGCGCTGCCATCGGGCAAGGTGTAGTGCTTGATCAGCTGTTCGGTGAGATAGCCAAGGGAGCGACGTATTGATGCTTCAAGCGCATCATCTGCGGTCAGCTCCCAGGCCTCGATCATCGAATAGGTGGTGCTGGCGTGTCGCAGCGTGTTGTAGTTCTGGATCGTACGATCGAAGCACGGGAACTGGCCATAGATGAACTGCCCGCTGTCCTTGACCTGACGGCCGAGAAAATCCGAGGCTGTCGTTACCTTGTCCTTGATTTCGGCCGCGCTCAGTAACCCGCTGAGGCGTCGTCGGCCGACATCTGGCCCGCTGCTGCTCAGCGCATGGGCTTTGCCGTCTTCGGCACAAAACACAGCTTGAGTCTGGAACAGGTAAACCGGGGTTTGAGAATCCGACTGTGCTTGCATGGCCGCGACTTGAGCGACTGAATGGCTAAAGCGTCTTTTCGCATAAATCAGATAATTGTTTATGTTGAACGAGGCAAGAGGAACGTTGGGGCCACCGTAAAGAATGGCGTTGGCGTTGATTTCCTGTTCGGTGATGGCGGTGACCAGGGCTGGGTCGAAGGCCATGCCGTATCTGAAGTAGTTACGTTTGTGGCGCTTGAGGCGTTCCTGAAATTGAGCCCACGACAGCGGCATGATGTTGACGGCGCGTTCAACCCTTAACCACTGGCGCTCCTGCGGCTGCTGTGCAAGGTTCAGCAGGCCGGCGCTCCACGCATTTTCAAACGTGTCGGCGCTGACGTGGAATACCCGGGCCCGCTGTGTACCGTCACTGATAGAAAAAAATAATGTACAAGGCTCGGCTGCAGCGCTGCGGTCACCGAGGTCTGCAGTGGATTCGCTTAACAATGCATGACAGGCCTGGAGTTGCTGTATCAAAGACATAATCAAATCCATTATCAACGTCAGATGACGACAGAGTGCTGACTGAAATAAAGTTATTTTGTCCTGCAGGACAGCGCTCTAGCGGGCAGGCGGACTATAAAATCACACAGGTCGGGCATCATATAACCCGCGGCCAGCATCCACTATTAATCATTTAGTTATAGATGAGGCAGCAACATAATACTTTAGGATTAGTCAAAGACTTAATACTAATTGATTATATGTGAGCTTACATTGCTTGACTCTCCAGGTGGCAGGTTATTGGGCACCTCGAGAGTATTCAGATGATTCTTGATTAGCTTTCTAAGGATCTGCGAGACCGTGAGATCAGCCATCTCAGAGAGGGCCTCCAGTTTTTCCTTGGTTGGAGTATCAATCAATATGGTTAGCCGCGTAGATTTCTTGTTCATGTTAGATCCTTCAAGTCCCACCGCTGCAGTCTCGGGGTTGGCTTTCATCATCCTGATTAACGATGAGGTAAAAACGCTTTTTAAAACTTGTGAGTTACTTTAATTGATCAAATGAAAACTTTCCACTTAAGGATTTTCAAAAACAAGTCCTGAGCTGTGCTGAATCCTGGCCTCACCCTCCCGGCCAGCCATGCTCCGGATGACGCTTTTCTGTCATCGAATACGCCAGCCCGCACTAACCCGGGGTGGCGAACGGTTCCTCGTCGAGGCGGATCCGGTCGTGCCGTTCTTTGCCAAGGCCGCCGGGAAGCGAAAACCTGAGCAACTGCAAACCAGTCTGCACCTTCACCCGTTGCAGCACGGGTTCTGCCTGCGTCATCTGACGGCTGGCAAGTGCTCCAGAAGATTGTCGCCATGGCTCCATGCCCGCGCCCGGGGCTGTTCGCATCGATCGCGAAGACAGGGCCTGCATGGATATCCAGCCGCCGCTGGAGACAGTTGTTTTGGGCCAGGAATCCCGCATCAATTACTCTGGCCTTCGTGATACAGGAACACGCGGTCGTTACTTTATTGACAACACTCATCCTGTTGGCGCAGGCGCCAGTTATCTGGATCGATCGATTGAAGCCACAACTAAAAACGAAGACCTGCTTCAAGAGCCCGCAAACAGTTTTCAAAGTACAGAGCTCTTCGGGGGCGAGGGTATCGATCAATAACTTGAACAATCTTTGTATATGGCGCCTGCTAATAGTTGCCTTGCCATCCTGCTCGGCCCGCTCTAATGAGTAGTTATAGGGGGGCTGAAGTTTATTATAAACTTGCCAGCTTAAAGGCTTGGAGGAACAGCTCTATTATGTGCATCTCTAGAACTCACGTTTCTCCGGGTGATCGCAGATGCCGGAAAAAGAAATATATGAATTATCGCGACTGTCTTTTATTCGGGCAACAAAGGCAGGCATCAATCAGGTTGATTTCTTTCACCGCCGGCAGTTGCACGCCACAAGCGATCCGGCACTTTATTGTGTAATAATTGGTATAGCCCACTTGACCGGTAATACGGGTTGAGTTGTTTTTGGCACGAGGATTACACCGTCAGGGAGTCGACATGCTTTATACCAACGCACTGAAGCAATTGGATATGCAGGACATTTCGATTGTTTTGTTGCTGATTGAAAACCGCAGCGCCAAGCGGGTCTCGGAAATACTCAACTTGAGTCAGTCGAGCATCAGTTACAGCCTGAAAAAACTGCGCAATTGTTTCGACGACAAATTATTTGAAAGCTGCGAAGGCGCCATGCAGCCCACCGCGCGGGTATTGGCCATGCAGCCTTACCTGCAAAATATTGTCCAGTGCATTAACCAGTGCGCCAAAGAGGGGGTTGCCCAGACATCGGCGACCCGGCAGTGGAACATCACTGCCCCCGAGTATTTCGAAATATTGATGCTGCCCGCGCTCTTGCAGTCAGTCCGTTCGGCAGGGCGTAACTGGTCATTGGGTGTGAGCCGCCTGGGTGAAGATTTACCGATCAATGGGGTACTGGAAGGGGAGACCGATGTATGTTTCGGTTTCGGCGCGGGCTATCACCAGCGTCATCCGCTTTTGGACTATCGAAGCATCAGTGAAGATTCTTTTGTGTGCTTATCCAGTGTGCAAAAGCATCAGCCGAAAACGACACTGAATATTGATGAATTCTGTGAAACACCCCAGGTATTTCCAACGCCATGGTTATCGGAAAAAAACATGGTGGATGATTGGCTGGGCAAGCAGGCACGCAGCAGAAAAATAGTTACCCGCGCCAATTCCTACCACGCCGGGGTCAATATTTTATTGTCGGTTCCGTCACTGATCGCGATTCCGAAAAAAATATTGCCGACGCTGCCCATACCGCCGCAGATAAAAATTCTTAACCCCCCTGCAGGTTTTCCGACCTTTACGCTGGATATGATCTGGCGCAAAAAAAGAAATATCCATAGCGACTTTCATCAACTGGAAGCTCTGATCGGGGAAATAAAAATATAAATCGCCCATGCCGACCCAGGACCTGTAGCTGCCGGCTCCCGGATCAGATTCAAGCTATGCAAAGTAGCCGGCATGCCGCAAGGTGATGCGCGGCCAGGAATTGAAAAGGAACATTCAGTTCTGTTGTTGGCCCGAGTCTCGTTCCTTTACTGAGGCGTATGCATGTTTAAGCATCTTCTGAATCCCGCCCGCACCGGTGCGGTTTTTTTACTCTCGTGCCTGGCAGCTTCCATTGCCTGCGCAGCCGACAAAACCACTTACCCCGATGCCGCCGCCAGTGATCCCAAGACTATGGGCTGGATGGTCGGCGCGCCACCACCGGCCGATCGTATCGTGCGTTTTGCCGATGGCAGTTATTTCAATTTTCCGGCAATGCGCTGGAGCGTTTCCAACTTCCGCCAACTGATGCCTACCACCAATGTATCCCGTGGCCTGGGAGCACCGGTGCCGCTGGCTCGGGCGTTGCGCAGTGATATCGACAAGCTGACCTTTGTGCCCCTGGGCAGCCAACAGCCAATGACCTGGGAACAGTCCCTGGCGGCCAATTACACCGATGGCATCGTGGTACTGCATCGCGGGCAAGTGGTCTACGAGCGTTACTTCGGTGTGCTCAACCCCGAGGGTCAGCACGGCGCCATGTCGGTCACCAAATCGGTGGTCGGGACCATGGGTGCCATGCTGGTGGCCGATGGCACTCTGGATGCCAATAAAAAAGTCGCGGACTATGTTCCGGAACTGGCCACATCTGCTTTTGGCAACGCCACCCTGCGCCAGGTGCTGGACATGACCACCGGGCTTAAATACAGCGAAGACTATGCCGACCCGAATGCTGAAGTCTGGCAACACTCGGCAGCGGGCAGCCCACTGCCAAAACCCAAGGACTACACCGGCCCGCGCACGTATATGGAGTTTTTGCTGACCGTCAAACCGCTGGGCGAACACGGCCAGGCCTTTGCTTATAAAACCGTCAATACCGATGTCCTGGGCTGGGTAATTGCCCGGGTGACAGGGCGTAACGTTGCGCAACTGATGTCTGAAAGAATCTGGCAACGCCTGGGTGCTGAACAGGATGCCTACTTCACCGTCGACTCCATCGGTACTCCATTTGCTGGCGGCGGGTTGAACACCGGGTTGCGTGATCTGGCGCGGTTTGGCGAGATGATCCGCAATGATGGCCAGTACCTGGGCCAGCAGATTGTGCCCAAGGCCGTGGTCGATGATATCCGTGCCGGTGGTGATAAAGCCGCCTTCGCCAAGGCCGGTTATGACCTGCTCAAGGGCGGCAGCTATCGCAACATGTGGTGGGTCACCCATAACCCGGACGGTGCCTTTATGGCGCGTGGGGTATACGGCCAGCGGATCTATATCGATCCCAAAGCCGAGATGGTGATCGTACGTTATGCCTCCAATCCGATCGCCGGCAATGCGGCCAACGATCCGGTAACCATTCCGGCATTTGAAACCCTGGCCAAGCAGTTGATCGCACACCCGGAGTAACGCTACGAGCGGTCTTTGTAGAAAGATGAAGATCGCCTCCGGCCGACAGAAGTTTCACTGATTTTGTTTTATCGTAACTAGATATTTCAAAATATGGAGCTTCCATGCGTGTCGATTTAGATGCCGAGGAGGGCGGTCTTGAGTCTTTGTCTCGTTTTCAAAGTGCCTCTGCTCAGGCTCGTCAGCTTTTTCAATTAGGGGTCGTACTGGCGGCTTTGGCATTGATGGCGTGGGCAGTGGCTTTTTTTATCAGCCTGTTTTCGTCAGAGTCTTTATGGCCGGTATTGCTCAACAACAATGCGGCGGCGTTGCTGGTTCTGGCGGCAGGTGCGCAATCCGCGTTCCGGGTCGCCAATTGGCGCAATAGCGCATTACACCCCGTACCACCCGAGGCCATTGAGGCTCAACCCGACGAAGAGTTGAGTGCCTACGAGCGCTTTTGCCAGGGCCTGAGCCGCGAGTCGTACCGCTTGATAGTCAATATCGGTGCGCCTGCGCTGTGGCTGGCAGGTCTCGGCGGGTTGGCATGGTGGAGTGTGCAACACACCTGGAACCTTGGATTGCCGGGTGTTGCCCTGGGTACTTGGGGCAGTATCGCGGCAGGTTGTGCGGTGCTATTGGCATTTGCCCTGTTGGTGCTGGAACGCTACCTGGCACAACAACAACCCGCACAATGGCCTGAGGCCCGGCCTTTGGCGCCGCTGGTGCGGGTACCGATCATCACCTTTTTGCTCAGTGCGCTGTGTTTGCTGTTCAGCAGCGCCGAGGCCCTGTGGCCGGCGCGACTCGCGGTATTGATCGGCCTGTTGCCTGCGGCGGTTGCGATTGAACTGATGTTGCGGGCAGTGGCGGCATTGTTCAGTCCGCGGCGTGACAAGCTTGAGCCGCGCATGATTGCGCAAAGTTTTATCGCCGGCATGCTGCGCTGGCCGCCGCAACCATTGCTGGCCCTGCAGCATGAATTGCACAACCGGTTTGGCATCGATCTGCGCCAGATCTGGGCGTTCACCTACATGCGCAAAGCATTCTTACCGGTATTGGCCCTGGTGGTTGTCGTCGGTTGGGTGCTGAGTGGCGTGAATGAAATCCCCCTGCAGGGGCGTGGGATCTATGAGCGCTTCGGCAAGCCGGTGGCCGTATTGGCACCGGGCCTGCACGCCGGTTTGCCCTGGCCGCTGGGCCGGGTGCTGGCGGTGGAAAACGGCGTCGTGCATGAACTGGCCACCGCTACCGAATCGGCTGGCGAGCCAGTACTGACTCCCGCAGACGGGGCGCCGCCGGTCACGGCCAACCGGTTGTGGGATGCCACCCATGTCAATGACAAGTCCCAGGTCATTGCCAGCGACAACCACGATAAACAGGGCTTTCAGATCGTCAACATGGACGTGCGTTTCGTGTACCGCATTGGTTTGAGCGACCAGGCGGCGATTGCCGCCACCTATCACAGCGACGATGTGCCGACCTTGATCCGCAGTACTGCCAGCCGAATTCTGGTGCATGACTTTGCCTCGCGCACCCTGGACGGCGTGCTTGGCGAGCAACGCATCGCACTGGCCGCCGACATCGGGCGTGCAGTGCAAAAGGATCTGGATACCCTCGACAGCGGGGTGGAAATTCTCGCCACCGTGGTTGAGGCCATCCATCCGCCTGCCGGTGCCGCCAACGCTTATCACGGGGTACAGGCCGCGCAAATCAGCGCGCAGGCCCTGATTGCCCGCGAACGCGGGGCGGCCAGTGAGCAAAGCAACGTTGCGCAAATGCTTGCCAGCGCCGCTCTGGATCAGGCCCATGCCAGCGCCCACGAAGTGAATGCCACGGCACAGACTGCCGACCTGCGTTTTGATGCTGAACAAAAAGCCTATGCCCGTGCCGGACACGCCTTTGTCCTGGAGCAGTACCTGGGCCAGTTGAGCACGGGCCTGAACAACGCAAAATTGCTGATCCTCGACCATCGCCTTGGGGGCAGCAGCGCGCCGACCCTCGATCTGCGTTCTTTCACGCTGCCGGCCGATCCTGTCGCGCCGCGTAAAGCTGTTCAGTAAGGAGCCCTCTTTTGACTCAGTCACATTCCCCCGAGCAACACGATCACAGCGGCCATCACCATGGCTGTTCACATCACGGCCATCATCATGGCGCGGGCCATGAACCGGGCCCGTTTCCGTGGCGGCGCATGGGTTGGGCGACATTGCTGGTGCTGTTTGCCGTAGCCGCGGCAAGTCTGGTGCAAGTGCGATCCGGCGAAGCGACGGTAATCACCCGCTTTGGCAACCCGGCGCGGGTGCTGCTCGAACCCGGGCTAGGCTGGCGCTGGCCGGCTCCGTTTGAAATCAGCGTGCCGGTGGATTTACGTCTGCGCACTACCTCCAGCGGCTTGCAGGACGTTGGCACCCGGGATGGTCTGCGGATTATCGTTCAGGCCTATGTGGCCTGGCAGGTACAGCCCGATACCGAAAACGTGCAGCGTTTTATGCGTGCCGTGCAGAATCAGCCAGACGAAGCGGCCCGGCAAATCCGTACGTTTGTGGGTTCGGCGCTGGAAACCACCGCCGCCAGTTTTGATCTCTCAAGCCTGGTGAATACGGATGCCAGCCAAGTCAAAATTGCCGATTTTGAAGCGCAGTTGCGCCAGCAGATCGAACAGCAATTGCTCAGTACCTACGGGGTTCGCGTGCTTCAGGTAGGTGTCGAGCGGTTGACACTGCCCTCGGTCACGCTCACCGCTACGGTTGACCGGATGCGCGCCGAGCGCGAAACCATCGCCACAGAACGTACCGCGGCAGGCAAGCGTGAAGCGGCGCAAATCCGTTCCGCCGCCGAGCGTGATGCGCGGATTCTGCAAGCGGATGCCAGTGTTAAAGCAGCCGCTATCGAGGCCCAGTCGCGGGTGGAAGCAGCGCAGATTTATGGCCGGGCTTATGCCAGCTCGCCGCAGCTGTACAACTTGCTGCGTTCGCTCGATACCTTGGGAACCATGGTTAATCCGGGCACAAAAATTATTTTGCGCACCGACGCCGCTCCCTTCCGGGTGCTGGTGGATGGCCCGCCGACCCTGGACTCCAAGGCTGGATCGACGCCATGAGCCAGACACCTGATGAGATTCCGGGGCGCAGCAGCCCGTGGCAGCAGGCCGGGCGCCTGGCTTTTCTGGGGCTGTACGCGGTCACTGTGTTTGCAGCCATCGCCTGGGGCGTTTCCAACGTACGCCAGATCGATCCGCAAAATCGTGCGGTGGTGTTACGCATGGGCGCACTGGACCGGATTCAAAATGCCGGGCTGCTGCTGGCCTGGCCAAGGCCTTTCGAACAAGTGGTCATCGTGCCTGCGGCAGATCGGGTGAGCGAGCGCCGCATCGAAAACCTGTTGCGCTCGGATGTGGCGCTGCAGGCCGATCGCGTGGCCTCGTTTGCCACACCGATCAATGATGCCCTGGCTGGCTCCGGGTATTTATTGACCGGCGACGCAGGGGTGGTGCAACTGGATGTGCGGGTGTTTTACAACGTCACCCAACCCTATGGGTTTGTGCTGCAGGGCGAACACGTTTTGCCGGCGCTGGACCGATTGGTGACCCGCAGCGCGGTAGCCCTTACGGCGGCGCGGGACCTGGACACTATTTTGGTGGCGCGCCCTGAGCTGATCGGCAGTGACACCCAGGCCGCAGAAAGACGCGAGCGTTTGCGCGGCGATTTGGTCCAGGGCATCAACCAGCAACTCGCGGCATTGAGTGCCACCGGGCAGGGGCTGGGACTGGAAGTGGTACGGGTTGATGTGCAATCGAGTTTGCCGGGCCCTGCGGTGAATGCGTTCAACGCGGTACTGACGGCCAGCCAACAAGCGCAAAAGGCCGTGGCCAATGCCCGCAACGATGCCGCCAAACTTTCCCAGGCCGCGACCCAGCAAGCCGACCGCACCGTCGAGCAAGCCCGGGCTCAAGCCAGTGAGCGCTTGGCCAAGGCGCAGGCCGACACGTCGGCCATTGCCAGTCTGGCCAAGGTGCAACAGGTCGGGAGTGATCCGGGTTTGCTGTTACGTCTGTACCGCGAGCGCTTGCCGAACATTCTGGGGCAGGCGGGTTCTGTCACCAGCGTTGACCCGAAAGATGATTCCCGTCTGATTATTCAGGGAGCCGGACAATGAGTACCTCTGCCACACAGCCCGCCGTCGGTATGCTGACCAGCGCTGAACAACGCAGCGCCGCCCGCCAGCTCACTCTGGCCATGCTGGCGCTGGGTCTGTTGGGGCTGGGCCTGGTCTGGCGCTGGCTCATGCCACTGCAAGTCGGTACCAGTCAGTTGCTGCTGGGGTTTGCATCGCTGCTGGTCGCGGTGCCGGTCATGCGTTCGGCGTGGTACAGCCTGCGCTATCCGAGTCTGCACGGGATCACCGATCAGCTGATTGCACTGGCGATGCTCGGTGCATGGGCCACCGGCGATTTGCTGACTGCGGCATTGCTGCCGATCATCATGATTTTTGGCCACGTACTCGAAGAGCGCAGTGTCATCGGCTCCCAGGAAGCGATTCACGCCCTGGGCAAATTAACCCGCAGTCAGGCGCGTTTATTTCAAGCAGACGGCAGTTTGCAGGAAGTCGACAACGCCAGTCTGAAGCGCGGCGATCAGGTTGAAGTGCGCGCCGGTGACCGGGTCCCGGCCGATGGCGTGGTGCTGTCGGGCCAGGCCAGTCTGGACACCGCTTCGATTACCGGTGAGTCAGTACCCCTGGAAGTGAGCGCGGGGATGCCGATCTTTGGCGGGGCGATCAACCTGGATGGGTTGTTACGGGTAGAGGTCACGCGAACCGGCGATGAATCGACCCTGGGTAAAGTGATCGCCCTGATGCAAAACGCCGAGCGCTCGAAACCGCCCATCACCCGGTTGCTGGAGCGGTATGCCGGTGGCTACATGGTGTTGGTGTTGATGATCGCGGCGGTCACATGGTTTATCACCAACGATGCACAAGCGATGCTCGCGGTGCTGGTCGCGGCGTGTCCCTGCGCTTTGGTGTTGTCGGCACCGGCGACGGCCATTGCCGGGATTGCGGTGGCGGCGCGCCACGGGATATTGATCCGCAGCTCGGCGTTTCTTGAAGAGCTGGCCGACCTCACGTCGCTGGTGGTGGATAAGACCGGCACCCTGACGTACGGCACCTTGCGCCTGCAAACCATTGAATCTGATCTGACCGGGCACCAGCCTCTGCTGCAACTTGCCGCCAGTTTGGGCGCGGCCAGCAGTCATCCGGTAAGCCGGGCGCTGGCCGGGTTGGTGAGTCACGAGCAGATGCTGGCGCTAACCGAGGTTCGTGAGCGCCAGGGGTTGGGCGTTGTCGCCAGTACCGGGCAGGGTGAGGCTGCGTTGGGGCGCCCCGAGTTGTTCAAGCAATTGGGCATCGTCACTACCCCGGTACCCGGGCACGACGGACCCATTGCCGGCCTGTCCCTGGGCGGGGAATTTCTGGGCTGGTTGTTGCTCGCCGACAGCGTCAAGCCTGAGGCCCGGCAAGCCTTGAGCGAGTTGCGTGAGCTGGGGCTCGGGCGCCAGGTGTTGCTGACCGGTGACCGTCAGAGTGTCGCAGAGCATTTGGCCCGGGTGGTGGGCATCAGCGAGGTTCAGGCCCAGGCTTTGCCTGAAGATAAATTGACCCGGGTGTTGAGCGAAATCGAGCGGGGCTTTCGTCCGATGGTGGTGGGCGATGGCATCAACGATTCACTGGCACTCAAGGCTGGTGTGGTGGGTGTGGCCATGGGCGCGGGCGGCGCCGACATCGCTCTGGCCTCATCCGACATTGTGCTGATTGGCAGTGATTTACGGCGCCTGGGCACGTGCGTGCGGTTGAGCCGTGCATGCCGGCACACCCTGCAGGTCAATGTGGTCATAGGTCTGGGCTGGACCCTGGCCATCGTCGCCGCTGCCGCGTTTGGTTGGCTGGGCGTGGCGGGGGCAATGATTGCCGCGCTGTTGCATAACCTCAGTACGTTGTTGGTATTGGGCAATGCAGGGCGATTGTTGAGGTTCCACGAGCCTTTGCAGGCATTGGTCGATGAGCGTTGAAATATTTCGGGTGGCCGCTGTAACAAGTTTGCCCGGTGGATCTCTAGTGGTACGTCGCAGCTGACATTGTGTTTGCCCGACGTACCATGATGCTCATCGAGGATACAAAAATGACTATCAAATCCGCAGCGGCGGGTGCCGCTCTTGCTCTTGCCGCCGCCTCCCTGTTTGCCGGTGTTGCCACTCAAGTGTCAGCCGCCGATGCGCAAGTGCATTGCTATGGTGTGACCTCGTGCAAAGGCATGAACGATTGTAAAACCGCCGACAATGCCTGCAAGGGGCAGGGTGCCTGCAAAGGCCAGGGCTTCAAAGCCATGACTCAATCAGCGTGTATGGAAGCAGGTGGCACGGTCGGAAAATAATCCAACAGCCATGTGCCCGCGGCAGTACTGATGGTTGCTGCGGGTACTTCAGCGAGAATGCCGTGATGCAAAAAAACCTTCCCCGCCCGGGCTACGGCCTCGGATTACGCAGTGAGTACTATCAACCGATACTTGAACAGTCGCCGGCGGTGGACTGGTTCGAAATAATTTCCGAAAACTATATGGTCGAGGGTGGCAAAGCGCTGTTTTATCTCGAGGCGATTGCCGAGCAATACCCTGTGGTCATGCACGGTGTATCGCTATCGATCGGCGGCCCCCATGGGTTGGACTTCGAGTATTTACGCCAGCTCAAAAAGCTCGCCGAACGGGTGCAGCCGGTCTGGATTTCAGATCATTTGTGCTGGAACCGGGGCAATGCGCATCAGCTCCATGACTTGCTGCCTTTGCCCTATACCGAAGAAAGTCTGCATTACATCGCCGGGCGAGTACGCCAGGTTCAGGATTTTTTGGGCCGGCCGTTGATCCTGGAAAATGTCTCCAGTTACGTGCGTTCGAGTGCTGATGAATTTACCGAGTGGGCATTTCTTGACGCTCTGACTCAACTCAGCGGCTGCGAGTTATTGCTGGACGTGAACAACGTGTATGTCAGCGCGCGCAACCATGGCTTTGATCCCTGGGAATTTATCAGCAGCTTGCCCGCTGAAAAAATCCGCCAGTTGCATCTGGCCGGCCACAGTGATTATGGCGACTACGTGATCGATACCCATGATCAGCCCATAAGCGACCCGGTCTGGGCGCTGTATCAAAAAACCCTGGAGCGCCTGGGCCCGGTTGCGACTTTAATTGAGCGCGATGACCATTACCCGCCCTTTGAAACCTTGATGGCCGAGCTGATCAAGGCTCGCCAATTGGGGCAACAGGTTGTAGAGCGAAGATCGCTATGCGCCTGAATGAATGGCAACTGGCGTTTGAAAATTACCTGCTGAGTGATGCCGTAGAGGCGCCTTCGTCATGGGTGACCAGCTTGCAGGGGGGGCCGACGCTGGACGTATCCGGCGGGCTGGCGATTTATCACAATGCTTATCGCGGGCGATTGCTTGAAGCCCTGCGGGGCGACTATCCGGCGCTGGTGTATTGGGTTGGCGACGCGGAGTTCGAGCAATGGGCGGTTGCTTACATCCGACAGTGTCCTTCTGCGCATTTCAGCCTGCGCTGGTTCGGTGCAGGTTTCGCCGGGTTTTTATCGGGGAATCTGGATCAACAACAGGCAGCACCTCTGGTTGAAATGGCGACTCTGGAATGGGCCTTCACCCTGGCCTTCGATGCACCCTCCCGGCAGCCTCTAACCTGTGAAGAGATGACTGCTTTGCCCGCGAGTGCCTGGCCCGACTTACAGGTTGAGCTGGTCCCGAGTGCGCAGTGGGTAGAGTGCCGGTTCAACACGTTGATGCTCTGGCAGGCGTACAAAGCCGGTGAATCTTTTGTGCCCAGCGAGCGGATTGAAGCCATGGAAGTGTGTCTGATCTGGCGCTCCGGGCAGGTCTGTCAATATCGCAGCCTCGGCGTTGAAGAGGCCAGTGCTTTGCAAGGCATGAACCGCGGGTGGTCTTTTGCCCAACTGTGCTCAGCACTCGAAGTCACCCATGAAGAAGGGGCGGCACTGCAGGCCGTGACCTGGTTCAAGGATTGGTTGAGCTTGGGGTTTCTAAACCGTCGCACGCTCTAGCTTCAACCTTCTGGCCCATGGGGCTGAAAGTTTCTGTTAATCAACTACCCTGTAATCTTACGTCTGAAATGTAGGAGGATTACAGATGCTCGCGCAACTTCCACCGGCCTTACAGAAACTTCAGCTTCCATTACGCCTAAGGCTTTGGGACGGTCACGAGTTCAGTTTTGGCCTGACGCCCAGCGTTACGATTGTGGTCAAGGATCCGGCTCTGGTGGCTGAGTTTACTCACCCGAGCCTTGATCTTTTGGGGAGTGCATTTGTTGAAGGACGACTCGAACTGGAGGGGTCCATCAGTGAAGTCATACGGGTGTGTGATGAATTGAGTCAGGCGCTTATCGAGGAAGAAGACACGGCGCCATCTCGTGTTCACCATGACAAAGCCACAGACGCTGCATCCATTTCCTATCACTACGATCTATCCAACGACTTCTACCAGCTGTGGCTTGACCGTGACATGGCCTATTCCTGTGGCTATTTCGAAACCGGTGAAGAGAGCCTGGACGAAGCACAGCAAGCCAAGTTCCGGCTGCTGTGTCGCAAGTTGCGGCTAAAGCCTGGCGAATACTTGCTCGATGTTGGCTGTGGTTGGGGTGGCCTGGCGCGATTTGCCGCCCGTGAGTTCGGGGTCAAGGTGTTTGGCATTACCCTGAGCAAAGAGCAATTGAAGCTGGCACGAGAACGGGTCAACGCCGAAGGCCTGCAAGATAAAGTCGACCTGCAACTGCTGGATTATCGGGATCTGCCACAGGATGGCCGGTTCGACAAAATTGTCAGTGTCGGGATGTTTGAACACGTAGGGCATGCCAACCTGCGAGAGTATTGCGAGATTCTGTCCAAAGCCGTACGTGAAGGTGGCCTGGTGATGAACCACGGGATTACCGCCAAACACACGGATGGACGACCTGTCGGCCGTGGAGCCGGGGATTTTATCGAGCGCTATGTCTTTCCCAATGGCGAGCTGCCGCACCTGTCAATGATGACTGCCGAGATCAGTGAGGCCGGGCTGGAAGTGGTCGATGTTGAAAGCCTGCGCCTGCATTACGCGCGCACGCTGGAGCATTGGAGTCAGCGCCTGGAGAGCAATCTTGAAGTAGCAGCAAAAATGGTTCCTGAGCAAATCTTGCGTATCTGGCGCCTGTATCTTGCGGGCTGTGCCTACGCCTTTGCCCATGGCTGGATCAACATAGACCAGATACTGGCGACCAAACCCCGTGCGGATGGCTCGCTGGAATTGCCACCTACCCGTGCGGATATTTATCGCTAAGAGTTTTCGCCGGGCGAAAAGGCCGTGCCGCGCAAAGCGACACGGCCTTTTTTATAGGACGGGGGAAACCAGCCGGGCAACGCGCATGGCCAGTTGCTGGAGACGGTGGGTGGCCTTTATGTCGGCTTCGGTGATCTCCCGGGCCAGGGCGAAGTCATCGAGCAACATGTTCTCCACCTGGCTGGCGAACCCTTGGTCGACGGTGAGCAGCATGACTTCAAAATTGAGGCGGAACGAACGGTTGTCCATATTGGCACTGCCGATGGCGCTGATTTCGTTGTCTACCAACACCACTTTTTGATGCACAAAGCCGGGCTGGTAACGGAAGATCCGCACGCCTGCGCGCACTGCTTCAAAGGCATACAGACTGGAGGCCGCGTAGACAATTTTGTGGTCTGGACGTGACGGTATCAGGATGCGGACATCGACCCCGCGTAGGACTGCGAGGCGCAATGCCGAGAACACCGCTTCATCAGGTACGAAGTAGGGCGTGGTTATCCACACCCGGTGGTTGGCTGCGTGAATGGCTTCGACAAAAAACAGCGAGCAGGTTTCGTAAGGATCTGCCGGGCCGCTGGCCAGGAACTGGCAGAGCACCCCACCGTCCGGATAACTCTGCGGCAGGATCAGGGGCGGTAATTTGCGTGCGGCCCAGAACCAGTCTTCGGCAAATGATTCCTGCAGGCAGGCCACCACCGGACCGCTGACTTCGACATGGGTATCGCGCCACGGCGATAACGGCGGTTTGGCCCCCAGGTATTCGTCGCCGACGTTATGCCCGCCAACGAACCCCGTCACACCATCCACCACCACCACTTTGCGATGGTTGCGGAAGTTCACCTGGAAGCGGCTGATCCATCCGCCACGGGTAGCGAAGGCATAGGTTTGTACACCGCCAGCGCGCAGGCTTTCGCCGTAACTTTTGGGCAAGGAGTGGCTACCAATGCTGTCGTAGAGCAAATAGACAGCAACCCCTTGGGCAGCCTTTTCCAACAGCAGAGCGTGCAACTTCATGCCGATGTCGTCGTCATGGACAATAAAAAACTGAACCAGTACGACCTGTTTCGCCTCGCGTATGGCCTTGAAAATCGCCTCGAACGTGGCGGTGCCATTTATCAGCAAACGCACGCTGTTGTTCGCCAGGCAGGGCATGCGGCCCAACTTGGGCATGGCCCGCAACGAGGTATAAGCTTTGGAGCTGCGGGCTGCCAGTGCTTCCTCAACCCAGGGGCGCCAGTTGAGATCGGTGATGGCTTCACGCATTTCCTGATTGGCTTCGCGTCGGGCGCGAATGTAATCGTCGAACGTACTGCGGCCAAATATCAGATAGGGAATAAGTGTGAAGTAGGGGATGAAGAATAATGACATGGCCCAGGCAATCGAGCCCTGCGCCGTTCTCACAGTCAGTACGGCATGCACTGCGGCAATCAAGCCCAGGCTGTGGATTAATAAAATCAGGTATCCGAAAACGTGTGGGCCTAGATAATCCATGCGTATCCTTGCTCCTCAATGTCCGACGTTGTAACTACTAACAGACCATGTTCTGTTATGAATGTCCCTATTTAGTTGCGCGTGCAACGCCCTTCAGTTTTTGACGTCTAATGCGGACAATTCCGTAGGAGTTTCTTGATGAATGTTCGTCTGCTTGGGTTATTTATGGCCTGTGGTTTGTCGATCCCCGTAGCTGCACAGGCCCAGATGCTGCAACCGGGTCTGTGGGAACTTACCTCCAGCAACATGCAGGTAGATGGTCAGCAACTGCCTGACTTGCAGGTAATGCTAGGCCAATTACAGAACATGCTGACCCCGGAACAAAAAGCCCAATTGGAGAATCAGGGACTGACCATGGGAGGCAAGGGGGTTCGGGTTTGTCTCACGCCCGATCAGGTTAAATCGGATGAGATTCCACTGACCGATCCCAAGTCAGGATGTAATCAGCAGATCACTGAGCGTAGTGGAAATAAATGGAAGTTCCGCTTTAGTTGCCCAAAAGCCCAGGGTGCCGGGATAGCAACTTTCGTCAGCGATCGTGAATTCACTACCCAGGTCAATGGCACCTTCAACGCGACGGGCATCCAGCAAAAAGGCAGCATGGATACCCGCGCGGTCTGGCTCGGACAGAACTGTGGAACAGTCAAACCACGCGCTGATTAAAATTCGTTTTGCAGCGCTTTATAGCCGCGCACCAGATCTACGTTGGTGCGCGCTACATCCTCTGAAAACTCCGAGGCACTGACACTGACGGGAGAAAACTGGCTCAGGTCAGTGTTGGGTCCGATACGTGTCGTTGACGGCACATAAAAATTATCCGGCAGGTCGCGGCCATCTACGACCGAGTTATGCCGGACTACGCAACCATCCCCCAGCTCGCAATTGAACAGCACGCTGTTGAAACCGATGAACACCCGGTCGCCAACACGGCATGGCCCGTGGACGATGGAGCGGTGGGCAATCGAAGTGTATTCACCAATGGTCACTGCCGCCCCGGACTTTGAATGTATGACTACGCCATCCTGAATATTGGAATTGGCACCAATGCTGATGGGCTGCATACCGCCGTCCTTGTCGACTTCGTCGGCGCGGATAACGGCATATGGCCCGACGAATACGTTCTCGCCAATCACCACCTTGCCGCAGATGATGGCGGTTCTGTCGACGTATGCGGACTCTGCAATTTGCGGTAAATCGCCGGACGGATTTTTGCGGATCATCAGACTCTCCAGTTCCAGCGGCTTTCAGCGACGGCATCATGGCTGTGCAGACTTTCGGCGTGAACCACTTTCAGCATGAAGCCTTTCACCCCGGGAGCTATCTTCAGTGCCACATTCAAGCGCCGCGCGGCATCTTCACAAAACATTAAATTCTGCCCATTGGCCAGAGCGAAGGCTTGTTCATCTGCGCGCTTCACCGCAGTTTGTACCGCAGTCCCCAGCGCTCGTTCTGCCTCATCAATGATCATTTCGATCGGCAAAGACTGTAGCTCGGAGCTCAGGTTGAGCTGCAGGCAAGCGGTACTTCTTTGGCTATGGGGTGTTGCGACTATGCCTTGTGAACTGCCAAGCCAGGTTAATACATCGGCGTGATGCAGCGGCTGGTTGGCAAAGTCACTGACGAATTGTTGCTGAATTAACTGCCGGGCCAATGCCGCCGAGCACGGGCAGGTGGATGAATAGGTCACCTCAATTTTTAGTTCCACGTGGAACATTCCGTTTTTCAGAGATGCATCGATGCTCACCGGGTAACTCTTCCAGCCGCTTAAAGGGCTGACCAGTGCCGGCCGCTTTAGCAGCAATTGGGTGTGAATTCTCAGGTAGGCACAGATCGATAAATCATCGTGACTGTCGAGAAATCGCTGCAAAATTATTTTCAAAAGTAGAGGGTTCAGCTCCTGCGACTCTAGAACTTCTAGCGCGAGATAAAGGCGCGACATGTGGATCCCGCGAGCTTCTCCATCATCTAGGCTAACGCCTGCATCGGCTGTTGCGGTGTGTCGCTGAGCGTTAATCAGCACGGGCAATGCGATCCCGCACATGCCGACCCATTCGAGGGGTAGAGATTGTCGGGCGTTTTGCGAGGCGATGTCCGGAAGGGTCAGGGCGTTCATTAGGGCTTCCATCGAGTGAATGGCGAAACGTTACAAGATAACAATTCTAATGCTTTGTATTGTTATAATGTATCATTATCGACGATCGGAAACGGTCGGCCTTAAAGCGGGCGCTTTGACCTGCTAACCCTGGTGAGGAACTCCCATGTCAAAACGTTTGCCGGTGACTGTGCTGTCCGGATTTCTCGGAGCAGGAAAAAGTACCCTGCTCAATTACATTTTGCGCAATCGCGACAACTTGCGCGTGGCCGTCATCGTCAATGACATGAGCGAAATCAATATTGATGGTGGTGAGGTTCAGCGCGATGTGAGCCTCAATCGGGCCGAAGAAAAACTGGTCGAAATGAGCAATGGCTGCATCTGTTGCACCCTGCGTGAAGACCTTCTTGAAGAAGTCAGCAAGTTAGCCAAAGAGGGGCGGTTTGATTATTTATTGATCGAATCAACCGGTATTTCGGAACCCCTGCCGGTGGCAGAAACTTTCACTTTTCGCGACGATTCAGGCCAAAGCCTGGCCGATATCGCTCGCCTGGACACCATGGTCACTGTGGTCGATGGCCTGAATTTTTTGCAGGATTACCAGGACTCGGAGAGCCTGGCATCCCGTGGAGAGACCCTGGGTGAAGACGATGAACGCTCAATAACCGATCTGCTAATAGAACAAATTGAGTTCGCAGACGTTATCTTGATCAGCAAAAGTGATCTCATCAGTAGCGCCGACCGCCTGGAATTAATCGCCATTCTTGAGCGCCTGAATGCCCAGGCCGAAATAATTCCGATGGTGATGGGTGAAGTCCCTCTGAAAAAAATCCTCAATACCGGCCGTTTTGACTTCGAGCGGGCAGCCCAGGCACCGGGCTGGTTACAAGAGTTACGCGGCGCGCATGTGCCGGAAACTGCGGAATACGGCATCGCTTCCACGGCTTATCGCGCGCGCCGGCCGTTTCACCCCGAGCGTTTTTTTAATTTTATTGATCGGCCCTGGACCAACGGCAAACTGCTGCGTTCAAAGGGCTTTTTCTGGCTGGCCAGCAAGTACCAGGAAGCAGGCAGCTGGTCCCAGGCCGGGGGCCTGATGCGCTATGGATTCGCCGGACGCTGGTGGCGTTTCGTGCCCCGCGATCAATGGCCAGAAGATGCACAAACCAGGGCTGAAATCCTGCAAAAGTGGTTGCCGGACACCGCAGACTGCCGTCAGGAGCTGGTGTTTATCGGTCAGCACATAGACTTTTTGCTGCTGACGGCGGAACTCGATGCCTGTTTGCTCTCGGATGCAGAAATGAGCTTGGGGGTCGAGGTGTGGAAGCAGCTGAACGATCCGTTTGGGCAATGGCACGAAGAGGTGGCCGGATGATGCAAACGCTCGCTCAAATTGCCCGCCCGGCGGTCGGTGACGTGCGGGGAACAAGCCCGGATGTGATGGCGAAAATTCTTCAGGATGACGTCAATATGACCATTTGGCAGCGTCAGTTGCCGGTCCAGATCACCGATTTTTCAGCTTTGTTACTTTCGCTGGATGAGCCTCTGGCGGACGCATTGGTGCTTGAAATGGCCGATGAAAAGGCCCGGCCGAACCTCAGCGGCCTTGCCTCAAGGTTCAACGATCTGGAGGGCTATGAGAGCTTTATTGCCGACATTTCCTGGCTCGTCAGTGCCTATGCCTGTTTGTTGGGCGCAAAACGCATTGGGCTGCGTCTGAGGGCTCTGGATAAAGCGATGTGCCCAAGATTTCATGTGGATCACGTGCCTGTACGACTTATTACCACTTACGCGGGGATAGGCAGCCAGTGGTTGAAGGAGGGCGTGATGGAGCGATGTCAGCTAGGACAACCCCAGGCCGAACCACTGGACTGTTGGTTAATTGAGCAAATAAATACCGGCGAGGTGGCATTGCTCAAGGGCGAAAAATGGCAGGGCAATGAGGGGGCTGGCCTGATCCATCGTTCGCCGGCATTGGCTCCGGGAGAGCGGCGGCTGATTTTGACCCTCGATTGGCTGGCCTGAGGCATATTGTTTACTTCGATCAATACAGAAGCCGGCAAAAATGTTGCACAACATTCCCACCCACCTGATTGCCGGTCCCCTGGGGGCCGGCAAAACCAGTCTGCTCCAGCACCTGATGACGCAAAAGCCTGAACACGAACGCTGGGCTGTACTGGTCAATGAGTTCGGTCAAATTGGCCTGGACGCGGCTTTAATGAGCCAGCAGGACGGTGCTGTCGCCATTGCCGAAGTGGCGGGTGGCTGCGTGTGTTGCGTCAATGGCGCGCCGTTTCAGATCGGTTTGAGCCGTCTTTTACGCAAGGCTCGTCCCGATCGATTGTTTATTGAGCCTTCCGGTCTGGGGCATCCGGCCCAAATCATCAAGCAACTCAGCGAGGCTCCGTGGCTGGGGGTTTTGGCGTTGCAGCCCTGTGTCATGGTGCTGGATGCACAAGCACTGGCCCAGGGAAAACCCCTGCCTCAAACCCAGAAAACGGCCCTGGAAATCGCCGGTTTAGTGGTCATGAATAAATCTAATAGTGTGCAAAACGAGCAACGTGAGCGAATTGCATATGACCTGCCAAAGTGCCCGATTGTATGGACCGAACATGGCCGAATCCCTTTAAATACGCTGCCTGCAGCCAATATGAATGTTATTCATGCTGTGGATAACTCGTTGATTTATAAGGATATTAATCAAATTGGCAGGGTGTTTTCCAGTCCCGATACCCCGGTTGTAATGACCCGGCTTGACCCTGAAGGGTGGAGTGCGGGGTGGTGCTGGCATCCGTCCCGGCAATTTGATCTGGGGCGGTTGCAGCAGTGGCTGGAAAGTCTGGATTGGCGTCGCGCCAAGCTGGTTATCCATGGCTCTTCGGGCTGGTTTTCAACAAATTCTGTGGATAACTGTGTTGCAGACTGGAAACCAAGTGAGTGGCGCAAGGATTCACGCATTGAACTGATTTTCGATCAGCCACAGGACGTGAATTCATTGCTGTTCGGGCTGAAAAACTGCATCGAGTAGTCTTTTGCCCAGGCATGGTTGCCTGCTTGGGTCGATAACAGGGCGTTTCGGGCACATTTTGTGCTGGTAAAGTTGTCCTACAATCTTCGGCGCGAGCATGAATTATTCCCGGCTAAAATCCGGATCAAGCGTCTATTTCGGGGGTTCAGGGCGGTTTCTTGAAAAGTTATCCACAGGCATTTTGCCTGCGATGTCTTGAAGGTATTGGCTAACCGCAGGAGCAGTTTTCGGCAGCTCTTGCGGGCGCTTCGTCAGCCATCCGGGGTCAGTGACGGGTCTTGCTGTGGTCCTGGCGCCATTGGCTGAGTTCAATCACCTGGGCGCTGGGGATCTCGCTCGGTTCAGGTTCAGTTTTGAACGGGTAGGGCGGCAGTTCGATTTTTGCGCTATGGGCACCGAATTGCGTGATGGTCCCGGTGTGGCGTTGCTCGCCGGTTACCGTGAATTCAAAGTTATACACGCGCGCCAGGCGCTTGCGGCCGTTGGCATCGGCTACCAGGCCGATTTTTTTAAGCGCGACGTTCTCATCCAGTAAATCGATATCAAGGTTTTTGCAGTGTTGTTTGACCCGCTCCAGCGCCCGTTCGCGCAGGCCGTGGTTGTGCCACAGCCAGGCAGCGCCAGTTGCCAGCAGCATCAGCACAAACATATTTCCAAGGGTCAGCATTAAGTGCGCTCCAACAGATTAGGTTCAGCTTAACTGCGTCTTCAGCCTGTCGTACAGGCTGCATTTAGCCGCATACTGCGTGGCTTGAATCCACCCGTAGTCTGGAATCCGGCATGAAACGTACACCTCATTTACTCGCCATCCAATCCCACGTGGTTTTCGGCCATGCCGGCAACAGCGCTGCTGTATTTCCCATGCAGCGCGTCGGGGTGAACGTATGGCCTTTGAACACGGTGCAGTTCTCCAATCACACCCAGTATGGTCAGTGGACGGGGGAAGTGCTGGCTCCTGAACAAATTCCTGCACTGGTCGAGGGTATTGCCGCAATCGGTGAGTTGGGCAATTGCGATGCGGTCCTGTCCGGCTATCTGGGCAGTGCCGCGCAAGGGAGGGCGATCCTCAGTGGTGTGGCGCGCATTAAAGCGGTTAACCCGAATGCGCTGTACCTCTGCGACCCGGTAATGGGGCACCCTGAAAAGGGCTGCATCGTGCCCGAGGAAGTCAGTAGCTTCCTGCTCGAAGAAGCTGCCGCGATGGCGGATTTTTTATGTCCGAACCAGTTGGAGCTCGACAGTTTCTGCGGTCGTCATCCGCAATCACTGCTCGACTGTCTGGCGATGGCGCGCAGTTTGCTGGCACGCGGCCCGAAGGCCGTGCTGGTCAAGCACTTGTCATATCCCGGCAAGCCGGCAGAGAGCTTCGAGATGCTGCTGGTGACCGCTGAGGGTAACTGGCACTTGCGCCGCCCGTTGCTGGCCTTCCCGCGTCAGCCTGTGGGGGTTGGCGACCTGACGTCAGGATTGTTCCTGGCGCGAGTGCTGCTGGGCGACAGCCTGGTGGCTGCGTTTGAGTTTACGGCAGCGGCAGTGCATGAGGTGTTGCTCGAAACCCAGGCGTGCACCAGCTATGAGCTGCAACTGGTCAGGGCCCAGGACCGCATAGCCCATCCGCGCGTGCGGTTTGAAGCTGTGCCGATCAATCTGTAGGCACATCACAGATAATTTGTGGGAGCTGGCAAGCCAGCCCCCACAGCGTTCTGTAGCGCGTTATACCCCTTCGTGTTTCAACTCTCTGTAGCGCTGCTCCAGCTCCTGACGGATCTGGCGACGTTGCTTGCCCTGGATAAAACGGCGCCTGTCTTCGCTGTTCACCGGTTGCAAAGGCGGTACGGCCGCGGGTTTGCGGTCGTCGTCCACGGCTACCATGGTGAAGAAACAGCTGTTGGTATGGCGTACTGAGCGTTCACGGATATTTTCGGTGACCACCTTGATCCCGACTTCCATCGAGGTGTTGCCGGTGTAGTTGACCGATGCGAGGAAGGTGACCAACTCGCCGACGTGGATCGGCTCGCGAAAAATCACCTGATCCACCGACAGGGTGACTACATAACGACCCGCATAGCGGCTGGCGCACGCGTAAGCGACTTCATCGAGGTACTTGAGCAGGGTTCCGCCGTGAACATTGCCAGAAAAGTTGGCCATATCCGGGGTCATCAGGACCGTCATCGACAGTTGGGCGTTTCCGGGTTCCATAGCAGCAGGCTCGCGGTAGTGTTGCAGCAGTGAAATGGGTATCTCTGTGGATACTTGTCGATTTTTGAAACAGTAAATAACGGGACGCTACGGTTTTGGCTGCCGTCACGCTTATGTCCATCTGTTTCCATATATTGCACTGCCTTTCAGCTCGAAGTCGCAGTGTTAACCTGCAAAAACCCGTCAATCGGGAAATTCCTACATTTAAAACGGTGATTTGCACAGCTTAAGTAGCTGCGTCTGTCGTCTTGTTGCCTGGTGATAATTAAACAAGGAGCGTCAAGCCATGCATGCCATCAGTTTTATTCAGGATTTGGCAGTCATCATGCTGGTTGCAGGCGTGGTGACCATCCTTTTCCACCGCTTCAAGCAGCCCGTAGTTCTGGGGTACATCGTTGCAGGTTTTATTATCGGGCCGCACACCCCGCCATTTGGTTTGATCCACGACGAAGAGACGATCAGGATCCTGGCCGAACTGGGCGTGATTTTTTTGATGTTTTGTCTGGGGCTGGAATTTAGCCTGCGCAAACTGTTCAAGGTGGGGGCCACGGCTTTTATCGCAGCGTTTATGGAAATAACGCTGATGATCTGGATCGGTTACGAAATTGGTCGCTGGTTTGACTGGAACACCATGGACTCGCTGTTTCTGGGGGCCATTCTGGCCATTTCCTCGACCACCATCATCGTTAAGGCGCTTAACGACCTGAAGATGAAAAATGAGCGCTTCGCGCAGCTTATTTTTGGCGTACTGATCGTTGAGGATATTTTAGGTATCGGGATTATCGCGCTGCTGTCCAGTATTGCGGTCAGCGGTAGCGTCAGCCCCGAAGAGGTGTTTTCGACCGTAGGCAAACTGTCGTTGTTTATGATCGTGGCCCTGGTCATCGGGATTTTGTTGGTGCCGCGAGTGCTGGCCTATGTCGCCAGGTTTGAAAGTAATGAGATGTTGCTGATCACTGTGCTCGGGCTGTGTTTTGGCTTCTGCCTGCTGGTGGTCAAGCTGGAATACAGCATGGTACTCGGGGCCTTCCTGATCGGCGCGATCATGGCCGAATCTCGTCAGTTGCTAAAAATCGAGCGCTTGATCGAACCCGTGCGTGATTTGTTCAGCGCCATCTTTTTCGTCGCCATAGGGCTGATGCTCGACCCGGCGATTCTTTTGGAATACGCACTGCCGATCGTGGTGATTACCATCGCGGTGGTACTGGGCAAGATGCTTTCTTGCGGCTTGGGCGCGTTTATCGCAGGTAACGACGGACGGACGTCATTGCGGGTCGGGATGGGGCTGTCGCAGATTGGGGAATTCTCTTTCATCATCGCGGCGCTGGGGATGACATTGCAGGTCACCAGTAGCTTCTTGTACCCCGTAGCGGTCGCTGTGTCGGTGCTCACTACCCTGATGACGCCTTACCTGATTCGCGCCGCAGATCCGCTCTCGCACAAGCTGGCGCAGGTCATGCCGAATCGTCTGTCCCGGGTTTTTGGGCTGTATGGCGAATGGCTGCGCAGTATTCAGCCACAGGGAGAGGGTGCGTTACTGGCGGCCATGATCCGGAAAATACTGCTTCAGGTGGGGGTGAATCTGGCTTTGGTCATTGCCATTTTCTTTGCTGGCGGATATTTCGCTCCGCGAATCGGGCGCTATCTACAGGGCTGGATCCTGGAGCCAAGCTGGCAAAAAGGCATGATCTGGGGGGCGGCCTTATTGCTCTCGCTGCCGTTTTTGATCGCGGCCTATCGCAAGCTTAAAGCGCTGTCGATGTTGCTGGCGGAGATGGGCGTCAAGCCTGAAATGGCCGGGCGGCACACCCAGCGCCTGCGTCGGGTGATCTCTGAAGTGATCCCGATTTTATCGTTGCTGGTGATTTTTCTGCTGCTGTCAGCACTGTCGGCGAGCATCTTGCCGACCAATGAATTGCTGATGGTGATTGCGGTAGTGGCGGCGGGGGTTGCAGCAGTATTGTGGCGCTGGTTTATCCGGATTCATACGCGCATGCAGGTGGCGCTGCTGGAAACTCTGGATAATCACAAGGAGGGGGGGCACTAGACAGTCGGTCTCTGCAGGAGCGAGCTTGCCTCGCGGTGCTGGCGACGCACTGAGTTCAGTGCGGATGCCTTCGCGAGCAAGCCTGCTCCTGCAAAATAACCCGGGGCGGACAGCTATCAGCTTTCCAGCCAGACGTCCCGCGCCCAGTGCCAGACGGATTCCCACGTCTCTTCGGTAACCAGTTCTTCTTCGCCGGACCACAGCACCACGGTGCCGTCTTCCTCAACGCAGTAGTAGTCGTCACCGTCCTGACAAATCGGGATCAGGCTGCGATCTACACCGGCATCCCAAGCGGTCGCGGCTACATCAGGCAGATAGGTGTGGGACTGAGGATCGGTTACGGTGACCGGCTCCAGGCTGCCATACACCACGTCACTGACAGTCAGCAAAAACTCTCTGAATACGAACGGGATATCGATGAACAGTTGTTCTTCGATTTCCACCAATTGGTCTTCATCTGGCAGTTCCAGGGGCACTGGCACTGGCTCATTTTGTTCACGTAGTTGTTCGATGATCTCTTCCACGACCTCAATCCTCATGCTCTATGGCGCGGTTTATATGACGCGCTTTATACAGTAGCTCGTTATAAGTGCAATCGTGAAATGCAAAACCCCGGACAAGTCCGGGGTTTTGGTTACAGCGTGCAATGCCTGATGGATTAGCCGTTCTGGCGAATACCGGCAACCAGCCAAGGCTGGTTATCACCTTGCTGACGTTCCATGTTCCAGCTTTCGCTGAACGCTTCGCCCTGGTCAAAGCGCGAAGACTTCGACAGACCGCTGAAGGTCAGGGTCGCGATGGTTTTGTCAGCACGATCATCCAGGCCGTCCAGTTGAACGGTCAGGTTGTCGATGTAGGTCGACTGGAAGCCGTCACCCAGATCCGCACGTTCACGCTTGAGGAAGTCGAGCATTTGTGGGGTTACGAACTCGGCAATCTTGTCCATTTCGTTGGCATCCCAGTGCTGTTGCAGGGATTGGAAATGGTTGCGCGCAGCTTCCAGGAAGTTCTGTTCGTTGAACCAGGCCGGAGCGTTGATCACCGGACGTGCTGCAGGTGCAGCCGAGCCGCCACCGAAGATCGAGGCTGCAGGCTTGGCATCGAACGCTTCGCGTTGCATTGGCGCGTGGCCAGCCGGGGCCATCATTTCAGACTGTTGCTTGCGGCGACGGGCGGCAATAAAGCGGAAGATCAGGAAGGCGATGACCGCCATGATCAGAATGTCGAAGAATTGCATGCCCTGGAAGCCGCCGCCCATGAACATGGACGCCAGCAGGCCGCCAGCAGCGAGGCCAGCCAGAGGGCCGAGCCAGCGCGAAGCACCGCCGGCTTTGGCAGCTGCACCCGCAGCACCGGCAGCAGCAGGGGCTGCGGCGGCTGGAGCGGCCTGACGCGTTTGATGGCTAGGGGCCGAACCAAAGCTCTTGCCGCCGCCGAAGCGTTTGGCGTTTGCGTCGAGACTCATCGTCAAACCGATGCACAGCGCCATGGCGATGCTAAGAAAACGTTTCATAAGGGGTTCCCATTTGTGGATGACACGCGCGCCATGTTGCACAGGTGAGGTATGGCTGGCTAGCGGTGAAGTGTTTCGGGCTTTTGCCTGTTTGGATGTAAGAGTTGGATTTTTTCAAAGCAGGAAGGCGGGAAATATCTTGTGGGAGTTGGCTTGCCAGCGATTACATGAACGCGGTGCATCAGGTGACCGCATTCGTTGTATCGCTGGCAATTCAGCTCCCGCAAGCGTCCAGGGCCAACCTATCTTATTCCTGAATAGCTGTAGGCCAGCTGTCAGACGGCTTCAAGTTTGGCGTAGCCCATCATCAGCCACTTGCTGCCCTCGGAGAAGTTCACCTGCACCCGCGCCTGTGCGCCTGCGCCCTCGAAGTTGAGGATGACACCTTCGCCGAACACCGCATGCTTGACCAGCTGGCCGAGTTTGAATTCGGTTTCCGGGATCTCCGAGCCACCGAACAGACTGCTGGCACTCTGCTTTTGACCGCCGCCGAAAGGACGACTGACACTGTTGGAAAGTCGAACTTCCTGAATCAGTCCTTTCGGCACCTCACGCACGAAACGTGAAACCTTGTTGTAGGTTTCGGCGCCGTACAGGCGACGGGTTTCGGCATAGGTCATCACCAGGTTATGCATCGCCCGGGTGATGCCCACGTAGGCCAGACGACGCTCTTCTTCAAGGCGGCCGGGCTCCTCCAGGCTCATCTTGTGCGGGAACAGACCTTCTTCCATACCCACCAGGAAGACGTACGGGAACTCCAGGCCTTTGGCGCTGTGCAGCGTCATCAGCTGGATGCCGTCTTCGTGCTCTTCGGCCTGGGTGTCGCCCGCTTCCAGCGACGCGTGCCCGAGGAAGGCGGCCAATGGCGACAGTTCTTCATCTTCGTCATTGTTTTCGAAGTTGCGTGCCGCGCTCACCAGTTCCTCAAGGTTTTCTACCCGTGCCTGGCCTTTTTCGCCTTTTTCCGCCTGGTGGTAGGCAATCAGTCCGCTTTGCTCGATGACGGTCTGGGTCATCAGATGCAGCGGCATCTCCATGACTTTTGCCGAAAGATTTTCGATCAGCTCGATAAAGCCGGTGATGGCGCCAGAAGCGCGACCGGGCAAAGCCTTGTTGGCGATGAGCTGGCGCATGGCTTCCCACATCGACACATCGCTGTGGCGTGCGTGCTCACGAATGGCCTCGACGGTTTTTTCGCCAATGCCGCGAGCCGGGACGTTAATTACCCGCTCCAGCGCTGCATCATTGCCGCGGCCTTCAAGCAGGCGCATGTAGGCCATGGCGTTTTTAATTTCGGCGCGTTCGAAGAAGCGCTGACCGCCATAAATACGGTAGGGAATACGCTCGCGCAGCAACGCTTCCTCAAGCACCCGGGACTGGGCGTTGGAGCGGTACAGAATGGCGATATCGCTGTGGGAAAGACCGGTTTTCAGGGCGCTTTCGATGGTTTCGACTACATACCGTGCTTCGTCGTGCTCATTGAAGGCCGCGTACAAATTGATCGCTTCGCCTTCGCCGCCGTCGGTCCACAGTTCTTTGCCCATGCGCCCGGTGTTGTTGGCAATCAGGGCGTTGGCCGCTTTGAGGATGCCGGCACTGGAGCGATAGTTTTGTTCCAGACGAATGGTTTCGGCGTCCGGGAAGTCGGTTGAATACTGATAGATGTTTTCAATCTTGGCGCCGCGCCAGCCGTAAATCGACTGGTCGTCATCGCCCACCACCATCAAGCTGTCGCCGCCCTGGGCCAGGAGTCTGAGCCAGGCGTACTGAACGGCGTTGGTGTCCTGGAATTCGTCCACCAGAATGTGCCGGAAACGCTTCTGGTAATGCGCCAGCAGCCCCGGGTTGTCGCGCCACAGATCGAGGGCGCGCAACAGCAGCTCGGAGAAGTCGATCACACCGGCGCGCTGGCACGCGGCTTCATAGGCTTCGTAAATGTTGCGCATGGTGGCCAGGAACAAATCGCCGCTGGCCTGAATGTGTTTGGGGCGCAGGCCTTCATCTTTCTGGCCGTTGATAAACCATTGCGCCTGACGCACCGGCCAGCGCTGTTCATCGAGGCCCAGCTCGCGAATCACCCGTTTGACCAAGCGTTGCTGGTCATCGCTGTCGAGAATCTGGAAGGTCTGGCTCAGCCCGGCTTCTTGCCAGTGAGCACGCAACAGGCGGTGAGCCAGGCCGTGGAAGGTGCCTACCCACATGCCGGCCGGGTTGATACCCATCAACTGTTCGATGCGATGACGCATCTCGGCAGCGGCCTTGTTGGTGAACGTCACCGACAGTACGGAGTGGGGCGACGCGTTTTCGACCTGGATCAACCAGGCGATACGGTGCACCAGCACACGGGTTTTGCCGGAACCTGCGCCGGCCAGAACCAACTGACGCCCGACACTGGCCGTGACGGCCTGACGTTGGGCATCGTTGAGAGAATTTAATAATAGAGAGAGATCATCGCGCATCGGGCCATTCTAGGGGGAGCAGGCAAACCGGGCAAACCCCAATCCGTGTCGGGCATTGCTTTGCCGGTTGTGATGAAAAGCAGGGCCGGCAGTGAACGGAGTGTGCGGATGAATTCGTGCCGCTGTTTTCGTCTATTTGGTAGCAGGCGTTGCTTGTGTATGCTCGGGAAACTTTTTGGCTCATCCACTAATTAAGAATTTTGCCAATGATTCAGGGTTTTAGCTCGCTGGGTGGTGTTATTGGCATAGGGTCCGGTATTTTTCTGGCGCTGGTGGGTGTGCTCGGCTGGAAAATCAATCAGGACCGACACATACGTCGTCGGCATCACCAGAAGGTGTTTGAAGACCTGCAGCAAGCCAACGTCCTGAGTAAACAGCTCAATATCGAACTGGCGCGTGAAGTGGAGCAGCGGCGATTGGCCGCAACGGTGTTTGAAGCGGCCGGCGAAGGTATCGTGATTCTCGACCCGGCTTACAAAATGCTGGCGGTCAATCAGGCGTTTAGTCATATCAGTGGCTATGCGGTTGCAGAGCTGACCGGGCGCCGGGTCGATGAGCTGGCCTGCAGCCGCGATGCCTGTCGTCATTTTCCAGCCATTCAGGCCTTGCTTGGCCTGCATGACAGCTGGCAAGGGGAGTTGGTTGAAACCCGCAAAAACGGCGAACTCTATCCTCAGTGGCTGCAACTCAAAGTGGTGCGCGACGGGGCCGGGAGTGTCAGTCATATCGTGGCCTTTATCAGCGACCTTTCAGCGCGCCGCATTTCTGAGGTGCGGGTGCGCCACCTGACCCATTTTGATGAGCTCACCGGTCTGGCCAATCGCCTTTTATTCAAGGAGCGTCTGGAGGAGGCCAGCCAGCGGGTGCGTCAAGGCTCGCGCAACCTGGCGCTGCTGCACATCGATCTCGACCGTTTCAAGCTGCTCAACGACAGCCTTGGGCATGAACTGGCAGACCAGGTGCTGCAGCAAGTGGCAGAGCGCCTCACCAAGGCCTTGCCCGAGGCCGACACCATTGCGCGCCTGTCGGGCGATGAGTTTGCTGTCCTGTTCGATACCTATGCCAGCCTGACCAGCCTGGCGCGGGTGGCCACCCGCTTGTTGAGCAAACTCAGCCGCCCGTTGCTGATTGATGGCCATGAACTGGTGATCAGTGCGTCGATGGGGATCAGCCTGTTGCCCGACAGCGCCCGAGACATTGCGACCCTGGTCAATCAGGCAAGCCAGGCCATGCAGCAAGCCAAGCACGTGGGCGGCGGTACTTTTCAGTTTTTTAGTCACAGTCTGCAACACAGTACCCTTGAGCGTTTTCAGCTGGAAAACCAACTGCGTAAAGCCATCGCCGAAGGCCAGCTCAACGTTTTCTATCAACCCAAGCTGTGCCTGCGTACGGGACGTCTGCATGCGGCCGAAGCGTTGGTGCGTTGGGACCATCCCCAGTTGGGCAGCGTGCCACCGAGCGACTTTATTGCCCTGGCTGAAGAGACCGGCCTGATCGGTGCCATCGGCGAGTTTGTGCTGCGCGAAGCCTGTCGTCAGGCCTGTGAGTGGCAACGTGCGGGGCTGGCTGCGATACGGGTTTCGGTCAACCTTTCGGGGCATCAGTTGCGCCAGGGCAAGCTGGTCAGCCTGGTGCGTCAGGTGCTCGAAGAAACCGGGCTGGCGCCGCACTGCCTGGAGCTCGAATTGACTGAAAGCCAGCTGCTGGACAATGTTGAACACGTCATCACGACCTTCCAGCTGCTCCATGAGTTGGGGGTGAAGCTGGCGATCGATGACTTCGGCACCGGTTATTCATCCCTCAGCTACCTCAAGCGGTTTGCCGTGGATTACGTGAAGATCGATCAAGTATTTATTCGCGGTGTCGGACGCTGCAGCGAAGACGATGCCATTACCATTGCGATTATTGCCATGGCCCACAGCCTGGAGCTCAAGGTGGTGGCTGAAGGTGTTGAAGATGAGGTGCAACTTGGGTTTCTCAGGAGCCAGGGATGCGACGAGGTTCAGGGTTACTTGATCAGTCGTCCGGTAAACGCCACGGCTTTAGGCGATTTGCTGCGCACCGGTGTCGTTGTTATGTAGTGTCAAAAAGAGCTACATGGCGGGAAGTACTGGAGCAGGACGATGTATTGGTTGGGCAGAAAGCGATTTCTTGTAGTATAACTACAAGATTGCTACATCCCCGGCGCCCGCCGCTTACAGACCGAGTCCTGCCCTTTGAACCTGCTGCAACATATCGCCCAGTCACGCCACCTGTTACGTAAATCGGAACTCAAGGTCGCCGATCACGTGCTGCTTGATCCTGCGGCTGTAATGCACAGTTCCATGGCTGATCTGGCTCACAGCGTCGGCATCAGTGAGCCCACGATCGTGCGTTTTTGCCGCGCGATTGGCTGCTCCGGGTTTCAGGACCTGAAACTCAAGCTGGCCCAAAGCCTGGCCGCTGGCGCCAGCTTTGGTCAGTTCGCGATTCATGAAGACGACTCGGTTGCCGATTACAGCCTGAAAATTTTCGACACCACGCTGCACACCTTGATGGACGTGCGCGAAAAGCTCGACCCGGTAGCGTTGCAGCAAGCCGTGACGGCCATGTCCCAGGCGCAGCGGGTCGAGTTCTATGGTTTTGGTGCCTCTGGCGCTGTAGCGGCGGATGCCCAGCACAAGTTTTTCCGCCTGCTGCTGACCGCTGCTGCCTACTCTGACCCGCACATGCAGGCGATGTCGGCCGTAACCCTGAAGCCTACTGACGTGGCGATTTGCATCTCACAGTCCGGCCGCTCCAAAGACCTGCTGATCACTGCCAACCTGGTGCGCGAAAGTGGCGCCACCCTGATCACGTTGTGCCCAAGCCAAACGCCCCTGGCCGAGCTTTCGACCATCAACCTGGCGATCGATGTTCACGAAGACACCGAAATCTATACCCCGCTGACGTCGCGTATTGCCCACCTGGTGGTGATTGACGTGCTGGCGATGGGGGTTGCCATGGCCCGCGGTCCGAGCCTGGTCAACCACCTCAAAAGCGTTAAACGCAGCCTTCGCAGTCTGCGCCTGTCACCCAAGTCGCTGAAAAGCCACGACGATTAAGCGCCGCACAATCACTGCAGGAGCGAGCTTTTGATCTTTAAAAGATCGCGAGGCAAGCTCGCTCCTGCAGATAAGGCACTTTGTCAGCCTTCATTTTCCTGTCATCCCCCTTTCGCCAAGTCGTCATAAACAAAGTCCATCGTGAAACTCCCGTACACGCCTTGGGAGACTCGAAATGGCCCAGCCTTACGAAGAACGCAACAGCGCCGTCAAAACCCGTCGTCAGCAAGAAGACCAGCGGCGCATGGCCTTCCGTCGTGCGATTGAAGACCGTACGAATCAGCGTCAGTTGAGTATGGAAACTGCCGATTATCCCGACCTCAACTCGCTTAACTACTGGCAGGCTATTTCGGCAAGTGACCGTCGAAACGCTCAACCAGTGCGCTGATTTGCAGGCGTTCACTGCGAATAAAGTCCAGAAAAGCATGGGCCACCGGTGACAGGCGCTTGGCTTTGGCCTGCACCACGCACCAGCTGCGATACAGCGGCAACTCCTCGACCGGCAGCTCGCGCAGCAGTCCGGTCGCCAGCTCCAGGCTGACGGCGTGGCGCGTCAACAGCGCCACTCCCAGCCCGGCCACTGCGCATTCACGCTGGGATTCGTTCGATGCCACTTCCAGTGTGTGATTGAAGTGCACGCGCTTTTCCTTGAAATATTCTTCGCAGGCCATGCGCGTGCCCGATCCCTGCTCGCGCATCAGCAGGGTGTAAGGCTCCAGATCCTGTAAACGTAACGGGCCCAGAGCGCACAGCGGGTGGTCCGCCGGGACCACGGCAACAATCGGGTTATTCAAAAACGGCAAAAATTCCAGGCCCATGTCTTGCGGCACCATCGACATGATCACCAGGTCGTCGCGGTTGTCCGACAGCCTACGCACAGCCTGTGCGCGATTGACCACGGTGAGCTGCAAATTGACTTCCGGATGCTGGCGCTTGAATGCGGCAAACAGGTGCGGGACGAAATACTTGGCGCTCGATTCGACCGCCAGTTTCAGCTGCCCCTGCAGTGACCCCAGCATGTCGGAAAGCTGCATATCGAGATTTTCCAGGCGCCCGAAAATATCTCGACTGGCCAGCTGAAGCGCTTCAGCGGCCTCGGTCATGTACAGCTTTTTACCGACGTAATCGAATAAAGGCTGCCCGATCAGCTCTTCCAGCTGCCGAATTTGCAGACTGACGGCGGGTTGAGTGAGAGACATTTCTTCAGCTGCACGGCTGTAAGAGCGCAGATCGCAGACTTCGTTAAAAACTTGAAGCTGCCTAAAAGTGATACGCATCAATGACTTACGCATTTTTTGTAAGTTATCCGGCTGAGCAAGTCATTCAACTATAAGTCTTTGCTTATGCATCACCCAAGAAATATTGATTTTTGTTTATCTCTGCGTGGGTCTAGTGTGAGCCCACAACGGTTCAGACACATTTGGACACGTGCCGACCTGGTCTAGCAGGTCGTTTGTTCCATAGGCTTTAGGAAAACTCCAAGTGATAAAAAAGATCCTGATCGCCAACCGCGGAGAAATTGCCGTCCGCATCGTGCGTGCATGCGCCGAGATGGGTATCCGCTCTGTTGCGGTCTATTCCGAAGCTGACCGGCATGCCTTGCACGTCAAGCGCGCCGATGAAGCGCACAGCATTGGCGAAGACCCGCTGGCCGGCTATCTCAACCCGCGCAAGCTGGTGAACCTGGCCGTTGAAACCGGTTGTGATGCCTTGCATCCCGGTTACGGTTTTCTGTCAGAAAATGCCGAACTGGCTGACATTTGCGCCGAGCGCGGAATCAAGTTCATTGGTCCGTCCGCTGAAGTCATTCGCCGCATGGGCGACAAGACCGAAGCGCGCCGCAGCATGATCAAGGCCGGTGTGCCGGTTACCCCGGGCACTGAAGGCAACGTTGCCGATATTCACGAAGCACTGATCGAAGGCGAGCGCATCGGTTACCCGGTGATGCTTAAAGCCACATCGGGTGGCGGCGGTCGCGGGATTCGTCGTTGCAACAGCCGCGAAGAGCTTGAACAGGCATTCCCCCGGGTTATCTCCGAAGCCACCAAAGCCTTTGGCTCGGCTGAAGTGTTTCTCGAAAAATGCATCGTTAACCCCAAGCACATCGAGGCGCAGATTCTCGGCGACAGTTTCGGCAACGTGGTGCATCTGTTCGAGCGTGATTGCTCGATCCAGCGCCGCAACCAGAAGCTGATCGAAATCGCCCCAAGCCCGCAGTTGACCCCGGAGCAGCGCGCCTACATCGGCGACCTGTCCGTGCGTGCAGCCAAGGCGGTGGGTTACGAGAACGCCGGTACTGTGGAGTTCCTGCTCGCCGAGGGCGAGGTGTACTTCATGGAGATGAATACCCGGGTGCAGGTCGAACACACCATCACCGAAGAAATCACCGGCATCGACATTGTTCGCGAACAAATTCGCATCGCCTCGGGCCTGGCCCTGTCGATCAAGCAGGAAGACATTCATCACCGCGGCTTTGCCCTGCAATTCCGGATCAATGCCGAAGACCCGAAAAACAATTTCCTGCCCAGCTTCGGCAAGATCACCCGTTACTACGCGCCCGGCGGGCCTGGCGTGCGTACAGACACGGCGATCTATACCGGTTACACCATTCCCCCGTATTACGACTCCATGTGTCTGAAACTGGTGGTGTGGGCGCTGACCTGGGAAGAAGCGATGGACCGTGGTTTGCGCGCCCTCGACGATATGCGTCTGCAGGGGGTCAAAACCACCGCCGCCTATTACCAGGAAATTCTGCGTAACCCGGAATTCCGTAGTGGCCAGTTCAATACCAGCTTCGTAGAAAGCCACCCTGAACTGACCAACTATTCGATCAAGCGCAAACCCGAAGAGCTGGCCCTGGCCATCGCCGCCGCCATTGCCGCCCACGCAGGCCTGTGAGGAATATTTTCATGTCCAATAAGATCTTTGTAACTGACACCATCCTGCGTGATGCTCACCAGTCGCTGCTGGCCACCCGCATGCGCACTGAAGATATGCTGCCGATTTGCGACAAGCTCGACAAAGTCGGCTACTGGTCGCTGGAAGTCTGGGGCGGCGCCACCTTTGATGCCTGCGTACGCTTCCTGAAAGAAGACCCGTGGGAGCGTCTGCGCCAGTTGCGCGCAGCCTTGCCTAACACGCGCCTGCAAATGCTGTTGCGTGGCCAGAACCTGCTCGGCTACCGCCACTACAGCGATGATGTGGTCAAAGCCTTCGTTGCCAAGGCGGCGGTTAACGGCATCGACGTATTCCGCATCTTTGACGCCATGAATGACGTGCGCAACCTGCGCGTCGCCATCGAGGCGGTCAAGGCGGCTGGCAAGCATGCCCAGGGCACCATCGCCTACACCACCAGCCCGGTGCACACCACCGAGGCCTTTGTGGCCCAGGCCAAACAGATGGAAGCCATGGGTTGCGACTCGGTGGCGATCAAGGACATGGCCGGCCTGCTGACCCCGTACGCCACGGGCGAGCTGGTCAAAGCGCTGAAGGCTGAAATCGGCCTGCCGATCTTTATCCACTCCCATGACACTGCCGGTCTGGCCGCCATGTGCCAGCTCAAGGCCATCGAAAACGGTGCCAGTCATATCGACACCGCGATCTCCAGCTTCGCATGGGGCACCAGCCACCCGGGTACCGAGTCGATGGTTGCCGCCCTTAAAGGCAGCGAATACGACACTGGCCTCGACCTGGCGCTGCTGCAGGAAATCGGTCTGTACTTCTACGCCGTGCGCAAAAAATACCACCAGTTTGAAAGCGAATTCACCGCGGTCGACACCCGGGTTCAGGTCAATCAGGTGCCGGGCGGGATGATCTCCAACCTCGCCAACCAGCTCAAAGAGCAGGGCGCGCTGAACCGCATGAGCGAAGTGCTGGCCGAAATCCCGCGTGTGCGTGAAGACCTGGGCTTCCCGCCGCTGGTCACCCCGACCTCGCAGATCGTCGGCACCCAGGCGTTTTTCAACGTACTGGCCGGCGAGCGCTACAAAACCATCACCAACGAAGTGAAGCTCTACCTGCAGGGCGGCTACGGCAAAGCGCCGGGCGTGGTCAACGAGCAGTTGCGTCGTCAGGCCATCGGCAACGAAGAGCTGATCGACGTGCGTCCAGCGGACCTGCTCAAGCCGGAAATGGTCAAGTTGCGTGGCGAAATCGGCGCGCTGGCCAAGTCCGAAGAGGACGTGCTGACCTACGCCATGTTCCCGGATATCGGTCGCAAGTTCCTCGAGGAGCGTGCTGCTGGCACCCTGGCGCCGGAAGTGCTGCTGCCTATTCCTGAAGCGGGCGGCGTGAGCAGCGCCGGTGGCGAAGGCGTACCGACCGAGTTCGTGATCGACGTCCACGGTGAAAGCTATCGCGTCGACATCACCGGTGTGGGCGTCAAGGCTGAGGGCAAGCGCCACTTCTACCTGTCCATCGACGGCATGCCCGAAGAAGTGGTGTTCGAGCCGCTCAACCAGTTCGTCGGCGGTGCATCCAGCAAACGCAAGCAGGCCAGCGAGCCGGGGCACGTCAGCACTGCCATGCCGGGCAATATTGTCGATGTACTGGTCAAGGTGGGCGACACCGTCAAGGCTGGCCAATCGGTACTGATTACCGAAGCGATGAAAATGGAGACCGAAGTACAGGCCGCCATCGCTGGCAAGATCCTCCTCATCCATGTGATCAAAGGCGATCGCGTCAACCCGGGCGAAATCCTGATCGAAATCGAAGCCTGATACCGCCTTTGATCCAAACGCTTTAAACCTCGGGGGAGCATGTGCTCCCCTTTTTTTTGCCTGCAATTTGAGGTGCGTACAGACCTGCAGGAACGAGATTGCTCGCGGGGTTTGTCAGCTCATCACCCATAAGGGCTGAGTGACGGGTGCAGAAATGACCCGGTTAAACCCCCGTAAAGTTTTAACCCCTTTCAGACACAAAAACGCCCGACAGTCCTTGTCGGGCGCATTGATCAAATTTTATACAGTTGCTGCCCTGCATTCTTCCAGAGACTTGATCTGGCCACTTTCTGGTTGGTTATCCAGTGCCAGCCATTTTTCAAAGCCTGCCGCTATAGCGGGCCATTCCGTACCGATAATGCTGTACCACGTGGTATCACGATTTTTGCCTTTGACCACCATATGCTGGCGGAAGACGCCTTCGTATGTGTACCCGAGTCGTACTGCAGTACGTTTCGATCTGGCGTTGTCATTGTTGCACTTCCACTCCAGACGTCGATTGCCCAGGGCGAAAGCCTCCTTGGCCAGCAAGTAGACCGCCTCGGTACTTTTCGGCGAGCGCTGCATCGGCGCGCCGAACGTGACGTGGCCGATCTCTATGCGTCCGTGTTCGGCAACAATGCACATCAGGCTGATGGTGCCCTGGGCCTGGCCACTGGCCTGATCGACGACGGTATAGAAGTGCGGGTCGCGGCTGGCCGCGTTGTTCTGCAGCCAGGCATCAAATGCCGGGCGTTCATTGAAAGGCCCGTACGGCAAGTAATCCCACAGCTTGGGATCGCCCTCGGGGCCTTGTAAGGCTAGCCATAATTCATCGCCATGACGGGCCGGGTCGAGCTTTTCCAGACGAATGAAGCGTCCTTCGAGGGTTCGCGTATCCGGGGTTCTGGCTGGCTGCCAATGTTGTAGATCTTCAGGCATTGCGCGTTCCTTTCATGACAAGGCTTTGCGAAATTGAATAAAGCCGGGGCGCTCGGCTATTCGCTCATAGAGCTGAATGGCGGTAGCGTTGGTCTCGTGGGTCAGCCAATGCACCTTGGCGCACTGATTATCTTTGGCGGTGGCGTATACATGCTCGATCAACAAGCGCCCGGCACCGGTGCCGCGCACCTGGGGGCTGACAAACAGGTCTTGAAGGTAGCAGGAGTTTCCAATGCTCCAGTTGGAGCGGTGATAAATGAACTGCACCATGCCTACAGCTTCGTTGCCCTTCCAGGCGAGCGCCAGGTGGGTCGGTTCGCCCGGGTCGAGAAAACGCTCCCAGGTCGACTGGCTGACTGCGGCGGGCAGTTCGGTTTTATAGAAACTCAAATACGCCTGCCAGAGCGGCAGCCATTGATCGTGATCGGCGGCGCTGGCGGGTTTGATCTGCAGTGGCTGAGCCATGTTGCTATTCCTTAGCAATTAATTGAGCGAGGGCGTGGTCTTGCGGGTTGTTGCTGGCCAGCAGTCCATTGCGCACACCGGTCTGGTCGGCGGCGCTGCGGTTCTGGCTGAGTTTGCGTTTACCGTTGAGGCGGGTGATCGGCAGGCTGAAACCCACAATCGCCTTGAGCATGCTGTCGATGTAATCCCGGGGGGCGTCGCTGACGGACCACGGCTCGGCGCGACCGGCTTCGTGCTTGTTGCTCAGGCGACTGACCAGGGCCAGCAGGCGCTCGGCATCATCGAACACCTGGGCCTGGCCGTAGGCGTGAACGGCAAGGTAGTTCCAGGTGGGTACGGATTTGCCGTCTTCAGCTTTGCTGGGGTAGAAGGACGGACTGACATAAGCCTGCTCCCCGGCAAAAATAACCAGCGCCTCGGCGCCTTGCGCAAGTGCCTGCCAATGCGGGTTGGCACGGGCAAGGTGGCCATACAGCGTGCCGTTGGGGCCTTCGTCCGGGTTCAGCAGCAGTGGTACATGGCTGGCGACCAGGCCCTGGCTGCCATGGGTCACAAGCACGGGCAACGGGGTGGCCTGCATCTGCTGATGCAAGAGGTGAATGTCACTTTCTGCGAAGGCGCGGGGCACGTACATAGAAATTTTCCTTGGCGAATGACTGCATCCTAGGCAGGCTATTGGCTCGTTGTAAGAGCCATTAATGGTCATTTTTATAGGTCCAATCCATGCCGGATTCAGCGCTGTCCATCGCCTTCAACCCTGCCGGTATCGAGCTTGATCCAAAAAAAGGCCTGACCCGCCAGCTCTATCAGGCATTGCGCCAGCGGGTACTGGATGGCCGCCTTGGCAGTGGCTCGCGGTTGCCGGCGAGTCGCGATCTGGCGCTGGCGCTCGGCATCTCCCGAAACAGCGTGGTACGGGCCTATGACCAGTTGTATGCCGAGGGCTTTCTAGAGGGGCGAATCGGTGATGGCACTTATGTCGCGCAGTTGCCGGAAAAAGCCCTCCCGCGAAAAAAGTTGTCCACCAACTTGTCCACAGGGTTTTCAACAGGCTTATCCCCAGGGTTATCCACAAAAAGGGCTGATTTACCTGTAATTACGTCCAGTAAAGTTATCCACAGCACTGCTTTGGACAGGGTTGGCCAGCACTCGCTTGACCTTCCTCCGAGCGGAGTTCCGCGGGCTTTCCGGGTGGGGGTGCCAGCCTTTGACTTATTTCCTTTCGAGGTCTGGAGCAAGCTGCAGGCGGCTTTTTGGCGTAAGCCGGACTTGCAGCAGCTGTGTTATGGCAATCCGGCAGGGGATGAGCGGCTGCGTGAATTAATTGCCGTCTATTTGCGCACTTCCCGTGGTTTATCGTGCTCGGCCGATCAAATTTTGATCACCAGTGGCGCGCAGCAAGGAATTAGCCTTTGTGCACAGCTGCTGGTTGAGCCTGGCGACGGGGTGGCGGTCGAGAATCCCGGCTACCGCGCAGCGGCCCATGCCTTTGCGATTGCAGGGGCAAAAATGCAGGGCATAGCGGTCGATCAGGAGGGTATGGATTGCTCGGCACTCAAGCAGTTGAATAACTGCCGGCTGGCCTATGTGACGCCATCCCACCAGTACCCGACGGGTGTGACCATGAGTCTGGCCAGGCGCCTTGAGTTGCTGGACTGGGCCGAGCGCAACCAGGGCTGGATCATCGAAGACGACTACGACGGCGAGTACCGTTACTGCGGGGCCCCGCTGGCCCCGTTGGCGGCACTGGACCGTCAGGGGCGGGTGATCTATGTCGGTACCTTCGGCAAAGTGGTGTTCCCGGCCTTGCGTCTGGGGTACCTGGTTTTGCCCAAGGGTTTGATTGAGCCTTTCGCCCGGCGGCGCTCCCTGGATATGCGGCATTCGGAGGTCAGTACCCAGGCCGTGATGGCCGAATTCATGGCTGCCGGGCACTTTCAGCGGCATATCCGGCGCATGCGGCGTGCGGCCTTGAGCCGGCGTAATGCATTGTTGGCAGATTGGCCCCAGGGGGTAGCGGGGATGGGGCCGGTGCCGAGCATTGCAGCGGGGCTGCATGTGACGGTGCCGGTCATAAGTTTCGAGCGCGAACAGCAATTGCTGGCTCAGGCCAAAGCGGCCGAGGTGGAGATCAATGGTTTGAGTGGCTACTGGCTGCAAGACTCGAGCGTGCCTGTGGATAAACGTGCAGGGCTGGTGCTGGGTTTTGCCGCGGTGCCTGAGGCCGATATCAAGGCAGCGCTGGCCCGCCTGGGCAAGGTCTGGGTGTAGGAGCGAGCTGTTGGTTGCTACGCGGTAAAGCTCGCTCCTGCAGGTTCGGGGGCTTATCGGGCGCTTTCGAACCCCTCGAGCACATTGACCGCATTGATCCCGATTTCTTCTACCGCGTAGCCACCCTCCATCACGAACAGCGTCGGTTTGCCCAGGCGTGCAATACGTTCGCCCATGCGCAGATAGTCCGGGCTATCGAGTTTGAACTGGGAGATAGGGTCGTTCTTGAAGGTGTCCACGCCCAGAGAAACCACCAGCACATCAGCGTCGTAACCTTCGATTTCGCCACAGGCCAGTTCCAGCGCCGCGCTCCAGCGCTCCCATGCCGACCCGGCCGCCAGCGGATAGTTGAAGTTGAAGCCTGCACCCGGACCTTCGCCCAGTTCGTCTTCATAGCCCAAAAAGAACGGGAATTCGGCCTCGGGATGGCCGTGGATCGAAGTGAACAGCACGTCGTTGCGTTCATAGAAAATCGACTGCGTACCGTTGCCGTGGTGATAGTCCACGTCGAGGATCGCCACTTTTTTACCACCCTGGTCCAGGAAGGCCTGAGCGGCAATCGCGGCATTGTTGAGGTAGCAATAACCGCCCATCAAATCGCCTGCGGCGTGGTGCCCCGGTGGACGGCACAGGGCGAAAGCACTGGGGGCGCCGTTCTGGATGGCGGCCTGGGCGGTGAGTGCAACCTGGGCTGCGCTATAGGCTGCGCGCCAGGTGCCCGCTGTAATCGGGGCGCCGCCATCGAAACTGTAATAGCCGAGTTGGCCGTGCAAGCTGGCAGGCACTATGGCGCGCAGGGTGCGGGCAGGCCAGGTGTAGGGCATCAAGTCGCCGTCAAGACCCTGCTCGGCCCAGCGCGCCCAGGCGCCCTCGAAAAAATCCAGATATGCCGCGCTGTGCACACGCAGGATCGGATCGCGTCCGAAGTCTTGCGGGGCTTGCACCGGCCCCAGCTCACGGGTTTGAACGCGCTGCAGAATATGGTCGGCGCGGGAGGGCATTTCAAAGCAGGGCATCAGTTGCCCGTCTATCAATTCACAACGGCCATGATGCAGATGGTGATCGTCCGAGTAGATAGTCAGCATTTTTCTTGTTCTCCGTAGGCTAGAGCGTTGGCCTACAGTCTTGCGGCAGCGGTGGTTTCAGAGAACGGCAGGAGCGGCCAAAAGGGGATAAATATGGCCGAAATCACTGACCGAAATTCGCCCCCTGAACCACTGAAACCTGTAGCAGCGAGCTCTTCCATGTCGCGATCAAGAGCTCGCGAGCAAGCTCGCTCCTACGGTTTTATTACGCGCGGAACTGGCTGGGTGCGACACCGCTCCAGCGTACAAACGCGTGGCGAAAACTCGCGGTTTCGCTAAAGCCCAGGGTTTCGGCAATCCGATAAATCGGCCATTCGGTTTCGTGGAGCAACAGCTTGGCGCGCTCGAAGCGCAATTCGTCGAGCAGCCCCTGATAGCTGCATCCGGCGTCACGCAGGTGCCGGCGCAAAGTACGTGGCGAGCAGGTCATCTGCTCGGCCAGGCCCTCCAGCCCCGGTGCTGCATGCAGTTGGCCGGCGAGCAGCTGGCGGATGCGTGACAGCCAGGTCTGACGGCCGGTGAACTCCAGGTTTTGTTTGCGGCAGCGCACGGCCATCGCCTGGTGGGTGATGGCATCGGCCAGCGGCAGAGGGTGATCGAGCCAGTGTCTGGCAAAGGCAAAGCCGTTGTCCTGAGCCTCGAACGTGCGTGTGCAGTCGAAGGTGCTGTCATAGCTTGCGTGATAGTCCGGCTTGCTATGGGCGAAGCGGGCGGCCAGCAGGGGTAACGGCTGCCCCAGCAGGTCCTGGCAAATAACGGTCAATGACACCAGGCAAAGTTGTGCATTGAACACGGCCAGCTGCGGATTTTCGTGATAGTGGTCAGCGCAGAACCACACGTGTTCGCCTTCGACCCTGAGGCTGAGCTCGAAAAGTGTTCCCAGTAGCGCCGGATAGCGCAAGGCCAGGCGTAAAGCGTCACCTAAGGTGGCACTGGTGAGCATGGCATAGCCGAGCATGCCGTAGGACGACACATGCATGCGTCGCCCCAGCTCAAGGCCTATTTCGCGGCGCAAGGCCACGGCGTTGGCGCACACCTGCATTTCCTGGCTGGCGGTAATGCGCGTGTCGGCGCGGCTCAGATCGGCGGCCCGAATGCCGCTGCCGGCCAGCAATGCTTCGCAGGACAGGCCTTCGGCCTCGAAGGTGCTGAGTACCAGCGATACAGCGTTGAGGGTAGTGAGGTGGGAGTGCAGCATGTTGGCTTCCTGCATGAGGGTGCAGGAAGCGAGCAAGTTGTGTGCCGGGGTGTGAAATAGATCCCGATGTAGCTCTGTACCCTGACGCTGTAGGAGCGAGCTTGTCTTGCGATCTTTTGATTTTTAAAAAGATCGCGAGGCAAGCTCGCTCCTACAGATGGAAGGGGAGCTGGTTACGCCAGCTCGCCGCACAGATCCAGCTCGACCAGCTGACGCACTTCTGCCAGGGGCAAATCGGCCCCCAGTAATGCGTGCAGTTTGCCGAACGCCGCTTCCCGGGTCATGCCGCCGCCCGAGAGCACGCCGGCTTCACGCAAGCGGCTGCCCGCTTCGTACACGTCCAGTTCCACGCCACCTTCATGGCATTGGGTAATGGCGACCACCACTATGCCGTTTTGCTGCGCCCGTTGCAGGCTGGCGAGGAAGGCCGGATTGTCGCTGGGGCCGGTGCCGCTGCCGAAGCACTCCAGCACCAGCGCCTCAATCCCGCTATTGAGCAGGGCATCCAGTTGCGCCGCGCCAATCCCCGGGACCAGTGGCAGTACGCCGACACTGGCTTCGTGCCGGGGCTGGCGATACATCAGCTCACCCGGCAAGGTATTGGCCTTGGGGGTACCGCCATTGCGCTTGAGCGCGACAAACGGGTTGCGTCCGAAGCTGCGCACTTTGGCGCAGCGTGTCGGTGCCAGCAACGCGCCGTGGAAGTACAGCTGCACGCCGTGGGGCTGGCCTTGCCCCAGTGCGCTCAATGCACCGCTGACGTTTTCCCAGGCATCGCTGTCGGGCACACCCGCAGGCAGCATGGAGCCGGTGAACACTACCGGCGCCGGCAACCCCAGCAGTTGAAAGCACATCGCCGCTGCGCTGTAGGCCAGGGTGTCGGTGCCATGCAGGACCAATACCGAATCGCAGTCATCCTGTTCAACGGCTTCGATGATCGCGGTGCGCAGGCGCAACCAGTAGGCGGGCGTCATGTTGGCGCTGTCGATCAGTGGGCTCATCTCGCGAAAGCGCCACTGCGGTACTTGCAGCTGTGGCTGGCTGGCGAGGTAATCAGCCATGCGCGCTTCAAAGCCCGATGCCGGGGCCAGGCCGTTGGCGCTGGCTTGCATGCCGATGGTGCCGCCGGTGTAGAGCACCATGACGCGCTGGGCTGGGTGATGGGTGGCTGCAGTCATTTATGAGTCTCCATAAGCAAAAACGCGGCGGTTCTGATTAGAACCGCCGCGTGAGTGTCAGCGTTTTGTTTCTTCGCTCGTGACGGCCGGTCGTGGCGGCCAGGCCTTGAGGTCCAGATCCAGATCCGGGAATTTACTGGAATCGAACACCGGTGTCTTGATCCCTGCGCGACGTTGGTCGTCGTAGTCCTTGAGCACGCGCATGCAGACCTTGAACAGCATCGCCAGGGCGACCAGGTTGACGAACGCCAGCATGGTCATGGCGATATCGGCGAAGGCGAAGACGGTTTGCAGGTTTTCAATCGAACCCCAAAAAATCAGCACCAGTACCAGCACGCGATAACCGATCAGTGCCTTGCGGCTCTCACCGACCAGGAAACGCAGGTTGTTTTCACCCAGATAGTAGTTGTAGAGCATCGAGGTGAAGACAAACAGCGCCAGGGCCACGCTGATAAACACACGGCCCCATTCGCCGACGACGGCCGCCAGGGAGTTCTGGGTCAGGGCGATGCCGTCCCCTTCGAAGCCCGGGGTGTAGAAGCCGGACAGCAGGATCAGCAGCGCGGTGCAGGTGCAGATCACAAAGGTGTCGAGGAATACGCTGAACGCCTGAACCACGCCCTGGGCGATAGGGTGCTCGACATCGGCCACGGCGGCTACGTTCGGAGCACTGCCCAGGCCGGCTTCGTTGGCAAATACGCCACGCTTGACGCCCATCACGATCGCGCTGCCGATCAGCCCGCCAAACACCGGATCGAGGCCGAAGGCGCTCTTGACGATGTGGCCCAGCATGGCCGGCACGTGGTCGAATTGCAGCACGATCACGTAGAGGGTGACTGCGATGTAGGCCAGGGTTTTGACCGGTACCAGCAGGTCGGCAACCGAAGCGATACGTTTGATGCCGCCGATAAACACCAGCCCCAGCAGGATGGCGATGGCCAGGCCGGAGTAATTGACCTCAAAGCCGAAGGCGTCTTGCAGCGAGTGGGTTACGGCGTGGGCTTGCAGGCCCATAAAGGCAAAACCGAAGGTGATCAGCAGCAGCACGGCCATCAGCTTGCCCATCCAGATTTTGCCCAGGCCGTACTTCATGTAGAAGGACGGGCCGCCGCGCAGTTGGCCTTCAGCGTCGCGACGCTTGTACAGCTGGCCCAGGGAACATTCGATCAGACTGCTGGACATGCCGACCAGTGCGGTCACCCACATCCAGAACACGGCACCGGGGCCGCCCAAGGTCACGGCAATGCCGACGCCGGCGATGTTGCCCGCACCCACACGGCCCGCCAGGCTCAGCATCAATGCCTGAAACGAGCTAAGTTCGCCGGCGCTGCTGCGCAGGCTGTCTTTGAAGACCGAAAACATGTGCAGGAAGTAGCGAAACTGTACGAAACGCGAGCGGATCGTGAAGTAGCCACCGAGCCCGACCATGAGCACGATTAGCACTTTCCCTGAGAGGAAGTCATTGATGACTTCAAGCATGGATTATTCCTCGCTGTTTTTATCTGATGGCAACACGGCCGAATCAGGATCGCTCATTACGCCCGGCAAGACAGGGCATAAAAGTAGGCGATCAAGGGAATCCCGGCCATGTTGCTGCTTGGTTTACGATGCTGTTTCCGCACTGTCGGTGGCCGCTGTTGCAGGGCCCACGCACGGGAAGAGGGCCGGCACTATACCTAGGAGTGTTGGAAGCGTCTGCATAAGTGATTGATTTTTCATGTGCGAGTCGTCTGAAAAGGCCTTGAATCCTGTCGTGTTTGCCCTCTTTGTTTGTCCTTTGTGGGAGCCGGTTCCCACAAAATTTGCGCAAAAAAAAGGGCCTGCAGACGTATCTGCAAGCCCTCAAAAGGTGAGAGGTGTCTAGTCCCTCGACCTGGTGAGCGTTGAGTTCTGTCGCAAAGTGCCTGGGCTTCGGTGATGCGGCGTTAAAAACACCCTCGGCAACTTTGCATTCAGAACTTTGTTACATGCATCAGGCCTTGAGAGGCACCAGACGCGGAGCAATCATGTTTTCCGGGCGCAGGATGTCGTCGAGCATGGCGTCGTCGAGCAAGCCTTCTTCGCGCACCAGTTCCAGCACGCCGCGGCCGCTTTCGAGGGCGATACGGGCGATGCGGGTGGCGTTTTCATAGCCGATGTAAGGGTTCAGCGCAGTCACCAGACCAATCGAATGTTCGACCAGTTCACGGCAACGTGCTTCGTTGGCGGTGATGCCAACGATGCAATGTTCGCGCAGCATGTCCATGGCGCGTTGCAGCAGGCGGATCGAGTCGAAGATCTTGAACGCGATCAGCGGCTCCATCACGTTCAGTTGCAGTTGGCCGCCTTCAGCCGCGATGGTCAGTGCCAGGTCGTTACCGATGATCTGGAATGCCACCTGGTTGACGGCTTCCGGGATTACCGGATTGACCTTGCCTGGCATGATCGAGCTGCCCGGCTGACGCGCTGGCAAGTTGATTTCGTTGATGCCGGTGCGTGGGCCGCTGGACAGCAGGCGCAGGTCGTTGCAAATCTTCGACAGTTTGACCGCGGTACGCTTGAGCATGCCGGAGAACAGGACGAAGGCGCCCATGTCTGAAGTGGCTTCGATCAAGTCGGCAGCAGGTACCAGCGGCTGGCCGCTGATGGTCGCCAGACGGGTCACGGCCAGGTGCTGGTAGCGCGGGTCGGCGTTGATGCCGGTACCAATCGCAGTACCGCCCAGGTTCACTTCGGTCAGCAACTCTGGCGCCAGAGTTTTCAGGCGGGCCAGATCTTCACCCAGGGTGGTGGCAAATGCGCGGAACTCTTGACCCAAAGTCATGGGTACCGCGTCTTGCAGCTGGGTCCGGCCCATCTTCAATACGTGGTTGAACTCGACGCCCTTGGCGGCGAATGCCTGAATCAGGCTATCGAGGCTGGCCAGCAGTGCATCGTGACCCAACAGCAGGCCCAGACGGATAGCCGTCGGGTAAGCGTCGTTGGTCGACTGAGCCATGTTCACGTCGTTGTTCGGGTGCAGGTACTGGTACTCGCCCTTCTGATGGCCCATGGCCTCCAGCGCGATGTTGGCGATGACTTCGTTGGCATTCATGTTGGTTGAAGTGCCAGCGCCGCCTTGAATCATGTCGACCACGAATTCATCGTGGAAATCACCGCGCACCAGACGTGCACAGGCTTCGCTGATGGCTGCGTGTTTGGCGTCGCTCAGATGGCCCAGCTCGCGGTTCGCGTCAGCTGCGGCTTGCTTGACCATGGCCAGGGCCACGACCAGCTTCGGGTAGTGCGAGATCGGAACGCCGGAGAGACGGAAGTTATTCACCGCTCGCAGGGTCTGGATGCCGTAATACGCTTGAGCGGGTACTTCGAGTACGCCAAGCAGGTCTTTTTCAGTGCGGAAAGATGCAGCGGAGGACATGATAGAAATCATCTCGATAAGGACCCGGTCTGAGCCGGAACGCTGCGAATGCTAGGCCTGCAGACAAAATTGGGCCAATGCCTTTAAACACTATCCTATGCAGAAACGGCATAATGACGACGTGACGCGACGGCCGCGTCGAACGTGTGACCCAATTTGGTGCGCGTCCGGGAGGACTCGATGAATCTCGAAAGTAAATGGTTAGAGGACTTCAGTGCCCTGGCCGCCACTCGCAGTTTTTCCCAGGCGGCAGAGCGTCGCTTTGTGACTCAGCCGGCCTTCAGCCGACGTATTCGCAGCCTTGAAGCGGCGCTGGGGCTGACCCTGGTGAATCGTTCCCGCACCCCGGTGGAGTTGACTGCGGCCGGCCAGCTGTTTTTGGTCACGGCGCGCACCGTGGTCGAACAGCTCGGCGAAGTCTTGCGTCACTTGCATCACCTGGAAGGCGGGCAGGGCGAGGTCATGCAAGTGGCTGCGGCACACTCCCTGGCGCTGGGTTTTTTCCCGCGCTGGATCGCTCAGTTGCGTAACGAAGGGCTGAACATCGCGACACGTCTTGTTGCGACTAACGTCGGAGACGCGGTGCATGCTTTGCGTGAGGGCGGCTGCGATTTGATGCTGGCCTTTTACGATCCGGATGCGGCATTGCAGATGGACCCGGAAATTTTCCCGTCCTTGCACCTGGGTAATACCGAAATGTTGCCGGTGTGTGCTGCCGACGCTGACGGCAATCCGCTGTTTGATCTGGAAGGCGATGCCAGTGTGCCGTTGCTGGCCTACAGCGCCGGGGCATTTTTGGGCCGTTCGGTGAATTTGTTGCTGCGCCAGCGCAGCCTGCGCTTCACCACTATTTATGAGACCGCCATGGCCGACAGCCTTAAAAGCATGGCGCTTGAAGGGCTGGGCATCGCCTGGGTGCCGCGGTTAAGCGTGCGGGCGGAGCTTGAGCGCGGTGAGTTGGTGATCTGTGGCGGGCCCCAATGGCACGTGCCGCTGGAAATTCGCTTGTACCGCTGCGCCCTGGTGCGCAAGGCCAACGTGCGCTTGCTGTGGCGCAAGCTGGAAAATCCTTCGGCACCAGCCCAGGCGCCGGTGTAGTCGCTGCTCGGAGGTTTTCTGGCCTGACCTTGAAGTCAATAAAACCGGGCGTCGAAGCAGATTTCAGGATCAAAGACAGATGGTCGGGGAATATGCGTTTTGTTTACCTTTTTGGGTATACTGCGCGGCCTTCGGCTGGCTTGACCGGCCTTAATTTCTATAACAAGCCACGTCGGTTTCCCCACGTGGCTTGTTGTTTTTTGACGCGCCTGCGGGCGCCCAAGAGAAGAGGCGCGACGATGAGTGCACTGGTAGGCGTGATCATGGGCTCCAAGTCCGATTGGTCCACCCTCAGCCACACCGCCGATATGCTGGAAAAACTCGGCATTCCTTACGAAGTTAAAGTGGTCTCTGCCCACCGCACTCCGGACTTGCTGTTCCAGTATGCCGAAGAGGCCGAAGGCCGCGGGATCGAGGTGATCATCGCAGGTGCCGGTGGCGCTGCTCACCTGCCAGGCATGTGTGCGGCCAAAACCCACTTGCCGGTACTGGGTGTACCGGTGCAGTCGGCGATGCTGTCGGGCGTTGATTCGCTGCTGTCGATCGTGCAAATGCCTGCAGGCATCCCGGTTGCCACCCTGGCCATCGGCAAGGCGGGTGCGATCAACGCAGCGCTATTGTCGGCCAGCATCCTGGGCGCCAAGCACCCGCAGTTCCATACCGTATTGAAAGCATTCCGTGCTGAGCAGACAGACAGCGTTCTGGACAATCCAGACCCGCGCGAAGCCTGAGGTTTTTGACGATGAAAATCGGTGTAATCGGTGGCGGCCAACTGGGCCGCATGCTGGCCCTGGCGGGCACTCCGCTGGGCATGAACTTCGCTTTCCTTGATCCGGCGCCTGATGCCTGCGCAGCTGCGCTGGGTGAACACCTGCGTGCGGACTACAGCGACCCGGATCATTTGCGCCAACTGGCCGATGAAGTCGATCTGGTGACGTTTGAGTTCGAAAGCGTTCCTGCTGAAACCGTGGCCTTCCTGTCGCAATTCGTACCGGTGTATCCGAGTGCCGAAGCGCTGCGTATCGCCCGTGATCGCTGGTTCGAAAAAAGCATGTTCAAGGACCTGGGGATTCCGACGCCGGACTTTGCCGACATCCAGTCCCAGGCGGATCTGGATGCAGCGGTAGCCAGCATCGGGTTGCCGGCCGTGCTCAAGACCCGCACCCTGGGTTATGACGGCAAGGGCCAGAAAGTGCTGCGCACTGCGGCCGATGTCGAAGGTACCTTTGCCGAGCTGGGTAGCGTCGCCTGCCTGCTGGAAGGTTTTGTACCCTTCACTGGTGAAGTGTCGCTGATCGCCGTGCGCGGTCGTGATGGCGAGACCCGGTTCTACCCGCTGGTGCACAACACCCATGACCGCGGCATTCTCAAGCTGTCGGTTGCCAGCACCGATCACCCGTTGCAAGCGTTGGCCGAGGACTACTCGAGCCGTGTACTCAAGCAACTCGACTACGTCGGCGTGATGGCGTTCGAGTTCTTTGAAGTCGACGGTGGCCTCAAGGCCAATGAAATTGCCCCGCGTGTGCACAACTCCGGGCACTGGACCACTGAAGGCGCCGAGTGCAGCCAGTTCGAAAACCATTTGCGCGCCATTGCCGGTTTGCCGCTGGGTTCGACGGCCAAGGTCGGTGAGAGCGCAATGCTCAACTTCATTGGCAGCGTGCCGCCGGTAGAGCAGGTGATCGCGATTGCCGACTGCCATTTGCATCACTACGGCAAGGCCTTCAAGGTCGGCCGCAAAGTGGGTCATGCCAATCTGCGTTGTGCAGACCTGGCGACGCTCAAAGCGCAAATCCAGCGTGTTGAAGCGTTGATCGATCAAGCGTAAATCGTTAATTGGCGGGAACCATTCAGTGACCGCCACTCTCTGATGGCGTGATCCCAAAGTGCTGACTAGGCTTGGGTTTACGCCATCTACAGAGAGGAAGCGTCCATGGGCATCATCGGAACCATTTTTATCGGCTTGATCGTTGGCCTGCTGGCCCGTTTCCTGAAACCGGGCGACGACAGCATGGGCTGGATCATGACTATCCTGCTGGGTATCGGCGGTTCGCTGGCGGCAACATACGGCGGACAGGCACTGGGTATCTATAAGGCAGGCGAGGGTGCCGGCTTTATTGGTGCGGTGATCGGGGCGGTTATCCTGCTGGTGATCTACAACATGGTGTCGAAAAAGAGCTGATTGAATGGTCTGGCCCTCTCTGCGCTCGCCGCAGAGAAGGCTAGAATGCGCGGCGTCAGAAGCCCTCTTTGATTGAGACTGCCATGCGTCGTTTTGCTTTTATCTTTCTTTTACTGGGCTGTGGCCTGGTACACGCGGCGCAATTGCCCGAAACCGACTGGCTCGACCTGATGCCAAAGTCGGATCAAAAAGCCCTCGAACAAATGCCCGAAATCGACCATGACTCGCCCGAGGCCAATGGTACGTTTACTGCCAAGGGTGGTTTGAAGCAGAGCAAAGGCCTGCCGGCGGTCATGTATTCCAGTAAAACTGTGCCTGCCATGAACGGGAAAAATATCCGTTTGGGCGGCTATCCCGTGCCTTTGGAAACCGATGCCAAGGGGCGCAGTACCCTGTTTTTCCTGGTGCCGTACCCTGGCGCCTGCATCCACGTGCCGCCACCGCCGCCCAATCAGCTGGTGCTGGTGCGCTACCCCAAAGGCTTGAAGCTGGACGACATCTACACGCCATTGTGGGTGGTGGGCACGCTGAAGGTTGAGACAGTCAGTAATGATCTGGCGGATGCGGCCTATGCGCTGGATGCGAGCAAGGTGCGGGTGGTGGTTGAGGCGGATTTGTAAGGGATACGCAACTTAACTACGCGCAATCTGACTGTAGGAGCGAGCTTGCTCGCGAGCTGTTTAAAAAGCTCGCTCCTACAGGTTCAGGGTTTCAGGCGTTTGCTCGCAATGCTCACACCCAGGGTATGGCTCGCACCCGGTTCCAGGGTGACCACGTCGTCCATCACGTTGGCGGTTTCGATGCAGAGCATGCGTTGCCAGCCATCATCGGCCATGTCGTCAAACTGCTCGGCCCGCTCGATCCACGGGTTCCAGATCACCGCCGTACGTGAGCCGCGGCTGGTGAGCTGAATGCTGCGGTGCCAGTCGTTATCGACAATGCTCAGCTGCTGCGGGGCGTCGAGGTAGATGCGGTCGGTTTCGCCGCTGAAGGTCAAATCGCCGGTCTGGCGGATCTGTTTCCAGTCTTGCAGCGTGTCGATATACGTCAGTGCGTCCAGCCCTTCGACATGCACCCTGCGTACATCGCTGACCGCAAAGTAGCTGTGCAGCGCCTGGCTGATGGTGACCGGAATATCACTGCGGTTATGGCTGGTGAGACTGATGTGCAGCTGCGTGTCCAGGCGAATGCTCAGGGTCAGTGCGACATCGTGTGGCCACCCGGGCAGGCCGCCTTCGACGTGGGGCAGGCCCAGTTCGATGTGCAGTGCTTCACCGGCATCGTCGAACTCAAGGAGCTCCCATTCGCGGGTGCGCACCAGCCCATGGGCCGTTGCCGGCTCGTCTGACTGACGCATGGCTTTTACGCTTTGCGGGTTGCGTTCAAAATTGCCAAACCACGGCCAGCAGACCGGGACGCCGGTGCGGATGCCTTTCCCTGCCTTGTACTGGGCCTTGTCGTTAAGCCAGATGATCGGCGGCTCATCGCCTACCTGATAACTGAGCACCTGGGCGCCCTGTTTGGCGACCAATAGTTGGGCCTGACCATGCTGGAAGTGCCAGCACTCCAGTTCGTCCAGGGTGACTGACTCAATGTGGTGCATGGCAGGCTCTCTATATCAGGGACTAGGACAGCAGTAGACAGGCAAAGCGCGGCGAGGTTTAACGGCGCGGCGGAACGGAGCGCGTGCGGCCGCTGCCATCGATGGCAACGAACACAAATACAGCTTCGGTGACTTTGCGCCATTCGCTGGACAGCGGGTCGTCGCTCCACACTTCGACCATCATCTGGATCGAGCTGCGGCCGATTTCCAGGGCCTGGGTGTAAAACGATAACTGGGCCCCGACTGCCACGGGCACCAGAAATGCCATGCGATCAATGGCAACCGTAGCCACACGGCCCCCGGCGACCTTGCTGGCCATTGCGGTGCCAGCGAGGTCCATTTGTGATACCAGCCAGCCGCCGAAAATATCGCCGAAACCGTTGGTTTCGCGCGGTAATGCGGTGATTTGCAAGGCCAGGTCACCTTGCGGGATTGGATCTTCTTGTTCGAGCTCTAGCATGCCTAAGGGCCTCTGACCCGTGATTCATCATGTGTATTGCGGGTGAATAAGCGTCATTAGAAAAACGATTCAGCCCGAACATACTACGTTCGTCACGTTCTTCATAAGCCGCACCAAGGGAAACTCTGCGGAATCAGCTGGTGAATGCCCTGCGAACGTTTCGCACAGCATTTTCAGAAGTCTCCAAATGTTTCTTACAGCCAACGAGTATATCGATCACTGGCTTGGCCGACGACCTTCGGATTCTGCTTTTTAAGCGAGGCGTGCGTCTAGCTCTGTGCTTTTGTAAACAATTTGTTATCTTTCAAAACCTGCCCAGCCCCTGCCGGCGTAGTTGCAGCTTTTTGCCGAGCCCAAATAAGAGAAGCAATACTCCATGATCACAGAGCCTTCCAGTGCTGCACCGCCGTCGCGGCCGTTAACCCGTAATGACTATAAAACCTTGTCGCTGTCTGCTTTGGGCGGTGCGCTGGAGTTTTACGATTTCATCATCTTTGTATTTTTTGCCACCGTGGTCGGCAAGCTGTTCTTCCCGGCGGACATGCCGGAGTGGCTGCGCCTGATGCAAACCTTCGGCATTTTTGCTGCGGGTTATCTGGCTCGGCCGCTGGGTGGCATTGTCATGGCGCACTTCGGCGACCTGCTGGGGCGCAAGAAGATGTTCACTTTGAGCATCTTCATGATGGCGGTGCCGACCCTGATCATGGGCTTGCTGCCGACTTATGCACAGATCGGCATGTGGGCGCCGATTCTGTTGCTGCTGATGCGCGTGATTCAGGGCGCGGCGATTGGCGGTGAAGTGCCGGGCGCCTGGGTGTTTGTGGCCGAGCATGTTCCGCCGCGTCACGTGGGCTATGCCTGCGGCACCCTGACCTGCGGCCTGACGGCGGGCATTTTGCTCGGTTCGTTGATGGCCACTGCGATCAATACGATCTACACCCCGGCGGAAGTGGCCGATTACGCGTGGCGAATCCCTTTCCTCATGGGGGGTGTGTTCGGACTGTTTTCGGTGTATCTGCGGCGCTGGTTGCACGAAACCCCGGTGTTCGCCGAGTTGCAGCTGCGCAAGGCCCTGGCTGCAGAAGTGCCGCTCAAGACCGTGTTGCGTGATCATCGCGGTGCAATTGTGATTTCGATGCTGCTGACCTGGTTGCTGTCTGCCGGGATCATCGTGGTCATATTGATGACGCCGACCGTGCTGCAAACCGTGTACGGTTTTTCTGCCACCACCTCATTGCAAGCCAACAGTCTGGCCATCGTCTTTTTGAGCTTGGGCTGTATTGCTTCGGGGGCACTGGCTGACCGCTTTGGTGCCGGCAAAGTCTTCGTGCTGGGTTGCGCCGGACTGCTGATCACCTCGTGGACCTTCTACCACAGCCTGTTGCAGCACCCGGACTGGTTGTTTCCCCTGTACGCCTTGAGCGGATTGTTTGTAGGCACCATCGGCGCTGTGCCCTATGTGATGGTCAAAGCCTTTCCGGCGGTGGTGCGTTTCAGTGGCCTGTCTTTTTCCTACAACCTGGCCTACGCCATCTTTGGTGGCCTGACCCCGATGGCCGTAACCCTGCTGCTTAAAGAAAGCCCGATGGGCCCGGCGTACTACGTGGCAATCATCTGCACCATGGGCTTGCTGGTCGGTGCCTACTTGTGGAAAAAGGGCCGCTGATCGAGCCGGCCTCGTCGTCACACATAATTAGCCTCTCCAGAAAGGCCATCATTTGTAAACAATGATGGCCTTTCATCCAATTGTCACAATCGGTTCATAGAGTGGTCACATGGCCTGAAGATACTGGCCCCCGATTCATCTAACCCCGTTTGTTAGGAGTAAGGCATGAAATTGAAGCGTGTGATGGCGGCCCTGACTTTTGTTGCCGCTGGCGTTGCGACTGCCAATGCGGTTGCCGTTGGTGTTGACCCGGCTATTCAGCCCTACGTGAAGACCACCGGTGTGTCGGGGAATCTGTCCAGCGTTGGTTCCGATACCCTGGCGAACCTGATGACCCTGTGGGCTGAGGCTTACAAAAAAGAATACCCGAACGTGAACATCCAGATTCAGGCTGCCGGTTCTTCGACCGCGCCACCTGCGATTACTGAAGGCACCGCCAACCTGGGCCCGATGAGCCGCAAGATGAAGGACAACGAACTGGCTGCCTTCGAGCAGAAGTTCGGCTACAAGCCGACCGCCATCCCGGTGGCTGTTGATGCCCTGGCGGTATTTGTCCACAAGGACAACCCGATCAAGCACCTGACCATGGAGCAGGTTGACGCGATTTTCTCGTCGACCCGTTTGTGCGGCGCCAAAGCTGACGTTAAAACCTGGGGCGACCTGGGTGTGACCGGCGATCTGGCGAACAAGCCGGTTCAACTGTTTGGTCGTAACTCGGTATCCGGCACTTATGGCTACTTCAAGGAAGAAGCCCTGTGCAAAGGCGACTACAAGCCAAACGTGAACGAACAGCCGGGTTCCGCTTCGGTGGTTCAGTCCATCAGCAGCTCGCTGAACGGCGTGGGCTACTCGGGCATCGGTTACAAAACCGCCAGCGTGAAAACAGTGCCTCTGGCTAAAAAGGGCAGCACCGAGTTCATTGAAGACACCGAAGAAAACGCACTGAACGGCAAATACCCGTTGTCGCGTTTCCTCTACGTGTATGTGAACAAGGCACCGAACAAGCCGCTGAACCCGCTGGAAGCCGAGTTCATCAAGCTGGTGTTGTCCAAGCAGGGCCAGGAAGTGGTCGTGAAAGACGGCTATATCCCGCTGCCAGCCAAAGTCGCTGCCAAAGCACTGGCTGACCTGGGCTTGAAAGAAGGCGCATAAACGAGAGCTCTGTAGTCGCTGACGAAGGCTGCGGCAAGGTCCGAAGGGCCTTCAAAAACGGGTCTGCTACGCAGCCCGTCGTAGCCTCCGGCAGCCGCTACAGGCGCTCCTGATTCACCTCATTTTTCGCTCCGCTGCCAGCACCACTGGGCGGCGGATTTTCTGCGTCACTGCTTTGTCATCTTTCTGTCATACAGGATCGCTAGGGTGTGCGCATGAATGATCTGGCCAATTCCCCAATGACTACGACATCCGCTCCCAAGCGCATTGATTTCAATACCCCTGAACTCAAGCGCAAGCGTCGCATCCGCGCGCTAAAAGACCACCTGACCCGCTGGTATGTATTTATCGGCGGTCTTGCCGTGCTCGGCGCGATCACCCTGATTTTCTTCTTCCTCGGCTATGTCGTGTTCCCGCTGTTTCAGGGCGCAGACCTCAATGCCAAGCAGGCGCTGACTCCGGTATGGATGCAGGATGCCGGCAAGCCGCTGATGATTTCCGTAGAGGAGCAGAATCAGGTCGGTATGCGTGTGTCCGACAAGGGCATGGTGCTGTTCTTTAACGCCAAAACGGGCGACGAGTTGTCGCGGGTCAACTTGCCGTTGCCTGCGGGCACACAAGTGACGTCGATCGGTGAAGACCAGCCGGGTAATCCGGTGGTGGTCCTGGGCCTGTCCAACGGTCAGGCCCTGGTGTTCCGTCACAGCTACCGTGTCAGCTACCCGGATAACAAAAAGACCATCACCCCGGCCATTGAATACCCCTATGGCGAAACGCCGCTTGTGCTCGACCCCCAGGGCCGTGCGCTGGATCACGTGAACCTCAGCGTGAACGATTCGACGTTGGTGCTGGCGGGCTCGAGCGGTGCGCAGTTGAACGTGCTGTCGATGGTCAGCGAAGAAAACATGATGACCGGCGAGGTCACGAATTCCGAGACCCGCATCGACCTGCCGCAAATGACCGAACAGGTCAAAGCGCTCTACGTCGACCCGCGCCAGCAGTGGCTGTATGTGGTTAACGGGCGGGCGCAAGCCGATGTGTTCAGCCTGCGCGACAAGAGCCTCAACGGGCGCTACAAGCTGGCTGATGACGCCACGACCGAGATCACCGCCAGTACCCAGTTGGTGGGTGGTATCTCGCTGATTTTCGGCGACTCCAGGGGTGGTCTGAGCCAATGGTTCATGGCGCGCGATCCGGATGGCGAGCAACGCTTCAAGCACATCCGCAGTTTCCAGATGGGCAGCTCGCCGATTGTCGAGATCACCGCCGAACAACGTCGCAAAGGCTTCCTGGCCCTGGACGCTGCTGGTGAAATCGGTGTGTTCCACAGCACCGCGCATCGCACCCTGCTGGTCGAAAAAATTGCTGAAGGCCCCGGCATCATGGCGTTGTCGCCACGGGCCAACCGCATCATCGTGGAAGAGGGCGGCAAGCTGCTGCCACTGACCCTGAAAAACCCGCACCCGGAAGTGTCCTGGAGCGCGTTGTGGAGCAAGGTCTGGTACGAGAACTACGACGAACCTAAATACGTTTGGCAGTCGACGGCTGCCAACACCGACTTCGAACCGAAAATGAGCCTTGCGCCATTGACCTTCGGTACGTTGAAGGCGGCGTTCTACGCCATGTTGCTGGCCGCTCCGCTGGCTGTTGCTGCCGCGATCTACACCGCTTACTTCATGGCCCCGAGTCTGCGGCGCAAGGTCAAGCCGGTGATCGAGCTGATGGAAGCGATGCCCACGGTAATCCTTGGCTTCTTCGCCGGTCTGTTCCTGGCGCCTTATGTCGAGGGCCATCTCCCGGGGATTTTCAGCCTGCTGATGCTGATGCCCATCGGCATCCTGGTGGCGGGTTTCACCTGGAGCCGCCTGCCTGAGTCGATCCGCCTGCGGGTGCCGGACGGCTGGGAAAGCATGATCCTGATCCCGGTGATTCTGTTTGTGGGCTGGCTGTCGCTGTATATGAGCCCGTATATGGAAGCCTGGTTCTTCGGCGGCGACATGCGCCTGTGGATCTCCCACGACCTGGGCATCACTTACGACCAGCGCAATGCTCTGGTGGTGGGTCTGGCGATGGGCTTTGCGGTCATCCCGAACATCTACTCGATTGCCGAAGACGCCGTGTTCAGCGTGCCGCGTGGCCTGACCCTGGGCTCGCTGGCGCTGGGTGCCACACCGTGGCAGACCATGACCCGGGTGGTCATCCTGACCGCCAGCCCGGGGATTTTCTCGGCGCTGATGATCGGCATGGGCCGTGCGGTAGGCGAGACCATGATTGTGTTGATGGCCACCGGCAACACCCCGGTCATGGAAATGAACCTGTTCGAAGGCCTGCGCACATTGGCGGCGAACGTAGCGGTGGAAATGCCGGAGTCGGAAGTGGGCGGCAGTCATTACCGCGTGCTGTTCCTCTCGGCGCTGGTACTGCTGCTGTTCACCTTCGTCATGAACACCCTCGCCGAGCTGATTCGTCAGCGTCTGCGCAAGAAATATTCGTCGCTTTAAGGAAGGTAGAAGTCTGTGAAACAGAACTCCCTCAAAGGTTGGTTCAAGAGCGGCGCTCCCGGCGTCTGGATCAGCGGTGGTGCGGTTTCCATCGCGGTCATCATGACCATCGGTTTGCTGTCGGTCATCGCGGTGCGTGGTCTGGGTCACTTCTGGCCGGCAGACCTGGTGCACGCGCAGTACGACGTACCGGGTAATGCCAATCACGTGCTGATCGGCGAAGTGGTGCAAAAGGAAGAAGTACCGCGCGAGCGTCTGAAAAGCGCCGGCCTGCCGGTGCCCGATCAAGGCCCAGAGTTCATGACGCGGGAGCTGATCAAGGTCGGTAACCGTGACCTGAACGGCAACGACTTCACTTGGGTGGTCGGCGAGTGGCTGACCAACCAGTCCACGCCGCCGGAGCTGATGGCCATCGAGCGCCGCGAATGGGGCAATTTTTACGGCTATCTGGTCAACGTGAAAGAAAACGGCAAAGTGATCGCCGAAGGTGCTGCGGCCTGGCCTGAACTGCAAGCCCGGGTCAAACGTATCAATGAACTGGCGGCACAACTCAGCCAGCTGGAAAAGAAAGACATCGGTGCGATCAACTACGGGCTGGAGCGTATCCGCCTGCATGGTCGCAAGCTGGAGCTGGACGGCAAGCTCACCCCGCAAGCGCAAGCTGACATGGAGTCGGAACGGGCCGAACTGAACGCCCGCTACAAAGCCATCGAAGAGCGTTTGGGGGACTTGCACGCGCAGTTCAATCGCGACAGCCTCACGGCCCGCGACGCCAACGGTAAAGAGCTGGAAATCAGCATCGGCAAGGTGGTCAAGGCCTACCAGCCGAACGCGATGAACAGCTGGCAGAAGCTGGGGATGTATTTCAGCAATATCTGGGAGTTCCTCACTCAGGACCCCCGTGAAGCCAACACTGAAGGCGGGATCTTCCCGGCAATTTTCGGCACCGTGATGATGACCCTGATCATGGCCGTGATCGTCACGCCGTTCGGGGTGCTGGCGGCGGTGTATCTGCGCGAATATGCCAAGCAAAACACCCTGACCCGGGTGATCCGCATTGCGGTCAACAACCTGGCCGGTGTCCCGGCCATTGTGTACGGCGTGTTTGGCCTGGGCTTCTTTGTGTATGTATTGGGCGGCTCGGTGGACCGGCTGTTCTTCGCCGAAGCACTGCCGGCGCCGACCTTTGGTACGCCGGGCCTGATGTGGGCCTCGCTGACCCTGGCGCTGCTGGCGGTGCCGGTGGTGATCGTGGCCACTGAAGAAGGGCTGGCGCGTATTCCGCGTACCGTTCGCGAAGGCTCGCTGGCGCTGGGTGCCACCAAATCCGAGACCTTGTGGAAGATCGTGCTGCCGATGGCCAGCCCGGCCATGATGACCGGCATGATCCTCGCGGTGGCCCGTGCGGCCGGTGAAGTGGCGCCGCTGATGCTGGTGGGCGTGGTCAAGCTGGCACCGTCGCTGCCGCTGGATGGCAACTACCCGTACCTGCACCTTGACCAGAAGATCATGCACCTGGGCTTCCATATTTATGACGTGGGCTTCCAGAGCCCCAACGTCGAAGCCGCACGCCCGCTGGTATACGCCACCGCGCTGCTGCTGGTACTGGTGATCGCAACGCTTAACTTGTCGGCGGTATGGATTCGTAACCACCTGCGCGAGAAGTACAAGGCGCTGGAAAGCTGATTGATACACGTAAGGGTCATGTGGGAGCTGGCTTGCCAGCGACGGTTCAGATGTACACCGCGTTGTCCGGATCGTCGGCAAGCCGGCTCCCACAATAATCATGTAAACCTCTGGCCCTGATAAGCGGCCAGAGGTAAGCGAAATGAATTTTTAGCGTATGGAGCAACCCATGCAGCATGAATCTCCCACCCACGGCATCAACATGTCAGCCCTGGGCCGCAGCAAACAGAGCCTGAGCCTGGCTGACGAAGCCGTCGCCATTGAAGTACCGGGCCTGAACCTTTACTACGGTGAAAAACAGGCGCTGTTCGACGTCAGCCTGAACATCCCCAAGCAACGGGTTACCGCGTTTATCGGCCCGTCGGGTTGCGGCAAGTCCACGTTGCTGCGCACCTTCAACCGGATGAACGATCTGGTGGACGGTTGCCGTGTCGAGGGCGAGATCAACCTGTACGGCAACAACATCTACCGCAAGGGCGAGGATGTGGCCGAGTTGCGTCGGCGCGTCGGCATGGTGTTCCAGAAACCCAACCCGTTCCCCAAGACCATCTACGAAAACGTGGTCTACGGTCTGCGGATCCAGGGCATCAACAAAAAGCGCGTGCTCGACGAAGCGGTAGAGTGGGCACTCAAGGGCGCGGCGCTGTGGGATGAGGTCAAGGACCGTCTGCACGAGTCGGCTCTGGGTCTGTCCGGCGGCCAGCAACAGCGTCTGGTGATTGCCCGTACCATCGCAGTTGAGCCTGAAGTACTGCTGCTCGATGAGCCGTGCTCGGCACTCGACCCGATCTCGACCCTGAAAGTCGAAGAGCTGATCTACGAGCTCAAGTCCAAGTTCACCATCGTGATCGTGACCCACAACATGCAGCAGGCAGCCCGGGTTTCGGACTACACCGCGTTCATGTACATGGGCAAGATGGTTGAGTACGGCGACACCGATACCTTGTTCACCAACCCGGCCAAGAAACAGACCGAAGACTACATCACCGGGCGCTATGGCTAGCAGCAGCTGCAGCCGTTGGCCTCAAGCGGCAAGTAAATGCAGTTTGGCGTAACGACATAATCAACTTGCAGCTTGAAGCTGGTCGCTTGAAGCTTTTGCGGAGCAAAACCATGATTTCAAAGGATGGCCTCACCCATCACATTTCCGCGCAGTTCAACGCGGAACTCGAAGACGTACGCAGTCACTTGCTGGCGATGGGCGGCCTGGTGGAGAAACAGGTCAACGATGCCGTCACGGCGTTGATCGAGGCCGACTCCGGCCTGGCGCAACAGGTGCGCGAGATAGACGATCAGATCAATCAGATGGAGCGCAACATCGACGAAGAATGCCTGCGCATTCTGGCCCGTCGCCAGCCGGCAGCCTCTGACCTGCGCCTGATCATCAGTATCTCCAAGTCAGTGATCGACCTGGAGCGCATCGGTGACGAAGCGACCAAGATCGCTCGCCGTGCCATTCAGCTGTGTGAAGAAGGCGAGGCGCCCCGGGGTTATGTCGAAGTGCGGCACATCGGCGATCAGGTACGCAACATGGTGCGTGATGCACTGGATGCGTTCGCCCGCTTCGATGCCGACCTCGCACTGTCGGTAGCCCAGTACGACAAAATCATCGATCGCGAGTACAAGACCGCACTGCGCGAACTGGCCACTTACATGATGGAGGACCCGCGTTCGATCTCGCGTGTGTTGAGCATCATCTGGGTTCTGCGTTCGCTGGAGCGTATTGGCGACCATGCGCGCAATATCTCCGAGCTGGTGATTTATCTGGTGCGCGGCACGGACGTGCGGCACATGGGCCTCAAGCGCATGCGCGAAGAAGTTGAAGGCACAGGCGGTGATAAAGCTAATGTTGTGCAGTCTGCTGACGATAAATAAGACTGCCCGAGATAAAAAACGCCCGGCTCTAGCCGGGCGTTTTGGTTTTTGGCATTCATATTCAAGGCGCTCTGCGAACGTTAATGCCGTTGGGGTGCCTGTCGGTCTTGGCACATTGCTTTGAATGCGGGCAGGGTGGTCAGGATTTTAAAGGAGCAGTCGATGAGCAAGGTCAGTGTGCTGGTGGTGGATGACGCGTCGTTTATTCGCGATCTGGTTAAAAATTGCCTGCGTAACTATTTTCCGGGCATCAGGACCGAAGACGCAGTCAATGGCCGTAAAGCCCAGGCATTGCTGACCCGTGAGACTTTCGATCTGGTGCTGTGCGACTGGGAAATGCCGGAGATGTCCGGCCTTGAACTGCTGACCTGGTGCCGTGAGCAGGATCATCTGAAAACCCTGCCGTTCATTATGGTGACCAGCCGCGGGGACAAGGAAAATGTGATTCAGGCGATTCAGGCCGGGGTCTCAGACTTTGTCAGCAAGCCCTTCACCAACGAGCAGTTGCTGACCAAGGTGAAGAAGGCTTTTGCCAAGGCGGGTTTGCTGGATGCCGTGATGAGCAGTGCACCTGCACGCTTGAGCAGCGCCTTCGGTAACGACTCGCTGAATGCACTGACCGGTGGCAAGGCCCAAGTAATCACCCCGGCTCCTGCTGCGGCTGCACGTCCGGTGGCGCCAGCAGCAAAACCAGTCGCTCAGGCGCCGGCTGGTCGGGGTCAAGGGCAGCTGCGCCTGGCCAGCGGCACCCAGGCGTGCGTGATCAAGGCTCTGAGCCTCAAGGAAGCGCTGCTGGTGGTGCGTCGCGGTGAAGTGCTGCCTCAGGTATTGGCCAGTGCGGTACTGGACCTTGAGCAGGGTGAGAACGCCGAGGTTGCGCGCCTCAATGGCTATCTGCATGCCATCGTGGCTTACGAGCCCAGGCCGGACAGTGACTGGTTGCAACTGACGTTCCGCTTTGTCGATCAGGATGCCGAGAAAATGAACTACCTCTCGCGGCTGATCGCCCACGGCACCGTGCAGAAGCACTTTGTGCCGGGAGCCTGAGATACGCCGGGCAAGTCCTGCAGGAGCGAGCTGTTTTCAGCCAGGCTAAAGAGCTCGCTCCTGCAGGGGGGGTTAGCAGAATCAGGGCAGTTGCAACCCGCCTGACGCTTTATGAATCGCCCGCAAGTGCTCGCCGATCTGTTTGACGTTGGCTTCGGTGGCAGCAATTTCCGCCGCCCGGGCCGGTTCAAGCAGGCCGCGCACTTCCTGGTCCAGGTCAGTGGTCAGGCGCAGCAGTTGCTGCTGGCGCTGGCTGCTTTCGGACTGGAGCACTTCCCACTCTTTGGCTTGCGGCAGGCCATAACCACTGCTGCCGAGCAACTCGGCCGGGCGGCTGAGAAAGCCGCTGGTGGCGAGAATCTGCTGCAGGGTTTTATTGGCTTTATCCATGCCGCCATCCTTGAGCCCGCGGGCGCCCAGGTACTTTTGCTTGACCTCGTCCTGGGCCAGCAGCAGTTGTCGACGAAAGCTGGCCTGCTCAAGCAATAACAGCGCAGCACTCGAGCGCAGGTCCGCCTTCTCGATCCACGGCCGGCGTTCGTCGGCATTCAGGGCCAGCCAGTCTTCAACCGTGGTCTGTTTGATTGGCAGGCGGGTTTTGAGCACGTCGAACATGGCTTGATAGCGGTCGCGGTAGGAGTCAAACCGGTAACCCAGGCGCAGGGCCTCTTTCGGATCCTCCAGCACGCTGGTGTCGGCCAGCCCGCGGCCCTCAAGCACTTCAAGCAGGCCATTGGGCACGATGCTGTCGAGCCCTTTGAGCTGGCTATTGTCGCTACCGCTGCGCAGCAGCTTCAGGGTTTCCACCGCGCAGTTGTTGGAGATGAAGTAATAGTTGCCGTCATAGCTCCAGTGCATCTCGGCAGCGTGCTCAACCACTTCTTCAATTTCGGGGCGGCTCAACTTGAGCGGCACCGAAGCCAGGCTGCGCAGTTCGGTCTTGGTGTATTCGTCGATAACCTGGGCCAGTGGCAACACAAACAAGCGTGACGGGTAAGCCCCGGTCAGGCCGTCCCAGCTTGAAAGCTGTACGTCATTGACGAATGCCCGGTAGGACAGAACCAGGTGTTCTTGCAGGTCGAGGCGACAGTCCGGGCCGCGCGGGCGTCCGGGGGCGCAGATCACCAGGCGCAGCATGCTGTGGCCCCAGCGGCTGGCCCACTCCTGGTTGGCCTCGGCCAGCAGGTAGTCGACGGCGTAGACCCGCTCCGGGTCGACGGTGCCCAGGGGCTGCAGGGCAAAGTCGTTACCGGCGTTGAGGAAGGCGAAGCCTTTGGGGCATTCGTCCCTGGCCGCCGGGGCCCAGCCGAAATGCGCCTTGTAGTAGCGGTAGAGGGCTGGGCGGCGACAGGCGTAGGCCGGGTCGAGGAGGAAGTACTCCATGTTGACCGCCACAAACTCTTTGGGGTTGGTGACTTCGTAAAGGTCCGGGCTGCGAACGATCTGGTGGTTGTCTTGCTCGCGCTCGCCACGGCGTCCGACATATTGCTGCCAGCCGGCCAGGTCGAGCAGCCGTGGATCATCGCTGAGGGTGAAGCGGCGTTCGGTCTGGCCGCGGCATTGATCGGGCAGGCCAATGATTCCGGAGCTGTTGCTTTGTCTGCTGCAGCGCAGGATCAGGCTGCGCTCTGCGGCGGGCCAGAGTCGGGCGCGGTCGTAGATGTGGGTCAGTTCGTGCAGCACAGTGGCGAGCATTTCCCGGCGCACGGTGCCGTGGGGACGGTTGGTCTGCAGGGTGGCGGCAGAACCGTCGGTCAGCCCGGCCAGCAGCTTGCGATTGAGATCCAGCTCTGACACCAGCGACGCCTGGCCGTAGGCATTGCTTGGCATGTCATCGGTCCAGCCCACCAGAATCTGTCGGTCCAGCTGCTCGATAAAACGCGGTGGCAGGCTCTGCATGGCCTCGTCCAGCAGAGCCTGGCTGGCCTGTTGTTCAGCCGGGCTCAGGCCTTCGGTCTTGAGTTGCAGATGCAGAGCGGCCTGGGCACTGCCCGCAAGCAGCAGGCCACAAACGAAGAACCAGCGCGTTAGCCGCCTCACAGTGCGAGTATGGCTTCGGCGAGGACCTGGTCGCTGACGGTACGGGCTTCGGGGACACGCTCACGCAGGGTGCTGAAGGCTGATTCCAGCTGCACACCGCGAATGTCGCCCTGGCTGGCAACGAAAGTGGCGGCGTCATCCTGAGCCTCGCGCACGACTTTGGAGTCGCGGATCGAGGTGGTGGTGTCCGAGGTGAAGTCAATGGTGCGACCAAAGGCCCGCACAATGATGTTGCTGGTCTGGACCAGGGTCTGTGCCTGTGCCACGTCGGCGAGCAGCAAAAGACCCAGGGTCGCGACAATTAAAGGGCTACGCATGAAACATCTCCAGAAAATGCGGGTATTTATTGGACGAGAATTGCTTGTGCCAGTTCAAGGTCGCTGACACTCAATTCTGGATGACTCCGGCGCAGGCAGCGCAAGGCAGATTCCAGCTGCGCTCCTCGCAGTTGGCCGTCACTGGCAATGAAGACGCCAGCATCATCCTGGGCGGCACGTATCAGTTTGTGATCAAAGGGCGCGGACGTCACTTTACTGGTGACGTAACCACTGAGCACCACATTCTGGGTGGTCAGATCGAAGGCATGGGCTGTGTGTGTCCAGCAGAGTGCAAGCAGAGCTAAAGAGGAAAAGCGCATGGGTCTCGAGGCAGTTGGAATGAGACTCAAGGCTAGCGTAATGGCCGGGGCAGAGCCAGCGCGAGGCGGGGTTCTTCATGAAGCGGCGCAGCGCAGTGTTTCTTCTGCGGGCATGCCTGCCCCACAGGGGGGCAGGCGTATCCGAAAATCAAATGGTCAGGATTGCCTGGGCCAGTTGAGCGTCGGTGGCCTGCAACTGTGGTGCTTGCTGGCGGATGGCCTCGAATGCGCTTTCCAGTTTCACACCGCGAATGGTTCCTTCGCTGGCTACAAAGCTGGCGGCGTCGTCACGTGCAGCACGCACGATCTTGTTGTCGCGGAACGAACCGGTGGCGTCGGACGTCAGGTCGGAAGTGGCCTTGAGGGTGCCCACGATGCTATCGGTGGTGACGATAAAGCTTGAGGCATTGGCGCTTGCAGCAAGGGTCAGCAAGGCAGCGGCGCTAAACAGACGAAGGGTGGGCATGGTGAGACTCCAAAACATGAGCTTATTAAAATAGACGCTTATGGCTCGAATAGTAGGCGCAGGGCAGCGCTGAGCAAAGGATGTTTTGCCGATTGGAGTACGCAAAGTGCTTTGGATCAAGTATTTGTGTAACTGTACCTGTCTGTTTTAATATTTTTAGAAACTGTACCTGTCTGGCTATGGCCTCTTAAAAATGCGCCCCATAAACGACAAAACCCGTCAGCGGTAATCCGCGACGGGTTCTGTTTTTTCAATTCAGGGTGCTGGCGATAGACCGGTGGTCAGGGCCAGCGAGCGCTCATTAGCGCCAGAACGGCTTGCTCAGCTCTTCGTAACGCTGTGCTTCGCTAATCCCGGCATCAGCCAGAAGACGCGAGTCCAGGCGAGCCAGTTGATGGCGGCTGGAGATTCGGCGCTGCCACAACATCAAGTTGGCAAGAACGCGCAAAGGCATGGAAGCCTGGTTGTTTACTGTGTTGCTTTCGTTGAACAGATCGGAACTGAGTGTACGTTCCATGACGGCATCCTTCCGCTTGTGGCGGCATTGGCTAGTGGTTTAACTGATGCCAATGATCCTCTTCTGTGTCCATACACAGTAGATACAGTTCAACTGTATTGCGATGGGCCAGTTAACTGTTTAGGGGTGCTGTACGGCCATAAATGAGCACAACTGTACCTGTCAGCACCAATGTGGTGCGAAACGGACTGTTTTGGCAGGGGGAAGGCGGGGAAGGGTCATGAATTGACCGGTACAGTAGTACAGTTTTTGAAATTTACGCCAAAAAAAGCCGCTGGCAAATAGTGTTTTTTGTCAGCGGCTGTCTAGAACGGGAGTTACGGCAGCATTTTCCCGGTTTCTTCGAGGTTGATATGCCAGCTCAGGGCTTCACGCAGTATGTGCGGCGTGTGGCCGCCAATAGCGCAGGCTTTGTTGAAGTAATCGTTCAGCGCTTCGCGGAAGTCCGGGTGCACGCAGTTGTCGATGATGACCCGTGCGCGCTCGCGTGGGGCCAGGCCACGCAGGTCGGCCAGGCCCTGCTCGGTGACCAGGATGTCGACGTCGTGCTCGGTGTGGTCGACGTGGCTGACCATGGGCACAACGCTGGAAATAGCTCCGGCTTTGGCAATCGACTTGGTAACGAAGATCGCCAGGTGTGCGTTGCGGGCGAAGTCACCCGAGCCACCGATACCGTTCATCATCCGCGTGCCGCAAACGTGGGTGGAGTTGACGTTGCCGTAGATGTCGAACTCGAGTGCGGTGTTGATCCCGATGATGCCCAGGCGGCGAACCACTTCCGGGTGATTGGAGATCTCTTGCGGGCGCAGGACCAGTTTGTCCTTGTAGCGCTCGAGGTTGCCGAACACGTCGGCATTGCGACGGCTGGACAGGGTGATCGAGCTGCCCGAAGCAAAGCTCATCTTGCCGGCGTCGATCAGATCGAAGGTCGAGTCCTGCAGTACTTCGGAGTACATGGTCAGGTCTTCGAACGGCGAGTCGATCAGCCCGCACATTACCGCATTGGCAATGTTGCCGATGCCTGCCTGCAGCGGACCAAGCTTGTTGGTCATGCGCCCTTCTTCAACTTCCTGCTTGAGGAAATTGATCAGGTGGAAGGCGATACCGTCGGTTTCGCTGTCCGGCTCGGACACGGTGGACGGAGAGTCCGGCTTGTTGGTGATCACGATGGCGACGATTTTTTCCGCCGGGATCGGGATCGCGGTGCTACCGATGCGGTCGTCGACTTTGACCAGCGGGATCGGTGTGCGCGTCGGACGGTAGGTCGGAATGTAGATGTCGTGCAGACCTTCCAGATTCGGGTTGTGCGCCATGTTGATTTCGACAATCACCTGTTTGGCGAAAATCGCGAAGCTGGCGGAATTGCCTACGGAGGTCGTTGGAACGATATGACCTTGCTCGGTAATTGCGACGGCCTCGATAACGGCGATGTCCGGCAGGGTCAGTTGCTTGTTGCGCAATTGCTCGACGGTTTCGGACAAATGCTGGTCGATGAACATCACTTCGCCGGCGTTAATGGCCTTGCGCAGGGTGCTGTCGACCTGGAACGGCATGCGCCGAGCCAGTACGCCGGCTTCAGTCAATTGCTTGTCGAGGTCGTTGCCCAGGCTGGCGCCGGTCATCAGGGTGATTTTCAACGGCGACAGCTTGGCGCGTTCGGCCAATGCCTGGGGGACGGCCTTGGCTTCGCCGGCACGGGTAAAACCGCTCATGCCGACGGTCATGCCGTCTTTGATAAGGTCGGCGGCTTCTGCGGCGCTCATGACCTTGTCGTGTAGGGAAGTTAGGCGAATACGTTCACGGTACATGGATTGTTATCTCGGGCAACGGAAGCAAGAGGCGCAGTCTATTCATTTTCAGAGCCTTTCGTCCCGCTACCATGGTCGAATGCCAGCGGCCGATTTAGAGCCTTTGGTCGGGTTCTTTATAAATAGAAAAACCCCGGCCAATTCAGCTCCGGGGTTCTCGGTGTTGCAGGGGCGGGGATGTTACTCGACCGCTTTAACCATATCTTCAATAACTTTCTTCGCGTCGCCGAAGACCATCATTGTTTTATCCAGATAAAACAATTCGTTATCCAGGCCGGCATAGCCGCTGGCCATGGACCGTTTGTTAACGATGACGGTTTTGGCTTTATAGGCTTCGAGGATCGGCATGCCGGCAATCGGCGATTTAGGATCGTTCTTGGCCGCCGGGTTGACCACGTCGTTGGCGCCCAGTACCAGCACCACGTCGGCCTGGCCGAACTCGGAGTTGATGTCTTCCATCTCGAACACCTGGTCGTAAGGCACTTCTGCCTCGGCCAGCAGTACGTTCATGTGGCCGGGCATGCGGCCCGCTACCGGGTGAATGGCGTACTTCACGGTCACGCCGCGATGGGTCAGCTTCTCGGTCAGTTCTTTAAGTGCATGCTGGGCCCGTGCCACGGCCAGGCCATAGCCCGGAACGATGATCACGGTGTCGGCGTTCATCAGCAGGAACGTGGCGTCGTCAGCCGAGCCGGATTTCACCGGGCGCGCTTCTTTCGAGCCTGCCGGGCCTGCGGTATCGACTGCGCCACCGAAGCCGCCGAGGATCACGTTGAAGAACGAGCGGTTCATCGCCTTGCACATGATGTACGACAGGATCGCACCCGAAGAGCCGACCAGCGAGCCGGCAATGATCAGCATCGAGTTGTTCAGCGAGAAGCCGATGCCTGCCGCTGCCCAGCCGGAGTAGCTGTTAAGCATCGAGACCACGACCGGCATGTCGGCGCCGCCAATCGGGATGATGATCAGCACGCCCAGTACGAACGCCAATGCCAGCATCAGTGCGAAGGCATTGAGGTTGCCGGTCAGCATAAAGGTGATGCCCAGTGCCAGCGTGGCCAGGCCCAGTACCAGATTCAGTTTGTGTTGACCGTTGAACTGTACCGGTGCGCCCTGGAACAGGCGGAACTTGTATTTGCCCGAGAGCTTGCCGAAGGCGATGACCGAACCGGAGAAGGTAATGGCACCGATGGCCGCGCCGAGGAACAGTTCCAGACGGTTACCGGCAGGGATGGCGTCGCCCAGATGTTTGACGATGCCCAGCGATTGCGGCTCTACCACCGCAGCGATGGCAATGAAGACTGCCGCGAGGCCGATCATGCTGTGCATGAAAGCGACCAGCTCAGGCATTTTGGTCATTTCGACACGTTTGGCCATGATCGAGCCTGCGGTGCCGCCTACCAACAGGCCGACAATCACGTAGCCGATGCCTGCGGTCGCAATTTCGCTGCCCAGTTTGTAGATCAGGCCGACGGTGGTGATTACCGCCAGACCCATGCCAAGCATGCCGAAGAAGTTGCCGCGGCGTGAGGTGGTCGGGTGCGACAGGCCTTTCAGCGCCTGAATAAAGCAGATCGATGCAACCAGATAAAGAACAGTGACCAGGTTCATGCTCATGGCTTGCGCACCTCTTCTTTGGCTTTAGGTGCTTTCTTCTTGAACATTTCCAGCATGCGCCGGGTGACCAAAAATCCACCGAATACGTTTACGGCTGCCAGTGCGACCGCCAGGGTGCCCATGGTTTTACCCAGTGGCGTGACCGTCAGTGCGGCGGCAAGCATGGCGCCCACGATCACAATGGCGGAGATGGCGTTGGTGACGGCCATCAGGGGCGTGTGCAATGCAGGGGTTACGTTCCAGACCACGTGATAACCGACATAGATAGCCAGCACGAAGATGATCAGGTTGTAGATACCGGGGGAGATGAGCTCTTCCATGTTTTTATCCTCAGCCGTTTTTGCGCACGACTTGACCGTCGCGGCACATCAGGCACGCGGCGACGATGTCGTCTTCAAGGTTGATCTGGAACTGCCCTTCAGGGGTGAAGACCAGCTTGAGGAAGTCCAGCAGGTTGCGGGCGTACAGCGCGGAGGCGTCTGCGGCAACCATGGCAGGCAGGTTGGTGTAGCCGACGATGGTGACCCCGTGCTCGACCACGACCTGGTCGGCAACGGTCAGCGGGCAGTTGCCGCCCTGGGCCGCTGCCAGATCGATGACCACAGAACCGGGCTTCATTTGCGCGACGGTTTCTGCACTCAGCAACACAGGTGCCTTGCGTCCCGGAATCAGTGCGGTGGTGATAACAATGTCGGCCTGCTTGGCGCGTTCGTGAACGGCCAGAGCCTGGCGCTGCATCCAGCTGGCAGGCATTGGTCGGGCATAACCGCCGACGCCGACGGCGCATTCGCGTTCTTCGTCGGTTTCGTAGGGTACGTCGACAAATTTGGCGCCCAGGGATTCGATCTGCTCTTTAACCGCAGGTCGTACATCCGACGCTTCGATGACGGCACCCAGGCGCTTGGCGGTGGCAATCGCCTGCAGACCCGCAACACCGGCACCCAGGATCAGCACCCGTGCAGCTTTAACGGTTCCGGCGGCAGTCATCAGCATCGGCATGAAGCGCGGATAGTGGTGAGCGGCGACCAGAACTGCCTTGTAACCGGCAATGTTGGCCTGGGATGACAGCACATCAAGACTTTGCGCACGGGATGTACGGGGGGCGGCTTCAAGAGAGAAGGCGGTGATCCCGCGTTCGACCAGTTTGGCAATGGTTTCATTGCTGAACGGGTTGAGCATGCCAATCAGTACGGTGCCGCTACTGATCAGGGCCAGTTCGCTGTCGCTCGGGGCGACGACTTTCAGAATCAGCTCGGCGCTGAATGCATCTGTGGCGCTGCCAATAGTCGCGCCTGCAGCTTCATAGGCGCTGTCAATAACGCTGGCATTAACACCGGCGCCACTTTGAACAGTCACCTTATGGCCTTGGCCGATCAGCTTCTTGATGGTTTCGGGGGTTGCAGCAACCCGCGTTTCACCCGGTTGGGTTTCGAGAGGAACACCAATGTGCACGTCATATCTCCTGCGTGATCTTTTATAAGAAAGCCAGCGCACTACGGGTGGTGCATCTGGGGCGGCCGATCAGCACGACCCCGCCTGAATGCAGGTGGGGCGGGGCATTCTGCCGTCGATTTTTTTGGCCTTCAAGAACTTATGGAGGGTGACGGGATATTAACTACAAGTCATGCAGTGACCGAATGTCGCAAGGGTCAGCTGCAGCCCTTTGAATACATGGCTTGTAATGATTTGAGGGGGTTTTTGAGTTTTTTTCAGATTTCTTTTGGTTATCGCAGCATAACTTTCGGAAATACCCTGCAGGCCGCGTGGTTACTGCCTTACAGGTTTGTCCAGTTAGACAAAAGTAACGAGTGTAAAATAGCGACATTTGCTTATATATGTAGTGCTTTTTTGTGCATCACTACATAGTTTGTCCGGACGATGCGGGGAGTCAGGTAAGGCTGTAGATCGCGGCCTGCTTGATCAGCCAGTCGCGAAAGGCCTGCAGAGAGGCCGATTCAATTTTGCGCTCGGGGATCATTAAGTAGTAAGCCTTGGTGCTGGAAAGCGGGCGTTCATTGGCAATCACCAGGCGCTTCTCGGCCAGTTCGCGCTGAATCAGAAAAGGCGGGATCAGGGCGACCCCCATGTCGTGCATGGCGGCCTGGGCCAGCATCGAAAACAGCTCATAACGTGCGCCGGTCATGTCGCGTGGCACGCTCATGTCCTGTGCGTTAAACCACTGTCGCCAGGCGTAGGGGCGAGTGGTTTGTTGCAGCAGGGGCAGTTCTGCGAGGGTTTCTGCGCTCAGGTGTTGGGCTGCACCCAGTAAAGAAGGGCTGCATACCGGTACCGGGTTTTCACCCATCAGGCGGTAGGACGATGTGCCGGACCAGTCGGCATCACCGAAGTAGATGGCCGCGTCAAAATCGGTGTCGGCGAACAGGAAGGGGCGTGTTCGGTTGGTCAGGTTGACCGTGACGTCCGGGTGTTGTTGCTGAAAGTCCTTCAGACGGGGTAGCAGCCATTGCGTGCCGAAGGTAGGGACAAGGGCCAGTTCAATGGTGTTGGCGCCTTGTTGGCCCATGACGGACAGGGTGTCCCGTTCTACTGCATCCAGTTGAGTTGCAACCCGCCGACTGTAGGAAAGGCCGGCTTCGGTCAGCTTTACCCCGCGTTTGGAGCGTCTGAACAGTTCTACGCCAATGAACGATTCGAGGCTGGCTATCTGTCGGCAAATGGCCCCTTGGGTGAGAGATAGTTCTTGTGCGGCCTTGGTGAAGCTTTCGTGGCGCGCCGCTGCCTCAAAGCTGATCAGGGCTGTGGTGCTGGGGATTTTGCGGCGCATGTACGACATCCTCACTAAAGACGGCCATAAATGGCTTTTTCATTGGCTACAGAGTGAGAAATTATCACAACAGGGTGCGTAATCCTCGTTTGTCCTTCTATTAAGGGCGGCCTAGGATCGATCTACGACATTTGATCTATTTCACGAGGGTTCTCTGATGGCGGGTAAAGCAAGCTTCAACTGGATTGATCCACTGTTGCTGGATCAGCAACTGACTGAAGAGGAGCGCATGGTGCGCGACAGCGCTGAGCAATTTGCCCAGGACAAGCTGGCGCCGCGTGTTCTTGAAGCTTTCCGTAATGAGAAGACCGACCCGGCGATCTTTCGTGAGATGGGTGAGACAGGTTTGCTGGGGGCGATGATCCCTGAGCAGTACGGCGGCAGCGGTCTGAACTATGTCAGCTACGGTCTGATTGCCCGTGAAGTAGAGCGGGTCGACTCGGGTTATCGCTCAATGATGAGCGTGCAGTCGTCTCTGGTGATGGTTCCGATCAATGAGTTTGGTACTGAGGCGCAGAAGCAGAAGTATCTTCCCAAGCTGGCCTCGGGTGAATGGATTGGCTGCTTTGGTCTGACAGAGCCGAACCATGGTTCCGACCCGGGTGCGATGATTACCCGTGCTCGCTCTGTGGATGGCGGCTACAGCCTGACGGGCAGCAAGATGTGGATCACCAACAGCCCGATCGCGGATGTGTTTGTGGTTTGGGCCAAGGATGATGAAGGCGACATTCGTGGCTTTGTTCTGGAAAAAGGCTGGAAGGGTCTGAGCACGCCTGCGATTCACGGCAAGGTTGGTTTGCGTGCATCCATCACGGGCGAAATCGTTATGGATAACGTGTTTGTGCCTCAAGAGAATATCTTTCCGGATGTTCGCGGTCTGAAGGGGCCTTTTACTTGCCTCAACTCGGCGCGTTACGGGATCTCGTGGGGTGCATTGGGTGCTGCCGAGTTCTGCTGGCACACCGCGCGTCAGTACACCCTGGATCGCCATCAATTTGGGCGGCCTTTGGCAGCGACTCAGCTGATTCAGAAAAAGCTGGCTGACATGCAGACCGAGATTACCCTGGCGTTGCAAGGCTGCCTGCGTCTGGGGCGGATGAAGGATGAAGGCACTGCGGCGGTGGAGATTACATCGATCATGAAGCGCAACTCGTGCGGCAAGTCGCTGGATATCGCCCGTATGGCTCGCGACATGTTGGGCGGCAACGGTATTTCCGATGAGTTCGGCGTGGCGCGTCACCTGGTCAACCTGGAAGTAGTGAATACCTATGAAGGGACGCATGACGTGCATGCCTTGATTCTTGGGCGTGCGCAGACCGGTCTTCAGGCGTTCTATTAACAGGAGCTCGGCTCATGGGTGCTTTGTCGCATTTGCGGGTGCTGGATTTGTCGCGGGTTCTCGCCGGGCCGTGGGCGGGGCAGATACTTGCTGACCTCGGGGCTGAGGTCATCAAGGTCGAGCGCCCCGGCAATGGTGATGACACACGCGCCTGGGGGCCGCCGTTCCTGAAGGATGCGTATGGCGAGAGTACGGGGGAGGCTGCGTATTACCTGTCGGCCAATCGTAACAAGCAGTCAGTGACGATCGACTTCACCAAGCCGGAAGGTCAGCGACTGGTGCGAGAACTGGCTGCGAAGTCCGACATCTTGATCGAAAACTTCAAGGTTGGCGGGCTGGAGGCCTACGGGTTGGACTATGGGTCGCTCAAGGCGTTGAATCCAGAGTTGATCTACTGCTCGATTACCGGGTTTGGACAGACCGGGCCTTACGCCAAGCGGGCCGGGTATGACTTTATGATTCAGGGTCTGGGCGGCCTGATGAGTTTGACTGGTCGGCCTGAGGGCGACGAGGGGGCGGGGCCGGTAAAGGTTGGTGTGGCGCTGACGGATATATTGACTGGTCTTTACTCGACGGTGGCAATTCTGGCGGCCCTGGCCCATCGGCAGCAGGGTGGCCGCGGTCAGCATATTGATATGGCGCTGCTGGATGTGCAGGTGGCTTGCCTGGCGAATCAGGCGATGAACTATCTGACTACAGGTGTCGCTGCGCAGCGCCTTGGCAATGCTCATCCGAATATCGTACCGTATCAGGATTTTCCTACGGCCGATGGCGACTTCATCCTTACGGTTGGTAACGATAGTCAGTTTCGCAAGTTTGCTGAAGTGGCTGGTCGGCCCGAGTGGAGTGATGACCCGCGTTTTGCGAGTAACAAGCAGCGGGTCGCCAATCGCGCAGTGCTGGTGCCCCTTATAAGGCAGGCAACAGTTTTCAAGACTACGGCTGAGTGGGTGTCGCAGCTGGAGGCGGTTGGCGTGCCGTGTGGGCCAATCAATGATTTGGCGCAGGTCTTTGCAGATCCGCAGGTCCAGGCGCGTGGGCTGTCGATGCAGCTGCCCCATGCGCTGGCTGGCCTGGTGCCGCAGGTGGCGAGCCCGATCCGTTTGTCCGAGACGCCGGTGGAGTACCGTAATGCGCCTCCTTTGTTGGGGGAGCATACGCAACAGGTCCTGGAGCGAGTGTTGGGGCTGGACCATGGGATGGTGGAAGCCCTGCGTGAGGCGGGTGTGCTGTAGCTATATATAGAGGGGTGCGTCAGCACCCCTCTATATATGTGTGGCGGGTATGATTTTGGGTTAATTGATAGAGTCACTCAATTAGCCCTTGACTCAGAATTCCAACGGCCTATAATTCGCCCACTTCCGGCGCAGTCGAAACTTTGAAAGCATCTGAAAATAACCACTTGACAGCAACAGAGGCTGCTGTAGAATGCGCGCCTCGGTTGAGCGAAAGCTTAACCAACCGCTCTTTAACAACTGAATCAAGCAATTCGTGTGGGTGCTTGTGGAGTCAGACTGATAGTCAACAAGATTATCAGCATCACAAGTTACTCCGCGAGAAATCAAAGATGTAACAACCGATTGCTGAGCCAAGTTTAGGGTTTCTAAAAAACCCAAAGATGTTTGAACTGAAGAGTTTGATCATGGCTCAGATTGAACGCTGGCGGCAGGCCTAACACATGCAAGTCGAGCGGTAGAGAGGTGCTTGCACCTCTTGAGAGCGGCGGACGGGTGAGTAATACCTAGGAATCTGCCTGGTAGTGGGGGATAACGTTCGGAAACGGACGCTAATACCGCATACGTCCTACGGGAGAAAGCAGGGGACCTTCGGGCCTTGCGCTATCAGATGAGCCTAGGTCGGATTAGCTAGTTGGTGAGGTAATGGCTCACCAAGGCTACGATCCGTAACTGGTCTGAGAGGATGATCAGTCACACTGGAACTGAGACACGGTCCAGACTCCTACGGGAGGCAGCAGTGGGGAATATTGGACAATGGGCGAAAGCCTGATCCAGCCATGCCGCGTGTGTGAAGAAGGTCTTCGGATTGTAAAGCACTTTAAGTTGGGAGGAAGGGCATTAACCTAATACGTTAGTGCTTTGACGTTACCGACAGAATAAGCACCGGCTAACTCTGTGCCAGCAGCCGCGGTAATACAGAGGGTGCAAGCGTTAATCGGAATTACTGGGCGTAAAGCGCGCGTAGGTGGTTTGTTAAGTTGAATGTGAAATCCCCGGGCTCAACCTGGGAACTGCATCCAAAACTGGCAAGCTAGAGTATGGTAGAGGGTAGTGGAATTTCCTGTGTAGCGGTGAAATGCGTAGATATAGGAAGGAACACCAGTGGCGAAGGCGACTACCTGGACTGATACTGACACTGAGGTGCGAAAGCGTGGGGAGCAAACAGGATTAGATACCCTGGTAGTCCACGCCGTAAACGATGTCAACTAGCCGTTGGGAGTCTTGAACTCTTAGTGGCGCAGCTAACGCATTAAGTTGACCGCCTGGGGAGTACGGCCGCAAGGTTAAAACTCAAATGAATTGACGGGGGCCCGCACAAGCGGTGGAGCATGTGGTTTAATTCGAAGCAACGCGAAGAACCTTACCAGGCCTTGACATCCAATGAACTTTCTAGAGATAGATTGGTGCCTTCGGGAACATTGAGACAGGTGCTGCATGGCTGTCGTCAGCTCGTGTCGTGAGATGTTGGGTTAAGTCCCGTAACGAGCGCAACCCTTGTCCTTAGTTACCAGCACGTAATGGTGGGCACTCTAAGGAGACTGCCGGTGACAAACCGGAGGAAGGTGGGGATGACGTCAAGTCATCATGGCCCTTACGGCCTGGGCTACACACGTGCTACAATGGTCGGTACAAAGGGTTGCCAAGCCGCGAGGTGGAGCTAATCCCATAAAACCGATCGTAGTCCGGATCGCAGTCTGCAACTCGACTGCGTGAAGTCGGAATCGCTAGTAATCGTGAATCAGAATGTCACGGTGAATACGTTCCCGGGCCTTGTACACACCGCCCGTCACACCATGGGAGTGGGTTGCACCAGAAGTAGCTAGTCTAACCTTCGGGAGGACGGTTACCACGGTGTGATTCATGACTGGGGTGAAGTCGTAACAAGGTAGCCGTAGGGGAACCTGCGGCTGGATCACCTCCTTAATCGACGACATCAGCTGCTCCATAAGTTCCCACACGAATTGCTTGATTCATTGAAGAAGACGATAGAAGCAAATTTAAATGGTGGCTTCTGTATCGTAAAGCTTAGAAATGAGCATTCCATCAAATGATGGTGAATGTTGATTTCTGATCTTTTGATTAGATCGTTCTTTAAAAATTTGGGTATGTAATAGAAAGTTAGACTGGATAACACTTTCACTGGTGTTTATTCAGGCTAAGGTAAAATTTGTGAACGTTCTTAATTGAACATGCGAATTTTCGGCGAATGTCGTCTTCATAGTATAACCAGATTGCTTGGGGTTATATGGTCAAGTGAAGAAGCGCATACGGTGGATGCCTTGGCAGTCAGAGGCGATGAAAGACGTGGTAGCCTGCGAAAAGCTTCGGGGAGTCGGCAAACAGACTTTGATCCGGAGATGTCTGAATGGGGGAACCCACCTAACATAAGTTAGGTATCTTAAGCTGAATACATAGGCTTAAGAAGCGAACCAGGGGAACTGAAACATCTAAGTACCCTGAGGAAAAGAAATCAACCGAGATTCCCTTAGTAGTGGCGAGCGAACGGGGACCAGCCCTTAAGCTGTATTGATGTTAGCGGAACGCTCTGGAAAGTGCGGCCATAGTGGGTGATAGCCCTGTACGCGAAAACATCTTTGCAGTGAAATCGAGTAGGACGGAGCACGAGAAACTTTGTCTGAATATGGGGGGACCATCCTCCCAGGGCTAAATACTACTGACTGACCGATAGTGAACTAGTACCGTGAGGGAAAGGCGAAAAGAACCCCGGAGAGGGGAGTGAAATAGATCCTGAAACCGTATGCGTACAAGCAGTGGGAGCCCACTTTGTTGGGTGACTGCGTACCTTTTGTATAATGGGTCAGCGACTTATTTTCAGTGGCAAGCTTAACCGAATAGGGGAGGCGTAGCGTAGCGAGCGAGTCTTAATAGGGCGTCTAGTCGCTGGGAATAGACCCGAAACCGGGCGATCTATCCATGGGCAGGTTGAAGGTTGGGTAACACTAACTGGAGGACCGAACCGACTACCGTTGAAAAGTTAGCGGATGACCTGTGGATCGGAGTGAAAGGCTAATCAAGCTCGGAGATAGCTGGTTCTCCTCGAAAGCTATTTAGGTAGCGCCTCATGTATCACTGTAGGGGGTAGAGCACTGTTTCGGCTAGGGGGCCATCCCGGCTTACCAAACCGATGCAAACTCCGAATACCTACAAGTGCCGAGCATGGGAGACACACGGCGGGTGCTAACGTCCGTCGTGAAAAGGGAAACAACCCAGACCGTCAGCTAAGGTCCCAAAGTTATGGTTAAGTGGGAAACGATGTGGGAAGGCTTAGACAGCTAGGAGGTTGGCTTAGAAGCAGCCACCCTTTAAAGAAAGCGTAATAGCTCACTAGTCGAGTCGGCCTGCGCGGAAGATTTAACGGGGCTCAAACCATACACCGAAGCTACGGGTATCATCTTAGGATGATGCGGTAGAGGAGCGTTCTGTAAGCCTGTGAAGGTGAGTTGAGAAGCTTGCTGGAGGTATCAGAAGTGCGAATGCTGACATGAGTAACGATAATGGGTGTGAAAAACACCCACGCCGAAAGACCAAGGTTTCCTGCGCAACGTTAATCGACGCAGGGTTAGTCGGTCCCTAAGGCGAGGCTGAAAAGCGTAGTCGATGGAAAACAGGTTAATATTCCTGTACTTCTGGTTATTGCGATGGAGGGACGGAGAAGGCTAGGCCAGCTTGGCGTTGGTTGTCCAAGTTTAAGGTGGTAGGCTGGAATCTTAGGTAAATCCGGGATTCTAAGGCCGAGAGCTGATGACGAGTTAACTTTTAGTTAACGAAGTGGTTGATGCCATGCTTCCAAGAAAAGCTTCTAAGCTTCAGGTAACCAGGAACCGTACCCCAAACCGACACAGGTGGTTGGGTAGAGAATACCAAGGCGCTTGAGAGAACTCGGGTGAAGGAACTAGGCAAAATGGCACCGTAACTTCGGGAGAAGGTGCGCCGGTGAGGGTGAAGCATTTACTGCGTAAGCCCACGCCGGTCGAAGATACCAGGCCGCTGCGACTGTTTATTAAAAACACAGCACTCTGCAAACACGAAAGTGGACGTATAGGGTGTGACGCCTGCCCGGTGCCGGAAGGTTAATTGATGGGGTTAGCTAACGCGAAGCTCTTGATCGAAGCCCCGGTAAACGGCGGCCGTAACTATAACGGTCCTAAGGTAGCGAAATTCCTTGTCGGGTAAGTTCCGACCTGCACGAATGGCGTAACGATGGCGGCGCTGTCTCCACCCGAGACTCAGTGAAATTGAAATCGCTGTGAAGATGCAGTGTATCCGCGGCTAGACGGAAAGACCCCGTGAACCTTTACTATAGCTTTGCACTGGACTTTGAATTTGCTTGTGTAGGATAGGTGGGAGGCTTTGAAGTGTGGACGCCAGTCTGCATGGAGCCAACCTTGAAATACCACCCTGGCAACTTTGAGGTTCTAACTCAGGTCCGTTATCCGGATCGAGGACAGTGTATGGTGGGTAGTTTGACTGGGGCGGTCTCCTCCTAAAGAGTAACGGAGGAGTACGAAGGTGCGCTCAGACCGGTCGGAAATCGGTCGTAGAGTATAAAGGCAAAAGCGCGCTTGACTGCGAGACAGACACGTCGAGCAGGTACGAAAGTAGGTCTTAGTGATCCGGTGGTTCTGTATGGAAGGGCCATCGCTCAACGGATAAAAGGTACTCCGGGGATAACAGGCTGATACCGCCCAAGAGTTCATATCGACGGCGGTGTTTGGCACCTCGATGTCGGCTCATCACATCCTGGGGCTGAAGCCGGTCCCAAGGGTATGGCTGTTCGCCATTTAAAGTGGTACGCGAGCTGGGTTTAGAACGTCGTGAGACAGTTCGGTCCCTATCTGCCGTGGACGTTTGAGATTTGAGAGGGGCTGCTCCTAGTACGAGAGGACCGGAGTGGACGAACCTCTGGTGTTCCGGTTGTCACGCCAGTGGCATTGCCGGGTAGCTATGTTCGGGAAAGATAACCGCTGAAAGCATCTAAGCGGGAAACTTGCCTCAAGATGAGATCTCACTGGAACCTTGAGTTCCCTAAAGGGCCGTCGAAGACTACGACGTTGATAGGTTGGGTGTGTAAGCGCTGTGAGGCGTTGAGCTAACCAATACTAATTGCCCGTGAGGCTTGACCATAACACCCAAGCAATTTGCGTTCTTGGTTGCAAGAACAGACAAGTTGCGGTGTGTGAAGACGATACAAACCGAAAGTTTGCACAACACACAAATCTATTACATACCCATTCGCTGGAACGTTGACCGCAAGGTAAAACGCGCTGGCTACCGAATTTCTTGACGACCATAGAGCATTGGAACCACCTGATCCCATCCCGAACTCAGAAGTGAAACGATGCATCGCCGATGGTAGTGTGGGGTTTCCCCATGTGAGAGTAGGTCATCGTCAAGATTAAATTCCAAAATCCCTGTCTGCTCACGCAGACGGGGATTTTGTTTTTATAGAAGTCCCAAGTTTTCGCAGGCACGTTTTGATAACGGATCTGCTACAGAATTTCTTGACGACCATAGAGCATTGGAACCACCTGATCCCATCCCGAACTCAGAAGTGAAACGATGCATCGCCGATGGTAGTGTGGGGTTTCCCCATGTGAGAGTAGGTCATCGTCAAGATTGAATTCCGAAACCCCTGTCTGCTCAACGCAGACAGGGGTTTTGTTTTTGCGCCGGGAAAATTTCTGGCGCCGCCTCCTGTCTTCGGACCACCCCTGCGTCCTCCCTCAAAATCCAGGTAACGACAAGCCAGGTCGTACTCCCGTCGGGTTTTAAAAATACAGCTAAGTTTTCCGCAGTCGGTGCCGACAGCCTTATGAGCAATGCGTGCATTCAGTACAGCTATCCCCGCTGGCTGTCTCAAGTGCTACACGGAATTTTGTACCCGCACGCATCCCACCTTTCGGCATAAGAAGTCCATGCAATGAATCTCAAGTTCAGCCATAAAATTCTTCTGGCCGCTTCAGGCGTCGTGGTTCTGGCGTTTGCGTTGTTCACTTTGTACAACGACTATCTGCAGCGAAATACGATCAACCAAAATATCGAGTCGTCGGTGGAGCAGGCAGGCAACCTGACAGCCAGTAGCGTCCAGAATTGGTTGAGCGGTCGTATCCTGGTGTTGGAGAGCCTTGCACAAAGCGTTGCTCACCAGGGCAGCCAGGCTGATTTGCCAGGGTTGGTCGACCAGCCTGCGTTCACCTCGAACTTCCAGTTCACGTACGTTGGTCAAGCTAATGGCGTGTTCACACAGCGACCTGACGCCAAAATGCCAGAGGGCTATGACCCCCGTGAGCGCCCTTGGTACAAACAGGCTGTAAGCGCCGGCAAGACCATGCTCACACCGCCTTATATGGCAGCTGTTGGCGGTTTGATCGTGACCATTGCCATGCCCGTCAAGAAAGACGGTCAACTGCTGGGTGTAGTGGGAGGCGATCTGAGCCTGGACAGTCTGGTTAAAATTATTAACTCGGTGGATTCCGGCGGTTTGGGCTACGCATTTCTGGTGAGCGGTGATGGCCAGGTCATCGTCAGCCCGGACAAAGACCAGGTTATGAAAAACCTGAAGGATATATACCCGTCCAGCAACCTGAAGATCGAGAAGGGCGTTCAAGAGGTGCAACTCAATGGCCAGGAGCGAATCATCTCCTTTACCCCGGTCACAGGCTTGCCCTCTGCAGACTGGTACATCGGCCAGTCGTTGGACAAACAAAAAGCTTACGCCCCTCTGTCTAAGTTCCGCACCTCTGCGTTGATCGCAATGTTTATTGCGGTGGCAGTGATTGCTCTGCTTCTGAGCCTGTTGATCCGGGTCCTGATGCGGCCGCTGACCACCATGGGGCGTGCCATGCAGGATATCGCCCAGGGTGAAGGCGATCTGACACGGCGTCTGGTGATTGAAAACAAGGATGAATTTGGCGAGTTGGCCAGTTCATTCAACCAGTTCGTGGAGCGTATTCACGCGTCGATCTCCGAAGTGTCCTCCGCGACCCGTCAGGTCCATGATTTGTCCCAGCGCGTAATGGCATCGTCAAACGCGTCAATCATTGGCTCCGATGAACAAAGCGCGCGCACCAACAGCGTTGCAGCAGCCATCAACGAACTGGGCGCAGCCACCCAGGAAATCGCGCGCAACGCCGCAGATGCTTCGCAGCATGCCAGCGGCGCCAGTGAACAGGCAGATGATGGGCGCAAAGTCGTTGAGCAGACGATTCAGGCCATGACTGAACTTTCCCGGAAGATCAGCCTGTCGTGTGCCCAGATCGAAACCCTGAATGCCAGCACCGACAACATTGGGCACATTCTGGATGTGATCAAAGGGATCTCCCAGCAAACCAACTTGCTGGCCCTTAACGCAGCCATTGAGGCCGCGCGTGCGGGCGAAGCGGGCCGCGGGTTTGCCGTGGTGGCGGATGAAGTACGCAACCTTGCTCACCGCACTCAGGAGTCGGCAGAGGAGATTCATAAAATGATCACCTCGCTGCAAGTGGGTTCCCGCGAAGCGGTCAGCACCATGAATGCCAGCCAGGTATCCAGCGAGGACAGTGTTGAGGTGGCCAACCAGGCCGGCGCGCGTTTGATCAGCGTGACCCAGCGTATCGAAGAAATTGACGGCATGAACCAGTCAGTTGCCGCGGCAACTGAAGAACAGACCGCCGTGGTCGAATCCCTTAACGTGGACATCAACCAGATCAATCTGCTGAACCAGCAGGGTGTGGTCAACCTCAACGAAACCCTTAAAGACTGCGATGCGCTTTCGCAGCAGGCCAGCCGCCTCAAACAGCTGGTCGACAGCTTTAAAATCTGAGGTGCAGGCGCGCGGGGAGCCCTGGTTTCTGCGCGCTGATCAAAGACATATCCACAGCCCTGGCGTTTTGAACGTCAGGGCTGTTTTGGTTTTTGCTTGTCGAGATAGTGGGTAATGGCTTTTACCCCGCGGTGTAGATGAAGCTCCAGCTCTTTGATACACGCCTCGATATCCCGGGCGCGGGCATGACGCAGCAAGGCGCGGTGATCGTCCTGAGACAGCTTGCCCAAATTCATCTGCTCAAGGTTAAAGCGCAGAAAGCGCTCTTCTTCAATCAGCCCTTCATCAATCAGCGCCAGCAGTTTTTTGTTCGGTGCCTTGCAGTAAAGCGCCTGATGAAATTGCCGATTGAGAGTGCCCATCCTGCTCCAGTCGGTTTCCACTTCGAGAGCCTCGATATAACCGGCAGCCACTTCAAAATCTTCCTCACTCAACAACGGCAGTGACAGGCGCAGGGCTTGTGTCTCGAGCAGCAAGCGGAGTTCATAGGTTTCCAGCGCGTCGTCCTCGATCAACGGCGCGACCACTGCCCCTTTGTGCTGCACGGTTTGCAGTAAACCCTGGGCTTCAAGCTGACGCAGCGCTTCGCGAACCGGCATGCGACTGACACCAAACAAAGTCGCCAGGGCCTGTTGCCGAATAGCGGTGCCACAGGGCAACCGGCCATCAAGAATGGCGTTGCGCAAGGACGCTTCAATCACCGACCGGGCCAAATGGGCAGGTATGGGGCCGGCTACTTCGATACTGCTTAAAGGATTATTTTTGACAGCCACGTTGGCACTACCTACGGCAGTTCAGTACGTTAATTTGGATCCAATTAAAAGCTAGGTACTGACCTGATCCTTGTCAAACCTTGTAACAGTTAGTTTAGCGTGACTGCGCGCGAGTGATTTCATCTTGCCACCTTCTTTTCTTGTATCCGGCCCCACCACACAGCTGCTCCTTGCCCTACAATCGCCGGAGATCAAGCTGCCCGAGTGCAGCGTCAATGCGCAGCTGCAGGTGACGGATGGGCGTACTCAGTAGTAATGGTGTGGACGAAAAAATGCTTCGCGTCCTTGAATCGCCTCACAACCTACTGGCCGGATTGCTTCGTCAGCCATGGGTATGGGCCATTTTGTTACTGGCCTGCGCGATGCGTTTCTATGGGGCTACCGCCTCTGCCATTTGGTGTGATGAAGGCTCAAGTCTGATGCTGAGCGACTACTCGCTCGCGGGCATCTGGTTCCACGCCGCACACGATGTTCATCCACCGTTGTACTTCATGCTGTTGCACGGCTGGATGGCGCTGTTCGGCGACAGTCTGGTTTCGATTCGCGCCCTCAGTGTTTTGCCCGGGGTCGCCACAGTACTGCTGGGGATGTGGCTGGTCCGGCTGATTGCGACCCGCCGGGCTGCGTTGCTGGCCGGCCTGCTTCTGGCGTTGTTGCCGACCGCCGTGCGCTATAGCCAGGAAGTGCGGATGTACTCACTGATGGGGTTATGGCTGATCGCGGCAACGATTGCCCTGGTTTACTGGGTTAAAGCGCCCGACAACAACCGCTATCTGGTTATCTACAGCGTGCTGATGGCTGCCGGGTTTTACACCCATTACTTCACCGCCTTCTGTGTGATTGCCCACTGGTTGTACCTGCTGCTGAGTGGTCGCAGTACCGGCGGACTGATCAAACGCCCTGCCTGGTGGGTCGCCAACGCCTGCATCATGTTGTTGTTCATGCCCTGGCTTCCGGGGCTGGTAGACCTGCTGCAACACATGGGTGAACTCAAGACCGGGGGCGATGTGGGCTGGGAGCCCGGGGTTGATGCCCGCTCGCTACCGGCCATGACCTGGCAGTTGTTGATTCAGGACGAAGGCGACAGCCTTGCCTGGCCATTGTTCTGGCTGGCACCGCTTGCCCTGCTTGTCGGGGCGGTATGGATGGCGGTGAGGGATGCAACACCCCATAGATTCACCAGGCTGATCGTGATCTACACCCTGCTGCCGATCCTGGCCATTTACGCCATCTCTTTTGCCTCACCGCTGTTCATCGAGCGCTACGTGATGTTTGCTGCCCTGGGCCTGCCGCTGATTGTTGCGATAGCGGTGGATCGCCTGCTCAACCACCGGCGCGCGCTGGCCATCGTATTGCTGACGCTGTTTTCCGGTACCGAGATGGTGGGTTTGCGCAGCAACTTCACCAGTGATGCCGATCATTTTGACCGTCTGGTTGAGCATGTGAATCAGCAGTTTTTGCCGGGTGACCGAATCGTGGTCAGTGACCTGTTCTGGTACTTCAGCTACGTCTATTACAACAAGACCGGGTCTGTGCCCATGCTCTACACACCGCCGCTGGAGGATGGCTCATCGGGGCGTCCGAACAATTACGGTTTTGGTACGCTGGTGAACGCCAATGGCGCGAAAATCTACGTTGATCGCCTGGTGGACTTGCCTGCGGGTACAGGGCGTATCTGGTTAATCAGCAGCAAGGTGCAACCGGACGACTTTGCACCGATTCCACCGGGTTGGCACAAAGCTCAGGACTTAACCGTCGATGACACGCAGGCTCGACTATATTTGACCTGCGCGGGCGCCGAATGCGTCCCGCCTTACCGGAGTCTTTCTGATGCAAGCACCCACCCATAGTCTTCCCTCATTGTTCAAGCAGCTAGGTCTGCCCAACGAGCCAGCAGACATTGAGAAATTTGTCTCTTCGCACTCGCCACTCAAGCCGGATCTGAAGTTGCACGAGGCTTTTTTCTGGACGCCGGCTCAGGCGGCTTTCCTGCGCGATGAAATAAATGAAGACGCCGACTGGGCAGAGGTTGTTGATCAATTGAATCTGATGCTGCGCACAAAACCGGTCACCGGTAAGCAGAATTAACTGGTAACACTTGACTGAGATCATTTGCCCGCGCAATATTAATAGTTAGCAAACTAACTTTATGTGATACCCCTTGCCTGACACTCTTGATCAACTCCAGATGAGCATCAGCACCGGTATGGTGGTTGCGACTCGCCACTGGCGTCGCGTCTGCCAGAACACGCTGGTCAATTACGGAATTTCCGAAGCCTGCGCCATGCCGTTGCTGATTATCGGCCGTCTGGGAGAAGGCGCACGCCAGGTCACCGTGGCCCAGGCCGCCGGTATGGAAAGCCCGTCGCTGGTGCGCTTGCTCGATCAGATGTGCAAGGCCGGTTACGTGCTGCGTCATGAAGACGCCAGCGATCGCCGGGCCAAAACCCTCAGCCTGACTGACACCGGGCGCTCCCTGGTGCAGTCGATTGAAGCGCAGCTTGTACAACTCAGGCGTACAGCGCTGGCGGGGGTCTCAGTGGCAGATCAGGAAGCCGCATTACGCGTCATCAAGGCCTTCGAAGCTGCCGGCCAATTGCCTGATGGAGCCGCTTCTTGAACGGTTTTTTCAGCAGCATGCCGCCCGCCCGCGACTGGTTCTATGGCGTGCGCACCTTTGCCGCCTCGATGATCGCGCTGTACATCGCCCTGTGGATGGAAATGCCCCGACCCTATTGGGCAATGGCCACGGTCTACATCGTCTCCAGCCCCTTCGTCGGCCCCACCAGTTCCAAAGCCGTGTACCGCGCCCTGGGCACGCTACTGGGTGCTTCGGCGGCGGTATTTTTTGTACCCATGTTTGTACAAACCCCGTTTTTGCTGGTGCTGGTGGTCGCGCTCTGGACCGGCATCCTGTTGTTCCTGTCGCTGCACCTGCGCACGGCCAACAGTTACATCTTCATGCTCGCGGGCTACACCATGCCCATGATCGCCTTGCCGATCGTGGACAACCCGCTCAACGTATTCGACATCGCTGTCTCGCGCACCGAAGAAATCCTCCTCGGGATTGTCTGTGCGGCCGTGGTGGGCAGCATGTTCTGGCCCCGGCGGCTGGCCCCGGTGTTTGTTGATTCCGCCGCCAAGTGGTTTGGCGACGCCGCCAGCTACAGCAAGCATTTTCTGGCCCGCGACGTAGAGCCGAGTAAAGCCAGCGGCCTGCGCTCATCTATGGTGGCAACCTTCAACAGCCTGGAGTTGATGATCGGTCAATTGCCCCACGAAGGTGCGTTGCCGCAGACCGTGCGCAACACCAAAGAACTGCGCGGGCGCATGATCAACCTGCTGCCGGTGGTCGACGCGCTGGATGACGCGCTGTATGCCCTGGAGCGGCGTACCCCCGAGCTGGTGGACAAAATAGCGCCCTTGCTGGCTAAAAGCCGGGACTGGCTCGAAAGCACTCGCGAAGGCGCCCCTGTCGAGGCCTGGAAGGCTCTGCGCCATGAACTGGAACTCTTGCAGCCCAGTGCCGAAGCGCTGGATGAGCGACGCCAGCTGGTGTTCTCCAATGCGCTCTACCGGCTGGGCGAGTGGATTGATTTGTGGCAAGACTGCCGCAGCCTGCAACAGGCGATTGCAACGGGCAGTCAGGATATCTGGCGCGCGGTTTACCGGCATTGGCGCCTGGGCCGGCTGACACCGTTTCTGGATCGGGGCCTGATGCTTTACTCCGCATTTTCCACGGTGACGGCAATTGTTGTCGCCTCGGTGTTGTGGATCTTGCTCGGCTGGACGGACGGCGCCAGCGCGGTGATTCTGGCGGCCGTGGCCTGCAGTTTTTTTGCCGCGATGGACGACCCGGCGCCGCAGATCTACCGGTTCTTTTTCTGGACCTCGCTGTCGGTACTGTTCGCCAGCCTGTACCTGTTTGTGATCCTGCCTAACCTGCACGATTTCCCGATGCTGGTCCTGGCGTTCGCCGTGCCCTTTATCTGTGTCGGTACGCTGACGGTACAACCGCGCTTTTACCTGGGGACCTTGCTGACCATCGTCAACACGGCCTCATTCATCAGCATTCAGGGGGCCTACGACGCAGACTTCATGGTGTTCATCAACGCCAACCTGGCCGGTCCCATCGGCCTGCTCTTTGCTTTCGTCTGGACCCTTATCGCCCGCCCCTTTGGCGCCGAACTGGCGGCTAAACGCCTGACGCGTTTCAGCTGGCGCGATATCGTCACGCTGACCCGGCCCGCAACCCTGGCCGAGCACCGGCACATGGGCGCGCAAATGCTTGATCGGCTGATGCAGCACCTGCCGCGTCTGGCGATGACCGGCCAGGACACAGGCAGCGCCCTGCGTGACTTGCGAGTGGCGCTCAACCTCCTGGATTTGCTGGCCTACTCACCCCGGGTCACCGGCGAGCGGCAACGCCTGCTGGGCCAGGTAGTCAGCGAGGTGGGGGAGTACTTCAGCGCTTGCCTCAAGGCCGGCGAACGCCTGCCAATGCCCAATGGTCTGCAAATGACCCTGGACCGCACCCGCCGTGCGCTTAACGCCCGCGAAATGCAGGACGAGGGCGAGGCCCGGGTGCACTTGCTCCACGCCTTGAGCGGTTTGCGCCTGGCCCTATTACCGGGTGTGGAGTTCATCGTTGATGAGCACGACCTGCCACAGTCCCATGCCCATGGCATTGACGGAGCGCCGCTATGATCGGTGACGTAGATATCAGCGGGGTGTTTCTGCCCACGCTCCTGGTGCTGATGGGCATCACTTACATATTGTTTTTGCTGGTTCACGCGCTCCTGACGCGTATGCACTTTTACCGCCTGGTCTGGCACCGGGCTTTATTCAACGTCGGTCTCTACGCTTTGCTACTCGGCGTTGTGGATTCGTTTAGTCGATATCTAATGACATGAAAAAACCTCTATTGACCTTGGGCCGTGTCGTTCTCACCTTGTTGGTGGTGGCGTTCGCCTGCGTCGTGGTCTGGCGCATGACCATGTATTACATGTTTGCCCCCTGGACGCGCGATGGCCACATTCGCGCCGACGTGGTGCAGATTGCCCCCGATGTGTCGGGCCTGATCAAGCAGGTGGATGTGCGTGACAACCAGCCCGTCACCCGTGATCAGGTGCTGTTCATCATCGATCAGGAGCGTTTCCGTCTGGCCTTGCGCCAGGCCCAGGCAGTGGTTGCCGATCGCAAGGAGACGCTGGCCCAGGCCCAGCGCGAAAGCAAACGCAACCGCGGGCTGGGCAATCTGGTAGCCCGCGAGCTGCTTGAAGAAAGCCAGTCCCGGGAACTGCGTGCGCAGTCAGCCCTGACTGAAGCCGAAGTCGCCGTGGACAGCGCGCAGCTCAATCTGGATCGCACCGTCGTGCGCAGCCCGGTTGATGGCTACGTCAACGACCGCGCTCCCCGGGTCAATGAGTTCGTCACGGCCGGCAAGCCCGTGCTGTCGATTGTCGACAGCAGCTCGTTCCATATCGACGGCTATTTTGAAGAAACCAAACTGGACGGCATCCATGTCGGTCAGAGCGTCGAGATCCGCGTGATCGGCGACAATGCTCGCTTGCGTGGCCATGTCGAAAGCATCGTGGCCGGTATTGAAGACCGCGACCGCACCAGCGGCCAGAACCTGCTGCCCAACGTCAACCCGGCATTCAGCTGGGTGCGGCTGGCGCAGCGGATTCCGGTACGCATCGTGTTTGATGATGTGCCAGCCGATTTCCGCATGATCGCCGGGCGTACCGCGACCGTTTCGATCGTCGCGGACAAGGTCAAAGACAAACCGGCGCAGGAGACTGCGCAATGAAAGCGGTCCACCTGGCAGCCCTGGGGCTGGGCTTGCTGCTGTCCGGCTGCCAGATGCTGGGGCCGGATTACCACCTGCCCAAGGACTCGGCCATGCAGCGTCCTGATTTGCAGGGCGAGCTGGCGGGTGAGGGCGCGAATGTGGTGTCGGCGCCTGTACCGGCCGACTGGTGGAAACTGTATCAGGACCCGAGACTTGACGAGCTGGTGCGCCAGGCCATGGCTTCCAATACGGATCTGCGAGTGGCGGCGGCCAACCTGTCGCGGGCGCGGGCTCAAGTTGAACAGGCGCAGTCTGCGGGTGGCTGGAGCGGTTCGGCGAAGGCGGGCGCCCAGCGTCTTCAGGAGTCCGGTGAAGCCTTCCTGCTGACGGACAAGGTCCCGGTAGCCAACGTCGGTGACCTTGGCCTCAGCACCTCGTATCAGTTCGACCTGTGGGGCACGTTGCAACGCGGTATCGAAGCGGCGCAGGCCAATGCCGATGCAACCCAGGCGGCAGCCGATACCGCACGTATCACAGTGGTGGCCGACGTGGTGCGCGCCTATACGCAAGTTTGCGCGGCCAATGAAGAACGGCATATCGCCGAAGAGTCGTTGCAGTTGCAATCGCAGAGTACCCAGCTGACGCAGCGTCTGCGCGATGCGGGCCGGGGCGACGAAACCCAGGTAACGCGTTCCGAAACTCAATTCAGATCATTACGCGCCGAACTCCCGCGCTACCAGGCGCTGCGTCAGGCAGGGTTGTTTCGCCTGTCGATGCTCATTGCCAAACCCCTCGACCAACTGCCCGCCGGCGTTGCCGATTGCGCAGAGCTGCCACACATCGCCCAACTGCTGCCCGTGGGCGACGGCGCAGCGCTGCTCAAGCGTCGGCCAGACGTACGTCAGGCCGAACGTCATCTGGCTAGCGCCACGGCCGAGATCGGTGTAGCCACCGGTTCGCTGTATCCGGACATCAGTATCGGCGCGACCGTGGGTACCGTGGGCCTGCTGGAAAACCTCGGCACGGCACCGACCAACCGCTGGGGCTTTGGCCCGTTGCTGAGCTGGACCATCCCGACCAACGGTTCGCGGGCCCGTATTCGTGAAGCCGAGGCGGTGACCCAGGGCGCGCTGGCCAGGTTTGACGGCGTGGTGCTTAACGCCATTCGTGAGACCCAGACCAGTCTCGTGCAATACACCGCCTTGCTCCAGCGTCGGGATGCCCTGGCCCTGGCAGGCGATTCGGCTAAAACGGCTGCCGAGCAAACGCACCAGTTCTTCCTCGCCGGGCGTGAATCGTTTCTTGCAGACCTGCAAGCCACCCGCACTTACACCGACGTGAAAGCGCAACTGGCCACCGCCAACACCCAGGTTGCCATGAGCCAGATCGACTTGTTTCTGGCCCTCGGTGGCGGCTGGGAAAATGCACAGGCGAAAGCCCCGGAGCACGCTAAACCCTGACAGGGTTGCTATGCTTTGAAGGGTCGGTATCGGAACGATGGTTCAGGGCATACGCGGGTCTCAAGTCCTCCCCATCGCGCAAGCAGTGCTTGATGGGGATACTAATAATGAAAAATCCATATGCTCCCGGTTTCTGGTGCGCAGTCGCAGCCCTGGTGCTGCTCTCTGCGACTTACTTCTACGGCATCATGCTGGCGCACCAGATCGACAAGGCGATGGTCTTCCTCGACAGTGCCAGTGCCCTGATCGCCGTGCTGGCCATCGTCGTTGTGGCCTGGGCGTCGGTGCAAACCAGGCAAATCCAGCAGCGGCAAATAGACAAGGGCCAGACGCGGGTCATGATCTGGGACACCAAAGTCGCGCTGCGCCGGGTTGAAACCGTATTCGACCGCTATTTCTGGGGCAGCTACTGGCAGCCGGGTCGCACCTTCCAGGAGTTCATGGGTGAACTCACCGGCACCCCGCTGGAAAAAAGCCTCGAGGCCCTGAAATCCCAATGTCTGAAACTCGACAGGGCCCTGGCGCCTGAGGATCGTGAATGGCTCGACCACGCCCATGCGCTTTCAGATGTAGCCTCAGCCATGGCCCGGGAACGCTATCAACTGGATTACTCAGGCATATCACTCAACGCTGTCGGCGAAACCTCGGTCGACCACGAGCTGGAAGTGCTGGTGTATACCTGGAGCGCCAGCCTCAAGAGCTTCGATCATCAACTCGACGAAATGGAGCTGCGCTACGCGTGATCTGCGCCATATCGGACGGTGCCGAAAAACAGCGTCCAGCCCGTTGCCAGTGTTAACCTGCTTGCACTTTTCGGCCTATGACGGGCTTGCTGAAGACCGCATATCTTTCAACACAACGGACATTGAACGGGTCAATTAATGAATAAACCATTAGGCGTACTGGTAGGGATTGTTGTTATTGCAGGTGCCCTGAACACCGCAGGCGCGTGGTACACCGGCACCAAGCTTGAGGATGTACTCAAGACCTCGATCCAGGAAGCCAACAAGGAACTGGCGTCCCAGCTGCAAGGCACCACCACCCACGGCACTATCGAACTGGTTTCCCTTGACCGCCACCTGTACAGCAGCACTGCGCACTACCGTGTGAATCTGCAGGACGACGCCGCAGGCCCGGACGCCCAACCGGTAGAACTGCTGTTTGTGGACAATATCGAACATGGTCCGTTGCCATGGTCGCGGATCAAGACGTTCAAGTGGATGCCAGTGATGGCGACCAGCAACTATTCGCTGGAAAAAACCCCGTACACCGAAAAATGGTTCGCCGCCGCCAAGGACCAGTCTCCGCTCAAAGGCCAGGTTACCCTGGGCTACAACCGCTCGGTTGACGGGAACATGGAGCTGCTGCCGTTTGAAGCCCAAGTTGACGAGAACTCCAGCATCAGCTTCTCCGGGTTGACCATGGATGGCCAGACAGATGCCGAGGGCATAAACCTCAAGGCCAAAGGCTACATGGACCATCTGGTGCTTCAGGCCGCCACGCCCGGGCAACCGCCAGTTCGCGTCGAGCTCAATGGTCTGACCCTGGCCAGTGACCTGACCAAAAGCAGCTATGGCTTCTACCTGGGGCAGAACGTGCTGGAGCTGAGTGAGGGCCAGTTGACCTTTGGCGAGCGCCAGTCGGTGGCCAAGATCAAAAACTTCGAATATGCCGGCTCGGCTTCTGCCAACGGCAGCCTGATGTCAGGGCGTCTGTCGTACAACGTGGGCGACATCACCCTGGACGACAAGCCGGTGGGCAGCGCGCAAATGATCATGACGGCCAGCAGCCTGGACATTCCGGCCATGCAATCGCTGTTGCAGATCTACCAAACCAAATTCGAGCCTCAAGCCGACGGCACAATGCCTATGGCGCAGTTGACCCCGGCAGAGCAAGCGCAGATGCAAGCCGAGGTCGAAAAACTGCTGGCGGCCAAACCACAGCTGGCGCTGGAAAAACTCACCCTTAAAACCACCAATGGCGAAAGTCAGTTCAACCTTGCCGTGAGCCTGGCTCAGCCGACTTCGTTCGAGCAGCCGCCTATCGAAGTCACCAAGCAAACGCTGACCTCCCTGGACGCCAAGCTGCAATTGTCCAAACCCATGATTGCCGACCTGTCCGCCGTTCAGGCACAACTGGCCGGCCAGACCGACCCGCAAACCATCGCGAAAATGGCCAGCGCCAACAGCGAAATGGCGGGTGTCATGGCCGTGCAAACGGGCCTGGCAAAAGTGGATGGCAACAACATCCTGGCGTCCCTCAACTATGCCGCTGGGGAAGTGGATTTCAATGGTCAAAAAATGAGCCTTGAAGACTTCATCAACGTGATGATGACCCGCTTTGGCAGTGGCCCCGACCACCTGTAAACCCCGCTGATCTGCAGGAGCAGGCTTGCCCGCGATCTTTTCCATTGGCTGAAAGATCGCGAGCAAGCTCGCTCCTACGCAATGGCCATCGACCTGGCAAACACAAAGCACAGCTTGTTGCCTTCGGGGTCACGGCAATAGGCGCCGTAATAATCGTCGCCATATTGTGGCCGGTTGCCCGGAGCACCCTCATCCGTGCCGCCGAGGCGCAAGGCCGTATCCCAGGCCGCTTGCACCTGCTCGATCGAGTGCGCGGCAAAACTCACCTGCACACCATTGCCCCAGGTCGCGGGCAAACCATTGATCGGCGACTGAATGTAAAACTGCGGCCAGTAAAGTCCGGGGCGCTGCCAGCCCGCACCCGCAGGCCCGCGGTCTTCATCATCATGAACAATGCGCACCAGGCCCAGAGTGGCCAGCACCCCGTCGTAAAAGACTGCCAGCGCCGGTACATCCCGCGCGCCGATCTGGATATGGCTATACATAAGCAATCTCCCGAAGTGAAAAACTCAGCAATCCACAAGTCCGTGCAGCTTCGCGTATTGCAAGAGCATGATGGTCTTGCCGTCCTTGATTTCTCCCGTGTCGATCATTGCCAGTGCGTCGTCCAGAGGCAACTCCAGAACTTCGATCTCCTCGCCCTCGGCTTCAAGGCCTCCACCCTCGCTGACCTTGTCCTGGTCAGAGTATTCCCCGACAAAAAAATGCAGGCGCTCGGTAACCGAACCGGGGCTCATGAACGCTTCAAACACCTTGCGTACATTTTCAATGCGATAACCGGTTTCCTCCTGGGTTTCCTTACGGATACAGGTGTGTGGATCATCCTGATCCAGCAGTCCTGCGCAGGTTTCGATCAGCATGCCGTCATGTTCGTTGACGAAGGCGGGGAAGCGGAACTGGCGGGTCAGCACCACGGTTTTTTTCAGCGGGCTGTACAGCAGGATCGTCGCACCGTTACCACGGTCATAGGTCTCCCGGGACATCTTTCGCCAGATCCCGTCCCGTCCCTGGAAGTCGAAGGTGGTCTTGCGCAGCACGTACCAGTTGTCCGACAGCACTTCAACTTGCTGGATTCGCACACGGTCCTTGGTGGCCAGGGCTTGCTTCATGGTTTCTCTCCTTGTTTTGTGCGATTGAGGCTGCTGGCGTGCAGCTTCAGCAGGACCGGGGAACGATAGGACTGAACCGTCCTGCCGGCAATGTCCGGGGCAGCCACAGCATGAGAGGAGACGGCAGGCAGAAACGACAAAGCCCGCACAGGGCGGGCTTTGTCGGGTTGCATGTGTCCGGAGGATCGATCCGAGTCATACCCCCAGCCGGTGATCAGTCGAAGCGAGTGGCTGGCCGCAGGGATTAAAGCTTGAGCTTATCCCCTACGAAAATAGAGACAAGCCCATTCTGCCTATCAAAAATATAAGCAGAATCAGGAAAAATATCCTGATAAAGCCGCTTCCGTAACGGAGTGCCAAGAAAACACCGGTGAGAGAACCTGCCATATTGCACAGAGCAACTACACCGCCGATAGTCCATAAGACGTTGCCAGACGGAACAAAAAACATAAGCGCTGCGCTAAACGTACCCAGATTAACCAGTTTTGCAGAGGCCGATGCGTTTAAAAAATCGAAGCCAAAAAATTTTACAAATATAAAAAGCAGAAGACTACCGCTGCCAGGTCCAAAGACACCATCATAGAAACCAATGAGACCACCAAAAAAAACCCCTGAGATAATCTCCTTTGATCCGCAATGTTTATTAGAAGCCACCAAGCCTAATTTTTTTTCCGTGAAAGTATAAATGGCCATGGCTATCAGGATGAAAAAAACAACAAACTCCATTAGTTTTTTTGGCACGATAGATACTGAGAAGGCACCAAGAAAGGCAAATAGAAATGCGGAAAGCATGGTGGGAAGCATTAACTTCCACATGATTTTTATTCGCTTTACATAGCTGAATATGGAAGATAAATTGCCCGCCAAAACAGCCAGTTTGTTAGTTCCGAAAACAGTAGCTAGACTTTGCTGAGGGAGGGCATGCAAAAGTGCCGGCAGTTGTACAAGCCCGCCACCACCGACTGCAGCATCTATCAAGCCGCCGCAAAAGGCAAAAAAACCTAGCGCGATCAAAGTTTGTTCAAGATCCATATAATGGATCCTTGTGCAACTTAAATTTCCAACAATAAACCATGACATTTCTCTTGGTTTGAGCTCTGCATTTTTCGAGATATACCGATTAGCCTATGGCTCATTTGAACAAAGATAATCGGTATATCCCTCTGGCTATAGAAACTGGCTCTATGAGGTCAGGGCTTGGTGCATAGCCGCAAAAGCGTTTTCTGCTCTTTCATTGTGATTGAGCATAGTTCCTTTCAGTCGACCCAACTTGAAAGTTATATCGGCCGTTCGAGCATATGCTTGTGCTGCAGCTAAAGCATGCAAGCCATGCTTGTTTTCCACTTCACCAGAATGTCCCATGACCTATCCTTTAGCGTTACGCAAACTCTGAGTGTTCGTTTTCAGAGAAGGATTGAGGGTGAGTAACTTGTCCTCTATGTATTGGGCAGTGAAGTTGTACTCTGGACCATTCCAAATCTCTGAAGCGATAGAAACCATCATCGCCTCCATGATTGAGTATTTATGCTCGGCTGAACTCAAAGCTGCCTTATGTTTTGCTACGCCGGTGTTGTACAGAAACTCTGAAAATTCGTTACATTCGCGTATTTTATATTTGTCTTCAACCCAGGCCGTGGCGCCAAACGCTGCGGTCATGTAGCCGTACATACCGTCATCTACAAATTAAACGAGTTGAATGCTTGCAACAAGTGACTTATAGTTATTCCATCATTCACTTTAAGTGAGCAATGACATGGAGTTGTCTCAGTTAGCGATGTTCAAAACAGTGGCCGATCAAGGAAGCATTATCCGCGCCTCTGAACTGTTGCACTGTGTTCCTTCAAACATCACAAACAGAATCAAGCATTTAGAAAGAGAACTCGGGGTCTCGTTATTTATAAGGAAAGGCCGGGGGCTTGTAATCAGCCCTTCCGGGCGGTTGTTTCTTGGCTACGTTAACAAGATCCTGTCTTTGAGTGAGGAATCAAAAAGAGCCCTCGATCCCGCCGCAGCGCCGTCGGGAAACTTGAAAATTGGCGCTATAGAGTCATCCGCCACAGGCAGGTTGCCCAATCTTTTATCAAAGTTCCATCAGCTCTATCCTTCTGTACAAATGCAGTTTAGTACGGGGGATTGGTCGCAATTATCAAACGATGTGGTCAGCCATGAACTGGATGGAGCAATCATCGCTGTCAGGCCTGAGCACCCGGATCTTGAAATCATTGAGATTTACAAGGAGGAGTTGGTCTTGATCGCCTCTCCGGCTGCGGGGCGGATAAATGAGCCGCAGGACTTGAGTGGCACTGATATATTCATGTGGCCTGAAGGATGCCCTTACAGGAAGGCGTTGGTAAGTTGGCTGGAGAGGCATGAAGTATCAATCCCCATAACAAGCATAGCCAGTTATGGCACAATCCTGGGGTGCGTAAGTTCCGGCGCAGGCGTGTCGTTAGTTCCGAAAGGTTTGTTTGAGCAGTTCGGGCGGTTCGGAAGTATAAGTGAATATATGTTTGAAGATTTATTGCCTGTGCAAAATTATTTCATATCGAACAAAAACGTTGAATTTCATCGTGCAAAAGATAAGTTTTCCGAGTTGCTGAAAGAAGAATTTAAACACCTGTGATAAGTAGCCTTGTTCATAGCCGTATCCGGGCAAGGTGCGGCTGATCAAGCTATATCTGATTTTCAGTTATTTTGCCTCCACTCACTGATTCAGGAGGCGGCATAAGACTGGTATGGGGGCTATTTCGAGTGGCATGGGCGGCGGGGTGTTTGCCGGTCGGCGCGCTTTTGCTGGTTGTGGTGGTTTTTTCTGGCTCCCACCTATCATCAATTGGAGCTGTTAACCAATGATCTGGTTATCCACGCGTTCAGCCAAGCGCTGAGACCGGCGGAGGTGATCAGCACGCAGGCGCGGCTTCATGCAGTGTTCGACACCCAATGGGCTGATGGAGCCATTACTCACCTATCCGGAGCAGGCCTATGACCGACATAGCCGCTGGGGATACATGGCAAGTAGATATCAGTTCAACTGAAGCAGGCCAAAGACACGATGCGCTCGGCAAATCGAGCGCTGACATCGTGACGATGTTGCCGCTCTATTCGTTCTCGGTTTTTCGCACGCGCACATTCGAGAGTTGAATCAGAAAGGTGGCTTTCGATCATTCGTGCCCAGGCTTGAGCGTCGTCGGATTTGGTTTCGAAGGTTTTGCGTTGGGCTGGATAGCCCTTGCGACGGATCTGCGCTTACCACTGAGACTCGCCGCGATTCCTGATGGTTGCCATTTCCACCATTCCCGCCACGTTCAAGTGTGGAAAATTTTTGGCAAAAACGACTTTCAGGACCAGGACAGGTTTTTGTCAGTAGCGCTATCCCCTGTAATACAAGGGAAAGAAGATGGTGCACCAGGCGGGATTCGAACCCACGACCACTGCCTTCGGAGGGCAGTACTCTATCCAGCTGAGCTACTGGTGCAATGCGGGCGCCATAATACTCATCTGTGTGGCGTCCGTCCATGCTGCTGATTCGTCAGGTGTTTCCGGACGCGTTTTGGGCTATTAATGGATGCCGGGGGAAAAATGGGTAATAGACAGCCGCTTGTTCTTTTTTTCGAACAGCCTATTGTCCTTTACCCCCATTGATCCTAGGATTCGTTTGAGATTTCAAACGCTCTTGTCTGAGTGCTGAACCGCACGGCTAAAATTTAGTGCGTTATTTAGATACTTTGGCAGTGAATGACTTCCTGACGGCAGCCTTCCATGGCGCCTTTCTACTATCAATAATTCGCTCCGCGCCTGCGCGGTGCTGTTAAGGAAAGCCAACATGCAGCTCAAAGACGCACAGTTGTTCCGCCAACAAGCCTACATCGATGGTGCTTGGGTGGATGCGGACGGTGGTCAGACGATCAAGGTCAACAACCCGGCTACCGGTGAAATCATCGGTACCGTGCCAAAAATGGGCGCAGCCGAAACCCGTCGCGCGATTGAAGCTGCCGACAAGGCCTTGCCGGCCTGGCGCGCACTGACCGCCAAAGAGCGTGCAACCAAATTGCGTCGCTGGTTTGAACTGTTGATTGAAAATCAGGATGACCTCGGTCGCCTGATGACTCTGGAGCAAGGCAAGCCACTGGCCGAAGCCAAGGGCGAAATTGTCTACGCTGCCTCGTTCATCGAGTGGTTCGCTGAAGAAGCCAAGCGCATTTATGGCGACGTGATCCCGGGTCACCAGCCGGACAAGCGCCTGATCGTGATCAAGCAGCCTATCGGTGTGACGGCTGCAATCACGCCCTGGAACTTCCCGGCCGCGATGATCACCCGTAAAGCAGGCCCGGCTTTGGCCGCTGGCTGCACCATGGTCATCAAGCCTGCTTCGCAAACCCCGTTCTCGGCCCTGGCCCTGGTTGAGCTGGCGCATCGTGCCGGCATCCCCAAAGGCGTGCTGAGCGTAGTTACCGGCAGCGCTGGCGACATCGGCGGCGAGCTGACCAGCAACCCGATCGTGCGCAAGTTGTCCTTCACCGGTTCGACCGAAATCGGTCGTCAACTGATGGCTGAATGCGCCAAGGACATCAAAAAAGTTTCGCTGGAACTGGGCGGCAACGCGCCGTTTATCGTGTTCGACGACGCGGATCTGGATAAGGCCGTCGAAGGCGCGATCATTTCCAAGTACCGCAACAACGGCCAGACCTGCGTCTGTGCCAACCGTCTGTACATTCAGGACTCGGTGTACGACGCGTTCGCCGAAAAACTGAAAGTGGCGGTGGCCAAGCTGAAGATCGGTAACGGTCTGGACGAAGGCACCACCACAGGCCCCCTGATCGACGACAAGGCCGTAGCCAAGGTCAAAGAGCACATTGCCGATGCCCTGAGCAAAGGCGCCACTCTGTTGAGCGGTGGTAACAGCCTGGAAGGCAGCTTCTTCGAGCCGACCATTCTGATCAACGTGCCGAAAAACGCAGCCGTGGCCAAGGAAGAAACCTTCGGTCCGCTGGCGCCACTGTTCCGCTTCAAAGACGAAGCCGAAGTGATCGCGATGGCCAACGACACCGAATTCGGTCTGGCGTCGTACTTCTATGCCCGTGACCTGAGCCGTGTGTTCCGTGTGGCTGAAGCCCTGGAATACGGCATGGTTGGCGTCAACACGGGGCTGATTTCCAACGAAGTCGCACCGTTCGGCGGCATCAAGGCCTCGGGCCTGGGCCGTGAAGGTTCCAAGTACGGCATCGAAGACTATCTGGAAATCAAATATCTCTGCCTGGGCATCTAACCCGGCGGGTGGTTCAGCAGGAGGGGCACGAGAGCGCTGCCCCCTCTGTGTTTCAAATCGTTAATTTCTGTGGCCGGGAGCCCCATGCCAGTCGATCATCGCATGCTGGCATTGCTGTCTCCCTGGCGCGTCAGCCTTGAACCACGCCGTTTGATTCGCGGCGAATGAGGACACTATGAGCAACAAGACCAACGCATCCCTGATGAAACGCCGTGAAGCCGCTGTCCCGCGCGGTGTTGGCCAGATTCACCCGATCTTCGCCGAGTCGGCAAAGAACGCCACGGTTACTGACGTAGAAGGCCGTGAGTTCATCGACTTCGCCGGCGGTATCGCAGTACTCAACACCGGTCACCTGCACCCGAAAATCATTGCCGCCGTGCAAGAGCAATTGACCAAGCTGACCCACACCTGCTTCCAGGTACTGGCTTACGAGCCGTACGTTGAGCTGTGCGAAAAAATCAACGCCAAGGTGCCGGGCAATTTCGACAAGAAAACCCTGCTGGTCACCACCGGTTCCGAAGCGGTCGAGAACGCCGTGAAAATTGCCCGTGCTGCCACTGGCCGTGCCGGTGTGATCGCCTTTACCGGTGCTTACCACGGCCGCACCATGATGACCCTGGGCCTGACCGGTAAAGTCGTGCCTTACTCGGCCGGCATGGGCCTGATGCCAGGCGGTATCTTCCGTGCCCTTTACCCGTGTGAACTGCACGGCATCAGCGTTGACGATTCCATCGCCAGCATCGAACGCATCTTCAAAAATGACGCTGAGCCTAAAGATATCGCTGCAATCATCATCGAGCCGGTACAGGGCGAAGGTGGTTTCTACGTGGCTCCGAAAGCGTTCATGGCCCGCCTGCGCGAACTGTGCGACAAGCACGGCATCCTGCTGATCGCGGACGAAGTGCAAACCGGTGCTGGCCGCACCGGCACTTTCTTCGCCATGGAACAAATGGGCGTTACTGCCGACCTGACCACATTCGCCAAATCCATCGCTGGCGGCTTCCCGCTGGCCGGTGTATGCGGCAAGACCGAGTACATGGACGCCATCGCTCCAGGCGGCCTGGGCGGCACCTACGCCGGTAGCCCGATTGCTTGCGCGGCTGCGCTGGCAGTGCTCGAAGTGTTTGAAGAAGAGCACCTGCTGGACCGTTGCAAGGCAGTTGGCGAGCGTCTGGTCACCGGCCTGAAGGCCATTCAGGCGAAGCACCCGGTCATCGGTGATGTCCGTGCGCTGGGCGCAATGATCGCCGTCGAGTTGTTCGAAGGCGGTGATTCGCATAAGCCAAACGCAGCCGCCGTGGCTCAAATCGTTGCCAAGGCACGTGACAAGGGTCTGATCCTGCTGTCGTGCGGCCCTTACGGCAACGTGCTGCGGGTGCTGGTGCCGCTGACCTCGCCGGACGAGCAGCTGGACAAAGGCCTGGCCATCATCGAAGAGTGCTTCGCTGAACTGGCTTGAGTCCTGACTCGCAAGTTGTGACTCGATAGACAAAAAAAACCGCTTCGGCGGTTTTTTTTGCTTTGAGCGATTCATTCGGGTGTATCCACCGGCTGCCTTTGACTAAGGTGCAGGCCTTACGCCGGGAGCTAAATGCATGACAGTTGTAGATTCAATGGCAGTACCGAGCGTACTGATTGCCGAGTCTGATCCGTGGACCCGGGATTTGCTCAAACACGTAGTACTGAGTGTGCGCTGTGATGTGCAGCTGGATGTGTGTGAAGAAGGTCGGCAGGCGTTCACCCTGTTGAGCCAGAAAACCTATGACCTGGTGATCGCCGACGCAGACCTGCCCGCAATGGGCGGTCTGGACTTGCTGCGCACAGTACGCCAGCGCCGGAGCAGTCCAGTGCGGGCGTTTATTTTGCTCAGCGATCGCAGCGACATTGCCAGTGTGCGTGAGGTCTTGCCATTGGCCCCCACGGCCTACCTGACGAAACCGCTGGATATCAGTGGGCTGACCCGGCGCTTGCAAGGTCTGTTGCTGAGTGCCGGGCAAGAAGTCTTGTGTGGGGTGCCGGGGTTGGCGCCCGGCATGACCCTGATACGCTTTTTGGCGCAGCACCGTGCAACATCCGATGGTGCGCCGCTAATGATTGATGCAGAGGCGGCAGTCAGACACAGTATCGGCCCCGTCGGACCGGATCTCGCGTTGCTTGAGCAACAAGTGCGGACCGATCCGCAAATCAGTGCCGTCTTGATTGCCGCGGCCAACAGTGCGGCCCGGCACCCTGTGAGCCCGGCGCAGACGCTGTCACAAGCGCTGCAGAGCCTGGGTCCGGGTCGAAGCATGAATCTGGTGCTGGGGCTGACCCTCAAGCAGCGTGGGCAACTGAGTGATCCTTGTCTTTCGGACTACGCCGAACAGCAGTGGGCCGTGTCGCGGCGTGCGGCCGGATATGCTTACGCGCTGGCGCGGATGCTCAATCTTGATCATCAACGCTGCTATTGCGCGGGGCTGCTGCACCGCCTGGGTGACCTGGCGGTGTTGCGCTGCTTGCAGGAGTGGCAGCTGGCCGGTGGTGCGCTCGACACCAGGGTCATTGACGAGTCACTGGCCGAATTCGGAGCAGCCTATGGCTCGGCCTTGCGCACACGCTGGCGCTTGCCGCTGGAACTGCGAGAGTTGATTGCGGCGATTTATCACTTGGGCGGAGGGGTCTATTCCCGTGAGGCGCTGGTAATGAACCTTGTGGGCCAGATGGTGAAACTGACGACTGAAGAGGAGATCAGTGAACTGGCCAACTGCAAAACGGCACGTTTGCTGAGAGTCGGCACGCCAGAGTTGTTGCGGCTGATCCAGGCGCCAGAGGGCTGCGTCTGAGTTATCGAACCCCTTGTGGGAGCTGCAACCCAGCTCCCACACAGGGACATGCGGGAGCTGTGTAGCCTTTACACCGCTGCAGGGCGCAGCGAGTAGGTTTTCAGCTGATGGGCAAACTCGCGCAGCGACTGAATTCCGCTGGCTTCTGCCTCATGTACCCATTCCTTGATCGCCGCCAGCATGTCGTGACCATTGGTGCTGGTTTTGAGCCAGATCTGTTGCAGGGCCAGACGCTTCTCGTAGATCACTTTAAGCGAGTGGCTATGCTCGAGCATGGTTTCGATACGCTGGTGATGGCGTTCTTCCAACAGGCTGGTTTCGCGCGACAGCAGGCGCTTGGCGCGGCGGAACTGGTGACGAACCGAATGATCAACCTTGGCCAGCTCTTGTTGCACCAGCGGCGCGATCACCAGCTTGCGGTACTGGGCCATGATCTGGAAACGGTTGTTGAGGATCGCCATCGCGGTGTCCATGTCCAGACTGCCCTTGCCTTCAACCCGGTGGGCGATCGGAGCAACACGCTGAACCTTGGCCAGACGCAAAAAGCTGAAGACTTTGATCCAGGCCCAGCCCAGGTCAAATTCCCACTTCTTGACCGACATCTTGGCCGAGTTGGGGTAGGTATGGTGGTTGTTGTGCAGTTCTTCGCCGCCAATGATGATGCCCCATGGCACCAGATTGGTCGCGGCATCGCGGCATTCAAAGTTGCGATAGCCCACTGCATGGCCCAGGCCGTTGACCACGCCCGCTGCCCATACCGGGATCCACATCATCTGGATGGCCCAGATTGTCAGGCCGATGGCACCGAACAGCAGCAGGTCGATGACCAGCATCAAACTGACACCCAGCATTTTGTAGCGCGAGTAAAGATTGCGCTCAATCCAGTCTTCAGGGCAGTTTTTGCCGTAAATACGCAACGTCTCGGGGTTCTGCGCCTCTTCGCGATATAGCTCTGCACCTTTTCGCAAAACGGTCGATAACCCTTTGATGACCGGGCTATGGGGGTCATCAGCGGTTTCGCACTTGGCATGGTGTTTACGGTGGATGGCTGTCCACTCGCGGGTATTTTGTGCCGTGGTCAGCCACAGCCAGAAACGGAAGAAGTGTTTCAGGCCACCGTTAAGCTCCAGGGAGCGGTGCGCTGAATAGCGGTGTAGATAAACCGTGACGCCGATAATGGTCACGTGGGTCATCAACAGGGTGACTGCAACCAGCTGCCAGGCTGACAAGTCGAGAAAACCGTTGTACCACATAGGCTGTTTGGCCCTCGGGAAGATAAAAAAAACTGCAACACGCATTATCCCCATGCAGCCAGATAAAACCAGTCGCCCTTTCAGATAAGAGTGCCTTGATGTTTCTTACTTTATAATCCCCCTTTTTTTGTAGGTACTTTGACTTTCTTATGTCGGTTTCTTATCGCGATGCCTTGCGCGCGGCCTTGTCATACGGGCTGTTATCGGTTTTATGGCTGCAAATAACTGATCATTTATTGAACAGTTATTTCGATGATTCAGCGCAGTTGGCCCATTGGCAGCTCATAAATGGTTACGTTTGGGCATTTATAAGCACCTTCCTGATTTTTATCGCCCTTGGCCGCCTGTCCGGTTTTCTGGGGCAGGGCGTCAGTTTGAAGCGTCAACGGCAGGATCAAGAGCGTCTGCGCCAAGCCGCAGTGGTGTTTGACTGTACCCGCGAAGGAGTGCTGGTAAGCGACCGCAATGGCGTGATTGTGCATGTGAATCGCGCACTGGTGGAAATCACCGGCTACCCGGCACAAGAAGTTCTGGGCCAGCGGCCCAGCATGTTCAAGTCGGGGCGCCATGGCCCCGAGTTCTATCAGGCGGTGTTCAAGTCATTGCAGGAAAACGGTGACTGGCAAGGCGAGATCTGGAACCGGCGCAAAAGTGGCGAGATCTACCCGCAGTGGCAAATCGTGCGTGCGCTCACCGATTCCAAGGGGCAAGTCACCCATTACGTCGCGGTCTTTACCGATATCTCGGCGATTAAAAAATCCCAGACCGAACTGGCGCGGCTGGCGCACCACGACCCACTGACAGAGCTGCCCAATCGACTGTTGTTCACCGATCGTACCGAACAGGCGCTGGCCTCGGCACAACGTCACGCATCGGGCTGTGCGTTGCTGATGATCGATCTCGATCATTTCAAAATCATCAATGACAGCCTCGGCCATAACGTCGGCGACCTGTTGCTCAAGGCTGTTGCCGAGCGTTTGCAGAGCGTGTTTGGCAAAGGTTTCACCGTGGCCAGACTGGGCGGTGACGAGTTTGCCGTGCTGGTCGAAAGTTGTCCCCAGGTGACTCAGGCTGCCGCACTGGCACAGCAGGTGCTGGAGCTGATGAAGGGCGCGTTCGAGATCGATAAACATCAGTTGTTTGTCAGTGCCAGTGTTGGCATCAGTGTGTTTCCCAATGATGCAGTGAACGCTGAACAACTGCTGCGCAACGCCGACTCGGCCCTGTTCAAGGCCAAAAAATCGGGCCGCGAAGGCTACGCCCTGTACACCGAAGAGTTGACCGTCCATGCGCAGTACCGGATCGAGGTGGCCAGCGATCTGCGCCGGGCCCTGGAGCAGCAAGAGCTGCGTGTGTACTACCAGCCGGTTCACGACCTGCAGAACAGTCGACTGATCGGCGTCGAAGCACTGGTGCGCTGGCAACATCCACTGCGCGGGCTGGTGGCGCCGGGGGAATTTATTCCCATTGCCGAACGTACCGGGCTGATTGCCGAAATCGACGCCTGGGTATTGGAACAGGCCTGTTGGCAGATGTGTCAGTGGCAATCTGCCGGGGTAGAGTTGTCGTTTGTCGCGGTCAATATTTCCAGCCGGTTGTTTGCCCGTCCCGAGCTGTACAACCTGGTCTCCACGGTGCTGGCCGATACCGGTCTGGACCCGGCGCTATTGGAGCTGGAAGTCACTGAAAGTGCCGTGATGGAGGACTCCCAGGGGGCCCTTGAGCAGATGCACCGTTTGCGCAAGCTGGGTTTGAGACTGGCCATCGATGATTTTGGAACGGGTTTTTCATCACTGCTGCGGCTCAAGCAATTGCCTGTGCAGAAACTCAAGATCGATCAGGGGTTTGTCGCGGGGCTGCCGGATGACAATGACGATGTGGCCATTGTCCGGGCGGTCATCGCGTTGTCGCAAAGCATGGGCCTGCAAGTACATGCCGAGGGTATCGAGCAAGCCGCGCAGGCGAAGTTCCTGCTCGACTTGAAATGTGATCTGGGCCAGGGCTACTGGTTTGGGCGCCCGATGCCTGCCAGTGAACTGGACTGGCAGCGAGCCCCCGCCATTGGGCCCTGAGCCGCCACTCAGTTTTTCTCGGGTGGCAGGGTCGGCAGTGCACGCAGGGCTGCTTCGTACCACTCGGTGTTGAAGGCGCGATCTTCTTCGAGGATCGCGTCAATCTCTACGGCCAGCACGTGGGCCATCATCTGCAGGATTTCTTCGCGTTCGTAGCCCACCAGCGTCAACTTGTTGAACGTGGCTTTGGCTGCAGGCGGGTTGTCGCTTTCGATCTGGTTTTCAATCGCCTGGATCAGTGTGGATTCGGCGAACTCTTCTTCGTCGTTATCGATATCAACTGGCTCGCTCATGGGCAGGCTCCTCAAGTAAAGGCGGGCAGTCTAACTGTATTCACGTGGCTGATGCTGCTAGCCAGTGTAGTGGCGAAGTTCTATAACAACGGCTGCCAACCCCGATACGGCCTGGAGGCTTTGTAATGATCAAGCTTTATGGATTCGCAGTCAGCAACTACTACAACATGGTCAAGCTGGCGTTGCTGGAGAAGGGCGTCCCATTCGAAGAAGTCCCGTTTTTTGCCGGACAGACCCCGCAGGCACTTGCGATCAGTCCGCGTGGCAAGGTCCCGGTGCTGGGCGTCGATCAGGGCTTCATCAACGAAACCAGTGTGATTCTTGAATACCTGGAACAGACCCAGCAGGGGGAAAAACTGCTGCCGTCCGATCCGTTTGAGCGTGCCCAGGTGTTGGCGCTGACCAAGGAAATCGAGTTGTACATCGAATTGCCGGCGCGCGCCTGTTATGGAGAAGCCTTCTTTGGCATGCAAGTGCCCGAGGCGATCAGGGACAAAGCCCGGGTCGAGTTGCTGGAGGGCATCGCTGCTCTGGGCCGACACGGCAAGTTCGCGCCTTATGTGGCAGGTGACACGCTGAGTCTGGCGGACATTTACTTTGTGTTCAGCGTCGATCTGGCCTGTGCTGTTGGCCATAAGGTGTTCGGCCTGGACCTGCTGGCTGAGCACCCGGCAGCCCGGGCACTTCTGGAGCGTCTGCAGCGCAACCCCCACGTGCAGCGGATTGTGGCCGACAAGGAAGCGGCCATGCCGCAATTTCTGGCCTGGATCAGCAGCAAGAAATAACCCTGCCGGGATTTGCAGGGCAATAAAAAACGGGCGCTCAAATGGCGCCCGTTTTTTATAACTCGCAAAACCTTGTAGCCGCTGCATGCAGCAGCGGTTATAGCGTTAGCGAGTGGCCAGCAGTGCCTTGCCACGAACAACCGCAGCCTTGACCTGTGCAGGTGCAGTGCCGCCGATGTGGTCGCGGGCATTGACCGAGCCTTCCAGGGTCAGTACGGCAAAGACGTCGTCTTCGATCTGATCGCTGAACTGGCGCAGTTCTTCGAGGCTCATTTCAGCCAGATCCTTGCCGGTCTCCACGCCGTACTTCACGGCGTGGCCGACGATTTCGTGGCAGTCGCGGAACGGCAGGCCACGGCGAACCAGATAGTCGGCCAGGTCAGTGGCGGTCGAGAAGCCGCGCAATGCCGCTTCACGCATGATCGCGTGCTTGGGCTTGATCGCAGGGATCATGTCTGCAAACGCACGCAACGAGTCGCGCAAGGTGTCAGCCGCGTCGAACAGCGGTTCCTTGTCTTCCTGGTTGTCCTTGTTGTAGGCCAGTGGCTGGCCTTTCATCAGGGTCAGCAGGCCCATCAGAGCGCCGAAGACACGGCCGCTTTTGCCACGAACCAGTTCCGGCACGTCCGGGTTTTTCTTTTGCGGCATGATCGAACTGCCGGTGCAGAAGCGGTCTGGCAGATCAATGAACTGGAACTGGGCGCTGGTCCATAGCACCAGCTCTTCGGAGAAGCGTGACAGGTGCATCATTGCAATGCTGGCCGCAGCGCAGAACTCGATGGCGAAATCGCGATCGGACACGTTGTCCAGCGAGTTACCGCCCACGGAATCAAAGCCGAGCAACTGAGCAGTGAATTCGCGGTCGATCGGGTAGGTGGTACCGGCCAGTGCCGCGCTGCCCAGCGGCATGCGGTTGGTGCGTTTGCGGCAGTCGACCAGACGTTCGTAGTCGCGGCTGAGCATCTCGAACCATGCCAGCATGTGGTGACCGAATGTCACCGGCTGGGCGGTTTGCAGGTGAGTGAAGCCGGGCATGATGGTCTCGGCTTCGCGCTCGGCCTGCTCCAGCAGACCTTTTTGCAGACGTGTGATTTCAGACAGGATCAGGTCAATCTCGTCGCGCAGCCACAAGCGGATGTCGGTGGCGACCTGATCGTTGCGGCTACGTCCGGTGTGCAGTTTCTTGCCGGTTACGCCGATGCGGTCGGTCAGACGCGCTTCGATGTTCATGTGCACGTCTTCCAGATCGATGCGCCAGTCAAAGGTGCCGGCTTCGATTTCGCTCTGGATGGTTTTCAGGCCTTCGATGATGCTGTCACGCTCGGCATCAGTCAGCACGCCGACCTTGGCCAGCATAGTGGCGTGGGCCACGGAGCCCATGATGTCGTGACGATAAAGGCGCTGGTCGAAAGTGACGGAGGCAGTGAAGCGCGCAACGAAGGCGTCGACGGGTTCACTGAAGCGGCCGCCCCAGGACTGATTGGTCTTGTCGGTGCTCATGGATTCGCTCGTAATCGGCTGAGGGGAGTTACACAGAAAGTTACTGCAGATCATAACAGGGTTGCCAATCGTGGCGTTGACCCAGGTCGGCAGGTTTCAGGGGAAGTAAGGTATAAACAAATACCGGAACGAAATGTATTGATTGAGTACTTTCGTCTTGGCAACCGTCTACAGTTGCTCGTATGGATGAGTCATTGCATGTCTTTGTAGAATGCCAGGCGCATCCGGTATTAAATCGAGCAACAGATGCAGGTGATTTTTTGCTGCGAGGTTTGCGGCACTTTTTGGCCTTTTCGCTAGTCTTAGCGTGGATCGCCGTGACAGCCGTCACATCACCTGTCTACGCTATCCTTGTGCGAGACTCACGCAGGAATACAGCGCTATATGAATGTCCTGATCGTTGATGACGAACCTCTGGCCCGCGAGCACTTGAGCGATGTGCTCCGTACGCTCGGGGGTTACACGTTGCTGGAGCCTGGCGCCTCTCATGGCGAAGAGGCATTGAGCCTGATCGAAAACCTCAAGCCGGATGTCGTGTTACTTGATATCCGCCTGCCGGGGCTCGATGGGCTGCAGGTTGCAGCCAAATTATGTGAGCGCGAATTACCGCCCTCGGTTGTTTTTTCCGTGGCCCCTGACGAATTTTCCCTGCAGGCCCTGCAAGAGAGCGGTGTCAGCTACGTGCTCAAGCCGGCAACCGCCGAAGCCCTGGGTGCTGCATTGAAAGAGGCGCACCGGCCCAACCGCGTTCAACTGGCGGCCCTCACCCGTCCTGCCGCGCAAACCGGCAGTGGCCCACGCAGTCACATCAGTGCCAGAACCCGTAAAGGGATTGAGCTGATTCCTATCGACCAGGTGATTTACTTTATTGCTGACCATAAATACGTGACCTTGCGCCACGAAGGCGGCGAAGTCCTGCTCGACGAACCACTCAAAGCCCTTGAGGACGAGTTTGGTCAGCGCTTCGTACGGATCCACCGTAATGCGTTGGTCGCCCGTGACCGGATCGAGCGTCTGCAGCGAACGCCGCTGGGGCACTTCCAGCTGTTTCTCAGGGGCTTGAATGGCGATGCGCTGATTGTCAGCCGCCGGCATGTCGCGGGTGTTCGCAAAATGATGCAGCAACTCTAACCCGCGCCAACAGGCGCGGGGCCGGGTTTTGGGCCAGGGAGGCCGGGTACTTCTGATACAAGTCAAAGCTGTTTTGGCTGAGCTGTTATTATCAGCCGTATCTTTTCAGTACGGATTGATCCATGTCCTCTCGCGAAATCCGCATCGCTACCCGTAAAAGCGCCCTGGCTCTGTGGCAGGCCGAATACGTCAAAGCCCGTTTGGAGCAGGCTCACCCGGCTCTTGTGGTGACGCTGGTGCCCATGGTCAGCCGTGGCGACAAGCTGCTGGACTCGCCACTGTCGAAAATCGGCGGCAAGGGTCTGTTCGTCAAGGAGCTTGAAACGGCTTTGCTCGAAAACGAAGCCGACATCGCAGTGCACTCGATGAAAGACGTGCCCATGGACTTCCCTGAAGGTCTGGGCCTGTTTTGCATTTGTGAGCGCGAAGACCCGCGCGATGCCTTTGTCTCCAATACCTTCGCCAGCCTCGACGATTTGCCCCAGGGCAGTGTTGTCGGCACCTCGAGCCTGCGCCGCCAGGCCCAGCTTTTAACCCGTCGCCCCGACCTCGAAATCCGCTTCCTGCGCGGTAACGTCAATACCCGTCTGGCCAAGCTGGATGCGGGTGAATATGACGCCATCATCCTTGCTGCTGCGGGCCTGATTCGTTTGGGCTTTGAAGATCGCATCACTTCGCCAATCAGCATTGAGCACAGTCTGCCGGCAGGTGGGCAGGGCGCGGTCGGTATTGAGTGCCGCAGCAGCGACCCTGAAATTCACGCCTTGCTGGCGCCGCTGCACCATGCCGACACGGCTGTGCGGGTCACTGCCGAGCGCTCGCTGAACAAGCATTTGAACGGTGGCTGTCAGGTCCCGATTGCGTGCTATGCGGTGCTCGAAGGTGAGCAAGTCTGGCTTCGGGGTCTGGTGGGCGACCCTGGCGGAGGACTGCTCCTGAGCGCCGAGGCGCGTGGCCCGCAAAGTGCCGCTACGGAGCTTGGGGTACAGGTGGCTGAAGATCTGCTGGCTCAAGGAGCGGGTGCCATTCTGCAGGCGGTCTACGGTGAGGCAGGGCACGAGTGACAGGCTGGCGCTTGTTACTGACCCGGCCCGCTGACGAGTCGGCGGTTTTGGCGAGCGAGCTGGCCGCCGCCGGGGTTTTCAGCAGCAGCTTGCCCTTGCTGGCAATCCATCCGCTGGCGCTGACTGATGAGCAGTTGGAGCTGATTGCCAATATTGACCGCTATTGCGCGGTGATTGTGGTCAGCAAGCCGGCGGCCCGCCTTGGCGTTGCGCTGGTCAAGCAGTACTGGCGGCAAGCGCCCGCTCAAAAGTGGTTCAGCGTCGGTGCCGCCACGGCGCAGATTCTCACCGACCACGGCCTTGATGTTAGCTACCCTCAAAGCGGTGACGACAGCGAAGCCCTGTTGGCGCTGCCGGTGTTTATCCAGGCAGTCGGGTGTGCTGATCCCAGGGTTCTTATCCTGCGTGGCGAGGGCGGCAGAGAGCTGCTGGCTGACCGCCTTCGAGGTCTGGGTGCCCGGGTCGACTACCTTGAACTTTACCGTCGAGAGTTGCCGTCATACCCGGCGCAGGTACTGCCCGAGCGGGTCAAAGTGGAACGCCTGAACGGTCTGGTGGTCAGCAGTGGGCAGGGCTTTGAACATTTACACCGCTTGTCGGGCCTTGCCTGGCCCGGGTTGGCACGTTTACCGTTGTTTGTTCCAAGCCCTCGGGTTGCCGAGATAGCGCGCAGCGCAGGGGCGAAAAACGTTGTGGATTGTCGTGGCGCAAGTGCCACGGCTTTGCTGGCGGCGCTACGGGAGCATCCCGTACCCGCTTTCTAATGCAAAGGATGGATACGTGAGCGATAGCGATACAGTCGTGCCAAAAGAACACGTGCAGCCGGCGCCGGAAGCGTTGGCTCAAAAGCCTGTTACGACGCCGGAGCGTCGGGGCAATGGCCTGGCCGTGGTTGCACTGCTGCTGGGTGCCGCCGGTGTGGCTGTCGGCGGTTGGGGGGTGTGGCAGGTGCGTCACCTGCAAACCAACACCGAACAACAACTGGGCGAAGTCCAGGCCCTGGCGGCACAAACACTGTCGATCAAGCAAACCGAGCAAGTCCTGCTGACGCGTCTTAACCAGCTGCCATCCGCCAGCGAGCTGGATAACCAACGCCAGTTGGTCGTGCAGTTGCAAGGCGATCAACAGCGCCTCAATCAGCGCCTGGAGACGGTACTGGGCGCCAGCCGCAAGGATTGGCGTCTGGCCGAGGCCGAGCACTTGCTGCGCCTGGCCAGCCTGCGCTTGTCGGCATTGCAGGACATCAGCAGCGCACAGGCACTGGTGCAGGGCGCCGATGACATTCTTCGCGAGCAGAATGACCCCGGCTCTTTCGCCGCACGTGAACAGCTGGCCAAAAGCTTGACCGCATTGCGCAGCGTTGAGCAGCCGGACCGTACCGGGCTGTTCCTGAAGCTGGGCGCCTTGCGCGATCAGGTGGCAGACCTCAATGCATTGGCTCCGCAATACAAGGATGCTGGCGACTCGCTGCTGGGCCTTACGGCCGATGGCGATGGTGCGAGCCGCTGGGCGCAATGGTGGGATGAAATCTCGCACTACATCCGCATTGATTTCAACGCCGATAAAAATGTGCGGCCGCTGCTGGCAGGTCAGAGCCTGACGCAGGTGCGCCTGGCCCTGAGTCTGGCGCTGGAACAGGCCCAGTGGGCCGCCCTGAACGGCCAGGAAGCGGTCTACGCCCAGGCTTTGGCGCAAGCGCAAGAAGTGCTCAAGGGCAACTTCAATCCGGACAATACGCAAAGCAAAAAAATCCTTGAACAGGTGATTGAGCTGAGCAAGCAACCGGTCACGGTGAAAACCCCGGATCTTGCTGGCACCTTGAGTGCGGTACAGGCCTATCTTGAGCGTCGCAACGTGAATGCTGATGAGCCGGGCAAGGCGGCTGCCAACCCGGCGCAGGAGACCAGCCCATGAGACGCTTTTATGTGATTGTGTTTTTGTTGATTGCAGCTGCGGCCTGCATCGGCCTGGCAATCGCCGAAGACTCGGGCTACGTATTAATCGCCTACAAAAGCTTCCGTTACGAATCCAGCCTATGGGCCACTTTGGCGCTGTTGGTGGTGCTCTGGTTGCTGGTCTGGGGCATCAAGCTGCTGGTCGAGCTGGTCACGGCGTCGACCGGTCTGGTCAATCCGTGGTCGCGGCGCAACCGCAGCCGGCGCACGCAGATTGCCATCGAGAATGGGCAAATTGACCTCGCTGAAGGGCGCTGGGCCAGTGCCCAGAAACACCTGACACGCGCCGCCGAAGCCGAGCGCCAGCCTTTGCTGTACTACCTGGGGGCGGCACGGGCAGCCAGCGAGCTGGGGCACTACGAAGAGAGCGACAACTTGCTTGAGCGTGCTCTGGAGCGTCAACCCCAGGCCGAACTGGCGATAGCGCTGAGTCATGCCCAGTTGCAGATGGATCGCGCTGACACCCAAGGTGCGTTGACCACCTTGCAGGCCATGCATGAGCGCCATCCGCACAATGCTCAGGTATTGCGTCAGTTGCAGCGCCTGTATCAACAGCGTGGTGACTGGACGGCACTGATCCGGTTACTGCCCGAGTTACGCAAAGACAAGGTGCTGCCGGCCAGTGAGCTGGCGGAACTGGAGCGTCGTGCCTGGGGCAAGAATCTCAGCTTCGCGGCTCAGCGCGAAACCGAAGGCGAAGCAGGGCTGCAATCGCTTCAGCGCGCCTGGCAACAACTCACTTCAGCCCAGCGCCAGGAGCCCGCTCTGGTGCTGGCATACGCTGAGCAATTGCGCCGTCTGGGTGCGCAAGCCGAGGCAGAGGAAGTCCTGCGTGGAGCGCTCAAGCGCAACTACGACAGCCATCTGGTGCGCCTCTATGGCCTGCTGCGGGGCAGCGATCCAGTGAAGCAGTTGCAGACTGCAGAAGGCTGGCTCAAGACGCATCCCGGCGACGCCAGTTTACTGCTCACCCTGGGTCGTTTATGTCTGCAAAACAGTCTGTGGGGCAAGGCGCGGGACTATCTTGAAAGCAGCCTGAAAATCGAGCGCAACCCTGAAGCCTGTGCCGAGCTGGCGCGACTGTTGGCGCAATTGGGCGACACGACACGCAGCAACCAGTTGTTTCAGGAAGGTTTGAATCTGCTGGATGAGCGTTTGCTGGCGCTGCCTTTGCCGGCTACGGCCACCAGCCTGTAAATGGCGCAGTCCGGCTTGCGCATGGGCGCAAGCCGGACGTTGCAGGTCAGATAGCGCGACACTGGCTGACATGTCTTACGAAGCCCATTCGTAAGGATTACCTGATCTATTGGCAATTGCGTACGTTCTTTCGGACAGTTCCTAGCGGGCGACCTTGAAAGGGCTGATGGCTTTCATCTACCGTAATCGACTGTCTATTTTGTTACGGAAAAGCCATGTCCCTGGCATGCTCACGGTTCATTTTTCTTTTAGTGTTTCTGGCCGCGGCTTTGACCATGGGCGCTTCATTGTTCCTGGAATACGGGGTGGGGCTCGAGCCCTGCCTGTTATGCCAGGCGCAACGCGGCTTTTTGCTGGGGATATGCCTGGTCAACCTGATGGGCTATGTGCATGGCCCGCGTCGTGCGGGCATGTGGGTCTATTCCATTGCGTCCATGCTGCTGGCCCTGGGTGGCGCTGCGAGCGCACTGAGGCAGGTGCTGATGCAACGTCTGGCGCCCGAACAGCTGATGTTTTGCCAACCCGATCTGGCCAGTATCTGGCGCGACCTGTCCCTGAATGAAATTTTCTCGATGATCTATCGGGGAAACGATGTATGCGCACACATTAGCTGGACCGTGCTTGACCTGAGCATTCCCGAGCTAAGCCTGCTGGCCTTTGTCGGCTTGAGTATCGCTGGCGGCTTTCAGGTCGTCAGCTCGATTTACTATCGCAAACCCCGTGCGCCTGCGACCCGGAGTAGCAGTAAGTATTAAACGCTTGTATGAACATTCTCTCGTGGGTACCTTGAAGCAGTTGCCGTGCAGGCATAATCTGGCCCGCACGCATTATTGGAATTATGCCGCCCAATACCGGTGCGCTTTGCACATTTGGGTTCAGACAGGCCTGGCTACAGTCAGGCGGCGTGGGCCCACAAGGGAAGAGAGACCGTCATGCTAGAAAGATGTCAGAGTGCTCAGGAACGTTTTAATGGCGTCCACAAGCTAATTGATAACTGGTTGCATGAGCGCCGCGAACTTGTGAAGGCTTACGATGCCGTCGATGTAGAGCAAAGGTCTTCCAATCCCAAGCGTAAAACCCAAAAGGAGTTTTGCCAGGTATTGGTAGATTACGTTTCGGCAGGCCATTTCGAAATTTATGAGCAGCTGAACGACGAAGCCAAAGCGTTCGAAGACGATAAAGGCCTTGAAGTCGCCAGTACCATTTACCCAAGACTTGAAGCCATTACACAAGCCGCGCTGGATTTTAACGACCAATGCGATGGCAAGGACCACCGTCCGGACTGCGAAAAACTGGCGGCGAAATTCCAGGTGCTTGGAGAGCTGCTACATGAGCGGTTTGAACTCGAAGACTGTCTGATTGAAGTGCTGCACAACGCGCACAAGCAAAAAGAAGAAGTTCAAGCCATCGAGGCTTAGGTGGGGCTGGGTTGAAAATGGTGCGCATGGCGCGCCATTTTTCGTTATGGGCCGCTCACTTTCTGATATCGAGCAACTCGACTTCAAATACCAGGGGCGTGTAGGGCGCGATCAGATCTCCCGCACCCTCTGTGCCGTAAGCCTGGCTCGAAGGTATTGCCAGCCGCCACTTGGCGCCGACCGGCATCTGCACCAGCGCACTGCGCCAGCCCGCGATAACGCTGTCCAGGCGAAACCACTGAGGCTGAGTGCTCTGGTCGAATATGGTGCCGTCCGGTAGCCGCCCTACATAGTTCACCAACACCGAATCCTGTACGCCGGGTCTGGCTCCTGTGCCGTGCTTGAGCTCGGTGAGGATGATGCCGTCAGCCAGCTCCCGTGCCTGTGGTTGCTGTTTTTCCTTCAACAAAAAGTCACGCTCGGCGCCGAGTGCCATTTCACTCTGCGGGCGGGCTGACGCGGTTTCGGCCTGGGCCTGATGCAGGGTGAGGATCTGCTCGATGCGCTCATCACTCAAGGCCAGCGGTTTGCCCTGGTAAGCCGTACGCAGACCTTCGATCAACGCCTGCAGTTGCAGTTCGGGGACTTCCTGACGCAGACGCTCACCCAGGCTTGCGCCCATGCTGTAAGCGAGGTCATGGGCAGCATCGGAGCCTGGCGTTGTGGCCGCATGGGTCAAAGGGGCAAGGCACAACAACGTCAAGAATAGGTAACGCGGCATGGGCACTCTCCGGCCTGAAGTGCGGGGGATTATGCCAGCGCCGACGCGCGCACTCCGGATTTTATTCGGGGTTTAAAAACGTTTGGCCACCCGACAGAATTACTCGGGGCGCAGCTTAAAGATTGATCTGGCACAAGTTTCTCAGTGCCATGCAACCCACAGCTATCGTTAGTGTCAACATGCCCTAGCGGCGCTTACTACAGAGGTCTAGTATGAGCCGCACTCACTTCAGCCAGGAGGTAAACCATGTCGGCCAACAAGAAGCCTGTTAATACGCCGTTGCACCTGCTCCAACAGCTCTCAGGCAGTCTGCTTGAGCATTTGGAAAACGCTTGTTCTCAAGCGTTGGCTGATGCTGAGAAACTGCTCGCCAAGCTTGAAAAACAGCGCGGCAAAGCTCAGGAAAAACTGCACAAGGCGCGTGAAAAACTGCAGGACGCTGCTAACGCAGGCAAGTCCAAGGCGCAGTCCAAAGCCAAGGCTGGGGTTAAAGAGCTCGAGCATCTGCTCGATACACTCAAGGACCGTCAGACCGAAACCCGCACCTACATCCTGCAGCTCAAAAGCGATGCCCAGGAAAGCCTGAAACTGGCCCAGGGCATTGGCCGGGTCAAAGAGGCAGTAAGCAAAGCCCTGTCGACTCGCGATGCCAAGCCTGCAGCGTCGAGCAAAAAATCGGCAGCAAAAGCCTCCGCTAAATCCTCCGCGAAGGCTCCGGTCAAAGCAGCCGCCAAACCAGCCACCAAAGCGCCTGCACAAAAGCCCGCAGTGAAACCTGCGGCCAGGCCGGTAGCAGCCAAAGCCCCTGCCGCCAAGCCAGCAGCCGCTAAAACAGCTGCTGCAAAACCTGCGGCCAAGCCGGCAGCGACCAAAGCGGTTGCGGCCAAAGCACCGGCTAAAGCCCCTGCCAAAGTCGCGGCCAAACCTGCGGCCAAAACCGCTGCCGCCAAGCCTGCGGCCAAACCAGCAGCCAAGCCTGCCGTAGCGGCCAAGCCCGCCGCCAAACCTGCTGCCGCCAAGCCTGCCGCAGCCGCCAAAGCGCCGGCCAAGCCTGTGGTTAAACCAGCCGCCAAGGCACCAGCCAAACCGGCTGTTAAAAAGCCTGTGGCAGCCAAGCCGGCCGCCACTGCTGCCAAACCGGCTACAACCCCCGCTGCGGCACCAGTGGCCACTGCGCCGGCGCCAACTCCGGCACCTGCAGCAACCCCGGCTACAACCCCCTCCAGCGCTTCCTAAGCGCGGTTGATTGCGGCGCGCAGCCTGTGCAGCGCGTCGCAATCAGGATGGCTGGCACTGCTCGCCATCTTGTTCAACCAGTCGCAATTGTCCCCGGACCGGGTTGACGACCAGCATTGTGTTGCCGCCTCCAGGCGTTGCAACAACGTACGCTCAGCCTCCAGTTCCAAAGCCTTGACTTGCATGCGTAGCGCGCTCAGCGAATCATCCTGTGCGGCCGCATCGCGCCACCGGATCCGCAGCTGGCGTAACGGTTGCACCACTTCGCGTTGCCATGGCCCGGCGCAGACTTTTAAATGTTCAAGGCGCGCTTCGCTGCAAGCCACCCCGCGCTCTTGCAACCAGGCCGCACAGAGCAACAGGCACACATCCAGGCCCTGCGCTTGCAGGCTCAGACACGCTTGCTCTACCCCGGGCCGGGCATAGAGGTTCAAACAGTAATTCCACAGGTCATTCTGCATAGTGCAATTCGCGCCAGTTGAGAGGGAAGCTGGTAGACTCCGCCGCCATTATGATCCGACTTCAGAACCTGACTTTACAGCGTGGCCCGCAACGTCTGCTAGAAGACGCCGAGCTGACCCTGCACGCCGGCCACAAAGCCGGTCTGGTCGGCGCCAACGGCGCCGGTAAATCCACTTTGTTCGCCTTGTTGCTGGGTGAGTTGACGCCTGATTCCGGGGATTGTCTGCTGCCGGCCGACTGGCGGATTGCCCACATGCGGCAAGAAATCGACACCCTCGACCGCATCGCGATCGATTACGTGCTCGATGGCGACTTGCGCCTGCGCCAGGTGCAGGCCGATCTGGCCAAGGCCGAAGCCGACGAGGATGGCGCCGCACAGGCGCGCCTGCATGCCGAGCTGGACAGCGCGGACGGCTACACCGCCGATGCCCGCGCCCGCAAAATGCTCGCCGGGCTGGGCTTCACCAACGAACAGATGGATCGGCCGGTAGCCGATTTCTCCGGTGGCTGGCGGATGCGCCTGAACCTGGCGCAGGCCTTGATGTGCCCGTCCGACTTGTTGCTGCTCGATGAGCCGACCAACCACTTGGACCTCGACGCCATCCTGTGGCTCGAAGACTTCCTCAAGAATTATCCGGGCACCTTGCTGCTGATCTCCCACGATCGGGACTTCCTCGATGCCGTGGTCGACAACATCGCCCACGTTGACCAGCGCAAAATCACCCTTTACCGCGGTGGTTACAGCGCCTTCGAACGCGCCCGTGCCGAGCGTCTGGCCCAGCAGCAACAGGCCTACGAGAAGCAGCAGGCGCAACGTGCGCACATGGAAAGCTACATTGCCCGCTTCAAGGCCCAGGCCACCAAGGCACGTCAGGCCCAGAGCCGGATCAAAGCCCTGGAACGCATGGAAGAGCTGAGCGCGGCCCATGTCGACTCGCCGTTCGATTTCGTGTTCCGCGAGGCGGTCAAACTGTCCAGCCCGCTGCTGGATTTGTCCGATGCCCGTTTGGGCTATGGCGACAAAACCATCCTGGAGAAGGTCAAGCTGCAGTTGGTCCCGGGCGCCCGTATCGGTTTGCTCGGCCCCAACGGCGCCGGTAAATCGACCTTGATCAAAAACCTCGCAGGCGAGCTGGAGCCGTTGTCGGGCCGTCTGGCCCGAGGCGAGAACCTGGTTGTCGGCTATTTTGCCCAGCATCAGCTCGACTCGCTGGACTCAAAAGCCAGCCCGTTGTTGCACATGCAGCGTCTGGCGCCGGCCGAGCGCGAGCAAACCCTGCGCGACTTCCTGGGCGGTTTTGACTTCCGTGGTGCGCGCATCGACGAGCCGGTACTGAATTTTTCGGGCGGCGAAAAAGCCCGTCTGGCCCTCGCGCTGATCGCCTGGGGCCGGCCGAACCTGCTGCTGCTCGACGAACCCACCAACCACCTTGACCTCGAAATGCGTCTGGCGCTGACCATGGCTCTGCAAGAGTTCAGCGGTGCGGTACTGGTGGTGTCCCACGATCGGCATTTGCTCAAAAGCACCACGGATGAGTTCCTGCTGGTGGCAGACGGCAAGGTGCAGGAATTCGACGGCGACCTCGAAGACTACGCCCGCTGGCTGGCTGATTATCGCTTGCGCAACGCGCCGGCCAGCAACACGCCGGTCAATCCTGACAAGACCGATAAAAAGGCTCAGCGTCAGGCTGCTGCAGCGCTGCGTCAGCAGTTGGCACCGCACAAGCGCGAAGCTGACAAGCTTGAAAGCGAACTGGGCAAGGTCAATGAAAAACTGGCCAAAATTGAAGCCAGTCTGGGCGACAGCGGCGTCTACGAAGCCGCGCGCAAAGACGAATTGCGCGAGTTGCTGGCCGATCAGGCCAAGCTCAAACAGCTGGAAGGTCAGCTCGAAGAGCGCTGGATGGAAGCCCTGGAGCTGCTGGAAACCCTGCAGGCCGAGCTGGAAGCCCTGTCCTGATGGAAGCCCTGCATTTGCCAGTCCCCGCCGAGCTGATAGCCCCGCTGTGGCTTGCCCTGCAGATCTTGCTGATCCTGCTGGCGGGGTACTTCTCGCAGCGCATCGTGGCCCGGTTCCTGACCCGACTGAGCGAGCGTTATCCGTTCCCGCCGCAGCTGCTGATGCCGCTGCGGGGCGGCTTGCGCTGGTTCATCATGGGCAGTGCCTTGATCTTCGTTCTCGAGCGCCTCGGCGTTTCGGCCACGGTGCTGTGGACGGCCCTCTCGGGTTTTGTCGCGGTTGCGGCGATTGCCTTCTTCGCCATGTGGAGCGTGCTGTCCAACCTGCTGTGTGCGGTGTTGATCTTCACCGTGGGCCCGTTTCGGATTGGCGACGTGGTGGAACTGCTCGACACCCTGGACAAGCCAGGGGTCAAAGGCCGGGTCGTGGCCATCAACCTGCTCTACACCACCCTGATCGAGCCTGCAGAATCCGGCAGTGGCAGCAGCATGGTGCAAGTGCCCAACAGCCTGTTCTTCCAGCGCTCTGTACGGCGCTGGCGCGAAGGCGATCTTTGACCCTGCCCGATGTGGGAGCTGGCTTGCCAGCGATAGCACCCTGCAGCAGCCCGGTCAGACCGTGTCGTGAGCATCGCCGGCAAGCCGGCTCCCACAGGTAGCGGCCAACTACAAAAATCAGTGGTCAATTTTCAGCCAGCGCATTAGCTTAAGGACTTGTTACAGCATTTGTCCGAGGTGTGGGATGTCGTTGGAAACGTGGTTGGCCTTTTTCGCTGCTTGCTGGGTCATCAGCCTGTCGCCCGGTGCGGGTGCTATTGCTTCGATGTCGTGTGGCCTGCAGTACGGTTTCTGGCGTGGTTACTGGAACGCCCTGGGCCTGCAACTGGGTCTGGCATTGCAGATTGCGATTATTGCCGCCGGTGTTGGCGCAGTGCTCGCCGCCTCGTCCACCGCTTTCTATGCGATCAAATGGTTTGGCGTGGCTTACCTGGTTTACCTCGCGGTCAAACAATGGCGTGCATTGCCTGCGGACCTCAGCGATAACGCTGCCGTGCGCCCCATTGGCAAGCCGCTGGCGCTGATCTTCAGAGGATTTCTGGTGAACGTCAGCAACCCCAAGGCGCTGGTATTCATGCTTGCGGTCCTGCCGCAGTTCGTCGACCCGAGTGCACCTCTGGTGAGCCAGTACCTGACCCTGGGTGTGACCATGATTTGTGTCGACCTTATCGTCATGGCCGGCTACACCGGTCTGGCTTCGAAAGTCCTGCGCTTGCTGCGCACGCCCACACAACAGCGGCGCATGAACCGCACTTTTGCCGGTTTGTTCGTCGGTGCGGCAGGCTTTCTGGCGACGCTGCATCGCGCCACCAGCTAAAGATCTTGAGTCACGGTCATTGGAAGTGAACAATGTGTTACTTCTCATTTCCATCCGGATTTATTAATGACCGCCCGCTCGCGTTTTTTAGCCTGGCTGATAGTGCCAGTGTTCGCGTTGTGCAGCCTTGCTGTGTCTGCCAACTCCCCGGAAGGCGCCTCACAAGCGCTGCATCTGATCGACTACATCGGTGCGGACTACCCGCCTACAGTTGAAGATGGCAAGGTCATCGATGACACCGAGTACCGCGAACAGCTGGAGTTTTTGACGGTTCTCAAGGGTCTGGTCGCAGACTTGCCGCAACGCCCTGAGCGTGCGGAACTGGTGCAGGGCGTCAGTGCCTTGCAGTCAGCCATTGAGCAGCGTACCGATGGTGTGAGCGTGGCCCGCGAGGCGCGCCAGTTGGGCGCCAGACTGGCACTGGCCTACGAGGTCAGCCAGGCCCCTGTCATCACCCCGGATCCGACCCGCGGTGCACCATTGTTTGCCCAGCATTGTTCGGTGTGCCATGGCCCGACCGGGGCTGGCGATGGCCCGGCAGGCGTCGGCATGACGCCACCACCGGCCAACCTGCGCGATGCACAACGCCTTGATCGTCTGAGCCTCTATGGGATTTTCAACACCCTGGGCCTGGGCATTGAAGGCACGGATATGCCGTCGTTTGCCGATCAGCTGGATGAGCGTCAGCGTTGGGACCTGGCGACCTATATCGCGGGGTTGAGTGTCAATCCGACGGCTGCCAAAGCGGACAAGACGTACAACCTGGCAGACCTTGCCCGTCTCACACCTAACGAGGTGCTGGTTGCTGAGGGGCCTGAAGCGACCGCCACTTTCCGTGCTCAGCGCGCCGTGCCACCACAGGTCAAGCGCGGCCCGGCGCAGTTGCTCGATTACACCGCGCAAACCCTCGACAAAAGCCTGGCGGCCTATCGTGCCGGTGATCGCGAACAAGCCTACGACTTGTCGGTAGCGGCTTACCTGGAAGGTTTTGAGCTGGTCGAAAGTTCGCTGGATAACGTCGACAGCAACGTGCGTAAAAGTACCGAAAAAGCCCTGATGGCTTATCGGCAATCGTTGCAGGACGGCTTGCCCACCGAACAGGTGGAGCAGCGTCTGGACGCGGCCAAAGCCTTGCTTAAGCAGTCTGCCGGGCTATTGGGCAGCGATGGCTTGAGCTGGTCCCTGAGCTTTATCTCGGGCTTGCTGATTCTGCTGCGCGAAGGCCTGGAAGCGATTCTGGTGCTGGCGGCGATCCTCGCCTTCCTGCGTAACACCGGCCAGCAATCGGCGGTGCGCAGCGTCAATGCGGGCTGGGCCCTGGCTCTGGTTGCAGGCCTTGCGACCTGGGCGTTGGCGGCCTATGTGATTGATGTCAGTGGCGCCCAGCGCGAACTGCTGGAAGGCTGCACGGCCTTGTTTGCCAGCGTCATGGTGCTGTGGCTGGGGGTGTGGATGCACGACCGCCGCCATGCGGCAGCGTGGCAGGACTACATCAAGAGCAGCCTGGTCGGTGGTGGTGGGCGTTTCGGCTTTGCGATCCTGGCGTTCTTCTCGGTTTACCGGGAGTTGTTCGAAGTGATCCTGTTCTACGAGACCCTGTGGCTCCAAGCAGGTCCGGCAGGCCACAACGCGGTATTGGCGGGCGGTGCCACGGCGCTGGTGCTGTTGATGGGGTTGGCGTGGATTATCCTGCGCGGCTCGGCCAAATTGCCGCTGGCCCTGTTCTTCGGCATCAATGCCGCATTGCTGTGCGCACTGTCGGTGGTGTTCGCCGGTCACGGCGTCAAAGCACTGCAAGAAGCCGGGATCTTTGGCACGCGGCCAGTGGCATTCTTCGAGTTTGACTGGCTGGGCATTCATGCCGATGCTTACTCGCTGGGCGCGCAGGCGCTGGCAATCGTGGCGATTATTGTGCTCTACGGCCGCAGCAAGCCGGGTGGCAAGCGCCCCGTGCACACCGCGTAATTGCCCCCATATCTTGTAGACGCGAGCTTTCAACAGCTCGCGCCTGCAAGTCATTTGATAAAGGAGTTTCCCCATGCGTGTCTGGATTGACGCAGATGCTTGCCCCAAGGCCGCGAAGGATCAAGTGATCAAATTCGCGCTCAAACGTCAGTTTGAGGTGGTGTTGGTGGCGGGGCAAAGCCAGGTCAAGCCGACGTACGCGCTAGTCAAACTGATTGTGGTGCCCAGCGGCCCGGATGCGGCGGATGATTATCTGGTGGAGCACGCGGTGCCCGGTGAGTTGGTGATTTGCAGCGATGTGCCCTTGGCCGACCGGCTGGTGAAGAAGGGCGTGGCCGCGCTGGACCCGCGGGGCAAGGAGTTTGACCCGCAAAACATGGGCGAGCGGCTGGCGGTGCGTAATCTGTTTACTGATCTGCGCGAGCAAGGCCAGATGGGCGGCGGGCAGGGCGCCTATGGCGAACGCGAAAAACAGGCGTTCGCCAATTCACTGGACCGGATCCTGACCCGGCTGGCGCGGGGCTGATCAGGCCTCGTGGGTCAGCTCCAGTACCCGGTCGACCATTTTGTTGATGCCTGAAGCTGCTTCGCTGATCGATTGGGCGAGCATATAGGCCGGGGTGCTGACCAGTTTTCGGGCTTTGTCCTCAACAATGTCAGTCACTTCGCACTCTTTGTGGGTTGCACCCATTTTGCCCACGGCTGCTGCTGTTTCAGGGTCTTTGCCGATGGTGCAGGTCACGCCAGGGCCGTAGATCTTGGCGGCTATGGCCGGAGAGATACACATCAACCCCACTGGCTTGCAGGCCTGGGCAAAGGCTTCGGCCAGGGCCAGCACGTCAGGTTGCACGGTGCATTCGGCGCCCCTGGCGGCAAAGTCAGAAAGATTTTTTGCCGCGCCAAACCCGCCCGGGACGATCAGCGCATCAAAGTCATCGACATTGGCTTCACGAATATCCTTGATTTCACCGCGCGCGATCCGCGCCGACTCCACCAGCACGTTGCGCGACTCGGGCATCTCGTTGCCGGTCAGGTGGTTGATCACATGATGCTGGGCGATGTCGGGTGCGAAACACTGCACTTTGGCGCCGCGCTGGTCCAGGCGCAGCAGGGTGATGACGCTTTCGTGGATCTCGGCACCGTCGTAGACGCCGCAGCCAGAGAGAATCACGGCAACTTTTTTGTGGGTCATGTTGGGTCTCCTTGTTCGTGGCGTTAATGTCGCCTGATTTGGCGTTTGACGCCATAGGGGGTTGTCCCGGGAACGCCTACGCTTGGTTGATCTTGGGGTGAGGTGTGCAATGAAGCTGATTCTGTATGCAGTGCCGTTCTTCTTTGTGCTGATCGCGGTGGAGTTGCTGGTCGACCGCTGGCGTGCAATGCCTACCTATCGCCTTGCAGACACGATCAACAGCCTGAGCACCGGGGTGCTGTCGACCACCACCGGGTTGCTGACCAAGGGTGTAGGACTGGTTACTTACGGCGTCGCCCTGAAATATCTGGCAATTACCGAACTGCCTGAAGACAGCCTGTGGGTCTGGCTGTTTGCCTTTGTATTCTACGACTTCTGTTACTACTGGCATCACCGTCTGGGGCATGAGCGCAACGTGCTGTGGGCCGCGCACTCGGTGCATCACCAGAGTGAGGACTACAACCTGTCCACGGCCCTGCGCCAGACCAGTACCGGCTTTATATTTGGCTGGATTTTCTACCTGCCAATGGCCGTTTTGGGGGTGCCGTTGTTGGTGTTCGTTACGGTGGCGACCCTCAATCTGCTCTATCAATTCTGGGTCCACACGCGGCATATCCCCAAGTTGGGCTGGTTCGAGTGGTTCTTTGTATCGCCGTCCAATCACCGGGCTCACCATGCGCAAAATGCTCTCTACATGGATCGCAATTACGGCGGGGTGTTCATTTTTTGGGATCGCCTGTTTGGTACCTTTCAGGAAGAGGACGACGCCGAGCCAGTGATTTTCGGGGTCACGACACCGCTCAAGAGCTGGAATCCGCTGTGGGCCAACTGGCAGTTCTATGGTCAGTTGCTGGCGGATGCGCGGCGCACCCAACGCTGGCGGGACAAGTTGCGTATCTGGTTTATGCCCACCGGTTGGCGGCCTGCGGATGTCGCCGCGAGGTACCCGCTGCACAAGTCGGACCTGAGCCAGTTCGAGAAATTCGAAGTGGCATTGCCGCCTCGCCAGCAGCTGTATATCGCGCTGCAATTTGTGGTCTATGTGGCGCTCGGCAGTTATCTGCTGAATCTGGGCGAGACTTTGCCGCCGCCGGCGTTGATTTTGGGGTGGGGATATATGGGGCTGGGTTTGTTTGTGCTGGGGGCCGGGCTGGAGAACCGGCCCTGGGCACTGAAGCTTGAATGGCTGCGCCTGGCGCTGAACCTGCCACTGCTGTGGCTCGCCCCGTGGGCGGGACTATGGCCGGCCAGCGCACTGGGCTGGGCCGGCCTGTTCAGCTACAGCCTGTTAAGCGTGGCCGGTCTCTATATGTGCAGAAACCGGGTTACTCAGCTGGCGGGTTGTTAGCTTCTTCAGCGGCCCGGATTTTTTCTTCGAGAGCAGCCTTTTTGGTCAGACGGGCATTTTTGAAGCGCCGACGCGCCCACAAGCCCAGGCCCAGTACCAGCAAGGCGCCCAGCACCCATAGCTCATACTTCTTGACGCTGCCCAGCAGGCCCTCAAGCACGGCACCGAAGTGGTAGGCGGCGGTTGCCAGGGCAATGGCCCAAATGGCTGCACCAATACCGTTGAGCAGCAAGTAGCGGCCCGGCGGGTAGCCCGACAGACCAATGGCTACAGGCATGACGGTACGCAGGCCGTAGACGAAGCGGAAACTCAAGACCCAGATATCCGGGTGCTTGCGAATGTGCTCCAGTGCCTTGTCGCCCATGAGTTGCCAGCGCGGTTTTCGCGCCAGTAATTTGCGGCCGTGCTTGCGCCCCAGGAAGTACCACAGCTGGTCGCCGGCATAACTGCCGAGGAATGCCACGATCATCACCAGCTTGAGGTCCATGTATCCGCGGAACGCCAGGAAGCCTGCGAGAACCAGAATGGTCTCACCTTCAAAGAACGTCCCAAGGAACAGGGCGAAGTAGCCAAACTCTTGAAGAAATTGTTGGAGCATTGTCTGGATGCTGGCGAAATGAACGCGCAGCCTACGCCTTAAGGGACATTCAGGAAAGTATCGAAATGTGTCTTGGCGTTAACAATTCCTACAAATGGTGTGTATTTGACTTACATCATTGGTGTTGTCATCTAGTGTTCATGGCGGGTGGATATAACCATCGCGCGTAGCTGTTTTGAGTGCTCAACCTGTGGCGGCTGGCAGGCCCACGATCCTGCAACGCCGGGCAGTCACGGTCGCCGGCAGGCCGGCTCACTGAAGATCGCGGCCATAGCTCAGAACAATTTCGACAAATCACCCTCTAACTCGGCTCCAGCCCGCATAAAGCGACTTCGAGCGGTTTAAACCCACTGGCGTTGGTGGCATTCTGGCAGCTCGATTGCACGCGCCGCTTAACTGTTACGAGAGTCAAACCCGCTCTTACAGGAACACTCAATGAATACCGAAGGACAGACAGAACTCGTTGCTACAGAGGCCGAGCCGGTTGTTGAACCGGTCGCTCAGACCCCGCCCGTGCCGCAAGGTCACGTCGCTGTCGTGCCTGAGGCGCCTGCGGCGCACCCGACGATTGCCATTCCGGGTCTGGATGACAGCAGTCTGTATATCCACCGCGAGCTGTCGCAGTTGCAATTCAACATTCGCGTGCTGGAACAGGCGCTGGATGAGTCCTATCCGTTGTTGGAGCGATTGAAGTTCCTGCTGATCTTCTCCAGCAACCTGGATGAGTTTTTCGAGATTCGTGTCGCGGGCTTGAAGAAGCAAATTACCTTCGCCCGTGAGCAGGCGGGCGCTGACGGCCTGCAGCCGCATCAGGCGCTGGCGCGGATCAGTGAGCTGGTACATGGCCATGTCGACCGCCAGTACGCGATCCTCAACGATATCCTGTTGCCCGAGCTTGAAAAGCATCAGGTGCGCTTCATTCGCCGCCGCCACTGGAACACCAAGATCAAAGCCTGGGTGCGCAAGTTTTTCCGCGACGAAATTGCGCCCATCATCACCCCGATCGGCCTTGATCCGACGCATCCGTTCCCGTTGCTGGTCAACAAGAGCCTGAACTTTATCGTCGAGCTGGAAGGCATCGACGCCTTCGGCCGTGATTCGGGTCTGGCAATTATCCCGGCCCCGCGCCTGTTGCCGCGGGTGATCAAGTTGCCTGAAGACGTCGGCGGTACAGGGGACAACTACGTGTTCCTGTCCTCGATGATTCATGCCCATGCCGATGACCTGTTCCAGGGCATGAAGGTCAAGGGCTGCTACCAGTTCCGCCTGACCCGCAACGCTGACCTGTCGGTGGACACTGAAGATGTAGAAGACCTGGCCCGCGCCCTGCGTGGCGAGTTGTTCTCGCGTCGCTATGGCGATGCGGTGCGTCTGGAAGTGGCCGACACTTGCCCCAAACATCTGTCCGATTACCTGCTCAAGCAGTTCAACCTGCATGAGACCGAGCTGTATACGGTCAATGGCCCGGTAAACCTCACGCGCCTGTTCAGTATCACCGGTCTGGACAGCCATCCCGAGCTGCAATACACGCCATTCACTCCGGCGATTCCGAAGCTGTTGCAGAACAGCGAGAACATTTTCAGCGTCGTCAGCAAGCAGGATATTTTGCTGCTGCACCCGTTTGAGTCGTTCACCCCTGTGGTTGATTTGTTGCGTCAGGCCGCCAAAGACCCGCATGTACTGGCTGTGCGCCAGACCCTGTATCGCAGCGGTGCCAACTCTGAAATCGTTGATGCGCTGGTGGATGCTGCGCGTAACGGCAAAGAAGTGACTGCCGTTGTGGAGCTGCGTGCGCGATTTGACGAAGAGTCCAACCTGCAGCTGGCCAGCCGCCTGCAAGCTGCCGGTGCCGTGGTGATCTATGGCGTGGTCGGTTTCAAGACCCACGCCAAAATGATGCTGATTCTGCGCCGTGAGGCGGGGGAGATCGTGCGTTATGCGCACCTGGGTACCGGTAACTACCACGCGGGCAACGCCAAGCTCTACACCGACTACAGCTTGCTGACATCGGATGACGCGCTCTGCGAAGACGTCGGCAAGCTGTTCAGCCAGTTGATCGGCATGGGCAAGACCTTGCGCATGAAAAAGCTCTTGCATGCACCCTTCACCCTGAAGAAGGGCATGCTCGACATGATTGCCCGTGAGACCCAGTTCGCGTCGGAGGGCAAACCTGCGCATATCATCGCCAAGTTCAACTCCCTGACCGACCCGAAAATCATTCGGGCGCTGTACAAGGCCAGCCAGGCCGGGGTGCGGATCGATTTGGTAGTGCGCGGGATGTGTTGCCTGCGGCCGGGTATTCCGGGGGTCTCGCACAACATTCATGTGCGCTCGATCATTGGTCGCTTCCTGGAGCACACGCGGGTGTTCTACTTCCTCAATGGCGGCGAAGAGCAGATGTTCCTGTCGAGCGCTGACTGGATGGAGCGCAACCTGGATAAGCGGGTCGAAACCTGCTTCCCGGTGGAGGGCAAAAAGCTGATTCTGCGGGTCAAGAAGGAGCTGGAATGCTATCTGACGGACAACACCCACAGCTGGAGCCTGCAATCGGACGGCCGTTACATTCGTAACACGCCCACCGGGAATCAAAACCCGCGCAGTGCCCAGGCAACCCTGCTGGAGCGTCTGAGCCTGCCGGTGTTGACGGTGAGCACCGGCCCATCGGTGTAAACCCCGGCCCTGCAGCAGCCTGCCAGCCTGGTGATGAATACGCCGCGGTTATTCTTGAGCACCGCGTTGATACCATCGCCAGGCAAGCTGGTTTCTGCAGAAGTGTTTGCTTGATCAGGACACTGTCAGAACAATCCCGACCCGGGTCAGCCATTGGGCTTCTTGCTCAAAGTCGGCCTGGGTCAAGGGGTTTTGCTCCAGCCAGCCTTCGGGGAAGATCACCTCGAGATGGTCGCCCTCGGCACGCAGCTTCACCTGCGACGCTTCCTGATTGCCACGGATGTGGTAGAACAAAATCGCAAAGCGCAGCAACACGCACAGGCGAATCAGTTTGATGCCTTCGGCGCCGAACTCGGCGAATTTGTCCTTGGGAATATTACGGCGATGGCCGCGTACCAGCAGCGCGAGCATTTGCTGGTCTTCACGGGAGAACCCGGCGAGGTCGGAGTGCTCGATCAGATAGGCGCCGTGTTTGTGGTAGTGGTAGTGGGCGATATCCAGCCCGACTTCATGCACCTTGGCCGCCCAACTCAACAGTTCACGCCAGATCCCGTCCTTGAGCTCCCATGACTTGGCCACTTGATCGAAGGCACGCAGCGCTTTGCGCTCGACCCTTGCGGCTTGTTCGCGATCTACGTGGTAGCGGTCCATCAGCGAGCTGAGGGTGCGCTCACGCACGTCTTCATGGTGATGACGGCCCAGCAGGTCATACAGCACGCCCTCACGTAGCGCGCCGTCGCAATGGTCCATGCGCTGCAGTTCGAGGGAGTCAAAGATGGCCTCAAGAATCGCCAGGCCCGCCGGGAAAATGGTACGACGGTCAGGCTTGATGCCTTCAAAGTCGATTTTGTCCGCTTCGCCCAGTTTGAACAGTTTGCGCTTGAGCCAGGCCAGCCCTTCGGCGTTGACTTCACCGTTGCCGTGTCCGCCAGCCTTGAGGGCCAGGCCGATGGCGCGAATGGTGCCGGAGGAGCCGATAGCCTCGTCCCAGGTCAGGCGGTGCAGCGCGTGCTCAATACTCATGATTTCGAGGCGGGCAGCGGTATAGGCCTGGGCGTAACGGGCCGGAGTGATTTTACCGTCGCGGAAATAGCGCTGGGTGTAACTCACGCAGCCCATTTGCAGGCTTTCGCGCAGCAGCGGTTCAAAGCGCTGGCCGATAATGAATTCGGTACTGCCGCCGCCGATGTCAGCGACCAGGCGTTTGCCCGGAGTATCGGCGAGGGTGTGCGATACGCCCAAATAGATGAGGCGCGCTTCTTCTCGGCCAGAAATGACCTCGACGGTGTGCCCCAGGATCTCTTCTGCGCGCACGATGAATTCGTTGCGGTTGCGGGCTTCTCGCAGGGCGTTGGTGCCCACGATTCTCACGGCACCCAACGGCATGCCGTTGATCAGTTGGGCAAAGCGCTTCAGGCAATCAAGCCCGCGCTGCATGGATTCTTCGTTGAGTTTGCGTTCTTCGTCGATGCCGGCAGCTAATTGAACCTTCTCACCAAGTCGCTCCAGGATACGGATTTCTCCGTTCTGGGCCTTGGCCACCACCATGTGAAAGCTGTTAGAACCCAGATCAATAGCGGCGATCAGGGATGGATTCTTGCTTTGGGATTGGGGCATGGTTGAAGGGTCTCGGTCGATAACTTCGCCATCGTGCCACGATCAAACGCTCGCGCCAACGCGTAGTATCAGATGCATTGATGTGGCGCACGTAAGCAATGACGTTAGCTGCTCCCGGCGGGTTCGTATTTTGCTGTGCGATTCTTCTTTTTTGTAGAAGCGTGCTGTTAATCCCTTTGCACGGCTCGCGAGCAGGCTCGTTCCTGCAGCGGGTTGGTGCCGATGAAATTCGCCAGCTCCGTGGGCTTTACCCTGATGCATAAACCCCCCGTTTGTCCCCGACTTCCCGGGCGAAGCGCATTTCATGGGTCGCCGCAATCGGGCCCGTCCCGTCGATGGCGCCGGGGCAAAGGTACGGGCGATACCTTTGCTCAAGCAGCTCTATAGTAAGAGTCAATCAAGGGTCAGCTTCCTGAACGCGGTGATGACAGCTATGATGTGCTACGTTTTTGCTTACAACCACGGAGACTTCCATGAGCAGCGATCTTATTAAACACGTCACCGACGCTAGCTTTGAGGCCGATGTTCTCAAGGCTGAAGGCGCTGTACTGGTCGACTACTGGGCTGAATGGTGTGGCCCTTGCAAAATGATCGCGCCAGTTCTGGACGAGATCGCCGAGACTTACAAAGGCAAGTTGACTATTGCCAAACTGAACATCGATGAGAACCAGGAAACCCCGGCCAAGCACGGCGTACGTGGTATTCCAACGCTGATGTTGTTCAAGAACGGCAACGTCGAAGCCACCAAGGTTGGTGCATTGTCGAAGTCGCAGCTGGCAGCATTCCTCGACGCCAACATTTAAGCGTCGATAAAAGCCCCGCAAAATGCGGGGCTTTTTCATGGCTCAGGGACTAGACGCTATGAAACTCAAGTGGTACATTCGGCCCCGCACTGGTTTCTCCACTGCCCCCTGCAAGCCGTCGCCGACGCACTCCTTATCGAATTAGTACGCGATCCTGTCGCCTTCTCTGCGGCGCGGCCTCATTAAGCCAAAAGCTTAATTTCCCCCTCCATAAATGATTACGTCATTCCTATATGAACCTGACTGAACTCAAGCAAAAGCCGATTACCGAACTGCTCGAATTGGCCGAACAGATGGGCATAGAAAATATGGCCCGTTCGCGCAAGCAGGACGTGATTTTCTCCCTGCTCAAAAAGCACGCGAAAAGCGGCGAGGAAATCTCCGGTGATGGCGTGCTGGAGATTCTCCAGGACGGCTTCGGCTTCCTCCGTTCCGCTGACGCTTCTTACCTGGCCGGCCCAGACGATATTTATGTCTCGCCAAGCCAGATTCGACGCTTCAACTTGCGCACCGGCGACACCATCGTCGGTAAAATCCGTCCGCCAAAAGAAGGCGAGCGGTACTTCGCCCTGCTGAAAGTCGACACGATCAACTACGATCGTCCAGAGAACGCGAAAAACAAGATTCTCTTCGAGAACTTGACCCCGCTGTTCCCGACCGTACGCATGAAGATGGAAATCGGTAACGGTTCCACCGAAGATCTGACCGGTCGTGTGATCGACCTGTGCGCCCCGATCGGTAAAGGTCAGCGTGGTCTGATCGTTGCTCCGCCAAAAGCGGGCAAGACCATCATGCTGCAGAACATCGCGTCCAACATCTCGCGTAACAACCCTGAAGTGCACTTGATCGTTCTGTTGATCGACGAGCGTCCGGAAGAAGTTACCGAAATGCAGCGTACCGTTCGTGGCGAAGTGGTTGCTTCCACGTTCGACGAGCCACCAACCCGCCACGTGCAGGTTGCTGAAATGGTGATCGAGAAGGCCAAGCGCCTGGTCGAACACAAAAAAGACGTGGTGATCCTGCTCGACTCCATCACCCGTCTGGCTCGTGCCTACAACACCGTTATCCCTAGCTCCGGCAAGGTACTGACCGGTGGTGTCGATGCTCACGCCCTTGAGAAGCCAAAGCGTTTCTTCGGTGCTGCGCGAAACATCGAAGAAGGCGGCTCGCTGACCATCATCGCTACCGCGCTGGTTGAAACCGGCTCGAAGATGGATGAAGTGATCTACGAAGAGTTCAAAGGCACCGGCAACATGGAACTGCCTCTGGACCGCAAGATCGCTGAAAAGCGCGTCTTCCCGGCGATCAACATCAACCGTTCCGGCACTCGCCGCGAAGAGTTGCTGACTGCCGATGACGAGTTGCAACGCATGTGGATCCTGCGCAAGCTGTTGCACCCGATGGACGAAGTTGCAGCCATCGAGTTCCTGATCGACAAGTTGAAGCAGACCAAGACCAACGATGAGTTCTTCTTGTCGATGAAGCGTAAGTAATACGTTTTCGGGTCTTAAAAAATGGCGTCCCTAGGGGCGCCATTTTTTTGCATTTAAAAGGAAGCTTTTGGGCTGGTACCGGTCAATAAAAACAATATTTCTGGATTTGGACATTGATGAGCTCTCTTGTATATCGCCGGGACATCGATGGCTTGCGCGCCATTGCCGTCATTGCTGTCGTCTTGTTTCACTTCGGGGTGCCGGGGCTGACCGGCGGGTTCGTCGGGGTCGACGTATTCTTCGTGATCTCGGGGTATCTGATCACCTCGATCATCTGGCGCCAGCGCGAGGCCGGGCGCTTCAGTTTCGTCGAGTTCTGGACCCGGCGTGCGCGGCGTATCCTGCCCGCACTGTTCGCCATGATTGCAGTCGTGCTCGCGGTGGGCTGGTTCTTGATGGCACCCAAGGACTACGAGCAACTGGGCCAGTCAGTTCGATACCAGGTGATGTTCGCCTCCAACCTGTTGTTCATGCGCCAGGATGGCTATTTCGATGTGGCCAGCGATTTAAAACCGCTGCTTCATACCTGGTCGCTGGCGGTTGAAGAACAGTTTTATATTGTTTTCCCGTTGCTGCTGACCCTGTTGGCCAGTCGCTTCAGGCATTGGCGTCTGGCCTTGTTTGGTGTGTTGCTGATCTCGTTCGGATTAAGCGTGTGGGCTGTTGCGCAACACCCTGAAAAGGCCTTTTTCCTGTTACCGATGCGGGCCTGGGAGCTGTTGGCTGGCGCGATGCTGGCGGTCGCACCGGTCAGTAAGACGCGCCTTACAGCCGCCGCCGCGCAATGCATAAGCTTGCTCGGGCTCGGACTGATCCTTATCGCGGTTTTCGCTTACGACAAAAACACCCCGTTCCCTGGAGCAGCAGCACTGTTGCCGGTGCTGGGTGTGGTTGCCCTGATTTGGGCCAATGAGCATCACAGCACCTGGGTAGGGCGTATTTTGAGTTCCCGCCTGCTGGTAGGGCTCGGCCTGATCTCGTATTCCTGGTACCTGTGGCATTGGCCGGTGTTTGTTTTCGCCAGCTATGCCGATGTGGATGAGCCAGGTCCCGTCCTCACCGGTGCGTTGATCGCACTGACACTGGTACTTGGATATTTGTCCTGGCGCTACATCGAAACCCCGTTTCGTGAGCGTCGATTGTTGGCAGGGCGGCGTCAGATTTTGCTCGCTGCGGGTCTGGGTATCCTGGTACTGGGGCTGGCCGGGCAAACGCTGCGCTGGACTGACGGTTTGCCGTCCCGCTTGTCCGAGCATGCGTTGCAGTACGCCAATGCCAGCCACTGGCGTCCTGAGTTGATGGCCTGTATCACCGACGACAAGAGCCCTGCCGATACGCCTTTTTGCCGCTACGGCAATAGCGCTTCCGGGTTCGAGCCCGCGCAGTTGCTGGTTTGGGGGGACAGTCATGCCACGGCATTGATTCCGGCGCTGGACGCCAACGCCCGGCAGCACGGGGTTAACGTGATGCTGGCCAGTTCGGCGGGCTGTTTGCCCCTTGAGGGGTTGGAACATGGCGAGCGCTGTGCCAATTACAACCGTCGCGTGGAGCAGGCCCTGAAGACGGAACCGTTCACGGATGTATTGTTGGTGGCCCGCTGGGGCCTGTACCTGTATGGCGACGCCAAGGGCGATCACGGCCATGCACTGAAGGGTGCCGATGGCCGTTATGACCCAGCCGTTGCCGAGCAGAGGCTTGCTGACGGCGTGCGGGCCAGGGTGGAGCAGTTGCGCAAGGCCGGCTATCGGGTCTGGCTCATGAAAGATGTACCGCTGCAGCCGTTCAATCCGCCGTACCGACTAAGCCGCCTGGCCATGCTGCATAAACCGACAGCCGACGTTGGATTTCCATTGGCCGACCACCTCAAGCAAAAAGCATTCATTAACCGCTTGTTCGCGCAAATTGCAGCAGCTGACGCCGGTGTCATGGTGCTGGATCCGACCCCGGCGCTTTGCGACGCCTCGGGTCTGTGTCGTGCGCAGCGCGATGGTCATTCGTTGTACACCGACGACAATCATCTGTCAGAGGCGGGTGCCCGGTTAATGCTGCCAGTGTTGGCGCCGGTGTTCGAAGAGGCGGCAGCTCAAGAGTTGACCGGCGTGAGTGAGGTGAATACGGCCCGCTGAGCAGCGATAAGCTGCCAGCTCACGCCATAGCAGGTAGGATGTACGCCTATTTTGAGGGTGCCAACGTCAATGAAATTCAAGGATCTTCGGGATTTCGTGCAGCAGTTAGAGCAGCGCGGAGAGTTGAAACGCATCCAGATTCCCGTGTCTCCTGTGCTGGAGATGACAGAAATCTGCGACCGCACGCTGCGGGCCAAGGGCCCGGCGCTGCTATTCGAAAACCCGACAGGACATACGATCCCGGTACTCGGCAACCTGTTTGGCACGCCTGAGCGCGTGGCCATGGGCATGGGGGCCGAGTCGGTCAGCGAGTTGCGTGAAATTGGCAAGCTGCTGGCCTTCCTCAAAGAGCCTGAGCCGCCTAAAGGTCTGAAAGACGCGTGGTCCAAGCTCCCTATCTTTCGCAAGATCATTGCCATGGCCCCGAAAGTCGTCAAGGACGCGGTGTGTCAGGAAGTGGTCATTGAAGGTGACGATGTCGACCTTGCCATGCTGCCGGTTCAGCATTGCTGGCCGGGCGACGTGGCGCCGCTGATTACCTGGGGCCTGACCGTGACCAAGGGTCCGAACAAGGACCGTCAAAATCTGGGTATTTATCGCCAGCAGGTCATTGGCCGCAACAAAGTCATCATGCGCTGGCTGAGCCATCGTGGCGGCGCGCTGGACTATCGTGACTGGTGCGAGAAACACCCGGGTCAGCCGTTCCCGGTAGCGGTGGCCCTGGGTGCAGACCCGGCGACCATCCTCGGTGCCGTAACGCCGGTGCCTGACAGCCTGTCCGAGTACGCCTTTGCAGGCTTGCTGCGGGGCAATCGCACCGAGCTGGTGAAGTGCCGTGGCAATGATCTGCAAGTGCCTGCCACTGCCGAAATCATCCTTGAAGGCGTGATCCACCCTGGCGAGATGGCCCCCGAAGGTCCTTACGGCGACCACACCGGCTACTACAACGAAGTCGACAGCTTCCCGGTGTTCACCGTTGAACGCATCACCCATCGGATCAAACCGATCTACCACAGCACCTACACTGGCCGGCCACCGGATGAGCCAGCGATTTTAGGTGTGGCGCTCAATGAAGTGTTCGTGCCGATTCTGCAAAAGCAGTTCCCGGAAATCACCGATTTCTATCTGCCGCCAGAGGGTTGTTCGTACCGCATGGCCATTGTGACCATGAAGAAACAATATCCGGGCCACGCCAAGCGCGTCATGCTGGGTGTGTGGTCGTTCTTGCGCCAGTTCATGTACACCAAGTTCGTTATCGTGACAGACGACGATATCAATGCCCGGGACTGGAATGACGTGATCTGGGCCATTACCACGCGCATGGATCCCAAGCGTGACACGGTAATGATCGACAACACTCCAATCGATTACCTCGATTTCGCTTCGCCGGTTTCCGGTCTGGGTTCGAAAATGGGGCTGGATGCAACCAACAAATGGCCGGGTGAGACCACCCGTGAATGGGGTCGGGTCATCGTCAAGGATGAGGCGGTCACACGCCGGATCGATGACATCTGGAATCAATTAGGAATAGATTGATGCGTGTAACCTTGCAGCCTTCAGGCGCGGTGCTGGAAACTTTGCCTGGAGAGCGGATTCTGAATGCGGCGCAACGCCTGGGCTATGAATGCCCGCAAAGTTGCCGCAATGGTAATTGTCATGTCTGTGCGGCCTTGCTGGTTGAAGGCCAGGTGGAGCAGGCGGGAGAAGTCCGCGATCACGGCGAATTTTATACCTGCCTGGCAGCGCCGCTTGAAGACTGCGTGGTGTTGTGGGACGGGGTGCTTGCGTTGGGAGAGTTACCGGTGCGTAGCCTGGCGTGTCAGTTGATTGAATGTGTCGATATGGGCGGCGATGTCTGGCGCGTACGTTTGCGTGCGCCGGCGGGCAAACCGCCGCGTTATCACGCAGGACAGTACGTGATGCTGGAGCGGGAAAATGGCGAGAAATCGGCTTTTTCCCTGGCCAGTGCCCCGCACTCCGGGCGTGATCTTGAGCTGCACGTACTGGTGCGCGAAGACAGCGCCCGCAGCCTGATCGAGCAGTTGCAGCGCAACAGGATGGTCCGCCTTGAGCTGCCGTTTGGCGACACGCACCTGTCCGAGTTGCCGGACGGCCCGCTGGTCCTGATCGCAGCCGGTACCGGCATGGCGCAAATGCACAGCCTGATCGAGCATTGCCGTGAGAAGGGCTTCCAGCACCCGGTGCATTTGTATTGGGGGGTGCGTCGCCCTGAAGACTTCTACACCCTGGAGGAATGGGACGCCTGGCAGAAGATTCCCAACCTGTTCCTGCACAAGGTCGTCAGTGACCTGTGTGGCTGGGAGGGCCGCTGTGGTCTGTTGCATGAAGCCGTGTGTGAAGACATCAGCGATCTGAAGGCGGTGCATGTCTATGCCAGCGGTTCCCCGGCGATGATCTATGGAACCCTCGATGCACTGGTCAATGCCGGAATGGACCCGCACCAGATGCGCGCGGATGTATTTGCCTACTGCCCGCGCCCTTGAAATCTGTGCAGGAGCGAGCTTCCTACAGCTCGCTCCTGCAGGTTTTCAAGCCTTAGATCCGCAGTCCGGCGGTGATCATGGCGGCATTGAAACCGAGCAACACCAGCTCGGCCGCCACGGGCCCGTAATAGGCCCCGATCGAGGGGATAATCACCGGCGCAACTCCGAAGCGATTGAGCGGGATCTTGTCCTGATACTCGCCGTGATAGCCTTCCAGCAAGCCACCGGTCAGCTTCAAATAGACCGGGTAGTTTTCACTGTCAAAGCGTTTGCCGGCATAGGCGTAATAAGAGCGCTGGCTAAATGAATTGCGAAAAGTTGCTCCGCCCGCAAGCCAGCCTGAAGCGTCGTTATATTCCAGGCCGATCAGATCCTGATTGTTATTGTGCTCGGGGTCTGGCGAAAAGTGTCTGGTATAGACACTGGTCTGCACGTACCAGAAGTCTTTGTCTTTTTGCTGCGTGTCATCCTGGGCCAGCGCAAAGCTGGCATGAGCCAACATAAACAGGCAACAGATTCCTGACTTTCTCATAGGGTGGCCTCTGTCATTATATTGGGGCGCAACACTATAGAGATCTGTGGTGCCAGTTACCTGAACCTGCGCCTTACACAAGTGTAATAAGCCAGGCCGGTTTTTCTAGGTTGCCACAGGTCCGGACCTGCAAGTCATTTGCTTTTTAGTGCTATACCATTCAGGTCGTTACTTTCGTTTACATCATGTAATGCGAGCAGGATCCAAAAGCCTTAGTTATGACTGTTATTGAATCTGTGTGTTTAAACCCGGATTACCCTCCGCGACTCGATCTTGGGGCGCCGTTGACCCCAGAACAACTTCAGCAATCCTTGCAAGCCACCATGGCCTGTCATCAAGGCGGCCCCGTCTGGTTATTCGCCTATGGCTCACTGATCTGGCGCCCCGAGTGTTCGGCGGTCGAGCGCAAGCGCGGGCGGGTGCATGGCTATCATCGCGGGCTGTATCTGTGGTCCCACGAACATCGTGGCACGCCGCAATGGCCGGGGCTGGTGTTTGGTCTGGACCGGGGCGGTTCGTGCAGCGGTTTTGCCTATCGGCTGCCTGAAGACAACCTCGATGCCTCGCTCTATGCCCTGTGGCTGCGTGAAATGCCGGTGCCGTCTTATCGGCCGCACTGGCTCACCTGCCGGCTGGAGGATGGCAGTCAGGTGCAGGCATTGGGGTTTGTGCTGGAGCGACATCTACCCAGCTATGCGGGCAACCTGTCGGACGGTGTACTCAGCCAGGTACTGGCCAACGCCAACGGGCGTTACGGCACTACTCGCGATTATGTCGAGCAGACCGTAAGCGCCCTGCGTAGCCACGCCATGCCAGATCTGAATCTGGAGGCGCGGCTCAAGCGTTGCATGTCGTTGTCTTAAGCGTCGGTTGCCCGCTCGGCACTGGCGACATTCTTGTGGCGCAGGGTCGGGATCATGAACGCAATCGCCAACAGGCATGCGCTGATCAGCAGTACAAAGCCGCCATCCCAGCCGAAGTGGTCAACCAGATAGCCCATGGCCGCACTGGCTGCCACCGAACCGCCCAGGTAGCCGAACAGCCCGGTAAAGCCTGCGGCAGTACCGGCTGCTTTCTTCGGCGCCAGTTCCAGGGCCTGCAAGCCGATCAGCATCACCGGGCCGTAAATCAGGAAGCCGATGGAGAACAGCGCGATCATGTCAATGCTCGGGTTACCCGGCGGGTTGAGCCAGTAAACCAGCGTGGCGACGGTCACCAGGGACATGAACACAATGCCGGTCAGGCCGCGATTGCCGCGGAAGATCTTGTCTGACATCCAGCCGCACAGCAGCGTGCCCGGAATACCTGCCCACTCATAGAAGAAGTACGCCCACGAAGTGGTGTCCACGGTGAAGTGCTTGGCTTCCTTGAGGTAAGTCGGAGCCCAGTCCAGGACGCCGTAGCGCAGCAAATAAACGAACACGTTAGCCAGGGCGATGTACCACAGCATTTTGTTACGCAGCACGTATTTGACGAAAATCTCTTTGGCGCTGAATTCGTCTTCGTGGCTGGAGTCGTAACCGGCCGGGTAATCATTCTTGTATTGCTCGATCGGTGGCAAGCCCACGGACTGCGGGGTGTCGCGCATGGTGATAAACGCAAACAGCGCGACCAGCAGGGCAACGGTAGCCGGTACATAGAATGCCGCGTGCCAGTCGTTGAACCAGGCCATACCCAGCAAAAACAGCGGCCCGATCAAGCCTCCGCCAACGTTGTGCGCCACATTCCAGACTGACACTACACCGCCGCGTTCTTTCTGCGACCACCAGTGAACCATGGTCCGACCGCTTGGCGGCCAGCCCATGCCCTGGGCCCAGCCGTTGATAAACAGCAAAATGAACATCATGGTGACGCTGGAGGTGGCCCAGGGTGCGAAACCGAAAATGAACATCACGCCTGCTGAAATCAGCAGGCCGAAGGGCAGGAAGAAGCGCGGGTTGGAGCGGTCGGACACCAGCCCCATGAGGAACTTGGACAAACCATAAGCGATGGCAATCGCGGACATGGCCAGACCCAGTTGACCCCGGGTGTAACCCTCGTCAATCAGGTACGGCATGGCCAGCGAGAAGTTTTTGCGCAGCAGGTAATAACCCGCGTAGCCAAAGAAAATACCCGCGAAAATCTGCCAGCGCAGACGTCGATAAGTACTGTCGATTTTTTCTTCAGGCAGGGGCGCCTGGTGTGCGGCAGGTCGAAAGAAAGCAAACATTCAAGAGCTCCAAATTTCTTGTTATATCAGCGAGCGCGAACGTTACATTTTCGTTACTGAAAATGACAGGCCTTACTTTCTGCTGTTATAGGAAAAATCCCACAGAGCACTTTCATTTGTGAACCTGTTGCCCGGGGGTGAAACCTTCCACAGCCCGCTTGGCAGACGCAACGGGTCAAACTGTCCACAGGCCTGGAGAAACGGGCTGTGGATAAAAAATTAAAGGGCAGGTCTGTCCGTTTATTCGGATCTGTCTCACGCCAGGATCGGAGCCCTACGGCTTTGCGCTAACTGGCCGATAACCAGAAATAGATGTGCAAGCAGCCCCGGCTGCTTCTTCAACCCGTACCAAGGAGCGAATTGTGAAAGCGTGGATTGTATTGATGCTGGCCCTGTCCTGGCCGATGGTGGCGCTTGCAGAAGAAGCCGAAGAGGGCGCTGCCAAGGTCAGCTATGTCACCCTGAACCCGCCGTTCGTGGGTAACTACGGGCTCGATGGCAGTTCCAGGCTCAAGGTGTACAAGGCGGACATTTCGTTGCGCGTGTCCGGAGCCGAGGCGGCCAAGGCGGTGAAAGCCAATGATCCGTTGATTCGTAATCAGTTGGTGGGTTTGTTTACCCAGCAGACCAGCGAAAGCCTGGGCAGTGTTGAAGCCAAGGAGAAGCTGCGCCAGGAGGCCTTGAAACAGATTCAGCAGGTGATGCTCGAAGAGACCGGCAAGCCGATGATCGAGGATTTGCTGTTTAACAATTTAATCGTTCAGTAAGTGCCCGGGCCCGGCGTCTGCAGGCATGTGTTCAGTCCCATGACTAAGACGCCAGGCTCTTGCGAAACCGCGCAAGGGCAATGGCGAAAAATACCAGGCCAATAGTGGTCAGTGCCAACAGGTCCGGCCACACCACTTCTACCCCCGCATCGCGAAACAATATCGCCGCACTCAGGCTCACAAAGTGCGTCGAGGGCGAGCACTGCATCACCCATTGCAACCATTCGGGCATGCTGTCCAGCGGGGTGCTCCCGCCCGATAGCAGGAGCATCGGAATGATCACCGGGATCGCCAGCAAACCGAACTGCGGCGTTGAGCGGGCCAGGGTCGCGAGGAAGATTCCCAGTGCGGTACTGGCAAACAGGTAAAGTGCCGTTACCAGTAAAAACAGGGTCAACGACCCCGCCAGCGGCACGCCCAGGGCCCATTTCACCACGACTTCCAGCGATATCCAGGTACACAGCACCACCACCAGCATGTTGCTCCAGATTTTTGCGAGCATGATTTCCAGTGCCGTCAGTGGCAGGACCAGCAGGTGGTCGAGGGTGCCGTGTTCACGCTCGCGCAGCAGCGCAGTGCCGGTCAGGACGATGGCCAGGATGGTGATGTTGTTGACGATCTGGATCACCGCCAGAAACCAGCCGCCCTCCAGGTTGGGGTTGAACAACGCGCGGCTGCTGAGCAGCGCTGGCGTATTGGCCGCGGCATCGGCCTGCCCGGTGTAGTTGAGCAGTTCGCGCTGGAAGATCCGGCCGATATACCCCGCCCCCATAAATGCCTGGCTCATGGCCGTGGCATCAACGTTGACCTGTACGCCCGGTTCGCGTCCGGCCAGCAAGTCGGCCTGGAAGTTGGCCGGCAGGTTGATCACAAAGGTGTAGCGGCCGCTGTCCATCGACTGGTCCAGCTGATCGTAAGGCAAGTCCTGCGGTGCCTGGAATTCGGGCGGTAGCAGCGACTCCGCCAGTTTGCGCGATAACTGGCTGTGGTCTTCATCGACGATGGCCACGCTGGCGTTATGCACGCCGATGATCGAGCCGGCCGCTGGCATATAGATAGCTACGGTGAAGGCATAGAGCAAAAACAGGAGCAAGACACTGTCGTGACGCAGGCTGGTGAGTTCTTTAAAACCCAGGCGCAGGATGTGCGAGAGCTTGTGCATCAAACCTCCTGCTTCTTGAGCATGATCAGGCTCAGTCCGGTGAACACGACAAAGAACCCCAACAGTGCCAGGCATTGCGGCCACAGCTGACGAAGGTCCAGGGCTTTGGTGAAGGTGCCTACGGCTATGTCGAGAAAGTGTCCGGCCGGGAACAGCATGCCCATCAGCGCCGCAGATCCGTCGAGGGAGGAGCGCGGCACGATCAGCCCGGAGAACTGAATGGTCGGCAGGCTGGTGATGATCATGGTGCCCAGGATTGCCGCGATCTGGGTGCGAGTGAATGCGGAGATCAGCAGGCCCATGCTGGTGGTGGCCAGTACATACAAGAGTCCGCCCAATGCCAGTGTGAGTCCGCTGCCTTTAAACGGCACGCCGAACAGCCAGCGGTTCATCGCCACCAGCAATGCCAGGTTGACCAGGCTCACCGCCAGGTAGGGAGCCTGTTTGCCCAGCAGAAATTCCAGCCGGGTCAGCGGCGTGGCGTAAAAGTTGGTGATCGAGCCCAGTTCTTTTTCCCGCACGATGCCCAGAGCCGTGAGCATCGCCGGGATAAACGCGAGAATCAGCGCCATCACCCCGGGGCCGATGGCATTCACGCTGATCACGTCCTGGTTATAGCGGAACCGGGTTTCCAGCCTGGCCATTACCTGCTTGTTTTGCGCCAGGCTGCTTTGTGCGGCCAGTTGCTCAAGGTTGGCCGAGTGTACGGCTTCGACATAGTTGCGGCTGGTTTCGGCCCGAAACGGCATGCCGCCGTCGAGCCAGGCGGCCACGGTGGGCTGGCGTCCGGCGTAAAGATCACGACCGAAGCCCGGCGGGATTTCCAGGGCGATCTTGATTTCGGAACGCTGCAGGCGTTCGTGCAATTGGTCTGCGCTCTGGATGGGCGCGTGCTCCTCGAAATAACGCGAACTGCGAAAGGCTTCAAGGTAGGCGCGGCTCTGGGGGCTTTGATCCTGGTCGTACACAGCGAAGGCGAGGTTTTCCACATCCAGGGAAATGCCGTAGCCAAAAATGACCATCATGAACACCGCGCCCAGCAGGGCGAACGCCATGCGCACCTTGTCCCGCAGTAATTCTTTGGATTCGCGGCTGGCGACGGCAATCAGCCGGGCCATGCTGAAGCCGGTTTTGCCCGGTGGCGGTGGTGCATTCACGGCAGCTGCCGGTGGCGGCTCGGCTTGGGTTGCCACGTTGGCGGCCGGATCGTTTTGCGCTTCTTCCAGGCAGGTGACAAAGGCCGCCTCCAGGGTGTCGCCGTGGAACTGTTTTTGCAGCGCATCCGGGGTGTCGCAGGCCAGTACCTTGCCTGCGTGCATCAGCGAAATCCGGTCACAGCGTTGCGCCTCGTTCATAAAGTGGGTGGACAGAAAGATCGTCACCCCCTGCTCGCGGGACAGTTCGATCAACAGGCGCCAGAAGTCATCCCGCGCGGCCGGGTCGACGCCGGAGGTGGGCTCATCGAGGATCAGCACTTCGGGGCGATGCAACACCGCCACTGCCAGGGACAAGCGCTGGCGCAGACCTAATGGCAGTTCGCCGGATTGTTGCTCGGCAACCTCTGCGAGGTCGAAGCGCTGGATCAGCTCCTCGATCCGGGTCTGGCTTTGCGCCTTGGGCAAGTCGAAGAGTTGGGCATGCAATACCAGGTTCTGGCGTACGCTCAATTCGCCGTACAGCGAGAAGCTCTGCGACATGAAACCTACGCGCTTGCGGGTGGCCAGGTCTTTGGCGTTAACCGGATTACCCAGCAGCCTGGCGCTGCCTTGCGTGGCGGGCATCAGGCCGGTCAGCACTTTCATGGTGGTGGTCTTGCCGCAGCCGTTAGAGCCCAAAAAGCCGAAAATCTCGCCCCGGCCAATGGCAAAGCTGACGTTGTTGACCGCGGTGAAGTCGCCGAATTTGAGGGTCAGGTTGTGGGCCTCAATGGCGATGTCGCTGTTGTCGCTGGTGCGTGGCGGTATCACCAGCGGTTCATTGTTATGAGCGCTGTCGCCCTGGTAGTGGGTAAAGGCTTCATCCAGCTTGCCGGTAGTGGTGACGGCTGCCAGTTCCCGGCTCAATCCGGCCGCAATCAACTTGCCGCGATCCAGCATCAGGCAGTGTTCGAATTGCTCGGCCTCTTCCATGTAGGCCGTTGCGACCAGCAATGTGAGTTGTGGGCGTTGACTGCGTACGTCATCCACCAGCTCCCAGAAACGTCGCCGTGACAGCGGGTCGACACCGGTGGTGGGTTCGTCGAGGATCAGCAGGTCCGGCTCGTGGATCAGCGCGCAACATAGCCCGAGCTTTTGCTTCATCCCGCCGGACAGCTTGCCTGCGGGGCGTTCGGCAAAGCGCTCAAGGTCGGTAGCCTTGAGCAACTGCGCCATACGCTGTTCGCAGTCATCTCTGGACAAGCCAAACAGAGTGCCAAAAAAACGGATGTTCTCGCTGATCGACAATTCGGGATAAAGATTGCCGCCCAGGCCCTGGGGCATAAAGGCAATCAGCGGATACAGGGTGTTGCGATGGCGGCGGTCGTCAATGGGGCCGCCAAGCACTTGCAGTGAGCCTTGCTGTAGTTTTTTGACCCCGGCAATCAGCCCCAGCAAGCTCGACTTGCCCGCGCCATCCGGGCCAATCAGCCCGCAGCGCGTGCCTTTTGGCAGGCTGAAGGCAATGTCTAGCAGGGCTTGTTGTTTGCCGTACCTGTGGCTGATGCCACTGGCGTTGAGCGCCAGGTCGCTCATTGCAGGTTAGCCGGCCAGTTCACGTCGCTGGTCCGAACATAACCGGCTCCCGGCATGCCCGGTTTTGCTTGAGGTACGGCGGCCGGGTCGGTCAGGCGCAGCTTGACCCGGAACACCAGTTTTTGCCGCTCGTCACGGGTTTCGACTTCTTTGGGGGTGAACTGCGATTTGGCGGCGACAAAGGAGATTTTTGCCGGCAGTGGCTGATCGGGCAGGGCGTCGAGCACGATGCGGGCTTGAGCGCCAACCGCCAGCTTGCCGACCACCGAGGCGGGCAAGTACAGATTCATGTACTGGTCGCTCGGGTCGATCAGCATGAATACCCGTCCACCGGAGCCCAGCACTTCGCCGGGCTCGGCCAGGCGCAACTGGATCACCCCGTTGATTGGCGCACGCAGGCTGCTGTCTTCTATTTCACTGGTGAGTTGCGCGACGTGCGCTTCGCTGGACACGATGGCGGCTTTGGCGGCGGCAACTTGAGCCTGTGCGGCAACCACCGCGGAGTTGCTGGTATTGAATTTTGCCTGTTGCTGATCTAGCAGCTGGGCGCTGGCAAAACCGCGTTCGGACAGTTGGCGAAAGCGTTTGAGCTCCTGACTGGCCAGCAGTTTTTCGCTTTGGCGCAATTGCACGTTGGCTTCATTGGCCGCCAGGGCCTCACGTGCGCGCTGTACTTCGGCCTGGGCCTGGGCGCGGGTGGCTTCAAGGGTGCGGGTGTCCATGCGGGCCAGTAACTGGCCCTTGGTCACGTGATCACCTTCATCGACCAGAACCTCGGCCAGGCGGCCCGGAATCTTCGCGGCGATCTGCACTTCCGTGGACTCGAGTCGACCGTTGCCCATGCTGATCCCTTCAGGGAGGCGGTCGTGCAGGGATTTCCAGTAACCGAACCCGCCTGCGGCAATCAGCAATATTGCCAAAGGAATAACGAAGTAATGGGAAAGACGGTGATTCTTAGACATGCCGACATCCTGTGTCACAGAGCGCTCTAGTTTGACTGTTTCAAGGCCGCGCAGGCTTGATGCCAGTCAAAGGAAGTTGAGAGCCTAGACGCTAATACAGGATGTTGCCGGAGCCGGGGCGGATTCAACCCGGGAGCCGAGTGTTACTAAAGCAGGCCCAGCACCACTGCCCATTGCTCGGCAGTTACGGGCATGACTGAGAGGCGGCTGCCTTTTTGTACCAGTGGCATTTCGGCCAGCGCGCTTTGTTGTTTCAGGTAGTCGAGCTTGATGACCCTGGGGAAGGTTTGCACGTGTGCCACTTGCAATGCACTCCACGGGTTTTTTTCGGCGCTGGCCTTGGGGTCGAAATAGTGGCTTTCGGGGTCCAGGGCCGTGGGGTCCGGATACGCGGACTGGACGATTCGGCCAACCCCGGCAATCCCAGGCTCGGGGCAGCTGGAATGGTAGAAGAAGAACTCGTCGCCGGTGCTCATGCTCCGTATAAAGTTGCGCGCCTGATAGTTACGCACGCCATCCCAGCGCGCTTCGCCAATCTTCTGCAAATCCTTGATAGAGAACTCGTCGGGCTCGGATTTCATCAACCAATAGGCCATTTTCACTGCTCCTCAAATGCTGCCTGGTCATTTTGTCTGGCAAGATATTTGTAAACCGACAGTCGGTTGACGCCAGCGTTTGCGTGTCAGTTCGTGTTGCCTCAGAATGCCGGGATTTTAAGCTTGACGCTGCTGCACGGCCTATAACAAAAACCGTTGCTGTCATCGTGTTGATTTGCCTGAAGGGGGGCAATCGATGAAACGCAAACCGGATTTACTGTGGATTTTGGTTATTTTGTTCGGTTTGGGCGTGGTTACAACGGGTTATGCGCAAAGCCTCTGGTCAACTTCGACCGACACCTCGATGGAACTGGCGCAGCAACAGGTACAACCTTTCAAGCGCTAGACACTTCCAGTCAATTTGACAGAGACGCCCTGGCAGTCAGTGGGCAACGTACCACTGCTTGTCCGAGACCGTACCCTGTAGCGGCACATCCCAACTGGCCTGGGCCAGACTCTCTACTTTCTGACATTCGTGGGCCAGCCCCAGCAGTGTCGGCTTGCGCCAGCTTTTGCGACGGGCCAGATAGGCCAGGCTGCGGTCATAAAAACCGCCGCCCATGCCCAGTCGTCCCCCGGCTTGATCAAACCCCACCAGCGGCAACAGCACCAGGTCCAGTGCCCAGACCTTGCGCTGGCGTGCGCGGTTGATTCGGGGTTCGAGAATTCGAAAGCGATTGGGGATCAGTTTTTCACCGGGTGCAACGCGCTGAAACACCATCTTGGTTCGTGGCCATGCGCTGAGCACGGGCAGGTAAGTAGTCTTGCCCCGACGCTGTGCTTCACGCAGCAGCAGGCGCGGATCGATTTCACCGTCAGTGGGCAGGTACAGCGAGATATGTCTGGCGCGGCGAAACAGCGGGTGTTGCGCCAGTTGCCGGTACAGGCCGCGGGCAGCCTGGCGTTGCTCGCAGGGCGAAAGTTCGCGGCGGGCTTTGCGCAGCAGTCGTCGAAGTTGCGGGCGTGTCGCAGGTTCGGTCATGGTGCTGTTCAAGATCGAGTTCACCGGACGGTTGGCTCGTGAAAGGCAATGCCAGCTCATGGCCGGCATTGCGCTGGAAATCAGGCTCCCCGACGTACCGCTGTCGGCTTGGCCCTTGAACCCGAAAGTTCAAGGTGGAAGTTGCAGTAGACCTTAAGGCTTTCCGTCGAGCGGACATGCACACCGGTCCAACGTGCAAGCTCCAGGGTAGTGCGAATCGGCTCAGGGACATCGCTAACTGGCGAATACTCCAGGGAGTGGCGCGAGTATACCCCAAAGAAACCTTTTGAATCAGCTCTGACGTTCGTTCGGATCAGTGGCGAGCACCAGATCGACGCGCTCCAGCAGGTCGCGCACCTGTTCGCGAGTTGAGCCGTTGGGCTGAACTTCGGCGATTTCCTGTCTGTGCAACAGATCGTGGGTGATATTCAGGGCGGCCATTACGGCGATACGGTCGGCGCCAATAACTTTGCCGCTGCTGCGGATTTCCCGCATTTTGCCATCCAGATAGCGGGCGGCACTCACCAGATTGGTGCGTTCTTCCTGGGGGCACATGATCGAATATTCTTTATCGAGGATGTGCACGGTGACGCTGCTGCTAGTACTCATGAGTCTTGCTCCAGGGCTTTGAGGCGCGAAATCATCGATTCCACCTTGTGTCGGGCGATTTCGTTTTTTTCAATGAGGTGCGCGCGTTCCTCGCGCCAAGTTTTTTCCTGAGCTACTAAGAGTCCGTTTTGACGGTTAAGTTGCTCGACGCGGCTGATGAGCAGCTCGAGCCTGGCCATCAGTGCATGCAGGTCGGTGTCTTCCATTGTGTCCTACTGTGTATTTTCTGATGGATGGTAACCGTCAAACGAGTTGACGCCTCGATGGTCTGGCACGTCTGCCGATGCTAGGATACAAGGCCTCCATTCTAGACATAGCGCCGCTTGGCGCCTAGCTGACCATGCCTATTCAGAATTCCCCGTATCAAGCCTTTGCCACCCTGCTGACCTCCAGCGGCCATAATGTTTCGCCTGCAGAACTGCACGGCCTGTTGTTGGGTCGCAGCGCTGCTGGCGCCGGCTTTGACCACGACGGCTGGCTGGCGGATGCCAAAGAGCTGTTCCAAAGCGAAAATGAAATCAGTGACAACGTACGCAATGCCCTGATCGGTTTGCAAGAAATGGTTAAAGGCGAACTGACCGGCGACGACATGACCGTCGTGTTGCTGTTGCCTACCGATGATGCGCCGCTGACTGAACGCGCCATCGCCCTGGGTGAGTGGTGTCAGGGTTTCCTGGCCGGTTTCGGCCTGAACTACCGTGACAATGCCTTGAGTCTTGAAGGTAAAGAAGTTCTGAACGATCTGGCGGCCATTTCCCAGGTGCAAGATGCCCTGGAAGAATCCGAAGACGGCGAAAGCGACTACATGGAAGTGATGGAATACCTGCGCGTCGCGCCGCTGTTGCTGTTCACTGAAACCAAAAAAACTGCTGAGCCTGCGGCTGCCAAGCCTTCGCTGCACTGATTGATCGTCAAGAGGGAACCCGTCTGCCCATGATCCATATCCCGAAATCGGAATACACACGTCGCCGCAAGGCGCTCATGGCGCAGATGGAGCCCAACAGCATTGCGATTCTTCCTGCTGCGCCAGTGGCAATTCGTAATCGCGATGTCGAACATGTTTACCGCCAGGAGAGCAATTTCCAGTATCTGAGCGGCTTTCCAGAGCCCCAGGCGGTGATTGTCCTGATTCCGGGCCGGGCCCACGGTGAATACGTACTGTTTTGCCGCGAGCGCAATGCCGAGCGTGAGCTGTGGGACGGCTTGCGGGCCGGGCAAGAAGGCGCGATCCGCGACTTCGGTGCAGACGATGCGTTTCCCATCACTGACATTGACGACATCCTGCCGGGGCTGATTGAAGGCCGTGACCGGGTGTATTCGGCGATGGGCAGCAACCCCGATTTTGATCGCAACCTGATGGAGTGGATCAACACGATCCGCTCCAAGGCGAACCTCGGTGCTCAGCCGCCCAACGAATTCGTTGCTCTGGATCATCTGCTGCATGACATGCGCCTGTATAAATCGGCGGCAGAGATCAAGGTCATGCGCCATGCGGCGCAAATCTCGGCTCGCGCCCATGTGCGCGCCATGCAGGCCAGCCGTGCCGGTTTGCATGAGTACAGCCTCGAGGCCGAACTGGATTATGAATTCCGTAAAAGCGGGGCAAAAATGCCAGCCTATGGCTCGATCGTCGCCTCTGGCGATAACAGCTGCATCCTGCACTACCAGGAAAATGACGCCCTGCTCAAGGATGGCGACCTGGTATTGATCGATGCCGGGTGTGAGATCGACTGCTACGCCAGTGATATCAGCCGTACATTCCCGGTCGGCGGCAAGTACTCGCCTGAACAAAAAGCCATTTACGAACTGGTGCTGGCATCCCAGGAAGCCGCGTTTGCCCAGATCGCGCCCGACAAACACTGGAACCAGGCCCACGAAGCCACGGTTCAGGTGATCACGGCGGGGCTGGTTGAACTGGGCCTGTTGCAGGGCGATGTGGATCAACTGATCGCCAGCGAAGCCTATAAACCCTTTTACATGCATCGCGCTGGCCACTGGCTGGGGCTCGATGTGCATGACGTGGGTGAATACAAGGTGGGCGGTGAATGGCGCGTGCTGGAAGTCGGCATGACCCTGACGGTTGAGCCCGGCATCTACATCAGCCCGAATAATCTGAATGTTGCCAAAAAATGGCGCGGCATCGGGGTGCGCATTGAGGACGACGTAGTGGTCACCAAACAGGGCTGTGAGGTCTTGACCGGCGACGTGCCGAAAACCGTCGCGGATATCGAAGCCTTGATGGCTGCAGCACGAGCGGGCGCGGTATGAACCGGGTCAGTCTGGCGATCATCGGTGGCGGACTGGTCGGTGCCAGTCTTGCCTTGGCGCTGCAGGCCGGGGCCAAGGCCCGGGGCTGGAAAATCGTATTGATCGAGCCGTTTGCTCCCGGCAACAGTTATCAGCCGAGCTACGATGCTCGCTCGTCGGCGCTTAGTTATGGTGCGCGGCAAATCTACGAGCGGATGGGGCTTTGGCAAGCCATTGCCGAGCGTGCCGAGCCGATCAAGGACATTCACGTGTCCGATCGCGGGCGTTTTTCCACGGCTCGTTTGTCGTCCAGCGAAGAAGGGGTTCCGGCGCTCGGGTATGTGGTCGAAAACACCTGGCTCGGCCAAAGCCTGTGGAAAAGTCTGGACCCGGACGTGATCAGCTGGCGTTGCCCGGCTGAAGTTATCCACATGCAGCCGCTCGAAGATGGCTACCGCTTGACGCTCAATGACGAAACCACGCTCGACTGCGACCTGGCAGTGCTGGCCGATGGCGGTCGCTCGGGCTTGCGCGAGCAGTTGGGGATTCATGTGCGCAAGCGGCCATACGATCAAAGTGCGCTAATTGCCAACATCACCCCGAGCCAGCCCCACGCCGGAATGGCGTTCGAGCGTTTCACCGATGAAGGTCCGATGGCCTTGCTGCCATTGCCCGACAACCGTTGTGCGCTGGTATGGACCCGTCTTGGGATGGATGCCCGGCGCCTGGCGGCACTGGATGAGCGCAGCTTCCTCAGCGAGTTGCAGGCTGTATTCGGCTACCGCCTGGGCACCCTCAGGCAGGTCGGCGCACGGCATTTGTACCCGCTTTCGCTGGTCGAAGCCGAAGAGCAGGTACGCCCGCACCTGACTATTCTGGGCAACGCGGCTCACAGCCTGCACCCGATTGCCGGCCAGGGTTTCAACCTGTCCTTGCGCGATGCGCAGGCATTGGCCGACGCCTTGTTGGCGAGCGACAAGAAGCCCGGTGATTTTGCCACGCTGCTGAGTTATCAACAGCGGCAAAAACTCGACCAGCAACTGACAATTGGCTTCTCGGACCAGGTAACACGGGTGTTCGGCAGTGAGCAGCCATTGGTATCGCTGGGGCGCAACCTTGGCTTGCTCGGCCTCGATTTGTTGCCGCCGGCCAAACGCTGGTTTGCCCGCCAGGCGATGGGGCTGGGCACCCGTGCCGACAGTTAATAATGACGGCCGGGGCATGCCCCGTGTCGGACCATTTTTCAAGTGCGGCGTATGCCGCTAGCGAGACAGGCTTAAAGCATGGAAATGCGCGCAGATCTGCTGATTGTCGGGGCCGGAATGGTCGGTAGTGCTTTGGCACTGGCGCTCAAGGACAGCGGACTGAAAATTCTGCTGCTCGATGGCAGCCCGCTGGATGTCAAACCGTTCAGCCCGCAGGCCCCGTTTGAACCCAGGGTCAGTGCCTTGTCGGCCGCCAGTCAGCGCATCCTGCAACGCCTGGGAGCCTGGGACGGGATTGCCCGGCGGCGTGCCAGTCCGTATTCGCACATGCACGTGTGGGATGGCAGCGGCACGGGGCAGATCCACTTCTCGGCGGCCAGTGTGCATGCCGAGGTGCTGGGCCATATCGTTGAAAACCGGGTGATCCAGGATGCGCTGCTGGAGTGCCTGCAAGCCACCAATATCGAACTGCTGGCCAATGCACGGCTGGAGCAAATGCGTCGTTCCGCTGACGACTGGCTGCTGACCCTGGCCGATGGACGCACCCTGCGGGCACCGGTAGTGATTGCCGCCGACGGTGCCAACTCGGCTGTGCGCCGCCTGACCGGCTGTGAGACCCGTGAGTGGGATTACCAGCATCACGCCATCGTCACCAGCGTGCGGTGCGCAGAACCCCATCAGCAGACCGCCTGGCAGCGTTTTACCGATCACGGGCCACTGGCGTTTTTGCCACTGCAGCGTGATGGCCAGCAGGATTGGTGCTCAATAGTCTGGTCGACCACCCCTGAGCAGGCCGCGCACCTGATGGCGCTGGATGACGAGGGGTTCTGCCGCGAGCTGGAGCTGGCCTTCGAAGGCCGGCTGGGCAACGTTGTGAGTGCAGACCCGCGGGTCTGCGTGCCTCTGCGCCAGCGTCACGCCAAGCGTTATGTGGCCGAAGGCCTGGCATTGATCGGCGATGCGGCACACACCATCCACCCCCTGGCCGGGCAGGGGGTGAATCTGGGCTTCCTCGATGCAGCGGTGCTGGCAGATGTGCTGTTGCACGGGGTGGATCGTGGCGAACGGCTGGCGGATGTGCGGGTACTGAGCCGTTTCGAGCGCCGCCGCATGCCGCACAACCTGGCGTTGATGGCGGCGATGGAAGGTTTTGAGCGCCTGTTCCAGTCAGATTCGTTGACCGCCCGCTTGCTGCGTAACAGCGGGTTGAAATGGGTCAATCAAATGCCCGAAGCCAAAGCGCTGTTTGTGCGTCAGGCGCTGGGCCTGACCGGCGACTTGCCGCCGCTGGCCAAAGCCTGAGACCTGCAGGAAGGCGTTTCTTGCAACATCTGGTAACGGCTCTAGGGCGAGTTAGGTTGAGATGGCAAATGTGATTCACTACCATTTACGCCCGATTCGCATTAAGAGAGACCGCCCTCCATGTTGGTACCCAAGCGTCTACTGACTGCCCTGGCCCTTACTGTTTTCGGGAGCAGCGCCTTTGCTGCCGATGAAGTGGTGGTCTACTCCTCGCGCATCGACGAGCTGATCAAGCCGGTATTTGACGCCTACACCGCCAAAACCGGGGTCAAGGTCAAGTTCATCACCGACAAGGAAGCGCCGCTGATGCAGCGCATCAAGGCCGAAGGGCAGAACGCTACTGCTGACCTGTTGCTGACTGTGGATGCCGGCAACCTGTGGCAGGCCGAGCAAATGGGCATTTTGCAGCCGCTCAAATCTGACGTGATCGATAAAAATATCCCGCCTCAATACCGCTCTTCCTCCCACGAGTGGACAGGCTTGAGTTTGCGTGCGCGAACCATTGCCTACGCCTCTGACCGGGTCAAACCTGAAGAACTGTCGACTTACGAAGCCCTGGCGGACAAAAAGTGGGAAGGCCGCCTGTGCCTGCGCACCGCCAAGAAGGTTTATAACCAGTCGCTGACCGCCACCATGATCGAAGTGAATGGCCCGCAGAAAACTGAAGAAATCCTCAAGGGCTGGGTGAATAACCTGTCTACCGATGTGTTCTCGGATGACATCGCAGTGCTGGAGGCGATCAACGCCGGGCAGTGCGACGTCGGCATCGTCAACACTTACTACTATGGCCGTCTGCACAAGCAGAAGCCGGATCTGGCGGTGAAACTGTTCTGGCCGAACCAGGCGGACCGCGGCGTTCACGTCAACCTGTCGGGTATTGGCCTGACCAAACACGCTCCGCATCCTGAAGCGGCCAAGGCGTTGGTGGAGTGGATGACCACCCCTGAAGCCCAGGCGATTTTTGCCGGGACCAACCAGGAATTCCCGGCCAACCCGACTGTTGCACCTTCAGCCGAAGTGGCCAGCTGGGGTAACTTCAAGGCCGATGAACTGCCGGTTGAAGTCGCAGGCAAGCGCCAGGCAGAAGCTATCCGCATGATGGATCGTGCTGGCTGGAACTGATAAAAAACTGAAGTTTTACCTGTGGGAGCGGGCTTGCCCGCGATAGCATCAGCGTGGTTTCTGTAGGAGACCGGGCTGAGGCTATCGCCAGCAAGCCCGCTCCCATATTTGTTATCGGTACTTCCAAACAACTTCCGAGAGTTTTTCGTGGCCCATCCTGCCCAACGTCGCTGGTATCCACTGGTTTTTGTCATTGCCGCTCTGGTGCTGTTGCCGCTGAGCGTTCTGCTGTTGTCCTGGCAAAGCATTGACGCACAGATCTGGAGCCACCTGTGGGATACGCAGATGCCGCGCCTGCTGGGCAACACCCTCACCCTGATCGTGGGGGTCGGCATAGGCGTGACGCTGCTGGGCGTGAGCCTGGCGTGGTTAACCAGCCTGTGCGAGTTCCCCGGCAGGCGCTGGCTGGACTGGGCGCTGATGCTGCCGTTCGCGATTCCTGCCTATGTGCTGGCATTTGTTTTTGTCGGCCTGCTGGACTTTGCCGGTCCGGTGCAAACCCTGCTGCGGGAATGGTTCGGCATGGGCCTGCGGCTGCCAAGGGTGCGCTCCACCGGCGGCGTGATTATCGTGCTGATTCTGGTGTTCTACCCCTACGTTTACTTGTTGGCGCGCAGCGCATTTCTCGCTCAGGGCAAAGGCCTGATGGAAGCGGCCCGGGTGTTGGGCCAGAGCCCGTGGCAGGCGTTCTGGCGTGTGGCACTGCCAATGGCGCGCCCGGCAATTGGTGCGGGGGTGGCGCTGGCACTGATGGAGACCCTGGCCGATTTCGGCGCCGTGTCGGTGTTCAACTTCGACACCTTTACCACGGCCATCTACAAAACCTGGTACGGCTTTTTCAGCCTGTCCACCGCTGCGCAACTGGCCAGTTTGCTGCTGCTGGTGGTGATGCTCGTGCTCTATGGCGAACGCCGGGCCCGGGGTGCCAGCCGCGCCAGTAACGAGCGGCCCCGGGCCAAGGCCTTGTATCACTTGCGGGGGGCCAAGGCGTGGCTGGCCAGCAGCTGGTGCTTGCTGGTGTTCGCCTGCGCTTTCGTGATCCCGATGCTGCAATTGGTGGTGTGGTTCTGGCAGCGCGGGCGCTTTGATCTTGATGAGCGTTATACCGGCCTGATTCTGCACACCCTGTATCTGGGCGCCATGGCCGCCCTGATCACCGTCAGCGTGGCGCTGGTGCTGGCGTTTGCCCGACGACAGGCGCCCACTCCGGCTATCCGCGCCGGGGTCAGTCTGGCGAACCTGGGCTATGCATTGCCGGGATCGGTGCTGGCGGTATCGATCATGCTGGCTTTCAGCTATCTGGATCGTGAGCTGGTGATCCCGGTATCAGGCTGGCTCGGAGGAGCAGGCAAGCCGCTCTTGCTGGGCAGCCTGTCGGCCTTGCTGCTGGCATATCTGGTGCGCTTTATTGCTGTGGCTTACGGCCCGCTGGAAAACAGCCTGGCGCGCATCCGGCCTTCTTTGCCGGAAGCGGCCCGCAGCCTGGGGGTGAGTGGCCCGCGACTGTTTATCAAAGTGTATCTGCCGTTATTGCTGCCGGGCACCCTGAGTGCTGCGCTGCTGGTATTTGTCGATGTGCTCAAAGAGATGCCTGCTACCTTGCTGATGCGCCCGTTCGGGTGGGACACGCTGGCGGTTCGGATCTTTGAGATGACCAGTGAAGGTGAGTGGGCGCGGGCCTCGTTGCCGGCGCTGACGTTGGTGCTGGTCGGTTTATTGCCGGTCATCGGGCTGATCCGTCGCTCGGCACATCGAATCGGTTAGGTGCCAGTCCCTCCCCATGTGGATACAATGCGCGGCATTCGGTGCGGTCTGTCTGTCAGGCCAGGTTCTCTGTTAAACGCATCAAGCCCTCTTTAAGAGGTCTGGGGCCCAAAACAAGCCTGTCCGCACCTTCGCCAAGCCCGGAAGGAGAAACCCATGGGACAGCGTACGCCTCTGTATGACCTGCATCTCGCCCTTGGCGCGAAGATGGTCGATTTTGGCGGTTGGGATATGCCCTTGCATTACGGCTCGCAAGTCGAGGAACACCATGAGGTGCGCCGCGACTGTGGAGTTTTTGATGTCTCGCATATGACCGTGATTGACGTCACCGGTAATCAGGTCAAGGAATGGCTCCAGCATTTATTGGCCAACGATGTCGAACGTCTGAACACGCCCGGCCGTGCTCTTTACAGCGCCATGCTCAATGAGCAGGGCGGTGTGGTCGACGACATGATTGTCTACCTCATGCCCGACGGCTATCGGCTTATTGTCAACGCCGCTACCCGTGATCAGGATCTGGCCTGGATGGCGGCTCAGGCTCAAGGCTATGCCGTTGAGCTGCACGAGCGTTCCGAACTGGCTTTGCTGGCAATCCAGGGACCTCAGGCCCGGCATAAGGTGGCCGAGCTGGTGAATCAGGCCCGCAGCCAGTTGATCCAGCAACTTAAGCCCTTCGAAGGGCAGAGCTGTGGTGACTGGTTTATCGCGCGCACCGGCTATACCGGCGAAGACGGTCTGGAAATTCTGCTTCCGGCCGATCAGGCACCGGCTTTCTTTAACGACCTGGTGGGCGCCGGTATCTCGCCTATTGGCCTGGGCGCTCGCGATACCTTGCGTCTTGAAGCCGGCATGAACCTCTACGGACAGGATATTCATCTGTCTGTCTCGCCACTTTCCGCCAACATGGCCTGGACCATCGCGTGGGAACCGTCCTCGCGAAAATTCATTGGCCGCGAAGCGCTGGAGGCCGAAAAGGCCAGCGGAGTGAAGCTCAAACTGGTGGGTCTGGTACTCGAAGAGCGGGGTGTCCTGCGGGCTCATCAGGTGGTTCGTATCGCTGATGTTGGCGAAGGAGAGATAACCAGTGGTAGTTTCTCTCCTACGCTGAGCAAATCGATTGCTTTGGCACGGGTTCCAGTGGCAACGGCCGATCGTGCCGAGGTCGAAATTCGTGGTAAGTGGTATCCGGTTCGCGTGGTTAAACCGACTTTTGTGCGTCTTGGCAAAGCCTTGATCTAATGTTTACTGGCGGGCAAACACGCTGTGTGAGCCGCTGAAATTTCTTCTTGAGGACACTGAATATGAGCGATATCCCTGCTGACCTGCGCTTTGCTGAAAGTCATGAGTGGGCCCGTCTGGAAGCTGATGGTACGGTTACTGTCGGCATCAGCGATCACGCTCAGGAAGCCTTGGGGGATGTGGTGTTTGTTGAGCTGGCCGAAGTCGGCAAAGTGTTTGCCGCCGGTGATACTGCGGGAGTCGTGGAGTCGGTAAAAGCTGCTTCGGATATCTACTCGCCGGTGTCGGGCGAAGTCATTGCCGTTAACGAAGCACTGGCCGATAGCCCTGAGTCGCTGAACAGCGAACCCTACGCCAGCTGGATCTTCAAGCTCAAGCCAAGCAACACCGCGGAACTGGAAAAGCTGCTGGATGCTGCCGGTTACAAAGCCGCAATCGGCGAGTAACCCCGGCCTGTTCCTGTGGGAGCGTCCTTGCTCGCGATCTTTCAGAAGATCAAAAGAGCGCAAGGCAAGCTCGCTCCTGCAGTTGTTCTAAATACTCAAGCCTCTTTCAACACCGCTTTGACCGCCGCTACAGAGCGTTCCACATCGGCCTTGGTCATGGCGGTAAACATCGGTAGCGACACGATCAGCCGGCCCACGCGCTCGGCAATCGGCAACATTCCCTCCTTGAAGCCTTGCGCACGATACAAACTCAGCAAATGAATCGGCGGGTAGTGATAGCCCACGCCGACGCCCAGTGCCTGCATGTCTTTCATGAAGGTGGCACGGGCAGGTTCGCCATCTTTGCGCTCCGCCAGCACCAGCTGGAACAAATGCCAGTTGGTATTGTTGAAGTCAGCCACCGGCAGTTGCGCGCCGTATTCGGCTTCAAAGTCAGGGCCAAAACATTCGAAGTAATGTTTTGCCAATTGCCGGCGATGGGCGGTAATGGCTTCGATATGGGCAAACTGGCCCAGGCCAATAGCCGCTGCAATATCGGTCATGTTGAACTTGCCACCAAGCACGTCGACATCCAGACCGTCGAAACCGGTACGAGTAACCCCTTGCAGGCGATATTTCTCGGCCAGCCGCGCTTCTTCTTCATTGTTCAGCACCAGACACCCGCCTTCGGACGAGGTGATGTTTTTGTTGGCCTGAAAACTGAAAGAAACGAAATCGCCGCGTGCGCCGATGCGTTGCCCGTTCCAGCTGGAGCCCAGAGCCTGGGCGGCATCTTCGACTACGCGCAGGTTGTATTTTTTGGCCAGCGCGTACAACGCGTCCATGTCCACCGGCAAGCCCGACAAATACACCGGAATGATGGCCTTGGTACGCGGGGTGATGGCGGCCTCGACCTGGGCCAGGTCGATATTGCGTGTAACCGGGTCGATATCGGCGAACACCGGTGTGGCGCCTACTTCGAGGATCACATTGGCCGTGGCGACCCATGAAATAGAAGTGGTGATCACTTCATCACCGGCACCGATACCCGCGATGCGCAGAGCGATTTCCATGGTGCAGGTGCCGGAGTTGAAGGTACGCACCGGGCGACCGCCAAAGTACTCGGACAGCTGTGCTTCGAAAGCCTGAACCTTGGGCCCGCTGGTGATCCAGCCTGAGCGCAGCACGTCGCCAACCGCAGCAATGGTGGCTTCATCAATGGTGGGTTTGGAAAACGGCAGGAAAGGCAGTGAGCTCATGGAAGCAATACGTCCGATGTGAGTTTGGGTGGGCAAAGCATACCCATAGCATGGCTCACATCGGGTGAAATTTCTGTCTAGGGGCTGAATGACCAGTCCTGAGCTGCTGGCCCGGGTGCCTGGTCTTCAGGGCCGCCAGGGGCAGCGGCCCAGCAATTCCATGGCAACCAGCGCCAGTGGCTAGAGGCGTTACTCGACAGTCGCGTTTTTCGCCAGGATGGCGTTGGCCAGATCCATGTCACTGACTTTCAGTTGCGGGTTATCGGCTCGCACTTGCTGCATGGCGGATTCCAGATAAGGGCCGCGGATCGAACCGTTGCTGGCAACAAAGCTCCCGGCGTCATCCTGGGCGGCGATTACTTTGCGGTCTTTTTTGAAGGTCAGGTAGGTGGAGCCGGTGGTCGCGCCGGAAGACAGCACATTACGCCAAAAAGTGTCGGCCATTGCAGAACCAACAGGAAGGGACAGCAGGGCGATCGCGGCAACAGCATATTTGAGACGCATGACAGTGACTCCGAATAGGTTAATTACCAACTTTGATTCTAGTTAACGGCCGGGAGTTCCGTAACCTCATGCAGTAACTTCTACGCTTAGCACCGTCCCGTTCTGGGCTGTTACCCGAACCCGGGTGCCGACGTCAGCATCGGGCCCTGTCACCATCCATACCCCGTCACCGACCTTGATTTTACCCCTTCCCCCGACTATCGCCTGTTGAACGACAAAGGTGCGACCGATCAGCTCGTGTCCCCGGCGATTCAAGTCCGGTTGATCGCTACTGGCGATAGCGCCACGCTGGCGTTTCCACCAGTACAGCGCGGTGAGAATCGCCAGTACGCCAAACAGAGGGAACTGCAGGGTCCAGGCCAGGCCCGGTATCAGGAAGGTCACGGCCCCGACGATGATCGCGGCAATGCCTGCCCAAAGCAGATAACCACCGGCGCCGAACACTTCCAGAATCAGCAGCACCGTACCCAGTGCCAGCCAGTCCCAGTAGTTCAGGTTTTGCAGGAACTCCCACATGCCTCAGACCTTTTTGTTATCGAAGGTGGCTTTAACGATTTCGCCGATGCCGCCCACCGCGCCGATGACCTGGCTGGCCTCCAGCGGCATGAGGATGACCTTGCTGTTATTGGCAGAGGCCAGCTTGCCCAGGGCATCGATGTATTTTTGCGCGACGAAGTAGTTGATCGCCTGCACGTTGCCATTGGCAATGGCTTCGGACACTACCTGGGTCGCCCGGGCTTCGGCTTCGGCCTGGCGCTCCCGGGCTTCGGACTCGAGAAAAGCCGCCTGGCGGCCGCCTTCAGCTTCGAGGATCTGCGCCTGCTTTTTACCTTCGGCGGTTAAAATTGCCGAGGCCCGCAGGCCTTCAGCCTCAAGGATTTGCGCACGCTTGATGCGTTCGGCTTTCATCTGGCCGGACATGGCGGCCATCAGGTCTGCAGGCGGGCTGATGTCCTTGATCTCGATACGGGTGATCTTGATCCCCCATGGCGCCGTGGCTTCATCAACAGTGCGCAGCAGTTTTTCATTGATGCCGTCCCGCTGGCTGAGCATGGCATCCAGCTCCATGGAGCCGAGCACCGTGCGGATGTTGGTTTGCAGCAGGTTACGAATGGCATGCTCGAGGTTATTGACCTCATATGCCGCCTGGGCCGTGTTGACCACCTGGAAAAAACACACGGCATCAATTTGTACGGTGGCGTTGTCGGCAGTTATGACTTCCTGAGGCGGGATATCCAGCACGCTTTCCATCACGTTGATCTTGCGTCCGATGCGATCCATGACCGGAATGATGATATTCAGGCCCGGTTTCAGGGTGTTGGTGTAGCGGCCGAAGCGTTCTACTGTCCACTGATAACCTTGGGGCACGACCTTGAACCCCATGAAAAGCACGGCGATAGCCAAGGCGACAAATAACAGGACCACTGTACCCACTTGCATGACAATTCCTTGTTCGAGGTGTAAGGGGAAAGAACCGACCTGATTGTATGCACTCAACGGCCAAGGCTCGTGAGCTCACTCCTGCATGTAAACGGTGCAACTGTTTAGATTTTAGTCAAAACGAATCATCACGCAGGTGTAACGCGCAAAGCTTCCTCCAGCGTGGTCATGCCTGTGGCCACTTTATGGGCTGCCGCCAGTCGCAAGGGCTGCATGCCTGCGGCGCACGCTGCGCGATGTACGGCGTTCAAGTCGGTCCGGGAATCGATCAGGGTTCTGAGGCTGTCATTCATCAGCATTATTTCGTAGATACCGGCCCGGCCACGGTAGCCCGTATCCCGGCACACAGCACAGCCCGTCGCCCTGCAGGTACGCTCCGGTGCTGGTCCCGGCCATTGTTTGACGAAACTCTGCCAGTCGTCCGGCGTCAATGGCTCCTCGTTTTTACATTCGGGACACAAGGTTTTCACCAGTCGTTGTGCCATGACCCCCAGCAGCGTGGCCTTGATCAAATAAGGCGCGACGCCCAGTTCCTGCAGGCGACTGATGGCGCTGGGAGCATCGTTGGTGTGCAGGGTCGACAGCACCAGATGGCCGGTCAGGGCGGCCTGAATCGCAACTTCGGCAGTTTCCAGATCGCGTATCTCGCCGAGCATGATGATGTCCGGATCCTGGCGCATCAGGGCGCGTACGCCACTGGCGAAAGTCAGGTCGATGCCGGGTTGCACCTGCATTTGATTGAACGCCGGCTCAATCATTTCGATGGGGTCTTCAAGGGTGCACAGGTTGATCTGTTCTGTGGCCAGCTGTTTGAGGGTTGCGTAGAGGGTGCTGGTTTTACCCGAACCGGTGGGGCCGGTGAGTAAAATAATGCCGTGGGGCTGGCGGGTCATGTGCTGCCAGCGTTGCAGGTCTTGCGGGGTAAAACCGAGCTGGTCGAAACTCTTGAGCAGCACCTGCGGGTCAAAAATACGCATCACCATTTTTTCGCCAAAGGCGGTGGGCAAGGTGGCGAGCCGCAGTTCAACCTGTGCCCCGGCCGGGGTTCTGATTTTGATCCGGCCATCCTGGGGTTTGCGCTTTTCGGCGACATTCATCCGGCCCAGGCTCTTGAGGCGGCTGACAACGGCCGTCGTCACCTGTGTCGGAAATTGGTAAACGTTATGTAGCACGCCATCAATGCGAAAGCGTACGCCGCCCTGCTCACTACGCGGCTCGATGTGGATGTCACTGGCGCGTTGCTCGAAGGCGTACTGAAACAGCCAGTCGACGATATTCACAATATGCGCGTCGTTGGCATCGGGCGTCTGGCCGCCGCCGAGGGTGAGTAGTTGTTCGAGGTTGGTCTGCTTGCTGGTTTTATGATCATTTAGCGTGGCGCCGTTGACCGATCTGGCCAGCTGAAAAAATTCCACATTCAGGCGCTGGATATCCAGAGGGTTGGCAACCACACGCTTGATGGGCCGTTTGAGCACTTGCTTGAGATCCGCTTCCCAGCGGCTGACCCCGGGTTGAGCGCTGGCGATGGTAATGGACTGTTGATCTGCCGCCACCGCGAGGATTTCATGCCGTTGGGCAAATGCCAGGGACATCAGTCCGGTAACCGTCACGACATCAATTTTCAGTGGATCTATGCGCATGTAAGGCTGCTGGCATTGCTCCGCCAGCCAGGCGGTGAGGGTCTCAAGGTCGAGGGCCTTGCCGGGGCGACCGGGGTCGATGAGCTGCAGGCTGGCCAGCAACACCAGCGGGTGCACGGCGTTGTGACGAGGCTCGCGGCCAGCGTTCAATGCCTGCTCTGCGCCACCTTTGTGCAGGCGGCCCTGGGCGAGGAGTGCGGTGACCAGGTCGTTGAGATCCAGCCAGTGGTCATGGGCGGGGGCGAAGTGCATACAAGCTCCTTGGGCTTTAAAGCATCGGCCCGACATATCCCTGTCCGGGCCGTGAAGTCCAAAGCCTAGTTGCTGGCCCATCACCCAGGCCTGGCCAATGGTTGCGAGCTATTACCCGGCAACGCGCTGGTGGTTCATGGCGCCACCCTTGAAATCAGCGTCCCGGGATTTGGCCGGTAGCAATTGCACTTCGAAGACACTGACCAGGTTGCGCAGTTTTTCGCCAATCACCTGAGCCCGGTGCCAGCTTTGCTCATCACTCAGAATTTCAATGCTTAACCTGTCGTTGTCGCGCTCTACGTTGACCGATCGGGGAGTCAGTTGCTGCAAGGCAAACAGATTCAGTACGCGGCACAGCACATCGGCTTCTGCCTCGGCCTGAATATAAAAGTGCACCGGACATGGGGCGGCGTTGCTGGCCCAGACGTCGGGGCGGACTGAGTGGCTGACGGCTTGCAGAGGCGGCATGCTAAAACTCCTGATTAGGCTGGAGAAATATTTACACGCCAGGGCGGGAATTTTTTATCTAAGATGCAGGAGTTAAACGAAATTAAGACTGGATCAAGTCTTAAATACGTCATAAAGAGGTATTTCTATGCGAATCGAGCTGGATGCTTATGACCGGCGCATTCTCGCGCTGCTGCAAGAGGACGCCTCGCTGTCCAGTGCGCAAATCGCGGAGCAGGTAGGGTTGTCGCAATCGCCTTGCTGGAGGCGGATTCAGCGGATGAAAGACGAAGGGATTATCCGCGGCCAGGTGACCCTGCTCGATCGTAAGAAAATCGGCCTCAATACGCAGATTTTTGCCGAGATCAAACTCAACGCCCACGGTCGTTCCAACTTCACCGAGTTTACCGATGCCATTCGCGGCTTTCCTGAGGTCCTGGAGTGTTACGTGCTGATGGGCGCGGTGGATTTTCTACTGCGTATCGTCACCGCTGACATTGAAGCCTATGAACGGTTTTTCTTCGAAAAGCTGTCGATGGTGCCCGGCATTCAAGAGGTGAACTCGATTGTTGCCTTGTCCGAGATCAAATCCACCACTTGCTTGCCGGTATAAAAAACGGCCTTCACAAGGAAGGCCGTTGTCAGGTTGATCCGCTGAATCAGTGAACAAATAGCGCAATCAGGATGATGATCGGGATGGGAATGCCGAGAAATAGCAGCAGAAGTGAGCGCATTTTATTCTCCAGTAAGCAAAAGGTCCGGGGTTAAACAAGGGGTGTGGTGGTAGTGGTCAGATACGTCACTGCATCGCGGCGACGGCCGCCAAAGGTGGCGCACAGGCTGGCGAAGAACGCACCGAGCAACAGGCTGATAAACATCCACAGGGTGGTCCAGGCCGCTACTTTGGCAGCGGTGTCTGCTGCTTCCTTGGCTTTTACTTTGGCGTCTGCAACTGCTTGATGGGCCTTGGCATAGACCTGGTCAACCCGTTGTTCGGCTTCAGGCTGGCTGAGGTTGGTACGCTGGGCGACAATTTGTGCCAGGTAAGTACGGTCCTCTGCACTCAGTTGGCCGTCGTTGCCCAGACTGCGGACAAAGATGCGGGTCACCACACCATGGGCCGCGTCTTCGCTGACGGCGGTGCCACGATCATCGCGAAACAGCGTGTCGATGAAATAGTCCGAGCTATTGCCCGAACCGTGGCTGGCGTTGCTGCCTGCAGCGCTGCCGGCGGCACTGCTCATGGCGGTGGCGGCGCTCGAGGCAACGCTGGCTCCGGCCTGAACGCCGCTACCAATCACGCTGCTGACCGAGCTGGCGATTAACATGGCGGTAACCAGCGTGGCTACTGCCCAGGCCAAAAAGCCGTGGGCTGTATCGCGAAAGTACACCTCATCGCCATGCATGTTGGCCCATTTGACCCGCAGCCGGCCTGCCAGATAGCCGCCCATGCCTGAGGCGATGATCTGCGTCACGGCCAGCCAGATGATGGCAGTAATGCCCAGACCTTTTGCTCCCACTCCCTCATTCGCCCAAGGTGAAACCGCCGAGAAGCCCAGGCCGGCACCCAGCATGATGAGTAGCAAGGAGAGTGCGGCAGCTGCTGCTGCGCCGGCAAAAATGGCGGCCCAGGAAACACCTGAGTGGCCAGAAGAGTCTTGCAGGGCAGCGGGATAGTGCTCAGTTGTCCCGATCATTGTTGTTGTGCTCCTGAATGGAAGGAAGTGCAGCGTTCATTCAAGAGATTGCAGGGGATATGCCAATTAAATATTTGGCAGCAGTTTCATATTTTTCAATTAGTTAGAAGTTTTAACGAAATGGACGGTCATGCAGGTTGCATGATTGGGGGTAAACAGGCGGGCGTAATGCATTGAAACAATTTTGCGGGAGAGGGCTGAACCGAAACGAAAAACGGGAGCCTTGCGGCTCCCGTTCTCAAGCGGTCGATCAATGATGACGATGCTTGTTTTTCTTGCGATGGCCATAGGCATGGCCGCGACCACGGTTGTCGTCACGGTAGTAACGGCGGTTATCGCGGCTGTTGTAGCGGCGATCATCGGCGTCGCTTTTATTGCCCATGTAGTTACCCAGCGCGCCACCGGCGCCGCCGCCAGCCGCTGCACCGACCAGGCCGCCAGTGCTGCCGCCGACACTGCGGCCCAGTACGTTGCCGCCAGCTGCGCCGAGGGCGCCGCCAATGGCCGCTTCGCCACGGCTGCGTTTGTCGGCGCCTACGGCACTACCCGCTGCGCCGCCGACGCCAGCACCAATCGCTGATCCGGTCGAGCCGCCGAGTTGTTGACCGACTACGGCACCGAGTACCCCGCCTAATGCGCCGCCTACACCGGCTTCGGTGGTGCCACCGGCCGAGGCTACGCCACTGACCAGGCCAAGGGACAACAAGAGAATCGAGGTGAGCTTCATAAGTGAGCCTCAAAGGGATGACGACGCGATCCTGAGGCTGCCGGGGAGTGGTGACAATCGAATTCCGACCAGTAACACGAGTTGTACACAATTATATAACTTGTTGTTTTTTATCGGGAACTTAATGGTTTTTCGAGGGTCTTTTAATTAGTTGGCATAGGCCGTTTTCACAGGAAACGGCCTTTTTTGTGCCTGGAATTCCTCAGCCGCTCTGCAGGGGCGAGCAATCCAGCTTTGCAGATTCAGGACGGGTTAACCCGTCCTGGCCATGATCAGCTTCGACGGGCTCGCTGCTTCAAGGCATATGGCCACGAACTTGGAAGTCGGCGTATGGCTGCCATCCCCCGTGCTTTCAAGCGGCACCAGCGGATTGACCTCGGGGTAGTAGGCGGCAGCCTGGCCTGCGGGTATATCGAAAGCCAGCAGCGTGAAGTTTTTGACCCGGCGCTCACGGTCGTCGTTCCAGATCGACACGATGTCGACTTTCTGCCCCGGCTTGAAGCCCAGGCGGATGATATCGGCTTCGTTGACGAACAGAACGTCACGCTGACCTTTAACCCCGCGATAGCGGTCATCCAGACCATAAATGGTGGTGTTGTACTGATCGTGGGAGCGCATTGATTGCAGGATCAGGTCAGGCAGTTTCCCGGTCGCACGGGTGCGGGCATCCACCAGATCCTGGGGCAGCACGTTAGGCCGGAAGTTGGCGCGCCGGGTCGGGGTATTCCACTGCCGCGCCCCGGCAGAGTTGCCAAGGTAGAAGCCGCCCGGGTGCTGAATCCGGGTGTTGAAATCTTTGAAACCGGGGATGGTGTCGGCAATCAGCTCCCGAATGCGTCTGTAGTCGGCCACCACCCAGTTCCAGTCAACCGGATGGGTGCCCAGGGTGGCGGCAGCTATACCGGCAATGATCGAAGGTTCCGAGCGCATCTGATTCGACAATGGCTGCAACTGGCCGTTGGAGTCGTGGACCATGCTGAATGAGTCTTCCACTGTGACCGCCTGGGGGCCTTCAGCCTGGATGTCGATATCGGTACGGCCCAGGCACGGCAAAATCAGCGCTTGCTTGCCGTGCATCAGATGGCTGCGGTTGAGCTTGGTGCTGATCTGCACCGTCAGGTCGCAATTGCGCAGCGCCTCGGCGGTGCGCGGGCTGTCCGGGGTGGCCTGGGCAAAGTTGCCGCCCAGCCCGATAAACACCTTGGCGCGTCCTTCGAGCATGGCGTGAATGGCTTCGACCACGTTGTGGCCATTGTCACGGGGTACCTTGAACTTGAAGCGACGCTCCAGGGAGTCAAGGAAAGCCACCGGCGGGCGCTCGTTGATGCCCATGGTGCGGTCGCCCTGCACGTTACTGTGGCCACGTACCGGACACAGCCCGGCACCCGGGCGACCGATATTGCCGCGCAGCAACATCAGGTTGGCGATTTCCTGGATCGTCTGCACCGAATGCCGGTGCTGGGTGATACCCATTGCCCAGCACATGATTACGTTTTTGCCCTTGAGGTACATGCGCGCAGCACGTTCGACGTCGACCAGGGGCAGGCCCGATTGCTCGACGATGTGATCCCACGAGGTGGCATCCAGGCTGGCGATGTAGTCGAGCACGCCATCGGTATGTTCATTCAGAAAAGCGTGATCAAACACGGCAGGCAGGTCAGCCGCCTGGGCATCGCGCTCCCATTGCAGCAGAAACTTGGCCATACCGCGCAACAGCGCCATATCACCGCCCAGTGCAGGGCGCAGGTAGGCGGTGTTGGTTGGCCGGTCGCCGTTGGTGAGCATTTCCAGTGGATGCTGCGGATGTTGAAAACGTTCCAGACCGCGCTCCTTGAGCGGGTTGACACAGACCACCTGGGCACCGCGTTTAACCGCTTCACGCAATGGCTCGAGCATGCGCGGGTGGTTGGTGCCCGGATTCTGCCCGAGCACGAATATAGCGTCTGCGTGCTCGAAGTCGTCGAACGTCACTGTACCTTTGCCCACCCCGATACTTTGCGCCAGGGCTACGCCGCTGGCCTCGTGGCACATGTTCGAGCAGTCCGGGAAGTTGTTGGTGCCGAACGCGCGCACGAACAGTTGATACAAATACGCTGCTTCATTGCTGGCCCGGCCCGAGGTGTAGAACTCGGCCTGATTGGGGCTGGAGAGATTCAGCAAGTGCCTGGCGATCAATGCGAACGCAGCGTCCCAGCTGATGGGCGTGTAGTGGTCGGTCTCAGCGTTGTAAGCCATCGGCTCGGTCAGACGACCCTGGTATTCCAGCCAGTAATCGCTCTGCTCGAGCAAGGCCGTTACGCTGTGTTTGGCGAAGAACGGGGCATCCACCCGGCGCTTGGTGGCTTCCCAGTTCACCGCCTTGGCGCCGTTCTCGCAGAACTTGACCAGGCCGCTTTCCGGCGAGTCGCCCCATGCACAACCCGGACAGTCGAAACCGCCGTTCTGGTTGGTCTTGAGCATCATGCGCAGGTTTTTCAGCGCGTTGTCGCTGGTCAACCAGGCCTGCGCCACACTGATCAGCGCGCCCCAGCCACCTGCCGGGCCTTTGTAGGGCTTGTAGCGTGGGGTAGGGGTCTGGTCGGCTTGATGATGAGTGCTCACGCTTGACTCTCCTGCGCCGGGCTGTACACCCGTGGTGCGCTTTTTTGTGGCAGATGAATGAGGTTGAGGTTGTGGCGTCGGGCCCATTGCAGCGCCAGGCCGGTAGGCGAGGACAGGCTGATCAGGGTCTGGATACCGGCGCGCAACACTTTTTGAATCAGTTCAAGGCTGCAACGGCTGGTAACTATTGCCGCACCGCCGCTGAAGTCGATGTTCTGGCGTACCAGTGCGCCGATCAATTTGTCGAGGGCGTTGTGTCGGCCGATGTCCTCGCGACCCATCAGCAACTCACCCCGCGCGTCCATATAAACAGCTGCGTGGACCGCACCGCAGTGTTGGCCCAGCGGCTGGAATTCACTGATGCGCTGGCGCAAACCCTCAAGCCATTGGGCGGGCGGCAAGGGCGCCCCTGCAAGTACGTTGAGCTCGGGCAGGGCTTGTTCCACCGCTTCCACCCCACACAGCCCGCAGCCGCTGGTGCCCGCCAGTTGCCGGCGCTGCTGCTTGAGATTCCAGAACGCCCGACTGGCGATTTCGACCTGTGCGTATTGGGCCGGGCCTGCGCCGGTGAGCTTGAGGTCGTAGATTTCGCTGGCGTCTTTAATGATTCCGCTGCCCAGGCTGAAGCCGACGATGAAGTCTTCAAGGTCAGTGGGCGTGACCAGCATCACTGCCTGGCTGATGCCGTTATAGGCGATGGCCAGGGCAACTTCTTCGGCCAGTGCGGTTTCAGCGCCGCTGCTGTGGTCCAGCGTGACGTAGTGGTAGTTCTGGCTGGCAGCGGGAGTCACAGAGGCGGGTGCCGCGCACTGGGGGCGCTTGGCGTTCATAGGGCAGTACCGACATTTGGGTCAGTACAAGCCTAGGCGCGACACAGTGTCACGTCTAATCGCTAGTCCTTATCTATTGATAGATAGCGTCGATCAAGAAGGCTTGGCTGATTGTTGGTACATCCCGAAGCAGGCCTCGGCCAGCGCCGAACGGGGGGCGGCCCGGCGCATGATCAGGCCAAGACGGGACAAGGTATTGGCGTCCTGAATCGGGTGCAGGCGCAGGTTGTCGGTCAGAGCTTCAAGCCCGCCCTCCAGCGGCATTACCGCGCAACAAAAACCGCCGTGTACGGCCTGCAACAGTTGATGAACGGCATCGGTTTGCAGGATGGGCCGGGGCGTGAGGCCACGACTATGGAAGTTGTGATCGATGGACTGGCGAAAGTGCATACCGCTGCTCAGCAGGCCAAGGGGCAATTCAATCAGTGCCTCCCAGCTCAGGGGTTGCTCGCCGAAGTTGAAGTGCCGCTGGTCGTAAAGCAGCCCCATGCGTGTTTCCCCGAGGGCCTGAAAATCAAAGCGCTCCTGATCCAGGCGGTCCAGATAGGACACGCCCACGTCCAGCCGGTTACTGGCCAGCTGTTCAAGGATTTGCTCGGAGCTCAGGGCTGACAGCTCAAAACGCAGTTCGGGGTGCTCCTGATGCAGGCGCTGTAATAAAGGCAGCGGATCAAAACTTGAGAGCGGCACCACCCCCAGACGCAACGTCCCAATCAAATTGCCGCGACATGCAGCGGCCTCTGCCTGCAAGCCGTCGTAGGCGGCCAGAACGGTTCTGGCCCAGGCCAGCACCCGCTCGCCGGGAGCGGTAAAACTCTCGAAACGCTGGCCGCGGTTGACCAGTTGCAGGTCGAGTTCTTGCTCAAGGCTGCGCAGGCGCATGGACAGGGTGGGCTGGGTGATATGGCAGCGGGCGGCGGCCTGGCCGAAGTGCCGGGTTTCGTCCAGGGCTATGAGGAATTTCAGCTGTTTAATGTCCATCGTCGCTCCACGCGCTATTCACGGGCCGATTCTAGCGCGCCTGGTTCGCAGCCTGCTTCGCCAATGATGGTCTACGCTAGTGGATCTGGATATCTCAACCCTTGGAGCGTGATTCATGAGTATTTTTAGCTTTGTGAAAGAAGCCGGCGAGAAATTGATCGACCTGCTGACCCCGGGCAATGCCAATGCCAGTGAAGAGCTCAAGAAACACGTTGAACAGGTAGGTCTGGGCAACCCGAACATTACGGCCACCGTGGACGGCGACAAAGTGACGGTGAGCGGTGAAGTGGCCACTCAGGAAGAGAAAGAAAAAATCATTCTGGCCGCGGGCAACATTGCCGGTGTAGCCAGTGTTGAAGACAAGATCACCGTCACCGGGCCGGTGGTTGTGGCTTCTAAATTTGTAGTGGTAGAGAAAGGTGACACCCTCAGCGCGATTTCGCTGCGGGTGTACGGCAATGCCAACCAGTACAACAAGATTTTTGAAGCCAACAAGCCACTGCTCAAAGACGTCAACAAAATCTATCCGGGGCAGACACTGCGGATTCCTGAGTAACCCCGTCACTCATTTGCAGGAGCGGGCTTGCTCGTGAGCCTTTAACAGCTCGCTCCTGCATGGACAGGGCGTAATTTCTCAAAGCCCTTGCAGCAAATCCCGGTAATCCCCCAGCGCAGCAAACTCCTCGGTATCTTTCGGGCCCTTTTTGCTGTCCGGCTGTTTCACCGCCAGCAAGTGGGCCACGCCAAAATCACGGGCACTGCGCAGGATCGGCAAGGTGTCATCGATAAACAGGCTGCGGGATGGGTCAAAGCCGATATCGGCTTGCAGGGCATGCCAGAAAGCCGGGCTTTCCTTGGGGAACCCATAATCGTGGGAACTGATCAGGCGCTCGAAGTACGGCGCCAGCTCGATCCGCTCCATTTTTAACGACAACGAATCGCGGTGCGCGTTGGTGATCATGATCACCCGCTTGCCGGCCTGTCTGGTCGCTGCCAGAAAGGTGTCGGCATCGGGCCGCAAGGCAATCAGGTTGGCGGTTTCGAGCTTGAGTTCGCGCACCGGGATCTTCAGCTCGGTGCTCCAGAAGTCCAGGCAATACCACTGCAACTGGCCAGCATTGCGCTCAAACAGCGGCGTCAGCTCCAGGTCGGCCATTGCCCGGCTGATGCCATGCAACTCGGCATAGCGCTGGGGCAGGTGTTCCAGCCAGAAGTGATTGTCGTAATGCAAGTCGAGCAGGGTGCCGTCCATGTCGAGCAGTACGGTATCAATGTCGCCCCAAGGTAACGCTGTCATGCAAAACTTCTCCCGCAGTTGAAAAACTTCCGACACAGACAATCGGAAAAGCCGGGGTATAGTAACCCGTTCATATTGAGGAGCCGCTATGCGCCAAAAACCCACCGTACTTGCCCGTGAAATTGTTGCCAGTAGCCGATTGTTTCGCGTCGAAGAAGTGCAGTTGCGCTTTTCCAATGGTGTCGAGCGCACATACGAGCGGCTGGTGGGGCGTGGCAACGGCTATGGCGCAGTCATGATTGTGGCCATGATCGATTCCGAACACGCGATTCTGGTTGAAGAGTACTGCGGCGGTACCGATGAGTACGAAGTGTCTTTGCCCAAAGGCCTGATTGAGCCGGGCGAAGATGTGCTGGCCGCCGCCGAGCGTGAACTGAAGGAGGAGGCCGGTTATGGCGCCCGCCAGCTGGAACACCTCACCGAGCTGTCGCTGTCGCCGGGTTACATGAGTCAGAAGATTCAGGTGGTGCTGGCCACCGACCTCTATGAAGAGCGTCTGGAAGGTGATGAACCCGAGCCGATGCGGGTTGAGCGGGTCAATCTGCGTGAGCTGTCGAGTCTGGTGCAAAACCCGCAATTCAGCGAAGGCCGTGCTCTGGCTGCACTGTATCTGGCGCGGGATTTGTTGACCCAGCGCGGAGTATTCGTGCCGTGAGCGATTTTCCCCACCCGTTGCTTGCAGGCGTCATCGCCCTGGCCCATGTCGCAGGGGACGCGATCTTGCCGTTCTGGCGTGCCGACGTTGCCGTGACCGCCAAGGCGGATGATTCGCCGGTTACCGCTGCCGATCTGGCGGCCCACCATGTGCTGCTCGATGGCTTGACGGCGCTGGCCCCGCAGATCCCGGTACTGTCTGAAGAAGACGCCAATATTGCACAGAGCGTGCGCGCCGGCTGGACCCGCTGGTGGCTGGTTGATCCGCTGGATGGCACCAAGGAATTTATTTCAGGCAGTGAAGAATTCACCGTCAATATTGCGCTGATCGAACACGGTCGTGTGGTCTTCGGCGTGGTCTCAATGCCCACCAGCGGTCGTTGTTACTACGGTGGTGCAGGGCTGGGTGCATGGCGTGAGGATGGCGGCGTGAGCTCGTCCATCAGCGTGCGCAACACTCCGCCTGCAGGCCAGCCGTTAACGGTGGTCGCCAGTCGCCGGCATTCCAGCCCTCAGCAAGAGCGCTTGTTGGCGGGTTTAAGCGAGCAGCTGGGCGAGTTGCAGCTGACCAGCGTAGGCAGTTCGTTGAAGTTTTGCTTGCTGGCCGAGGGAGCCGCCGATTGTTATCCGCGTCTGGCGCCGACTTCACAGTGGGACACGGCGGCGGCTCAAGGCGTGCTCGAAGGTGCAGGAGGGGTGGTGCTGCAACTGGATGGCGAACCGTTCTGCTATCCGGCGCGTGAGTCGCTGCTCAATGACCATTTTCTGGCATTGCCGGCCAGGGCGCCGTGGCGCCAACAGCTGCTGGCCCTGGCGCAAAACAAGCTGTAGGAGCGAGCTTGCCGGCGATCTTCTGCCACCTTGCGAGCAAGCCCGCTCCTACAGGATCAGTGATTTAGCGGTGCAACACATACTGCCCGCTGAACCTCACCGCATCCTCTGCACCCTCGGCATTGATGACCCGGGTCTCGAGGGTCAGGCGTGCGCGGCCATGGCGTTGGTACATGGCCAGAAACTTGTTCCAGGCCGCATCGGCAGGTGCATCGCATAGCACGATAGCGTCCCGGGTCACGGGCAGCGGGTAGCTGATGTGACCTTCCTGAATCACGATATGCCCGTCTTCAATCCCCGCCTCCCGCAGGCTCAAGTGCAGCCAGCCCCAGCCTGCAAGCACCGCGCCGCAGTACAGGCTGCCGCCGAACATGGTGCTTTTGTGGTTAATGTTGGCCGCCAGCGGAATCTGCAGGCGCAGTTGGTGCTGGTGCCAGCCTATGACTTTCAGGCCCATTTCACGGGTAAGCGGAATGTCGTGATGGAGGACGGATTCCAGATAACGACTGTCGCGATTCATGCCATGGCCTCTTCAATCAAGTTCATCGGTGTGCGGGTGACTGCCACTCTCGAAGTTCAGCCCGTGTTTGCGCAGTTTGTCGTGCAAGGTTTTACGCGGTACACCCAGCGCCTCAGCCAGGCTGCGCATGGAACTGTGGGAGCGCTCGAGTTCGGCGGCGATCAGGCTTCTTTCAAAGTGTTCGACCTGCTCGCTCAAGCCTCCCGAAACTTCACCGGCGGACGAGGGCGAGCCATCGGCAGAGTCATCGTCCAGCGCCAGCTCAAGACCCAGGGCAAATCGTTCGGCCACGTTTTGCAGTTCGCGCACGTTGCCCGGCCAGTTGTGACGCAACAACAGTGCGCGTTGCGCCGGCTGCAGCACATTGGGTGTGAGGCCGTGGCGACTGCTGGATTCGTCGGCGAAATGCTGGAACAGCATCAAGGCGTCCTCACCGCGCTCGCGCAAGGGGGCGATGCGCAAGGGGGCGACATTGAGCCGGTAATACAGGTCGGCGCGGAACCGTCCCTGGTCAGCGGCCTGGCGCAGGTCTTCCTTGGTGGCGGCGATCACCCGGATATCCAGCGGGATCAACTGATTGCCCCCCACGCGCTCAACCACCCGCTCCTGCAACATGCGTAGCAGTTTGACTTGCACGTCCAGGCTCATGCTTTCGATTTCATCGAGGAACAATGTGCCGCCATTGGCAAACTCAAACTTGCCGATACGACGCTTTTGCGCACCGGTAAACGCCCCGGGTTCATGGCCGAACAGCTCGCTTTCAACCACCGACTCCGCCAGTGCGCCGGCGTTGATTGCCACAAAAGGTCCATTGCGCCGGCTCGACAGATCATGCAGTGCCCGTGCGACCACTTCTTTGCCAGAACCGGTTTCGCCCAGAATCAGTACATCGGCTTTGGTCGCTGCCAGTGCGCCGATTTGCTCGCGCAGGCGCAACATGGCCGGTGAATGGCCCACCAGTCGGGTACTCAGTTGCTGGCGATCGCTCAGGGCCAGGCGCAGGCTGCGGTTGTCCAGCACCAGGGCACGCAGGGCCAGTGCCCGGCGCACGCTGTCGAGCAGTGCATCGCTGGCAAAGGGTTTTTCCAGGAAGTCATAGGCCCCCGAACGCATCGCCTGCACTGCCAGCGGCACATCGCCGTGGCCGGTAATCAGCAGCACTGGAAGTTCCGGGTCCTGGGCGTGGAGTTGGGCCAGTAACTCAAGCCCGTCCATGCCCGGCATGCGAATATCGCTGACCACCACTCCGGGCCAGTCCCGGCCGATACGCTCACCCAGGCCGCTGGCCTGTGCCAGTGGCAAGACCTTGAGGCCCGCCAGGTCCAGGGTTTGATACAGGGCCTGACGTAGATGCGGGTCATCATCGATCAGGATGATCTGTACGTGGGGATCGATGGGCTGGCTCATGACCTGGAGTCCTCGGAAGCTTGCAAGCTGACGCCCGGCGCACCTGCGCGCAGACGTAAGGTAATTAAGGCACCGCCTTCCTTGTGGTTGGCGAACAACAACTCGCCGCCAAACGCGCGGATCAGCGTGTCGCAGATGGCCAGCCCCAGCCCCAGCCCCTGAGTACGGGTTTTGGTGGTGTAGAAAGGCTCACCGGCGCGGCCCAGGGCTTCCATGCAAAACCCCGGGCCATTGTCGCGAATGTACAGGGTGACGCCTTCCGGGGTGGATTGGGCACTTAGCCACAAACGCCGGGGCGGACCTTTCTCGGTCAGGGCATCGAGCGCGTTGGCCAGCAAGTTGCCCAGCACCTGGCGCAAACGTGTTTCACCGGCCTCGACCCACAGCGTGGCGGCAGGCAAGTCGCGAATCAGCTCCACCTCCATGCTGCGCCGACGCTTGGCCAGTAACGCCAGGGCATCGTCCAGCGCCGGTTGCAGGGCGACGCTTTCCGGCGCATGCCGATCACGGCGGGCGAAGGCGCGCAGGTGCGCGATAATCGACGCCATGCGGCCAGTCAGTTCGTTGATCAGTTTGAGATTGCCGCGCGCGTCTTCGATGCGCTGGTGATCGAGCAGCACTTCAGCGTTTTCGGCATAGCTGCGAATAGCCGCCAGCGGTTGATTGAGTTCGTGGCTGATGCTGGCGGACATGGTACCCAGCGCTGACAGTTTGCCCGCCTGCACCAGATCGTCCTGAGCGCGCACCAGCTCCTGTTGCGCCTGTTCGCGCTCCAGCACTTCCTTGCGCAGCCGCTGGTTGAGGCCTTCGAGATCACTGGTACGTTCTGCCACACGCATTTCCAGCTCGCGGCGCGCCTTGCCCTCGAAGGCGATGCGTTCAAGGTAATGGCGCCGGCGCTGCATCATCAAACTGATCAACAGCATCACCACCAGCAAGGTTGCGCCGCCGATGGCCAGTGCCGTGCGTACCGGCCGGTCGATCAGGGTGCGTGGGGCAAGAATGTTGACGCTCCAGCCGGTTTCGTCGATTTTCTGGGTCTGTACCAGCCAGGCACTCAAGTCGAGTTTGAGCGGCTGCGGGTCGCGGGTCGGGTAGGGCAGGATGGCGAAAATGGCCTCGCGCTCTTCTGGTGACAGATCGCGGGTGGCGCGGAAACGCCATTCCGGACGGGAAGTAAGAATGACCACACCGTTGTGGTCGGTCATCAGCAGTTGTTCGGGGGTCTTGCCCCACAGCTGTTCGGTGTGATCGAGGTCGACCTTGACCACCAGTACACCGATTTTTTTATCGCCTTCCAGGACCGGTGCGGCAAAGTAATAGCCGCGTTTGCCGGAGGTGGTACCCAGCCCGAAGAAACGCCCCAGCTTGCCTTCCATCGCTTCGCTGAAATAGGGGCGGAAGGCGAAATTGCGGCCGATAAAACTGTCGTTTTTATCCCAGTTCGATGTGGCCAGGGTGTCGCCATGGGTGTCCAGCAGGTACATCACCACCGCGCCGGTCTGGGTGCTGATGTCATTGAGCAACTCATTGGCCCTGGCCTGGGCCCGCGGGTCCTCCGGATTTGCCAGCACGGCACGCAGCGCAGGCAGCTCGCCGAGGATCTGCGGCAGCACTTCATAACGATGCAGGGTGCCCAGCAGGTTGGCGACATAGAGATCGAGGGTCTGGCGATTTTGCCCGGCCAGTTCACTGCGGTAATAGCGCTCGGCCAGGTGTTGCAGCGGCCACAGCAAAGGCGCCAGACACAATGCCAGCAAGGCCAGGCTGCGCCAGCGGGGTCTGCGAGGAACTGAAGGGGTCGTGATCATCGAATAATGCGCCGCGAGAGTACGGCGCAGTATACCCAGCCTTTGTTGTAGCGATGCAGACGGCGAGGGTGCACTGGCGGACCGCGTTGCGGCTATCGCTGGCAAGCCAGCTCCCACAGTAAACCCAGCCTTTGTTGTAGCGCCAGCCCCACAGGGTTTGCGCAGGGCAGTTATACCCGGTCTTTGTTGTAGGAGCTGGCTTGCCAGCGATGCTGGCAGCAGTTTCTGCGCAGGTCAGTGCTGCGCGGCCAGGCACTCACGTAATGCGTTTTGCCAGGCGGGCTGAGCGACGTGCCACTCGCGCTCAAGGCGGCTGCAATCAAGACGCGAGTTTTGTGGCCGGGCAGCCGGTGTCGGATAGGCGCTGGCCGGGATCGGCTCCAGGGTTGCGCAAGGCTTGCCCTGGGCTGACAGGTGTTCGGCAATGGCCTGGGTAAAACCAAACCACGAGGTTTCGCCCTGGGCCGTGAGGTGGTAAATCCCCCATGCTCCGGCTTCTGCGGCTTGCCAGCGCTCGATCAACAGGCGCGTGCTGCGGGCAATGGTGCCCGCCCAGGTAGGCGCCCCGACCTGGTCCGCCACCACCCGCAGCTCCGGCCTTTCTTGCAGCAGGCGCTGCATGGTCAGCAGGAAGTTCTTGCCGTGGGTGGAGTACACCCAGCTGGTGCGCAAAATCAGACAGTCAGCACCGGTCGCTGCAATTGCCTGCTCGCCCGCCAGCTTGCTCTTGCCGTAGACACCCAACGGGTTGGGAACATCGTCTTCGGTGTAGGGCGCAGGCTTGTTGCCGTCGAACACATAATCAGTGGAGTAGTGAATCAGCGGAATGCCCAGGGCCGCCGCTTCTTCAGCAAACACTCCGGGCGCGATGCCATTGATGGCAAATGCCAGCTCAGGCTCGCTTTCGGCCAGATCCACCGCGGTGTGCGCGGCCGCATTGATGATCAGGTCAGGCTGGTGGGCCCGAACCTGCGCGCGGATTTGCTCGGGCTTGCTCAGATCAAGCTCGTCACGACCCAGCACTATCAGCTGGCCCAGGCCGGCAAGGTGCTTCTGCAGTTCGATGGCGACCTGACCGGTTTTGCCGCTGATCAGGATTTTCAAGGGCGCTGCGCCGTTACTCATGCCAGCAGATCCTTGGCCTCGGTGAACCCCAGGCGCTGGCCCTGGTAGCTGCCATCCTGAACGCGCTTGCACCACTCCAGGTTATCCAGGTACCACTGCACGGTTTTGCGCAGGCCGGTTTCGAACGTTTCTTCAGGAACCCAGCCCAGTTCACGTTCGATTTTGCTGGCATCGATGGCGTAGCGCTGATCGTGGCCAGGGCGGTCAGTCACGAAGGTAATCAGGTCGGCAAACTGTGCAACCCCTGGCGGATGCTCTGGCGCCAGCTCCTCGAGCAGGGCACAAATACTGCGCACCACGTCGATGTTCTTTTGCTCGTTGTGGCCGCCGATGTTGTAAGTCTCGCCGACCACACCTTCGGTCACCACTTTAAGCAGGGCGCGGGCGTGGTCTTCAACGAACAGCCAGTCACGCACTTGCAGGCCGTTGCCATACACCGGCAGCGGTTTACCGGCCAGCGCATTGAGAATGACCAGCGGAATCAGTTTTTCCGGGAAATGGAAAGGACCGTAGTTGTTCGAACAGTTGGTCAGCAACACCGGCAAGCCGTAAGTGCGGTTCCAGGCGCGGACCAGGTGGTCGGAGGCCGCTTTGCTGGCCGAGTACGGCGAGCTTGGCGCATAAGGCGTGGTTTCGGTGAACAGATCGTCGACGCCATGCAGGTCGCCATACACTTCGTCAGTCGAAATATGGTGGAAACGAAATTCGCTCCTGGCCGGCTCCGGGAGGGTCAGCCAGTAGGCGCGGGTGGCTTCCAGCAGGCTGTAAGTACCGACAATGTTGGTCTGGATGAAATCCGACGGGCCGTCGATGGAGCGGTCAACGTGGGACTCCGCAGCCAGGTGCATGATGGCCTGGGGCTGGAAACGTTCGATGATTGCACTGACCGCGGCCTGGTCGACGATGTCGGCCTGGACGAATTCGTAGCGGCTGTCGGTGGCAATGCTTTGCAGCGATTCAAGGTTACCGGCGTAGGTCAACTTATCGAGGTTGAGCACTTCGTGCGCAGTGTTCCGGATCAGATGACGGATCAGTGCCGAACCAATAAATCCGGCGCCGCCGGTGACTAAAATGCGCATGTGGATATCCCTTATTCCCAGATGGACTTCAAACGTATGGCGCGTAGCTTGTGGGCAGGTGCGAGGTGGTGCAAGTACAAGTTGACAGCAGTCATTGCGGGCAGGGCCGCGCCTGAAAGGGAGGTATTTATGAATATCGATTTATATCGGTATTTATGTCTGATCCTGTTCTCTGGCCAGCAACATTCACGGGGCATGGCGCTGAGCGCCGCCCACAAACTGGGTGGCAATGGCTACGTGCTTGGTGGCATTGGCCTGCAGAGCGCGACCAGGGGAGGGCCAAAGCCCCGGATGAACCGCCTGTCGAGGTTTTTGAAAATAATTAAATAAACGTTTTATTGCCGATATTTATCGATTATAAAAGCACCTGTGGTTGACGCATGGTTGCCCTGTGTCCACTGTTTCAGAATTAGTCGTGTTCGATTTCCCCTATACCGCCTCCCTGGAGTCCTGATCCCGATGACCACTTTGCACAGTTCGCCCCGCGCTGACGGTTTTCACATGCCGGCCGAATGGGCTCCGCAAACCCAGACCTGGATGATCTGGCCCGAGCGTCCGGACAACTGGCGGTTGGGAGGCAAACCGGCACAGGCGGCACACGTCGCCGTGGCCAAGGCCATTGCGCGTTTCGAGCCGGTGACCGTCGGCGTGTCGGCCGGCCAGTACGAAAATGCTTGCGCGCACCTCGATGTGCCGAATATTCGAGTGGTGGAGATGTCCAGCGACGACGCCTGGGTGCGTGACAGCGGGCCAACCTTTGTCATCAATGACAGCGGTGAAGTGCGCGGCGTTAACTGGGACTTCAATGCCTGGGGCGGGTTTGATGGCGGTTTGTACTCCCCGTGGAACCGCGACCGCCAGGTGGGTAGCAAGATCCTCGAAATCGAACGCAGTGCGCGTTATTACACCGAAGGTTTCGTGCTTGAGGGCGGCTCGATCCACGTGGATGGTGAAGGCACGCTGATCACCACGACCGAGTGCCTGATGAACCGTAACCGCAACCCGCACCTGTCCCGTGAAGAGATCGAAGACGTGCTGCGCTCGCATCTGGCGGTGGACAAGATCATCTGGCTGCCGGACGGTCTGTTCAACGACGAAACCGACGGCCATGTGGATAACTTCTGCTGCTACGTTGCTCCGGGCGAAGTGTTGCTGGCCTGGACTGACGATGAACAGAACCCCAACTATGCGCGCTGCCACGCCGCAATGGACGTACTGGCAAGCAGTACCGATGCCAAGGGTCGCCCTTTTGTCGTGCACAAAATGCCGATCCCGGGCCCGATGTATGCGACTCAGGAAGAATGCGACGGCGTGGATAAAGTGGCAGGCAGTCAGGACCGCAACCCGTCAGAACGTCTGGCCGGGTCTTACGTGAACTTCCTGATCGTCAACGGCGGCATCATCGCCCCCAGCTTTGACGACCCGATGGACGCGCCGGCCAAAGTCATCCTGCAAAACCTCTTCCCGCAACACGAAGTAGTGATGGTGCCGGGCCGCGAATTGCTGCTGGGCGGTGGCAATATCCATTGCCTGACCCAGCAACAACCGGCGCCGCGCAAGGCCTGATGCACGGCTCCTGTAGCCGCGGATGAGGCCCGATCGCAGCCTCGTCAGCGACTACAGGGTTTAAAACTTATAGGTCCCGGTCATCACCAGACTGCGGGGCTCGCCCGGCATGATCTGGGAGCCGCTGGTGGCTGAGGCGTAGTAGTAACGGTCGGTGAGGTTGGTCAGCGCACCGGTTACATCCCAGTCCTTTTCGCGATAGCCCGCCAGTGCATCCCAGCGACCGTACCCCGGCAATACCACGGTATTCTGGTTGTCCGCATAACGCTGGCCCACCAGGGTCAGGCCTGTTTCTGCGTACCAGCCCATTTCCGGTTTCCAGGTCAAAAACACGCTGCCATTGTGCTTGGCTACGCCGTTGATGCGCTTGCCTTCAAAGCCGTTGTTGTCCTTGACCACCGTTGCATCCTGCAGGCCAATGCCACCGCGCATGTACCAGTTGCCCCCCAGTTTGCCGCTGGCGGTCAGCTCAATGCCCCGTGAACGTTGCAGGCCCGAGAGCAGGGTGATGGTCGGGTCATCCGGATCCTTGGTCCGACGGTTGTAGAGTTCCAGTTCGTAGACGGCCAGCGTGGTGCTCAAACGATCATCCAGCCAGTCGCTTTTGACCCCGATTTCCTTCTGCTTGGTCAGCTCCGGGCTCAGATCGTTGGCGTTCCCTGCTGCGCCCGGCGTGATGCCGATCAGGCCACCACCCACTGGCGAAAAGGTCTTGGTCCAGGAGGCGTAAAACGAATGGTTTTGCAGCGGTGTCCAGACCACGCCAAGCCGCGGGCTGGTGCTGTGGCTTTTGCGTTCTTCGGTGATGTCCTTGAGATTGCTGGTGGACTCGACTTCAAAGCGGTCATAGCGCAAGCCTGCCAGCACTTGCCATTGATCGTTGAGACGAATCTGGTCCTGAACATAGAGGCCCTGGCTTTCGACTTCGGTGTGGTTGTCGCTGGAAATCAGCATCGGTCCGCTCGGGCGCAGGTTTCGATCCGGGTTGTAGACGTCAACTGCGGGTACGTCCTTGGCACTATAGAGCTTCGGGTCACGGCGCTGGCTGCCGATCTCCAGGCCGGTCAACAGGCGGTGCTCAAGGCCAAAGGTGTCAAAACCGCCTTCGATTTCGAGGTTGTTGAAAAGGTTGCGGGTGGTCATGTCCTGCTGCCAGCTCTGACGATTGACCTTGTCCGTTTTCGGGTCGTAGCCCACCAGGTAAGTGTTCTCGAACTGGCTGTCGAGCTTGAACACGCCCAAGGTGTGGCGCAGTTGCCAGTTGTCGCTCAATTCATAGCTCAGGCGTGAGCGCAGATTCTGGGTTTTGTCATCGATAAAATCATTCTGCCCGCCATAGGATGTGCCGCGACTGACATCTGCCGGCCGGCCGTTGATGCTCGGGATGCCGCGATCCGGGGTGCGGTTGTAACGGCTGTATTCGTATTGCACCAGCCAGTTCAGGTCCGGGGTGATCTGCCAGTTCATCGATGGCGCGAACAATTGACGATTGCCGCTGACGTGATCACGGAAGCTGTTTTTGTCTTCGTTGCCCATGTTCAAACGCAGGCTGACGGTGTCACTCGGGTCCGCGCTGAGGTCGGCATAGAGGCTGCGCAAGTCTTCGCTGCCACCTTGGGCCTGAATGCTTGATTGACGCCCGAATTGCGGCATCTTGCTCACGCGGTTGATGATCCCGCCCTGGCTGCCACGCCCGTACAGTACCGCTGCCGGGCCTTTGAGCACTTCAATGCGCTCGATGTTATGCAGGTCGCGAACGTACTGGCTGTCGTCGCGAATACCATCCAGATAGAAGTCGTTGCTGGCGTCGAATCCGCGAATGCGCAGGCTGTCGAAACGGGTATCAGCCGTGCTGCTGACGTTGGGAATACCGCTCAGGGCTTCGCCCAGAGTGTTGATTCCGTAATCCAGCACATTGCTGGTTTTCACCGAATCGATGGCTTGCGGCACATAACGCGCAGGGGTCGAGGTACGGGTGGCAGTGGTGACATCTCTGACCCGGGGGTCATCGGCCTCGGCTTCGCTGGCGTTAATCGACAGCTCGGGGAGGGTGGTGGCAGCCGTGCCAAATCCGGCGTACAGCAAGGCACACAGCCCCAGATTCAGAGGCGTGAAGCGGCAAGGGGAGAGCATGGTTGAGAAGTGTCCGGGCGGGTGGGATCGGGGGTTATATTTTTTAGGGTGCGAATGGTAATGGTTCTTGTTGCTTAATGTTAATTATTGCCATTCGCCCGTCCGGCAGATATGTATCAATTTGTTTCTCCGGCACCAGGCCCTTGCTGTATCTGATTCGCCCGATTCGCGAAACACACTAAAAGCCATACCGGCGTTTTTCCCCTTGTGAGCCAAAGCTAAGCTGGCGCCCTGTCTTGTTGAACATTTGGAGCGACCCGTGAGCACCACCCCTGTCTTGCATTACATCTACGACCCTTTGTGCGGCTGGTGCTATGGCGCCAAACCCTTGCTTGAAGCTGCACGCGGCATCTTGCCGGTTGTGGCCCATGGCGGCGGCATGATGACCGGTGCCCATCGCCGCCCGGTGACGGCCCAGTTGCGGGACTACGTGATGCCCCACGATCGGCGGATTGCCGAACTGACTGGCCAGCCCTTTGGCGAGGCGTACTTTGACGGTCTGCTGCGTGATACCACGGCGGTTTTTGATTCAGAGCCGCCGACCACCGCCATATTGGCAGCGCAGCAAGTGGCAGGGCGCGGACTTGAGCTGTTGGGGCGTCTGCAAACGGCTCACTACGTGGAAGGCCGGCGTATTGCCGATGAAAATCTGTTGCTGGAGCTGGCGGCTGAAATCGGACTGGATGCCGAGGCATTCAAGGCGGCTTTTATTGCGGCCAGGGGTGACATGACACAAGCGCACTTCAAAGACAGTCGGGCGCTGCTGGCGCGGGTCGGTGCTCAGGGGTTCCCGACGCTCGTACTGGAGCAGTCCGGTCAGTATCAGGTGATCGATTCAGGGAAGTATCTGGGCCAGCCCCGGGCCTTTGCCGACTGGTTGCGCCAGCTGGATGGTATGGCTGTGTGCGACTCAAACGTTTCAGCTCCCGCCTGCGGCCTGAATGGCTGTGATGAGTAATTGCTGACGTCTTGGACAAACTTCAGGAAAACTTTGGCAATTAACAAATTTTTCACGAAATTGACACTTTACCTTCACGCCGGATAGGATTCCCGCCAACGCCTGTGGCGACTAGCCATACACCAACTTTTCGAAAGACCCGCACGAGTCTTCGCGCGGGTCTTTTTTGTTTATGTGAAGCAACCACCACTCAATGTTTCAGCTTGATACCCACAGCGCGCTTCGTATTCAGAAATAAGGAAAATAATATGTTGAACAAACGGATAGGCCTGCTCGCGTTGGGCGTACTTACTGCTACCCAGGCCATGGCTAACGATCAAGCTGATGCAAAAGGTTTTGTAGAAGACAGCCACCTGAATGTACTGGCGCGCAACGCCTACATCAGCCGTGACTACAAAAACCATAAACAGGACAAGGCTGAATGGGGCCAGGGCTTCCTCGGCACGTTCAGCTCGGGCTTCACCCAGGGCACAGTGGGTGTGGGTGTGGATGCCTTCGGCATTTACGCACTGCGTCTGGATGGCGGCCGTGGCAAAAGCGGCGCGGGCGGCATCGACTTCTTCAAGCAGGGTGCCGACGGCAAAGCCGCTGACGATATCTCCAAGGCTGGCGCTGCAGTGAAGTTCCGGGTATCCAACACTGTGCTCAAGTATGGCGACCAGATGCCTGCTCTGCCGGTACTGATGTACGACAACTCGCGTCTGATGCCAGAGAGCTTCACCGGTACACTGTTGACCTCCAAGGAAATCAACGGCCTTGAGCTCAACGTCGGCCGTTTCACCGCCGAATCGCGTAAAAGCGCTGACGCACGAGACAGCGGCGACCTGAAAAGCATCAATGTGTTCGGCGGTAGCTACAAGTTCACCGACAACCTGTCGGCTTCGCTGTACGGCTCGCAGATGGAAGACGAGCTGAACAAGCAGTACGTGGGTGTTAACTACGTCATGCCGCTGCAAGACAAACAGTCCCTGACGTTTGACTTCAACGGCTACCGTACCCACGTCAAAGAGGACTACGCTCGCGACGTACTGAAAGTAGACGGTCAGGACAACAAGATCTGGAGCCTGGCGACCACCTACGCGTTTGGCGCACACACCCTGACCCTGGCTTACCAGAGCAGCACCGGCGAAATCGGCTACCCGTATGGCGGCTACCGCAATGCAGGCGGCGTGGGCGATGGCGGCAACACCATCCTGCTGGCCAACTCCTACTGGTCCGACTTCAACGCCAAGGATGAACGTTCGTGGCAGCTGGGTTATGGTTTCGACTTCGGTGCCGTTGGCATTCCAGGCCTGACCTACAACATCGCCTACGTGCGCGGCACCAACATCGACGACGGTTCCGACCGTGGCCGTGGTACCGAGCGTGAAATCTTCAACCAGGCCAAGTACGTCGTACAAAGCGGCCCGGTCAAGGACCTGAGCGTGCGTCTGCGCGGTTCGTGGTTGCGTGTGTCGAACAACGCCAGCGACTACAACGTCGGCGGTAACGAAGTACGGGTATTTGTTGATTACCCGATCAGCATTTTCTGATGCCACCGGTCTGCTGAACAGGCCGGACATCTGAACAAGAAACGCCCCGAACATCAGGTCCTGATGTTCGGGGCGTTTTAGTTTCAGCGTGAGTTATTGTGCGTGTCGAGTCTTGAGCCCCCACAACGAGAGGAAAGGTTTCCTGCTTTTTTGGGGGGCCGTGTACAGATGTTGTAAAAAACCTATTCGCCATTGATTGTATAAGTAAGGTCGCGCTTGGCGGGGGCAATGCTTTGCCGAAGAATTACAGTGCCATTGTTTATCAGCAAAACAGTACGTGGTTGATCAGACTCGGCAATATTGATATGGAATTTGTTCATGAGGCCGGATTCGATACGATAGTTGTGTAATTTGAAACGATGGGTCGTGTTTTCTTCCTCAACCCACAATTGGTAATCGGAATCGAGCAGCGTGCTGCTGTCATCGGCATAGAGAAAACCGTAGGCGCCATGCAGGGCAGGGTATAGATAGCTTTGCAATTCGCCTTGGGGATCGTAATAGCCAACCAGGGTGGTGATGGGGACCCCGAATTCCTGTGGGCAACGCTCAATGCTGATATCGCGAAGGTGCAGGTATTCGCTCCAGTTCGTTCCGTCTGACAGGTAGTATTTCTTGTCCCCGGTTAACAGTTCGATTGACAGGCCGTTGATGTAAAGCTGTGTGCTGTAGGTGGCAGTATTATCAAGGGTGATTATTCGCTGGTTGTTGATCTGCGAGGCAGGCGGAACATGTATTGACGGGGCCCAGTCTCCGTCTTCCATGCTGATATTCACGACGTGATGCATGCCCAGCAATTGCGCCAGAGTGGATTGACTCAGGTCTTCGTTGGGGGCGGCGATTCGAGTCATGCTCATGTCCAATAACAGGCATTCGCTCCAGCTGAAACCGGTTGATACATAAGCTTTGTTGAAACCGCGGGGGACAGTAATAATGCGGCCGTTGATATGAAGGTCGCTGTCGTACCCGGCATCATGATCGATTGTGATAATGGATTGAACATTGGACAGGGACGCCGGTGGAACATGGATCGACTCAGCCCAATTACCATCCTGCATGGCCACTGTTACCATGGGGTGGTGATGGAACAAAGTCGAGAGGGCGTCTTCACTGAGGTCGTTGTTGTCTGCAGTCGTCGGCCCATACAGATCGATCCTAAGAGAGCAGGGCTCCATGGTTTGAGTGGTGGGGTTCCATTTGCGAAAACCTGTACTTGAATCGCTGGCAAAGACTGTTTTGCTTTCCAGGAAACCCTGAGCAAGTACGGTTGTATAAGGCGTATGCAGCGTGAACCGGTTGGCACTCGACATTGGTTCGCCACCAGCCATTGGATCAGCCCCGAAAGCGCGACCATGGAAGGGAGCCTGACATTCATCTTCAAAACAGACTTCTTGATTAGTGATATCGGCACTAAAATTGGGTACAAATTTATTAAGGTCACTGTCCCAACCCCAGGTTGAGTTGATCTGATCAGCCGCGCGATGTACAGATCCTTCAAAACCACCAGGGTAATGGCCCAGCCCGTAGTTGTGCCCGACCTCGTGGCTAAATTCGTTACCGGTCGAATCATCAAGGGTTACGATGCCGCCTCCGCCAGAGCCCCCATGTACTTGAATACCGTTGGCATATTTCCCGCAACTGTTGTGTGCCGTGATTTGCGCAGCATAATAATGGTTCCCCTCGCCTTCGCCTTCGGTGCAGTGGATTCCATAGTTGGCATAATTGATACCTAGGGATATGAGTTCTTTGCCGATTGTCTGGCGCATTGTGCCGTCGTGCCAGCCTCCCTCACTCGGATCAAAGTCAGTCAGCAAGGTGCCATCAGGCAACATCACTTCGGTGAGATGAATCGATTCGAAGTCACTCACGACCATGCGTGTCACTGGAATGGTCTGAAAATACTCTCTATGGGTACCGGGGTCCCGGGCAAAGGCATAGGCGTCGCGCGGGGGCGTAAGCATGCCGATATCGATGGTATTGATGAGTAATTCGGTTGCTGCGCCGACCGGTATATTGTTCAACAGGCCGATCAAGTCGCCGGTTAAAAACTCCATGCTGATACCTGGCTTGATCCAGCTTGCCGGAATTTGAACACTCCATGTGTGCTCGGAATAGAGAAGTCCTTGAGCGGCCGCTTCAATATCACTCACCCACTGTTCCGAGATGAATTTGAATTGACAGGTTTCACCTTGTGAAATCCTTACTTCGCGGCCGCTGTAGAGAACAGTGGACGCATAGCTTGCATTGGCGTGCACGCGGACTATTTTTCCCTCAAAAGTTGCACTGTCGGGTAAATAAATATCGCTTACCCATGCGCCGTCAGCAGTGTGAATATCTACGACAGCATGTTGCTGAAGTTTCTGTCGCAGGAATGCCCCGGCAGGATCGCTCAACTGCTCCAGTTCGCTGCTGTCATCTATCGTGCAAGTCGGTCCTGGTAAAGGCGTGAAGTCTACATCGCCCGGGTCTACATCAAGGTGGTAGACGGTATCAGGAAGTTGCTCGGGGCGGTTCATGGACAGTGCGCCCAGCTGTTGCTCATCTCTATCCAGCACAATGACCTGCAGGGCATCAATGGGGTCTTTCGTTTTGAGCATAAGTAACGTTTGACGCCCAGCCACTAAATAAGGTTGCAGGTCATCTTGTCTGAGGGTTTTCGGAAAAACCTGGCTTTGGGCATAGTGAACACTCCCGACCAGAGAACCCAGCAAGTCATTGACAATGTCATTGGTATTAAACACCAGGTTGGCGGATTGAATGCTGATCGAGCCGTCGGCTCGGTTAGTCGTAAAGTCAAAGCGCTGAGAGGGCTGGCCGGGAAGGTAAGTGTTTGCCTCAACGCCGGACTCTGTCATTTCCAGCACCACGCAAGCGTGGTTACTGTGAACGGTGATAGAACCATCATTGTGATATTCAAGATTGAAGCGTTGTGCTTGATCTCCCGAATAGGGTGAAGCCCAGACCCCGGAGTCAGACATTGACAGTGCGAGGTCTTGATAAAAATTGCGAATACTGACGGAGCCATCAGGGAGCCTGACAATGCTGAAGCTTTGGGAGGGCGAACCCATGTAAGGCTTGGCGAGGAACTTATTATCCTCAACAGTAAGAGCGACTATATTTTTCATAGAACGAAATTCCTTTTGCAGGCGGGTGCACAGCTATTGTCTAACCGGGTAAACGGCAGACTGCTTGTTTCAGGTAGCTGATTTTTTTGACAGGCAAGTGTTTATTTATCAGCGGGTGATAAGTAATAAACTATGAGAATTATTGGGTGAGCCAGGTGGCTTTGAAGTGCAGTGAGTATGATTTTTTTTCTTCGGGTTTTCTATAGTTGTGACCGGCCTGCACTTTGTACGCGGTGCACCTACAACTTTATCGCAGATTATTATGTGGTCGTGTTATTCAGTAGTTAAGCCACCCTTATATGCCCTCTCAGCAGTGGCGCTTTATTTTGCATATCCTGGGTATTGCGCGTGAGATGTTCCGCCCCTGTTACGTTGTGGGCGGGCCAAACATTGCAGGAGCGAGCGTGCCTCGCGGTGTTCTCAACGACACACAGAGTGTCGTTGGCACCTGTCGCAAGGCAAGCTCGCTCCTGCAGACGCATTGGGGTCAGAAGTCCCAGCGCGTGGTCAGCATGAAGTTGCGCGGTTCACCATAAATCGCAGAGTTATAGAACCCGATGTTGGTGTAGTAATACTTGTCGAAAACGTTGTTGACGTTGAGGGTGGTCGACAGGTTTTCAGTGAATTGATAACGGGTCATCAGATCCACCACCCAGTAGGGTTTCTGCGAAAAATCTTCGTATCTGTCCTTGGGGCTGTTGTACATCTCTTGCCAGGCAGTGCTCTGCCAGCGTGCGCCACCGCCCACCGAGACTTTGTTCAGGTCGCCCTTGAGTTTGTAGATGGTGTAGAAGCTCAGTTGATCCTCGGGTTCAAAGGTCGAAATCTTTTTACCGCTGTCATCGCGCACCACCTTGTGGGTGTACCCGGCCTGCAGGCTCCAGCCAGGGCTCAGCTCTCCGGATATTTCCAGCTCGTAGCCCTTGGTTCTCGCGGCTGTGCCCTTGAAGGCGTAATTGGGCGGGGTGGGTGACAGGTTGTTCCAGGCATCGTCGGGGATGGGGCGATTGCTTTCCTTGACCTCGAAATACGCCAGGCTGGCATTCAGGCGGCCATCGAAAAACTCGCTCTTGAGCCCGACTTCATAGTTCTCGCCCTGGTCCGGGTCAAGCATCTTGCTGTGGCGGTCCAGGTTGTAGAACTCCTGGGGCATGAACACATCGGTGTAGCTGGCATACGCGGTCAGGTAGTCGGTGAGGTCGTAGGTGAGGCCGGCGTAGGGAATCAGGCGCCCCGACTCGCGGTAAGTGTTGGTGGTGCCCGTCAGTGTGTAGTCGACTACCCGCCCGCCCACAAAGAGTTTCAGCTCATCGGTAAGGTTAAGGCGCGTGGTCGCGTATATGCCCGTCTGGCGCACGGTGTCATCGCTGATTTGCGACGCATTGCCCCAGTCAGGTTTGGCCAGGTGCCCGTTCCAGTTGAAGTAATCGACAATGTTCGGCGTGCCGAATGTCACGTCCCAGTAACCTTTGCCTTTCCAGTTCGCGGTACTGATCGAGCCGCCCAGCACCAGTTCGTGCTCACGGCCCAGAAATTCGTAGGGGCCGCTGACATACAGATCGGCTGCGTCGCTGGTGGTTTCGCCCTTGTAACGTTGGGCGTTGATTTTGGCGGTGCCGTCAGCCGCGGGCTGGTCGAACTGGATGGCTCCCAACTGCGCATCGTAGCCATTGAGCTTGTGGTCCAGCTGCAACTTGCCTACCCAGCCACTGCCCAGATCCTGTTCCAGGGTGGCGAAGACGGTGCGGGTGTATTGCTGCCAGCTGCTCCAGTCGGTGGCGTTGCTGAAGGAACGCTTGGCACTGTTGATCTCACCCGCATAGTTGTAGAGCGGAAAGCTGCCTGACCAGGTCGAACCCTGGGGTTTATTGTCTTGGTAGTCGGCGCCCACGGTCAGCAATGTGTCGGGCGACAGGTCGACTTCGAGGATGCCGTAGAACACCGAGCTCTGATTCGAGTAGCGGTCGATATACGACTGTCGGTCCTGATAGGCCGCCACTGCGCGCCCGCGCACATTACCGGATTCGGTCAAGGGGCCACTGACGTCCGCTTCAGTGCGGTAATTGTTCCAGGAGCCTGCTCCCGTGGTGATATGGCCGTGAAAATCGCTGGTCGGTTTCTTGCGTACCAGGTTGATGGTGCCACCCAGCGAACCTGCTCCGCTGAGCAGGCCTGAAGCGCCCTTGAGCACCTCGATACGGTCATAGATCGCCATGTCGCTCAGGGTGTTGCCCGCTGAATAGGCGACGTTGCGCACGGCAGAGGGAATGCCGTCGTACTGGAAGTTGTTGATCGAAAAACCGCGGGAGTAGTAGTTGGTGCGGTCAGTGTCGTAGGCCGATACGGTAATGCCCGGTGTGTGGCGCATCACGTCGTCGACATTGTCGAGCGCGAAGTCATCCATGTGCTGACGGGTGATCACGCTGATCGATTGCGGCGTCTCCCGGGGCTTGAGCACCATGCGGGTGGCGGTGGCGATGTAGCCCGGCGTGTAAGAACCGGTGCCTTCGGTAACAGTGCCCAGCTGGTTGGTGGAAACTTGAGTCGCCCCCAGTTCCAGTGCCGTTTCAGGGCTGCCGGCGACCAGCACATAGCCTCCGTTACTCTGGCGCTCTGCTTGCAATCCGCTGTTGGCGAGCAACCGTTGCAGGCCTTCATCGACGCTGTATTGGCCCTGCAGGCCGGCGCTATTGAGGTGGCCGGTCTGTTTGGGATCGAACGAAATCGTGACCCCCGCCTGTATGCCAAATTGGGTAAGGGCGCTACCCAGCGGGCCGGCGCTGATCTGGTACGTCGCCTGGCTCTGGGCACAAACCCGGGTGGGCACCAGCGCCAGGCCGGACAGGCTGGCAAGGGTTACGCCAAACACCGCCAGGCGAACAGCGCGGGTTATTTTAGTTGTGGGGCTGGGGGCGAGCAGGGGCATTCGGGGATCCTTGCGTTGTCATGTCAGAAACTCGCTGCGATCGCGGCTTATGTCATTGACGGATGAGAATCGAAATCAGCAAGGTTAACCGTCCAGTCATTTGTCGCCGGGCTTATGCCGGTTCGATACTTGCCCAGTAGCGGGTCAGGTAGCGAACCTTCACCGGCAGGGTTTTGCTCAGGTTATCCAGCACTGTTTGCGTGTCATCGAGACGAAAAGCGCCTGATATGTTCAAGTTCTGCACCCCTGGCGCACAGCGCACAACACCCGGCCGATAGCGGTCCAGCTCCTCGATAAAGTCGCCCAGGCGCCAGTTGTCGACACTCAGCATGCCTTGTACCCACGCGGTCGAACCGGCGGGTAAAAGGTGAATGTCATGCACCGCATCGCGGTCAAACGAGACTTGCTGGCCTGCCTCCAGCCGCACGACCCGATCGGGATGCCGGTTTGCACAGACCTGCACCGCGGCTTGCAGCACCCCGACTCGCGTGCGCCCGGCCAATTGGCGGACGCTGAAACGGGTGCCAAGTGCCCGCACGCGCCCTTCGCCGGTATCCACGATGAATGGACGCCGTGCGGGGTCCCTGGCGGTCTCGATCAGAATTTCGCCACGCCACAGCTGGATAAGCCGTTGCTCTGCGTCGAAGCGGATATCCAGCGCCGTGTCCGCGTTCAGCTGCAGTTGCGAGCCATCTTCCAGTTGCAGCGAGCGACGTTCGCCCAACCCCGTGCGTTGCTGAGCCAGCATCGGGCGGTAGGGCAATTGTTCAACGGCCAGCCATGAACAGGCGCCGGTGGCCAGCAGCAGGCCAAGTATTTTCAATACATCGCGGCGTTGCGTACTGGCTGCACCGAGGCTGGACAAGGCTGCCCGGCGGGGTATCAGGGCCCATTGCTGCTGGAGCTTCTCGACCCGGGCCCAGGCTGCCGCGTTCTGTGGACCGGATTGCATCCACACTTGCCAGGCACGGATCCTGGCTTCGCTGAGTTCACCGTCATTGAGCTGCACGTACCACGTGGCGGCAGCCTCAAGTGTTTTCAGGTCCAGGCTACCGCTCATCAGTTATCAACCAGCAACAGGCACCGTGTCATGGCGCGAATCAAATGATTTTTCACCGTCGTGACCGACACACCGAACCGTTCAGCCGCGGCTACATAGGTCAATCCCTCAAGCTGGACCGCGAGGAAAATCTCCCGGGTACGGGCACCCAGTTCATCGAGCAGGCGATCGATGGAGACCAGCATTTCGATGATCGACAAACGGATCTCTGGTGAAACATCCATGGGCTCCGGCCTTTGCGACAGCGCGTGAAGGTAAGCCTGCTCAATGGTGCGCCGGCGAGATTTATCAATCAAAAGTGAACGTGCGATGGCACACAGGTAGCCTCGTGGTTCGCGAATCGGGGCCGCGTTACGAGCGGTCATGACCCGCAGGAACGTATCCTGAGCCAGATCAGAGGCGTCGGCAGCATTGCCCAGGCGCACGCGCAACCAGCCCTTCAACCAACTGTTGTGGTCGTTGTACAACTGATGAAGAGCTGAGCGATCGAGCGCCGACATGAGAATGCCACCAGTGAGTAAATGGTAATCGATCGCATTGTCGTGATGGCACGCTGTTTATGCAAGGGCGTTTTTGACGGGATGGATCGGGTCGCTGCGTGGCGGCGCTTGCAGACAGCGGCCCGGCGTCCTTCGATTCAGGCCGGGCGCCATGATGCGCGAGCCCGGCGCGCGGGTCAGAGTGGTGGCGATGACTGCCGCGCACATTCTTTGAGCCAGTTCATAAATACCAGCAAGCGCTTGGGGAGGGTGCTGAGGGGAGGGTGAACCAGATAATAATCGTAGTGACCGCACACGCTGAAGTCGGCGAAGGGCAGCACCAGTTCGCCACGATCAACGCGTTTTTGGACCAGCTGCTGGCGGCCGATGGCGATGCCGGCGTGGTTCATGGCTGCGGTCACGCTCAGGTCGGAGCGATCGAAGGTCAGGGTTCGCTTGGGCAGGGCTGCAAGCATGTTGTGTTGTTCGGCCCACAACGTCCACTCGGCATCGAAGGCGGCATGATCCCAGGCCAGGGAGTCGTGCAGGGTCGTGCAGTGTCTCAAGTTCTCCGGGCTTTGCAGCAGGCCGTGGCGTTGCGCGTATTGCGGGCTGCATACCGGGGCCAGACGTTCCTGCATCAGGCGGTGACTGGTCAGGCCGGGAAATTCACCGTTGGCGTAATACAGGGCCAGATCAATTTTGCGGGTGCGGAAGTCGACATTGTCATTGCCCACCCGCAGATCCAGTGAGACCAGCGGGTAACGCTCGACGAAATCCGCCAGTCTGGGCACCAGCCAGCATTGGGCGACCGAAGGCCGGACATAAAGCGCAATGGAGCCGGCAATTTCTGCCTGTGACGATTGTTCAAGGGCCTCGGACAGTTCGCCCATCGCGTTCTGCAGTATTTCGAAGATGCGTTCGCCTTCGTCGGTCAGACTGACCTGGCGGGTCAGGCGCTGGAACAGCTTCATGTTCAGGGCTGTTTCCAGCCGGCTGATACGGTGGCTGACGGCGCTGGCGGTCAGGCACAGTTCCTCTGCGGCGCGGGCGAAGCTCAGATGGCGTGCGGCAACCAGAAACGTATGCAAATTGGCGAACTGGCTGCTGTTGAGTCTGGAACTGATGCGGGGCGGAAGGTTGAGCACGGCTGTTTCCCCTCAAGCCAAAAGACCGGTAAGGCTTGCCGGATGTGGCAATGGGTGCATTTTGCCACATCCGGTCCAGCCTTTGAGTCAGCGGGCAGGATCAGCCCCTGGCGAGCAATTCACGGCCCTTGCCCAGATAAGCGTCCATCTCGTCGCCAGGCACCATGTTGCCGCCCGTAGCCCAGATCAGGTGAGTGGCGTTGGCCATGGCATGGGCGTCCAGGCCTGCGCGGGCCAGGTAGCCCTGCTGATCGGCCTGCACCCTGGCAATCCCGGGTACGCCGGCGAGCGCGGAGGGCTCAAGGCGCAGACCTTCGCTGCGCTCCATCAGTGCCAGCAGGCTGTACATTTCTTCATCGCTGACGGTGTAAAAGCCATCAAGCAGGCGCTGCATGGCCTTGCCCACAAAGCCGGAAGCGCGGCCAACCGCCAGGCCGTCTGCAGCGGTTACGTTATCAATGCCGAAGTCTTGCACGCTGACTTCATCGTGCAGGCCGGTATAGACGCCCAGCATCATGCAGGGTGAATGGGTGGGTTCGGCGAAGATGCAGTGCACGGCATCACCGAACGCCAGCTTCAGGCCGAAAGCCACACCACCCGGTGCGCCGCCCACGCCACAGGGCAAATACACAAACAGCGGATGTTGCGCATCTACGGTAATTTGCGCTGCTGCCAATTGTTGCTTCAGACGCTCGGCAGCGACGGCGTAACCCAGAAACAGATTGACCGAGTTTTCATCGTCGACGAAATGGCAGGCCGGGTCGGCCTCTGCCTGTTCACGGCCCTGGGCCACGGCCACGCTGTAATCGCTGGCGTATTCGATGACGGTTACGCCGTGAGCGCGCAATTTGTCTTTCTTCCATTGGCGGGCATCGGCCGACATGTGCACGGTGACCTGGAAGCCCAGGGCTGCGCCCATGATCCCGATCGACATGCCGAGGTTTCCGGTGGAGCCGACGGCTATTTTGTACTGCCCGAAAAACGCCCGGGCCTTGTCGCTGTGCAGCACTGCGTAGTCGTCTTCGAGGGTCAGGAAATTCTCGGCCAGTGCCAGATCTTCGGCATGCTTGAGCACTTCATAGATCCCGCCGCGCGCCTTGATCGAACCCGAGATGGGCAGATGGCTGTCGCGCTTGAGCCACAGCGAGCCCGTCAATACCTGGTTGTAGCGCTCGCCGAGCAGTTGCTGCAGATGGCTCACCGGCACAATGTCCGACTCGATAATCCCGCCACTGCTGGCCGTTTCCGGGAACGCCTGGCGCAGGTAAGAAGCAAATCGCGTGAGCCGGGCGCTGGCATCGGCGACATCGGCTTCGGTCAGTCCCACATCGCCAATGGCCTGGGCGACCGGGGCCACGCCGGGATTGAACCAGGTGGTTTCTTGCAGCGCGACCAGATCGCGAATCAGAGGGTAGCTGGCACACCAGCTTTCAAGGGTTTTTCCCAAAATCATGACGTGGTCCCTTTAAACAATAAGGCTGAAAAATACGGGTTGGATCAAACAAAGTGCGACAGCACCAGGGTCAGGCCCAGTGCGATCAACGAGGCCAGTACCGTGGCGGTGGTAAATATCTTCAGTGCGTCGGTCAGCGAGACCCCCAGGTACTCCTTGACCACCCAGAAGGCCGAGTCCGTGACATGGGTCCAGCCCATGGCACCGGCGCCGATGGCTACGCAGATGATTTCCTTGCTCACCGTGGGATGGGCACCGAGCATGGGCAGGATCATGCCCGCCGCACTGATCATGGCCACCGTTGCCGAACCGACGGCGAAGTGCATCAGGCCGGCCACCAGCCATGCCAGAACGATGGGGTTCATATTCAATTGGGTCAGGGTGGCGGACAGTGCGTCACCCACGCCGCTGTCCACCAGAATGCCGTTGAAGGCCCCGCCGGCACCGATGATCAGCAGAATGCTGGCCAGAGGCGGGAAGCTCTTCTGGGTGTGAGCCAGCAGCTCAGCCATGCTCAGCCCGCGGCGCAAGCCCAGCGACCAATAGGCAAACACCACGGCAATGGACAGGGCGATCAGGGGAGTGCCCAGAAATGATATGACGCTGAATGCCATGGAGTCGTGGGGCAGCCCGGCAGCGAAGGTTTTCCCCACCATCAGCAGCAGGGGCAACATAATGGTCAGCAGGGTCAGGCCAAGGCCTGGCAGCTCCCGGGTTTTGCTGTCATCGCAGTGCTCGTTCAAAAACGCTTCCTGAGAGTCCGGTGCATCGCGCTTGCAGACCAGCTTGACCCACAGCGGTCCGGCGATCATGGCGGTCGGCAGGGCGACAATCAGGCCATAGATGATCACTTTGCCGACATCGGCACCCAGCAACCCGGTAATTGCCATCGCGGCCGGGTGGGGCGGCAACATGCAATGCACGGCCATCAGCGACACGGCCAGGGGCACGCCCAGGTACAAAAGATTGATTCTGGTTTCTTTCGCGACCACATAGATCAACGGAATCAACAGAACAAAACCCACTTCAAAGAACACCGGGATGCCGGCTATGAAACCTACGAGCATCATGGCCCAGGAGGCGCGCTCCTTACCCAGGGCCTTGAGCAGTGTCTGAGCGATGCGCTCGGCGCCGCCTGACTCTTCCAGCATCTTGCCGAGAATCCCGCCCAGACCAATGATGGTTGCCAGAAACCCGAGCGTGCCGCCGACACCTTTTTCATAGGAAGCAGTCAGTTGCGTCAGCGGCATGCCTGAACCAATACCCACCACAAAGCTGGCGGCAGTCAGGGCCAGAAAGGCGTGGACGCGGACTTTGACGATCAGAAAAACAATCAGAGCAATGGCACAAAACAACACCAGCAATAGAGTGGTAGCACTGTGCATGGAATCTCCTGGAAGCGCTTTTATTGTTGAAATCAGTGATCGGAGTCACTTTGCTTCCAGCAATTAGAAGTTACATCTCAGGGGGCTGACAAAGGATGGATCCTCAAGGGACAGATGACGTGGGGTCATCTATGAGACCCCGGATAACGGTTTGAATCTGGAGTCGCTGACGCCTCAGGACTGCCGGTCAATATCGCGGCGAAGCACCACGGCGGTGGTGATGTCTTCAACGGATTCATGGCTGGCGACTGCATCCCGTACCCGGTTCAGATCATCAATGGTGCGTGACTCGACCTCAATCACCAGGTCGAGCTGACCGCTGACCGAAGAGATGCGTCGCACCTGGGAGTTTTGCGCAAGCAGGTCAAGCAGGCCCATTGCAGGCGTGCGCTTGAGGCACACCAGGAGGATTGCGCGAATCACGTTGGCATCGATTTCGCCGATATCGGCCCGGTAGCCTCTGATCACCCCGTTGCGTTCAAGGTTGATGACCCGCTCGCTGGTAGCACTTCTTGAAAGACCGATTCTCGCTGCCAGGGCCTTCAGGGCAATTCGAGCTTCTTTAGAAAGAATTTCGAGTATTTCGCGATCTTTCGTGTCCAGCTCGCGCATTGGAACTCCCCGATTCTGCTACCGAATTTGTGCCGGTTGATTCCGGCAATATGCAGGCCAAAGCCGACCGCATACCTACTGTCCTGCAAGGTTTCGCATGCCAAGCTATCTGAAAAAAATGGCCTGGAAAACAATTACCATGACTAATCTTTCCCATCCCGCCCCCCGGTTCTCGATGGCTGATGCCGAAAAGCTCGGCGAGCAGCTTTTCAACGTTACAGGTACGGCTGCGCCTCTGGATGGCGAGCGCGACCGCAACTATCGGTTGCAGACAGGAACCGGTGCGGGATGGATTCTGAAAGTGGTCAACTCGACTGAACCGCGAGTCGAAAGCGAGTTTCAGGCCGCCATTCTCAGCCACCTCGCCAGCTACAGCCCTGAACTCACCGTGCCTTCACTCAAGAAAAGCCTGGCAGGTGACTTTCTGGCCTCTGTAGTGGCGCCCTCCGGTGAAACCCATGCAGTGCGCATGGTTAGCTGGTTGCACGGCACGCCCCTGGCCGAGGTTCCGCGCACGTTCGAGTTGATGCGCAGCCTGGGCCAATCGTTCGGTGATATAGACCGGGCCCTTCAAGGCTTCATCCATCCCGGCGCGGTACGGGATCTGGACTGGGATCTGCGTCACGCCGCACGTTCGCGTTCACGCCTGCACTTCATCAAGGACCCTGCCAGAAGAGCCATTCTGGAACGCTTCATCGATCGTTTTGAACACTCCGTGCAACCCCGGCTTGCGCGTCTGCGCACCCAGGTCATTCACAACGACGGTAATGACTGGAACATCCTGGTCGATCCGCGGAACCCGCAGAAGGTCTCAGGCATCATCGACTTTGGCGATGCGGTCCATACCATTCTGATTGCCGAAGTCGCCATCACCTGCGCGTATTCCATTCTCGACATGGAAGATCCGGTCGGCGCAGCAGCTGCCCTGACTGCCGGTTTCCATGAGAAGTACCCGCTGCAACCGCAAGAGCTTGATGTTCTCTTCAATCTGATTGCCATGCGCCTGGTGACAAGCGTCACCTTGTCGGCTTTGCGCTGCGGCCAGACCGAGGACAATCCCTACCTGGCCATCAGCGAAGCGCCGGCCTGGCGCCTTCTGGAGCGAATGGACCGGATGAACCCGCGCCTGGCGACGGCGATCCTGCGCAAAGCCTGCGGGTTTGATGCGATCGAGGGCGCCGGTGCGGTTCGCCGCTGGATGGGCGAAAACAGCAAATCCTTCGCGGATATCGTGCATCCGTCTGCGGCGACCATGAACAAGGCCATTGCGCCGTTTGCAGATGCATCCCACGTGATGACCATCGCTTCTGCCGAGCAGCGTCCTGCAGAGGCCGCCAGGTGGTGGAATGAATTTTCTGCCGGGCATAAGGTGCCGCTGGGCATCGGGCCATGGGGCGAGGCCAGAACCATCTATACCGACACGGCGTTCGAATCGCGGTTCATTGAAGGGCAGCGTCGGATCATTCACGTTGGTGTCGACTTGCTCATGCCCGCGGGGACGCCTCTGTATACCCCTGTTGCCGGGGTGGTGCGCAGCGTCGAAGTCGAGGGCGATCCGCTGGGCTACGGTGGTTTGATCATGCTCGAGCATTCGCCAGAAGCCTGTCCGCCATTCCTGACGCTGTGGGGGCACATGGCCCATGAAGCGCTGGTGCGGCTCAAACCCGGTGATCGCCTGGAGGCGGGTGCGCTTGTGGGGTATATGGGCACGGATGCGGAAAATGGTGGCTGGATCCCCCATGTGCATTTTCAGATGTCCACTGACACCGGGTTGCAAGCCAGTGAGTTCATCGGCGTAGGTGAGCGGGCTTATCTTGAGGTCTGGGCTGACGTGTTCCCCGACCCGTCGGCGCTCGCCGGCATTCCTCCGGAAACCTACAGCCAGGACGGGCGCAGCAAGGCCGAGATTGTGGCGAAGCGTAAAGAGCTGCTGCTGCCTAACTTGTCGATTTCGTATTCAGATCCGATCAAGTTCGTACGCGGGGACGGGGTCTGGTTGATAGATAACTTCGGCAGGGCCTACCTGGATTGCTTCAATAACGTCTGCCATCTCGGCCATTCCCATCCGGATGTGGTGCAAGCGCTGTCGCAACAAGCCGCCCGGCTCAATACCAACACCCGTTACCTGCACGACAATATTGTGGAGTATGCAGAGCGGCTCACCGCCACGTTACCCGCAGGTCTGGCGGTTGCTTCCTTCGGTTGTTCAGGCAGTGAAGCCAACAGCCTGATGCTCCGTATGGCGCGCAATCACACGGGTCGCAACGATGCGATTGTGCTGGACTGGGCTTACCACGGCACGACCCAGGAACTGATCGACCTCAGCCCTTACAAGTACAAGCGCAAAGCCGGCAAGGGCCGTGCAGAGCATGTGTTTGAGGCGGTTGTGCCGGATGCGTACCGTGCTGCGGCTGACTGGCCGTTCGAGGAGCTGGGCAAACGTTTCGCTGAAAGCGTGGCGGACCAGATCGAGATCATGCGCAAGCAGGGCAGAGCCCCGGCGTTCTTTTTGGCGGAGTCCATTCCCAGCGTCGCCGGGCAACTGTTCTTCCCGGAAAACTACCTCAAAGAAGTCTATGCCATGGTGCGTGCAGAGGGCGGTCTGTGCCTGGCTGACGAAGTCCAGGTCGGCTTTGGTCGGGTCGGCAGCCACTGGTGGGCGTTTGAAACCCAGGGTGTGGTTCCCGATGCAGTCTCCATGGGCAAACCCATTGGCAACGGGCATCCCATGTCGGCGGTGGTGACCACCCGTGAAATTGCCGACAGCTTCAACAACGGCATGGAGTACTTCAATACCTTTGCCGGCAGCCCGGTTTCATGCGCCATAGGGCTCTCGGTGCTGGATGTGATCGAGCGCGATAACTTGAAGCTCAACGCACTGACCATGGGTAACTATCTGCTCGATGGCTTTCGCAAGCTGCAGCTACGCTACGAGGCCATAGGCGATGTGCGCGGCCAGGGGCTGTTCCTCGGCATCGAACTGGTCACGGATCGAAAAACCAGGGTTCCCGCCACCGCGCTGGCCAGGAAAGTCGCCGACGGTGCCCGGGAGCGAGGCATTTTGATCGGTACGGAAGGCCCCCATGACAATGTTCTGAAAATGCGCCCGGCGATGATTTTCAGTCAGACCAATGCTGATTTTCTGCTTGAGGTTCTGGACGAAAGCTTTAAGGCTGCACTTGAGTAAATCCTCGGCCGACATTGTGTCGGCCAACTCCGGCAATGTGTCAGTCAGGCTGACACCTTGCAGGGTGCTTTGCGCAATGACCTATGCAAAGCTTTGGTGAAGGCTGGGTGAGTAATCCCAAGAAAAATAAAAAACAATTCTTCCAAGGTGCCTCCAATGCTAACTACAAAGCTCAAGCAATTGATTGCCGCGTCCACAGTTGCGGCTGCGGCACTGTTTTGCACGTCAGCTGTTCAGGCCGATGACTTGACGTCGGTCCAGGACTCCAAAGAAATCCGTATCGCGATGAGCGGCCAATACTCTCCCTTCAGCTTTGCCAACGAGCAGAACCAGATTGTCGGCTTCGATGCCTCCATCAGCGAGGCCCTGGCCGAGCGCCTGGGGGTAAAGGTGAAGATTATTACCACGCCGTTCGACGGGATAATTGCCGGTCTGCTGGCGAAAAAATATGACGCCATTATCGCCTCCATGACCATTACCCCGGAACGCCAGAGGGCCGTGGATTTCGTGGGGCCCTATTACCATGCGGGCCGCACGATCGTGGTGAAGGATGACTCTTCGATCACAGGCCTTGATGACCTTAAAGATGTGGTGGTTGGCGTCACGCTCGGGGATGCCCACGATAAATGGGCCAGGGCGCGCGGCAACCTGAAGGTGCGAGCCTATAAAGGTCTGCCCGAAATGCTGGTCGATCTGGATGCCGGGCGTATCGATGCGATAGTGATGGACAGCGTTCCGGTGCTGGTCGCAGTCAAGGAAACCGGGCAGAAGGTGCGCATCATTACGCCACCGCAGAGCGATGGCGGGATTGAAGGCATGGGCATTGCACTGCGCAAAAATAACCCCGAGCTCAAGGCGGCGCTGCAGGGCGCGCTTGCAGACATGCTCGCCGATGGTACTTACGAAAAGATCTCGATGCAGTGGATTGGCAAAGATATCCGCTGATTCGGCGTTAGCCTGGCCCGACTCGTCGTCGGGCCAGTCATCTGACTTTTCTGAGCGTGCCCATGGATTTGACTCTCATACAGCGCACATTTCCGTTTTTCCTGGAGGCGGCCTGGATTACGGTGCAAATCTCCGTGCTCGCACTGTTGCTTGGTTTTCTGGTGGCCATCGTGCTGGTGGCTGCGCGGTTATCCACAGTCCTCATATTTCGCTGGCTGGCAAGGCTCTACATCAGTGTTTTTCGTGGCACCCCCTGCCTGGTTCAGCTGTTCATCATCTACTTCGGCGGCCCGCAGATCGGAATTGAACTGGAGCCGTTTGCCGCAGGTGTCATAGGTTTGGGCCTGAACATCGCCGCTTATATGGCGGAATCCATTCGTGGCGCCATCTCCAACGTGGACCCTGGCCAGGAAGAGGCTGCACGTTCAATTGGTTTCGGGCGCAGCCAGACGTTATGGTTCATCACCCTGCCACAAGCTGCAAAGTTAATGATCCGGCCGCTGGGGGTTAACGCTGTCGCACTGATTAAAGGGTCTGCACTGGTGTCGACGATCTCTGTGGTTGAACTTTCATATACGGCGCAACGCTTTATCAGTTCAACCTACAAGCCATTCGAAATCTTTATGGTCTCGGCACTGCTTTATATTGTGATGGTCTACTCGGTCAGATTTATTGTGGATTATCTCGACAATCGCTTCGCGGCAAGGTGAGAGCATTCATATGCAAAGCCTGGATCTGAGTATCGTTACACCCTATTCCGAGATGCTGGCGATGGGACTGTGGTGGACGCTAATAATGTTTGTAACGTCCAGCGTAGTAAGTCTGCTGGCCGGGATCGCCTTTGCACTGATCGTTCTTTATGCCCCCAAAGTTGTGGCATTGCCCGTGCGTTTTATGACGTGGCTGCTCATGGGCACGCCACTGCTTTTGCAGTTGTACGTGATTTATTATGGTCTGGTGCAAGTGGGCATCGATATTCCTGCACCGGTGGCCGGGATCATTGGCCTTAGCCTGCACTTCGCTGTCTACAATGCCGACGTGATACGTGCCGGCGTGGTCTCGGTTGACCCCGGTCAGATTGAAGGTGCCCGTTCTATCGGTCTCAGCCGTGGACAGACCCAGTGTTACGTCATAGTGCCGCAAGCACTGCGCAGGACCCTTGCGCCGCTGGGAAATAATCTGATTGTCCTGTTAAAGGACACTTCACTGGTGTCAATGATCGGGATTGCAGAGCTGGTATACAGCGCGCAACTGGCAGTCAGCGAGACTTATAGCCCGTTTGAGTTTTATCTGACTGTTGCGGTTATCTATTACGCGGCCAATCTTGTTCTCGAAGCCGGCCTGCATCTTCTCGAAAAGAAAGTAGAGATGTCACGATGATCAATAATACATATATGGTTGAGGTCAAGGGTGCCCGTAAGGCATATGGAGCACTTGAAGTACTCAAGGGCATAGATCTTTGTGTCGCTCGCGGGCAAATCATCGCCATCATCGGCCCCAGTGGATCAGGCAAAAGTACACTGCTGCGCTCCATCAATCACCTGGAAGTGCTGAATGATGGCGAGGTCTGGTTAGATGGAGAACAAGTTAACCGGCCATTGAAAGGCCGTGCCTATGAACAGCATATAAATGCCGTGCGTCAGCAAATGGGCATGGTCTTCCAGCACTTCAATTTATTTCCGCATTTGACCGTATATGAAAACATTGCGCTGGGCCCGCTTAAGCTCAAGGGGCTGACGAAAAAAGCCGCGCGTGAACTGGCGCTGGAATATTTGGCAAAAGTCGGACTGGCCGACAAATTTGATGAATATCCCTCCCGCCTCTCTGGCGGACAGAAACAGCGGGTTGCCATCGCAAGGGCGCTGGCAATGCAGCCCAAAGTCATGTTGTTCGATGAGGCCACATCGGCGCTGGACCCCGAGCTGGTCGAAGAGGTCAACCTGGTCATGAAGCAGCTCGCCGCGGAGAACATGACCATGTTGATCGTCACCCATGAAATGCGTTTTGCAGGCGAAGTTGCAGACCGGATTATCTTTATGGACGGCGGGGTTGTGGTCGAGGAAGGGGCGCCGGGCGAGATCCTGCAAAACCCGGTTCAGGAGCGAACCCGGTCGTTCCTGAAAAAGCATCTGCACAATAGCTAGCAGTTAACGGGCGTCCTTTTAGCGCCAGGCCTGGAACCCCAAAACGAAAAAACCCGCCAGAAGGCGGGTTTTTCGGTGGTTTCAAAGACTGTGTTGGCTGTCTTTGGAACCTTGTATGGTGCCGGCACCAAGAGTCGAACTCGGGACCTACTGATTACAAGCGAGTAAATAGGTCCTTTCCTGTTATTTCACAAGTTTTCATTTTAGCCATATACACCAGTAGTTGTGGTGCTTTCGTAGCGATTGGTTGTTTTCTAACGTTTCACGCCGTACCCTTGTTTTTCAATGGAAGTGGTCCTTGTAGTGGTCCTGAAAAGCAGAGAGGAAAGGGCAGGCATGAGCACGGCGAAAAACGCGGCGAAGATGGTCACTGATCCACGCTTGCGGGCGTTGAAAGCTGGTGAGAGTGCAACCGACTCAGTGCCGGGCCGAGGTAATGGCGCAGTCCTGTTTGAGTGCAAGCCTTCCGGCGTAGTGGTGGTGGCTTACCGTTATATGCACGATGGAAAGCGCGTCAAAGTGCCGATGGGGCATTACAAGTCTGGCAGTCGTCATGCTGGCTTGACCCTGACGCAGCTTCGAGCAGAAGGACAAAGGCTGGCTAGGCTTGCCGTAGAGCATGGCGACGTGGCTGGCTACCTTGCAAAACAAGAAGCGGAAAAAGAACGCCAACAGATCGAGCGCCAGCGGCTAGATGAGCTTGAAAGTGCTAAAGGTTCACTGGCTGATCTGTTGAATGATTACATAGCCGACCGCAATGGCAAGGCCACCGCTCGAAGCGTGGCGGAGATGCGACGCACACTTGATAAAGATTTGCTTGAGGCGCATCCGGCCATTCTCGCAATGAAAGCCGGCGACATTCGACCGGATCACATCACAACGATGCTTGGCACTATCCACGCCCGGGGCGCTAAGGTGCTATCCGAGCGGGTGCGGGCTTTCCTTGCCGCTGCATTCCGCTATGGGTTGACCGCTGAAAACACCGTTGGCCGCGCCAGTTCAAAAATTTACGGGTTAGAGAGCAATCCCGCCGCCGTGGTGAAGGTCGAGCATGAGTCCAAGGCTGTCGAGCGGGCGCTATCTGATGCAGAACTGCGCCAATTTTGGCAGACCATTGATAAGGCTGAGCGAGTCGGTCCCATCATGGGGCTGTTGTTTCAGTTCGTGGTTGCCACTGGTGGGCAGCGTGTTGCCAACGTCATTGAGGCCGACTGGGCTTGCTACGACATGGATGCCAACACGGCCAAGCTAATGCACCGAAAAGGGCGTGGCGGGGCTGAGCAGGCGCGGATACATCTGGTGCCGCTGAGTGGGCGGGCCTTGGGTATCCTGGAGGCGGTGCGCAAGATCAATGGAGAGCGGGTGCGCCCATGGACAACTCGCCTGGATGGTCGACCGATTACCTTGCCGAGCTTGAAAAACGCCATCAATCGGTGGCTCGAATCGGATCACTCCAAGATTGATGGGGAGCAGATACCGCACTTCACCGCGCGTGACCTGCGCCGCACCTGTACACAGCTGATGCAGAAACATGGGGTTGATGACCGACTATCAGACCTATTGCAAGCGCACGGCGTAGGCGGCGTGGTCGGACAGCACTACAGGAATAATCCGGCATCGTCCTTACCTGAAAAGCGGCGTGCCATTGAGGCGTTCGACCGTTCGCTTGGTAAAGTTTTGGGGGAAGAACAGGATGGGGCACAGGTGGTGCGAATTTATTCCTGATAACCGTTGTTTATCAATGGCTTATGGGCAGTTGAGAACGGTTAACGGCCTTTAAGACGCCTATGAAATGTAGTGTGCTATCATAGACTAACGAAAAAGCCAAGAACAGTTTGTTCTTAGCCCGATCGTTTTAAATGCTAGATGTGGTGAGCGCGAATTCACCACTGAAGGCACCCATAGATATGCCGGGCAGCCCTAAACTTCAAATGGATATTAGCCCGGCCTCTCATTCGAGGCAAGAAGAAATTGACTATTAATTGTACTCCCTCCCCTGACCTAGCCCTGCACTTGCTGAGCAAAAAACAGGTATGCGACATGCTTGGCGTAGCACAAGTGACCGTTTGGCGCTGGGTGCGTGACGGCCATCTGCCGAAGCCGCTGCAACTGGGCCCGCGCCGGATTGCATGGCGCACGAGTGACCTCCAAGCCTTCTTGACTCGCCAGGAGGGCTAACCCATGCAAACCAAAAAACAGCGCTATCTGGCGCTGCCGGCATCCCTTTGCCTGCATTTTGTGAATCTGGAACCGGCTCTGATGTTGCTGATGCTGATGCTGGGGGTGAGCCGATGAATACCCATATCTACATGCCCGACCAATGCACGCTGCCTGGCTTTGAAATTCCCCTAATGCTGCCGATCTTCCCTGCCGAGCGCAGTGTCACGGGCAAGGTGCTGGCTGAGTTAGTGCGTGCATCACCACTGATGGTGCATAAGTTTTCATGCGAAGAGAGAGCAGGAACGGCTCAATCTGATTACCGCAAACGTGTCAGCGAGCTTGAAAAGGATTACGAGTGGCCAATTGTCCGCGAATGGACGACAGTCGAGGATCACACCCATGTGCTGCGTGACTGCAAGCAGTACGCGGTAGACGCCGTGACGATTCGGAACCTTTGCCAACAATGTCCCGAGTTTGCCGCACGAATTGCCGCGATCAAGGGAGGTGCGTCGGTATGACCCCATCCTTTGTTTCTGGTTTCGGCCAATTCCACAGCGACCGCGCCCGGGTTAATCCCCGGCCTTATGTGACGCTCGACTGGCAACAGTTTGGGGACATGTTGAGCAATCCCCCGAGTGTGGCTAAGGAGGCCGCGCAATGGGTGATTTTCTCCGAGCTGGCGACACGGGTTGCTGATGAGCAGCGTTCGGAAGGGCGCTTCCATGCGCTCTGGTCCGATATTGACGACGCGCTAGGCCGCACCATTTTAGAGACTGCACAACTTGCCTGTGACGCCGTAGGAGGTGCTCAACTGGTCTGTTATGCCAGTCGAAGTGCGACCGAGGAAAATCAGAAAGCGCGGATCGTTATTCCGTTAGCCCATCTGATCGGTGGCGCTGACTTCGAGGCGATGCAGAAGGTTCTGAATGATCGTCTAGAAACCGCTGGCCTGATTCCTGATCGTGCGACCGAGCGAGCTAATCAGGTGATGTATCTGCCGAATCGGGGCGCGTTCTACGATCAAGCTCAACTCAAGGGGGCACGCCTAGACGCTAATGTCTTTTTCGCTGCTGACCTGAAGGCTGAGCGTCAACGCATGCAAATCTTGGAGGAGTGCCAGCAAAAAGCCCGTGAGCAATCCAGGCTCAAGGCGGCTGAGCGCATGGCGAGCGGCGGAACTAGTCCTGTTGACGCATTCAACGCGGCGTATGACCTGGAGCTAATGCTTGCAACCTTTGGCTATCGCAAGCGTGGCAATCGCTACCTATCGCCTCTTTCCACGTCCGGCGTGGCTGGCGTTACGATTAAGGATGGCATTCGCTGGGTTAGCACTCATGGCAGTGACGTATCGACAGGTATTGGCAAAGTGTCCGGCTCGCAATGCTCCGGCGACGTGTTCGACCTGTTTGTGTTCTTCGAGCATAGGGGCGACTACAGGGCCGCCGTTAAGGCTGCTGGTGAGATGTTTACCACTGCTGATGGCGTCACTATTACCCAGGCAAACCAACGCGCTCACATGCAAGCACAAGAAGCCACAGTAGCTCCGGTGGACCTAGCGGGCTTTGGGGGGATGGCGACCCCCAGTCCGGTTAAAGAGCCTATGCCGGCTAATGAAGATGTTTTCGATCTTAGCCAATTCGCACTAAACGGGCAATCCGCACAACTGGAGGCAAAAATGCTCGAAGACACTTTCGTTTTAGGGCGTCTTGCCATTCTTGGGCAGGCGACGGCTTTTTACGCAAAGCCGAACAGCGGTAAAACATTATTAGTTCTTTGGTTGCTGATTCGCGCTATTGAGGCGGAAGAAGTAAAACCGAAGGATGTTTTTTATATCAATGCAGATGACAACTTTAGAGGGCTGGTGACAAAGCTGAAATTAGCCGAGCGTTATGGATTTAATCAATTGGCGCCGGATTTTAATGGCTTTAAGTCCGATATGTTTTTGCGCTACCTGCAAAAAATGATTGAGGACGGAACCGCTAGCGGCAAGGTAGTGATTCTCGACACGCTTAAGAAATTTACAGACGTAATGGATAAGACCATTGCGACCGCTTTCGGGAAGGTTATGCGGGCGTTTGTGTCTAATGGTGGCACTGTTATTATGCTTGCACACACTAACAAGCATAGAGGTAGTGACGATAAGCTAGTGGTGTCAGGTACTAGCGATATTGTGGACGATGCCGACTGCGCCTATACGCTGGACGTTATTGAAAGCGATGCACTAAATAATGTGAAGACAGTGATTTTTGAGAATATCAAGGCACGGGGTGATGTTGCCGATTCCGCAACCTATACCTATTCGACGCAAAAAGGCCAGGGCTTTGGTTATGAGGAGTTGCTAGCGTCGGTACAGGAAGTAACACAAGCTGAAGCGGAGGAAGCTCGCAGGCGAGAGCAGGCCGAGGAACTAGTACGCAAGAATGCGGACATTATCGATGCGATTTCCGAAGCCATTGGTGAGGGCGTGACGTTGAAAACTGATCTTATCGATGCCGCAGCCGAGCGCAGTGGGATCAGTAAGGCCAAGGTGGCACGGGCGCTGCGGGATCATACGGGCACCAACTATGCTGCGGGGAATCGCTGGAGCGTAGGCAAGGGGGATAAAAACGCACAACCCTATAGTTTGTTGATGTCATTCAGTGCACCGCCTCGACATGCGACGGGCTGATAAATGTAGGGCCACCTCGGGGTGGATTTTTTGTATCTATATCCCCTCACTCAAAAACATGAAAAGTTTAGGAGTTTAGACAACTAGCAGTGTCGTGAGTACGCATTATGGTCATTTGCTAGCCTGTCTTTGGGTGCTTGTCGGGCATCCTATCTCGCTGAAACCTGCGTGGTTGCTGAGTTTCTTAAACATCTTAATACTTTCTAATTTCTCAAATATCTTTAATGTTCTATGGTTTTCATACCTGTCAGTAGTGGAAGCTCCATCAACCCCCAGCTTGGCTAGATGGCGAAAGGCTGAGCGACACGAGAGGGTTTGGCATCTATATAGAGGATTTGCCTGCTTGCTGGCTATTTGCTACCGTGCTGCATTCACATAAGGAGAAACCATGAGCACTCTGATTCTGATGGCGAAAGACATCATTGCCCTGATGATCCCGGTTATGGCCGCTTTTTTTGGATATTTTGGCTACATATTTGGCGGTGGTATAGGTGCTGGGTTGGCGGGCGCGTCGGGTTTCTTTATCGGCGTGGTCGGCTATGCGGTGTTTCAAGCAACAGCTGCCAAGCAATAGCGCTATCCCCAGTAGCTTGCCGTCCTTGGCTAGCTTCACTATGGATTAGCAGTCAAAGGCTTACGGTTTGGCGAACCGTTCCCGAATGATTGACATTGCCTTAGTGGAGCGCTCCCGAACTTCCAATGGGCCGTTGTAGGAAAAAGCGGTGTGATCCAAAAAACTAAAGAACAGGGCTGTCGCCTTCTTTTGATTCTCAGTGCTTTTTAGAATTTCTGCATATTCCTCAAGGTCCCTAATGCTAGCCCTACCGCTTGTATAGGCCATCACAGTCTCGTGAAATCTATCCTCGTCGAAATTTCCAACCATTGAAAAGCTCCCTTTGTTAATGGTTGAGCAGTCATATCACCCAAACGCTGCCATGACAAGTAGGGCTTCGCGACGGACGCGGCAGCGTCTTATAGGCCACGACGAAGCGCCTTAAATGAAAGCCAAAGTTTCGTTAGCGGATGAATGCGCTGATCTATTTGGAAGCCTGAAAGCTAGACACTAAAACCTGACCGAAATATCGCCTGCTACTACCGTTCTATAGTTTCCAAAAAGTTCGCGCCGTCCTGAGCGGTGTTTTCTATCGCGTATAATTAAATGGCCAGCCACCAATTAACTTAAGCGGAACAACGATATGAACGACGAACTTTTGAAATTGTTAGTGGATGCTATCCAAGCATTCACCAGTGAACTTAAAGCAGTACAGACAACTAACAAGCAAATCCAAAACTCATTGGCGACGATCCTCAACAACACGCTCAAAGTTAACGCGAAGCCAAAGGATGATGAGTTCACAGGCTACAGCTTGAACACTGCCGACCAGGTAACCCCGCATGGCTAAATCAGTTTTCGAGGTTGGCACTGCACAGCCACTCATCCGCGACGTGAAGGGCCGTTTCCAGTCGGGACACCCAGCCCTTAATGGATCTGGTCGGCCAGTCGGATCGAAGTCCCAGACCGCCTTACGCGACCTATTGAACCTTTTGAAGAGCATCCGCAATGAACACGCCTGAATTGATCGAGCTGCACAAGAAACAACTGAGCGAAGCCGAAGCACTGTCTGATGCGTTGGGCATCGAGTGGGAACAGGGCGCTCGTAGTGGCGCGGACGTAACCGAAATCGAGGATCGTATCGATGTAACCGCCCGACTTGTTAAGCGCTTGTCGCTGCGTCTGGAAACCCTGAACGATCAGCTCATCTATGAAGCCGAACAAGATCGTATTAGCCGTGCTGCTGCGCTGCGTGACCAGGTAATTAGCAAGTATCAAACGCTTGCGGCGGACTACAGCAAGATCAAGGCGGCTGCCGACAAACTCACGGCCCAGCTTGAGCGATTCAACCAGCAAGGCATCGAGGTCGCTGAAGTCGATATTCGCCAACTCAAGCAGCTGGGTGGGGTGCCATTGCCGCATGAGGTCGCCAGTATTTTTGTCGGTCATACCTTTGACTCGCTCGCTTTCGATGACGCCTGGCGAACTACCCACCATATGGCTGCTCATGGACTTGAGAGCGCGACATATCTCATTGGCTGATTCCACTCGCCCGATGCTAATCCGGTCGGGCAATACCAGGAGTGCAGGACATTGGTTTCTGAGGATGTAGTCGAGTTTGAAGAAGACGATCAGTCGAGCGATGAGCAGTTGCTTCTCTGGGCAATCGAGGCTGCCGAGGTGATGCCGCCAAGGCGCTGGCTGGCTCGCTGGGGTGGTTTCCTGACTCCGAAGATGTACAGGTGCACCGGTAAGACGAAGCGGCGCTACAACGATTTAGTGAAGGGCATAGCAAAGGCCACGAAGCCAGTGCCAGACCGGGATGCTGTGCCTTATCCGGGAGTGATGTGGGCATAGCTGAAAAATCTAAATGCGTGCCTGTTGCTCAATTCAGTTGTGGGGCCCGTATAGGGAACTCTCACCGTCTCCGCGCTTTCATGGCGTTGATGCAGTTAGATGAGCTTGGCTTTTTCGCGCTCAAATTCTTCCTGAGTGAGCAATCCCTTCTCCCTCAGCTCGGCTAGCCTGAAAAGATCATTCGCTGAGCTTTCTTTCTGTAATTTGCTGGGTTCTTTGACAGGCGTAAAGGCTGAAAGCGACCACACGAGCGCGATGAGCCATCCAAGGAACGTCCAACCAGCTAAAAGGTTTAAGGCTGCTATCGCATTCCCTGAAGGGTGTTCACGCTTGCTCGCTATTAGCAGTGGGATGAAATAGACCGCAACCGCGATTCCAATCATGACTAGCCCGTAAACGAAATCCACACTCGTACCTTTTGATAAATCGAAACATCAATCTTAGCTCGCGGCGTTCGGTTTAGTAAGGCAGGGGGGGTGGTACTTTCGGGAAGTGGTCCCTGTAGTGGTCTAGGTTTGACCCATAAACGAAAAAGGCCCACCGCAAGGTGAGCCTAAGTCGTTGATCTGTATGGTGCCGGCACCAGGAGTCGAACCCGGGACCTACTGATTACAAGTCAGTTGCTCTACCAACTGAGCTATACCGGCGTTATGGGCGACGAGTATACCCGGATGTTTTTAGTTGTAAACCCCTGATAACTGACTATTTTTACGCGCGCGTCAGCGGACCCGAAAAAACGAACTTCCGCACCTGGTGTTTTTCATATCTACACAGGGCTGATGAGGGAGCGCGTCATGACTGAAGTGATCACCGCCAACGATCTGGGCATCAGGTTGCAGGCCAGCGATGAGACCGCCCTGTTCAAATGGTTCGTTGCCAGTTTTTTGATGGGCAAGCGAATACAGGCACCGATTGCCGCCAGGGCTTATCAGGTTCTGGTCGAAGAGCACGGCTGTGACTCGGCCCGCCGTCTGGCGCAGCTTTCCCATCGGGAACTGGTGTCGATTCTCGGTAAGGCACATTACGTGCGTTACGACGAAACTACCGCCACCCGTCTGTCTGCCCTGGCCAGGAAACTGCTCGATGAATATGACGGTAAATTCGCCGCCCTCTGTAGTGCCGGGAAAGATCGCCACACCTTTGAACGTCGCTTGCTGGAATTCGACGGTGTGGGGCCCAAGACTGTGGAAATCTTCATGCGCGATGCCGCTGCGGTGTTGTTTTGAACCGCGTCTTCGTGGGCTGCGCCGGATGGAGCATCGGCCGTGAATACTGGCCACGTTTTGCCCGTGACGGTACGCATTTGCAGCGTTACGCCGGGCGCTTTTCGGCCACGGAAATCAACAGTTCATTTTACCGGCCCCACCGTGCGCAGACTTACCTGCGGTGGGCTGACAGCGTAGGGCCGGACTTCCGATTCTCGGTCAAATTAGCCAAATCGATCACCCATGATCGGCGCTTGCAGAGCTGCGAAGAGGAGCTGGACAGTTTTTTTGCGCAATGCACGCAGTTGGGCGATCGCCTGGGCTGTGTGTTGGTGCAATTACCGCCCGGGTTGATGTATGAACCGCAGATTGCACGGGCGTTTTTCCAGGAGGTGCGCCTTCGGTACAAGGGCTCATTGGTGCTGGAGCCGCGTAACGACTCGTGGCTGGCGGCCGATGAGTTGTTACAGACACTGCATATCGGCCGGGTTGCCGCTGATCCGGCGGTATTAAGCACGGGCTTTCAACCGGGCGGGTGGCCTGGGGTGCAATATTGGCGCCTGCATGGCTCGCCGCGCATTTATCACAGTGAATATGGCGTAGCCCGACTCAGGGCGCTGGCAGAACAGGTGCTCATGGGCGCAGCGTCTACGACCGAGTACTGGTTCATTTTCGATAACACGGCCAGCGGTTTCGCCATCAACGACGCGCTGACCTTTCAAGCACTCATGGGCAACGCCGGGAACCCCAGCTCAAACAACGTTCCCTGAGCGTCGCTGCGTACCCGCACCTGTCCGTGATGCAACAGCATGATCGAGCGCACGATCGCCAGCCCCAGCCCGCCGCTGTCACCGGGTTCTGCACGGGAGGGATCGACGCGGTAAAACCGGTCGAACAGTCTGTCCAGATGTTGCGGGTCGATGGGCGGGCCCTGGTTATGTACGCCAACCCAGCAATATTGGGCGTCATCACGGCGTTGCAAGGTGATGGTTGTCCCGGCTTCGGCATGGCGCACGGCATTGGCCAGCAAGTTACCCAGGGCCCGTTGCAGCAACTGCTGGTCGACGTTCAGCACCCCTGTCAGTGAGTTGTTCAGCTGTAACTGACGGTCTTCTGCCAAGGCCTCAAAGTAATCGCACAACTCCTCGCCCACGGTCTGCAAGTCCAGGGTTTGCAGTTGCAGGGGCCGTTGACCGTGATCGGCACGGGCCAGGAAAATCAGGTTTTCGACCATGCGGTTCAGCCGTTCGTACTCTTCGATATTCGACGCCAGCAGTTCCTGATACTCGTCCGGGCTGCGTGGCTGGTTCAGTGCCAGGCTGTTACTGCCCAGCAAGTTGTGCAGCGGCGTGCGAATTTCGTGGGCCAGGTCGGCAGAGAACTGTGACAGTCGGCCAAAGCTGTCTTCGAGGCGAACCAGCATTGCGTTAAGTGCCTGTACGGGCTCTTTCAGCTCTGCCGGAACATTGTCGGCGGGCATGCGTTGATCGAGGCTGCGGGGGGTGATGTCGCGCATGGCCTGCGCCAGTTCACGCAGAGGCACCAGACCGCGTCGCAACAGCAGCAAGCCAAGGCCGAAGGCGAGTACTGCGCCAAAGCCTACCGCCATGTACAGACGCCCCCGGTAGCTGGCGAGCATTTGCTCACGCTCTTGCAGGCGTTTGCCGACGGTGACAATCAAGCGCTCGTCACCCGGGCCTTGTGCCACCCCTGTGAGCAAGGCGATGTTATCCACAGTCTGGATGTCAGACCGTAGCGGCGACGAATCCTGAGCAATGGGTGTCAGTTCGGGCAGTGCTTGCTGATGCGGATTGATGGCGATGACCCGACCCCCATCGCTACGTTTGACCAGCAACACACTGTCCAGATTGCCTAGCATGTTTTGATACAGGCGCGGACGCTCCTGCAGGGCTTCGAGGCTGTCGCTGTCGTGCAGCAGGGCCCGGACCTGCTCGAGACGACCGAGCAGTGCCTGATCGTCGCGAAAGGTCAGCTCCGAGGCCAGCGAGCGATACAGAAACACTCCGATCACACTCAGCACCAGAGCGCAGGTCAAGGCAATCGCCAGGGCCAGACGCCAGGCGATGGATCTATTCATCCGGGGCTTCGAGCTGGTAGCCGACACCGCGTACGGTGTGGATAAGTTTTGGCATGTACGGGTCGTCGACCTTGGAGCGCAGGCGGCGTACGGCGACTTCAACCATGTTGGTGTCACTGTCGAAGTTGAGGTTCCAGACCTGGGAGGCGATCAAGGTGCGCGATAACACTTCACCCTGGCGGCTGGCCAGCAGGTGCAGCAATGCGAACTCCTTGTTGGTCAGGCTGATGCGTTGACCGCCACGGCTGACGCGCCGGCGCAGAACATCGATTTCGAGGTCGGAAATGGTGTAAGACTCGGCCTCGCGCAACGGCCCGCGACGCAGCAGGGTGCGCACCCGGGCCAGTAATTCGGCAAAGGCGAAGGGTTTGAGCAAGTAATCGTCGGCCCCCAGTTCCAGGCCGCGAACCCGGTCTTCGATGGCGTCCTTGGCGGTCAGAAACAGTACCGGGGTGGCGCCACGCTGACGGATCAACTGCAGCAGTTGCCAGCCGTTGAGCCCCGGCAGCATCACGTCCAGGATGATCAGGTCGTATTCCTGCTGCTCAACAAAATAGCGTCCGTCCAGCCCGTTCAGCGCCACATCTACCGCAAAGCCTGACTCGCCCAGGCCTTTGGCCAGGAAATCGGCCGTCTTGGCTTCATCTTCAACCAGTAACAAACGCATCGCACACCTCGATCAATCGTCTGCACAGGCTAGGCGTCTTCTGTGGCGTTGCCTATTACAAACTTGTAATGCAACTGACGGGGTTTTGACGGAGCTCTCTGGCTAAGGTGTCGGCACTCGTTAAGGAGCTTGCCGATGATGCTGAAAACTTTGCTGTTATGGACTGCGATGGGCGTTGCCGGTGCGGCCCAGGCTGCGCCAAACCTGGCGCGTCATGCTGATCTGGACCTGGCCACCGCCCGCCAGCTGGCCGATGCCACGCTCCAGCACTGCTCCGGTGCGCTGAGCGTGCTGGATCGCGGTGGCAACGTACTGACGGCCATGCGCCCCGAGGCGGTAGGCCCGCACAACCTGCTGGCCAGCCAGCGTAAAGCCTTTACCGCGCTGTCGAGCAAAACCCCGACCCGTCTGTTTGCCGAGCGTGCGCGCAGCAATCCCGAAGCTGCGAACCTCAACTCCATTGCTGAATTGTTGCTGCTGGGCGGTGGTGTGCCGCTGTTTGCAGACGGTGAGCTGGTGGGCGCGCTGGGTGTGGCGGGGGCCGGTGGTGCGGAGCAGGACGAGGCCTGCGCAATCAAGGCCGCCGAACAGATTGGCCTGACGACTCAACGCTGAGTTGAGTGTTTATTAACCATTGAGGAAGACCGATGAAAGCTTTGCGAATCACTTTGACGGCCTTGAGCCTGAGTGCAATATCGAGCCTGGCACTGGCGGCTGGCAACCCTTTGAGCGTGCATGTGCTCAACCTTGAAAACGGCCTGCCTTCGCCAGGGGTTAACGTAACCCTGGAAAAACACGTTGGCCAGAACTGGCAGCCGCTGGCACAGGGTGTGACCAACGAACAGGGGCGCATCGGCGAGTTGTTCCCGGAGAAACAGGCAATGGAAGCGGGTCAGTACCGGGTGGTTTTCAAAACCGGCGAGTACTTCAAAAAAGCGGGGCGGGATACTTTCTTTCCGGAAATTCCGGTGATTTTCGAAGTGAAAAATGCGGATCAGCACTATCACATTCCGTTGCTGCTGAGCCCTTACGGGTTCTCGACCTATCGCGGATCGTAAACCGCAGCCAATCATTGTGGGAGGGGGCTCCCACAAGTTATCCACAGCGCTGGGCCAGCAACATCAGATTGCGCGGGGTCAGGTGGCTGTCGCAGAACTCCCCAAGCTGCACCTCATAGCCGCGCTCACTCAGGTACAAGGCCCGATCCAGCACCAGCCACAGTTCCATCGGGCGGCGGAACAGCCCGCGTACCAGCTCCAGATTGCGCACCTGTGCCAGCCGTTTCCAGCCTGCTGCCTGAAGTGCAGGCCAGTCTTCTTCGCCGCTTGTGGATAAGTTCTTCAGCTGCGCCAGGTCTTGGCAGTATTGAGCGAAAGGCTTATTGAGCCAGGTGCCGGGCAGCGAGGGTGTGGATAAGTACTGGTCGCACTGACGGTGCTGGCGTTGCCACAGGTCGAAGCTCAGGCGTCGCGCCATTGACTCATCGCGCTGGCGCCGCACCCGGCTGCCGGCGGTCACGGTTTCGCTCATCGGCAAGCTCAGGTCCTGCAGTGACAGGCGCAGGGTCGAGGTGCGGGCCGCTGTGGATAACGGCTGATAGTGGGTGGCGCTGATACGGTTGTAGCAGCAGGGCGAGATCGCCAGTTGCGCACAACCCGCGGCGCTGGCCAGTTGCAGCAGGCGCACATGCAGATCACCACAGGCATGCAGGGCGACGGGGGTCATGTCGGCCCGCAGGTGTAATTCGACGTCAGGGGCGAGGACGTCCTGTTGTACGTGCCGGGCCGGCAAGTGGTGACGCTGGCTCAGTGCATGACCTGCGTCGATCAGGGCCGGGTCGTATTCCAGACACGTCAGCTGCTGCTCACCGGTTAACAACCGGCGTCCCAAATGGCCTTTGCCCGCGCACCAGTCCAGCCAGTGAACGGGGGCCTGCCTGAAGTCAAGGCTTTGGGCGAAGGCTTCTATTTGCTGCCATTTGCGGCCCGGGACGTCCACTTGCAAGCGCTGGGGGGCCGGTGCCAGGGCTTGCCCGGGCAGGCGCTCGACGCTGCCGAGGGCGAGGGATGTGGCGGCCAGTTGCGGGAACGGCGCGGGGGCAGACAGGTATTGGGGCTGGTTGTGACTGGCTTCGGCGTCTTGCAGGGAGCGCCCGCGCAGCCACCGGGCCAATTCGGGATGTTGCGCTTCCCACGGCATATTCAGTTCGGTGAATGGCCGTGGGCGCCACAGGTGCTGGTGGTCGCGCAAAAACCTGTCCAGTGCCTCGAAGCGGGCGAGCAGGGGCTCGCCCTTGTGATTAACGCCCCTGGCAGGCATCGACGCGCAACCAGCGCTCCAGCAATTTGAAGCCCTGAATCAACACAAACGACATCACCAGATAGATCACACCGGCTATCAGGAACATGTCCACCGTCTGGTAGGTGCGGGAAATGATGGTGCGGGTCATGCCGGTCAGTTCCAGCAGGGTCACGGTGCTCGCCAGCGAGCTGGCCTTGAGCATCAGTATCACTTCGTTGCTGTAGGCCGGCAGGCCGATACGCGCAGCACGGGGCAGCACGATATGCACCAGGGTCTTGAAGCGCGACATGCCCAGGGCGCGCGCGGCTTCGATTTCACCCGGCGGGATGGCCTGGATTGCACCGCGCAGGATCTCGGCGATGTACGCCGCGGTGTGCAGGGTCATGGTGATCACCGCACACCAGAACGGGCTGCGCAGGTACGGCCACAACACGCTTTCACGCACTACATCGAACTGCGACAGGCCGTAATAGACCAGAAACAGCTGGATCAGCAGCGGCGTGCCACGGAAGAAAAAGATGTAGGCATAGGGCAGCGAACGCACGTACCACAGGCTGGATGAGCGGGCGATACCCAGTGGAATGGCGACAATCAGACCGGCGATGACCGAAAGGGCAGTCAGCTCCAGTGTCAGGGTTGCGCCCTGAATCAGCTTGGGCAGCCACTTGATGAAGAGTTCCAGGAGCATTACGTTCTCCTCACAAAGCCGCGCGCCGCGCGTTTTTCAAGCACATGCATGGTGCCCATGGCCAGTACGGTCAGGCCCAGGTACATCACGGCAGCCACCATGTAGAAGGTGAACGGGTGTTTGGCGAAGGTCACGGCGTTCTGTGCCTGACGCATGATTTCTTCCAGACCGATGACCGATACCAGCGCGGTGTCTTTCATCAGGATCATGAACAGGTTGCCCAGGCCGGGCAGGGCGATACGCCACATTTGCGGCAGCACCAGCTTGCTGAAAATCCGCGGCCTCGACAGGCCCAGCGCCAGGCCCGCTTCGCGGTGACCTTTGGGGATGGCCAGAATGGCACCGCGGAAAACCTCAGTGGCGTAAGCGCCAAAGCACAGTCCCAGAGCCAGCACACCCGCCGCGAAGGCACTGAGGGTGAGGTCGGGCATGCCGATGAATTCGCCGAGGGCACGTACGGCATTCACGCTGCCGAAGTAAATCAGCAAGACCCACAGCAGCTCCGGAACGCCGCGCACCAGAGTCGAATACGCGCCGCCCAGCCATCGCAATGGTTTGTAGGACGAAGTTTTGGCCAGTGCACCGAGCAACCCGAGCACCAGGCCCAGACACAGCGCAGTGAGTGCCAGTTTGACGGTCATCAGCGCGCCAGCGGCAAGCGCCGGGCCGAATCCGTATAAGTCGATAGTCATAAATTAGGCAGGCTTTGCTAGGGACCGGCGCAGCCTTGCGGCGCGCCGGTCAGGCAGGTCATTCAATGCTGAATGGGAAATACTTGTCGTTGATCTTTTTGTAGGTGCCGTCTTCTTTGATTTCTTTGAGCGCGAGGTTCAACTTGGTACGCAAGTCGCTTTCGCCTTTACGCAAAGCAATGCCGACCTTGTCGTCTTCGTTGATCGGGTTGCCCTTGAACTCATAGTCCTTGCCCGCCGGATCATCCTTCAACCAGCCATAGATGGCGTACTTGTCAGCCAGCAGTGCGTCTACACGGCCCGAGGACAAGTCGAGATAGGCGTTTTCCTGGGTATCGTACAAGGCGATGTCCCCACCCACGTTATCTTCCAGCCACGTTGCGGCCTGGGTTGAGCGCTGGGTGCCCAGTTTTTTGCTTTTCAGCGATTCAATGTCGGTTTTGAAATCGACACCTTTCTTGGCCACGAACTGCTGTTTGTTGGAGTAGTACGGGTCTGTGAAGTCGACAGCCTGTTTGCGGTCGTCAGTGATCGACAGGGAAGAGACAATAAAGTCGTACTTCTTGGCGTTCAGTGCGGGAATGATGCCGTCCCAATCCGAGGTCACAACTTCGCACTCGGCTTTCATCTTGGCGCACAGGGCCATGGCAATGTCGTAGTCAAAACCGACCACTTGCCCGCTGGCGTTCTTGTTGTTGAACGGAGGGTAGGCCCCTTCGATCCCCACTTTGTACTTATCAACAGCCAGGGCATTGGCACTGAATACCAGGCTGGCGGCAGCGGCCAGGAGAAGCTTTTTATAGTTTTGCATTCGTGTTGCTCCGTTAGCGGTTGCTGGACATGAATTGTTTACAGCGCGCTGAAACCGGGTTGTCGAACACCTGTTCTGGCGACCCTTGCTCTTCGATCAGGCCCTGGTGCAAAAACACGACTTGCGAAGACACCTGACGGGCAAAGCCCATTTCGTGGGTGACCAGCAGCATGGTGCGACCTTCTTCGGCGAGCGCGCGGATAACACTAAGTACTTCCTGGACCATTTCCGGGTCAAGTGCCGATGTGGGTTCATCGAACAGGATTACTTTGGGCTGCATGGCCAATGTGCGGGCAATTGCGGCACGTTGTTGCTGGCCGCCGGACAATTCTGACGGATAGGCATGGCGTTTTTCGGCGATGCCGACCTTGGCCAGCAACGCTTCGGCAACTTCGATTGCCTCAGCCTTGCTCTGGCCCAGGACACGACGGGGAGCCTCGATAATGTTGTCGAGGATGGTCATGTGCGGCCATAGATTAAAGTTTTGAAATACAAAACCCAATTCACTGCGCATGCGATTGATCTGCTTGCCGTCGGCTGCGACCAGTTCGCCATTTTTGGCTTTCTTGAGCTTGAGTTCTTCGCCTGCGACCAGGATCTGGCCCTCATGGGGGTTTTCCAGCAGGTTGATGCAGCGCAGCAGGGTCGACTTGCCGGAGCCGGAAGAACCCAGGATCGAGATCACGTCACCGTCGCGTGCGGTCAGCGAGATACCTTTAAGTACCTCAAGCTCGCCGTAGCGTTTATGCAAGTTGCGGATTTCAAGCGCGGGCGTGGCCAAAGCCATGTGCGTTCCTCATTGTGTTCGGGAGCGATCCTGCTGTGTGGCGGCCAAGCTAGCATAGGGCCACAAAGGCAACCAGCTGCTCTAAAGGAACAAAAGGCGAGAGGGTGGCCGTTTGTCGCATCCCGACAGCAGACTGTCGCGCGGACAACAACCGACCCTGTAATTTGCCGCTCGGCCAGACAGGTGTCGCTTAAAAAAGGTCGCGATGTTGCCAGCTTTGGCCCTGTGTTGGAAGCGTGAACCTACTAAAGGGCACAGATGCGCACCGCTTTTGGGCCATACGGGCAGTTTTGAGTATTTTTGGTGCGTTTTGGTGCTTGTGACTGAGTGTTACGGTAACGCTTTGGCAAAAAGCCATTACTCTCAACGGGTTGCAACGCCAGAGATGAATCGATGCAGCCCGCGCAAACCGTGCACTTGTCACATTTTGGCTCATTTATTGCGTAAATAATTCTAAACGCCCCGTTGGTTACTTTTTACGAGAAGGTAAGCAGGCGCGGCGCTCGGAATGGCTTTCACTGCAAAGGTAGTCCCAATGAGCAATACGCAAACTCCTAACGGCCTGGAGCAAGGGCTCAAACCACGGCATGTGACCATGCTGTCGATTGCCGGGGTCATCGGTGCCGGTCTGTTTGTCGGCTCCGGACACGCGATTGCACAGGCGGGTCCTGCAGTGCTGCTGGCATACGCCGCAGCGGGTACGCTGGTGGTGCTGGTGATGCGCATGCTGGCCGAAATGGCCGTCGCATCCCCTGACACCGGTTCGTTCTCCACCTACGCCGACCGTGCCATCGGGCATTGGGCCGGCTTCACCATTGGCTGGCTGTACTGGTGGTTCTGGGTGCTGGTCATCCCGCTGGAAGCCGTCGCCGCCGGCACCATCCTGCATGCGTGGTTCCCCGGTACGGAGATCTGGGTATTTACCCTGGTCATCACTCTGTTGCTGACCGCGACCAACCTGTTCAGCGTCAAGAACTACGGCGAATTCGAGTTCTGGTTTGCGCTGGTTAAAGTGCTGGCGATTATCGGCTTCATCATTTTGGGGCTAATGGCGATTTTCGGCCTGCTGCCAAACAGTCAGGTCAGCGGCGTTTCGCATCTGGTGGACAATATGGGCTTTATGCCCAACGGCATGGGCGCTGTGCTGGCCGCCATGCTGACCACCATGTTCTCGTTCATGGGCACGGAAATCGTGACCATCGCGGCGGCTGAATCCAAAGACCCGAGCAAGCAGATCACCAAGGCCACCAACTCGGTGATCTGGCGTATCGGCTTGTTCTACCTGGTGTCGATCTTCATCGTTGTGGCACTGGTGCCGTGGAACGATCCGGGCCTGGCCCAGTTCGGCTCCTATCAGACCGTGCTTGATCGCATGGGCATTCCGAATGCCAAGCTGATCGTCGATATCGTGGTTCTGATCGCAGTTACCAGCTGCCTGAACTCGGCCCTCTACACCTCGTCGCGCATGCTCTACTCCCTGAGCAAACGCGGTGATGCGCCGGCGGCTGCCAAGCGTACCAACGCCAGCGGCACCCCTTACTGGGCGGTGATGATGTCTACCGGTGCAGCCTTCCTGGCCGTGTTTGCCAACTATGTCGCACCGGCAGCCGTGTTCGAGTTCCTGCTGGCCAGCTCCGGCGCCATTGCGCTGCTGGTGTACCTGGTGATTGCCATCTCGCAACTGCGCATGCGTCAGAAGCGTACGGCGCAGGGTGAGACCATCTCCTTCAAAATGTGGCTGTTCCCGGGCCTGACCTGGGCGGTCATCGTGTTTATCGTCGCCATCCTGACCATCATGCTGTTCCAGGAAGCGCATCGAGTTGAAATCATGGCCACCGGTTTGCTGAGCATTCTGGTGGTAGTGGCGGGCCTGTTGGTGGCACGTCGCCGACGTCTCGAGAAGTTGGGGGCACCCGTACTGAACTGACGCCAGGACGGCGTTCCACCTTCAGTACAGCGGGCCGCCATCCCTCAGGATGGCGGCCTTTTTTGTGGGCGCAAGCAGGTGAATTGCTTACCGCTGATCGTTATCTGGCGGATTTTTCCCACTCAGTGGGAATCAAGTTTCAGCTAATGGGAAACTCCGTGCACCATGCCCGCAAGAGCATGAGGCCGATATGAACTACAACACGCCCACTGATCGTTTGCTGCAGATCCTCGTCACCCTGGGGCAATCCGGCGAGGCGATCTCCGCCAAAGAACTGTCCGAGCAGCTGTCACAGCCGCTCAGCAGCACCTATCGACACCTCAAGACCCTGTTGCGCTGGGGCCTGGCCGAAGAAAACGGTCAGGGCCGCTATTTGCCGGGGCCTGCCTGTTTGCAGCTGGCCAAGAAGTTCGATCGCGAAGCCGTGCTGGTGACGCTGGCCAAGGCTGAACTCAAGCGCCTGGCCGAACAGAGCCAGGAAAGCGTGGCATTGATGGTGCCGAGTAATGGCCAGGCGATTTGCATCGAGCTGGTCGACAGCCCGCAACCGCTGCGCTGCTGTTACCAGAAAGGGCTGGCCCAGCCGCTGTTGGTCGGTGCTTCGGCACGGGTGTTACTGGCGTACATGGATGAGGCACAAAGCCTGCCGATTCTTCAGGCGCAGGGCATCGAAAGTGAAGAAATCGCCACTTATCAGCGCAATTTTGCCGAGATTCGCGCGACCGGCTATGCCGTGAGCCTGAGTGAAATTGACGACGGCATCTGGGGCGTCAGTGCGCCGGTGGTCGACAGCCGCAATCGCCTGCTGGGTGCTATCAGCCTCATGGCCCCGGCCATCCGGGCACAACACCGCAGTGAACGCCTGATCCGCTGGACCCAGGATGTAGCGCTGCGCCTGAGCGCCCGGCTCGACTGAATTTGACTGGAGTTTCAAGCATGACCATGGTTCCCGAGATGCAGGTGTGGACAGGCCGCGTAGACGCTGCCGAAGGGCAGGGCGCACTGCGCTGGCATCAATGGGTCAAGCCCTTTGCCCGGAGCCAGCCTGCGGGCGCGGCACTGATCGGACTGGCCTGCGATGAAGGGGTCAAGCGCAATCAAGGCCGCACCGGTGCCCGCCTGGGGCCGCCGGCCTTGCGCAAGGCCCTGGCCAATCTGGCCTGGCACGGCCAGACACCGCTGTATGACGCGGGCGATGTGGGCTGTACCGACAGCGACCTTGAAGGCGCACAGCAGATCTACGCCTCCCACGTCAGCTTCCTGCTCGACCAGGGGCACTTGCCGTTGGGGTTGGGTGGCGGCCATGAAATCGCTTTTGCCAGCTTCAGCGGTCTGGCCGATCACTTGCGTCAGCGCAGTCCGCAGGCGCGGATCGGGGTTCTGAACTTCGATGCCCACTTTGATTTGCGGCATGCCGGGCAAAGCAGCTCGGGCACTCCTTTCCGGCAGATTGCCGAGTATTGCCAGCGTGCCGACATGCCCTTTACCTACTGTTGCCTGGGCGTCAGCCAGCTGAATAACACCGCTGCGCTGTTTGAACAGGCCGAGCAACTGAAGGTGCGTTACCGCCTCGACCGGCAGATGAACAGCTGGGACATCTCTGCCTGCGAAGCCCTGATCGACGAATTTTTGCAAGAGGTCGACCACCTCTACATGACCATCTGTCTTGACGTTTTGCCCGCCAGCCAGGCGCCCGGGGTCAGCGCGCCGTCTGCCCATGGGGTGGACATGCAGATCGTCGAGCATCTGGTACGCCATGCCAAAGCCAGCGGCAAATTGCGCATGGCCGACATTGCCGAGCTCAATCCGAGCCTGGACACCGATAACCGAACCGCCCGTATCGGCGCGCGTCTGCTCGCCAGCCTGATTGATTGAGTTTTTCCGTATATCCCTGAAACCGCTTGTTGAATCATAAGAAAAAGAGAAATTCGCCATGCTGACATTCGAACTGGATGCGTTGAGCACCCTTGCTCTCGCGCTGCTCCTGCTGGGCCTGGGTGCCCAATTGAAAAAACGCAGCTACTGGCTGCGCCAACTCTGTGTTCCGGCACCGGTGATTGGCGGCTTTGGTTTTGCCTTGGTGATCTGGCTGTTACGTGATCGGCAACTGCTCGACCTGACCCTCGATACCAGCCTGCAAACGCCGTTGATGGTGGCGTTTTTCACCACCGTCGGCCTGGGGGGAAGCCTGGGGCTGCTGCGCAAGGGCGGCAAGTTGCTGTTTATCTACCTGGGTGCGTGCTGGGGCCTGGCCCTGGTGCAAAACGTGGTGGGTGTCAGTGTGGCCAAGCTGCTGGGTATCGACCCGTTGCTGGGGATCATGGCCGGTGCGGTGTCGCTGGAAGGTGGTTTCGGTGCCGCGGCCGCGTTCGGCCCGATTGCCGAGAACCTCGGTGCGGTAGGCGCGACCACTGCCGCTCTGGCGGCAGCGACCTTCGGCATGGTGGCCGGCGGTTTGCTGGGCAGTCCGCTGGCACGCTGGTTGATCGAGCGCAACAAATTGACGGTCAAGGCGGAGGAAGTGGGCAACCTCAAGGCTTTCGAAGAAGTGGTCCACACCCCTCCGGCGGCTCTGGATGCTGCGACCTTGCTGCGGTTGCTGACCTGCATCGTGGTGATCATGGTCCTGGGCTTCTGGCTGGGCGGCAGCTTGCAGCAGCATTTGGGCATCGTACTGCCGAGCTATGTGGGCGCGATGTTCGTGGCCATCATTCTGCGCAATATCAATGACCGCACCCAGGCTGTAGAGATGCCCGATCATGCCGTGAGCACCATTGGCGACGTGAGCCTGGGCATGTTCCTGACCATGGCCATGATGAGTCTCAAGTTCTGGGAACTGGAGAAGCTGGGGTTGCCGCTGCTGGTGATCCTGGTGGTGCAAGTGGTGATCATGATCCTGCTCTGCGTGTTCGTCCTGTTCCGCCTGTTTGGCCGCAACTACGACGCTGCAGTCCTGTGTGCAGGCTTCATGGGGCACGGTCTGGGAGCGACACCCAATGCCGTGGCCAACATGGGTGCCATCTGTGACCACTACAAAGTGTTCTCCTACAAGGCCTTCATCATCGTGCCGTTATGCGGCGCAGTGCTGATCGACATTGTGGCCATCCCCATGATCACCTGGTTTATCAACGCGTTCAGCTAAGGTCAGGTGATGTCAGGCCAGCTCTTGTGGGAGCTGGCTGCCTTCGACAGGCTCTACGCGGCGCACGGTAAAGCGGAATTCACTGCCTTGGCCCAGGGTGCTTTGTGCACTCAACAGGCCGCCGTGGGCCTTGATGATCCCTTGAGAGATGTACAGCCCAAGGCCAGTGCCAGAGGTATTTCCTTCCTTCGCCGTCCAGTAGCGTTCAAAGATGTGCGGCAGTTGCTCGGCCGGGATGCCTTTGCCGGAGTCGCGTACGCTGAACACAATGTCGTCTCCGCTGGTTATGGCGGCCACTTTTATGGTGCCTTGAGCAGGGGTGAACTTGATCGCGTTGCTGATCAAGTTCGACAGCACCTGGAACAGACGCTCGGGGTCGGCATGGATTTTCAGATCGGGCTCTGAGTGGAAGGTCAGCTCGAGCCCCTTGTCGGTGGCCAATGGCGTCAGCAACGACAGCGCTTCTTCAAAGATCTGGGTCACGTCCAGTGACTGGGGGGAGATCGTGTAGCGCCCGGCTTCTATCTTGGACGTATCGAGCAAATCTTCGAGCAGGATGTTCATGCGGCTGGTGGCCTGTTGCATGGTGTCGATGGCGGTTGTGATGCGCCGTGAAGCATGGGAGCCGTCACTGCTGAAGGTTTTCTGCATCATCCCGCACAGCATGGAGATGATGGTCATGGGGTTGCGCAAGTCGTGTGACACCACCGCCACCAACTCATCCCGCGCCCGTACTGCCTGCTGCTCGCGCAGAACCTGACGGCTCAGGTCGTTTTCCAGTGCCGAGCGACGCAGGTCGTTGGCTGCGAACAAATCGCCGTGGCTCCATTTTTCGCAGATACCGTCCACCTCGACTTTCCACAGCTCGAACGAGGTGCGCGGGCTCAGTCGCAAACCGGTAGCGCTGTGTTCCAGGTTCAGAGGTTTATTCGGGTCGCCACTCCACGGGATGCTTTCTTTGATCTCGCTGCGAAACCACAGCACGGCATTGTCCACAGGCTTGGGCAGGCACATGGCCAACAGGCCGCTGGCGACGTCCTTGTACTCGGTGGCCGGGGCATAAACCGTCGACAGGCTGTGGGTGGAAAATACAGGGTCGCCGGATTGCTTGAACCATCGGTACAGATCACGGATTTGTTCGGGGTGCGGGCATTGGCCATAACGGTGCAGCACTTTGTCTTCGATGATGGCTACACCGCTGGCCCGGGTCAGTTCCATCAACAACCGTGGCTCCAGTGCCAGACCGTCGAACACATTTTCCGGGCCTTGCTCCATGGCGCTGTTCAGGTGCACCAGAGCGTCTATTTTTGCTTCTCGCTGGCGGCTGATTTCCAGGGTTTGCAAGGCACTGATCTGTAAGGACAGGACCTGGCCAATAGTCTGGCACGCCATGCGCAGCTCGTGCGGCACATGCAGGGGGGTGCGATGACCGCAACTGATCAGGCCCCAGAGCCGTTCGCCATCCATCAGGGAGATACTCATCGAAGACAGTACGCCCATGTTCTGCATGTATTGGCAGTGGATCGGCGACACGCTGCGCAAGGCTGCTCCGCTGAGGTCCAGTGCTTGCCCCGTGTCTGGGCGCAGTTTGGGGACCAGCTGTACCGGCTCATAGGCCGCGTCGGGAATGATGCGCAGCCAATGGGTGCGATACAGCTCGCGCGCCTGCACCGGGATGTCCGAGGCCGGAAAGAACATGCCGTTGAACAGCTCCATCGCAGGGGCTGAGGCTTCGGCGATGACCTGGCCGTGACCCTCTTCATGAAAGTGGTAAATCAGTACCCGGTCATACCCGGTCAGCGCCTGAATCTCGCTGACGCAGATTTCGTACAGCGCGGGCAGTGTCCTGGCCGCCTGCAGGCGTTGCAGTACGCGGCTCAGGTTGCGCACTTTGGCCATCGTGCTGTTGAGCTCGGTTTCATCGGGCTTTAACTCAAGTTCCAGAATCAGGGTGCCGTTGCTGCGGTGTAACAAGCCCTCCCAGGTCAGCCCCTGCAGATTCAGCTCCAGTGGCGGCATATCGATTTGCTCGACGAAGTGGCTGGCTTGTTGCACCGCGGCGGCTGCCTGCGGGCCGGTCAGCATCGACAGCGGTTGATTCAACAGGGCTGCAGGCAGCATGCCGAACAGCGTCTCGACATTGGCACTGACCTGCTGGATGAGTAGCTCGGGACCGCAGAGGGTCACCAAAATACCGTGGGGCTGAATGGCCCCCGGAAAACGAATGGGCTCGTCAGCGCAGTTGGCCAGCAAGACTTCAAAAGCTTCAGTATCCAGTGGGTTCATAACAACACCTCCTGACGTTCTAACCATTGCTCGAAACAGCTGAAAGTAAAACAGGCCGCCTTGACGGCCTCGGCGCGTGCCCCGGCGTCCAGCGGCATTGCGCAGAGAAAATCCAGGAACGATTTCCAGTTGCGGCCGGTGGCTTCGCCATATACATAGAGAAAGGCGCCACCGTCATGGGCTTGCAGCCCCAGGCGCTCGGATATTTGTTTGCGCAAGATATTGCCGCCCAGCGTGGCACCCTCAAGCACATATAAAACCCCAAGCACACTGGCTTCGCTGTTCAACTGCGGCAGGGACGGGCACAGCGAGAGTGTCCCGGGATTGATGCCCAGGGCCTGCAGATCTTGCTCCAGGGCCTGAGTCTTGAGGCGTGCGTGCAGGTCAAAGCCCGGCGGGATCAAGGGGCTGTTTGCAAGCCTGCTCTCCATGGCCTGATAGAACCCGTAATAGGCCGCCAGCAAGCGTGTGTAACGTTGCAGGTCAAGGCTGTCCGAGAAAAACGGCAGGCGCTTCTCAAGCGCGACATGCAGGGTCTGGGTGCCGGAGCGGAGCTCGTGCAAAACCGAAGGCGTTGGCGGGGAGCTGGATTCGTATGGCATGCCGTGTGACGGGGCTCTCTGTGTACGCTTTGAAAGGAGCGCTGATCAAGATATGAAGGCGTGAAAATCAAAAAGTGCCATTCATTCAGATAGAAGGTTTTGATCTCACGCACAGCTCCGGCATTTTTACGCGCAAATTAACGATTGGCTTTTTGTTGGAAGCGTCTTAACTGCAACAACGAATGTTTTCGTCCAGCCGAGGTGCTCATGCTCGAATTACGCCCCAATTGCGAATGCTGTGATTGTGACCTTCCGCCTGATTCGTCCCTTGCGCGGATCTGTTCATTCGAATGCACGTTTTGCGCCTCCTGTTCGGAGCAAAAGCTGGGCGGGCTTTGTCCTAACTGCGGCGGCGAGTTGGTGGTGCGGCCGCGTCGGCCGGACAACAAGTTGGGCAACAACCCTGCATCCAAAACCCGAGTGAACAAGCCTGAAGGATGCAGCACCCGCAACTGACCTGAGCGGTTTATCCTGGTTGTTATTACATATGGAAATTCATATATTCGGATTCCCATATGCAAGGCGATGCGAGATGACGGACGATTTTTCCCCTCCGGCGATTTTTAAATGTCTGGCTGATGCCACCCGCATGCGCTCGGCGCTGCTCATCGTGCAAGAAGGTGAGCTGTGCGTGTGTGAGCTGATGTGCGCGCTGAATGACAGCCAGCCCAAAATCTCAAGGCATCTGGCGCAATTGCGCAGCAGCGGGCTGCTGCTGGACCGGCGTCAGGGCCAGTGGGTTTATTACCGGCTGAATCCGGCGCTGCCGCAGTGGGTCGTGGCGGTTCTCGACACCACCCTGAACGCCAACGGCCAATGGCTGCGCGACGATATGCTGCGCCTTGCAGCCATGGGCGATCGCCCTCAACGCAACCGCTGCTGCTAAGCCGGGTCGGGAGAATTTTATGTTGGCTGCAGTTGCAATTTTTGTGTTCACGATTGTGCTGGTCATCTGGCAGCCCCGAGGGCTCGGGGTGGGCTGGAGCGCTTCCCTGGGTGCGTTGCTGGCCCTGATCTTTGGTGTGGTGCAGCCGGGCGATGTGCCTGTTGTATGGGCGATCATCTGGAATGCCACGGGCACTTTCGTGGCGCTGATCATCATCAGCCTGTTGCTCGATGAAGCCGGGTTCTTTGCCTGGGCGGCCTTGCATGTGGCGCGCTGGGGCAGGGGCCGCGGTAAAGGCTTGTTCGCTTGCATGGTGTTGCTTGGGGCCCTGGTTTCGGCATTGTTTGCCAACGACGGCGCGGCGCTGATCCTCACCCCGATCGTGGTCGCCATGTTGTTGGCGCTGCGATTTTCACCGGCGGCGACCCTGGCATTTGTGATGGGGGCCGGCTTCATTGCCGACACCGCGAGCTTGCCGCTGGTGGTGTCGAACCTGGTCAATATCGTCTCGGCGGATTACTTCAAAATCGGCTTCAACCAGTACGCCGCGGTGATGGTGCCGGTCAACCTGGTGAGCGTGGCTGCCACGCTGGGCATGCTGCTGTGGTATTTCCGGCGCGACATTCCCGCCGCCTACGACCCTGCGCAGCTGGCTGATCCGGCCAGTGCCATCAATGACAAAGCCACCTTCGTGGCGGGCTGGTGGGTACTGGGGATCCTGTTGGCGGGCTGTTTCGCCCTGGAACCGCTGGGGATTCCCATCAGTGCCATCTCGGCCCTGTGCGCGGCTTTGTTGCTGGGCATCGCGGCTCGCGGGCACAAAATCTCCACCCGCAAAGTGCTCAGGGAAGCCCCCTGGCAAATCGTGATTTTTTCCCTGGGCATGTACCTGGTGGTCTACGGCCTGCGTAACGCCGGGCTCACCGATTACCTCGCGGGCTGGCTCGACGGCTTCGCCCGCTACGGTGTGTGGGGCGCGACCCTGGGGACGGGGCTGCTGGCAGCGTTGCTGTCATCGGTGATGAACAACCTGCCAACCGTACTGATCGGAGCCCTGTCCATTGACGCCAGCAACGCTAGCGGGGTGATCAGGGACGCCATGATCTACGCCAACGTGATCGGCAGCGACCTGGGGCCAAAAATCACCCCGATCGGCAGTCTGGCCACTCTTTTGTGGCTGCACGTACTGGCGCGCAAGGGGATCCGCATTAGCTGGGGTTACTACTTCAAGGTCGGGATCGTGCTGACGTTACCGGTGCTCTTGATCACTTTGGCGGCACTGGCCGTGCGATTGGGAGGCAGCCCCCTGTAGGAGCGAGCTTGCTCGCGAGCTTTTCAGTCCGCCAACAGCTCGCGAGGCAAGCTCGCTCCTACAGGTTTTTTGGCGTCCGGAGGGGGTGTTGTATGGCGCCGGGTACATCGTTCGCCAGCTCTTCCGGCTGTAACCATTACCGATATCTTCGGGGCTGATGCGCAAATGTATGCGGGGCTGGCGCTGTAGGAGCGAGCTTGCTCGCGAGCTTTTCAATCCGCCAACAGCTCGCGAGGCAAGCTCGCTCCTACAGGTTTTTTGGCGTCCGGAAGGGGTGTTGTATGGAGCCGGGTATATCGTCCGCCAGCTCTCTTGCCTGTAACCATTGCCGATATCTTCGGGGCTGATGTGCAAATGTATGCGGGGCTGGCGCTGTAGGAGCGAGCTTGCCTCGCGAGCTTTTCAATCTGCCAACAGCTCGCGAGGCAAGCTCGCTCCTACAGGTTTTTTGGCGTCCGGAGGGGGTGTTGTATGGCGCCGGGTACATCGTTCGCCAGCTCTTCCGGCTGTAACCATTACCGATATCTTCGGGGCTGATGCGCAAATGTGTGCGGGGCTGGCGCTGTAGGAGCGAGCTTGCCTCGCGAGCTTTTCAGTCCGCCAACAGCTCGCGAGCAAGCTCGCTCCTACAGGTTTTTTGGCGTCCGGAGGGGCGGGTGTATGGCGCCGGGTACATCGTTCGCCAGCTCTCTTGCCTGTAACCATTGCCGATATCTTCGGGGCTGATGTGCAAATGTGTGCGGGGCTGGCGCTGTAGGAGCGAGCTTGCCTCGCGAGCTTTTCAATCCGCCAACAGCTCGCGAGGCAAGCTCGCTCCTACAGGTTTTTTGGCGTCCGGAAGGGGTGTTGTATGGAGCCGGGTATATCGTCCGCCAGCTCTCTTGCCTGTAACCATTGCCGATATCTTCGGGGCTGATGTGCAAATGTGTGCGGGGGCTGGCGCTGTAGGAGCGAGCTTGCTCGCGAGCTTTTCAATCCGCCAACAGCTCGCGAGCAAGCTCGCTCCTACAGGTTTTTTGGCGTCCGGAGGGGCGGGTGTATGGCGCCGGGTACATCGTTCGCCAGCTCTCCGGCCTGTAACCATTGCAGGGCGATCGGCCACAGGCTGTCCTGGAATCGGCTATGGAAATACGCGAAATGGCCGATCTCTGTTACACCGATATCTTCGGGGCTGATGCGCAAATGTGTGCGGGAGCTGGCGCTGAAATGGCTGAGCAGGCGCTCGATGGCCGCTACGGTGCCGAACGGATCGTCGCTAAGGCTGATGGCGAGGGTTCTGGCGCTTACTGAGGCAAAGGGCAGGGTGGCAAGCTGGCGAGCGCTGGGGAGTTGTCCGTAGTGCGTGCTGCAGGTCACCCAGTCCCGCACCACACCTGCCGGGGTGTCTTCGAGCCAGCCCAGGCGGGTACCGGGGAAAAAGCCGCAGAGCCGGGTGAGCAGCGGCATGACCCCGTGCCACTTGGCGAACATCTGCCAGCGATGTGCCGGCGCATAGTCGCGCCAGCAGGCAAATTGCGCCCCCACTGTCACTACGTGGCGAATAACCGCTCCTGAGGCCGCCAGGCCCACTGCACAGCCGCCAAAGCTGTGACCGACCACATCGATCGGCTGGCCCGGGCATTCGCGCTGTGCGCGCTTGAGGAGGGCTTCAAAGTCCAGCGATCCCCAGTCCGACCACGAGGCCTTGAAACCGCGCAGTGATCCTGTGCGCGAAGCCCCGATGCCGCGGTAGTCAAACAGCATCACGTCCATGCCATGGCTGAACAGATACTCGGCAAAGCGCGCGTAGTAGCTGCAGCGCACCGAGGTGGCGGCGTTGATGATGACGACGGCGCGCGTGGCATCCGCCGCGGGCTGGCGCCATTCAAGACCGCCCAGCAAGTAACCGTCAGCAGCAGGCTCGGTGAATGCCCGGCTGACAGGTCGGGGCAGGGCAGCTGTCAGTGGGCGCTCCGGGTGCTGCGTTCCTGCAGCAGGCGCGAAGCTTCGACGTAGGCTTTGTGGAATGCCGGGGTTTCGATCCAGGCCACGGCACTGTCTTCATCGTCGCCATGGATGGCAATCCGGTACTCGATCAGCAGGCCCATCAGGAAGTCGGTCGCCGGTTCTTCTTCCTCTTCCGAGATCACCAGCTCCAGTACCGGGTATTGCAGGAACACTGTGCACATGGTTTGCAGGTTGATGGCTTCGGCGGCCTTCATGACCTGGAACAGATCGTCGTAATCGGCCGGGTCAAAGCCGTTGTCGAGGATGTCCTGGAAGTTGAAGGTGCTGAGGTCGATTTTTACGTCATCGAACGGATTGTCGATCAGGGTCGCAGCCGAAGCTTTGGCCGGTTTGCCGACGCGGTTCTGTTTGGCTTTGGATTTGGCCCGCTGCGCGTGCTTTTGCTGTTTCTTTGGCGTTGCCATGAACGTGTGTCCTTTGCAGGCTGAGGAGAGGATTGAACCCCATCTCTTTGCAATCGCCAAGAGAGGTGGCGCCACCGGGTATAAATCGCGCCCAACAAAAAACCCGCACTAGGCGGGTTTCTTGTTTGCTTTGAGGTGGTGCGAACACCACATCAATGCTGAATGTGGTGCCCAGAGACGGAATCGAACCGCCGACACGGGGATTTTCAATCCCCTGCTCTACCGACTGAGCTATCTGGGCAACGGGGCGCATTAGAAGCCTTTTTCGATTATCCGTCAAACACTTTTTTGAAAAATATTTAACTATTACCGTCGCTTACGGGCCAAACCCAATAAAACCGGGGATTATTCGGTCGGCGGAACATAGCCTTCAGCTTGTGCGTATTCCTCGCCGCTGAAGAACTTATCCATTTCACCCTGCAAATATTTTCGGTCTTCGGCGTTCATCATGTTCAAACGCTTCTCGTTGATGAGCAGCGTTTGGTGTTTTTGCCAGTCTGCCCATGCCTTGGCCGAGACGTGATCGAAAATGTCCTGGCCTTTGGCGCCCGGAAACGGAGCGCGCTCAAGAGCGGGCAGTTCTTCTTTGTACTTGCGGCAGATGATGGTGCGGGTCATGACGACTCTCCTGGATTCAATAGCTCGGCTGCGCGTTTGAGCAGCTTCTTGACCGGGGCAGCAAGGCCCAGGCGCGGCGGGGTGGCGAGGTTATACCAGAGCCAGTCGGCCTCGGCCACGTGATGGCCGGACTCTTCGACGTGGACCAGCCAGGGTTCGATGGCCAGCTGGAAATGGCTAAAGGTGTGGGTCAGGCCGGGCAGTTCCTGTTGCAGCCCCAGCGTAAGGGCGTGCTGCAGTGCCAGATGTTCGATGTCTTTCAGGTCATCCAGTTCGGGCAGGCTCCAGAGTCCGCCCCACAGCCCGGTTGAGGGGCGGCGGTACAGCAGAATCGCCCCCTGGGCATTGGCCAGCATTGGCATCAGGGTGCGTTTTTGCGGGATGGTCTTGCGTGGCTTGGGGATCGGGTAGCGGGTCTCCAGGCCCAGCAAGTGCGCTTCACAGCCGCTTTCGAGGGGGCACAGCAGGCAGCTGGGCTTGCTGCGAGTGCAAAGCGTGGCGCCCATGTCCATCATCGCCTGGGTATAGGCGTTGACCCGGTCCTGGGGAGTGAAGCGCTCTGCGGTGGCCCACAGCTGTTTGGCAACCTTGGGTTCGCCGGGATATCCCTCTTGCGCCGTATAGCGCGCCAGCACCCGCTTGACGTTGCCGTCGAGGATCGGTGCACGCAGGCCCATGCTCAGGCTGGCGATCGCACCGGCAGTGGACAGGCCAATGCCGGGCAGCTCCACCAGTTTTTCGACATCCCGCGGGAATTCGCCGCCATATTCAGCGACGACGATTTTCGCGGTCTTCTGCAAATTGCGCGCACGGGTGTAGTAGCCCAGCCCGGTCCACAGGTGCAGCACTTCGTCTTCCGGGGCGGCGGCCAGGGCCTGGACCGTAGGCAGAGAGGCCATGAACCGGTCGAAGTAGTTGAGCACGGTGCTGACCTGGGTCTGCTGCAACATGATTTCCGAGACCCATACCCGGTATGGGGTGATGCCCTGTTGCCAGGGCAGGTCGTGGCGGCCGTGGCGGTCATACCAGTCCAGTACCGCCACAGAAAATTGCTCGTCTCTCATCGGTTAAACAGCCCCTTGAGGGCGTTTTTGAGTTCCGGGCTGACCTTGTCGCCGAGTTTCTCTTCAAGCTTCTCGCTGATTTTATTGCCCGCCACTTTGGCGGCGACTTTGCCCAGGCCTTCCTTGTCCAGACGGCAGGCCTTGGCGCCCAGCTCCAGCGGACCGCGACAGCGCAATGGCAGTTCGATGCCGACAAAGTTCTTGCCGACCTGACACGCCGGGTCCGGCATGGCGCGGGTGTCGCCTTCAATGGTGATACCGATGCGGTAATCCATGCCCAGCACGCGCAGGTCGATGTCGCCATCACCTTTTACGCTCATGCCGGGAATGCGCACGATCATGTCCGGGTTGCTGGCCACGCCGTTACGGAATACCAGGCTGCCCTTGAGTTCCTTGAACGGAGTGTCTTTGCCCGGTGGCGTGCCGCTCAGGGTTTTGCGGTTAAGCACGGAGATGCCTTTGCACAGCTGTTGTTCAAGGTTGGCGTTGAGCAGCACGCCGTTGTTGAGCACAAAGCTTGCCGTGCCGTTGAGGCTTTGAACCAGCGCGTTCTGGTTGTCGCCGCTGCCTGTAACGTTGCTGTTGAGGGTCAACAGGCCGGTAACCGGCGGTTTTTGACCCTGGCTCTGGAGGATTTTTTCCACCGGTACGTTGTTGATCCGGGTTTGCAGGTTGGCCAGTGGCAGCATCGGACGTACATCGAGGCTGCCGTTGGCGGCGAACGTGCCTTTGTAGAGGTTGCCGCTGAGGTTCTGCAGAGTGAGCAGGCCGTCTTTGCTACTGACCTTGAGGGCTGCGTTCTGGATCGGCAGTTTCGTTACGGTCAGCTGGCCAAAGCTGAGATCGGCATCCAGGTCCAGTGTCTTGAGGCGCGTGACAGGAATGATCCTGGTCGTGCTCCAGCCGCTTTTGGTTGGAGCCTCTGGCAATGGCGTATCGCCTGATGCGGCCAATGCGCCGGCTTCGTTGCCTTGCACTTCTGTTTTACGTGCGGCGCTGGCGCTGCTGGCCTCGGCCGATTTGGGCGGCAGGTAGCGATCAGCGTCGAACGTGTCGCCTTTGAGCTGAATGCGCAGGGCTTGTTTGGCGAAGTCTTCAATGGCGATACGGCCGGTGAAGCTGCTGTCATCGACTTTCAGGTTGAGTTCGTCGAAGGCCAGGCTGGTGGGGCTGCCGGAGAGGCGGCTGACCAGTTCGACTTTGCTCAGGCTACCCGGTGCCATTGGCGGCAGAGTGTGGCCGATGCTGTCGAGGAAGGTGGCCAGGTTGAGCTGGGCAATCGACACGCCGCCGCTGATCTGTGGCGTGCTGTCCAGATTATTGGCCTTGAGTTCACCCAGGGCGCGCAGTTGGTTGGCTGATATCTTCAGGCCGCTCCATTCGGCGACGTTGGCTGCCAGATCCACCAGTATCTGCCCTTGGGCAGCGAAGGTCATGGTCTTGCCTTGCAGCGGCTCGCCTGAGGCTTCGCCCACCACTTTCAGGTCTTCGATCTGATAGCGCTTGAGCACACGGTCAAACCGCAGCTTGCCGTCGACTTCGGTTTTGACCCGCATCACCGGCTTGTTGGTGCCCAGAAACGCAGTGAGTTTGACCGGGGTGCTGGTGGCTTCGTGAACCGGGCCGGTACTCAACTGGATGCTTTCGGCGCTGAATTGCTGGCCGTTTTGCTCATCGTTGTACTCAACCCGGGCGTTGTTCACGGTCAGGCTGTCGATATCCAGTTTCAGCGGCTGGCTGACGCTGTCCGGCTTGCTCACGGTTTCAGTGCTGGCGACCGGGGTCTCGGTACTCACGCCCGCAGGTGCCGGCTTGCCGATGTCCTGCCAGTTGCCGTGGCCGTCCTTGTCCCGGGTCAGGCGCAGGTTCAGGCCTTCGACCCGCACATCGCTCATCTGCACTTCTTTGCGCAGCAGTGGCAGTACGCGCACTGACAGACCCAGCATTTGCAGGTCGGCAAAGGGTTTGTCAGGTGCCGCCAGGGTGGCGACGCTGGCGTCGTGCAGTTCCAGACCGAGCCAGGGGAAGAGGCTCCAGCCGATGTCGCCATTGAGCGTGAGCTCAATGTGGGCTTTGTCGCGGGCTATCTGGCGGATCTCGTCTTTATAGTCGTTGGGATCGAACAGATGGCTCAGAGCAAAGCCCAGAGCCACGATGATCAGCAACAATCCGAGAAGCACCAGACCCAGGATTTTGCCGAACGCTTTCATGGGCGAGTCCTTGTAAGTCTGAGTGAAGGGAAATTTTAAAGTTGGTCGCAGAGTATAGCGTCACGGGCAGGCCGACTGGGGGTGGATAGTGCCGGATCGGTCCGCTGAGCAAACACGGCATCAGCGTGGGCATTTTCCTGTGTTCAAGTGGTAATCTTCGGCTGTTTTTCGGGCCTTCTGCGGCGCATTGTCGCGCCTTGAAATGAATCCTACAAAAAATGACTCGTGCTGCAGGGCACCAAAGTCGGGGGTTCCGCGCGTCCGGGGAGCACTTCATCCATGGGGGAAACAATAATGAGTACCAGCACCGCTGAAGGCAGTCTTGCCTCAAAGCCTGCGTTCCTGTCAAAGGAGCGCATCATCGCCAGGCCCGGTTTCAACCGCTGGCTGGTTCCGCCGGCCGCCTTGGCCATTCACTTGTGTATCGGCATGGCCTACGGGTTTTCCGTGTTCTGGCTGCCGCTGTCCAAAGCCCTGGGCGTGACTGCGCCAGTGGCTTGTGCGCCGGACATGAGTTTTATCGCCCAGGTGTTCTCTTCGCAATGTGACTGGCCGATCTCCATGCTCGGCTGGATCTACACCCTGTTTTTCATCTTCCTCGGCTGCTCGGCAGCTGTATGGGGCGGCTGGCTTGAACATGCCGGGCCGCGCAAGGCCGGTGTGGTTTCGGCATTGTGCTGGTGTGGTGGCCTGCTGGTTTCCGCACTGGGCATTTATACCCACCAGATCTGGCTGATGTGGCTGGGCTCGGGGGTAATTGGCGGTATCGGTCTGGGTCTGGGCTATATCTCGCCGGTGTCGACGCTGATCAAGTGGTTCCCGGACAAGCGCGGCATGGCGACCGGTATGGCGATCATGGGTTTTGGCGGTGGCGCCATGGTGGGCGCGCCGTTGGCCGCTGCGCTGATGGGCCATTTTGCCGGCCCGGACGGCGTGGGCGTGTGGCAGAGCTTTGTAGTCATGGCCGCGATTTATTTCGTGTTCATGATTGGTGGTGCCTTGTCGTACCGCGTGCCGCCTACCGGCTGGAAGCCTGAGGGCTGGACTGCGCCGGCGAAAAAAGCCGCCAATGCGATGATTACCCAGCGCCATGTACATGTGAGTGTTGCCTGGAAAACCCCGCAGTTTGCACTGGTGTGGCTGGTGCTGTGCCTGAACGTGTCTGCCGGTATCGGCATTCTGGGTATGGCTTCACCGTTGTTGCAGGAAGTGTTCGCGGGCAAATTGCTGGGTAATGACCTGACATTCAGCCAGCTGGATGCGGCGCAGCTGGCGCAAATCGCGGCGATTGCGGCCGGCTTTACCGGTCTGTTGAGCCTGTTCAACATTGGCGGGCGGTTCTTCTGGGCTTCGTTCTCCGATTACCTGGGGCGTAAAAACACCTACTTTGTGTTCTTTGCCCTGGGTTTTGCCTTGTATGCGCTGATTCCGAACCTGGGCCATCTGGGCAACGTGTCACTGTTTGTGGCCGCGTTCTGCATCATCCTGTCGATGTACGGCGGCGGCTTTGCCACAGTGCCGGCTTACCTGGCGGATCTGTTCGGTACGCAGATGGTGGGGGCGATTCACGGTCGGCTGTTGACTGCGTGGGCTGCGGCAGGTGTGCTGGGGCCGGTGCTGGTCAACTATTTGCGTGAGTACCAGCTCAGCATCGGCGTCGAGCGTGCGGCGGCCTACGACATCACCCTGTATATCCTCGCCGGCCTGCTGGTGCTGGGCTTTATCTGCAACTTGCTGGTACGCCCGGTGGCTGACAAGTACTTCATGACTGACGCGCAACTGGCGGCCGAACAGGCGCTGGGGCACGACAAGGGCGCCGATGCCAGCACCTCGCTGGAATGGAAAGCGGCCTCCGGCAGTCTGCCGCTGGTCATCGCCGCCTGGCTGGCAGTGGGCATTCCGCTGCTGTGGGGCGTGTGGGTGACAGTGCAGAAGACTGCGGTGTTGTTCCATTAATACCGCTGCCTGACCCGCAGGAACGAGCGTGCTCGCGAGCTTTTAAAGGGCTCGCGAGCACGCTCGCTCCTACCGAATGACTCAGTCCGTCAGTCATATTCCCTTCCATGTTTCTGTTTGCCTGACCCGTGCCTATAATGGCCACCTTTTTCGCCCAATGATTTTGCGGAGCTGGTGATGGCCGAACGTAAGGCGTCAGTCGAGCGCGATACTCTGGAAACCCAGATCAAAGCCTCGATCAACTTGGATGGTACCGGTAAGGCCCGATTCGATATCGGCGTTCCTTTTCTTGAGCACATGCTCGACCAGATCGCCCGACACGGGCTGATCGACCTGGACATCGAGTGCAAAGGCGACCTGCATATCGACGATCACCATACCGTCGAGGATGTTGGCATTACCCTGGGCAAGGCCTTCAGCCAGGCCGTCGGCGATAAAAAAGGCATGACCCGTTACGGTCACGCCTACGTGCCGCTGGACGAAGCGCTGTCGCGCGTGGTCATCGACTTTTCGGGCCGTCCGGGCCTGCAAATGCACGTGCCATACACCCGCGCCACCGTGGGCGGCTTCGATGTCGATCTGTTTCAGGAGTTCTTCCAGGGCTTCGTGAACCACGCCAACGTCAGCCTGCACATCGACAACCTGCGCGGCACCAACACCCACCACCAGATCGAAACCGTGTTCAAGGCATTCGGCCGCGCGCTGCGCATGGCTGTCGCGCTGGACGAACGTATGGCCGGGCAAATGCCATCGACCAAGGGCGTGCTCTGATGCAGACAGTGGCGGTGATCGATTACGGCATGGGTAACTTGCACTCGGTGGCCAAGGCGCTGGAGCACGTTGGCGCCGGGAAGGTACTGATTACCAGCGATGCCAATGTGATTCGCGAAGCTGACCGCGTGGTGTTCCCCGGTGTGGGCGCCATTCGGGATTGCATGGCCGAAATCCGTCGCCTGGGTTTCGACTCGCTGGTGCGTGAAGTCAGCCAGGACCGTCCTTTTCTCGGGATTTGCGTCGGCATGCAAGCCATGCTCGACAGCAGCGAAGAGAACGGTGGGGTTGATTGCATCGGCCTGTTTCCCGGTCAGGTGAAGTTTTTCGGCAAGGATCTGCACGAAGACGGCGAGCACCTCAAGGTGCCGCACATGGGCTGGAACGAAGTGCAGCAGAAGGTCGATCACCCTCTGTGGCATGGTATCCCTGACATGTCGCGCTTCTATTTCGTCCACAGCTACTACATTGCGGCGGGCAATCCTCGCCAGGTGGTCGGTGGCGGGCACTACGGCGTCGATTTTGCGGCCGCGCTGGCTGACGGCTCGCGTTTCGCGGTGCAATTCCATCCAGAGAAGAGCCATACCCACGGCTTGCAACTGCTGGAAAATTTCGCGGCCTGGGACGGACGCTGGTAATGGCGCCTCGCAAGAAGCCGCCGATTCTCACGCTCACCCCCGAGCAAGAGAACGAAGCCAACAGCAAGATCAAACGCTTTATGCAGGACCGCTTCGAACTGGACCTGGGTTCATTTGAAGCGGCTGAAATCCTTGAACTGTTCACCCGCGAAATCGCGCCGCATTACTACAATCGCGCGATTTTCGATGTGCAGACGCACCTCAAAGAGAGGTTCGAGAGCATCGAAAGCGACCTGTGGGCACTCGAAAAGAATTGAGTCAGTTGCAAGTTCCAGGCTTCAAGCTGCAAGTTAGGGGCAAGATCGCACTCCGCTCTTTCTTGCAGCTTCAAGCTCAACGCTTGCAGCTCTTTTGACGAAGGAAAAAGCATGCTGATTATCCCCGCTATCGATCTTAAAGACGGTGCCTGTGTACGTCTGCGCCAGGGCCGTATGGAAGACTCCACCGTGTTCTCCGATGACCCGGTGAGCATGGCCGCCAAATGGGTAGAGGGCGGTTGCCGCCGCCTGCACCTGGTTGACCTGAACGGCGCCTTCGAAGGCATGCCGGTCAATGGCGAGGTGGTGACTGCCATCGCCAGGCGCTACCCGCAGTTGCCGATCCAGATCGGTGGCGGCATCCGCTCGCTGGAAACCATCGAGCATTACGTCAAGGCTGGCGTCAGCTACGTGATTCTGGGCACCAAAGCGGTGAAGAACCCTGAGTTTGTGGCTGAAGCCTGCCGCGCCTTCCCCGGCAAAATCATTGTCGGCATGGACGCCAAGGACGGCTTCGTCGCCACTGATGGCTGGGCTGAAGTGAGCACCATTCAGGTCATCGACCTGGCCAAGCGTTTTGAAGCCGACGGCGTATCGGCCATCGTTTATACCGACATTGCCAAAGACGGCATGATGCAGGGCTGCAACGTGAGCTACACCGCGGCCCTGGCAGCAGCCACCAGCATTCCTGTGATCGCTTCGGGCGGTATCCATAACCTGGGTGATATCAAAGCCCTGATGGACGCCAAAGCGCCCGGTATCGTCGGTGCCATCACCGGCCGTGCGATTTACGAAGGCACCCTGGACGTGGCTGAGGCGCAAGCCTTCTGCGACGCCTACAAGGCCTGAGGAGAACGGCATGGCGCTGGCCAAACGCATCATCCCTTGCCTGGACGTGGATAACGGCCGGGTCGTCAAGGGCGTCAAGTTCGAGAACATTCGCGATGCCGGTGACCCGGTGGAAATTGCCCGTCGCTATGACGAGCAGGGTGCCGACGAGATTACCTTTCTCGACATCACTGCCAGCGTCGACGGCCGTGACACCACGTTGCATACCGTCGAGCGCATGGCCAGCCAGGTGTTTATCCCGCTGACCGTGGGCGGTGGCGTGCGTTGCATTCAAGACATTCGCAACTTGCTCAATGCCGGTGCCGACAAGGTCTCGATCAATACTGCAGCGGTGTTCAACCCCGAGTTCGTGGGGGAGGCGGCGCAGCATTTTGGTTCCCAGTGCATCGTGGTGGCGATTGATGCGAAGAAGGTTTCCTTGCCGGGCGAAACCCCGCGCTGGGAAATCTTCACCCATGGCGGGCGCAAGCCGACCGGGCTCGATGCAGTCGAGTGGGCGATGAAGATGGAAGGCCTGGGGGCCGGTGAGATCCTGCTGACCAGCATGGATCAGGACGGCATGAAAAGCGGCTTCGACCTGGGCGTGACCCGTGCCATCAGCGATGCGCTGGGTATTCCAGTGATCGCTTCGGGCGGTGTCGGCAACCTGCAGCACCTGGCGGACGGCATCCTCGAGGGCCATGCCAGCGCGGTACTGGCGGCGAGTATTTTCCACTTCGGCGAATACACCGTGCCAGAGGCCAAGGCCTACATGGCAGAGCGCGGGATTGTGGTGCGCTAGGCACTGGACAGCATGGCGGGCCCACGGCACTCTTGGGCACGCCATGGATTTAGGTCGTCTGTCATGTTCAAACCTTTGTTGCTCGCTCTCGTCACTTCTGCCCTGTGCCTGACGAGTGCTGTTTTTGCAGCTGATACTTCGCGTTACTCGCTGGTGCTGCTGACTGAAAACTTCCCGCCGTACAACATGGCCAAGAACGGCAAGAACTTTGCCCAGAACCAGAACCTGGAAGGCATTGCCGTCGAAGTTCTGCGCGAAACCTTCAAACGGGCCGATATCGGTTACAGCATGACCCTGCGTTTCCCCTGGGAGCGCATCTATCACCTTGCCCTGGATAATCCCGATTATGGCGTGTTCGTCACGGCCCGGATCCCCGAGCGCGAAGCCTTGTTCAAATGGGTCGGGCCCATCGGCCCGGATGACTGGGTGTTGCTGGCCCGGGCCAATAGCCCTATTACCCTGACCTCCCTTGAGCAGGCCCGGCAGTACAAGGTAGGCGCCTATAAGGGTGATGCCATTGCCCTGGCCCTGGAAGAAAAAGGGATGGCGCCGGTGATTGTGCTGCGCGATCAGGACAACGCCAGAAAGCTGCAGGCCGGTCAGATTGACCTGTGGGCCACAGGTGATCCGGCAGGCCGATTTTTGGCGCGTCAGGTAGGTATTTCGGGGTTCAAGACCGTACTGCGTTTCAATCAGGCGCAGCTTTATCTGGCGTTGAATAAAGAGGTGCCGGATGAGGTGGTGGCCAGGTTGCAGAAGGCCCTGGATCAGTTGCGGGCCGAAGGTGTGGTTGACAAGATCAGCGACAAATACCTCTGACCCTGACCCTGACCCTGACCCTGACCCTGACCCTGATCTGATCTGTAGGAGCGAGCTTGCTCGCGAGCTTTGCATTTAAGAGCTCGCGAGCAAGCTCGCTCCTACAGGTAGGTAGGGAGGGTGGAAGGCAGGCAGGCAGGGCAGGGGGCTTAGCGGTAAACCCCGTCCTTGCCGTGTCCGGCCATGGCCTTGTTGCTGCGCACGCCGATCATTTGCCTGATATCGATCCACTCAATGCCCTGGGCCTTGAGCTTGGGCAGTTCGCGTTCAAGTACGGCAAGGGTCTGGGGGTAGGGATGACCGATCATCACCGCCGATCCTTGTTTATGCGCCAGCTTGATCGCAGTTTGCAGTTGAACGGCAATCGCCTCTTCGGTCCGCACATCGTCCAGAAATACATCCCGCGACACGCTGGCCAGGCCAATCTTCTGCGCCTGGGCCGCGGCGACCGTCTGGGCGCTGGTGCGGCTGTCGACGAAGAACTTGTGCCGTTGCTGCAGGTTTTCCATCAGCCAGGCCATGGCCTGTGGCTGTGAGGTCATGCGGCTGCCCATGTGGTTGTTGATTCCACTGGTGTAGGGCACGGCCTTGAAGGCAGCCTCGAGGCGCTTTGCCAGTTCGTCGATCGGCAAGTCGGGGTGCCAGGCAAACGGGCCTGTCGCCGGGTCCATGGGCATGTGCAAGATGACGATCTTGCCGGCCTTGTGGGCTTCACGGGCAAATTCGGCGGCATGGGGGGTGTCGGGCATCACGGCGGTGGTGACCGGGCCGGGCAACGCCAGCACGCGGCGGTCCCGTGGCAGGTTTTGCCCAAGGTCATCAATGATCAGGCTCAGGTAAGCCTTGTGCGGTGTTGCGGCCGGGCTGGCCGGCGCCGCGTGGGCGGCACCGGTCAGGCAGCAGAGCAGGGCAAGCAGCGACGAAAAACGCATCTCAGTTGCCGCGCGTAATGCTCAGGCCTTTGAGCAGGCTCAGGGCCTGGCTCAGCTGGAAGTCGTCATCCTGCGGCATCGGCTTGGCTTTGGGGCCCGAACCGCTGGGCTTGTCTGCACCGCCGTTACCGTTGCCGAGGTGACCTTGCAGGTCGGCCTCTTTGTAGTACTCGGTGTCTTGCTCGCGGGTAATCTTGGCGCGGCTGACTTCGATGTCCGGCACGATGCCCTGGGCCTGGATCGAACGACCGTTGGGGGTGAAGTACAGCGCGGTGGTGATCTTCAGTGCGCGGTCATTGTTCAGTGGCAGTACGGTTTGCACCGAGCCTTTGCCGAAACTGGTGGTACCCATCACCACGCCACGTTTCTGGTCCTGCAGGGCACCGGCGACGATTTCTGATGCCGAGGCGCTGCCGCCGTTAATCAACACCACCAGCGGAACGCCCTCGCTCAGGTCTTTGCCGGTCGCGGAGAAGCGCAGCTCGGAGTTGGCGATGCGGCCTTTGGTGTAAACGATCAGGCCCTTGGTGATGAAGTGATCCACCACTTCAACGGCCGATTGCAGGACTCCGCCCGGGTTGTTGCGCAGGTCGAGAATGATGCCCTTGAGTTTTTTGTTGCCGTTGTCCCGACGCAGCTTGGACAGCGCGGCGGCGACTTCTTCGCCGGTCTTGACCTGGAACTGGGTAATGCGGATATAGCCGTAGCCGTCTTCAAGCAGCTGGCTCTTGACGCTTTTGACCTGAATGTTGGCGCGGGTCAGGGTCACGTCGAACGGCGTGCCGCCATTACGCACCAGGGTCAGGGTGATTTTCTGACCGATCTTGCCGCGCATCAGGTCGACCGCCTCGGTCATGCTCAGGCCACGGGTGGGCTGGCCGTTGATCTTGACGATAAAGTCGCCGGCCTGAATCCCGGCCTTGCTCGCCGGGGTGTCGTCGATTGGCGAGACGATCTTGATATTGCCGTCTTCGGAGCCGACTTCGATGCCAAGCCCGCCGAATTCGCCGCTGGTGCTCTCTTGCAGCTCGGCAAAGTCTTCAGGGCCCAGGTACGCGGAGTGCGGGTCAAGGTTGCTGAGCATGCCCTTGATGGCGTTTTCGAGCAGGGTCTTGTCATCCACAGGTTCAACATACGCAGCCTTGATCCGGTCCATGACCTCGGCAAATGTGCGCAGCTCGTCCAGCGGCAGTGGCGCCTTGGCGCTGTTGGCAGGCACCGGATGAGCAGCCGGCTCGGCAGCAAATGCCAGAGGCGAGCCGATCACCAGAGCGATCATCAGGGCCAGCGAGTTGAGGCGGGACAAATGCTGCATGTTGAACGAACTCCTACGTTTTAAAAGTGATGGGCTCATCCTTGAGCGCGACACCATTGTGCAGGGTCGCTGGGGCGGCCCTGCTGACGAATAGCAAAATACAGTGCGGGGGTCGCCTGACCACCGCTGTTACCGACGGTAGAAATCACCTCTCCGGCTTTAACGATATCGCCGGCCGACTTGAGCAGTGTCTGGTTGTGGCCATACAGGCTCAAGTAGCCGTTGCCGTGGTCCAGAATCACCAGCTGGCCGGCGCCGCGCAGCCAGTCGGCAAACACTACGCGACCACCATGTACCGCATGCACCGGGGTGCCTGCACCGGCGCTTATCATCACCCCGTCCCACTTGGTACGGGCATCATCACCACGGCTTTCACCGAAGCGCGCAAGCAATCGACCATCAACTGGCCATGGAAGTTTGCCCCGTGCCTGAGAAAAAGGTCCACCGTAGGACACACCGGCACTCGAAACCAGGGCGCCCGGCGTCGATTTGACCGGTTTGCGCGGGGCGTCGGTGGCAACCGCTTCAGCCTCCCGTTGACGTTTCTTCTCTGCTTCCTGCTGGGCGATCAGGGCTTTTTGCCGCGCTGCCTCGGCTTCACGGGCCTGGCGGGCGAGGGTCTCTTCAATGGTCTTGAGGACTTTAGCCAGATCGGCCTGATCCTGCTCGCGAGCCTGCAGCTTTTGATCGCGGTCTTTAACGTCGGAATTCAGTTTGGCCAGCACTTGCTGGCGCTCTGCGCGGACTTTATCCAGTGCGGCGCGCTGCTCATCGAGGCTGCTTTTCTGGGTCAGCAACTGGGCCTGTTGCAAGTTGATGTCGGCTTCGACATTGGCCAGTTGGCGCAGGGTTTCGTTGAAACTCTTGAGCTGCTCCAGGCGGGCCTGGCTCAGGTAGTCGTAATAGGTGAGGGTTCGGGCGAACTTCTCGGGGTTTTGCTGGTTGAGCAGCATCTTCAGGTATTCCTGACGTCCGCCCTGATAGGCGGCACGGGCCTGAATGGCGATCAGGCGTTGCTGTTCAAGTTTTGCGCTGTGGAGTTTTTTTTTCTCGCTATCTAGGCGCAGCAGCTCGCCTTCACTCTTTTTTAGTTCTTTTTGCAGGGTTTCTACCTGCTTCTCCAGCTTGCCGATTTCGGTTTCGGTACCGCGCAGGTCTTTTTGCACGCCGGATTGTTCTTGCTGAAGCTGGCCAAGGCGTTTTTTTAGCTCGCCAATATCCTGGCGGGTAGCTTCCAGCTGTTGTTGGGTTTGTGCGCGCTCGTCGGCAAACGCCGGTTGGAGCAGGCATGCGAGGGTCAGGGCTATAAGGGCGCGAAGCATGGGGCGGGCGACACCTGGGGAACGGGACGGCCTAGTATGCCCGCCATCGTTACCTATAAGAAATGGATGGAAGTGAAATAGTAGCTGCAGATCCTGTACGCGAAATTCCTGCAGGAGCGAGCTTGCTCGCGAGCCTTGAAAGCTCGCTCCTGCAGGTGCATGGCTTTAAGCGTCGAGCAAAATGCTCTTGCCGGTCATTTCTTGCGGCTGCGCCAGGCCCAGCAGCTTGAGCATGGTCGGTGCCACGTCGGCCAATACGCCACCTTCACGGACCTCGAATGCACGCTTGCCTACATAGATGAACGGGACCGGTTCACAGGTGTGGGCGGTGTGCGCCTGGCCAGTGGTGTCGTCGGACATCTGCTCCACGTTGCCGTGGTCGGCGGTGATCAGGGCTTCGCCACCGACCTTGTCCAGCGCTTCGACGATGCGGCCGACACAGGCATCCAGGCATTCAACAGCCTTGACCGCAGCATCGAATACACCGCTGTGGCCGACCATGTCGCCGTTGGCGTAGTTAACGACAATCACGTCGTAACGCTGGTGCTCGATGGCATCGACGATCCTGTCGGTGACTTCGGGTGCGCTCATTTCCGGTTGCAGGTCGTAGGTCGCCACTTTCGGCGACGGGATCAGAATGCGCTCTTCACCCGGGAACGGTTCTTCGCGGCCACCGGAGAAGAAGAAGGTCACGTGGGCGTATTTTTCGGTTTCGGCAATGCGCAGCTGGGTTTTGCCGTTTTTCGCCAGATAGTCGCCGAGTACGTTTTCCAGGCTGCCGGGAGCAAATGCGCTAGGCGCCGGGATGCTGGCGGCGTATTGGGTCAGCATCACGAAGCCGGCCAGTTTCGGCTGGCGTGCACGTTCGAATTCCTTGAAGTCGTCTTCAACGAATACGCGGGTCAGTTCGCGGGCCCGGTCGGCACGGAAGTTCATGAAGACCACGGCGTCGCCGTCTTCGACCTTGACCGGCTCACCAATGGTGGTGGCTTTGACGAATTCGTCGCTCTCGCCACGGGCGTAGGCAGCTTCCAGGCCCTCCTGGGCGGTGGCGGCGTTGAACTCGCCCTTGCCGTCGACAATCAGGTTGTAGGCCTGGGATACGCGGTCCCAGCGGTTGTCGCGGTCCATGGCGAAGTAGCGCCCGATCAGGCTGGCGATACGGCCTTTGCCCAGGGCCTTGAAGGCCGTGTCTAGCAGTTCGATGGACGAACCTGCACTTTTTGGCGGAGTGTCGCGACCATCGAGAAACGCGTGCAGGTAGATTTTTTCGGCGCCGCGCTTGAAAGCCAGTTCGGCCATTGCCACGAGGTGGTCCTGGTGGCTGTGAACGCCGCCTTCGGACAGCAGGCCCATGATGTGCACGGCCTTGTCTGCAGCCACGGCTTTGTCGACCGCGGCGCAAATGGTCGGGTTCTCGAAGAACTCACCGTCGCGGATCGACTTGGTGACGCGGGTGAAATCCTGATACACCACGCGGCCGGCGCCGAGGTTCATGTGGCCAACCTCGGAGTTGCCCATTTGGCCGTCTGGCAGACCGACATCCATGCCCGAGCCTGAAATCAGGCCGTTTGGCATGCTCGCGCAAAGACGGTCGAGCACCGGTTTTTTGGCCGCATAGACGGCGTTGCCCTTGTGGCTTTCACTGTGACCGAAGCCATCCAGGATGATCAGGACCAAAGGTTTAGGCGTGGTAGTCATAGATCCCACTTGTGGCTGGTTTATTGGAAGGTGTGAAGAAGACGCGCAGTTTAAAGCGAAGTTCATGTGACGTCACCGCCGGGCGGGGTTTGGCCGACCAAGGCGGCTGTGTATACTGGCCCACATTTTACGACCCTGGAACCTTCTGATGGTTGAGCACCTGATTGCATTTGCGACTTCTCACTACCTGCTTGTAGGCGCGTTTGTCATCCTGTTGGCGCTGTTGATCGCCCACGAGATGAGCCGAGGCGGGCGCAGCATCAGCACGGGCGAACTGACCGGCCTGGTCAATCGCGACGAAGGCGTGGTGATTGATATTCGCCCGGTAAAAGACTTTGCCGCCGGCCACATCGTGGGTTCGCTGAATATCCCGCAAGACAAGTTGATGGCGCGCATTGCCGAGCTGGACAAGCACAAGGGCAAGACCATTATCCTGGTTGATGCCCAGGGCCAGCATTCAGGCTCCCACGCCCGTGAGCTGCTCAAGGCCGGCTACAACGCTGCCAAACTGTCCGGCGGCATTGGCAGCTGGCGCGCCGACAACCTGCCAGTGGTGAAGTAAAAATGTCCAAGGTCACCGTTTACTCCAGCGATTATTGCCCTTACTGCATCCGAGCCAAGGCTTTGCTTGAAAACAAGGGTGTAGCCTTTGAAGAAATCAAGGTCGACGGCAAGCCTCAAGTACGGGCCGAAATGGCTCAGAAGGCAGGTCGTACGTCGGTGCCGCAAATCTGGATTGGCGAGAAACACGTTGGCGGATGCGATGACCTGTTTGCCCTGGAGCGCGCAGGTAAATTGGATGCGCTGCTGAACGTCTGACTCTCATTCTCTATAAGCCCCAAGATCAACAAGGATCTGTGATGACTGACCAACAGAACACCGCTGCTGTTAGCGATGAAGACACCGCTCCACAATTTTCCCTGCAGCGTATCTACGTGCGCGACCTGTCGTTCGAGGCCCCTAAAAGCCCGGCGATCTTCCGTCAGCAGTGGGAGCCGAGCGTTGGCCTGGATCTGAACACCCGTCAAAAGCCGCTGGAAGGCGACTTCCACGAAGTGGTCCTGACCTTGTCGGTTACCGTGAAAAACGGTGACGAAGTGGCGTTCATTGCTGAAGTTCAGCAGGCTGGCATCTTCCTGATCAAAAACCTTGATCCGGCGTCGATGAACCACACTCTGGGCGCGTTCTGCCCGAACATCCTGTTCCCGTACGCCCGTGAAACCCTGGACAGCCTGGTTACCCGTGGCTCGTTCCCGGCGTTGATGCTGGCTCCGGTGAACTTCGATGCCCTGTACGCGCAAGAATTGCAGCGCATGCAGGAAGAAGGCAGCCCGACTGTTCAATAAACAGTCGATGCCCAATAAAAAAGCGCCTTGATGGCGCTTTTTTATTGCCCTTGTCCAAAGGCTATCTGTAGGAGCGAGCTTGCTCGCGAGCTTTTCCATGCGCCAGCAGCTCGCGAGGCAAGCTCGCTCCTACAGGTTTTTTTGCGTATTACTTGAAGTCCAGCTGGCGCCAGGCCTCGTACACAGCCACGGCCACGGTGTTGGACAGGTTCAGGCTGCGGCAACCTTCACGCATCGGCAGACGCAGGCGGTGGTCGCCGTCCAGCGCATCCAGCACTTCTGGCGGCAGGCCCCGGCTTTCCGGGCCGAAGATAAAGGCATCACCTTCGGCAAACCGGGCGTCGTGGAACGGCCGTGAACCTTTGGTGGTAAAGGCGAACAGTCGCGGATGGCCCAGGCTTTCGAGGCAACTGGCCAGATCGGCATGGCGCTTGAGCGGCGCGTACTCGTGGTAATCGAGCCCGGCCCGGCGCAAGCGCTTGTCGTCCAGCTCAAAACCGATAGGCTCGATCAAATGCAGGTGGCAGCCGCTGTTGGCGCACAGCCTGATAATGTTGCCGGTATTCGGCGGAATTTCTGGTTGAAAAAGGATGACGTGAAACATGCACGGCTCCGAACTTAAAGATAGGCAGCATTCTACGCCTGAAGAAGACCCGCGGCCGAAACTATGGCCACGGGTTTTAGGTTCTTTGGTGATAGTCGGTGTAATGGTGGGCATGATGATCGGGCGTTTGACCGCGCCTGTGCCGGTTGAGCTGCAGCAAGTGGAGGTGTTGCCCGGTGCGCTGGTGGTGTGGTTCAGCGATGAGCCCAAGCTGCATGGCGAGCTGGTTGATGGCACGCTGGGGTTGCTGTTCGATGCCAGGGGCAAGCCGCAGAACGGCCAGTTAAAGCTGGGTGACAAGGTGGTGAACTGGCGGCTACGGCATACCGATGGCGGGTTGCTGCTGACCTTGGTGGCGGCCCGTGCGCTGCAGGGCGACTGGGCCGGAGCGTCCCGGGACGGGCGCTGGCGACTGCAGATAAACCTGCGGGAGTAATAAAAGAGGGAATTGCGGCCTGCCTGTACCGGTTCCCCAAAATCGTTGTGCGCCTCGATGCATAAGGCATCAAGGCTGCGGGTGTAAAAGTGGGGAGTCTTGACCTGCCTGTATCAAGGTCCCCTAAAGCGTTATCAGGGTTATTGCAGGGTGCATGCCAGTTCTGGTTTTTCTGCCTGATTTTTTTCCTTGATATGCAAAAGCCCCGGAATCCGGGGCTTTTCTGGGACTGCTGTTTTGGGTTGTCGATGTTGCTGTAACCATTGATCCAGAGCTGTGCACACAAATAGTGCGTGTTGCCTGAAGCTGGTGCGGTCCTGCAGGAGCGAGCTTGCTCGCGATCGTTCAGGCCGATCACAGGGGTGCCATCGCTGGCCAGCCGGCTCCCCCATCATCGCGCCGCCGAGTCATGCCTCGTCGCTGTCATCCTCGTCGCTATCAATCTTCATCCCCAGCTCCTTGATCTTGCGGGTCAGGGTGTTGCGGCCCCAGCCCAGCAGCACGGCTGCATCGCGACGACGGCCTGCGGTGTGCTTGAGGGCGGTCTCGATCATGATCCGTTCAAACGTCGGCACGGCACTGTCGAGCAGGTTGGACTGACCCCGGCCCAGCGCCTGATCAGCCCACTGACGCAGGGCCTGTTCCCAGTTGGTGACCGGCGACGTGTCCTGCTGCAGGTTCAGCAGCTCGGGTGGCAAGTCGCTGATATGCACTTCGCGGCCCGAGGCCATCACCGTGATCCAGCGGCAGGTGTTCTCCAGCTGGCGCACGTTGCCCGGCCATGGCAGGTTTTTCAGGTATTGCTCGGTCTCGGCCTTGAGCAGCTTGGGCTCGACAGACAGCTCTTGCGCGGCGCTTCTGAGAAAGTGGCGGGTCAGGGTCGGGATATCCTCGCGACGGTCCGACAGGCGCGGGATATGAATGCGGATCACGTTCAGACGGTGGAACAGGTCTTCACGGAATTTGCCGGCCTGGACCAGGGTTTCGAGGTTCTGGTGGGTGGCGGCAATGATCCGCACATCGACCTTGACCGGCGTATGACCGCCGACCCGGTAGAACTCGCCATCGGCCAAAACCCGCAGCAGGCGCGTTTGGGTGTCGGCGGGCATGTCGCCGATTTCGTCCAGAAACAGGGTTCCGCCATCGGCTTGCTCGAACCGGCCGCGCCGCAGGTTGGCGGCTCCGGTGAAGGCACCTTTCTCGTGGCCGAACAGCTCGGACTCCATCAGGTCCTTGGGGATGGCCGCCATATTCAACGCAATAAAAGGCGATGCTGCGCGCGGACTATGGCGATGCAGGGCGTGGGCCACCAGCTCTTTACCGGTGCCCGACTCGCCATTGATCAACACCGTGATGTTGGAGTGGCTAAGCCGGCCAATGGCGCGAAACACCTCTTGCATCGCCGGGGCTTCACCGATGATTTCCGGCGTGCGTGCCAGCGCTGGAGGGACGGCCAGGCCTTGTTGTTCCTGGGCGTGCTGGTTGGCACGCTTGACCAGGGACACGGCTTCGTCGACGTCGAACGGCTTGGGCAGGTATTCGAACGCGCCGCCCTGATAGGACGCCACCGCACTGTCGAGGTCGGAGTGGGCGGTCATGATAATCACGGGCAGGCGGGGGTGCTGTTCGCGAATCTTGGCCAGCAAGTCCAGACCGCTGGCGCCGGGCATGCGAATGTCCGAAATGATCACGTCGGGCTGCTGGCGGGCGAGGCGGCTCATCACCCCGTCGGCGCTGTCGAAACTTTGTGTGGTCATGCCTTCCTGTTGCAAGGCTTTTTCCAGGACCCAACGGATAGAACGGTCGTCGTCGACGATCCACACGGTTTCACTTCGGCTCATGTCGATGCGGCTCCTTGTTCCAGTGGTAGAAAGATCGAGAAGAGTGTGTGGCCGGGGTGGCTCTCACACTCGATCAATCCCTGGTGCTGACTGATGATGTTCTGGGTAATGGCCAGTCCCAGCCCGGTGCCGTCAGGGCGGCCGCTGACCATTGGAAAGAACAGAGTGTCTTGCAGCTCGGGAGGGATGCCCGGGCCGTTGTCGATAATTTCGATTTTGGTCACCAGTCGATGGCGGATATGGCCGATGGTGAACTGGCGCATGGCCCGGGTACGCAGGCTGATGCGGCCCAGGCGCAGCTCGTTCTGGCTGCCAATGGCCTGCATGGCGTTACGCACAATATTGAGCACTGCCTGAATCATCTGTTCACGGTCGATCAGTAGGTCGGGCAGGCTCGGGTCGTAGTCGCGCACCAGCGTGATGCTGCCCTGTGTTTCGGCCTCGACCAGATTGCACACCCGCTCCAGCACTTCATGCACATTGGTCATGGCCAGCGATGGCAGCTTGTTGGAGCCCAGCATGCGATCTACCAGATTACGCAGGCGATCGGCTTCTTCGATGATGACGTTGGTGTAGTCCCGCAGGCTTTCATCGGGTAGCTGGCGGGCCAGCAACTGGGCCGCCCCGCGAATGCCGCCCAGCGGATTCTTGATTTCATGGGCCAGGCCGCGCACCAGCATCTTGCTGGTTTCCTGCTTGGACAGCTGGGCTTCTTCCTTGGTGATGCGCAGCAGCCGGTCGCGGGGGTGCACTTCAAGCAGCAACATGGTGCTGCCGTGGCTCAGGATCGGGGTCACGGCGTAGTCCACCGTCAGGTTCTGGCCGGTGAGCGAAGTCAGCATGGCTTCGCGCTTGGTGAACGGGTGCGCTTGCTCAACCGCCTGGCGCAGCGAGTGCAAGGCTTCGGTGGACTCAGTGAACAGTTCACTGATGAATTGCCCATGACTGCGTTGGCCACTGATGGCCAGCAGCATTTCCGCCGCCGGGTTCATGTACTCAAGACGCAGGTCGGCATTGAGCAGCAGTGTGGCGGTGGTCAGATTATCGAGTAGCAGTCGGTGCAGGGCATCACTGATGGTCATGGGCCGATCCCGGATTGCATGCGCGGGTGAGGCGCTGAGACTAGGAAAATGCAAAAAACAAACCAAGGCTCCGAAAAGAAGCGTTATTCGCCTGAAATAGGGGGTTGCAGCCCTTTTAGATGGCGTTTATGCGCTTGGAGTGAGTCGTTTTGAACCAAATTGGGCTGGCAAGTGTGTCTTCGCTCTGTTGTTGCACCAATATAGTGCAGATTTGCTGAATAGATTCAGTTCTCTGCGAGACGGTCTTGTGCCGCCTGACGATGCGGGTCGCGATCAGGTTTGATTGCCGGCCCGGGCTCTTGTTCGGGCAACAGCATGGAGGAGGGGATCAAGGTCGACGAATACTTGAATGCTGCGATCCGGTTTGCGGGTTGCACGGATATCGGCTCTGCCTGGACTCCTGCCAGGGGTACGTTGCTGAAGATCAAGCTGGCGTTGTCGGGGGCCTGGCGATAGACCTGCGCGCCAGCCGGGTGGGCAAAAACAAGCAGCAACAGTACTTTCGGCATCATCGCAGGCCGCCATCCCGTGGGAAGAAAAGGCGGTCATTCTGGGGCAGTGCTGATGGCTTTAATGTAGGGCGGGGCCTTTCTCGGCCAGGTCAATGGCAGCCGTTCCTGTCGGAATTTTTGTGACCGCGCAATCGGCGCCAGGGATAAAGTGCCGGGCATAAAAAAGGCCTCCCGAAGGAGGCCTCTTGGTAACGCCTGCACGGGCAGGCGTTGCTGGATCAGCAGCTGTAGTACAGCTCGTATTCCAGTGGGTGTACGAAGGTGCGAACCTTGATTTCTTCTTCGCTTTTCAGTGCGATGTAAGCGTCGATGAAGTCGTCGCTGAAAACGCCGCCTTTGGTCAGGAACGCACGACCTTTATCCAGCTCTTCCAGGGCTTCTTTCAGGCTGCCACAAACCTGCGGGATCTCTTTGGCCTCTTCAGGCGGCAGGTCGTACAGGTTTTTGTCAGCTGCGTCGCCTGGGTGGATCTTGTTCTGGATACCGTCCAGGCCAGCCATCATCAGTGCTGCGAAGCACAGGTACGGGTTGGCTGCCGGGTCCGGGAAACGTGCTTCGATACGGCGCGCCTTAGGGCTCGACACGTAAGGAATACGGATCGAAGCGGAACGGTTGCGAGCCGAGTAGGCCAGCATTACCGGAGCTTCGAAGCCTGGTACCAGACGCTTGTAGGAGTTGGTGGCCGGGTTGGTGAAGCCGTTCAGGGCCTTACCGTGCTTGATGATGCCGCCGATGAAGTACAGGGCGGTGTCGGACAGGCCGGCATAACCTTCGCCTGCGAAGGTGTTCTTGCCATCTTTGGAGATGGACATGTGAACGTGCATACCCGAGCCGTTATCGCCGTACAGAGGCTTGGGCATGAAAGTAGCGGTACGGCCGTAGGCGTCTGCCACGTTGTGTACGCAGTACTTCAGGGTCTGAACTTCGTCAGCCTTTTTCACCAGGGTGTTGAACTGCACGCCGATTTCGTTCTGGCCGGCAGTTGCCACTTCGTGGTGGTGCACTTCGATGACCAGGCCCATTTCTTCCATGGCGTTGCACATGGAGGTACGGATTTCGTGGTCGTGGTCGAACGGAGGAACCGGGAAGTAGCCGCCCTTGATACCTGGACGGTGGCCACGGTTGCCGCCTTCCACGTCCTGGTCGGACATCCACGAACCTTGTTCGGAGTAGATCTTGAACATGGAACCGGAGATGTCGGATTTGAACTTCACTTCGTCGAAGATGAAGAACTCTGGCTCCGGACCTACAAATACGGTGTCGCCGATACCGGTGGACTTCAGGTATTCCTCGGCACGGGTGGCGATGGCGCGCGGGTCGCGATCGTAGCCTTGCATGGTCGAGGGTTCGATGATGTCGCACACCAGAATCAGGGTTGGCTGTTCGGTGAACGGGTCCAGAACGGCAGTGCTGTCGTCCGGCAGCAGAATCATGTCGGACGCTTCGATGCCTTTCCAGCCAGCAATGGAGGAGCCGTCGAACATTTTGCCGTCGGTGAAGAAGTTTTCATCCAGCGCATCACGGGCCGGCATGGTCACGTGGTGCTGAGTGCCTTTAGTGTCAGTGAAGCGCAGATCAATCCACTTGACGTCATGATCTTTGATGAGTTGAACCGACTTCGACATAGTGTCCTCCGGGGTGGCTTCGGGCTAGGTAGTGGAGAGCCCGTTAAAGGTGGTTGATGCCGGCGCGAATACTCTGCCAAGGCAACCTGCCTCACAAGGGAGCAAATTGCATGCCAGTGCCCCGACTTGGGCGTAATGCCCCAATCTCAAGCAGATAAGGGCCGCAGACTACCGATTAAGGCGTCTTGCCGCACTCAAATGAAGCGAAAACCGACGCTTTTGACCTGTTTTGGTGCATCGAAAACCGTTTGTACGATAACTGGTTAAACCTTGAGCAATTTCCGCTATAATCCGCGCCCCCCTTTTTTGGCAGGCTGCTCGCGCGCTGTTTTCATGAAACTAATCGTTAAAGTCTTCCCCGAAATCACTATTAAGAGCCGTCCGGTTCGGATGCGTTTCGTCCGCCAATTGGCTAAAAACATCCGCGCTGTGCTCCGCGATCTGGACCCGGCTGTGGTGGTGACGGGCGTGTGGGACAACATCGAGCTGCAAACGCGCGTGACCGACCCCAAAGCCTTGAAGGAGATGACTGCGCGCCTGAGCTGCATGCCGGGCATCACGCATTTCCTGCAGGTCGACGAGTACCCGTTGGGTGACTTCGATGACGTGGTCGAGAAGTGCAAACTGCACTTCGGCGATGCGCTGGCAGGCAAGATTTTTTCTGTGCGTTGCAAACGCGGCGGCAAGCACCCGTTTACCTCGATGGAAATCGAGAAATACGTCGGCAGCAAGCTGCGTCGTGAATGCGGTGCGGCAGGAATCGACCTGAAAAAACCGGAAATCGAAGTCCGCTTCGAAATTCGCGACCAACGGTTGTTTGTGATTCACAGCCAGCACGACAGCATCGGCGGTTTCCCGCTGGGCTCGCTGGAGCAGACCCTGGTGTTGATGTCCGGTGGTTTCGACTCCACCGTTGCCGCCTACCAGATCATGCGCCGCGGCCTGATGAGCCACTTTTGCTTCTTCAACCTCGGCGGGCGTGCCCACGAACTGGGCGTGATGGAAGTCGCGCACTATATATGGAAGAAGTACGGCAGCTCCCAGCGCGTGCTGTTTGTCAGCGTTCCTTTCGAAGAAGTTTTGGGGGAAATTCTCGGCAAAGTCGATAACAGTCATATGGGCGTCATTTTGAAGCGTATGATGTTGCGCGCTGCAACCCGTATCGCTGAGCGGCTCGATATCGAAGTGCTGGTTACCGGTGAAGCGATTTCCCAGGTTTCGAGCCAGACCCTGCCCAATTTGTCGCTGATCGACTCGGCTACTGACAAATTGGTTCTGCGTCCGCTGATCGCTAGCCACAAGCAGGACATCATTGATCAGGCGGTTGAAATCGGTACGGCCGATTTTGCCAAGCACATGCCTGAATATTGCGGGGTGATTTCGGTCAACCCCAAGACCCACGCCAAACGCAATCGCGTGGAGTACGAAGAACAACAGTTCGATATGGCCGTGCTCGAGCGTGCGCTGGAGCGGGCCAAACTGGTGCCGATTGATCGGGTGATCGATGAATTGGGCCAGGACTTGCAAGTCGAAGAAGTCAGCGAAGTGCTGGCGGGCCAGATCGTGATTGACATCCGTCACCCGGATGCTCAGGAAGATCAACCGCTGGAACTGGCTGGCATCGAAGTACAAGCGTTGCCGTTTTATGCTTTGAACAGCCGCTTCAAGGAACTGGATGACACCCGTCAGTACCTGTTGTATTGCGACAAAGGCGTGATGAGTCGCCTGCATGCTCACCATTTGCTCAGTGAGGGGCATGCCAATGTGCGCGTTTATCGACCGAGCTAAGAGCCCGGGGCTGTATGCCTGTGGCCTGCGTCACCGGCCCCCCGACGCCGAGGTCAAGTTGTAACGGCTTGACCTGACTCTACTGTTAATCGCTGCCACGACCTGTCAGCACACCGAATCCTCTGATCGAGATACACAAGTGATCGAAAATCTACGTAACATCGCCATCATTGCTCACGTTGACCACGGTAAAACCACCCTGGTAGACAAACTCTTGCGTCAATCCGGCACTCTGGAACGCGGCGAGCTCAACGACGAGCGCGTGATGGACTCCAACGACCAGGAAAAAGAGCGCGGCATTACCATTCTTGCCAAGAACACCGCTATCAACTGGAACGGCTACCACATCAACATCGTGGATACCCCGGGCCACGCCGACTTCGGCGGTGAAGTAGAGCGCGTGATGTCGATGGTTGACTCCGTTCTGCTGCTGGTTGACGCTCAAGACGGCCCTATGCCGCAAACCCGTTTCGTGACCAAGAAGGCTTTCGAAGCCGGCCTGCGTCCAATCGTGGTTATCAACAAGGTTGACCGTCCAGGCGCGCGTCCGGACTGGGTTCTGGATCAAATCTTCGACCTGTTCGACAACCTGGGTGCTACCGAAGAACAGCTGGACTTCAAAGTGGTTTACGCCTCTGCCCTGAACGGTATTGCTGGTCTTGACCACACCGACATGGCTGAAGACATGACCCCGCTGTACCAGGCGATTGTTGACCACGTTCCGGCTCCAAAAGTTGACCGTGACGGTCCTTTCCAGATGCAAATCTCGGCACTGGACTACAACAGCTTCCTGGGCATCATCGGCGTTGGCCGTATCGCTCGTGGTCGCGTCAAGCCGAACACCCAGGTTGTGGCCATCGATGCTGACGGCAAGCGCCGTAACGGTCGTATCCTGAAGCTGATGGGTCACCACGGTCTGCACCGTATCGACGTTGAAGAAGCAGCTGCCGGCGACATCGTCTGCATCAGCGGCTTCGACCAGCTGTTCATCTCCGACACTCTGTGCGACCCACTGAACGTCGAAGCGATGAAGCCGCTGACTGTTGACGAACCTACCGTTTCGATGACCTTCCAGGTTAACGACTCGCCGTTCTGCGGCCGTGAAGGCAAGTTCGTAACCAGCCGTAACATCAAGGAACGTCTGGACAAAGAACTGCTCTACAACGTTGCTCTGCGCGTTGAAGAAGGCGACACCGCTGACAAGTTCAAAGTGTCGGGTCGTGGTGAGCTGCACTTGTCGGTACTGATCGAAACCATGCGTCGCGAAGGCTTCGAAATGGGTGTTGGTCGTCCGGAAGTAATCATCCGCATGGTTGACGGCGTTAAGCACGAACCGTACGAAAACGTAACCATCGACCTGCCGGAAGAATCGCAGGGCGCAATCATGGAACAGATCGGTATCCGTAAAGGCGATCTGACCAACATGGTTCCGGATGGCAAGGGCCGTGTTCGTCTTGAATACAACATCCCTGCACGTGGCCTGATCGGTTTCCGTAACGAGTTCCTGACTCTGACTTCGGGCGCTGGCATCCTGACCTCGATCTTCGACCGTTACGACGTGATGAAGTCGGGCGACATGTCCGGCCGTCAGAACGGCGTTCTGGTTTCGGTTGCTACCGGTAAGGCTCTGACTTACTCGCTGGAAACCCTGCAGGCTCGCGGCAAACTGTTCCTGGGTCACGGTGAAGACGTGTACGAAGGTCAAATCGTCGGCATCAACAGCCGCGACAACGACCTGGGCGTTAACCCAACCAAAGGCAAGAAGCTCGACAACATGCGTGCTTCGGGTAAAGACGAAACCATCGCTTTGGTTCCGCCTATCCGCTTCACCCTGGAGCAAGCTCTGGAATTCGTTCAAGAAGACGAATTGTGCGAAGTGACTCCTAAGTCCATCCGTCTTCGTAAGAAGATCCTGGGCGAAAGCGAGCGTACCCGCGCCAGCAAGAAAAGCAGCAAATAAGCTATTTATTTAGCTGAATAAAAAACGCCCCCGGCCTTGCGGTCGGGGGCGTTTTTTTGTGTCCGGGATTTGAGTGCAGAACAGGCCAGGGATGGGGCGGGTTGCAGGATCAGCATCGCCGGCAAGCCGGCTCCCACAGGTATCGGGTGCAGTGCAGGCCTTGTGGGAGCTGGCTTGCCAGGGATGGGGCAGGTTGCAGAGTCAGCATCGCCGGCAAGCCGGCTCCCACAGGTATTGGGTGCAGTGCAGGCCTTGTGGGAGCTGGCTTGCCAGGGATGGGGCGGGTTGCAGGGTCAGCATCGCCGGCAAGCCGGCTCCCACAGGTTATGGGTGCAGTGCAGGCCTTGTGGGAGCTGGCTTGCCAGGGATGGGGCGGGTTGCAGGGTCAGCATCGCCGGCAAGCCGGCTCCCACAGGTATCGGGTGCAGCGCAGGCCAGGGATGGGGCGGGTTGCAGAGTCAGCATCGCCGGCAAGCCGGCTCCCACAGGTATTGGGTGCAGTGCAGGCCTTGTGGGAGCTGGCTTGCCAGGGATGGGGCGGGTTGCAGGGTCAGCATCGCCGGCAAGCCGGCTCCCACAGGTATTGGGTGCAGTGCAGGCCTGATGGGAGAAGGCTTGCCAGGGATGGGGCGGGTTGCAGGGTCCGCATCGCCGGCAGCCGGCTCCCACAGGTAATGGGTGCAGTGCAGGCCTTGTGGGAGCTGGCTTGCCAGCGATGGGGCAGGTTGCAGGATTATCATCGCCGCAAGCCGCCCCTTCGGGTTAAAACACCATCAGCTTCTCGCTGCTGTTTTTGCGTTCAACCGCTTTGGGCACATAGGCGCAATAACCCGGGCGCGGGCCTATCCGCGGGTGATTGCGGCAAGTGTCCGGGCGCTTTTCGTAAATGGTGCACATGCGTGACTTGCGATCCAGGTACAGGCAGTCGTTATTGCTCATGCGCTGCAGGGTGAAAATCCCGGACTTCTGGTTGAAGCGCTCCACGATCCCTTCTTTCTGCAGGCGCTTGGCGATGTTCTTCGGCGGATCGCCCATCTCGAACTCATCGACGATGCCGATACGGATCAGGTCTTTGATCTTGACCTCCACCGGCAGCGTGCAGCAGCTGGAAATGCAGGAGCCGCACATGGGCGCGGAGTATTTGGCCCAGGTATCGATACGGTCGATTTCCGCGGCGGCGATCAGGTTGGACTTCATCAGGCTTGTTTTCCGGCGTGCATCAGGGCGCGCGATCATACCGGGGTTGGTGAATCTGTGAACAACCATTTGCCGGTTTTTCGATCAGGGCCATGTTTTAAGGCGCCCTTTCTCGTATGCGCATCGTTTTGGGGCAATGTTCATTTCGTCAGTTTTTTTTATGGAAACCGCCATAAAAGCCCGAATCAAAGCGTTTAGTTCCTGTCGAAAGGTCTAGGCTGAATCCACCCGTTCTTCAAATCGCTCCATCTCGCTCGAGGTTGTATCGATGCCCCAGGAACCGCTTGTTCGTGACGCACAGGTGGCGGCTTTTCGGGCCGCCGTAGTAGCCAAACTGACTTACGCGGTGGGCAAGGACCCGGAACACGCGTTTGACCATGACTGGTTTGAAGCCATTGCACTGGCTGCCCGCGACCATATGGTCGAGCACTGGATGGACCACACGCGGCAGATTTATCGCAAGGATCAGAAGCGGGTGTATTACCTGTCGCTGGAGTTTCTGATCGGTCGCCTGCTTTATGACAGCCTGAACAATCTGGGGCTGCTGGAGGTGGCGCGTGAGGCGATGACCGGGCTTGGGGTCGATCTGGAACGTATCCGCCTGCTGGAGCCCGATGCGGCGCTTGGCAACGGCGGGCTGGGTCGGCTGGCTGCCTGTTTCATGGAAAGCATGTCCACCCTGAGCGTTGCCGCCCACGGCTACGGCATCCGTTATGAACACGGACTGTTCCGCCAGAGCATCGTCGACGGCTGGCAGCAAGAGCAAACCGAGAACTGGCTGGACTTCGGCAACCCGTGGGAGTTTGAGCGCGCCGAAGTGACGTACTTGATAGGTTTTGGCGGAGCGGTTGAAACCCGGCAGGATGAACACGGCCAGTCACGCCAGGTCTGGGAACCCAGCGAGACGGTGCGGGCCATCGCCTATGACACACCCGTCGTCGGCTGGCGCGGTGCCAGTGTCAACACCTTGCGCCTGTGGCGGGCCAGGGCCCTGCATGACTTGAACCTGGGGCGTTTCAATGCCGGTGACCATTTGGGTGCAGTGGCCGAGGTGGTGCGTGCCGAAAGCATCTCCCGTGTGCTGTATCCGGCAGACAGCAACGAGGCCGGGCAGGAGCTGCGCTTGCGCCAGGAGTTTTTCTTCGTCTCGGCTTCGCTGCAGGATCTGTTGCGCAGACACCTGCACGTTCACGACACGCTGCTGAATCTGGCCGAGCATGTTTCCATCCAGCTCAACGACACCCATCCCTCGATCGCCGTTGCGGAACTGATGCGCATCCTGGTTGATGAACACGGCATCGAGTGGCCGACGGCCTGGAAAGTCACCGTCGATACCTTGTCGTACACCAATCACACCCTGCTCCCCGAAGCGCTTGAAACCTGGCCCGTGGGGTTGATGGAGCGCATGTTGCCGCGTCATATGCAGATCATCTACTTGATCAACGGCTATCACATCGACTCACTGCGCAACCAGGGGGTGCATGATTTCGATGTGCTGCGTGCCGTGTCCCTGATTGAAGAAGAGCATGGCCGCCGGGTGCGGATGGGCAATCTGGCGTTTCTCGGTTCCCACAGTGTCAACGGCGTTTCCGGACTGCACACCCAGTTGATGCGCAGCACGGTGTTCTCCGAGTTGCACAAGCTTTACCCGGACCGGATCAACAACAAGACCAATGGCGTTACTTTCCGCCGCTGGCTGTTTCAGGCCAATCCGCCATTGACCGTGATGCTGGTTAACGCGCTGGGGCCTGATGTCCTCGATGAAACCGAGCACAAGCTGATCAAGCTGGAGCCTTTTGCCGAGCGCGCAGATTTTCGCAAGCAATTCGCCGAGCAGCGTCTGCAAAGCAAATGCACGTTGGCAGCGCTCATATATGAGCGGCTGGGGGTGGTGGTCAATCCTGAAGCGATGTTCGATGTGCAGGTCAAACGGATTCACGAGTACAAGCGCCAACTGCTCAACCTGTTGCACACCGTTGCGCTGTACCAGGCCATTCGTGCCGAACCGGGCAACCACTGGGTACCCCGGGTCAAGATTTTCGCGGGCAAGGCGGCGGCCAGTTATGAGCAGGCCAAGCTCATCATTAAACTGGCCAATGATATTGCCCGTACTGTGAACAACGACCCGACCGTGCGCGGCCTGCTCAAAGTGGTATTTATCCCCAACTACAACGTCAGCCTGGCCGAGAGCATCATTCCGGCAGCTGACTTGTCCGAGCAGATATCCACTGCGGGCTATGAGGCATCGGGTACCAGCAATATGAAGTTCGGTCTCAACGGGGCGCTGACCATCGGCACCATGGACGGAGCCAACGTGGAAATGTGCGAACGGGTGGGGGCCGATAACATGTTTATTTTCGGCCTCAGTGCGGAGCAGGTCGAAGCCCGTAAGCGTAATGGCGAGTTTCACGCCGGGCCCGATATTGCAGCCTCACATCGACTTGATGATGTATTGCAGGCCATACGCGGCGGGGTCTTCTCCCACGATGACCCGGCGCGATACACCGGTTTTGTCGATTCGCTGATTGATTACGACCGGTTTCTGGTCTGTGCCGATTTCGATGCGTACTGGGCGGCCCAGATGCGGGTTGAAACCCTGTGGCATGACACGGACGCCTGGTGGCGCAAGGCGGTACTGAATACGGCGCGCATGGGCTGGTTCTCCTCGGACCGGACCATTCGCGAGTATGCGACTGAAATCTGGAAAGCCATGTAGAGCGCTTGCAGTCGCTGCCGCAGGCTGCGATCGAGACCGCCGGGCCCGTGCTTTCAAGAGCCAGGCCCCTGCGGGACGTATCGCAGCCTGCGGCAGCGGCTACAGATTTTTGCCTGATTTAAGGATTCAGCTGAACCCGCTCGGCCGGTTCTGAGTCTGATTAGAAGATTTGCACGGCAACACGCGTTAAACTGCGCGGGTTTTTCGCCCCCTCCCCATTGTTCGGAGCCTTACATGTCCCGCGTTACCCTGAGTCGCTATTTGATCGAGCAGACCCGCAGCAACAACACTCCTGCTGATTTGCGTTTCCTCATCGAAGTGGTGGCGCGTGCTTGCAAAGAGATCAACCACGCCGTGTCCAAAGGCGCCCTGGGTGGTGTTCTGGGCAGCATGGGCACTGAAAACGTACAAGGTGAAGTGCAGAAGAAACTCGACGTGATTTCCAACGAAATCCTGCTCGAAGCCAACGAATGGGGCGGTCACCTGGCCGGCATGGCGTCCGAAGAAATGGACAATGCCTACCAGATTCCGGGCAAATACCCTAAAGGCGCCTACCTGCTGGTTTTCGACCCGCTGGACGGTTCGTCGAACATCGACATCAACGCGCCGGTCGGCACTATCTTCTCGGTACTGCGTTGCCCGAACGAATATCTGACCCAGAACGAGCCTTTGAATGAAAAGGCCTTCCTGCAGCCAGGAACACAGCAGGTAGCGGCCGGTTATGCCATTTACGGCCCTCAGACCATGCTGGTACTGACCCTGGGTGACGGCGTCAAAGGCTTCACTCTGGATCGCGAAATGGGCAGCTTCGTGCTGACCCACGAAGACATCACCATTCCTGAAACCACTCAGGAATTCGCCATCAACATGTCCAACCAGCGTCACTGGGAAGCTCCGGTACAGCGCTACGTCGACGAGTTGCTGGCTGGCGAAGAAGGGCCGCTGGAAAAGAACTACAACATGCGCTGGGTTGCCGCGATGGTTGCCGACGTACACCGGATCCTGACCCGTGGCGGTCTGTTCATGTACCCGCGCGACAGCCGCGAGCCGTCCAAGCCGGGTAAATTGCGTCTGATGTACGAAGCCAACCCGATGTCGTTCCTGGTGGAGCAGGCGGGTGGTGCGTCCACTGACGGCCACCAGCGTATCCTCGACATCCAGCCGGAAGGCCTGCACCAGCGTGTAGCAGTGTTCCTGGGTTCGAAAGAAGAAGTGGCGCGCGTGACCTCGTACCACGCCAAGTAAAACCCCGCGTTACCCTCCTGTAGGAGCGAGCCTGCTCGCGAGCTTTTCAAAACAGCTCGCGAGCAAGCTCGCTCCTACAGTTGTTTCCGGCCCTGGAACAAATCCCCCGCCCTCCGGGAACCACCCCGCACTTTTCTCTTCTAAGCTTGCATCAGGCGGCTCGGCCGACTTTCTCAATCAGGAGCTTTTCCATGAAGTTGCGTTCTTTGGCGATGTTGTCGTTCTGCGTTTTGCTGGCGGCATGCAGCAAGGTCAATCAGGAAAATTACGCAAAACTGTCGGCCGGCATGACCAAGGCCGAGGTCGAAAAACTCTTGGGTAGCCCGACCGATTGTTCCGGTGCACTGGGTATGTCGAGCTGCACCTGGGGTGACAAGACCAGCTTTATCAGCGTGCAATATGCGGGCGATAAAGTACTGATCTTCTCGGGTCAGGGTCTGAAGTAAGTATTAAGGAGCGTTTGCGATGAAAGGTCTTTTAGCTTCGCTTGGCGCTGCGCTGCTGTTGGCCGGATGCGCCACTTCCGACACTGATTCGCTGGCCCCCAAAACCGTCGAAAGCGTCGATCTCAAGCGTTATCAGGGCACCTGGTACGAACAGGCAAGGTTGCCGATGTTCTTCCAGCGCAACTGTGCACAATCCGAGGCGCACTACAGTCTCAAGCCGGACGGTAACGTTGCAGTACTGAACCGTTGCCGGACTGCAGAAGGCAAGTGGGAAGAAGCCACGGGCACAGCGACGCCCCAGGTTGCGGGGAAAACCGACAAGCTGTGGGTCGAGTTCGACAACTGGGTGTCATCCCTGCTGCCGGGGGTGACCAAGGGCGATTACTGGGTGTTGTACCTGGGGGATGGCTACAGCACGGCGCTGGTGGGTAATCCGGACCGGCGTTATTTGTGGCTGCTGTCACGCAAGCCGCAGATCGATCAGCAAACCCGTGAGGAGTTGCTGAACAAGGCTCAACAACAGGGCTATGACACCACACGGTTGATCTGGCGTACCCCTGACGCGGACATGCCCAAAGGCACGAAGTAGGGCTGCAGCTGCAGGAGCGAGCAAGCTCGCTCCTGCAGGGGCCGGGTACTTAGCCGCGCAGCAGGGTTTTCCACGCGCGGTTCTGGTACACCGCAATCGCTTGCTGCTTGCGAGCGTTGAGCAGCAAGTCGTTGCTCTCGGCATCTTCAGAGATTGGCTGGTTGGCCAGTTCCTGCAGTTTGTTCATTTCGCCGTACAAACGATCGATTTCCGGGATTTCCAGCACGTTACGCGCCAGGCGCAGCCATGCCTGAATCCGTTCGATGCGTGGCAGTTGCTCGGCCAGATCTTCGGGTTGTTGCTGGTAGCGGTTCAGACGCAGGGCGATGGCTTCGTCCGACAGCAGACGCGGCAACCAGCTGGCCAGCTGCGCAGCACCCTGGCGATTGCCACGGGTTGTGCCGCGATCAATGGTCCAGCTGCGGGCCATCAACCAGCGCGAGGTGTTCAGCGAGAACTGACCCCAGCGTGGATCTTCCAGCTCTTCCAGGAACTGCTCCGGCGCGGCTTTACGCACGTCTTCGTCGTCCTGGCCGATTTGTACCAGCGGGCGCCAGTCTTCAAGCAAGGCATCGAGCTCGGCACGCAACGCGCTGGTGGACTGACGTGGTGCGGCCTGACCCAGGCTGCTGACCAGTGCCCGCAGGTCAGTCAGTTGCTGAACCCAGTCTTGCAGCAAACGCCAGTGGCCATTGAAACGGTACTGCTCGGCCAGACGCTGGCTGCTGCCCAACAGGTGCCAGGCCAGCGCAGCAAAGGCGTCGTCCAGCGGTGTTTGCGGGGTCAGAACAGGTGCCGGCAGGCTGACGGCATAGCTGTTGGCGTCGAACAGGCGATAGCCGCGTTCTGCCTTGCTGATGTCGCATGGCATCAGGGCCAGCTTCTCGGCCAGCTCGGCTGCCAGTTCCAGCAATGCAGCCGGCTCGCCTTCGCGCAGTTCGAGTTCCAGCTCGCAGATTTCTTCTTTCTGCTTGCCGGCAATCACATGGCCGAAGTCCAGCGCCGCTTCGATCACGACCTTGGCTTTGCCGCGGCCCCAGGAAATTTCAGCGCGTTCGCGGACAAAATCTGTGGTGAAGATCGGTTTCAGGGTTTTCTTGTCCAGCTCGGCCAACTCTTCGGGCCAGCATTCGCCGTCGAGTTTTTTGGTGTCGAGCTTGGCTTTCGCCAGCTTCCAGTCGTATTCGTTACGCTCCGACAGCCCGGCAATGCTCTGGCCGCGGGTCTTGAGGGTCTGGATAACTTCTTCGCCATCACGGCGCAGGCGCAGGGCAACCTTGGCCTTGGCCAGGTCGCGCTCAGGCGTGTCGAAGTACTGGTTCAACAACTCACGGCTTTCCCAGCCACTTTTGTTGCGCTTTTTCAGCAGTGGGTGCTCGCGCAAGGCGGCGAGGGTTTCGCGGCTGACGCGGAGTTTGATTTCAGTTTCTTTTTGCATGGCCGGAAAATCCAGGATCGGTGCGCAGCCGGGAAAAGTGTGGCTGCCAAGGCCGTGCAGTGTACAGGACAAGCCGCCCCGGCGCGTCGCACGGGTTTATTCTGCCTGCTGGATGGCTCTATGATGGGCCTCGCCCAGCCAACAGGAAGTCAGCGCATGCCTTTACCTTCCATGAAAGAGCAGTTCGCTGCCTTGATCGGCACCGCGTCGGTCAGTTGCACCCAGCCCCATCTGGATCAATCCAATCGAGGGGTGATCGACTTGCTGGCGACCTGGCTCGCCGAGCTGGGTTTCAACTGCGATATCCAGCAGGTCAATCCGGGCAAGTTCAATTTGCTCGCCAGCTTTGGCAGCGGCCCCGGCGGGCTGGTACTGGCGGGGCATAGCGACACCGTGCCCTACGACGAAGCGCTGTGGCAGACCGATCCACTGAAGCTGACGGAAGTCGACAATCGCTGGGTAGGCCTTGGCAGTTGTGACATGAAAGGTTTTTTTGCGCTGGTGATCGAGGCTGTGCGTCCGCTGCTTGATCAGCCGTTCAAACAGCCACTGCTGATTTTGGTCACGTGCGACGAAGAAACGTCGATGGCAGGCGCCCGGGCATTGGTCGAAGCCGGACGTCCCCTCGGGCGCGCTGCCGTGATCGGGGAGCCTACCGGGCTCAAGCCGATCCGCATGCACAAGGGCGTGATGATGGAACGCATCGATATTCTGGGGCGCAGCGGCCATTCATCGGACCCTGACCTGGGCCACAGTGCGCTGGAAGCCATGCACGATGCCATCAGCGAGCTTAAAGGCCTGCGCCAGCAATGGCTCAACGAGTTTCGCAACCCGCAGTTCAGCGTGCCGCAACCGACCCTGAACTTTGGCTGCATTCACGGTGGCGACAATCCCAACCGGATTTGCGGTCAGTGTTCGCTGGAGTTTGACCTGCGGCCTTTACCGGGCATGAACCCGAACGAGCTGCGGGCAATCATTCGCAGCAAGCTGCAGCCTTTGGCGGAGCGGCATCAAGTGCAGATCGACTTCGCGCCGATTGCCGGTGGTGTGCCGCCATTTGAACAGGCTGCCGACGCTGAATTGGTGCGGGTAGCCGAGCGCCTCACCGGGCATCGCGCGCAAGCAGTGGCGTTTGGTACCGAAGCGCCTTATCTTCAGCAACTTGGCTGCGAAACCATAGTGCTGGGCCCCGGCGACATCGCCTGCGCCCATCAACCGGGAGAACACCTGGAAATGTCACGTTTGCAGCCGACAGTTCGTCTATTGAGTCAGCTGATCGGACACTATTGCCTGACCTAGCAAAAAGGTGGGGGCTGGCAAGCCAGTTTCTCGCCATTTCCATACACAAGGAGAACACGCGTGTTGCCAAGTATGTTTCGACGATAACCACCAGCCCGTTGTGCGTTCGCTGTTTTTGCCCTTTTCAGGCTGCTCATTTTTTTACAGGCTCTGGTTATGCACGATTACGTTAACTGGCTGCGTCATGCTTCCCCTTACATCAATGCTCACCGCGACTGCACATTCGTCGTCATGCTCCCCGGCGACGGTGTGGCGCATTCCAATTTTGGCAACATAGTTCATGACCTGGTGCTGTTGCACAGCCTGGGCGTGCGGCTGGTGCTGGTCCATGGCTCGCGCCCGCAAATCGAAAGCCGGCTTGAAGCCCGTGGCCTGGTGCCGCGTTACCACCAAGGCATGCGCATTACCGATGCGCCGACCCTGGAGTGTGTAATCGACGCCGTCGGCCAGCTGCGAATTGCCATTGAAGCGCGCCTGTCGATGGACATGGCCTCTTCGCCGATGCAGGGTTCACGCCTGCGGGTGGCGAGCGGCAACCTGGTCACGGCGCGCCCGATCGGTGTGCTCGAGGGTGTGGATTATCATCACACCGGCGAAGTGCGCCGGGTCGACCGCAAGGGCATCAACCGCCTGCTGGACGAGCGCTCGATCGTGCTGTTGTCACCGTTGGGCTACTCGCCGACAGGGGAGATTTTCAACCTGGCTTGCGAAGACGTCGCTACCCGCGCCGCTATCGACCTGGGGGCTGACAAGCTGCTGTTGTTCGGTGCCGAATCGGGCCTGCTCGACGAGACCGGGCATCTGGTCCGTGAGTTGCGTCCGCAACAGGTACCGGCGCACATGAAGCGTCTGGGTAGCGATTACCAGGCCGAACTGCTGGAGGCGGCTGCCGAGGCCTGCAGTGGCGGCGTGGCCCGTAGCCATATCGTCAGCTACGCCGAAGATGGCGCGTTGCTGACCGAACTGTTTACCCGTCACGGCGGCGGTACGCTGGTGGCCCAGGAACAATTCGAAGTGACCCGCGAAGCGGCGATTGAAGACGTGGGTGGTTTGCTCGACCTGATCAGCCCGCTGGAAGAGCAGGGCATTCTGGTACGCCGCTCGCGCGAAGTGCTGGAGCGCGAGATCGAGCAGTTCAGTGTGGTTGAGCGTGAAGGCATGATCATCGCCTGTGCGGCGCTGTATCAGATTGCCGATTCGGATGCGGGGGAGCTGGCGTGTCTGGCGGTGAATCCTGAGTATCGCCATGGCCGTCGTGGTGACGAGCTGCTGGAACGCATCGAAAACCGTGCCCGGGCCCAGGGGCTAAAAACCCTGTTCGTGCTGACCACCCGCACGGCCCACTGGTTCCGCGAGCGTGGCTTTGAGCCGAGCAGCGTCGAGCGACTGCCGGCAGCGCGTGCGTCGCTGTACAACTTTCAGCGTAATTCCAAGATATTCGAGAAGGCGCTGTAACCCGCGCTCCCTCACCCCGGCCCCGTCTCAAAGGACAGGGCCGGGTAAGGGCTTTTAGTTACTGATCGCCAGAATGCTCGCCTGATACGAGGCGACGAACAAATCAAAATCCCCGACTTCGTTCTGTTCCAGTTCGGTTTGCTGTACCAGCGAACTGCGGGCCTTTTCTTCGAATGCCGCCTGGTCTTCAGCACTCAGCGGCTCGTTACGGAAGAACTCGGCATGGGCCAGGCTTTGGCGCATCGAGAACTGGGAGAAGCTTTCCTTGTGCTCGATCATGCTGGCCAGGACTTTGGCTGAAGGCGTCAGTGACACGTCATTGACCTTCGCCAGCTGTTCGTCCAGCGCCTTGCTGTGGGCGTCGCCGCCATGGCTTGCATCGAGCAGTGCGGCCAGTGGCGCAATCTGTTCCAGCAGTTCTGCCGCCCATTCCTTCATGTCGACCGGCTGGCCATTGCGCTGCAATTGCAGGCCCGGACGGCGACCTTCCTTGACCACGCTGAGGAAGTTCGATGAGCAATCACTGCAGGTCGTAGTGTCGAATTGCGGGCTTTCCTGGAACGCGCAATACAGCAGGAACGCATCCAGAAAACGTGCTTCAGGCAAATCGATGCCCACGGGCAGGAACGGGTTGATGTCGAGCAAGCGCACTTCAACATACTGCACGCCACGGGACACCAGGGCCTGAATCGGCCGTTCGCCGGTGTAGGTCACGCGCTTGGGGCGGATGTTGGAGTAGTACTCGTTTTCGATTTGCAGGATGTTGGTATTGAGCTGCACCCATTCGCCATCTTTGTGGGTGCCGATCTCGACATAGGGCGCGTAAGGCGTGGCCACAGCTTTGCGCAGGCTGTCGGTGTAGCTGTTGAGGTCGTTGTAGCAGGGCGTCAGACCGGCCTGGGCGTTGCTCTGGTAACCCAGGTCGCTCATGCGCAGGCTGGTGGCGTAGGGCAGGTACAGCGTATCGGCATCCAGCTGTTCCAGCTGATGGGAACGGCCGCGCAGGAAACCCGCATCCAGCGCAGGGGAAGCGCCAAACAGGTACATCAGCAGCCAGTTGTAACGACGGAAATTACGAATCAACGCGATGTAGGCGTTGGACTGGTAGTCGCGATCGGTGCCAACAAAGCCTTCATCCTTCATCAGCACCGGCCACAGTGTTTCAGGCAGGGAGAAGTTGTAATGAATGCCGGCGATGCACTGCATGGTCTTGCCGTAACGCAGGGCCAGGCCCTTGCGGTACACATACTTGAGCTGTCCGATGTTGGAGGTGCCGTAGTAGGCAATCGGAATATCTTCTTCGGCCGGCAACGGGCACGGCATCGAAGGACTCCACAGGTACTCGTTGCCGAGTTTGCTGTAGGCAAAACGGTGAATCTTGTCGAGGCTGGCCAGCGTCTCTGCCGGATCAGGCAGGGCCGGGGTGATGAACTCCAGCAGCGACTCGGAATAGTCGGTGGTGATTTGATCGTTGGTCAGTGCCGAGCCCAGTTCTTCGGGGTGCGGGGTCTGCGCCAGGCGGGCATTGGCCGTAACGCGCAGGCATTCGCGCTCGATACCGTGCAGGCACTGCTCCAGCAGTGAGAGGTTAGCGCGCTCGCTGAGCAGAGCCAGGCGGCGGTTGAGAAGTTGGCTCAAGTTGGATTCCTTCACGCGTCAGTCGCCCCAATATGGGGGTGGTCAGGACGGTCTACAAGGGTGAAGTTGAAACTGGCGTTGTCGCCTGGCTTGTAATGTGTCGCCCGTCTTTGTTTCGGTCCCGGCGCTTCAAGCGAATTCCGGCACTGCATCAGGGCCTGTTGCCCCTTGCAGCGCCGAAATTAACTCAATTCACCTGCCGGCGGCTACAGGACGGCGAAGGTGCCTTGGGCTTTCGCCACCAGTTTGTCGCCTTGCAGCACGTCTGCCTCGACGACCAGGGTACGCCTTCCGGGGTGAATGACTTTGGCGATGCACAGTACTTCGCCTTCGGACACTGCCCGGATGTAGTTGATTTTGCACTCGATGGTCACGCTCTGCTGGTCAAAGCCATGGACGCTGGAACACGCCAGCCCCATGCTGATATCCACCAGGCTGAACAAAACCCCGCCGTGCAGTTTGCCGCCCCGGTTGCGCAGTTGCGGTTCCAGGCTTAGTGCAACCTGCGCAATACCGTCTTGCACCGACTGCACGCGGCAACCGATCAGCTCGCTGAAGGCGCTTTGGGTCAGGCCGTCGGGGAGCGTCATGGGCGTTTTTTCAACTGTTTGGCGTTGGCAAACAGCGATGCCATCGCGTTATTGGCCGGGGCCGCAGCCACGGTTTCCTTACGCGGCGCAGTGTTTTGCTGGCGCGGTGCCGAACCCGGACGCGCGCCACGAGCCCCGTCGATCTTCTCGCCGGGGGTGTCGCTCATGCGCATCGACAGACCCACGCGTTTACGTGGAATGTCGATTTCCATGACCTTGACCTTGACCACGTCACCGGCTTTTACGGCTTCACGCGGGTCCTTGATGAATTTCTCGGACAGGGCCGAAATATGCACCAGGCCGTCCTGATGGACGCCGATATCGACGAAGGCACCGAAGTTGGTCACGTTGGTCACCACGCCTTCCAGAATCATCCCCAGTTGCAGGTCCTTGAGGTCTTCGACGCCTTCCTGGAACTCGGCAGTCTTGAACTCGGGACGCGGATCGCGGCCAGGTTTCTCCAGCTCCTGGAGAATGTCGGTGACCGTCGGCAGGCCGAAGGTTTCGTCAGTGAATTTCTTCGGATCAAGACGCTTGAGAAAGCTCGCGTCGCCGATCAGCGAGCGAATGTCGCGCTCGGTGTCCGAGGCAATGCGCTTGACCAGCGGGTAGGCCTCGGGGTGAACCGCAGAAGCGTCCAGCGGGTTGTCGCCATTCATTACCCGCAGGAAACCGGCAGCCTGTTCGAAGGTTTTTTCGCCCAGACGGCTGACTTTTTTCAGTGCCGCGCGGGTTTTGAACGCGCCGTTTTCATCGCGATGGCTGACGATGTTTTGCGCCAGTGTGGCATTGAGCCCCGAGATGCGGGCCAGCAGCGCCACCGATGCGGTGTTCACGTCAACGCCCACGGCGTTTACGCAGTCTTCAACCACGGCGTCCAGGCCGCGTGCCAGCTTGAGCTGGGATACGTCGTGCTGGTACTGGCCGACACCGATGGATTTAGGATCGATTTTCACCAGCTCTGCCAGCGGATCCTGCAGGCGGCGGGCAATCGACACCGCGCCACGGATCGATACGTCGAGGTCGGGGAATTCCTTGGCGGCCAGTTCTGACGCCGAGTACACCGAAGCACCGGCTTCAGACACCATCACTTTGGTGACTTTCAGGGCCGGGTATTTTTTGATCAGGTCAATCACCAGCTTGTCGCTTTCGCGGCTGGCGGTACCGTTACCGATGGCGATCAGTTCGACCGAGTGCTTGGCGCACAGGGCGGCCATGACGGCGATGGTTTGATCCCACTTGTTGTGCGGCACGTGCGGGTACACGGTGGCGTATTCGAGCATTTTGCCGGTGGCATCGACCACGGCAATCTTGCAGCCGGTACGCAGGCCCGGGTCCAGACCCAGGGTTGCGCGCGGGCCGGCAGGTGCGGCCAGCAGCAAGTCATGCAGGTTGTGGGCGAACACGTTGATGGCTTCGGTTTCTGCCCCGTCGCGCAACTCACCCAGCAAGTCGGTTTCAAGGTGGGTGTAAAGCTTGACCTTCCAGGTCCAGCGCACCACTTCGCCCAGCCATTTGTCAGCCGGGCGGTTCTGGTTTTGCAGGCCGAAACGCTCGCTGATCATCATTTCGCCGGGGTGCATGGTGCCCGGCAGCTCTTCGCCGACTTTAAGCGAGGAGCTGAGAATGCCTTCGTTGCGGCCACGGAAAATCGCCAGCGCGCGGTGCGACGGCATGCTTTTGAGCGGCTCGTCGTGTTCGAAGTAATCGCGGAACTTGGCGCCTTCCTCTTCTTTGCCGGGAATCACCCGGGCGCTGAGGATCGCTTCCTGTTTCAGGAAACTGCGCAGTTTATCCAGCAGGCTGGCGTCTTCGGCGAAGCGCTCCATGAGGATGTACTTGGCGCCGTCGAGTGCTGCCTTGACGTCTGCCACGCCTTTTTCAGCATCGACAAAACGTGCTGCTTCGATTTCAGGGGTTTGTGTCGGGTCGTTGAACAGGCCGTCTGCCAGTTCACCCAGGCCCGCTTCCAGGGCGATCTGACCCTTGGTGCGGCGCTTCTGTTTGTACGGCAGGTACAGGTCTTCAAGGCGGGTCTTGGTCTCGGCGAGTTTGATGTCGCGGGCCAGTTCCGGGGTTAATTTGCCTTGTTCTTCGATGCTGGCGAGGATGCTGATACGCCGTTCGTCGAGTTCACGCAGGTAGCGCAGGCGTTCTTCCAGATGACGTAACTGGGTGTCATCCAGGCTGCCGGTCACTTCCTTACGGTAGCGGGAAATGAAGGGTACGGTGGAGCCTTCATCCAGAAGCGCGACGGCCGCTTCGACCTGCTGCGGGCGCACGCCAAGTTCTTCGGCGATGCGGCTGTTGATGCTGTCCATAAAACCACCTGACAAATTGTGAAGCAGGCTCGCATGCCCGGGTTTCTTGGCTTGCGAGGCTGGTTGAGCGACCTTAACGGGGCCGCTGCCTGGGCCAAAAGGGCGGCCTGTTGACCCGCGAAATCAGCACATTACGCCAGGACTTGAAAAAATAAATTCTGGCGCGATCTTTGAAAATCCAAGGTTGCCCGACACAAAAGGCGGCGCATTATAACCAGCGTTCCCGAATTCAGGGGGCTACGCTACGGCGCACATTGGTCTGCGTGCTGTTCGCGGAGGAAAAATCTGCTAACAATGCACTCCATGCGCATGACAGCAGCTAAGCCATAATGCGCGCCGAGATCACAGGAGCATCTAATGAGCAGCATTGCACAAGCGGCAGAAGGCGAAAAAATTCTCATCGTTGACGACGATCCGGGGCTGAGCAGCCTGCTGGAACGTTTCTTCGTCAGCAAGGGCTATCGCGCCCGCGCTGTGCCGAACGTGGAACAAATGGACCGTTTGCTGGCCCGCGAGGTATTCAACCTGGTGGTGCTGGACCTGATGCTGCCCGGTGAAGACGGGCTGTCCGCTTGCCGCCGCCTGCGTGCTGCGGGCAACCGTGTGCCGATCATCATGCTGACCGCCAAAGGTGACGAGCTGAGCCGCATCAAGGGCCTGGAACTGGGCGCGGACGATTATCTGGCCAAGCCGTTCAACCCTGACGAGCTGATGGCGCGGGTGCGTGCGGTATTGCGTCGTCAGGCAGCGCCGGTACCGGGTGCACCGGGCAGCGAAGACGAAAGCGTTACCTTCGGTGATTACGAGTTGTCGCTGGCAACCCGCGAGCTCAAGCGTGGCGATGAAGTTCACATGCTCACCACCGGCGAGTTCGCCGTGCTTAAAGCGCTGGTCATGCATGCCCGCGAGCCGTTGACCCGCGACAAGCTGATGAACCTGGCCCGTGGCCGTGAATGGGATGCCCTGGAGCGTTCCATCGACGTTCAGATTTCCCGCTTGCGCCGCATGATCGAACCTGACCCGTCCAAACCGCGCTATATCCAGACTGTCTGGGGCGTAGGCTATGTGTTCGTGCCGGACGGCAACGCGACCAAGTGACGGATCATTTGTAGGAGCGAGCCTTTCCGGTACCCGGATGCCCGAAGGCTCGCGATTCCAAATTTTGCGAGCCTCACAACTCGCTCCTGCAAAGTGTTAAGACGGCTGTCTATGAAAACCCCTCTGTGGTTCCCCCAAAGTTTTTTCTCCCGCACCCTGTGGCTTGTCCTCATTGTCGTACTGTTCTCCAAGGCCCTGACCCTGGTTTATCTGCTGATGAACGAAGACATGCTGGTCGACCGCCAGTACAGCCATGGCGTGGCTTTGACCCTGCGCGCTTATTGGGCAGCCGATGAAGAAAATCGCGAAAAAATTGCCGATGCGGCCGGTTTGATCCGGGTGGTCGGCGGTGGCGTACCTGAAGGCGAGCAGCACTGGCCGTACAGTGAGATTTATGAGCGCCAGATGCAGGCAGAGCTGGGTGCCGATACCGAAGTTCGCTTGCGCATGCATGCGCCGCCCGCGTTGTGGGTACGTGCCCCGAGCCTTGGCGATGGCTGGCTGAAAGTGCCGCTGTACCCGCATCCGTTACGCGGACAGAAAATCTGGAGTGTGCTGGGCTGGTTCCTGGCCATCGGCCTGTTATCGACGGCGTCGGCATGGATATTCGTCAGTCAGCTCAACCAGCCGCTCAAGCGTCTGGTTTATGCCGCCCGGCAACTGGGGCAGGGGCGCAGTGTACGGCTGCCGATCAGTGATACACCGAGCGAAATGACCGAGGTTTACAGCGCCTTCAATCAAATGGCAGAAGATGTGGAACAGGCTGGCCGTGAACGCGAGCTGATGCTCGCCGGGGTGTCCCACGACCTGCGAACGCCGTTGACCCGCTTGCGCCTGTCTCTGGAGCTGATGGGCAACCACAGCGACCTGTCCGACGACATGGTGCGCGACATTGAAGATATGGACGCGATTCTTGATCAGTTCCTGGCCTTTATCCGTGACGGGCGCGATGAGCCGGTCGAAGAGGTCGATTTGTGTGAACTGATTCGCGAAGTCGTGGCGCCTTACAACCAGAACGAACATCAAGTGAGTTTGCGCCTGCAGCCGATTCAGCCGTTTGCGCTGCGTCGGGTCTCGATGAAGCGCTTGCTCAATAACCTGATCGGCAATGCCTTGCACCATGCGGGGGATAATGTGGAAGTGGCCGCCTACGTCTCCGGCGACACCAGTGCGCCGTATGTGGTGCTGAGTGTGATGGACCGGGGGGCGGGCATCGACCCTTCAGAGCTTGAAGACATCTTCAATCCGTTTATCCGCGGTGACCGTGCGCGTGGCGGCAAGGGGACAGGTTTGGGCCTTGCCATCGTCAAGCGCATCGCCTCCATGCACGGCGGCAATGTTGAACTGCGTAACCGTGCCGGCGGAGGCCTTGAGGCCCGGGTGCGATTGCCGCTGGGCCTGATGTTGCCCAGAGGGGCGGTTTAAAGCCTTCGACCTGTCTGCAGGAGCGAGCTTGCTCGCGAGCTTCTAAACGCTCGCGAGCAAGCTCGCTCCTGCAGAGTTGTCAGGGGTGGCTGCTTTCAACCTTTCCCTTTGGTCCGGGTCATGTGCGGCGTGCTGTTTTTTTCCAGATGCTCAATGATGAGCCCGGCCACATCCTTGCCAGTGGTGGTTTCGATCCCCTCCAGCCCGGGCGAGGAATTCACCTCCAGCACCAGCGGGCCGTGGTTGGAGCGCAGGATATCGACCCCGGCCACACTCAACCCCATGACCTTGGCCGCACGAATGGCGGTCATGCGTTCTTGCGGGGTGATCTTGATCAGGCTGGCACTGCCTCCGCGGTGCAGGTTGGAGCGGAATTCACCGGGCTTGGCCTGGCGCTTCATGGCCGCAATCACCTTGTCACCCACCACGAAGCAGCGGATATCCGCACCGCCGGCTTCCTTGATGTACTCCTGCACCATGATGTTCTGTTTGAGGCCCATGAAAGCCTCGATCACAGACTCGGCCGCGGTGGCGGTTTCACACAACACCACGCCGATACCCTGGGTGCCTTCCAGGACCTTGATCACCAGCGGTGCACCATTGACCATCTCGATCAGGTCCGGAATATCATCCGGCGAGTGGGCAAAGCCTGTCACCGGCAAGCCCAGGCCGCGGCGCGACAACAGTTGCAGCGAGCGCAACTTGTCTCGCGAGCGGGCGATTGCCACCGATTCGTTGAGCGGGAAAACCCCCATCATTTCGAACTGGCGCAATACCGCGCAGCCATAAAACGTGACTGACGCACCAATGCGCGGGATCACCGCATCAAAGCCTTCCAGCGGCTTGCCGCGGTAATGGATCTGCGGCTTATGACTGGCAATGTTCATATAGGCGCGCAGGGTATCGATCACTACCATTTCATGGCCTCGTGCGATACCGGCTTCAACCAGACGACGAGTGGAATACAGACGCGGGTTACGCGACAGCACAGCGATCTTCATGCAACACCTGTGGCAGAGGTAGTAGTGACCGGAAACACCGGCTTGTCTTGTACGTATTTAAGCTCTGGATTGACCACCAACTGGCCGTCGATCAGCGCTTTTGAGCCCAGCAGCAAGCGGTAACGCATGGATTTGCGGCAGGCGAGGGTGAACTCCACCGACCACACCCGATCACCCAGTGCCAGGCCGGTGCGGATCACATAACGCACCTGGGTATGGCCGTTGGAGCTTTTAATGGTTTTTATCGCCACCAGCGGCGCTTCGCACCGGCGGTGGCGTAGTTGTACCAGCGTTCCCAAATGGGCATTGAAACGTACCCACTCGACACCATCACGCACAAACGGCTCGATTTCAGTGGCGTGCAGGCTGGAGGTACTGGCACCGGTGTCGATTTTCGCCCGCAGGCCCGCGACTCCCAGATCGGGAAGCGCCACCCACTCGCGCAGACCGACAACGGTCAAATGGTCAAAAGTCTTCAATATAAGTAACCGGCGATTAACGTATCCAGGCCGCAGGGCAGACCCTGCAGGTAAAACAATCGGCGAACGCCGATTCGAAAGCATAAAGTCGGTATTCACGCAGAATATCCGGTAAATGGCGACAGTTATCTGCGCGTACGCTGTGCTGTGTTTTCAGCACAGGTATTGCAGCAGACGGAATTCTATCGAGCGGGTTCCTTCTTTGGATCATCAAAAGACGTAGTACAGTTCCGAATATCTGGTGAAGGGGGTTCCAATGGCGCAGAAACAGGAAGAGGACGACAAGGTCCGTCTGGACAAGTGGCTATGGGCTGCACGTTTTTACAAGACCCGTGCATTGGCCAAGACCGCCATTGAGAGCGGCAAGGTGCACTGCCGTGGTGAGCGCTGCAAACCGAGCAAAGAGCCACGGATTGGCGACGAGCTGCAAATCCGTGTAGGGCTCGAAGAGCGTACTGTGGAGGTCAAAGCCTTGTCGGTGGTGCGCCGCGGCGCTCCTGAAGCGCAACTGCTGTACGCCGAAACCGGGCAGAGCATTGCCAAGCGCGAAAGCCTGGCAGCGATGCGAAAATCGGGGGCGATGGGCATTATCAGCGATGGTAAACCAACCAAGAAACAACGCCGCCAGTTGCATCAGTTTCATGATTCTGGCGCCGCGGATTAGCTCTGTGCCCTATATCAACCCTTGTGGGAGCCGGGCTCCCCCAAGGGCTGCCTGGCCGTCAATGGCTCACCGACCGTGCGTCGTGTCTGGCTAGCCGGGGGCTTGTAACCATTCATGTGTGACGCCATATAGGGCTATTAGCCTTAATATCTGCAGTCTGTTTACAGGCTCGAACACATTTAGTAACCACTTTTAGAATCTTATTCCTATGTCCGACTTAAACAAAACCGATGCCACCCAACGCTTCATGTTCGACACCTGTGATGCCCGCGGCGAGCTGGCTTCGCTGGAGCACAGTTACGCTGAAGTGCTGGCCAAACATAATTATCCGCTGCCGGTCCAGCAGTTGCTGGGTGAGCTGATGGCAGCGGCTGCGTTGCTGGTGGGCAACCAGAAAATCGATGGTCTTCTGAGCCTGCAGGCGCGCTCTGAAGGTCCGGTACCGCTGCTGATGATCGAGTGCACCAGCGACCGTGAAATTCGCGGTATTGCCCGTTTCGACGCCGAGCGGATTGCCCCGGATGCGACCCTTGCAGACCTGCTGCCCAACGGCGTACTGGCCATTACTATCGATCCGACCGTTGGCAAGCGTTACCAGGGCATTGTGGATCTGAACGGCGAAACCCTGGCGGACTGTTTCACCAACTACTTTGTCATGTCCGAGCAAGTGCCGACCCGCTTCTGGCTGGTCGCGGATGGCAAACGTGCCCGCGGCATGTTCCTGCAGCAACTACCGGCCGACAAAACCAAAGATGAAGATGAGCGCGTAGACAGCTGGAACACATTGCTGGCGCTGGGCGATACCCTCAAGGCTGAAGAATTGTTGAGTCTGGACAACGAAACCATCCTGCATCGCCTGTACCACGAAGAAACCGTGCGCCTGTTTGACGACGAAACCGTTGTTTTCAAATGCAGCTGCTCCCGTGAGCGCTCGGGCACTGCATTGACCAGCCTGGGTCTTGAAGATGCGCAGAATCTGGTCACCGAACATGGCGGCCATATCGAAATCGACTGCCAGTTCTGCAATGAGCGCTACCTGTTCGATGCTGCCGATGTGGACCAATTGTTCTCCGGTGCCGGTGTAAAGTCGCCTTCCGACACTCATCACTAAAACGTTTCAGCCCAGGTGAAACACCTGTCAAACCCCGTTCTTGCGCGGTTCTGACAGGTGGGCCCTACTTTTTTTGGGCATTTCTGGCATAATCCGCCCCACTTTTTTCGCGGTAGTAGTGCAAACTTTTCTACTACAAAACGTTTGGCGCACTCGGCCAATGGCCGACGGGGAACCTCATGACGCAAGCTAATAACGCCGTGTACACCGATCTGAGCATCGACGATCTGGTCAAAGAAGCCCTGAGCCGTGGTGAAGGCGAGCTTGCCGACAATGGCGCACTGGTAGTTAAAACAGGCCACCGTACAGGCCGTTCGCCAGCTGACCGCTTCATTGTTGAAGAGCCGACTACTCAGGCTGCCATTGCCTGGGGCGCGATCAACCGCAAGTTCCCGGCTGACAAGTTCGATGCTCTGTGGGACCGCGTCGAGGCGTTCAACAATGCGCAGGAACACTTCGTTTCCCACGTTCATGTAGGTGCTTCCGAAGACCACTACCTGGCCGTGAAGATGACCACCCAGACTGCCTGGCAGAACCTGTTCGGTCGTTGCCTGTTCATCAACCCGGCTCAGTACAACCCGGCCGGTCGTGAAGAATGGCAAGTGCTCAATGTGGCCAACTTCGAATGCGTGCCAGAGCGTGACGGCACCAACTCCGACGGTTGCGTGATCCTCAACTTCGCCCAGAAAAAAGTGCTGATCGCCGGTATGCGTTACGCCGGTGAAATGAAGAAAGCCATGTTCTCGGTACAGAACTTCCTGTTGCCGGCTGCCGACGTGCTGCCGATGCACTGCGCCGCCAACATCGGTGAAGCAGGCGACGTGACTCTGTTCTTCGGCCTGTCCGGTACCGGTAAAACCACCCTGTCCGCCGATGAAAGCCGTTACCTGATCGGTGACGACGAACACGGCTGGGGCGAAGGCGTGGTGTTCAACATCGAAGGCGGTTGCTATGCCAAGTGCATCGACCTGTCCGAGAAGAACGAGCCGGTTATCTGGAAAGCCATCAAGCACGGTGCGGTGCTGGAAAACGTTGTCATCGACGACGCCAAGCACCCTGACTATGCCGACGTCAGCCTGACCCAGAACAGCCGTGCAGCCTACCCGCTGGAGCACGTTGCCAAGCGTTCCGAGAAGAACCTGGGCGGCGAGCCAAACGCTGTGATCTTCCTGACCTGCGACCTGACTGGCGTACTGCCTCCGGTTTCGATCCTCAGCGAAGAGCAGGCGGCTTACCACTTCCTGTCCGGCTACACCGCACTGGTGGGCTCGACTGAAATGGGTTCGGGCAGCGGCATCAAGTCGACTTTCTCCACCTGCTTCGGCGCACCGTTCTTCCCGCGTCCGGCTGGCGAATACGCAGAGCTGCTGATCAAGCGCATCCGTGGCTTCGGCTCCAAGGTTTACCTGGTTAACACCGGCTGGACCGGCGGCGGCTACGGCGTTGGCAAGCGTTTCAACATCCCGACTACCCGCGGCGTGATTGCAGCGATCCAGAGCGGCGCTCTGATCGGTGCAGAAACCGAGCACCTGGACACCATCAACCTCGACGTGCCATTGACCGTACCGGGCGTTGACACCGAGCTGCTCAACCCGCGTAACACCTGGGCTGACAAAGCTGCCTACGACGAAGCTGCCAAAGCCCTGGCCGGCCTGTTCGTAGAGAACTTCAAGAAGTTCGACGTCAGCGACGCGATCAAGGCTGCCGGCCCTAAGCTGTAAGCTTGCGGTCAGCTGTTTGATCCACGAAAAAGCCGCCTGCAAGGGCGGCTTTTTTCTGCCTGGAATTTAGCCTTCCAGGGTGTGCGTGTCCCACTGCCCGCTGTTTATCGCCGCGTACAGCATGCCGATGGTCAGGGGCACTTTATTGCCCCGGCCCTTGGCATCGCGCTTGAAATGCGGATCGTTGCCTGCCGGCTGGAAATAGCGGTAGGCATCGTAGTCCGCCAGGTCCAGACCGAAGTGCTCCTCGAGGACTTCCATCAAATGCAGGGCGTCGCTGCCGTTACAGCCCAGGTCAAGGTTGATCGATGTCTTCAGGCTGACAGTCTTGTGTTCCGGCAGGCCGATTTCTTCATGCAGCAGTTGCACCAGCTCGCGCAAGGTCGGGTTATCAGGCAGGTCGGCGGCGAGTTTCATGGCGGCAGTCTCCGTATGGCAGTTTGGGCGAGATCGGCTTTGGGTGAGCAGCAAAATACCTCAAGACGGTACGCAGGCCCATGGGTCTTTAGCCAGTGGGCCGACGTCCTCACTTTACTGGCCGGGGGCGGGACGCGAAGCGGCCTCCAGATCCATCAAGCCTTGCCCGTAAGCTTCGCTGTTGGCATAGATGCCGCTGCGATTGGCCGTGCTGAGCAAGCGCTCGCGCAGCTGTTGCGGGGTCATCTGCGGGTAACGGCTTTGCAGGGCTGCCAGGGCGCCGCTGACCAGCGCCGCGGCAGGAGAGGTTCCGATAGTCGGTCCATAGCTGCCGTCCTCGCGTGTGGTGAGCAAGCCATCCCCGCTGTCGCCCCCGGGTACTGCAATACACCAGCGTGCTGCCAGACCGCAGTAGTTGGATTTCTGGTTGATGGCAGTGCCGTCGCTCTTGAGGGCCATTACCGCAATCCAGCCGGGTTCCAGTTCGGGGTACAGCGCGGGCAGGCCCGGTTCGGCGAGGGGTTCGCGCTTGACTTCATTACCGGTGGAAAACACCAAGACGGCGCCGTCCGCCACCAGCTTTTTGGCAGCCGCCAGGGAGTCGCCCATCAGGCGTTCATAAACAATGGCTTCATTGGTGTTGGCTTCAATCGGGTTGGCCCATGAGTTGCTGATGATTTGTGCGCCCTTGTCATGGCTGAGTTGCCACGCCCGGGCAATTTCAGTGTCGAAATAGAACGGCTCCTTGTCGTCGCCAAAGCGCATGGGGATCAGTTGGGCGTTGAAGGCAATGCCATGCATGCCTTTGTCGTCTTTGTTGGCGGCGATAATGCCGGCCATTTGTGTGCCGTGGCCCTTGATGTCGACGGTGCCCGGTTGCTTGCGCACAAAGTCATGGCCGGGGTCGGCAATACGCCCCCGGAACTCGGAAAGGGTGTCGTTCATGCCCGAGTCAATCAAGGCAACCTTGACGTTCTGGCCGGTGCCGCCCCGGGCATAGAGCGTCGAGGCCTTGACCACCGGCAGGGCTTTCTGTGCGAGGTATTCAGTTGTTTCAAAGACGCTTGTGTCCAGTTCCGGCGGTGCGGGCGCTGGTGTGACGCAGCCCAGAAGGAGCACGGGCAGGACGAGCAGAGTGGTGCGTTGTAGCATGGAAACCGATGCTTTATTCCGGTGATGGGGTAACGCCTCAGGCATGGGTGGGTCCTTTTGTAGATAAATTCCATGGTTAATACCCGTGGTGTCGCTGCGTGCGGCAGGTCGGGTCAGGCGTGTTAATGTCTGTGGTTTTGTCCAGGCGTGCAGGTTTTCTCTGTATCAATTTGTGGCGTCAAGCCTGCTGCCTTTTCTCGATCGACTGCACGGCTCGGGTTAGAGTTTTGCGCTTTGCAGCGGTCAATGGAGTGACAGTTATGCACAACACCCTGGAACAGGTTTTCGGTTATCCACAGTTTCGTGACGGGCAAGAGGCGGCGATCAGTGCCGTGCTGGCCGGGCGTTCTGCGGCCGCGATTTTTCCGACGGGCTCGGGCAAGTCGCTGTGCTACCAGCTGCCGGCCTTGCTGCTGCCGCACCTGACGCTGGTGGTGTCGCCGCTGCTGGCGCTGATGCAGGACCAGTTGGCGTTTTTACAGCGCCATGGCATTGCCGCCGCCAGCATTGATTCGGCGCAAAGCCGTGATGACGCCAGTGCGGTCATGGCCCGGGCCAAAGCGGGCGAATTGAAGATCCTGATGATTTCGGTTGAGCGCCTGAAGAACGAGCGTTTTCGCAATTTTTTGCAGCAGGTGCCGATTTCGTTACTGGTTGTGGACGAGGCCCACTGTATATCCGAGTGGGGGCATAACTTTCGCCCGGACTACTTGAAGCTGCCGGACTACCAGCGTCAGTTCAACATCCCGCAAGCCTTGCTGCTCACGGCAACGGCCACGCCCAACGTGATTACCGACATGCAGAGCAAATTCGCGATCGCCGAGGCGGATGTGATCACCACCGGTTTCTATCGCGCCAACCTCAACCTGTGGGTCGAGCCGGTCACCGGGGCCGCCAAGCGCCAGCGCCTGGTGCAATGGATGGGCGAGCGCAGCGGCCAGCCGAGCATTGTCTACGTCACCCTGCAAAAGACTGCGGAGCAGATCGCCGCGCATCTGAACCAGAACGGCATCAGCGCCAACGCTTATCACGCCGGTTTGCCCCACGATCAGCGCGAGGGCATTCAACGTCAGTTCATGGGCGGGCAATTGAATTGCATCGTGGCCACCATCGCCTTTGGCATGGGCATCGATAAAAGCGACATCCGCAACGTAGTGCATTTCGACTTGCCCAAGTCGATCGAAAACTACAGTCAGGAAATCGGTCGCGCCGGGCGTGATGGCCAGCCATCGGACTGCCTGGTTCTGGCCAATCGTGACAGTCTCAACGTGCTGGAAAATTTTGTGTACGGCGACACCCCCGAATTGCAGGGCATCCGCTGTGTGCTTGAAGAACTGCGTGCAGCCATCCCCGAAGGGCAGTGGGAATTCTTGCTGGGGCCCTTGGCCGATCAGAGCAATATTCGTCAGCTTCCGCTCAAGACCCTGCTGGTGCAGCTGGAATTGCGTGGCCTGATTGCTCCGCGCTATGCGTATTTTGCCGAGTACCGTTTCAAGTTCCTGATTGAGCCGGATGCACTGCTGGCCAGATTCGAGGGTGAGCGCCAGCAGTTTGTCTCGGCCATTATCCAGACCTCCAGTCGTGCCCGGACCTGGGCCACGGTCAATTTCGACACCCTGTACAGCCAGCATCAGGCTGACCGTAACCGGGTGGTCAAAGCGCTGGATTATTTCCAGGAAAAGGGCTGGATCGAGCTTGAAAGCAAACAGATGACCGAGGTTTACAGCCTGTTGCTGACAGAGTTTGACGTCGAGGCGCTGAGCCTGGAGCTGCATGAGTACTTCACAGCCCATGAGCGTGGCGAGATTGTGCGCATTCACGCCATGTTGGCATTGTTCGCCAGTGACACCTGCCTGAGCTATCGCCTGGCGCACTACTTCGGTGACGGGCAGGCACCTCAACAATGCGGGCATTGCTCGGTGTGTGCCGGGCAGGTCGCGCGCTTGCCTGAACCCCCCGCGCTGGCGCCGCTTGTGGATAAAAACTTTGAAGCGCTGTGCGCTGCTTTTATCCACAGGCATCAGGAATTCACCGCAAGTTATCCCCCGCCGGAACGCCTGACCCGGTTTTTATGCGGGATCAGCGTGCCGTTGTTTACCAAAATGAAAGCCCGGGGGATTGCCGGGTTTGCGGCATTGGAAAACTACCCCTATGCCGAGGTGCGGGAATGGGCCGCACAACATCAAGGCCCAGAATCATTGTAGGAGCGAGCTGTCGGCGGTTGAAAGAGCTCGCGAGCAAGCTCGCTCCTACAGGCAACCTCGCTCCGTCAGCCCAACAGCTCGCGCAATACCCGGGTGAAGTCGCGGCAGCTGGCTTCTTCATCGGCGTGATGGCCGTCGCGGACCACCCACTGGCCATTCACCAGTACGTCGCGCACCTGGCGGTCGCCACCGGCAAACAACCAGCGATTGAGAATGGCGTCGTCCTGGGCAGTGGCCAGGTACGGGTCTTTGCCGTCGAGTACCAGCCAGTCTGCGCGCTGGCCTACGGCCAGACCTGCTACCGGCTGGCCCATCGCCTGGGCGCCGCCAGCCAGGGCCGCGTCGTACAGTGTGCGCCCGACCATGGGCTGATCGCTGCGATACAGCCGGTTGCGGCGTTGGTCACGCAAGCGCTGGCCGTATTCCAGCCAGCGCAACTCTTCGACCACACTCAATGACACGTGGCTGTCCGAGCCAATCCCCAGGCGACCGCCCCGGGCCAGGTAATCCACCGCCGGAAAGATCCCGTCACCCAGGTTGGCTTCAGTGGTCAGGCACAAACCAGCCACCGCTTTGCTTTGTGCCATCAGACGTACTTCATCCGCATCGGCATGGGTGGCGTGTACCAGGCACCAGCGCTGGTCAACCTCGACGTTGTCATACAGCCACTGGATAGGGCGCTTGCCGCTCCAGACCAGGCAGTCGTCGACTTCCTTTTGCTGCTCGGCGATATGGATATGCACCGGGCAGGTGGTGTCGCTGGCAGCCAGTACATCGTGGATCTGTTGCGGGGTCACGGCGCGCAACGAGTGGAAACACAGGCCCAGGTTCTGGGCCGGTTGTTGTGCCAGCAGCGGCTTTAACTGTTGCTGAAGTTGCAGGTATTGCTCGGTGCTGTTGATAAAGCGTCGCTGACCCTCATTGGGCGCCTGGCCGCCGAAACCGGCGTGGCTGTACAGCACAGGGAGCAGGGTCAGGCCAATCCCGCTCGAACGGGCCGCTTCGCTGATGCGCAGTGCCAGCTCTGCCGGGTTGGCATAGGGCTGGCCCGTGAGGTCATGGTGAACGTAATGAAACTCGGCAACCGAGGTGTAGCCGGCCTTGAGCATTTCTATATACAGCTGCCGGGCAATGACGCCGAGCTGTTCGGGGCTGATTTTGCCGACCAGCCGATACATCAGGTCGCGCCAGGTCCAGAAACTGTCATCGGGATTGCCCGCGACTTCGGCCAGCCCGGCCATGGCGCGCTGGAACGCGTGCGAGTGCAGGTTCGGCATGCCCGGCAGCAGCGGGCCACTCAAGCGTTCGGCGCCTTGGGCGTCGGCATTGGCCTGGATGCGGGTCAGGCGGCCATCGGCACCCACCTCGATTCGGACATTGGTCGCCCAGCCTGTAGGTAACAGCGCACGCTCGGCAAAGAAGACGGACATTGGTTCGGCATCCCATGGTTTGTTATTTGTATATACATATACAGACGTTTGCCTGCTCGGTAAACTCCGGCAATCTAAGCCCCTAACTCATAAACAAGGATTGCCTGTGTCGACTCCGCCTGTCGTGTCCCCGCTGGCCGCCCACATGGGCGATAGCCCGGCCCCGCTATACGCCCGTGTAAAGCAGATGATCACCCAGCAAATCCAGAGCGGGAACTGGCCTCCGCATTACCGCGTGCCCTCTGAAAGCGAACTGGTCAGCCAGTTGGGCTTCAGCCGCATGACCATCAACCGTGCGCTGCGTGAAATGACCGCCGACGGCCTGCTGGTGCGCATGCAAGGTGTCGGCACCTTTGTCGCCGAGCCCAAAACCCAGTCGGCCTTGTTTGAAGTGAATAACATTGCCGATGAAATCGCCGCTCGCGGGCACCGGCACTCCTGCAAGGTGATCAGCCTGGGTGAAGAGCTTGCCGGTTCAGAGCGCGCGGCCGTGCTCGACATGCGTGAAGGGCAGAAGGTGTTTCACTCATTGATCGTGCATTACGAAAACGAAATTGCCGTGCAAATTGAGGACCGTTTCGTCAATGCCCAGGTGGCGCCGGACTACTTGAAGCAAGACTTCACTTTGCAAACGCCCTACGCCTACCTGTCCCAGGTCGCACCCCTGACCGAGGGTGAGCACATTGTCGAAGCGATTCTGGCTGACTCCCAAGAGTGCAAACTGCTGCAAATCGAACCCGGCGAACCCTGCTTGCTGATCCGCCGCCGCACCTGGTCCGGGCGTCAGCCTGTTACCGCCGCCCGGTTGATCCACCCCGGTTCCCGCCATCGCCTGGAAGGACGCTTCAGTAAATGAATGAATTGAAAGTTTTACGCGCTGTTGATTACCCGCGCATGCCGTGGAAGAACGGCGGCGGCAGCACCGAAGAAATTACCCGTGACGCCGGCGAAGGCCTTGAAGGTTTCGGCTGGCGCCTGTCGATTGCCGATATTGGTGAGTCGGGCGGATTTTCCCGCTTCGATGGCTATCAGCGAATTATCAGCGTGCTGCAAGGCGCGGGCATGAACCTGCAGGTCGATGGCGCCAGCACCCGGGCCCTGTTGCCGTTCGATGCCTATGCATTCAAAGGTGACAGCGCGGTCAGTTGCACCTTGATTGACGGACCAATCCGCGACTTCAACCTGATCTACGCCCCGGATCGTTACAGTGCGCGCCTGCAGTGGCTGGACGCGGTAACACCGCAGCGTTTCTTCAGCTCGGCCCGGACCCTGCTGGTTTTCGCTGTCGATGAGCAAGTCCATGTCTGCCCGGGTAACACTCAGCAGCAGCATCTGGGGCGTTATGACTGCCTGCAGCTGAACGACAACAGTGAACTGCTGGAAATCACGGTAACCGGCCGCTGCTGTGTGATTGAGTTGAGCGGGATCTAAGCCGCACATACACCTCTGTAGGAGCGAGCTTGCTCGCGAGCTCTTGAATGCGGCCACCAAGAGCTCGCTCCTGCAAGGTTTGAGTCATTGCTGCGCCCCATCTTGTTACCGAACGCCCCAAAAAGACGCAAAACCCCCGCTTCAGTAACATCCCTGCGCTTTGCCCTTTACTCCCTGCAAAAAATCCTTCATCCCTCATCGCCTTGATTTTCGTGCCTTGCAGCTTCGAATACTTAAATTTCACGGGCTGATATCGCACCTTGGCCGCTTACTTGCATATGCTTGTATGTACAAGTACATAAGTGTGCGTCGACCCTCTTGTCCCCGACGCATCTGCCCATCGCTGAGGAGTTACCCGTGACTTCAACTACCCCTAAATCGCCAGCTGCGTTTACCCGTCATCGTGATGGTGAAATCCGCGCCGCCCGCGGTACCCAGCTCACTGCCAAAAGCTGGATGACCGAAGCTCCGCTGCGGATGTTGATGAACAACCTCGACCCGCAAGTGGCCGAGAACCCGACCGAACTGGTGGTATATGGCGGTATTGGGCGTGCAGCGCGTAACTGGGAGTGCTACGACAAAATCGTCGAAAGCCTGACCAACCTCAACGACGACGAAACCCTGCTGGTGCAGTCGGGCAAGCCGGTCGGCGTGTTCAAGACCCACAGCAACGCGCCGCGGGTACTGATCGCCAACTCCAACCTGGTACCGCACTGGGCCACCTGGGAACACTTCAACGAACTCGACGCCAAAGGCCTGGCCATGTACGGCCAGATGACCGCCGGCAGCTGGATCTACATCGGCAGCCAGGGCATCGTGCAAGGCACCTACGAAACCTTCGTCGAAGCCGGCCGTCAGCATTACAACGGCAGCCTTAAAGGCAAGTGGGTACTGACCGCAGGCCTGGGCGGCATGGGTGGTGCGCAGCCACTGGCCGCGACCCTGGCGGGTGCCTGCTCGTTGAACATCGAATGCCAGCAGAGCCGCATCGACTTCCGTCTGGCCACCCGCTATGTCGACGAGCAAGCCCTCGACCTGGACGACGCCTTGGTCCGTATTGCGAAATACACCGCTGAAGGCAAGGCCATCTCCATAGCCCTGTGCGGGAATGCTGCCGAACTGCTGCCCGAAATGGTCCGTCGTGGTGTACGCCCGGACATGGTCACCGACCAGACCAGCGCCCACGATCCGCTCAATGGCTACCTGCCAAAAGGCTGGACCTGGGAACAGTACCGCGACCGCGCCGTGACCGATCCGGCTGCCGTGGTCAAAGCCGCCAAGGCTTCGATGGGCGAACACGTTGAAGCCATGCTGGCGTTCCAGAAGGCTGGCATTCCAACCTTCGACTACGGCAACAACATTCGTCAAATGGCCAAAGAAGTCGGCGTTGAAAACGCCTTCGACTTCCCGGGATTCGTACCGGCCTATATACGTCCACTGTTCTGCCGCGGTGTAGGCCCGTTCCGTTGGGTTGCTCTGTCTGGCGATGCAGAAGACATCTACAAGACCGATGCCAAGGTCAAAGAGCTGATCGCCGACGACGCGCATCTGCATAACTGGCTGGACATGGCACGCGAACGCATCAGCTTCCAGGGTCTGCCGGCGCGTATCTGCTGGGTTGGCCTGGGCCAGCGCGCCAAGCTGGGCCTGGCGTTCAACGAAATGGTGCGTAGCGGCGAGCTGAAAGCGCCGATCGTGATCGGCCGCGATCACCTGGACTCCGGTTCAGTGTCGAGCCCGAACCGCGAAACCGAATCGATGAAAGATGGCTCGGATGCCGTATCCGACTGGCCACTGCTCAACGCCTTGCTCAACACCGCCAGTGGCGCGACCTGGGTGTCCCTGCACCACGGCGGCGGCGTAGGCATGGGCTTCTCGCAGCACTCGGGCATGGTGATTGTGTGTGATGGCACCGACGAAGCAGCTGAGCGCATTGCCCGCGTGTTGCACAACGACCCGGCCACCGGCGTGATGCGCCATGCCGATGCCGGCTACGACATCGCCATCGACTGCGCCAACGAACAGGGCCTGAACCTGCCGATGATCAACGGCTGATCCGGCTGGCAGCAAAAAATGTGGGCGCTGGCTTGCCAGCGATCAGAGCACCTCGCAATGACTGATGTAGTGAGGTGTTTGCATCGCTGGCGAGCCAAATTCAGAGCACATCCCGTTTTCCTTTATTTGAGGTGGGGCACATGGCTGTTAATGATGATCGTGCAGGCGCAACACCGCTGATCGAAAAACGCTCGATCGACTACATTCCCGAGTCCGAGCGTCATGGTCGGCTCATCAGTCAATTCACTTTGTGGCTGGGAGCCAACCTGCAGATCACGGCGATTGTGACGGGCGCGCTGGCCGTGGTGCTGGGCGGCGATGTGTTCTGGTCGCTGATCGGCCTGTTTGTCGGGCAATTGCTCGGTGGCGCGGTAATGGCGCTGCACGGTGCCCAGGGTCCGCAACTGGGTTTGCCGCAGATGATCTCCAGCCGTGTGCAGTTCGGGGTGTATGGCGCGGTGGTGCCGCTGGTGCTGGTGTGCCTGATGTATATCGGGTTTTCGGCCAGCGGCTCGCTGCTGGCCGGTCAAGCGATTGCCCAGTTGCTGCATGTTGAAGACTGGATCGGCATTGTCGCCTTTGCCGGTTTTATCGTGATCCTGACCATCTTCGGTTACCGGGTGATTCACGGCATTGGCCGGATCGCCAGTGTGCTGGGGGTGATTGCCTTCATCTATCTGTTCTACAAACTGCTGGCCGGCAATGACATTGGCGCGCTGTTGGCCAACAAGCATTTCTCCATCAGCAGCTTTTTGCTGGCGATCTCGTTGTCCGCCTCGTGGCAAATTGCGTTTGGCCCCTATGTGGCGGATTACTCGCGCTACCTGCCGAGCAAAACTTCACCGGTCAAAACCTTTTGGGCGATCAGTCTGGGGTCCGTCATTGGTGCCCAGATTGCCATGGTGTTCGGCGTTCTGGCTGCCGCTCTGGCGGGCTCGCAATTTGCCCACCACGAAGTGTCGTTCATTGTCGGACTGGGCGGCACCGGCATTGTGGCGGCGTTGCTGTATTTCGCCGTGGCCTTCGGCAAGGTGACGATCACCACGCTCAATGCCTACGGCAGTTTCATGTCCATCGCCACCATCGTCAGCGGCTTTCGCGGCAGCCGGCGGATTCCCGGTGGCGTGCGCCTGCTCTACATCCTGGTGATGGTCGCCATGGCCACCACCCTGGCTCTGTTGGGCAAAGACTCGTTCCTCAAGGATTTCTCCGCTTTTATCCTGTTCCTGCTGGCGTTTTTTACGCCCTGGAGCGCGATCAACCTGGTGGATTTCTACTGCATTACCAAAGAACGCTACGACATTCCGGCGCTGTCCAACCCCGAGGGTCGATATGGCCGCTGGAACCGGGTTGGCTTGAGCGTCTATGTGTTTGGCGTGCTGATTCAAATGCCTTTTATGTCGACCCATTTTTACACCGGCCCGCTGGTGGATAGCCTGGGCGGCACCGATATCTCCTGGATCATCGGTCTGGTCGTGCCTGCAGCCCTGTATTACTGGGCTGCAAGGAAGTGGGCGCGGCCGGTTCCCGAGCACCTGATTTTACCGGCCCAAACCCATGAGCCCGCCCATACGGCTGCTGTGCTGCCCGTAGTGCCGGCGACGATTTAGCCTGCAAACATCAATTTGAAAAAGCCCGCAGTGACTGGCAGCCAACAAGAATTTCAAAGGAGCATTAATGTGAACCGTTTAAACCTGATCCCCGGTCAACTGAGCCTTGCCCAACTGCGTGACATTTATCAGCAGCCGGTAACCCTCAGTCTGGACGAAAGCGCTTCGGCGCAGATTGATGCCAGCGTGGCCTGCGTCGAGCAAATCCTTGCCGAGAACCGCACCACCTATGGCATCAATACCGGTTTTGGTTTGTTGGCTTCGACAAAAATTGCCAGCGAAGACCTGGAAAACCTCCAGCGTTCGCTGGTGTTGTCCCATGCGGCCGGTATCGGCGAGCCGTTGAGCGATGACATGGTGCGCCTGATCATGGTGCTCAAGGTCAACAGCCTGAGCCGTGGTTTCTCCGGTATTCGCCGCGTAGTGATCGACGCCTTGATCGCCTTGATCAATGCCCAGGTTTATCCACACATCCCGCTAAAAGGCTCGGTGGGTGCATCGGGCGATCTGGCGCCTTTGGCCCATATGTCCCTGGTGCTGCTGGGCGAAGGCAAGGCGCGCTACAAAGGTCAATGGCTGGATGCCGTTGCGGCCTTGAAGCAGGCTGGCCTTGAGCCGCTGACCCTGGCGGCCAAGGAAGGGCTGGCCTTGCTCAACGGTACTCAGGTGTCGACTGCCTACGCGCTGCGCGGCCTGTTTGAAGGTGAAGACCTGTTTGCCGCCGCCATGGCCTGCGGCGGCCTGACGGTGGAAGCGGTACTGGGTTCGCGCTCGCCGTTCGACCCGCGCATTCATGCCGCACGTGGCCAGCGCGGGCAAATCGACGCCGCTGCGATCTACCGTGATCTGCTGGGCACCAGCAGCGAAGTGTCCGAGTCGCACAAAAACTGCGACAAGGTGCAAGACCCGTACTCCCTGCGTTGCCAGCCGCAAGTGATGGGTGCCTGCCTGACCCAGTTCCGCCAGGCCGCCGAAGTGCTGGGCATTGAGGCCAACGCCGTATCGGACAACCCGCTGGTGTTTGCCGAGCAGGGCGACGTGATCTCGGGCGGCAACTTCCACGCCGAGCCGGTTGCCATGGCGGCCGACAACATGGCCCTGGCCATTGCAGAAATCGGTTCGCTGAGCGAGCGCCGTATCTCGTTGATGATGGACAAGCACATGTCGCAACTGCCGCCGTTCCTGGTGGCCAATGGCGGCGTCAACTCCGGCTTCATGATCGCTCAGGTGACGGCTGCGGCCCTGGCCAGCGAGAACAAGGCACTGGCCCATCCCCATAGCGTCGACAGCATTCCCACCTCGGCCAACCAGGAAGACCACGTCTCGATGGCTCCGGCTGCAGGCAAGCGTCTGTGGGAAATGGCCGAGAACACCCGTGGCGTGCTGGCGGTCGAGTGGCTGGCGGCGTGCCAGGGGCTTGATCTGCGTGATGGCCTGAAAACCTCGGTCAAGCTTGAAATTGCCCGTACCACTTTGCGTAGCAAGGTCGCGTTCTACGAAAAAGACCGCTTCTTCGCCCCGGATATCGAAGCCGCCATGCAGTTGCTGGCCTCGCGCTGTCTGAATGAGCTGGTGCCTGCCAACGTTCTTCCAAGCCTGTAACCCAAAAAACGCAGAGCGCTCGTTGAGCGCTCTGCGTATCTGTTTTCGCCGACAAAAATAACTAGGGACGCGAAATGCAAAGTCAAACTCAAGGTTTGAAGCGCGGGCTATCGGCCCGTCACATCCGTTTTATGGCGCTGGGTTCAGCGATCGGAACGGGTCTTTTTTATGGTTCGGCCGCTGCCATCCAAATGGCTGGACCTGCTGTGCTGCTGGCGTACCTGATTGGTGGCGCCGCGGTCTTCATGGTGATGCGCGCACTGGGGGAAATGGCCGTGCGCGATCCGGTGTCCGGCTCGTTCGGTCATTACGCCAGTACCTACCTGGGGCCGATGTCCGGCTTTATCCTCGGCTGGACCTATGCCTTCGAGATGATCATCGTGTGTCTGGCCGATATCACCGCCTTCGGTATCTATATGGGCTTCTGGTTTCCCGAAGTGGCGCGCTGGATCTGGGTGCTGGGCATCGTGCTGCTGATCGGCGGGTTGAATTTGTGCAGCGTCAAAGTCTTCGGTGAAATGGAGTTCTGGCTGTCGCTGCTCAAAGTTGCCGCCATTGTGGCAATGATTCTGGGCGGTTTCGGCATCATGCTGTTTGGCATCGGAACCTCCAGCACGGACGCAGCCGCAACCGGGATCAGCAATCTCTGGGCCTATGGCGGCTTTATGCCCAACGGCATCGGCGGTTTGATCGCTTCGTTTGCAGTGGTGATGTTTGCGTTTGGCGGCATTGAAATTATCGGCATCACTGCCGGCGAAGCCAAAGATCCGCAGCGCGTCATTCCCAAGGCAATCAACGCGGTCCCGTTGCGGATTTTGCTGTTCTACGTGCTGACCCTGTTTGTGCTGATGGCCATTTACCCATGGACCCAGATTGGCAGCCAGGGCAGTCCGTTTGTGCAGATTTTCGACAGCCTGGGCATCAGCTCGGCGGCTACCATCCTCAACATCGTGGTGATTTCGGCAGCCGTGTCGGCAATCAACAGCGACATCTTCGGCGCAGGCCGCATGATGTTCGGTCTGGCCCAGCAGGGGCAGGCGCCTAAAGGCTTTGCCAAAATCTCCCGTCACGGTGTGCCGTGGATGACCGTTCTGGTCATGGGGGGCACACTTTTGGCCGGTGTGCTGCTTAACTACCTGATCCCGGAAAACATCTTCCTGGTTATCGCCTCGATTGCGACCTTCGCCACCGTGTGGGTATGGTTGATGATTCTGGTGACCCAGGTAGCCATGCGCCGCTCCATGACCCGTGAACAAGTGGCCGAGCTCAAGTTTCCGGTGCCGTTCTGGCCCTATGCACCCATTGCCGCCATCGTGTTCATGGTGTTTATCTTCGGCGTGCTGGGCTACTTCCCTGAAACTCAGGCGGCGTTGATGGTGGGTGCGGTCTGGATTGTGCTGTTGGTGGTGGCTTACCTGCTGTGGGTAAAACCGGCTGCCGGCGCTGCGGTTGAAGAAGCTCCCGAGCTTTCCTGAGTTTTTGATCATTGACGGAGTGAGCGAATGAAAACCCTGTGGCAACACTGCAATGTCGCGACCATGGCCAATGGCACGTACTCAATCATCGAGGATGCGGCCATCGTGACCCGTGAGGGCTTCATTGAGTGGATCGGCCCGCGTCTGCAATTGCCAGTGGGCGAGTACGCCCGGACCGAAGAACTGCAAGGCGCCTGGGTCACCCCGGGGCTGATCGATTGCCACACGCATACGGTCTTTGGCGGTAACCGCAGCGGCGAGTTCGAGCAGCGCCTGCAAGGTGTGAGCTATGCCGAAATCGCCGCCGCCGGTGGTGGCATTGCCAGTACCGTGCGGGCGACCCGTGCTGCCAGTGAAGATGAGTTGTTTGCCAGTGCCCGTCAGCGTCTGACCTGTCTGTTGCGAGACGGTGTGACCAGCGTCGAGATCAAGTCCGGTTACGGCCTGAGCCTTGAGAGCGAACGCAAAATCCTGCGGGTGATTCGTCGCCTCGGCCAGGAGTTGCCGGTGACGGTGCGCAGCACCTGTCTGGCGGCCCACGCCTTGCCGCCGGAATACAAAGACCGGGCTGATGACTACATCGAGCATATCTGCAGCGAAATGCTCCCGGCGCTGGCAGCTGAAGGGCTGGTGGATGCGGTGGATGCGTTCTGCGAATACCTGGCGTTTTCCCCTGAACAGGTGGAGCGGGTGTTCAAGGTGGCGCAGGCGCTGGAGTTGCCGGTCAAGCTGCATGCCGAGCAACTGTCGTCCTTGCACGGTTCCAGTCTGGCGGCACGCTATCAGGCGCTGTCGGCGGATCATCTGGAGTTCATGACCGAAGACGACGCCATCGCCATGGCCAAATCGGGCACTGTGGCGGTGCTGTTGCCGGGTGCGTTCTATTTCCTGCGCGAAACTCAACTGCCGCCCATGGATGCCTTGCGCAAACACGGGGTTAAAATCGCCATCGCCAGCGACCTCAACCCCGGCACGTCGCCAGGTCTGTCGCTGCGCCTGATGCTGAACATGGCCTGCACCCTGTTCCGCATGACCCCTGAAGAAGCTCTGGCCGGGGTTACACAGCACGCTGCAACGGCATTGGGCATGGGCCAGACCCACGGTTCGCTGGAACCGGGCAAAGTGGCCGATTTTGTGGCCTGGAACATCGATCGGCCGGCAGACCTGGCCTATTGGCTGGGTGGTGATCTGGATAAACGCGTCGTGCGCAATGGCGCCGACGTTGAGCTTTAGGAGAAACGCTTGTGGATAAGGTTCTGACATTCAAACAGGGTCGCGTGCCATTGCTGATCAGCATGCCCCACGCCGGCCTGAAGCTGACCCCGGCCGTTAAAGCCGGTCTGATTCCCGAAGCACAAAGCCTGCCGGATACCGACTGGCATATCCCGCAGCTTTACGACTTTGCTGCCGATCTGGGGGCCAGCACCCTGGCGGCCGAGTATTCGCGCTTTGTGATTGACCTCAATCGCCCCGAAGACGATGCGCCGATGTACGTGGGGGCAACCACCGGTCTGTTCCCGGCCACACTGTTCGACGGAGTACCCTTGTTTCGCGAGGGGCAGGTGCCGTCGGCGGCAGAACGGGCGACCTATCTGGAGCACATCTGGAAGCCTTACCACCAGACCTTGCAGCAGGAGCTCAAGCGCCTCAAGGATGAGTTTGGCTATGCACTGCTGTTCGACGCGCACTCGATCCGCTCCCAGGTGCCGCACCTGTTTGACGGTCGCCTGCCGGACTTCAACCTGGGGACCTTCAATGGCGCCAGTTGCGACCCGGCCCTGGCCAGCGATCTGCAAGCGATCTGCGCCGAGCATCCGGCCTATAGTCACGTGCTGAACGGGCGCTTCAAGGGCGGCCACATCACCCGTCATTACGGTAGCCCTGTGGATAACATCCACGCCGTGCAGCTGGAGCTGGCGCAGAGCACCTACATGGAAGAGTTCGAGCCGTTCAAATATCGCCAGGATCTGGCAGCGCCGACTCAGGAAGTGCTCAAGCAATTGCTGGCGCGGATTATCCAGTGGGGCCAGCAGCGCTACGCTTGACCTGAACCCTGCAGGAGCGAGCTTGCCGATGGATGGAAAAGCTCGCTGCTGCGAGTTTTTCGGCGTATTCATCTGCGCATGCTCATTCCAGCAATCGGGTTTATGATGCCAGACGGCAACATTTTTTCAGCCCCACATGGAGTGCGTAATGCAGACCTTGTTCCCGCAGATCAAACCCTACGCCCGGCATGAACTGGCGGTGGACGAGCCGCATGTGCTCTACATTGATGAAAGTGGCTCCCCGGACGGCTTGCCGGTGCTGTTTGTCCACGGCGGGCCAGGGTCGGGCTGCGATGCCAATAGCCGCTCCTATTTCGATCCCAACCTGTACCGCATCATTACCTTCGATCAGCGCGGTTGCGGGCGTTCGACCCCTCACGCCAGCCTCGAAAACAACACCACCTGGGATCTGGTCACAGATATGGAGCGCATCCGTCTGTACCTGGGTATCGAGCAGTGGGTGGTGTTTGGCGGCTCATGGGGCTCGACCCTGTCGCTGGCGTACGCGCAGACCCATCCCGAACGCGTACAGGGCCTGATCCTGCGCGGGATATTTCTGGCCCGCCCACAAGAAATCGAATGGTTCTATCAGTCGGGTGCCAGCCGGATTTTCCCGGATTACTGGGAAGAGTATGTCGCGCCGATCCCCGAAGAAGAGCGTCATGACCTGCTGACGGCTTTCCACAAGCGCCTGACCGGTAATGACCAGATTGCCCAGATGCATGCGGCCAAGGCGTGGGCGGCCTGGGAGGGGCGTGCTGCTACCTTGCGCCCCAACCCGCAAGTGGTCGACCGCTTCTGCGATCCGCACCGGGCCCTGTCGATTGCCCGGATCGAGTGCCATTACTTCATGAACAATGCGTTTCTGGAGTCCAACCAGCTGATCCGCGACATGCACAAGATTGCCCACCTGCCGGGTGTAATAGTGCACGGTCGTTACGACATGATCTGCCCGCTGGACAATGCCTGGGAGCTGCACAAGAACTGGCCCGACAGTGAGCTGCAAGTGATTCGGGAGGCCGGGCACGTGGCCTCCGAACCCGGTATTACTGACGCGCTGGTGCGTGCCACCGAGCAAATGGCCCGCCGTCTGCTGCGCTTGCAGCCCGACGAAGCATGAAGGGGCTGTTACAGCGGGTCAGCAGCGCACGGGTAGAGGTTGGCGGAGAAATTGTCGGTGCCATCGATCAGGGCTTGCTGGTGCTGGTCGCCGTCGAGCCGGATGACACCGAAGCCAATGCCGCCAAGTTGCTGCACAAATTGCTCAACTATCGGGTGTTCAGTGATGCCGAGGGCAAAATGAACCTGTCGCTGGCCGATATCGGCGGCGGTTTGCTGCTGGTTTCGCAGTTCACCCTGGCGGCCGATACCAAAAGCGGCCTGCGCCCGAGCTTCTCCACGGCAGCGCCCCCTGCGCAGGCCGAGGCGCTGTTCAATCACCTGTTAAACGATGCCAAACGTCTGCATCCAAATGTCGAATCGGGCCGCTTTGGAGCCGATATGCAGGTGCATTTGGTCAACGACGGCCCGGTTACATTTTTGTTACATACATAAAAACCCGAAAAACCTCGTTTTCGTCCGAAAACAGGGGGTTTTAGCGATAAATACTTGCTGAGACTAGATGCGTTGTAACGCGGCCTACTAGATAATCCTGCGCTACATAGAGTCTTGTCCTACTGTCTTGGGGAATCATTCATCCCTTTGGCTGTCGGAAGAGTGCTCGCCAACCTGGCATTTAGATCGCTGGCCGTTGGTTTCATCATCTGTTTTCGGCGAGGTTTGCTCGTGATTGTTAGTCCAATTAATGCACCAAAAATGTCTGCCAAGCGGTTACGCAACGCACTGGTGACGGGCTCTGCGCTCTTTTGCTTGTTCGGTGCGGGTCAACTGTGGGCATTCAGTCTGGATGACGTGGCGGCCGAGGCGAAGACCCTGGCTGAACAGAAATACCAAGCGCCACGCAGCAATTTGCCTAATGAGTTCCGTGACATGAAGTTCGCGGACTACCAAAAAATTCAGTTCAACCGCGACAAAGCCCAGTGGGCCGGGGATAAAACCCCGTTCAAGTTGTCCTTCTATCACCAGGGCATGCATTTCGACACGCCGGTGAAAATCAATGAAGTGACTGCCACCAAGGTCGAAGAGATCAAGTACGACCCGAGCCGTTTCTCCTTCGGTGACGTCAAGTTCGATCCCAAGGCCACCGAAAATCTCGGCTGGGCCGGTTTCCGCGTGCTGTATCCGATCAACAAGGCGGACAAGCAGGACGAAATCATGACCATGCTCGGCGCGAGCTACTTTCGCGTAGTGGGCAAAGACCAGATCTATGGTCTGTCGGCGCGTGGCATGGCAATCGACACTGCATTGCCATCGGGCGAAGAGTTCCCGCGTTTCACCGAATTCTGGATCGAGAAGCCCAAGCCGAACGACAAGCATCTGGTGATCTTCGCCTTGCTTGACTCGCCGCGTGCGACCGGTGCTTACCGCTTTACCCTGCGTCCGGGCATGGACACAGTGGTGGACGTCAAGGCGCAAATGTTCCTGCGTGACAAAGTGGGCAAGCTGGGCATCGCTCCGCTGACCAGCATGTACCTGTTCGGCGCCAACCAGCCGTCCAAGGTCCTCAACTATCGTCGCGAACTGCACGATTCGTCGGGCCTGGCGATCCATGCCGGCAATGGCGAGTGGATCTGGCGTCCACTGAACAACCCGAAACACCTGTCGGTGAGCAACTTCTCGGTTGAAAACCCGCTGGGCTTTGGCTTGCTGCAACGTGGTCGCGACTTCAGCCACTACGAAGACCTTGATGACCGCTACGACAAGCGCCCGAGCGCCTGGATCGAGCCACAGGGTGATTGGGGCAAGGGCACTGTAAACCTGGTGGAAATTCCGACTGCCGACGAAACCAACGACAACATCGTTGCGTTCTGGAGCCCGGAAACACAGCCAGAGCCGCTCAAGCCGTTTGATTTCGCCTACCGCATGCACTGGACCCTGGATGAGGCTGCCCTGCACCCGACGGACAGCGCGTGGGTCAAGCAGACCTTGCGTTCCACTGGTGACGTCAAGCAGTCCAACCTGATCCGTCAGCCGGACGGCAGCGTGGCGTACCTGGTCGATTTCGAAGGCCCGTCGCTTGCAAAACTGTCTGAAAATACCCCTGTGCGTAGCCAGGTCAGTGTCGGCGACAATGCCGACCTGGTTGAAAACAACGTACGTTACAACCCTGAGACTAAAGGCTGGCGCCTGACCCTGCGGATGAAAATCAAAGACCCGAGCAAGGCCACGGAAATGCGTGCGGCACTGGTCCAGGATGTAGAAACCCCGGCGGCCAAACCTGCAGCGCCTGTCACCAAAGCTGAAAAAGCTGCGGCCAAGGTCAAGGACAAGCAAGAGCACAACGCCAAGGCGCCTGAAGCCGAAGCTGCACCGGCCACGCCAGAACCGGTCAAGACTGAGAAAGTGTTGACCGAGACCTGGAGCTACCAGTTGCCCGCCGATGAGTAACGCTCAAGCCCGGCCAGACTCGCTCGGCGAGTATCTGGCGCACTTGCCACTGAACGATGAGCAGCGCGCCGAACTGGCGAGCTGCACCTCGTTCGCCGAGTTGCACGCGCGTTTGTCGGCGCAATCGGACATCGATGCTGCCGAGGCCGCCCAGGCTTCGGTGGGCACGCGGCTTAACCTGAGTTCGGCAGCTGAGCTCGAGGAAGCAGAAATGCTCGCCCTCGACGCCAGCGGCCGGGTGATGCTCAAGGCCACACCGCCGATTCGCCGTACCAAAGTGGTGCCCGAGCCGTGGCGGACCAATATTCTGGTGCGTGGCTGGCGTCGTTTGACCGGGCGCAGCAATCCGCCCAAGCCGGTAATCGACGAGCGGGTGCTGCCCAAGGCCCGCTGGCGTACGGTGGGTTCGATCCGCCGTTACATCCTGCTGGTCCTGATGCTGGGTCAGACCATCGTCGCCGGCTGGTACATGAAAGGGATCATGCCGTATCAGGGCTGGGCCTTCGTCGACCTTGATGAAGTGCTGCACCAGCCATTGATGCAGACCGCGCAGCAAGTGCTGCCGTATGCCTTGCAGACCAGCATCCTGATCTTGTTCGGGATTCTGTTCTGCTGGGTTTCGGCGGGTTTCTGGACGGCCTTGATGGGCTTTCTGGAATTGCTGACCGGGCATGACAAATACCGCATTTCCGGTAAAAGTGCCGGCAATGAGCCGATCCCGGAGCAGGCGCGTACGGCGCTGGTGATGCCGATCTGTAACGAAGACGTGACCCGCGTGTTTGCGGGCCTGCGGGCTACGTACGAGTCGGTCGCCGCCACCGGTGATCTGGATCGCTTCGACTTCTTCGTGCTCAGCGACAGTAACGATCCTGATATCTGTGTTGCCGAACAACAGGCCTGGCTGGATGTGTGCCGCGAAACAGAAGGCTTCGGGCGGATTTTCTATCGCCGTCGGCGCCGTCGTGTGAAACGTAAAAGCGGCAACCTCGACGACTTCTGCCGTCGCTGGGGCGGCGATTACAAGTACATGGTGGTGCTCGACGCCGACAGCGTCATGAGCGGCGAATGCCTGACCAGCCTGGTGCGCTTGATGGAAGCCACGCCAGACGCCGGCATCATCCAGACCGCGCCACGGGCGTCGGGTATGGATACCCTGTATGCACGCATGCAGCAATTTGCGACGCGGGTATACGGGCCGCTGTTTACCGCCGGTTTGCACTTCTGGCAGCTGGGTGAATCCCACTACTGGGGCCACAACGCAATCATCCGCATGAAACCTTTTATCGAGCACTGCGCCCTGGCGCCGCTGCCGGGTAAAGGGGCTTTTGCGGGAGCGATCCTGTCCCACGACTTCGTTGAAGCCGCGTTGATGCGTCGTGCCGGTTGGGGCGTATGGATTGCCTACGACTTGCCGGGCAGCTATGAAGAACTGCCGCCAAACCTGCTGGACGAACTCAAGCGTGACCGTCGCTGGTGTCACGGTAACCTGATGAACTTCCGCCTGTTCCTGGTCAAGGGTATGCACCCGGTGCATCGCGCGGTGTTCCTGACGGGTGTGATGTCGTATCTGTCAGCACCGTTGTGGTTCTTCTTCCTGTTGCTGTCGACGGCCTTGCTGGCGGTCAACACGTTGATGGAACCGCAGTACTTCATGGAACCGCGCCAGTTGTATCCGCTGTGGCCACAATGGCACCCGGACAAGGCCGTGGCGCTGTTTTCGACCACCATCGTGCTTTTGTTCCTGCCTAAATTGCTCAGCATCATTCTGATCTGGGCCAAGGGCGCCAAAGAGTTCGGTGGCAAGTTCAAGGTCACGTTGTCGATGTTGCTGGAAATGCTGTTCTCGATGCTGCTGGCACCGGTGCGCATGATCTTCCACACCCGCTTTGTACTGGCTGCGTTCCTTGGCTGGGCTGCGACCTGGAACTCGCCACAACGCGACGACGACTCCACCCCATGGAGCGAAGCCGTTCGCCGGCATGGCCCGCAAACTCTGCTGGGTGCGGCCTGGGCCGGGTTGGTACTGTGGTTGAATCCGAGCTTTCTGTGGTGGCTGGTGCCGATTGTCGGTTCGCTGATGCTGTCGATTCCGGTGTCGGTGATTTCCAGCCGGGTCAAGCTGGGCCTCAAGTCCCGTGACGAAAGCCTGTTCCTGATTCCTGAGGAATACGCGCCGCCCCGTGAGTTGTCGGCTACCGCCGAGTACACCCACGAGAACCGCTACCGCGCGCTGCATGACGGCTTTGTCCGGGCCGTGGTTGATCCGCAGCAGAACGCCCTGGCCTGTGGCCTGGCGACCTCGCGTCACCGTGCCGCCGAGCCGATTGAATGGCTGCGGGCCGAGCGCGTGCGTCATGCTCTCAAGGTCGGGCCTCAGGGTCTGAACAATAACGAGCGCATGGCGTTGTTGAGCGACCCGGTTGCACTGGGCCGCCTGCATGCGCTGGTATGGAGCGAAGGCCACGAAGACTGGCTGAACGCCTGGCGTGAATCGGTTGCGGCCGATCCTCACGCGCCGTTGCTGCCCCTGCAACCGGCAGCATGATCTAACGCGAGCAACCTGCTCCTGCTTTTGTGGGAGCAGGCTTGTCCGCGATAGCATCGCCAGCAAGCCGGCTGCCACACAGATCACCCGCTATAAATCACACCTGCCTGCACCCCCCCCCCGCCTGTCGCGCTTTTCTATCGCAAAACTCGTCTCATAACCCTTCTGTGAGTTAGCATCCGTCTCCGAATGGGTGAGTGCCCGGCTTTATTGGCTTTTTGAATCGAGCCCGCCGCTGGCCAACACCTTTATAAGCAGGTCGAGGGGAGTTGATGATGAAGAAGTTTCTGTCAAAACTGCTGTGCGGTGTCACTGCACTGCTGGCGGTGAGCGCCGCTCATGCAGGCGCAATCGAGGACGCGGTCAAGCGCGGTACGTTGAAAGTGGGCATGGACCCGACCTACATGCCGTTCGAAATGACTAACAAACGCGGTCAGATCATTGGCTTCGAAGTCGATCTGCTCAAAGCCATGGCCAAGTCCATGGGCGTCAAACTGGAACTGGTGTCCACCGGCTATGACGGCATCATCCCGGCCCTGATGACCAACAAGTTCGACATGATCGGCAGCGGCATGACCCTGACCCAGGAGCGCAACCTGCGCCTCAATTTCAGCGAACCCTTCATTGTTGTGGGCCAGACCCTGCTGATTCGCAAAGAACTGGAAGACAAGGTCAAGTCCTACAAAGACCTCAACGACCCGCAATACCGCCTGACTTCGAAGATCGGCACCACGGGTGAAATCGTCGCCCGCAAACTGATGTCAAAAGCCCAGTACCACGGCTATGACAACGAACCGGAAGCGGTACTGGACGTGGTAAACGGCAAGGCCGATGCGTTTATCTATGACGCCCCGTACAACGTTGTGGCCGTCAACAAGTTCGGTAACGGCAAGCTGGTGTTCCTCGACAAGCCATTCACCTACGAGCCGCTGGCCTTTGGTCTGAAGAAAGGCGACTACGACAGCATCAACTACATCAACAACTTCCTGCACCAGATCCACGAAGACGGCACCTACGATCGCATCCATGACAAGTGGTTCAAAGACACTGCCTGGCTCAAAGACATGGAATAAGGCCGACTCTTCAATCGCGAGCATTTGCGTTAACTCCTGCAGGAGCGAGCCTGCCCGCGATTGACGGCCTCCCTAGCGACACAAAACGTGGAACCTGAAAGTGATCAAACAAAAAAAACCCCAGTGGCCCTGGCACGTATTGACCGTGCTGGTGCTCATCGGTCTGGCGGGCGGTCTGTACTACGCCACCTCGCTGATGTCCTACGAATGGCGCTGGAATCGAGTCCCGCAGTACTTCGCCTACCAGGCTGAAGAAGCCCAGCGGGCAGCCGAAACCTCCACCGTGATTGAGCTGGTGCGCAAGGGCGACAATACCGAAGTGGTGCTGAAAGGTGACGATGGCGCCGAACAGCGTCTGACCGTGGCCGACAACAGCCTGCAACTGGCCGAAGGTGACGATGTTGCCGAAGGCGATGTGGTGGGGGTCAATCGTCATTGGGCGGCAGGCCCGCTGCTCTGGGGCTTGTGGACCACCGTCTGGCTGTCACTGGTATCCGGTGTGCTGGGGTTGCTGATCGGCCTGGCCACCGGGCTCTGCCGGTTGTCGAAAAACCCGACCCTGCGCGATCTGTCGACCCTGTATGTGGAACTGGTTCGTGGCACGCCGCTGCTGGTACAGATTTTTATCTTTTACTTCTTTATCGGCACCGTGCTCAACCTGTCCCGCGAGTTTGCCGGTATTGCCGCGTTGTCGCTGTTTACCGGTGCCTATGTGGCCGAAATCATCCGCTCGGGCGTGCAATCCATAGCCCGCGGGCAAGACGAAGCGGCGCGCTCGCTGGGTCTCAATGCCAGCCAGTCGATGCGTCACGTGGTTCTGCCACAAGCCTTCAAGCGCGTGCTGCCACCCTTGGCCGGGCAATTTATCAGTCTGGTAAAAGACACCTCTCTGGTGTCGGTGATTGCGATTACCGAGTTGCTTAAAAGTGGCCGTGAAGTCATCACCACTTCGTTTTCGCCGTTCGAGATTCTGTTCTGCGTGGCGGGCCTGTACCTGTTGATCAACCTGCCGCTGTCGCATTTGGCCAGCCGGCTTGAGCGGAGGCTTGCGCAAAGTGATTGAAGTTCGCGAACTGGTAAAAGTCTTCGATACCCGCGGGCAAGTCGTCCGTGCGGTAGACAATGTCAGCACCACAGTGGCCAAAGGCGAAGTGCTGGTGGTGATTGGGCCTTCGGGCTCAGGTAAATCGACCTTTCTACGCTGCCTCAACGGCCTGGAAGAGTTCGATTCCGGTTCGGTCAGCATCGACGGCCTGGACCTGGCCGACCCGAAAACTGACGTCAACGCCTATCGCCGTGAAGTCGGCATGGTGTTCCAGCATTTCAACCTGTTCCCGCACATGACCGTGCTCGAAAACCTGTGTCTGGCGCAGAAGGTCGTGCGCAAGCGCGGCAAGGCCGAGCGCGAGGCCAAGGCCCGGGCTCTGCTGGAGAAGGTCGGGATCGGGCAGAAGGCTGACGAGTATCCGTCGCGGCTATCGGGCGGCCAGCAGCAACGGGTGGCAATTGCCCGCGCCCTGGCGATGGAACCCAAGGTGATGCTGTTCGACGAGCCGACTTCGGCGCTTGACCCGGAAATGGTCGGCGAAGTGCTGGACGTGATGAAGACCCTGGCCCGTGAAGGCATGACCATGGTCTGTGTGACCCACGAGATGGGCTTTGCCCGTGAAGTGGCCAATCGCGTGCTGTTCTTTGATCACGGCAAGCTGCTGGAGGATTCCGCCCCGGAAGACTTCTTCAACTCGCCCAAAGACCTGCGGGCCCAGGCGTTCCTGCGTCAGGTGCTGTAAAACCCCAACCCTGCAGGGGCTCGCTCCTGCAGGGTTATCAGACTTCAGACCTTGAAGCGTGCCACCAGCGCCTGCAGGTGCGCACCCAGGCGCGCCAGCTCAACGCTGGACGCCGCGGTCTCTTCGCTTGCCGCTGCCGTCTGCTCTGACACGTCACGCACATTCAGCACGCTGCGGTTGATCTCTTCAGCGACGGCGCTTTGTTGTTCGGCGGCCGCCGCAATCTGTTGGTTCATGCCCTGAATGGTCGACACCGTGCGGGTGATGCTGCCCAGCGCTTCGCCTGCACGACGGGTGAGTTCAACGCTGCTGTCGGTCAGGATACGGCTGCTGTCCATGCTGCTGGAGGCCTGCCGGGTACCGCTTTGCAGGCCTTCAATGAGCTCTTCGATCTCTTCGGTGGATTTTTGCGTGCGCTGCGCCAGGCTGCGTACCTCGTCGGCTACCACCGCAAAGCCACGGCCTGCCTCACCGGCGCGGGCGGCCTCGATGGCGGCATTGAGCGCCAGCAGGTTGGTTTGCTGGGCCACCGACTTGATCACATCGAGCACGCTGCCGATCTTGTCACTTTCGCGCTTGAGATGGTCCATGGCTTCGGTGGAGTGGCCCACTTCAATCGCCAGTTTCTCGATCTGGGCAATGGCTTCACCGACCACTTTGTCGCCTTCACGGGACTGCTGGTCGGCAACAACAGCGGCTTCTGAGGCCTCTTCGGCATTGCGCGCCACTTCCTGCACCGTTGCCGCCATTTCGTGCATGGCGGTAGCGACTTGATCGGTTTCGACTTTCTGGCTGTTGACCCCGGCACTGGTCTGTTCGGTCACGGCTGAGAGTTCTTCGGCCGCGCTGGCAATCTGGGTCACGCCATCGCTGATGCCCCCGATCAGTTCGCGCAGACCTTCGGTCATCCTTTGCACGGCGTGCTGCAATTGCCCCAGCTCGTCGCGGCGAGCGGTGGGGTTGTCATGGCTCAGGTCGCCTGCGGCGATCCACTCAACGGTCTTGAGCGTGCGCTGCAGCGGGATGACGATCTGCCGGGTAATAACCCAGGCAGCAATGATGCCCAGTACCAGCGCCAGTAATGTACAACCTATGAGCAGGTTCTCGGCCTGCTGGCTGTCCTGGTCGCGTTTTTCGGTTTGCAGGGTCGAAAGCTTCTGGCTCAGATCGATCAGGGTGCTGCCTTGCTGCTGCATGCGCGTCAGCGCCCGGGCACTGGCGACTTGAGCATCGCGAAAGCCGGTCACGGCGGCCCGATAGTTTTGCATGGCCAGCGTGGCTTGCTGCAAGTGGCTCAGATGTTCGTCGGGGAGCCTGGCGGGCAGGCTGTCGAGTTCTTTGAGCGCATGGTCGATGGCATCCAGGGCGGGCTGCTCGGCCTCGGGGCTGGCGCTATAGGTGTAGCCACGCACCTGGAACCTGGCTTGCTGAAGCAGTTTTTGCAGTTCGATGACGCTCTTGTACTGCGCCAGGCTGTCGCTTTGCAGCAAGGTCTGCTCAATGTCTGCAACGCTGGCGACGGCGCTGTCGGCGGTACTGCCGAGCAGTACGCGGTTGGCTTCACGTGCTTGAGTGGCCAGCCCGGAGTCGGCGAATGCGCTTTTGTATTCGGCCACCGCGGCGAGCTGTTGCTCGACCAGGGCCAGCTCCGCAGGATCGGTGAGCTGGCGGCGCGACAGGTCCAGCGTCTGGTCCAGGGCGGTCAACTGGCCATTTACCTCGGCGTTGCCTTTTTCACCCTTGTCCCGCTCGTAGTCCAGACGTGCAATGCGCAAGTCTTTGGTCAGCTCGATGGTCTTTGATATGTTGGCCAGCTTGTCACCGCGGTCGATCACTGAAACCAGACCCTTCCAACCGATTGCGCTTATCAGCACTGTTAAAACCAGCACCAGACCAAATCCCAGGCCCAGCTTGCGATTAACACCGATATTGCCCAGTAGTCTGGCCAGTTGACGGTACATGATGAAACTCCTTTTATGACGCGAGCAGCCTGACGGGAAGCCGTCCATTGCTTTGCGTTCTTCACGGGTATCAGGGCATCGGCGTGGCGCAGGGGAACTGAAGCGGGGGGTGTTGAATGTGTGACCGAGGCCTCAAACCCGCAGCGCAACTTCGTAGTCGCCGAGGAACGAGGCTGCGATGGCTGCGAAGCTGGCCCCGGGGGGGCGCAGCCTCGCTCATAGTCAGCGACTAGGTGGCAGGGCTCAGAACAGCCGGGCGAGAAGGGCGGTGACGGCGGTTTCGACCCGCAGGATGCGCGCGCCGAGTTGCACCGGTTGCAGGCCGGCTTTGGCCAGCAGGTCGATTTCGTACGGAATCCAGCCGCCTTCCGGGCCGATAGCCAGGGTCACGGCTTGATCCAGGCCGCGTGGGCACGCGGGGTAATCACCGGGGTGGCCAACCAGGCCCAGTGTGCCTTCGACCAGTTGTGGCAGGCGGTCTTCGACGAACGGCTTGAAACGTTTTTCGATGATGATTTCAGGCAGCACGCTGTCGCGGGACTGCTCCAGCCCCAGAATCAGCTGTTCGCGAATTGCTTCGGGCTCCAGAAACGGGGTCTGCCAAAAGCTTTTTTCGACCCGGTAACTGTTCATCAGAACCACCCTGGGCACGCCCATCGAGGCAACTGTCTGCAGGACCCGGCGCAACATCTTCGGGCGCGGCAGGGCCAGTAACAGGGTCAGGGGCAGTTTGTCGGGCGGCGGCTGGTCGAGGTTGTGGATAACCAGTTCGGCTTCTTTGGCCTCCAGGCGCACCAGTTCGGCGCTGCCCATTAAACCGCCGATGCGTCCGACCCGCAGGTTGTCGCCCACTGCCGCACGGTGCACTTCCTGCATGTGAGTCAGGCGCCGATCGCGCAGGATCACGCGATCGGCGGCAATGAAATCAGCCTCTTCGAGGAGCAGCAGGTTCACGCTTGCGGTGCTGGCGGCTGGGCGTTGCTGTCGTTCTCGGGCTGTTCGTCCGGGTGATCGCCACGCTTGTTTTTGCTGATCAGGCTGCCGAACAGAATGCCGATTTCAAACAGCATCCACATCGGAATCGCCAGCAGGGTCTGGGAGAAGATGTCCGGCGGGGTCAGGATCATGCCGACTACAAAGCAGCCGATAATCACGTACGGCCGGATTTTGCGCAGGTATTTGACGTCGACAATTCCGATCCATACCAGCAGCACCACTGCCACCGGGATTTCAAAGGCTACGCCAAAGGCAAAAAACAGGGTCATGACGAAATCAAGGTAGCTACTGATGTCGGTCATCATGGCCACGCCTTCCGGTGTCGCGGAGGCGAAGAACTTGAACACCAGCGGGAACACCAGGAAATAGGCGAACGCCATGCCGGCGTAGAACAGGAAGATGCTGGAGATCAGCAGCGGCACGGCAATGCGCTTTTCGTGCTTGTACAGGCCGGGGGCGATAAAGCCCCAGATCTGATGCAGGATCACCGGGATCGCTATAAACAGCGACACCATCATGGTCAGCTTGAGCGGTGTGAGGAACGGCGATGCCACGTCGGTGGCGATCATCGTGGCGCCCACCGGCAGGTATTCACGCAATGGCGTGGAAACCAGGGTGTAGATCTGCTGGGTGAAGGCGAACAACCCGATGAAGATCAGAAAAATCGCGGCGATGCAGCGCAGCAGGCGGGTGCGCAGCTCGGTCAGATGCGAAACCAGCGGCATTGGCTGGTCGTGTTCAGGCTTATCGCTCATGCGCTTAGGGGGCTCGCGGTGGCAGGGTAGGGTCGTGTGGCACTGCCGGTTGAAGTGCAGGCCCGGACTCGGTCTTGCTCAGGCTGACCGGAGCAGGGGCCGGCGGCTCTGCGGGCTCGGGCTGCGCAGGTGCGGCCAAAGGCTCGGTCGGCATCACAGGCGGCACAGGCGGCTGGAGCGGGGCCAGAATCTTCTTGGCTTCTTCTTCCATCGACAGGATGTGCTCGTTGTGCAGTTGCCGACGAATTTCGTCGGCGCCGATTTCACGCTCAACTTCCTGTTTGATCGCATTGAAGCTGCGTTTCAAGCGGCCGATCCACAGCCCCGCCGTGCGTGCTGCTCCCGGCAGGCGCTCGGGGCCGAGCACCAACAGGGCCACCAGGCCGACGAGCAGCAGTTCACTGAAGCTGATACCGAACATTATTTTTGGCTCACACGTCTTTGCGGGTCGGCTCTTCGACTTTCTGGGCCTGCACGTCAATGGTGTGCGGCTCGTTGAGGGTCGAAGTGGTGTGTGGCTGCGGTGCGGCCGTTGGCTGTGCAGGCGGCACTACCGGTTCGGCAGGCTTCTCGTCGTCGTTCATGGCTTTGCGAAAGCCCTTGATCGATTCGCCCACGTCAGTGCCCAGGTTTTTCAGTTTTTTGGTGCCGAAGACCAGGACCACAACTACCAGAATGACGACCCAGTGTTTCCAGTCAAAAATGCCCATGATGAGTTCCTTGCAAAAAAGTTTAAGCGGATGGCCGTGAGGCTTTTTCCACGTGGCCGGAGGTACCGATGCGACGCTCCAGTTCATCCAGTACGGCCTGAGGATGCTGACCCAGCTGGGCGAGCATGATCATGCTGTGGAACCATAGATCGGCGGTTTCGTAGATGACATCGCTGCAATCTCCGCTGATGGCCGCATCTTTGGCTGCGATGATGGTTTCGACCGACTCTTCGCCGACCTTCTCCAGAATCTTGTTCAGACCCTTGTGGTACAGGCTGGCGACATACGAACTGTCCGGCGAGGCGCCTTTGCGCTCTTCGAGTACCCGGGCTACGCGGCTCAAGGTGTCAGTCATTGGAGTGTCCTGCGTGATAAATGGCGTGCGGGTCTTTAAGCACCGGATCGACGGTCTTCCATCCGGAGTTTTCGTACACGCGGTAGAAGCAGCTCTGACGACCTGTATGGCAGGCGATGTCACCGATTTGTTCGACCATCAGGATAATGACGTCAGCGTCGCAGTCCAGGCGCATTTCATGCAGCTTTTGTACGTGGCCCGACTCTTCACCCTTGCGCCACAGCTTGCCACGGGAACGTGACCAGTAAATGGCACGGTTCTCGGTGGCGGTCAGGCTCAGGGCTTCGCGGTTCATCCAGGCCATCATCAAAACGCGCCCGGTTTTATGGTCCTGGGCAATCGCCGGCACCAGGCCGTCGCTGTCCCATTTGATCTCGTCCAGCCAGTTGTTCATGTTCGACTCCGCGCGTAGCGATTTAACAGTTTGCCAGCCTCGCCAGAGAGTGGCTAGAACTCCTGCAGGACAGAGCTAGCTCCTGCAGGTTATCTGCGTACGATCAGATACAGGCCCACTGCCAGCAAGATACCGGCCGGCCAGTAGCTGAGGGTGTGCAGCGGCCCGACACTGGCCAGCAGGGCCCCGGCGGCCAGATGCCCGGCACCCAGCAGACGCAGGAACCAGCTGTCCCGGGGTTCGCTGACCACCAGCCGCTGATTTTTGCTATGGGGCTGCGACATGCGTTCCAGCAGGTCGCGGGTCATGCCCGCCAGATGCGGGATCTGCTCGACCTGGCTGTGCAGGTTGCGCAACAGGGTTTTCGGGCTCACCCGTTCACGCATCCAGCGTTCAAGGAACGGCTGCGCGGTGCTCCACAGGTCGAGGTCGGGGTACAGCTGACGCCCCAGCCCTTCAATGTTGAGCAGGGTTTTTTGCAGCAGCACCAGCTGTGGCTGGACTTCCATGTTGAAGCGCCGCGCGGTCTGGAACAGGCGCATCAGCACCTGGCCAAAGGAAATTTCTTTCAGCGGTTTTTCAAAAATCGGCTCGCATACGGTACGGATCGCCGCTTCAAACTCGTTGAGCTTGGTGTGCGCCGGTACCCAGCCCGAATCAATGTGCAACTGCGCCACCCGCCGGTAATCACGCTTGAAGAAGGCAAACAGGTTGCGCGCCAGGTAGTCCTGGTCCTCGGGGGTCAGGCTGCCGACAATGCCGCAGTCGATGGCGATGTATTGCGGGCTCCACGGGCTGACTGTGCTGACAAAAATGTTGCCGGGGTGCATGTCGGCGTGAAAGAAACTGTCACGAAAAACCTGGGTGAAGAAAATCTCGACCCCGCGTTCGGCCAGCATCTTCATGTCGGTGCGCTGATCGGCGAGGGTTTTCAGGTCAGTGACCTGAACCCCGTAGATGCGCTCCATGACCAGAACCTTTGGCCGGCACCAGTCCCAGTAGATCTGCGGCACGTAAAGCATCGGCGAGCCTTCGAAGTTGCGCTTGAGCTGGCTGGCGTTGGCCGCTTCACGTAACAGGTCGAGCTCGTCGTAAATGGTTTTTTCGTAATCGCTGACTACATCCACCGGGTGCAGCAGGCGGGCGTCAGCGCTCAGGCGTTCGGCAACCCTGGCCAGAATGAACAGCCAGGCCAGGTCTGAACCGATGATTGGCTTGAGGCCCGGGCGTACGACCTTGACCACAACTTCTTCGCCGGTCTTGAGCTTGGCCGAGTGCACCTGGGCCACCGAGGCCGAGGCCAGGGGTTCGATGTCGAAACGGCTGAACACTTCGCCGATGGTGGCGCCAAGTTGCTCTTCGATCAGCTTGACCGCTACCTGCGGGTCGAACGGCGGTACGCGATCCTGCAACAGCATCAGTTCGTCGGCGATGTCTTCGGGCAGCAAGTCGCGACGGGTCGAGAGAATTTGCCCGAACTTGATAAAGATCGGTCCCAGATCCTGCAGCGCCAGGCGCAGCGCAGCGCCCCGGCTCAGCTCCAGCTTCTTGCGCGGGAACCAGCGCCACGGCAGCGCGTAGCGCAGCGAGAGCATCCACCATGGCAAGGGCAGGGCGAACAGCAAGTCATCAAGGCGGTAGCGAATGACGACGCGCTGGATGCGGAACAAACGGCGTATGGCAAGCAGCTTCATGCGTTATCGCTGGAATTGAGGGATCGGCCAAGGCGCTCAAAGCGCGCCTCAAGGCGGTCCAGGTCGAGTTTGAGTTGGTCGAGTTCGTCAAAACGCGCTTGCGCTTCACGTTCTCCGACCAAGGTGCGGGCTTCTTCGCTGAGGTATTCGGCCAGATTCTGATTAAGGCTGGCGAACCCTTGCTGATACCAGTTGGCGCGGCTGCGCAAATGACCGCCGATCAGTGCCGTGGCAACCGGTCCGAGCCAGCGCGAGAGTTCATACTCCCAGTCCAGCTCCAGGTCTTGCAGCACCTGGGCAAGCGCCATCAACACGTGGCTGTCGCCCTCAAGGTCTACTTCAGGGCTGTGCAACACGGCGGTCTTGTCTTTGCTCAGGACCAGACGCATCAAGCTGGCAGCAGGTGCACGCAGGGTGCAATCGGCATCGGCAGCCCATTGGGTGGCCAGCAGCAGGCCTTCATCGCTGGGCAGGATAAACAGCTGCAATGCCGGAGCCGCGCATTCGACAGCAATCACTTTGCCGGTCAAAGGCTGCAAGCGCGCCATGGCCGTGCTGTCCAGCCGCAAAATGCGATTGACGCCGTTTTCGACGCTGGCGAGAAGGCCGCGGAGCAACATCAGGGCTTGATGCCGCGGTGCAGCGCAACGATGCCTGAAGTCATGTTGTGATAGGTCACCCGGTCAAACCCGGCCTCGACCATCATCGACTTCAGTGTTTCCTGGTTCGGGTGCATGCGGATCGACTCGGCCAGGTAGCGATAGCTCTCCGGGTCATTGAGGATCAGCTTGCCCACCATCGGCATGAAGGCGAACGAATAAGCATCGTAAACCTTGGACATCAATGGGTTGGTCGGTTTGGAGAACTCCAGCACCAGCAAGCGCCCGCCCGGCTTGAGTACCCGCAGCATGGAGCGCAATGCGTCTTCCTTGTGGGTCACGTTGCGCAGGCCGAAGGCGATGGTCACGCAATCGAAGTGGTTGTCCGGGAACGGCAGCTTTTCAGCGTCGGCCTGAACGAACTCGATATTGCCGGCCACACCTTTGTCCAGCAGGCGGTCACGGCCAACCTTGAGCATGGAGGCGTTGATATCTGCCAGCACTACCTGGCCGGTCGGGCCAACCAGATGGGAAAACTTGCGGGCCAGGTCACCGGTGCCGCCTGCGATGTCCAGCACCTTGTTGCCAGGGCGAACGCCGGACAGTTCGATGGTGAAACGCTTCCACAGGCGGTGCATGCCGCCCGACAGTACGTCGTTCATCAGGTCGTATTTAGCGGCTACAGAGTGAAAAACCTCGGCGACTTTTTCCGCCTTTTGGCTTTCCGGCACATTTTTGAAGCCGAAGTGGGTGGTGGGTTCGGCATCGCTGCCTTTGCGCTGATCAGTCATATCGCTGTCACCAAAAGAGAATGCTGGCCATTCTAATCCCGGTGGCCGGCTTTGTCTTGGCGAGGCTGAAGGTAAGTATAGTGTCGGCCTTATTTACTCGGAGTGAACCAATGGCTCGTATCAGCGTTGAACGGACCCATACCCTGGGCCTTGAGGCAGCACGTGAAAAAGCTCTACCCCTGGTTGAGAAGCTGGCGGGGCAGTATGGGCTGACCCCTGACTGGTCCGGAGATACAGTAAAGCTCAAGCGTTCGGGGGTTAACGGCACCCTGGCAATCGGCGAGAAAACCATTCGGGTCGACGTTGAGCTGGGCATGCTGATGTCTGCGATGAGCGGCATGATTCAATCGGAAATCGAGCGCTCGCTGGACAAGGCGTTGTCGTGAAGTAGCACTGTTGTGCCTGCCCCGATGGGCTTCTGACTGGCAGCAAGGCCACTTAGCGTCTAAACCTGATGCAGGTGAGCACTCTGTTCATCTTGATGATTCGACGATCTTGCTCACTGACGTCGCGACTTAACATTGAGGGGAACACGATGGCTGCTAAAAAACCGACTGCCAAAGACAGCAATTCATGGGTAGGCAAGGTCGAAGAGTACTCGCGCAAAATCTGGCTGGCAGGTTTGGGTGTGTACTCGAAGATCGATACAGACGGCAGCAAGCTATTTGATTCGTTAGTCAAAGATGGGGAGAAGGCCGAAAAACTGTCCAAGGCTGCAGTCGGTAAACTGGCTGACAGCGCCAAATCGACCACCTCTTCTGCCCGTACCCGGGTCGAGGATGTTAAAGACCTGGCCCTGGGCAAGTGGAGCGAGTTCGAAGAGGCGTTTGATAAACGCCTTAACAGCGCGATTTCACGTTTGGGTGTTCCGAGCCGTGAAGAGGTCAAAACCTTACACACCAAGGTCGAGACCCTGACCAAACATATCGAGAAGCTCACCGCGGCGGCAGCCAAAGTTGCTGCCACCAAGGCTTCGTCTGCCAGCAAGCCGGCAGCTGCCAAAGCTGCAGCCAAACCCGCTGCGAAACCCGCTGCGAAACCCGCAGCGGCCAAGCCAGTGGCAAAACCGGCTGTTAAAACAGTCGCCAAGTCAGCCGCCAAGCCAAAGGCAAAACCAGCGGCCAAGCCGGCAACCAAGCCAGCAACTGCTGCGAGCAAGCCCGCAGCTAAACCTGCAGCAGCCAAACCGGCGGTTAAAAAACCGGCCGCAGCCAAAAAGCCGGCCGCCGCCAAGTCTTCTGTGGTTACTCCAGAGCCAAAATCTGACGCAGCGCTTTAGTCCATAGCAACTCTGGGCTTGCTTGCCAGCGATGCCAATGCCATCGCTGGCAAGCCGGCTCCCACCGGGGCTGGCGTTACAGCATCAACTTGACGATGGATTCTGACGGGTCGCGGGACTTGCCGGCTTCCTTCAGTTGCTGCAGATAATCAGCCCACAGCTCTTCCTGGCGAACCCCGAGCTGATAGAGGTATTCCCAGGTGAACAGGCCGCTGTCGTGGCCATCATCAAAGGTTATTTTCAGCGCATATTGCCCCGCCGGTTCTATCTTGCTCAGACCTACGTTGATTTTCCCGAATTGCAGAATGGGGTTGCCATGGCCCTGAACTTCGGCGGACGGGGAGTGCACGCGCAGAAATTCCGCAGGCAGGTGGTATTGCTCGCCAGAGGGATATTTGAGGGTGAGGGTTTTTGAGGCTTTGTGCAGGTTGATGGCGCTGGGGATTGGCGCTGGAGTAGAGCTCATGGGACAAAACCTTTTTCTCATCACACACACCGTAGCCGCTGCCACGGGCAGCGATCGGCAACGGAGTCGGCGATCGCTGCCTGCGCCAGCGGCTACAGGTTGTGTGAGGGTTTACAAGATATAGCGCGAGAGGTCTTCGTTCTCGGCCAGTTCGCCCAGGTGGCTGTTCACGTATTCAGCATCAATCCGGATAGGCTCGTCTTTTTGTGCGCTGGCGATATCGCCGGCGCTGAAAGACACCTCTTCCAGCAAGCGCTCAAGCAGTGTGTGCAGGCGGCGAGCACCGATGTTCTCGGTTTTTTCGTTCACCTGCCAGGCAATTTCGGCCAGGCGTTTGATGCCTTCGGGCATGAACTCGATGTTCAGGCCTTCGGTTTTCAGCAACTCGCGATATTGCTCGGTCAGGGACGCATGCGGCTCGCTGAGGATGCGCTCGAAGTCTTGCGGCGTCAGTGCCTTGAGCTCGACCCGGATTGGCAGGCGGCCTTGTAGCTCCGGCACCAGATCGCTTGGCTTGCTCAGGTGGAATGCCCCCGAAGCGATAAACAGGATGTGGTCTGTTTTGACCATGCCCAGCTTGGTGTTCACGGTGCAGCCTTCGATCAGCGGCAGCAGGTCACGCTGTACACCTTCACGGGACACATCGGCGCCGCCGACATTGCCGCGCTTGGCAACCTTGTCGATTTCGTCGATGAACACGATGCCGTGTTGCTCAACGGCTTCAAGGGCTTTGGCCTTGAGTTCTTCGTCATTGACCAGGCGACCGGCTTCTTCGTCACGCACCATTTTCAGTGCTTCTTTGACTTTCAGCTTGCGGTTCTTGCGCTTGCCTTTGCCCATGTTGGCAAACAGGCTTTGCAGCTGGTTGGTCATTTCTTCCATGCCTGGCGGCGCGGAAATATCGACGCCGGCAATGTCTGCGACTTCGATTTCGATTTCCTTGTCGTCCAGCTGGCCTTCACGCAGGCGCTTGCGGAACAGCTGACGGGTGTTGGAGTCCTGCGGTGTGGCGGCTTCTTCGCCAAACGTACGGGCAGGCGGCAACAGGGCGTCGAGGATGCGCTCTTCGGCTGCATCTTCGGCGCGATGGCGAACCTTGACGATTTCCTGCTCGCGCAGCAGCTTGATCGCTGCATCAGCCAGATCACGAATGATCGATTCAACGTCGCGGCCGACATAGCCCACTTCGGTGAACTTGGTTGCTTCAACCTTGATGAACGGCGCGTTGGCCAGTTTGGCCAGGCGGCGGGCGATTTCGGTTTTACCGACGCCGGTCGGACCGATCATCAGAATGTTTTTCGGGGTGACTTCAACTCGCAGTTCTTCAGGCAGTTGCATCCGGCGCCAGCGGTTACGCAGGGCGATGGCAACGGCGCGCTTGGCGTCGTCCTGGCCGATGATGTGGCGATTGAGTTCGTGGACAATTTCGCGGGGAGTCATGGACATAGTAATTGGCGTTCCTCTAGCAGAATCAAGCAAACGGGCCGGTGAGCCGGCCCGGCAGTTGGCTTATTCAGCGAGGTCCTGCTCCTCAATAGTGATGTTGTGGTTGGTGAATACGCAGATGTCGCCGGCGATACCGAGGGCGGTTTCGGCGATTTCGCGGGCCGACAGATCGGTTTTCATCAGCAAGGCGCGGGCTGCAGCCTGGGCGAATGCACCACCGGAGCCCATGGCGATCAAGCCGTCTTCCGGCTCAACCACGTCACCGTTACCGGTGATGATCAGGGACGCGTCTTTGTTGGCGACAGCCAGCATTGCCTCAAGGCGGCTCAGCGAGCGGTCGGTACGCCATTCTTTGGCCAACTCGACAGCTGCACGAACCAGATGGCCCTGGTGTTTTTCCAGCTGGCCTTCGAAGCGTTCAAACAGGGTAAATGCATCAGCGGTAGCACCGGCAAAACCGGCAATGACCTGGCCGTGATAGAGACGGCGGACTTTTTTCGCGTTGCCTTTCATCACGGTATTGCCAAGAGAAACCTGGCCGTCGCCAGCCATAACGACTTTGCCGTGACGGCGTACTGAAACGATGGTGGTCAAGGGAGAGTCTCCACGCAGCGGGGCGAAAATGCCTGATGGAAATACATATGGGGGTTGTAGACGGTTTTTCAACAGCGCAGAGGGAATGCAGATGAATGGAACGCGGATACGAGGGGGAATTGGGCGGGCGCCGGCTTGCCAGCGAATTGGATGATGGGGTGCTGCCATCGCCGGCAAGCCGGCTCCCACAGATTGTTTGCAGTTTCTGTGGGAGCCGCCTTTGGTCAGCGGCGTTGTTGCAACAACAGGTTGTTGAAGCCGCTACCGGCCAGTTGTTTCTGGGCGACGGTCAGCTGTTCGCGGTTGCTGAACGGGCCGACCAGTACCCGATACCAGGTTTCATCTTTCACCGTGCCGGCTTCAACCGTGGCGGTCTGGCCCAGCAAAATGATTTGCGCGCGCACCCGTTCAGCATCGGCCTGTTTGCGGAACGAACCGGCTTGCAGGAAAAATCTGGTAACAGGTGCAGCTTTGGCGACGGGTGGCGCAGGAGGCGGGGTAATGCCGCTCAAGGCCGCCTGGGCGCGGGCAGTATCGATTTTTGCAGCTTCGGCAGGCGTCACCGGTGCCAGTGGCGCCGTTTGCGGCGTAGGCGGAGTTTTCTCCGGTACGGCCTCCGGCGGCACTATCACTTCCGACCCCGGCAGCAAGGTGTAGAAGTCGTACTTGGGCTTGACCGGCTGGGTCGGGCTAGGCGCAGTTTTGTTGGCCTCGGCGACTTGCGCCGCTTTCTGCTGCTCCTGCTTGACCCGTTTTACATCGTCGCCCTTGCCGGGCTCGAGTTTCATCAGAAACACGATAAACGCACCCACGGTGAGGCCGATGGCCATCCATAGCCAGCCCGGGATCGGCTTCTTTGCAGGCGCCTGATAGCGGCTGGCGCCTCGCTTGGGTGCAGGTTTTTTCTTGGCGGCCAACTTACATGCGCTCCAGAGTTTCCAGGCCCAGCAGTTCCAGGCCTTGCTTGAGGGTACGACCCGCCAGAGCTGCCAGGCGCAGACGGCTGTGTTTTTGCGCTTCGTCTTCGGCCGTCAGGATCGGGCAGTTTTCGTAGAAGCTGGAGAACGACCCGGCCACTTCGTACAGATAGGTACACAGGGTGTGCGGGGTGCCTTTTTCGGCAACGTTGTTCAGCACTTCACCGAACTGCGCCAATTTGGCGGCCAGGTCTTGTTCTTGCGGTGCCTCCAGGACGATTTGACCTTCAACTTCGTCGAAGTTCTTGCCCAGTTTGCGGAACACGCCCGCGACCCGGGTGTAGGCATACAGCAGATAAGGTGCGGTATTGCCTTCAAAGTTCAGCATCAGGTCGAAGTTGAAGCTGTAGTCGCTGGTGCGGTGTTTGGACAGATCCGCGTATTTCACCGCGCCAATGCCGACGACCTTGGCGATTGCGCGCAGCTCGTCTTCCGCCAGTTCCGGGTTTTTCTCTTTGACCAGGGTGTAGGCGCGTTCCTTGGCTTCGGTCAGCAGGTCGACCAGCTTCACCGTACCGCCATCGCGGGTCTTGAACGGACGACCGTCGGCCCCGTTCATGGTGCCGAAGCCCATGTGCTCCATTTCCATCGGATGGGTCACAAAGCCGGCCTTGCGGGCAACTGCAAACACTTGCTGGAAGTGCAATGCCTGGCGCTGATCGACGAAGTACAAGGCCCGATCGGCTTTCAACACGCCGCTGCGATAGCGAATGGCTGCCAAGTCAGTGGTGGCATACAGATAGCCGCCATCGGCTTTGACGATGATCACCGGCAGCGGTTCGCCTTCAGCGTTCTTGAACTCGTCGAGGAACACGCACTGGGCGCCGTTGCTCTCCACCAGCATGCCCTTGGCCTTGAGGTCGTTGACCACGTTGATCAGGTCGTCGTTGTAGGCGCTTTCGCCCATAACGTCAGCCATGGTCAGTTTGACGTTCAACTGCTCGTAAATTTTCTGGCAGTGGGACAGCGAGATATCTTTGAACTTGGTCCACAGCGCCAGGCAATCCGGGTCGCCGGCTTGCAGCTTGACCACCAGGCCGCGGGCGCGGTCGGCAAATTCAGGAGACTCGTCGAAGCGTTTTTTAGCGGCGCGGTAGAAGTTCTCGAGATCGGACAGCTCGTCGCTGGTGATCGGGTTTTCTTCCAGGTACGCCATCAACATGCCGAACTGGGTGCCCCAGTCGCCCACGTGGTTCTGGCGAATCACCTCGTCGCCGAGGAATTCCAGGACCCGTGCCACGCCGTCGCCGATGATGGTTGAGCGCAAGTGGCCCACATGCATCTCTTTGGCCAGGTTGGGGGCGGACATGTCCACGACGGTGCGCATTGGCCTGGTGGCCTTGTGCACGCCGATTTTTGGGTCAGCCAGGGCTGCGTCCAGGCGCGAAGCCAGGGCCTGGGTGTTCTGAAAGAAGTTCAGGAAGCCGGGGCCGGCGATCTCGGTCTTGCTGATTTGCTCATCGGCAGGCAGGGCCGCGATGATTTTTTCAGCCAGATCCCGGGGCTTCATGCCGGCAGGTTTGGCCAGCATCATGGCGATGTTGCTGGCGAAGTCGCCGTGGGTCTTGTCACGGGCGTTTTCCACCTGAATCGCTGGCGTCAGGCCTTCAGGCAACACACCTTCTGTGACGAGTTGAGCTAGGGCTTTTTGAATCAGCTGGCGAATGGTGTCTTTCATGGTCTTCTCTGTCGACCGCAAGCGCGGTAGCGCCTCAGTGCGCAGGTGGAAAAACTGGGTATTATCCGTTGCGAAAGCAGCCTTGCCAACCTTGGCGGCCGGGTAGTTCAGGGTTTATGCAAATTGCCGGTGGCTCAATACAAATCCACCGGGTCTACATCCAGCGACCAGCGCACCTGACGGCCGCTGGGCATTTGCTCCAGCACCAGCAGCCATTGGCTGAGCAGTCGATGCAAGGGGCCGCGGGCATTGGCTTGCAATAATAGCTGAGCACGATAGCGCCCGGCGCGGCGCTCCATGGGTGCCGGCACCGGGCCGAGCAGTTCGATGCCGCCCAGGTTCAGCTCGGCCAGTAAACGTTCGGCCTCGCTGCACGCCTCATCCAGGAAACCTTCGGCCTGTCCCGGCTTGTGGGCCTCGGCACGCAACAGGGCCAGGTGGGCGAAGGGCGGCAGCCCGGCGGCCCGGCGCTCGCTCAGGGCCTGTTCGGCGAAGGCGAAGTAACCCTGCTCGGTCAGTTGGATCAGCAGCGGATGGTCGGCCAGGTGAGTCTGGATGATCACCTTGCCCGGCTCTTCGGCGCGCCCGGCCCGACCCGCGACCTGAACGATAAGCTGGGCCATGCGCTCACTGGCGCGGAAGTCACCGGAGAACAAACCGCCATCGGCGTCGAGGATCGAGACCAGCGTCACCCGGGGAAAGTGATGGCCTTTGGCAAGCATCTGGGTGCCGATCAAAATACACGGCTGGCCCTTTTGAATCGTGGCAAACAGCTGGTTCATCGCGTCTTTGCGCGAGGTGCTGTCGCGATCGACCCTGAGCACCGGGTAGTCCGGAAACAGAATCCCCAGCCGCTCTTCGGCGCGCTCGGTGCCGGCGCCCACGGGCCGTAAATCGACTTTGCCGCATTGCGGGCAATTGCGCGGTACAGGTTCGACGTAGCCGCAGTGATGGCAGCGCAGTTCGCCGGATCGCTGATGAACGGTCATGCGCGCATCACAGCGCTGGCATTCCGACATCCAGCCGCAGTCATGGCACAACAGGGTCGGCGCGAAGCCCCGGCGGTTGAGAAACACCAGCACTTGCTGGCCCGCGGCGAGGGTCTGGCCGATGGCCTGTTGCATCGGCCCGGAAATGCCGCTGTCCAGTGGACGGCTTTTCACATCCAGGCGCAGGAAGCGTGGCTGTTTGGCCCCGCCGGCGCGTTCATTCAGGCGCAGCAGGCCGTAGCGACCGGTATAGGCGTTGTGCAGGCTTTCGAGGGACGGGGTGGCAGAGCCCAGCACAATCGGGATGTTTTCCTGGCGGGCGCGTACCAGTGCCAAATCCCGGGCGTGATAGCGCAAACCTTCCTGCTGTTTATAAGAGCCGTCGTGCTCTTCGTCGATGATGATCAGCCCGGGGTTTTTCATCGGGGTGAACAATGCCGAGCGGGTGCCAATAATAATGTCGGCTTCGCCATCCCGGGCTGCCAGCCAGCTTTCGAGGCGTTCCCGATCGTTGACCGCCGAGTGCACCAGAGCGATGCGCGCGTTGAAGCGCTGCTCGAAACGGGCCAGGGTTTGCGGGCCCAGGTTGATCTCGGGGATCAGCACCAGCGCCTGTTTACCTGCCTGGAGCGTCTCGCGGATCAGTTGCAAATACACTTCGGTCTTGCCGCTGCCCGTCACCCCAGCCAGCAAAAAGGCATGAAAGTGGTCGAATCCTGCCCGGATCGCCTCGTAGGCGGCCCGTTGTTCGCTGTTGAGTGGCAGTTCGGGCTGGGCCAGCCAGTGTTCGTGGCGCTCACTCGGCGCGTGACGGCGGATTTCCACGGTGACCAGTTCTTTGGCCAGCAGCAGGTCGAGACTGTCTTTGCTCAACATCAATTTACTGAGCAGTTGATGGGCCACGCCGTGGGGGTGCTGGGCGAGGGTGGCCAGCGCCTCGCGCTGGCGCGGGGCCCGGGCGACACGCGGGTCGTCAAGCCTGGCCCCGGGGGCGATCTGCCAGAACCGCTCCTGGCGGGTTTCGGCCAGCTCGCCCTGACGCAACAACACCGGCAGCGCCCAGCTCAGGGTGTCGCCCAGGCTGTGCTGGTAATACTGCGAGGTCCATAAACAGAGCTTGAACAGGGAGGCCGGCAGCGGCGGTGTGGCATCGAGCAGTGCGATTGCCGGTTTCAGCTTGTCGGCCGGCACTTCGCTGTGGTCGACCACTTCCACCAGAATCCCGATCATTTCCCGCCGCCCGAACGGTACCCGCAGGCGCATCCCGGGCTGTAATTGACTGCGCAGCACGCCCGCAGGCGCCCGGTAATCAAACAGGCGGCGCAAGGGGGAAGGCAGGGCAAGGCGCAAAATGGCGTCGGGCACGCGGGGCTCTCAAGTGATGAACGGCAAAGATGGCCCGGAGCCTAGCAGACAACGCGGTCCGGGACTAAAAGGCAGGTCAATGAATGGTGAAAGAATTTGGGGAGAGCATGATTGGTCACTTGCGTCAATGCAAAGGTCTGGTATTATCGGCGCCCTAAATTTACGTGCGGTATTCAACAATGGTGTTGAGTGGCGGCACGCTAGCCTGAGGAATACCCCATGAAAGCCGATATCCATCCAGCGTACGAAACAATCCTGGTAACTTGCAGCTGCGGCAACAAGTTCGAAACCCGTTCGAACCTGTGCAAGCCACTGGGCACTGACGTATGCAACGAGTGCCACCCGTTCTACACCGGTAAGCAGAAAACTCTGGACATTGGCGGTCGTGTTGATCGCTTCAAGACTCGTTTTGGTGCTTTCGGCGCTAAAGCAGCTCCAGCAGCAGAAGCAGACAAAGCAGCCGAGTAAGGCTGATGACCTTGGGCAGGCTTTCTGGTCTGGCCGGGTTATTGAAAAAGGCGTCCCTTGCGGGCGCCTTTTTTGTGTCCGGGATTTGGCTGGCTGACGTTTCTGCTGCGCCTCTGTGCCCTGCACCGGCAGCCTTGTCATACGTACAGGTGCAGCGGGTGGTCGATGGCGACACCCTGCGCCTCAAGGATGGCCGCAGCGTGCGCATGATCGGCCTCAATGCCCCGGAGACGGGGAAGCAAGGCCAGTCCGCCGAGCCTTTTGCCGACGCTGCGCGCAAGCGCCTGCAAGACTTGGTGGCGCAAAGCGATGGCCGGGTCGGATTGCTCGCGGGCAAGCAGGCTCAGGACCGTTACGGGCGCACCCTTGCCCATGTGTTTGGCGCCGATGGCAGTAATCTTGAAGCCCGGTTGCTGGCCGATGGCCTGGCCTATCAGGTGGCAATCGCCCCGAATACCCGGTTACTCGATTGCCAGCAAGCGGCCGAGCAAAGCGCCCGGGCATCCGGGCTGGGGCTATGGCGGCAGTCGCCGGTGCTGACGCCGCAGCAAATCACCCGCTCGGGTTTCGTTCTGGTCAGCGCAACGGTCAGTAAGGTGCAGCGCAATCGCGGTGGACTCTGGATCGATCTGCAGGGCGGTCTGGTATTGCATATTGCACCCAATCAGCTGGGCGGCTTTGATCACAAGGCCCTCCTCAGGCTGCAGGGCGCGCAGATTGAGGCCCGTGGCTGGGTTCTGGACCGCGCCAGGCGTGGCGGTTTGCAAGGCGGGCAGGCGCGCTGGATGCTGCCTTTGACTGATCCGGGGATGTTTAAAGTCATTGCGCATTAAAAGTTGTAGACAATTTTTAATGGTGATTGTGAACACTCTAGCCCTTGCAGGGCGCGGCTCTTGGCCCAAAGTCTTAAGGTAAAGCCCTTGACACTGCTGACTGGTCAGTCTTGTCGGGACTTTGCGACACGCGTATGCTCGGCGATCCGTCTGTCCAACAGCATAAAAGCGGATTGCCCACATGTCTGATTTGAAAACCGCCGCTCTCGAATACCATGCCCAGCCCCGTCCAGGGAAACTGAGTGTCGAGCTCACCAAACCTACCGCTACTGCCCGCGATCTAGCGCTGGCTTACAGCCCGGGTGTAGCCGAACCAGTGCGCGAAATCGCCCGCGACCCTGAACTTGCCTACAAGTACACCGGCAAGGGCAACCTGGTAGCCGTAATTTCTGACGGTACCGCGATTCTGGGCCTGGGTAACCTCGGCCCATTGGCCTCCAAACCTGTTATGGAAGGCAAAGGCGTGTTGTTCAAGCGCTTTGCCGGTATCGATGTTTTTGACATCGAAGTTGACTCCGAAAGCCCGCAAGCCTTCATCGACACCGTTAAACGCATTTCCATCACCTTCGGCGGCATCAACCTCGAAGACATCAAGGCACCTGAGTGCTTTGAGATCGAACGTGCCCTGATCGAGCAGTGCGATATTCCGGTATTCCACGATGACCAGCACGGTACCGCCATCGTGACCGCGGCCGGCATGATCAACGCCCTGGAAATCGCCGGTAAAACCCTGGCCGATGCCAAAATCGTTTGCCTGGGCGCCGGCGCTGCAGCCATCTCCTGCATGAAATTGCTGGTGAGCATGGGCGCGGCCATCGAGAACATCTACATGATCGACCGTACCGGGGTGATTCACTCCGGCCGTGACGACCTGAACCAGTACAAGGCGGTATTTGCCCACGCTACCGAGAAGCGCACCCTGGCTGACGCCATGGAAGGCGCAGACGTGTTCGTTGGCCTGTCGGGTCCGAACCTGCTGAGCGCTGAAAACCTGCTGCGCATGGCGCCTAACCCGATCGTGTTCGCGTGCTCCAACCCGGATCCGGAAATTTCTCCGGAGCTGGCCCACGCCACTCGTAACGACGTGATCATGGCCACAGGTCGTTCGGACTACCCGAACCAGGTCAACAACGTACTGGGTTTCCCTTTCATCTTCCGTGGTGCTCTGGACGTCCGTGCCAAGCGTATCAACGAAGAGATGAAAATCGCAGCGGCCAACGCCTTGCGTGAACTGGCCAAACTGCCAGTGCCACAGGAAGTGTGCGACGCCTACGGCGGTATCAAGCTGGAGTTCGGTCGTGAGTACATCATCCCGAAACCAATGGATGCCCGCCTGATCACCCTGATCTCCGATGCCGTGGCCAAAGCTGCGATCGAGACCGGTGTTGCTACCCTGCCATACCCGAAAAACTACCCGCTCAAAAGCGTGGATGACGTGTTTAACGGCTAATTCCGTTTAGCGTCAAACCTGAAGCCCCGATGCTGCGAAGCATCGGGGCTTTTTGGTTTTCGGGGTGCTTGGGGGCGTTGTGTCCGATGCGCTCAGGCAGCCCGCAATCTTGCGCACTGGACCACTATCAGCTGGCGACGTTGGGCAATTGCCCGTTTGACCTGGCTTCAGGCAAGCAGCCATGCAGGTTTATGACTTTTTGAACGCTGGCCTGGATCAATGCCACTCTGGGCTGGCCGCAAGCGCCTGTTACGGGGCGCTTGCGGCTGGCGATCTCGTTAGAAGAGATCGATCGGCGCGCCATCATCTGCCGGCAGCGGACTGCCTGGCGCTACGCCATTGCCCAGTTCGCTGTTGGTAGGTGGTGTGTCTTCGCTCTTGAACAGCTCAAAGTAGGCGCCAGGGGTGCCGGGGGAAGCGATACGGCCGCTTGCCGGGTCTATGCGCAGGCTGAGGATGCCTTCGGGTTCGGCCTGGCTGTGAGCAGGCTTGCCTTTGAGTGCGCCGCCCATATAGGTGATCCAGATCGGCAGGGCGACGGTGCCACCGTACTCGCGACGTCCGAGGCTTTCCGGCTGGTCGAAACCGGTCCACACGGTCGTCACGTAATCGGCGTTGTACCCGGAGAACCACGCATCCTTGGATTCGTTGGTAGTACCGGTTTTGCCCGACAGATCGGTACGGCCCAGCGCCAGGGCGCGGCGCCCGGTGCCGAGCTTGATCACGTCCTGCAGCATGCTGGTGAGGATGTAAGTGGTACGCCCGTCAACGATGCGCTCGGCGACCGCCTGGGTTTCAGTCGTCGGCAAGCCCGGTGCGGCGTTGATGGTGTCGATGGTCAGCGCTGCGGCTTCTTTCGGCACATCTTTGCTGGCGTCTTTCGGCACGCTTGGCGGGTTGGCCACGAACAGGGTTTCGCTGTTGCGGCTTTCGATCTTGTCGATCAGGTACGGCGTGATCTTGTAACCGCCGTTGGCGAAGGTGCTCCAGCCGGTGGCAATCTCCATCGGGGTCAGGGTTGCCGTGCCCAGGGCCAGCGACAGGTTGCGCGGCAGGTCCTGTTTGTTGAAGCCGAACTTGCTGATGTAGTCGATGGTGCGGTCGATGCCCAGGCTTTGCAGCAAGCGGATCGAGACCAGGTTGCGCGACTTGTACAGCGCCTCACGCACACGGATCGGGCCGAGGAAGGTATTGGTGTCGTTCTTCGGGCGCCAGACTTTGTCCAGGTACTCGTCGACAAACACGATCGGCGCGTCGTTGACCAGGGTGGCGGCGGTGTAGCCGTTATCCAGCGCGGCGCTATAGATGAAAGGTTTGAAGCTTGAACCCGGTTGGCGCTTGGCCTGCATCGCGCGGTTGTAGTTGCTCTGCTCGAACGCAAAACCACCGACCAGGGCACGAATGGCGCCGTTGTCCGGATCAAGGGAAACCAGAGCGCCTTGTACGTTTGGCACCTGGCTGAACTTGAGGCTGCCATCGGCTTGTGGCTGTACGCGAATCAGGTCGCCGACTTGCGCCACATCGGAAGGCTGCTTGGGCATGGGGCCCATGCTGTTGGTATTGAGGAACTTGCGCGCCCATTTCATGCTGTCCCAGGCCACGTGGCCTTCTCCGGTGCGGGTCAGCACTTGCAGGCCGTTTTTGTCGACCTGGGTCACGATGGCCGGCTCCAGACCGCTGAACGGGCGTTGCTTGGCCAGCTCTTGAGCCCAGGCCGCCGGGGTTTTGCCCGGCAAGCGGGATTCCGGACCGCGATAGCCGTGGCGCTGGTCATAGGCGATCAGGCCTTCATGTACGGCGGTGTTGGCCAGTTCCTGAAGATTGCTCGGCACGGTGGTGGTGACGCGGTAGCCCTCGGTGTAGGCAGCGCTGCCATAGCGCCCGACCATTTCGGCGCGGGCCATCTCGGCGATATACGGTGCGCTGACTTCCGGAGTGGGTACGTGGTAGCTGGCGTTGACCGGCTCGGCAATTGCGGCTTCGTAGCTGGCCTGGTCGATTTTCCCGAGCTTGTACATGCGGCCCAGAATCCAGTCGCGTCGCTCTTTACTGCGCACCGGGTTGGCCAGCGGGTTAAAGCGCGAAGGGGCTTTGGGCAGACCGGCAATCATGGCCATCTGCGCCAGGCTCAGGTCGCGGATCGACTTGCCGTAGTACACCTGCGCCGCGGCCTCGATGCCGTAAGCGCGGTTGCCCAGGTAGATTTTGTTCACGTACAGCTCAAGGATTTCGTCCTTGGTCAGTTCGCGCTCGATCTCCAGAGCCAACAGGATTTCATTGGTTTTGCGCGAAAAGCTGCGCTCGCTGGAGAGGAAATAGTTCTTCGCCACCTGCATCGTGATGGTGCTGCCACCCGATTGAATGTGTCCGCTTTTTACCAGCTGGGTGGCGGCACGCATCAGGCTGCTGGGATCAACCCCGTAATGATTGGCGAAGTTGTCATCTTCTGCAGACAACAAGGCATTGATGAAATTGGGTGGAATGTCGGCGAACTTGATCGGGGAGCGGCGCATTTCGCCGAACTCTGCGATTAATTTGCCGTCGCTGGTGAAGACCCGCAAAGGAATCTGCAACTGGATGCTTCTCAACGACTCTACGGACGGCAAGCCAGGACTAAGATAGAGAAACGCGCCGCTCAGCACGAGCAGGAGCCCGCAGAACACAGCAACGAAAGACCACCCGAAAAACTTCAGCAGACGAATCAAGGCTTTTGGATTTCCAGATTGAGAAATGGGTTTGCACGTCAGGGTAATGCGCAAGTGCGCCGGGTCGACGATACGGAAAAAAACGCCCGGCATTATAAGCATTTTTCGCTCATGGGCGTCATGGGCCACATGTCAGAACGGGTTTTGAGCGGATCTCATTTTTTACCCCTCCGTAAGTCACGGATTGCATTAGGGAAAACATCAGTGAGCGGATTATTCAACAAGTCCGGCCAGCGATATGTGGGAATCGACATCGGTTCGCACGGGATAAAAATCGTCGAACTGAGCCGTGCGCACGGCAGGTTCAGGTTGCAGGCATATGCCGTTCAACCGCTGGCGATCCCGGGTGCAGATGATCAGACCGGCGCGGATCCGAAAAGTGTCGCACAAGCGCTGCTCGGGGCATTGGGCAGGGCGGGGGTAGAGGCCCGTGATGCTGTCGTGGCGGTGCCTGATGCGCTGGTCATAGGTAAAACCTTTGAGGTGCAAGCGGGGCTGAGCCGGGAAGATCTGGAGCTTCATGTCTGGTTGGAGGCCGAGCAAAATCTGCCCTATGCCCTTGAAGATGCGGCACTGGACTTCGAGGTTCAAGAGCATGTATCCAGCAGCCCGGGTCAGGTCAGCGTATTGCTGGTGGCCTGCCGGCAAGAGACCCTGGCCTGGTACCAGGCACTGTTGAGCGGTGCCGGACTGAAGGCGCGAGTGGTTGATGTTCAGGCCCATGCCCTGGCCCGTGGAGCGGTCTGGGCCCCTGGTCCGCCTCAGCCCTTGGACGTGACGGGCACAGTGGCCGTGCTGGACTTCGCCGCGGCAACGACGGGGTTAAGCATCGTCCGGCAAGGCCTTGTGATCCACTGCGCAGAGCTGCCGTTTGGCTCCGCTGATTTTTGCAATGAAGCCTTGAGCACCACTGGGGCTGAGCATCTGCAGCGCGGGTTTGCGCAGTTTGCCGAGTCCGGCAGTGGCCCTGGGGTGGTCGCGATCCTGTTGGCGGGTGCTGGGGCGTCGCGCCCGGGGCTGGATCAGCGGGTTGAGGCGCAAACGGGTATCCCGACGCGGGTGGCCAACCCGTTTGCGCTCATGGATCTCAATCCTGCACTCGCGCCTGAAGCCTTGTTCTGCGATGCTCCGCTGTTGTTGACTGCCTGTGGTCTGGCCTTGAGGGGGTTTGATTAATGGCGAGAATCAACTTGCTGCCCTGGCGCGCATTGCTGCGTGAAAAGCGCAGCCGGGTTTTTTTGATTGTACTGCTCGCCCTGGCTGTGGCAGCAGCAGGTGGCCTGCTGGTGATCGATCGCTTCATCGACCGCGCCGTGGAGCGGCAGCTGGCGCGCAATGACTTGATCCGCAGCGCCACGGTGCAGCTGGATGGGCGAGCCCGGCAAATCGATCAGTTGAAGGTGCGCCGCGAGCAATTGCTTGAGCGCATGCAAACGATCGAGACGCTTCAGGGCAACCGCTCGGACAGCGGGATTATCCTCGAGCAACTGGCCCGTAGCTTGCCGGTGGGGGTGTATTTCACCGACGTAAAAATGACCGAGCGCACCATCGTCATCACGGGGGTTGCCCTGTCCAATAAACTGGTCGCCGAGTTGATGCGCAACCTGGATGCGTCGCACTGGCTGGAAACCCCCGTACTGATCGATGTGAAAGCGGGGCCGGTGCACACCGGGGGCAATGAGCGGTTATTTCAGATGACCGTACGCAGCCGGCATGCGCCCGCCGGTGGGGTGCTCTGATGGCTGCGCACTGGCTGCAGAGCCTGCGCGTCCTTGAGCTGCACGAGTTGAACCCGGCTCAGTCGGGTGACTGGTCACTGCGGCGAAAATCGCTGGTGGCGCTGGCGTTGGTGGGTTTTGTGTTGCTGGCGGGGTATCTGCTGCAGATTCATTCTGCGCTCACCAGGCTCGAGCAGGAACGTGCGACAGAGACTGTGCTCAAGGCCGGTTTTGAGTCCATGGCCGCGCATGTTTCGGGGCTTGATGCTCACCTGCAGCAAGTGCAGGTGCTGGAAAGCTCTTTCAGGCACTTGATGGCGCAACTGCCCCGCAAGGCAGAAGTCCCCGCGCTGCTTGACCAGATCTCACTACTGGGCCTGACCAGCGGCCTGATGATCGAACGCATCCAGTGGTTGCCCGAAGTTCTTCAACCTTTTTATAGCGAGCTGCCATTGCAGTTGTCGCTGGTCGGGGCTTATCACGACTTTGGTCTTTTCGTCAGCGGCCTTGCTGGCTTGCCGCGCATTGTGACGGTGCAGGATTTTACCCTTGCCCCGCTCAGTGATGCGGGTAACGGCCAATTGCGCATGACCCTGCTGGCCAGTACTTACCGCACCCACGATCAGGAATCTGCCCCGTGAGTGTTCTGGCCCGGTTATGGGTCATGGGGTGGGCGGTGGCCCTGGCGGGATGCGACAACGGGCAAAGCCCTGTGCAGTTGCAGGCCTGGCTTCAGGAAGTCCGGACGCATGGGGGGGATGCGGTTGTAACGGTTGCGCAGGCTGGTGACCGGCCGCCGTTTGTCTACACGGCCCAGGCTCTGCGCAGCCCTTTTCAGGCTGCAGGAGAAGCTGGCGCCGGTAGTTGGCAAACAAGTCTTCTGCGCGATGATGAACTTGACGGCAACCGGCCCCGGCAGTTTCTGGAAGGCATTGACCTTGAACAATTCGAAATGGTCGGCACGCTTTCCAGTGCTCTGCAAATCAATGCCTTGTTGCGAGCCAAGGGTGTTGTCCATCGGTTGAAAATCGGCGATTACCTGGGTCGCAACAACGGTCAGATTGCCTCGATCAATAACGCCCGGGTTGAGGTGTTTGAGGTTATTTCCGATGGTCGGGGCGGTTGGCTGGAGCGGTCCCTGACGATCCCTTTAAAACAGCAGTCTTGACGGAACTACGCCATGAAAAGGACTTTCCCGGTGTGTGTACTGGCGCTATGCAGCGCGCTGAATTCGCAGCAGTTACTGGCGGTCGTGCCAGCCGGCCCTCTTGAGTCCCCAGGCTCAAAAGCGCCCGAGGCGGTCTATGTGGGCGAAACCATATCCCTTAAATTCCAGGGCGTCGAAGTGCGCACGGTGCTGCAGTTGCTGGCAGATTTTACCGGGTTCAATCTGGTGGTCAGTGATGCCGTGCAAGGCAGTGTGACCCTCAATTTGCAGGACGTGCCCTGGGACCAGGCACTGGACCTGGTGCTTAAAAGCAAGGATCTCGACAAACGCCTTGAAGGCAATGTGCTGTTGGTAGCGCCTGCCGAAGAAATGGCTGCCCGCCAGCAGTATGAGCAGGATCTGCGCAATCAACTGGCCGAACATGCACCGTTGCGTCGGGAGCTGGTGCAGATCAAGCATGCCCGGGCGGCAGACATTGCCAGCCTGTTCCAGTCAGTGACCGCTGCTCAGCCCGGCGCCCAGGGGCGAGGCTCGCTCACGGTTGATGAGCGCACCAATCACATCATTGCCTTGCAGACCGGCGAGCAACTGCAAGAGTTGCGGCGCATCGTGGCTCAGCTGGATGTGCCGGTGCGCCAGGTCATGATCGAGGCCCGTATTGTTGAGGCCGGGGTGGACTTTGAAAAGAATCTTGGGGTGCGCTGGGGCGGGGCGGTCAATCAGGGTGGCAGGCTGAGTGCAGGAGGTATTGATGCAGCAGGCGGGGCTGCAGACTTGAATTCACCCTTCGTCGATCTCGGTGTCAGGGGCAATACCTCGGGGTTGGGTGTCGCCTTCATCAGCAACAACCTGTTGCTTGATCTGGAACTCAGCGCCATGGAAAAGACCGGTAACGGTGAAATCATCTCTCAACCCAAGGTCGTTACCTCAGACAAGGAAACCGCCAAAATCCTCAAGGGCTCCGAAATTCCCTATCAGCAGACCAGCGGCAGCGGGGCAACCTCGGTGTCATTCAAGGAGGCCTCCTTGTCTCTCCAGGTGACGCCGCAAATCACCCCGGACAACAGCGTCCTGATGGAAGTCGTGGTGACCAAGGACGAGCCTGACTACATCAATATGGTCAACGATGTGCCGCCGATCAAAAAGAACGAGGTCAAGGCCAAGGTGCTGGTTAAAGACGGAGAAACCATTGTGATTGGGGGCGTGTTCTCAAATACTCAAAGCAAAGTAATAGATAAAGTGCCATTTTTTGGCGATCTGCCGTATGTTGGCCGACTTTTCCGGAGAGACGTTGTCCAGGAAAAAAAATCCGAACTGCTGGTGTTCCTGACTCCGCGTATCATGAACAACCAGGCGATTGCTGTGAGTCATTGATTCTGTGCGAAATTTGATTCTTGTTGGGCCAATGGGGGCTGGAAAAAGCACCATCGGACGTTTGCTGGCCAAAGAGCTGCACCTGCCGTTCAAAGATTCCGACAAGGAAATTGAATTGCGCACCGGTGCCAATATCCCGTGGATCTTCGATAAAGAAGGCGAACCGGGCTTTCGTGATCGTGAAGCGGCGATGATTGCCGAGCTTTGCGAAGCCGATGGCGTGGTACTGGCAACCGGTGGTGGCGCGGTCATGCGCCCGGAAAACCGGCTTGCGCTGCGTAATGGCGGGCGGGTGGTGTACTTGCATGCCTCCATCGAGCAGCAGGTTGCACGTACCGCGCGTGACCGCAACCGACCCCTGCTGCGCAATGCCAACCCGGAGAAAATTCTGCGGGACCTGCTGGCTGTTCGCGACCCGCTCTATCGGGAAATCGCCGATCTGGTGGTCGAAACCGATGAGCGACCGCCGCGGATGGTGGTTCTGAATATTCTCGAACGTCTGGCTCAACTTGCCCCACGGTAGTCGCTGCTTCGACAGCGGTTACAAAAAACCATCGCACCCTTGACGGTGTATCCATGTCCGGGCCATTAAAGTGCGTTGCGAAATGCGCTATCCTCGGCGCCGGCCATGGCGTGCTGTCAGGCAGTCAAAGGTATTGAGGGAACTGGCTTGCCAGCGATGCAGGTGCCGCGGTCACAAGGTTTGACCAGGTTCATGCAGCCGCCGCCAGGCCCGCTCCGACAAAGCTTGTTTTGCTTCAGCGGTATGGCCAAAGGCTATAGGGTTGTGTCACTTCCCGGCGCGACCCACACTTGATAATTGTGAGACAGGGCGCCGGCTGTCCTTTTTCAATGCGGGGATTCATGCAAACACTGAAGGTTGATCTAGGCGAGCGTAGCTACCCGATTCACATTGGCGAAGGTTTGTTGGATCAGCCCCTGCTGCTGGCTCCGCACATCGCCGGTCGCCAGGTGGCGATTGTGACCAACACCACCGTGGCTCCCCTCTATCTTGAGCGCCTGACCCGCAGCCTGGCGGGGTATTCGGTGCTGCCGATCATCCTGCCCGATGGCGAATCGTTCAAAAACTGGGAAACCCTGCAGCTGATTTTCGATGGCCTGCTCACAGCCCGCCATGACCGGCGCACCACGGTGATTGCCCTTGGTGGTGGCGTGATTGGTGACATGGCCGGGTTTGCCGCCGCTTGCTATCAGCGCGGTGTCGACTTTATCCAGGTGCCAACCACCTTGCTCTCGCAGGTTGATTCGTCCGTGGGCGGCAAAACCGGGATCAACCATCCGCTGGGCAAGAACATGGTCGGTGCCTTCTATCAGCCCAATCTGGTGCTGATCGATACGCAAACCCTCAATACCCTTGCGCCCCGCGAATTGTCCGCAGGGCTGGCGGAAGTCATCAAGTACGGGCTGATTTGCGACGAGCCTTTCCTGACCTGGCTGGAAGACAACATGGACGCCCTGCGTGGCCTCGATCAGGTTGCCCTGACTGCCGCCATTCAGCGTTCGTGCTCGGCCAAGGCCGAAGTGGTCGGCGCCGATGAACGCGAGTCGGGTGTGCGTGCCACCCTCAACCTTGGACACACCTTTGGCCACGCCATCGAAACCCATATGGGCTATGGCGTGTGGCTGCATGGCGAGGCGGTTGCGACAGGTACGGTGATGGCGCTGGAAATGTCTTTCCGTCTAGGCTGGATCGACCAGGCCGAGCGTGATCGCGGTATCCGTTTGTTCCAGCGTGCAGGTTTGCCGGTTGTGCCGCCTGCCGACATGAGCGAAGCCGACTTCATGCAACACATGGCAGTTGATAAAAAAGTGATCGACGGTCGTATGCGACTGGTGCTGTTGCGCCGTCTTGGCGAAGCCACAGTGACTGACGATTATCCACAAGAGGTTCTACAAGCCACGCTGGGTGCGGATTACCGCGCACTGGCTCAGCTTAAAGGTTAATAAGATCCTGATGACTAGTTTGCATGCCGACGAGGCGTTCCTCGGTCACTTCCAGCTGAACCATGACCCCTTTGCACCACGGGTGCCGGGGTTCAAGTTTTTCCCTGCCCAGCGCAAGCCGGTGCTGGGGCAATTGCACCACCTTGCCCGCTACAGCCAGTTGCTGTTGGTGGTGACCGGGCCTGAGGGCAGCGGCAAGACCTTGCTGCGTCAGGCACTGGTCGCCAGCACCAACAAGCAGTCAGTACAGAGCGTGGTGGTGTCGGCACGGGGTGCCGGTGACGCTGCTGGCATCTTGCGCCAGGTGGCGCAGACCCTGAACGCTGCCCGGGCCGATGTGGGCGCGATTCTGGCGCAAGTGGTACAGCTGGCGCTGACCGGGCAGGAAGTCTACCTGCTGGTCGACGACGCCGGGCAGCTCGACGAGTCTGCTCTTGAGGCCCTGCTGGCCCTGGCGGCGGGTGCGCCGGAAGGCCGGCCGCATGTCTTCCTGTTTGGCGAGCCGTCAATGATTGACGGGCTTGAACAGTTGAGCGCTGATGAAGAGCGCTTCCATGTGATCGAGCTGCAGCCCTATACCGAGGAAGAAACCCGCGAGTACCTGGCGCAACGCCTTGAAGGTGCCGGGCGTGGAATCGAACTCTTTAGCGCACAACAGATCTCAGATATACACGAGAGCTCCGAAGGCTGGCCTGGCATCATCAATCAGGTCGCCCGCGATGCAATGATCGAAGCCATGATTGCTAGCCGTTCTGCGGTCAAACGTCCAAGTATGGGGTTCAACATGCCTAAGAAACACGTATTGGCCATTGGTGCCGTAGTGGTGGTGGCAGTAGCCGCTGCCATTCTGATTCCGGGTCGCAGCAAAGCACCAACCGCACCCGCTGCTGAGCAGACACAATTGGGCCAGGCCACGCCGAATGGCGGCGCCAATCCGTCGATAGATTTCGCCGGTTCTTCGCAGCCAATGCCATTGCCGCTGGTGGGTCAATCGCAGCCGGTCATGCGCGGGCCTCTGGCTGAAGCCGCTGGCGGCATTGCTGAAGGCGATGACGGCGGCGTACCTGCAGTCGACGGTGGCGTGGCCCAGCCGCCAACCGTAACCACCACTGCGCCGCCTCCAGGCGTGGCATCGGGCCCGGCACCAGTGGCAGCACCACGTCCTGCGCCGGCACCGGCACCGGCCGTGGCAGCAGCCAAACCTGCACCTGCTCCGGTTGCCAAACCTGCTCCGGCCCCGGCTCCAAAGCCTGTGGTGAAACCGGCCGAGAAGCCGGTCACACTGGCCAAGGCGGCACCGGGCGGTAGCTGGTATTCCAGCCAGCCAGCAACTAACTACGTGGTGCAGATTGTTGGCACCAGCTCCGAAGCCTCTGCACAAAACGTCGTCAAAGAAGTAGGTGGCCAAGCCCGCTACTTCAAGAAATCGCTCAACGGCAAGCCCCTGTTTGTCGTCACCTACGGCAATTTCCCGAACCATGCCGCAGCAACTGCGGCAATCAAGAACTTGCCAGCGAAGATTCAGGCTGGTAAACCTTGGCCTCGCACTGTCGCCAGCGTCCAACAAGAACTGGCAGCAGCTCGCTGATGCTCCGGCGGCCTTACCCAGGCCGCCGTTCTCGTACATCAAAATTCCAGCTTGAGCATGCGGCTAAATAGGCCGTATGCCTTGTGGTGTCTGCGCCGTGTGGCGGTCAACATCAAAAATGTTTTGACTAGCACAGGTAATCGCTTTAAACCTTCATAAATGCGACATGAATTTACGGCAATTCGCCGCTTAATTTGTGAGCTCTTACGTCGGTGTGTAGAATGACCACCCTTTTGCCCTGCCAAGCTGGCGTACGTTCAGCGCGGGGACCAAGTGGTTGAATTAAAAGAAATTTGCCCCTTTATGGGGCAGCCTGGTGAGAAAGTGTCTATGAAAGCAGGTCTGTACCACCCCGATGAATTCAAGGATAACTGTGGTTTCGGCCTGATTGCCCATATGCAGGGCGAGCCCAGTCATACCCTTCTGCAAACCGCCATTGAGGCCCTGACCTGCATGACCCACCGCGGTGGGATCAACGCAGACGGCAAGACCGGTGACGGTTGTGGCCTGCTGATTCAAAAACCTGATCTGTTCTTGCGTGCCGTGGCCAAAGAACAGTTCGGCAGTGATTTGCCCAAGCAGTACGCGGTCGGCATGGTGTTTTTCAACCAGGACCCGATCAAGGCTGAAGCGGCCCGTAACAACATGAACCGCGAAATCCTCGCGGCGGGCCTGCAACTGGTGGGCTGGCGCAAAGTGCCGATCGATACCAGCGTGCTGGGCCGTCTGGCCCTGGATCGTCTGCCGCAGATCGAGCAAGTGTTCATTGCCGGTGCCGGCCTGAGCGATCAGGACATGGCGATCAAGCTGTTCAGCGCCCGTCGTCGATCGTCGGTGGCCAACGCCGCTGATACCGACCATTACATCTGCAGCTTTTCCCACAAGACCATCATTTATAAAGGCCTGATGATGCCGGCGGATCTCACCGCCTTCTATCCGGACCTGAGCGATGAGCGCCTGCAAACCGCGATCTGCGTGTTCCACCAGCGCTTTTCGACCAACACCTTGCCGAAATGGCCACTGGCCCAGCCATTCCGCTTTCTCGCCCACAACGGCGAGATCAACACCATCACTGGCAACCGCAACTGGGCCCTGGCCCGTCGCACCAAGTTCGCCAACGACCTGATCGGCGACCTCGACGAGCTCGGCCCGCTGGTCAACCGCGTGGGTTCTGACTCCTCCAGCATGGACAACATGCTGGAGCTGATGGTCACCGGTGGCATCGACCTGTTCCGTGGCGTGCGCATGCTGATTCCACCGGCGTGGCAGAACGTTGAAACCATGGACCCCGACCTGCGGGCGTTCTATGAGTACAACTCGATGCACATGGAACCGTGGGACGGCCCGGCGGGCGTGGTAATGACCGATGGCCGTTACGCTGTCTGCCTGCTCGACCGCAACGGCCTGCGCCCGGCGCGCTGGGTCACCACCACCAACGGCTATATCACCATCGCCTCGGAAATCGGCGTGTGGAACTACCAGCCACAGGACGTGATTGCCAAAGGCCGTGTAGGCCCTGGGCAGATCCTCGCCGTTGACACCGAAACTGGCCAGGTGCTGGACACCGACTCCATCGACAACCGCTTGAAGTCGCGCCACCCGTACAAGCAGTGGCTGCGCAAGAATGCCCTGCGCATTCAGGCCACCATCGACGACAATGACCATGGTTCGGCGTTTTACGACGTTGACCAGCTCAAGCAATACATGAAGATGTACCAGGTCACGTTCGAAGAGCGCGATCAGGTGCTGCGTCCATTGGGCGAACAGGGCTACGAAGCCGTGGGCTCGATGGGGGACGACACGCCAATGGCGGTGCTGTCCCAGCGAGTGCGCACGCCATACGACTACTTCCGTCAGCAGTTCGCGCAGGTCACCAACCCGCCGATCGATCCGCTGCGTGAAGCCATCGTCATGTCGCTGGAAATCTGCCTCGGTGCCGAGCGCAACATCTTCCAGGAATCGCCAGAGCACGCTTCGCGCGTGATCCTCAGTTCACCGGTTATCTCGCCTGCCAAATGGCGCTCGCTGCTGAACCTCGACCTGCCGGGCTTTGAGCGTCAGATCATCGACCTCAACTACGACCAGTCGGTTGGCCTGGAAGCGGCGGTGCGCAACATTGCCGATCAGGCTGAAGAAGCCGCCCGTGCCGGCCGTACGCAAATTGTCCTGACCGACCGCCATATCGCGCCGGGCAAGCTGCCGGTTCACGCCTCGCTGGCTGTGGGCGCCGTGCACCACCGCCTGACCGAAAAAGGTCTGCGCTGCGACAGCAACATCCTGGTAGAAACCGCTACTGCCCGCGACCCGCATCACTTCGCGGTGCTGATCGGCTTCGGCGCTTCGGCGGTCTACCCGTTCCTGGCCTACGAAGTGCTGGGTGATCTGATCCGCACCGGCGAAGTGCTGGGCGACCTTTACGAAGTCTTCAAAAACTACCGTAAGGGCATCACCAAGGGCCTGCTCAAGATCCTCTCGAAGATGGGCATCTCGACCATTGCCTCGTACCGCGGAGCGCAGCTGTTCGAGGCCATTGGCTTGTCTGAAGAAATCTGCGACCTGAGCTTCCGCGGCGTACCCAGCCGGATCAAGGGCGCACGTTTCGTTGACCTTGAAGCCGAGCAAAAATTGCTGGCTGCCGAAGCCTGGAGCGCGCGCAAGCCGATTCAGCAAGGCGGTTTGCTCAAGTACGTGCACGGTGGCGAATACCACGCCTACAACCCGGACGTGGTTGCCACCCTGCAGGCGGCTGTACAGCAGGGCGACTACAGCAAGTTCAAGGAATACACGGCACTGGTCGACAAACGCCCGGTGTCGATGATCCGCGATCTGTTCAAGGTCAAAACCCTCGACACGCCGCTGTCCATTGACCAGATCGAACCCCTGGAGTCGATCCTCAAGCGTTTCGACTCGGCGGGCATCTCCCTTGGCGCACTGTCGCCGGAGGCCCACGAAGCCCTGGCCGAAGCCATGAACCGTTTGGGCGCACGCTCCAACTCCGGTGAAGGCGGCGAAGACCCGGCGCGTTACGGCACCATCAAAAGCTCGAAAATCAAACAGGTGGCCACCGGCCGTTTCGGTGTGACCCCGGAATACCTGGTCAACGCCGAAGTGCTGCAGATCAAGGTGGCCCAGGGCGCCAAGCCGGGCGAGGGCGGGCAACTGCCGGGCGGCAAGGTCAACGGTCTGATCGCCAAACTGCGTTACGCAGTACCCGGCGTGACCCTGATCTCGCCACCGCCGCACCACGACATCTACTCCATCGAAGACTTGTCGCAGCTGATTTTTGACCTCAAACAGGTCAATCCCAAAGCGCTGGTTTCGGTCAAGCTGGTGGCGGAAGCGGGCGTCGGCACCATCGCCGCAGGCGTGGCCAAGGCCTATGCCGACCTGATTACGATCTCCGGTTATGACGGCGGCACCGGTGCATCGCCCCTGACTTCGATCAAATACGCGGGCGCGCCTTGGGAGCTGGGCCTGGCTGAAACCCACCAGACCCTGCGCGGCAACGACCTGCGCGGCAAGGTGCGGGTACAAACCGACGGCGGCCTGAAAACCGGCCTCGACGTGATCAAGGCCGCGATCCTCGGCGCTGAAAGCTTCGGCTTCGGCACCGCGCCAATGATCGCCCTGGGCTGCAAATACCTGCGTATTTGCCACCTCAACAACTGCGCCACCGGCGTGGCGACCCAGAACGAATCGCTGCGTAAAAACCACTACATCGGCACGGTCGACATGGTGGTCAACTTCTTCACCTACGTGGCTGAAGAAACCCGCGAGTGGCTGGCCAGACTCGGTGTGCGCACCCTCGAAGAGCTGATCGGGCGTACTGACCTGCTGGAAATCCTGCAGGGCGAAACCGCCAAGCAGCACCACCTCGACCTGACGCCACTGCTGGGCAGCGACCATATTCCGGCCGACAAGCCGCAGTTCTGTCAGGTAGAGCGCAACCCGCCATTCGACAAAGGCCTGCTGGCCGAGAAGATGGTCGACATGGCCACTTCGGCCATCAACGACCTGAGCGGCGCGGAGTTCGCCCTGGACATCTGTAACTGTGACCGCTCGATCGGTGCCCGGATCTCGGGTGAAATCGCCCGTGCCCACGGCAACCAGGGCATGGCCAAGGCGCCGATCACGTTCCGCTTCAAAGGCACTGCAGGCCAGAGCTTTGGTGTGTGGAACGCCGGCGGCCTGAACCTGTACCTCGAAGGCGATGCCAACGACTACGTGGGCAAGGGCATGACCGGCGGCAAGCTGGTGATAGTGCCGCCTGCGGGCAGCGTCTACAAAACCCAGGACAGCGCGATTATCGGCAACACCTGCCTGTACGGCGCCACCGGCGGCAAGCTGTTTGCGGCGGGCACGGCGGGCGAGCGTTTCGCCGTGCGTAACTCCGGTGCCCACACCGTGGTTGAAGGCACGGGCGATCACTGCTGCGAATACATGACTGGTGGTTTCGTCTGCGTACTGGGCAAAACCGGTTACAACTTCGGCTCGGGCATGACCGGCGGTTTCGCCTACGTGCTGGATCAGGACAACAGCTTTGTCGACCGGGTTAACCACGAACTGGTGGAAATCCAGCGTATCAGTGGCGAAGCGATGGAGGCCTACCGCAACCATCTGCAACACGTGCTGGACGAATACGTTCAGGAAACCAATAGCGAGTGGGGCCGCAACCTCTCGGAAAACCTCGATGATTACCTGCGTCGTTTCTGGCTCGTCAAACCCAAGGCGGCGAGCTTGAAATCTCTGCTGGCCAGTACTTTGGGTAGTCCGCAGTGACGACGCAGCGGCAGGCGGCAAGCTTCAGGCCGCAAGCTCGAAGCAGTCAGGGGTGTTCCGGTAAACGTGTTCTTGCAGCTGTAAGCTTGAAGCTTGCAGCTGTCGTAAAGAGGTTTTGAAGATGGCTGAACGTCTGAGTAACGACTTCCAATTTATCGATGTCGGGCGCAAAGATCCGAAGAAGAAACTGTTACGTCAACGCAAAAAAGAGTTCGTGGAAATCTACGAACCTTTCAAACCCCAGCAGTCGGCCGAGCAGGCCCACCGCTGCCTGGGTTGCGGTAACCCGTACTGTGAATGGAAATGCCCGGTGCATAACTTCATTCCCAACTGGCTCAAGCTGGTGGCCGAGGGCAACATCCTCGCCGCCGCCGAGCTGTCGCACCAGACCAACACCCTGCCCGAAGTGTGCGGCCGGGTGTGCCCGCAAGACCGTCTGTGCGAGGGTGCCTGCACCCTCAACGACGGTTTTGGCGCGGTCACCATCGGCTCGGTGGAGAAGTACATCACCGATACCGCCTTTGCCATGGGCTGGCGCCCGGACATGTCGCGGGTGGTGCCGACCGGCAAGCGTGTGGCGATCATCGGTGCCGGGCCTGCGGGCCTGGGCTGTGCCGACGTGCTGGTGCGTGGTGGCGTGACCCCGGTGGTCTTCGATAAAAACCCGGAAATCGGCGGTCTGCTGACCTTCGGCATCCCGGAGTTCAAGCTCGAAAAAACCGTGCTGAGCCACCGTCGCGAAGTTTTCACCGGCATGGGTATCGAGTTCCGTCTCAATACCGAAATCGGCAAGGACATCAGCATGGAGCAGCTGCTGGCCGAGTACGACGCGGTATTCATGGGCATGGGCACTTACACCTACATGAAGGGCGGCTTTGCCGGTGAGGACTTGCCGGGTGTGCATGACGCGCTGGACTTCCTGATTGCCAACGTCAACCGCAACCTGGGCTTTGAAAAGTCGCCGGAAGACTTCGTCGACATGAAAGGCAAAAAGATTGTGGTGCTTGGTGGTGGCGACACGGCCATGGACTGCAACCGTACCTCGATCCGTCAGGGTGCCAAGTCGGTGACCTGTGCCTATCGTCGTGACGAAGCCAACATGCCCGGCTCGCGCAAAGAGGTGAAGAACGCCAAGGAAGAAGGCGTGAAATTCCTCTACAACCGCCAGCCGATTGCCATTGTCGGCGAAGGCCGGGTTGAAGGCGTGAAGGTGGTCGAGACCCGTCTCGGCGAACCCGATGCCCGCGGCCGTCGCAGCCCGGAGCCGATCCCGGGTTCTGAAGAGATCATCCCGGCGGACGCCGTGATCATCGCCTTTGGTTTCCGTCCGAGCCCGGCGTCATGGTTTGAGCAGTTCGAGATCCAGACCGACAGTCAGGGCCGTGTCATTGCGCCCGAGCAGTCGCAGTTCAAGCACCAGACCAGCCACCCGAAGATCTTTGCCGGTGGTGACATGGTGCGCGGCTCCGACCTGGTGGTCACCGCGATCTTCGAAGGCCGCACCGCGGCTGAAGGGATCATGGATTACCTGGGCGTGTGATGCGGTTGTAATTTTTGAAACATGATCAAAATGTAGGAGCTGGCTTGCCAGCGATAGCATCACCTCGGTCTTGATCAAAGACCGCGTTGTCAGTATCGCCGGCAAGCCAGCGCCCACACAAACCTCATTCCAGAATGAGGTTTGTGGGCTGCGCCAAATCAAAATCCCCGCGACAAATCGCCCCGATAGATAAAAGGCACGGCTCTTGCCGTGCCTTTTGCGTCCGTCTCTGAGAAAATGCCCCCACTTTTTTTCCGGATGCAGACATGACTGATCTCAAGAATGACCGTTTCCTTCGCGCTTTGCTCAAGCAACCCGTAGATGTCACGCCTGTCTGGATGATGCGTCAGGCCGGTCGCTATCTGCCGGAGTACCGCGCGAGCCGTGCCAAGGCCGGCGATTTCATGAGCCTGTGCAAGAACGCCGAGTTCGCCTGTGAAGTCACCATGCAGCCTCTGGACCGCTTCCCTCAGCTGGATGCGGCCATCCTTTTCTCCGATATCCTGACCATCCCAGACGCCATGGGCCAGGGCCTGTACTTTGAAACCGGCGAAGGCCCGCGCTTCAAAAAGGTGGTCAGCACCCTGGCTGACATCGAAGCCCTGCCGATCCCGGACCCGCAAAAAGACCTCGGCTACGTGATGAACGCGGTCAGCACCATCCGCCGCGAGCTTAACGGTCGTGTGCCGCTGATCGGCTTCTCCGGCAGCCCGTGGACCCTGGCCACCTACATGGTAGAAGGCGGTTCGTCGAAAGACTTCCGCAAAACCAAGGCCATGCTCTACGACACCCCCCAGGCCATGCACCTGTTGCTCGACAAGCTCGCGCAGTCGGTTACGTCCTACCTCAACGGCCAGATTCTGGCCGGCGCACAGGCCGTACAAATCTTCGATACCTGGGGCGGTAACCTGTCGTCTGCGGCTTATCAGGAATTTTCCCTGGCCTACATGCGCAAAATCGTCAGCGGTCTTATCCGCGAGCATGAAGGGCGCAAAGTACCGGTGATCCTGTTCACCAAAAATGGCGGCCTGTGGCTCGAAAGCATTGCCGATGCCGGCGCTGATGCCCTGGGCCTGGACTGGACCTGCGACCTGGGTGAAGCCCGTCAGCGCGTCGGTAACAAGGTTGCGCTGCAAGGCAACATGGACCCGACTGTGCTTTACGCCAACCCCGAGGCAATCCGCACCGAGGTCAAGCGCATCCTGGCCAGCTACGGCAAGGGTTCGGGCCATGTATTCAACCTGGGGCATGGCATTACCCCGGAAGTGAAACCGGAACATGCGGGTGCCTTTATCAGCGCCGTGCACGAGTTCTCGGGCCAGTATCACGAGTAAGCTCAAGCCTTATAAAAAAACCCGGCCAGTGCCGGGTTTTTTTTGGCTTGCGCGAGGCCCTGGATCAAATGCTCTTCACGTTCCTCGGCAGCACCGGCAATCGGGCCAGGTGCAACGCCACCAACAATGCAATCACCAGCAGCGCGACGATAAACGAACCAATGCCGTTCCACCCGGCGTAATGCCAGAAGAAACCGCCGGCGGTCCCGGCGATGCTCGATCCGGCGTAGTAACTGAACAGGTACAACGACGACGCCTGGCCCTTGGCTTTGGTGGCGCGCCGGCCGATCCAGCTGCTGGCCACCGAATGCGCGCCGAAGAAGCCGAAGGTGAACAGCAACATGCCGATGATCACCAGCGCCACAGGCTCGAACATGGTCAGTGCGATCCCGGCCAGCATCAGCACGATCACGGCCCACAACACCCTGCGCCGCCCCAACTTGTCAGCCAGCGCGCCAATTTGCGCCGAGCTGTAAATACCGGACAGGTACACCACTGACAGCAAGCCCACCAGCGCCTGATTCATGTTGTACGGCTCTGCCAGCAAGCGATAACCGATGTAGTTGAACAGCGTCACGAAGCTGCCCATCAGCAAGAACGCCTCAAGAAACAGCCATGGCAGGCCGGCATCGCGAAAGTGCATGGTGAACCCGTCCAGCAGGCTGCGCGGGTTCATGGTGCGGGGGCGGAAGTTGCGCGACTCGGGCAGGATCTTCACAAACACCAGGGCGGCCACCAGTGCCAGGCCGCCGATCACCAGCATCGCCGTATGCCAGCTCACAAAGTCGATCAACACGCCGCTGATCAGGCGTCCGCTCATGCCACCAATGGCATTGCCGCCAATGTACAGACCCATCGCCAGACCGATGTGCTGCGGGTGAATTTCTTCACTCAAATAGGTCATGGCCACGGCGGCCAGTCCGCTCAGTGACAAACCCACCAGCGCCCGGGTGATCAGCACACCTTCCCAGGTGGGCATCAGCGCGCTGAGGAGGGTAAACGCAGCCGCCGAAAACAATGCAAACACCATCACCGGTTTACGCCCGAACGTATCGGAAATGGGCCCGGTGATCAGCAAACCTATGGCCAGCATCCCTGTGGCTACCGACAGGATCAGACTGCTCTGCGCCGCGTTGATCCCGTATTCATGGGACAGCACCGGCATCATCGGCTGCACGCAATACAGCAAGGCAAAGGTGGCGAAGCCCCCGGAGAACAGTGCCAGCACCGTGCGCATAAACAGCGGTGTGCCTTTCTCGATGAAAATGTCATTCAGTTGCGTGCCCATATCATCCTGCGCGGGCGGCGGGATTTCGTGGGCGAGAGGGGCGACAGCAGTTTTCACGGGGACCTCAGACAAACATAAAGCCGAGCGGCAATGGCAAAAGAATATAGGTGGCTAACGATTCTTTCCAATATATTGTTCGACCTGTTTGATAGGTTTTACGACTCAATGGGGCTCCTATGGAATTGCGTCATTTACGTTACTTCATCGCTGTTGCCGAAGAACTGCACTTTGGTCGCGCGGCCCAGTTGCTGGGTATTTCCCAGCCGCCCCTGAGCCAGCAAATACAGGCCCTGGAGCAAGAGCTGGGGGCTCGCCTGTTCGACCGGACCAACCGTCGGGTCGAGCTCAGTGAAGCGGGCCGGTTGTTTCTGGAGGAGGCGCGGCTGGTGCTGGCCCAGGTCGACAAGGCAGCCGACGTGGCCCGGCGCGCACAGCTGGGGGAGCTGGGGGAACTGAAGATCGGCTTTACCTCATCGGCGCCATTCAGCTCGAGCATTCCCCAGGCCATATTTGCCTTTCGCCAGGCGTTCCCGGCGGTGCATTTAAACCTCAAGGAAATGAGCAGCCGCGAAGTGGCCGAAGGGTTGGTGGACGAGTCCATCGAGGTCGGGATGATCCGCCCGCTGGCGTTGCCGGAGTCATTGACGGTGGTGGAACTGTTCAGCGAGCCTCTGGTGGCTGTGATCCAGGCCGATCACCCGCTGGCTGCAGGCAGCGAAGAAGGTTTGCAGCTGGCGGCCCTGGCCGAAGAGCCTTTTGTATTTTTCCCGCGCAGTTACGGCAGCGGATTGTATGCACAGCTGATGAGCCTGGCCCGCCAGGCGGGTTTCAGCCCGCATTTTTCCCAGGAAGCGGGTGAGGCCATGACCATCATTGGCCTGGTCTCGGCAGGGCTGGGCGTATCGGTGCTACCTGCGTCGTTCCAGCACATGCGGATCAAGGGGGTGGTGTATCGACCGCTGCTGGATGCCGACGCCCATACAGCCGTGTGGCTGGTGCAGCGCAAGGGCCAAAGCTCGCCGATGGCCACGGCATTTGCCGAACTGCTGACGCGTAAAACCGTTAACCAACCCCTGTAGGAGCGAGCTCCTACAGGGGTTGATTGTCACTTTGCAGCCGCTTCCGACAGCTGTTGCGCCGTACGCTCGTTCTGCTTGTCCTTGAGATCGCGCACGATGTCGCGGTCCAGCAGGCGCACCCAGCGGATGTAGTTTTTGTGGATCTTGCCGTCCTTGTAGTCCAGACCGCTGCTGTTGCGGTAAATGATCTGGTAGTGGCTGGCGCTGTAGGGGATGTCGATTTCGGCGTGGTATTGCTCGCGCACGGTGATTTGCGCCTGCACCAGGTCAGGGGTGATTTTTTGCACTGTCCAGCCACGGCCCACCAGGGATTTGACGATCGCCTGCTGCATCTGCGCCCGGTCGGCATGAATCGAAGCGTGCAGTGTGCGGTCGGGGGTCTGCATGGGTTTGCTGCTGCACGACACGGTGCTCAGCAGGGCGAGGGCGATCAGGGTTACGCGTAGCAGGTAAGACATTCCATTGGCTCCAGAAGCGTTACGACCAGCGGCGCAAGATCAACGATGTGTTGACCCCGCCAAAGGCAAAGTTGTTGTTCATCACGTAATCGTTGTGCATCGCGCGAAACCCGCCCCGCAGATAATCCAGCTCGCCGCAGCGCGGGTCGACCTGGTCCAGGTTGAGCGTCGGTACATAGCGGTCGCGGTTCATCATTTCGATACAGAACCACGATTCCAGCGCCCCGCAGGCACCCAGGGTGTGGCCCAGAAAACTCTTCTGCGAGCTGATGGGCATGTGCTTGCCGAACAATTCACTGGTGGCCAGGGTTTCGGCAATGTCGCCCTGTTCGGTGGCGGTGCCGTGTCCGTTGACATAGCCGATGGCCTGCGCGGCGATGCCTGCGTCTTCCAGCGCCAGCTCCATGGCCCGGCGCATGGTGCTGACTTCCGGGCGGGTGGTGTGCTGGCCGTCGGCATTGCTGCCGAAACCGACGATCTCGGCATGGATATGGGCGCCACGGGCCAGGGCGTGTTCCAGCTCTTCGAGCACCAGCATGCCGCCGCCTTCGCCGATCACCAGGCCGTCCCGGTCCTGGTCGTAGGGGCGCGGGCTGGTGTGCGGTGCGTCGTTTTTCAGGCTGGTGGCGTACAGCGCGTCAAACACCATGGCTTCGGTGGGGCAGAGTTCTTCGGCACCGCCGGCGAGCATCAGGGGCAAGCGTCCGAACTTGATCGATTCGTAGGCATAGCCGATGCCCTGGCTGCCACTGGTGCAGGCGCTGGAGGTGGGGATCAGGCGCCCGGTGAGACCAAAAAAGATGCTGATATTGGCCGCGGTGGTGTGGGGCATCATGCGCACGTAGCTGTTGGCGTTCAGACCGTCGGCCACCGAGTTGAGCAGCATGTTGCCAAAGGCCTTGATCTCGTCGGTGCTGCCGGTGGACGAGCCGCAGGCCACGCCCATGCGTCCGTCACGAATGATCGGGTTGCCCAGCAAGCCGGCGTCCTGCAAGGCCAGTTCGGCGGCGCCAACCGCCAGGCGCGAGACCCGGCCCATGCTGCGCAGTTGTTTGCGGGTCCAGTGCTTTGGCACCACAAAGTCATCGATGGGGCCGGCCAGACGGGTGTTGAGCTCGGTGAACCGGTCCCACTCGTCCATACGCCGGATGCCGCTGCGACCGGCTAAAAAATTGGCTTCGATACTGGCCCAGTCACTGCCCAGCGAGGTGATGCCGGCCATGCCGGTGACGACAACGCGCTTCATCAGCACAGGCCTCCATTGACCGCCAGGACCTGGCGGGTGATGTAGCCGGCTTCGCCGGACATCAAAAAGTTGACCGCGCCCGCCACTTCTTCCGGGGTGCCCATGCGTTGTGCGGGGATCATTTTCATCAGTTCTTCCACGGGGACGTTTTCGTCGAGCATGGCGGTGTCGATCAGGCCCGGAGCGACGCAGTTAACGGTGATCTTGCGTTTGCCCAGTTCGATGGCCAGCGCTTTGGCGGCACCGATCAGACCGGCCTTGGAGGCGCTGTAGTTGACCTGCCCGCGATTGCCGATCAGGCCCGACACCGAGGTAATGCACACAATGCGCCCGGCCTTGCGGCGGCGAATCATCGGCATCATCACCGGGTGCAGCACGTTGTAAAAACCGTCCAGGTTGGTGCGCATCACCTCGTCCCAGTCGTCTTCACTCAACGCCGGGAAGGCGCCATCGCGGGTCAGGCCGGCATTGAGCACCACGCCGTAATAGGCGCCAAAGGCTTCTACGTCGGCTTCAAGAATCTCCCGGCAGCGGGCGCGATCCGAGACGTCAAATTGCAGTACCCGGGCAGTGCGCCCCAGGGCCTGGACCTCGGCCATCACGGCGTCGGCTTCGCTGCGGCCACTGCGGCAGTGCAGCACCAGATCGAAACCGGCCCGGGCCAGGCGCAGGGCGATGGCGCGGCCGATGCCACGGCTGGAACCGGTAACCAGAATGGACTCAGTCATGGCGGGTCTCCCGGGAGGCTTGAGCAAGATAGTTTTGTGCCTGGGGTGGACGGAACACGTTCAGGCGGGCGCTGGCATGAATGCCGGGGGCGGTGAGATGACACTCGAAAACCCCCATGCCGTTGTCGTCTTCCAGTGAGCGCAGGGCGTGAATCTGCAACTCGGCGCCCGCCGGAAAGTGTTCGACATTGCATTCAAATTTGCGCGTGCCGAGCAAAAAGCCCAGCTCGACGGGGTTGCCTTCACTGCGGGCGCGGCAACCGGCATAGGCCGCCACGCTTTGCGCCATCAACTCGATGCCCACCCATGCCGGGAGGCTGCCGTCTTCACGGTTGAACAAGCCGCCGGGGCGCACGGTGAGACGGGTATGAATCTGTTCCTGGTCAAACTCCAGCACCTGATCGATCAGGATCATGTCGCCGGCGTGGGGCAGCAATTCGGCGAGCGGCCAAGCAATCATGGGGCGTCTCCGATAATCAGGCTGACGTTATTGCCACCGAAAGCAAACGAGTTGCTCATCAGGCAGCGCTGTTGTGTAGATGCCAGGGTCTGGCCGGGCGTCACCCAATTCAGTACCGGAAGTTGCGGATCGCCCTGGCCGTCCCAGACATGGGGTGGCAGCAGGTTGCCGCGGGTCAGGCTCAACCAGCAAAACGCAGCTTCCAGTGCGCCTGCTGCACCCAGCGTATGGCCGGTCATGGGCTTGGTCGAGGAGCATGGCACCGCCTGGGGGAACACCTGGGCCACGGCGTGGCTTTCCATGGCGTCATTGTGCCGGGTGGCAGTGCCGTGCAGGTTCAGGTAACCAATCTGACCGGCTTGCAGACTGGCCCGGTGCAAAGCCTTGTGCATGGCCTGCACCGCACCTCGGCCAGTGGGCTCGGGGGCCGAGATATGGTGCGCGTCCGAACTGGCGCCGGCACCGAGCAGGGCTATCGAATGCTCTGCGGCGGGCTGACGGCTCATCAAGAACAGTACGCCGGCTTCGCCAATATTGATTCCGCAGCGGTTTGTCGAGAACGGGTTGCAGCGTTCATCGGACACCGCTTCAAGGGCCGAAAAACCATTGAGGGTCAGCTTGCACAAACTGTCCACACCGCCGCACAGCACCGCGTCACACAGGTTCATGTCCAGTAGGCGCTGGGCGCTCATCAGGGCCCGGGCGCTGGAGGTGCAGGCGGTAGAAATGACATAGGCCGGGCCGCTGACATTCAGCCAGTCAGCCAGGAAACTGGCCGGCGCCCCCAGCTCTTGTTGCTGATAGTCGTAATCTTCGGGGAACTGCCGATGCTGCAAGTAGTGGGCAATACCCTGGCTGGCTTCATCGATCCCCGAGGTGCTGGTGCCCAGCACAATGGCGATGCGGTCACGGCCCCAGGTGCGGATTGCCTTTTCAATGGGCTCGCGAATCTGCAATGCCGCTTCGAGCAGCAACTGGTTATTGCGGCTGGCGTGCGCACTCAATTGCGCCGGGATCGCCGCCAGTTCGCCCTGCACACCGGCCACCGACACCTTGCGTCCGGGTACCAGGCCGCTGGCGCGCTGTATGCCCGAGCAGTCACCGGCAAACAGCCGGCGCGCCACTTCATCGGGGCTGCGGCCCAGGGAGCAGATGATGCCCAAGGCATTCAGATACGCGGTCATGGTGCCGCCTCCAGCGGGCTGATGGCGTAATGCACGTCGCCCTTGATATCAATGCGCAATACCTGTGGCTGTCGATAATGGACTTGCCAGCGTGGTTTCAGAAACCGCGCGTCGGCCGCCGATTCTGCCTGTGGATAATTGGCCGCCAGTTCGGCCTGGGGCGTAAGTGCAAACAGCAGGGCGGCAAACAGCTCCCGGGCCTCGGGGTTGGGAGGCAGCAAACCGTCGGCATGCCAGCTTCCGTCCTGCAACACCTGACGCGCCAGGGGAATCCCCAGCGGGTCCATCAACGACCAGCGCAAGCCTGCGCCTTGCTGTTGAATCACCAGCAGCCAGTCCTGGCGCTGGTCGGCCTGTTCGCGCTGAATATGCAATTGCATCGGCAGCGCCAGGGTCGGGGTCTGTTCGGGCAGTGGCAGGCTCGCGCAGCCGCCCAATAGCAGGCACGCCAGCAAACCTGCAGGAGCGAGCTGTTTGATCTTTTTAAAAATCTCGCGAGCAAGCTCGCTCCTGCAGGTTTTGTGCATCGCCAGGCTCACTGCGCAGGTCCCGCAGGTTTACGGGCCACCAGGTTGACCAGGGTTTCCTCGCGCTCGCCCACCGGTTTCGCGCGACGCAGGCCCAGGCGTTCCAGCAGCCCGAAGTCTTTGGAGCGGCTCCACCACAGATACGGGTATGACACGTTCTGCGCTGTAAACTCGAAGCCCTGATCGCGGATCATCTCCAGATACTGCGCGGCACTTTTCTGCACGTGCATCGGGTGGCGGAACAGCCAGCGAATCACCCAGGTATCGATGTAAGCCTCGGTAGATTCGGCAAACAGCAAATAGCCGCCGGGCTTGAGCACCCGATAAAACTCGGCCAGTGCGCGATCCTGTTGCACCAGGTGATGGAAAGTCTGATGGCAAAACAGAATGTCGACGCTGGCGTCCGCGATTTCAAGTTCGGCGCAGTCGCTGCCGATCAGTTCAATGTCGATGCCCTGACGCCGCGCTTCTTCGCGGCTCAGGGTCAGGCTCAGCGGGTCGGCGTCGAGGCCGATCAGGCGCCTGGGGGCGAAGGTTTGTTGCAGGTACTGGAACGACTTGCCCTGCCCGCAACCGGCATCGAGGATGACCGGCGCCGTTGGCAGCTCAGCGCTGAACAGACTGCGCAGGTCGTTGATGGCCACGCGCAGTACGTGATGCTGCCAGGTGTGACTGCGTAAAAACCAAAACCCGAAACGGGTTTCTTCGACGTAGGTATCGCTCAGAGGTTTCATGGGGTCTCCGTGGCGCAGATGTCCGACAGCATGCGCAGGCGGCGCCGGGGTTCGCTGACAAAGGGGTTGCTTTCATCCCAGGCATAGCCGGCCAGAATCGCGCTGATCATGCGCCGTATTTGTGGCGAGCTGTCGGGGTGGAAGATCACGTCCTGGAAAGTGCCGGCGTACCAGCCTTCGACGTAGCAGCGGAAGGTGTCGACTCCACGTTTGAGCGGTTCGGCAAACTCGATTTGCCAGTCTACGGCTTCGCCTTGTAGCTGGCGGTGCAGCACTGCGGCGGCCATGCTGGCCGAGCGCATGGCAATGGTCACGCCCGAAGAGAACACCGGGTCGAGGAACTCGGCGGCATTGCCCAGCAAGGCAAAACCCGGCCCGTGCAGGGTTTTGACGTTGGCCGAGTAACCGCCGAGGGTGCGTGCCGGGGTGTCCCACACGGCATTGGCCAGTACCCGGCCCAGGCTTGGGGTTTGCTCGATAAAACTGCGCAGGCACTGGTCGGGGTTCTGGCTGCGTCCCACAAAGTGTTCCGCCGCCGCCACCACGCCCACCGAACTTCGGCCATTGCTGAAGGGGATGGTCCAGAACCAGATATCGCGCTGGGTCGGGTGGGTGGTGATGAGGATTTTTTCGCGCTCGAAACCCGTGCAGTCAATCCGGTCCTCGACATGGGTGAACACCGTCTGGCGCACCGGGAAACCGGAGGGCGCTTCGAGATCGAGCAGGCGCGGCAGAACTCGTCCGTAACCGCTGGCGTCGAGGATAAAGTCGGCCTCGATCCGGTAGCTGCTGGCGTCTTCGCGCACCACATCCAGCAGCGGCTTGCTGCGCTCGATATCCACTGCGGTCACGGTTTCGCCATAGCGGATTTCGACGCCTTGCAGTGCAGCCTGGTCAGCCAGCAGCTTGTCGAAATCGGCCCGCTGGACCTGGAACGTGGTCGGCTTGCCGTTGCTGAAGGTGTCGCCAAAATCGAAGGCGCTGTACTGCTCGCCCCAGGCGAAGGCGGCGCCGTTCTTCAGTTGAAAACCGGCGGCTTGCACCGCCTCGAGCATGCCGGCTTCCTCGATGAAATCCAGGCAGTGCGACAGCAGGCTTTCACCAATGGAAAAGCGCGGGAAGTGCTGGCGCTCGACGATCAATACATCGTGCCCTTTGCGTTTGAGCAAGGCCGCCGCGATTGCACCGGACGGCCCGGCACCAATCACCACGACCTGACGACGTTCCATATCTATTACTGACACACGGGCTCCTTGCCGGGGGGGACGGCAGACTTCACAGGGGGTTTGTTGATGCCCGCCAGCGCCGGTAACAGCGTGGCGATCAGGCCCATCAGCATCAGCGCGAAGTACAGTGCGGGGCTGATGAGCTGTTGTTGCAGCAACAGGTTGAGAAAGACGATTTCACTCAAGCCGCGAATATTCAGCAGCAGGCTTTCACGCCATTTGCTGGCGCCGGTAAACGAAGGCGTGGCCCAGCTCAAACCCAGCCAGTTGCCCAGCAGCTTGCTGGCCATCGGCAGCAGCAACAGTGCCGCTATCTGCAAGGCGCTGATGCTGTTCAGGGCGCTGTGCAGGTTGATCTGCACAATGCCGAAGGTGAGGATCAACGGCACCGCCAGGCGGGTTTGCAGGCTTTCCAGCCAGGCGGCTTTCAACGGCATCACCAGCGGGACTTTGAGCCACGCCATGCACAACAGGTAACCGACGCCGAAAACCAGCGCATTGAGCCGGTAATGCTCGGCTACCACCAGCAGGGCGAGAAAACCCAGGCTGTAACACAGGGGCTGGCGAATCCGCAGTCCGCGCAGCAACAACGGCAGCAGGGCGCCCGCCAGCGGCAGGAGCAGGCTGCTGAGGTTGAGGCTGCCCTGGGCCAGGCCGAACAGGCTCCAGCAGGTCAGGTCGATCAGGATCGCGCTTTGTACCAGGCGGCGGGCAGCGGCGGGCGGGTAGTCGATATGGCGCAGATACAGATACAGCACCGGGATCGCGGTGATCGCAAACACCAGGCCCACCGCCAGCGAGCTCAGCCAGGGTTGTGCGGGCAGCAGCCACACCGCGCAGGCCAGCCCGCAGACAAAGGGAATGGCAAAACTGGGCAGGGCGATTTTCAGGCTCTGGCGGTCGATGCGCAGGTCAATCACATCACTCAGGATATGCCCCAGCAACAGGGCGAAACTCAGGCTGTACAGGGTTTTCAGCCACCCTGGCGTGACCAGCTGCGCGCCGCTTAGCTGCCAGTGGGGTTCGACCCACAGCAGCATCAGCAGCGGCAAACCGATGGACGCCAACAATAACTGGCTGACAATCGGGATCACCCCGAAGTGGCGGCCCAGCCGGGTGGCCCCGGCAAACAGGGCCAGGGCCATCAGCCAGAACAGCAGGGTCAGCATGGCTTGTGCTCCTGCTTCCCGGCCCATGGCGCGAGGATGAAGCTGAACGCCAGCCCCAGGCTCACCGACAGCCCGAAGTTGCTCACCGCCGGGGTGCTGGATACGGCCAGCAGGCCGAATGACAGCCAGGTAGTCAGTGCCGCCAGCAAGGTGCCAAGCAGACTGACTGCAGCGCCACCAATCTGTTCGCGCATCAGAATGGCGTAATCGACGCTGATGGCCGTCACCAGCAATAAGCCGAACAGGCTGAACAGGGTCAGCGGCTGACCCAGCCAGCCAAGGCTGGCCAGGCTGCACAGCGCGGCCAGCAACGGCAGGGCGACGATGCGCAGCGCGCCGCGAAAACCGAATGGCGCGATCAACAGCAGCACGATCAGGACGCAGGACAGCAGCTTCAATTCGGCGGCGCTGATTTGGGTGGCGGCGAACACCCGGTTCAAATCCCCCAGCCGGTCCACCAGTTGCACACCGGGCAGGTCCTGCGCCTGCACCCGCAGCAGACTGGCATTGTTCAACCCTTGCAGGCTGACCATCGCGGCCACGCCCTCGGGGTTTTTACCCAGCCACAGCGGGCGCCACGGTTCGGCCAGCGGCCCGCTCAAGGCATCGTCAATCTGCTGCTCGGGCAAGGCCTGGAGTTGGGCCAGCTCATTTTGCAGGGCGGCCTCGCTGACGCCGAGTTCCAGCAGCGGCTGCCAGTGGTGTGGCAGTTGATCCAGGGCGGCCCGCAGTTGCTGTTGCGCGCCAGGCTGGTTGACCAGTTGGTTGAGCGCCAGATAGCCCTGCAGTTTGCCCATGTTGACCAACTGATCGAGGCGCTCACTGAGGGCGGCCTGGCGCTCCAGCAACTGCTGTTGATTGTCGGCGCGCACCAGAAAAAACTGACTGGTGGGCTGGTAGCCGGTGATTCGCGCAATGGCCTGGGCTTCGGCCATTAACTGCGGCGGTGCGCCGACCCATTGGCGGATGTCGTTCTTGCTGGTCAGTTGCCACAACCCGGCGGCGCAAAACGCCAGCAACAGGGCCAGCAATGCCGGGGTGGGAATCTTTTTGAGCAAGGCTTCACGGATATCCAGCAGGGTTTGCGCAATGCTCAGCGGCCATTGCGCCGGGCGCAGCTCGACACCCTTGAGCAAGGCGGGCAGCAAGCACACGGCGCTCAGGTAAGCCCCGACCAGGCCGGCGGCGGAGAAAATGGCGATTTGGGTGAGGGCCGGGAACGGGGTAAAGGCCAGGGCCAGATAACCGATGCAGCTGGTGGCCAGGCTCAGGCTCAACCCGGGCAAGGTCAGGCGCAAGGCGGGCCAGCTGCGCCAGGGTTTCAGGCTCCAGCTTTTGGACAGGTAGTGCAGCGGGTAATCCACTGCCACCCCGATCAGGCTGGAGCCCAGCACCAGCGTCATCACGTGCATGCTGCCAAACCAGGCGACGCAGGCCACGGCGCCAAACAGCATGCCCACCAACACCGGGACAAAGGCCAGCAATACTCGCCAGCGGCGAAAGGCCAACAGCAACAGCAGAAGAATGCCAAGGGTGGCACCGCCGCCGACCCAGGTGATTTCGCGGCTCGCTTGCTGTTGCCCGCTGGCCGCATACAGCAGGCCGCTGGCGGCCAGCAATTGCACATCGTGGCTGGCCGCTTGCTGGCGGCTTTGTTCGAGCAGCCCGGCCACTTGCAGCGGCAGCTGCATGTCAAAGGCATTGCCCAGGGTACGCGCCCGCAGCAGCACCCAGCTTTTACCGTCGGCATCGGCGATCAGGGCTCCGCTACCAATATCCAGCTGCACGCTGCCACGGGCCGGCTGACTGTTCTGAATGCGTCCGGTCAGGCCCAGCCAGTCGTCCTGGCTCGGCACCAGACTGAACCCGGTAAAGGGGTCGAACAGCGACTGCACCCGCTGCTGGATGAACGCATCGGGATGCTGGATCAGTTGCGTACGATCAGCTTCGGCCAGCATCGCCAGACGTCCGCGCAGCAGTTGTTGGCGCAGGGCCGGCAGGTCGGCTTGCAGGTTCCACTGCACCTTCTCGAACAGGCCGCTGGCTTGCCAGGCTTCGCCCAGTTGCCGGGCAGTGGCGATTGCCTGCTGGCGATCGGCGCTGCCCACCAGTACCAGCATCTCTCGGTTCAGCGGTTCTTGCATGCGCTGTTCGGCGCTCAGTTCCAGGGCGTCCGGCGATTCACCGGGCACCAGTTCCATCAGGTTGGCCGACAGCGGAGCGCCGTGACGCCATTGCCAGGCGGCCAGTGCGAGCACGGCCAGCAGCAGGATCAGAAAGCCACGGGGCAACCAGCGTTCACTGGGCAAAGTCGTGCTGCTCCGCATCGCTCAAGGGCTGATTGCTGACGCTGTTTTGCAGCTTGAGCAAGGTGCTGTCGCCCTGGGTTTCTTGCAGCTCGATGCGTTGCACCAGTTCGCCGCCGTCGATATTGATCCGGGTGAAGATCTGTTTGAGCAGCACTGAACGCGGGGTCAGGGTCAGTTGCCAGTGGCTGGCTTCGCCTTGCAGTTGCAGCTCGAAGTCGCGCTGCAGGCCGCTGCTGTCGCCCTGCAGGACGGCGAGGAACAGCCGGTTCTGCTCGGCTCCGGCGCTCTTGCCGGGGAGCATTTGCCATTCAGAACCGTTGCGCCGGGCTATGCCCTGGGCGGTGATGCGGTAGTCCTGTTGCAACGGGGTCTTGAGTTGCCAGAGCAGGCCGTGGTCCTTGGCCAGTACAAAAGTACCGGTGCTGATCAGTGGTTTGGGCAGGGCGCGCAGGTGTTTTTCCTGGATGAAATCGCCGTGGATAACCTGTGGCCTGGCCAGCTGTGTGCTGAGTTGTTGCAGGTCGAAGGCCTGGGCTGATGAACATAAAAACATCAGCACAAACCCTGTAGCAGCGAGTTGGCTCGCGAGCTTTTTAAAGCGGCCAGACATCTCGCGAGCCAGCTCGCTGCTACAGGATTTCGGGCTCATGGCAGCACCCTGGCGACGGCTTCGGTAAAGCAGGCGGGCGACGCCAGTTGCATTTCGCGGCTGGCAATTTCCACCGCCACTTGCACGGTGCTGGCGCGGGTCAGGCGTTCGCCGCTGGCCAGGTCGCTGATCAGATAGTTGATCTTCAAGCGGTTCTCCCACTCCACCAGGCTGGCGCGTACATTGATCCGCTGGCCAAAGGTGGCGCCGCGCACATAACGCAGCTGCATGTCGATCACCGGCCAGGCGTAGCCCGCGGCGAGCATGTGGGTGTAGTTGTGGCCGATGTGGTCCAGCAGCGCGCAGCGCGCCACTTCCAGGTATTTGACGTAATGCCCGTGCCACACCACGTGCATGGTATCGATGTCGAAAAACGGCACCAGAATTTCAGTGTCAACGTGCAGAACGCCTTTGCTACGCATGCAGCCTCCAGTGTTGTTGGGCGATCCGGGCCAGGCACAGGCGCAGTTCGGCTTCGAGGGCGCGGTCTTCAACCACGGGCGGGAAGTCTTTGCTCAGTTCGGTGTGCATCGCGGCCAGCGCAGGCGGCAGCGGGCGGGCATCTTCGGCACGACTGCGCAGCCACACGCCCTGATTGGCGGCGAGCAAGGTTGCGGCGGCCACTTGTTCGGTCAGCTCCAGCACGCGGATCGCATCGCGGGCGGCGATGGTGCCCATGCTCACTTTGTCCTGGTTGTGGCACTCGGTGGAGCGTGAGAACACGCTGGCCGGCATGGTGTTTTTCAAGGCCTCGGCGGTCCAGGCGCTGGTGCCGATCTGTACGGCCTTGAAACCATGGTTGAGCATCGCCCGTTGCGCTGTCGCACCCGACAGGTTGCTCGGCAGGCCGTGGTTGTAGCGCACGTCCACCAGCAGCGCGAGCTGGCGGTCCAGCAGGTCGGCGACGTTGGCGACCAGGGTCTTGAGGCTGTCCATGGCGAAGGCGATATGGCCGCCGTAGAAGTGACCGCCGTGGAGCACGCGCTCTTCTTCGGCGTCGATGATGGGGTTGTCGTTGGCACTGTTGAGTTCGATCTCGATAAACCCGCGCAGCCAGTTCAGGCTGTCGGCCAGCACCCCCAGGACGTGGGGCGCACAACGCAGCGAGTAGCGGTCTTGCAGACGATGCAATGGAGCGGTCGGGGCGTCGATGGCCAGGTCCTGGCGAATCCATGCGGCGACCTGCATTTGCCCCGGATGCGGCTTGGCAGCGAACAGGCGTTCGTCGAAATGCTCGGGGTTGCCCTGCAGCGCGACCACGTTGAGAGCGGTGATGCGGGTCGCCAGTTTGAGCAGGTAATCGGCGCGGGCATAGGCCAGGCACGCCAGGCCGGTCATCACCGCGGTGCCGTTCATCAGCGCCAGCGCTTCCTTGGGTCGCAGTACCAGCGGGGTCCAGCCCAGTTCGCGGTGGACGTCAGCGGCCAGGCGGCGCTCACCGTTGAACAGCACTTCGCGCTCGCCGGACAGGGTCGCGGCGACGTAGGACAGCGGGGTCAGATCACCGCTGGCGCCGACCGAGCCCTCTTCCGGGATCAGCGGCAGGATGTCGTGGGCGATGAAAGCCTGCAGCCGCTCCAGCAGCTCGACCCGTACCCCGGAGACGCCATGGCACAGCGACTGCAAACGCGCCGCCAGCACGGCGCGGGTGGCCTGGGCATCGAGCAGTTTGCCCAGCCCGCAGCCATGGAAGGTATAGAGATGACGGGGCAGCGCTTCGACATGCTCCAGCGGCACCGCCACCACGCATGAGTCGCCGTAACCGGTGGTCACGCCGTAGATCACGCCTTCCTTGTCCAGCAACGAATCGAGAAAACGCGCGCCTTTGGCGATGCGCTCGCGATACTCGGCGTCGTCTTGCAGGCGGGTCGGCACCTGACGATTGGCCAGCGCCAGCACGTCTTCAATGCGCAACGGGGTTTGGCCGAAGGTTACTGGCTCATGGGGTTGCGTCGTCATCGGTTTTCCAGAAAGGGTAAAAGTTGAACCACTGTTGTGGCGCTTCCAGGCAGTAATGGCCCAGGCGTTCGGCGTAGCGTGTCGTCCAGTCGGCGATGACCTGCTCGCGGTCGCTGCGCCGCCACTGCACGGCGTCGGCGAAGGGTTCGAGGATGACCCGGTAACGGCCTTCGCGTTTCAGGCAAAACAGTAAATTGACCGGGCACTTGAGCAGTCCGGCCAGTAGCCATGGGCCCTGGGGGAAGGGCGCCGGGTGGCCGAGAAAATCGACCCGCACATTGCGCCCGCCATGCAGCGGTACGCGGTCACCGGCGATCGCCAGCCACTCGCCGTTTTCCAGACGCTGACTCAGTTGCAGCATGACCGCCGGGTTGAGTTCGCTGACCTGGATCAGTCGCAGGTTGGTGGCCCCGGCTTCCCCCAGCAGGCGGTTGAATTGCTCGGCATGCTTGGTGTGCACCAGCACGTTCATGGTGACCTTTTCGCCCAGCTCGGCGAGCGCGCGGCAGACCTCAAGGTTGCCCAGATGCGCCCCCACCAGCATTTGCCCGCGTTCGCCGCGCAGTTGATCGCGCAGGCCGGCCGGGTCGACGATTTCGATGTCGGCAATCTTCAGGCGGCCATTCCACATGTCGAGCTTGTCCAGCAGGGCGTCGGCGAAGGCCATGAATTGCCCGAATACCCGCCTGTGGGAAGGGCCCGGGGCGGTCTGGCCGCTCCAGTCGGCCAGCCGCTGCTGGTAGCACCAGATACTGCGGCGGGCGCTGCGGCCGAAGACAAAGAAGTACAGCACGATGCCGTACAGCACCGGGGCCAGCAGGCGGCGGCCGAGCAATTTGATGCCGAAGGCGGTGAGTTTCATCAGCCAGAAACTGCCGCGCTCCTTGTGCTCGGCCCAATGCTGTTGTGCTTCGCTCATGCCTGCCAGCGCCTCCAGAGAATGACCGGAAAACGCAGGAGCATGCCGAAGAACAGCCGGGTGTGCATGGCGCTGATCAATGCGTTGTCATGGAACAGGCGAAAGTGCGACAGGCCGTCTTGCGGGTAATGGACCTTGGTCGGCAGCCAGCGCATCGGTTGATTGCGCCACGCCAGACGCACCAGGATTTCTGGGTCGAAGTCCATGCGCCTGCCCAGTCTGGCCGAGTTGATCAGGGCCAGGGTCGGGGTCAGCGGGTAGACCCGGAAACCGCACATCGAGTCGGGAATTTGCAGCGACAGGCTGTTGATCCACACCCAGACATGGGTCAGGTAACGCGCGTACAAACGGCCTTTGGGCACGCTGGCGTCATATTGCGGATACCCGCAAATCAGCGCTTCGGGATTGAGTTGCGAAACCTGGATAAAGGTCGCCACATCACGCAGGTCGTGCTGGCCATCGGCGTCCACCTGCAGGACGTGGCTAAAGCCCAGGCGCTCGGCTTCGCGCAGGCCGGCCATGACTGCGCCGCCCTTGCCCTGGTTGATCGCCAGGCGGATCAGATGGATGCCTGGGCCTTGCGCCAGTTGTTCCAGGACGGCACTGCACGCGGGGCTGCTGGCATCGTCCACCAGTACGCAGGGCAAGCCGGCAGCGAGCAGCGCTTGGACCACGTCAGGCACGGCGGTTTCGTGGTTGTAAACCGGGATCACGGCGCAGGGGTTATGCATGGGGAGGCTCCTTGATGTCGCTGCTCCCACCGAGGTTGTCATTGGCGGCCCAGACAATGCGCCCGCTGGAGCAGGCGGCGTCGCCATGGCGATAGGCAAAGTGCAATTTGCTGCGCTGCGGGTCGAAACCCAGGGTCAGCTCAATCTCGTCGCCGGGGCGCACCAGTTGCTGGAACTTGAGGACTTCCATCCCGCCAAACCGCGGTGGCAGGTCGAGCAGTTGCTGGCCCAGACTGATGGCCCAGTCTATTTGCACCACGCCCGGCAGCACCGGGGTTGTGGGGAAGTGACCGCTAAAGAATGCCAGGTCCGGGGGCACCGCCAGTCTCAGGGTCCAAACACCATCGAGCTGGTTCTGACTCAGGACTTCAGGCTGTTTGGGCCGTGGTGCCAATAACAGTGCATCGACCTGCGCCTGGGCCAGTTTGCCCTGGCTGGTGAACGGCAACTGGCGCAGCAACCGCCAGCGGCGCGGCAAGGCCAGGGCTTCGCAGTGCTGGCTCAGGTGCTGGCGCAGGGTCTGGGTCAGCGTGCGCCGGCCATGTTCACGCAAGGCAAACAGGCCGCTGTCGCTCAGGACCAGCAAGGCGCCGAGTGACGCCCGGTTTTCCCGCACTACACCCAAGCGAGCTTCAAGCACCCAGTCGTGTGCCTCCAGTGCCTGTTCCAGCATTGGCAGGGAGATGCGTTTTTCTTCGAGTTTGACGATGCGGTCCAGGCGTGCGAGCAATTCAAAGCGCCCGTCGGCTTCGATGCGTACCGCATCGGCGCTATGTTCGACATGGCCTGGGGGCAAGTAAGCCGAGGCAATGCACAGGGCCCCGTCTTCGCCCTGGCTGAGTTGTACATCGGCAAAGGGTTGCCACAGGCCCGGGCCCTGACGCCAGGCAATGCCGCCGGTTTCGGAGCTGCCGAAAATTTCCGTAGGCCATTGGCCCAGGCGCTGGTGCAAGGCTTGGGCGGCTTCGGCCGGCAAGGCACCGCCAGAGGAAAATACCCGGCGCACCGGGCTCAGCGCCGGCCAGTCGAGGTTGTCGCCCATGCGCTTGAGCAGCGCAGGGCTGGCAATCCAGGCAAATGCCGGGTGCTCGCGGCTGACGCGCTGCATGTCTTCGGGGAACGCCAGTTGCTGGCGCACAAAGCTGCGGCCCGCACACAGCGGCCAGAGCACCCGGAACAACAGGCCATAGATATGCTGGGCAGCGACGCTGGCGATGATGCAGGCCTCGCCCAGCTCGTTGCCCCACAGTTGCTCCAGGGCCTCAACTTCATTGGCCATCTGGCGCAGGGTTTTGTCGATGCGCTTGGGTTCACCGCTGGAGCCCGAAGTACACAGGCTCAACCGGCAGGCATCGAGATCGAGCCCGGCGCCGGGCAGGGGGGTTGCATAAAGGGCCAGCAGTTCGCTGCTTTGGGTTATCCACAGGTCAACCTGCGGGTCCCAGCGTTGCCGGGTTTGCACTTGCAGGTCGGCGGGCAGCAGTACGCTGACGCCGGCCCGCCAGGCACCGAGCAGGGCGACCGCCAGCTCGGCGGCATCTTCCAGATGCAGCGCAATACGTTGCACGCCGCGCTGTTGCAGCCCGCCTGCCAGGCTCAATGCCTGCCCGCGCAGGGTGTCGTGATCCAGTGCCGGGTCGAAACTGACCGCTCGGCCGCTGTGCCCCTTGAGCAATAGCTGCTCAAGTTTTATCCAGTTCATGCCCTGCCTCTTACTTTTTGTCGTACCAGCCATTCAATGGCAAACAACAGGCCCATCAACCCGTAGGCGATCAGGCCGTTGTACAACGTCCACCAGCTCAGCGGTGCCCACAGGGTCAGGCCGGCTGCGACTAACCCGTTGAACAGAAAAAACAGGCACCAGACTTTGGTCACCTGTCGTGTGTAATGAATTGCGATGGCGGGCAGTTCCGGTTCGCGCAGTCGCGCCAGACGCTCGATCACCGGCGGGCCGAACTTCAGGCTCAGGCCGAACAGGCTGAGCATGAACGTGCTGATCAGTACCGGGTACCAGCGCAGCAGAAGCGGGCTGTTGAACAGCGCCAGCAACCCGCAGAACACCAGTGCCAGACCGGCCATCCACAGATCGGCCGGGCGTCGTCCGCCGGTCAGGGCGCGTGCCAGCCACAGGCCGCCGAGCAGCAGCGCAAACTGCCACGGGGCGAAACGGGCCATGCCGAAATACACCGCAAAGGGGTACAGCAGGCCGGCCAGCAGCAGTGCCGGGGCAATCAGTCGCCTCATGCGTCCGGGTGAACCAGACGGTAAACCGCTTCAACCACGTCGTTGACGGTACGCACCGATTTGAATTCATCGGCCGCGATCTTTTTGCCGGTTTTGCGCTTGATATGGTCGATCAGGTCAACGGCGTCGATGCTGTCGATTTCCAGGTCCTGGTACAGGTTGGCGTCCAGGGTGACGCGCTCGGGCTCGAGTTCAAAGAGTTCGACCAGGGAGTCGCGCAGGGTATTGAAAATGTCTTCACGGGTTTGCATGGTTCGGTCTCAGGCAGCCTGTTTGGCGGTGACAAAAGCCGCAAGGCTGGCCACGTTGGAAAAGTGATTGCGCGTGTCTTTGGCGTCGGCGTCTATTTTGATGCCGTAGGTTTTTTGAATCGCCAGGCCCAGTTCCAGGGCGTCGACCGAGTCCAGCCCCAGGCCTTCGCCAAACAGGGTTTGCTCGTCGCCAATATCGCTGACGCTGATGTCTTCCAGACCCAGGGCGTCAATGATCAGCTGTTTGATGTCACGGTTCAGATCGCTCATCTATGGCGAGCTCCTTAATGAAATAGTTATGCACGAAGTCGTTTAGCAGGCGCGACGCTTTGGGCGGCGGGCCAAGTGCGGCAAAGGTTTGTGGATCTATATCGGCCCCGACCCGAAAGCTGAAGTGCATGCGTCGATTGGGGATCCGATACCAGGGTTCAGCCTTGGTCAGCGAGGTTGGATTGACCGTTATCACCACCGGGGTGAGGATCTTCGCACCCCGCAGCGCAATGGCGGCGGCGCCGCGATGAAAGGCAGGTGCGTGGCCGGGCCGGGTGCGCGTCCCTTCCGGGAAAATAATCAGGGTCTGGCCTTCTTTGAGCGCCCCGGCGGCGTTGTCGAGCATGTCGACACTGCCGTCATTGCTGATGTATTGCGTGGCCCGCACCGGGCTGCGGGTGAACGGGTTTTGCCACAGGCTTTGTTTGACCACGCAGTTGGTGTCGCGCATAAGGCCGATCAAAAACACCACGTCAATAAGCGACGGATGGTTGGCAATGATCATCTGCCCGGGCCGGCCCAGGCGCTCTGCGCCATGGACTTCATAGCTCAGCACGCCGGTGCGCGTCATAAAGCGGATAAACAGCCAGAACAGTCGGCTGACGGTGTAACGCGCACGTTGCCGGTGGCGCACGGCATCGCCGGGCAGGCAACTCAGAAGCGGGAATACCACCAGGCGCAGGCTCAGGCCGCCGAGCCCGAACAGCGTGAAGCTCACCGCGGTGGCAAACAGGCGCCAGTAATATCCGTCGCTGCGCGGGCTCACGGAGTGCGTTGCCAGTTCCAGACACGGCTTTTCCAGGCGTGTTGGAACGAGGTGTGCCCGGCGAGCAGGTGACGCAACAGTTCCAGGGCGTGGGGCCAGCGGGTTCGGGGGGCGCCGGGAGGGGCGGCGCTGAGTGACACCTGCCATTGTTCGCCAGGCGTCAGCAGCAGGCCCACGGCATAGGGAAAGGGTACATCGTCGATCCAGCGGGCATAGGCCTCGGGAGGCTGCTCTTCGGTGATCACCAGTAATACGGCGGGGGCGCCCTCATGCAGCAGTGCGCAGGCTTCGATCAGGCCGTGTTCCAGGCCGTCGCCGGCAGCGGCGACGGCTGTCATTTCGCTGGTCTCGCCACGCATGATCGACCACAGGCCAATCACGGCGTTGTGCACCGAGAGGCTGAACTGAGTGGGCGACAGCGGCTGCCCCGCGCCAAGGTCGCTGAGAATGTCGAAGGTGCGCGGGGTTTCGCCGTGACGCGAGACAAACACCAGTGGCAAGGCTTCGAGACCTTCTGCCAAGGGCCAGCCGACGCTGAACGCCATGCGTGCCAGACGGCTGAGGCGACGGCGCTGCATGGCGGGTAGAAACGAGACGTCGGGGGCGCTATTGCTGGCGTCGAGCAGGCGGGGTTGCTGGCTCCAGGCCTGCCAATCGGCCACGCTGTCGAGGCCCGGAGCCCAGGCGCGCCATGCGGCAATATTGAAATTAATCACTGGAGGTCTATCCCGCCCTTGCGGGCTTCCTTGATGCGAAGGTAGGCAGCGATCAATGCGGCACCTATTACAGAGTGGCAGCATTATCCCGGTGCAGTTGGCTCGTAGCAAACATCCCTTGCAGTTTGGGCAGGGTTTTTTCCGCAGTTCGGGAGAGAAGCTGTCTTTTTGCCATTATTGAGCCAGGGATAGTGTTTATGACTTCCAAAACAGAGATATGTTCGCTGGAGTCGTAGCTCATTTCGCTGCAAGGTAGCGAAGCGTCACAAATGACATCTACACTCGGGCACTTATTGATACACGGAGGTTTTGAAATGCGTCGCGTGGTGTTCAATCAAAAGGGTGGTGTGGGCAAGTCCAGCATCGCCTGCAACCTGGCTGCAGTCAGCGCCAGTGAGGGCTATCGCACACTATTGGTGGACCTGGATGCTCAGGCCAACTCCACTCAATACCTTACCGGGCTCACGGGCGAGGACATCCCCATGGGGATCGCCGACTTCTTTAAGCACAGTTTGTCAGCCGGTGTGGGCAGCAAGAAAAACCGGGTCGATATTTACGAAACCCCGTTCGACAACTTGCATGTCATTACCGCCACTTGCGAACTGGCTGACCTGCAACCAAAGCTGGAAGCCAAGCACAAGATCAACAAGTTGCGAAAGTTGCTCGATGAACTGGCCGAAGACTATGACCGGATTTATGTCGATACTCCGCCAGCCTTGAATTTCTATGCCGTATCGGCGCTGATCGCCTGCGATCGGGTACTGATCCCTTTCGACTGTGACAGCTTTTCGCGTCAGGCCCTGTACGGCCTGCTGGCGGAAATCGAAGAGTTGAAAGAAGACCACAATCCAGACCTGCTGGTTGAAGGCATAGTGGTCAACCAGTTCCAGGCCCGTGCCAGCCTGCCCCAGCAAATGCTCGATGAGCTGATTGCTGAAGGCTTGCCCGTGCTGCCGGTGTACCTGAGCAACTCAGTGCGTATGCGCGAATCCCATCAGGCCAGTCAACCGCTGGTCTACTTTGATCCGCGACACAAACTGACCCAGCAATTTGTCGAGTTGCACGACTACCTGGACCAGAACGCTTAAGCGCTGATGCCGTGGCTTTGCAGCCAAGCCTTGAGTTGCTGCAAGGGGAAGGCGCCGCTTTGACGGGCAACCTCCTGGCCGTTTTTGTACAGGATCAGACTGGGGATCGAGCGAATCCCCAGTTGCGTGGCCAATTGCTGATTGGCTTCGCTGTCGAGTTTGGCCAGACGGCATTTCCCCAGCAACTGGCTGGCGGCCTGTTCAAATACGGGCGCAAACGCCTTGCACGGCCCGCACCACTCAGCCCACACATCCACCAATAACGGCAGATCGCCCTTGATCTGACTGCTGTAGTCGGCTTGCTTCAAGTCGAAAGGCCGGGTGAGCAGAATCTCGTTTTTGCAGCGTCCGCACTTTGGCTGTTCGCCCACGCGCGCAGCGGGAATGCGGTTCAGGCCGTTGCAGTGGGGGCAGGGGATGAGTAGCGGGTCAGTCATTTCAAATACTCCGGAATCGGGATGGTTGCAGGTGCCAACCAATCGCTGGCAAGCCAGCTGCCACAGGTCATGTGCATGTCTTTGGAAGGTGCAGTTCAGCAGATGATGGTCTGGCACGCCACTGGCCATGATCTATCTGCACACAATCCGGGGGCAGGGGCATTCCCATGGATTTCATGACGAACAACTGATCTCCAGATGCTTGCCCCATTCGGGCGGGCGTTCGGCATAACCCTGCATGCCCGGTTGTTCGGTGAACGGTTGGGTCAGCACCTGGTGCAGGCGCCGTACTTCGCTGTAGTCCCCCGCTTCAGCCGCATCGATGGCCTTTTGCGCCAGATAGTTGCGCAGGATGTACAGCGGATTCACCCCGTGCATGCGCTCACGCCGGGCGTGTTGATCGTTCACGCCGTCACGCGCCACCCGGTCAACATACTGCGCCGCCCACTCGTCAAAGCCCTTGAGGTCGACAAACTCGTCACGCAGCCGGGCTACGGCCTGTGCAGCGGGCTCATCGCCCAGACGACGGAAGAACAAGCTGTAGTCGATGGCGCTGCCTTGCATGCGCTGCAGCAGGGTTTCGATCAGTTTTTGATCACCCTCTTCAGCGCTGGTCAGACCCAGGCGGCGGCGCATCAGGTCGGTGTAATGGGCCTGGTACAGCGGCAGGAACAGGCCCAGGGTTTCTCGCAGTGCTTCGACACTGATGAACGGCGTCAGCGCCTGGGCCAGTGCACTGAGGTTCCATTGGCCGATGGGCACCTGGTTGCTGAAGGAGTAACGCCCTTCATGGTCGGAATGGTTGCAGATGAAGTTGGCGTCGAAGTCGTCGAGGAAGGCGAACGGGCCGAAGTCGAAGGTGATGCCCAGAATCGACATGTTGTCGGTGTTCATCACCCCGTGGCAAAAGCCGTAGGCCTGCCATTTGGCAATCAGCTCGGCGTTGCGCTCGACAATCTCGCGGAACATCGCCAGATACGGCTCCGGCTGCTCCAGGCACTCGGGGAAGTGCAGCGCCAGGACGTGTTCGCCTAGCTGCTTCTGCTGCTCGGGTTGCTTGGTGTAGTAGAAATACTCGAAATGCCCGAAGCGTATGTGGCTCTGCGCCAGACGCAGGACCATGGCCGCGCGCTCCTGTTTCTCGCGCCACACCGGGGTGTCGGAACCGATCACGCACAGGGCACGGCTGCTCGGGATGCCCAGTGCATGCAGCGCTTCGCTGGCGAGGAATTCGCGGATCGATGAACGCAGCACGGCGCGGCCATCGCCCATACGCGACCAGGGTGTCATGCCGGCGCCTTTGAGGTGCAAGTCCCAATGCTCACCGGCCTGGTTGTATACCTCGCCCAGCAGCAGCCCGCGACCGTCACCCAGGCGCGGGTTGTAGGAACCGAACTGGTGGCCGGAATAGACCATGGCGCGGGGTTCGGCGTCGGCCCACAGGGTGTGGCCGCCAAACAGCTGGGCGAATACCGGGTCCTGGGCGACAGCCGGATCAAGGTCGAGCAGGGCCATGGCCGCATCGCTGGCAACTACCAGGCGTGGCGCGTCGATGGGTTCTGGCAGCACATGGGTCGAAAAGGCGTCACCCAGGCGGGCGAAACGGTTATCGAAGGTCAGTTCGTCGAGGGCTTTCAATGACCGTCTCCAGTGAGAAATGGGGGGCGTGTCGTCTGTAGGAGCGAGCTCTGTGCGGCTATATGGAAAAGCTCGCTCCTGCAGGGGGCAATGATCAGTCCAGCTTGCCCAGTTGCGGCTTTTGCGGCGGTGGCGGCTCGGGCGGTGCTTCCGGCCCGACCGGTACCAGTTTGTACTCCTGGCCCTGGAGGTTTTTCAGGTACACCTCCATCTGCTGGAACGAGATGTTGATGTGATGGTTCTTGAACTCGCGGTTGATAAAGCGGTTCACTTCGTCGATTACCGGGTTGCGGTCACCCAGGTCCCGCACGTGCATGCGCAGTTCGTGGTCCAGGGTGCTGGCGCCGAAATTGAGGAAGTACACGTGAGGCTCCGGCTCTTTGAGCACTCGCGGGTTTTCCTGGGCGGCCTTGAGCAGCAGGTGTTTCACCAGATCCAGGTCTGAGCCGTAGTCGACACCGAGCTTGAGGGTGACGCGGGTGATGGTGTCGGTCAGCGACCAGTTGATCAGTTGCCCGGTGATGAAGGTCTTGTTCGGGACGATGATGTCCTTGCGGTCGAAGTCGGTGATGGTGGTCGCACGGATGCGGATCTTGCTCACGGTGCCCGACAGGTTGCCGATGGTGATGGTGTCGCCAATGCGCACCGGGCGCTCGAACAGGATCATGATGCCGGAGATAAAGTTGGCGAAGATTTCCTGCATGCCGAACCCCAGGCCCACCGAGAGTGCGGCCACCAGCCATTGCAACTTGTCCCAGCTCACGCCGAGGGTCGACAGGGTCGACACAAAGCCGATGCCGATGATCACGTAGGTCAGCAAGGTGGTGGTGGCATAGGCGCTACCCTGGCCCAGATCGAGCCGCGACAGCACCAGTACTTCAAGCAGGCCGGGCAGGTTGCGCGCCAGTGCAATGCTGATGCCGATGATGATCAGCGCACCGACCATATCGCCAATACTGATGGGCACCATGCTCATGTTGGCACCGGTGCCGCTGGTGTACTCGTAGAGGGTGATGTTGTCGAGGTAGGAAAAGACCGAGATCAGGTCGGCCCACACCCAATACAGCACGCCGATAAAGGCCGCGAGCAAGGCCAGGCGAATCAGGCGTAGCGACTGCTGATTGACCTGTTCGATGTCCAGGGTCGGTTCTTCAATGATGATGTCATTGCCTTCGCCGGCTTCCTTGGCGGCCTGGCGTTTTGCCAGCGCACGCTGATAGGCCAGGCGTCGCGCCGCCACGGCCAGACCGCGAACGAAGGCGGCCTCGACCACCATCCACAGCATCAGCAGGTACAGGGTGTTGATCAGGCGGTCGCTGAGTTTGAGGGCGGTGTAGTAATAGCCAAAGCACACGGCCACAAACAGGGCGATGGGCAGGATGGCAAACAGAAAACCGAGGAATTTGCGCAGCCGATAGGCTTTTTTCTCGGTCTTGTCGTTGAGTAGCAGGCGCATCAGCAGCCAGGCCATGGCGGCGTAGCAGCTCAGGACCACGAGAATGCCCAGCACGTCTTCGGCCAGTGCGGCCGGTTGTTGTTCGGCAAAGGCGACCACGGCCACCAGTGCCAGCACCACAAAGCCGAGCTTGCGGATCCAGTTCTGGAGGAATTCAACCAGCGGTTTGTCCCAGCGGAAATGCAGCTCGGCCACGCCGCCGGGGGCCAGGATGCGGTACGCGGTGTAGAACACCAACCAGGCTTCGGCCATTTGAATCAGGGCCGCGCCGGTGTTGCTGTTCATTCCCCGGGCATCAATCTGCAGGGCATAACCGCACAGGGCCAGCGCCAGGGAGACCGGCATTGCCAGCAGGATGTTGATCAGGATCGCCAGTGGCGTGTGCCATTGACTGTCGCGTTTGAAGTGACCGATGTCCTGGTGGATTTTATTCAGCTTGCCGTACAGGTATCTGCGTTTCCACAGCAAGGCCACCATCAGCAGCAAAAATGGCAGGAACAGCAGCGGGCGCTTGGACAAACCCTCGGCGACTTCGCTGAAGCTTGAAGTCCAGGGCAGGGTAATGACCTGCCGCTCCAGTTGCCGTGGCGCACCTTGCAGCCATTCCAGGTCCAGCGGTTTATTGCTGGGGATCCAGAACATCTGCTCATCGAGTGTGGCGCGCAGGCTCTGGGAGGTGCTGAGCAGTTGCTTCTGGTTGAGTTGCAGGGTGATCGACTCGTTGAGCAGCGAGCTCAATTCGCGGTTCAGGCGGTCCAGCAGGTCGCCGCGGGTGTTGACCAGCTCCAGCAGGGTTTTACGCAGTTGCGGGGTTACCTGATCGGCAGGTTGAGTCGACAGCAGGTTGTCGACGTAGGTCGTCGGGTTGCTGATCATCTCGCGCTGCTGATTGATCTCGAACTGATACAGGCGAATATCGGCAATTTCATCCGCCAGGTTTTTGTCCATTTTCTGCAGGCGGGGCAGGGCCTGCTTTTGTTTGTAGAGAATCTTGGACAGCAACAGGCTGCCTTTGAGCACGCTGATCTGTTCATCCAGCGCCTGATCGCTCTGGGTGACGCTATCGAGCAGTTGCTTGGTTTCGAGGTTCTGTTGGGTGACTTCGTTGAGACGGTCGGTGCTGCGTAACAGGTAGTCCGAGAGCTTGAGGTTGATCGCGCTTTCGGTCGCCAGCAGGCTGCTGCTGCCTGATTTTTGCGCTTCGATGGACTGTTCGGTCACGGTCTGCTGGGAGTAGGCCAGACGCTTCTGGTTGATCAGGGTTTGCAGCTCCTGGATTTCCTGATCCTGACGCGTGGTTTTTTCCAGCAACAGATCATGCTGGCTACCGCTCAGGTCTTGCAGCTGGCTGTTGCCCGCCAGTTCCTGACGGCGCAGGGCAATCAATGCGGTGAGCGAAGCGGATTCGGCGTTGAGCTGGTTGCGCTGGTCGGCGTTGAGCAATTTGCCATTGTCGCGACCGAGTTTAAGGATGTTACTGATTTCCTGGATGCGGGTCTGGCTGTTGCTGATTTCAGCCTGGGCCCGCTCCGGCCGGGTTTGCGCCGCGATGCTCTGGCTGTTGGCGCTGGCCAGGGCCTTTTGCAGCTCGCCCTGTTGTGTGGTGCGGTCCGCCAGCATCTGCTCCAGCTGCGGCACGCTCAGGCCACTGTAGCGCTGGGCTACCGGCAGGGGTTTGGTGGCCTTGAGCCGCGCCAGTTCCCGCTGGTTTTCAGTGGTTTGGCGCGGTGCATTGGCCAGCAGTTCTTTGACATCGTTCAGGCGCTGTTCGTAATCGGCTTTGTTGGCCAGCAGACTGAGGGTCTGCTGCAGCACCGTCTGCAAGGCTTTCTGGTCGGCCTCTGGCAGTTTGCGATCAGCTATTTTGTCCAGGCTTTGCTGTACCGCCTCGGCGGAGGGCGGCTCGGCGGCCTGGAGCATCCCGACACTAAGGCTCAGGCCGAGCAGGACTGTTGCGAAAAACGTGCGCAGAGTTGGCATAGATACCGGTCAGACAAGGGGCGAAAAGTTGGAGTTTAGAGGAACAACCCCGGTCCCGGGGCACTTCCTTCGGGGAATCTGACGCCTACTTTGCCTATCTTGTTCCCGTCCATGACGGCCACTGTCCAAATGGTGTTGTTCCACTCCACCTGGTCGCCGACCACCGGAGCGCCGCCGACTTTCTGGGCGATGAAGCTGCTGAGGGGCAGGTCGGGATCGATGCCGTCGAGCTTGAGACCGTACAGCGCCGACACCGCACCCAGCCGGGCGTCGCCTTCGAGCACAAAGTCGCCGAAGAAACGCAGATCCAGGCCTCGGGTCGGCGGCAGGCTGAACAGCTTGCCCAGGGCCGGCAAGTTGTGTTCGTGACCGATCACACAGAGCAGATCGCCGATTTCGAGGGTGGTACTGCCCGACGGATGGAGCAATTTTTGATCGCGGAACAGGGCAGCGATACGGGTGCCCTCCGGCATTTTCAGTTCCCGCAGGGCGGCACCGATGCACCAGTTTTGTGCGTCGAGCCGGTAAACGAACAGTTCCCACTCACTGGTGGGGTGGACCTCAAGCGCTGCGCGGGACACGGGAGCCAGATCCGGCGGAACCGTTACCTTCAGCAGTTTGGCGACCCAGGGCAGGCTGGTGCCTTGCACCAGAAGGGACACCAGTACGATAAAGAACGCCAGGTTGAAATACAGCTGTGCATTGGGCAAGCCGGCCATAAGCGGGAACACCGCCAGAATGATGGGTACCGCGCCGCGCAGGCCAACCCAGGAGATAAAGGCTTTTTCGCGCCCGTGGAAGGCCTTGAAGGGCAGCAGGCCGACCATCACCGACAGCGGGCGTGCGAACAGAATCATCCACAATGCCAGGGCCAGGGCCGGTACCGCGATGGGCAGCAAGTCGTGGGGGGTGACCAGCAAACCCAGTACCAGGAACATGCCGATCTGGGCCAGCCAGGCCATGCCGTCGAGCATGTGCAAAATGCCGTGGCGGCTGCGAATCGGGCTGTTGCCGATCACCAGACCGCACAGGTAAACCGCGAGGAAGCCGCTGCCATGCAGGGCGTTGGTCAGGGCGAAGACCACCAGCCCGCCCGCTACCACCAGAATCGGGTACAGGCCGTTGGCCAGATGGATGCGATTGACCATTTGCAGCAGCAGCCAGCCACCCGCCAGGCCCACCGCGCCGCCGATGGCGAATTCGCGCAGCAAGTTGAGCAGCAGGCTCCAGTGCAGGCTGGTTTCGCCGCTGGCGAGCATGTCGATCAGGGTCACGGTGAGGAACACCGCCATTGGGTCGTTGCTGCCGGACTCGATTTCGAGACTGGCCGAGACCCGTTCGTTCAGGCCTTTGCCGCCCAGTAGCGAGAACACTGCAGCCGCATCGGTGGAGCCGACAATGGCGCCGATCAACAGGCCTTGAATCATGTTCAGGTTGAACAGCCAGGCCGCCATCATGCCGGTCAGGCCGGTGGTGATCATTACCCCGACCGTGGCCAGCGAGAGTGCGGGCCATAACGCCACCCGGAAACTCGAGACCCGGGTGCGCAGGCCGCCGTCGAGCAGGATCACCGCCAGGGCGAGGTTGCCTACCAGATACGCAGTGGGGTAATTGTCGAAAATAATCCCGCCGCCATCGACCCCCGCTGTCATGCCCACCGCAAGGATGATGACCAGAATCGGGATGCCCAGACGCGAGGACAGTGAGCTCACCAGAATGCTTGCACCTACCAGCAACGCGCCGATCAAGAACAGGCTGTTGATGGTCGTCGCATTCAAAGGCAGTACTCCAGGAAACCTACAAGACAGGGCGCAAACGGCTTATGCAGTCTGCGTGCCAGCGATTCTAACCTGCGTTCTTGGCAGGCTGTCAAAAAGGTTTTGCCGGGCATGATTGCGCCAGGGGTTGAGGCGGGCAGGAGCTGATAAATCTTTTACATACGGCTCAGAGGAACTTGCATACGGAAGAAATGGAAAAGTCCTGCATTTTTTTGGCTGGGCGGGTTGTATCTGTACATCTCTTTTTATTAAGGAGTGACACAGTCATGAAACCCACCACTGCGCATAACACGTGTGCGCCGGATGGAAAGCGGGCACTGTTTGACGGCCCGTACCCGCTGTACGTCGTGTCAGTTACCAAGTTTGTACTGTTATATCTTCTGACCGGTGGCGGGTACATTTTCTATTGGTCTTACCGCAACTGGGCGTGCTTCAAAGGTATTGGCGGGGCCCCTATCATGCCGGTCATGCGCGGCCTGTTCTGGCCCTTTTTCATTCTCGAGCTGTTTGACAACATCCAGCGAAGCCTGGATATCAGGGGGCGGGGGTATTTCTGGTATTGCGAGGCCAGAGGGTTGCTGATCATGCTGGTGGTCATGATTTGCATTCTGCTGTCTTTATTCTTTGATCGTCCTTCGGACACGGTTTTTGTGTTGGTGGTGGATGCCGTGCTGATGGCAGGTAGCCTGTTCCTGTTCATCGGCGCCCAGCGCGCAATCAATATATTGGCCGATGACCCGCAGGGCCTGGGTAATCACGGTTTCAGCAGCGGCGATGTGCTGTGGACGCTCTTGGGCGGGATGTGCATGGCGCTGGTGGTTTATATCGTGTTCGCCGTCCGGGCCTGAACGGCCACCCGCAGGTTTATGCAGACATAAAAAAACCGGACCCCTGTGAGGGCGTCCGGTTTTCGCGTTTCAGCCTGCTATCAGCCGATTGTCATCAAGCTTGCGTTACCGCCAGCGGCAGCGGTGTTGACGCTCAGTGCGCGCTCGATCACCAGGCGTTCCAGGGCGATGCTGGTTTCGCCTTGGGACAGACCCTGTACGCCAACGATGGCGCCCGGACGTTTTGCCACTTGCTGGCAGACGTCACGCAGCTGATCGCAGTCGCCGTGATGGACAACGGCGTCGAAGATGACATCGTCCTTGGTCCAGTCAGGCACCAGGGTAATGCGCGCCTTCACTTCTTTTGGCAGGCGTGCAACCAGTGCTTTGGCCAGTTCGCTTTCCGGCAGGACTGCCGAGCTGCCTACGGCCAGGACCGCAGCCAGCTGGGTCAGCAGGTCAGTTTCAACTTCGGCCAGGCACAGTACGTGCTCGCGCGGCAGGATGGCGTAGCTGTTGCGTTCGCCGGTCGGGCCGTTGAGCAGGCGGGTGATGCCGCTTTGCGAGTGAGCCTCGTACTCGGCGCACAGTTCAGCCAGCGCCGCTTGCTGGTTGCTGCTGGCCCAGGCTTGCAGGGCGTGCAGCGGTTTGCTCAGCGCTTCGCGGGCCTGGATGTCCGGTACGGTGATGGCGTCGACTTTGGCGAACGATTGTTCGATCGCGTTGGCCGGACGGGTCGACAGCAGGCGGTACAGGTACAGCGGGCCGCCGGCTTTCGGGCCGGTGCCGGACAGGCCTTCACCGCCAAAGGGTTGCACGCCGACCACGGCGCCTACGATGTTGCGGTTGACGTAGACGTTACCGGCATTGACGTTGTTGACCACCTTGGCGATGGTTTCGTCGATACGGGTGTGCACGCCCAGCGTCAGGCCGTAACCCGAAGCGTTGATCTGTGCGATCAGCTGGTCGATGTCTTTGCGCTTGTAGCGCACCACGTGCAGGACCGGGCCGAAGATTTCGCGTTCCAGCTCGTCAAAGCTTTCCAGCTCAATCAGGGTCGGCATCACGAAGGTGCCGCGTTTGCACTCTTCGATGTCGGCAATGGCCATCTGGTAGACATTGCGCCCTTTATCACGCATGCCCTGGATGTGCTGTTCGATTCCGGCCTTGGCTTCGGCGTCGATCACCGGGCCAATGTCCACGTTCAGACGTTCCGGGTTGCCCATGCGCGATTCGGCCATGGCACCTTTGAGCATTTCGATGACGCGGTCTGCCGAGTCTTCCTGCAGGCACAGTACGCGCAGGGCAGAGCAACGCTGACCGGCGCTGTCGAAGGCCGAGGACACCACGTCGATGACCACTTGTTCGGTGAGTGCCGAGGAGTCGACGATCATGGCGTTCTGGCCGCCGGTTTCGGCGATCAGCGGGATTGGACGGCCCTGGGCATCCAGGCGGCCGGCCACGTTGCGTTGCAGCAAGCGTGCGACTTCGGTGGAGCCGGTGAACATCACACCCTTGACCCGATCGTCACCGACCAGACGGGCACCTACGGTTTCGCCACGGCCCGGCAGCAATTGCAGCACGCCCTCGGGAATACCGGCTTCGAGCAGAATGCGTACCGCCTGGGCAGCCACCAGCGGCGTTTGTTCCGCAGGCTTGGCCAGTACCGGGTTGCCGGCAGCCAGCGCTGCAGCCACCTGGCCGCTGAAGATGGCCAGCGGGAAGTTCCACGGGCTGATGCAGACCACCGGGCCCAGCGGGCGGTGGGCGTCGTTGGTCAGATCGTTGCGTGCCTGGACTGCGTAGTAACGCAGGAAGTCGACCGCTTCACGGACTTCGGCGATGGCGTTGGCGAAGGTCTTGCCGGCTTCACGGGCCAGCAGGCCCATCAGTGGCTGGATCTCGGCTTCCATCAGGTCGGCAGCACGCTCCAGAATCGCCGCGCGCTCGGCGGGCGGGGTGGCCTGCCAGATCGGGGCTGTGCTCAGGGCACACTGGATGGCGTTGTCGGCGTCTTCAATCGTGGCTTCTTGCACGTAACCGACGATGTCACGCAGGTCGGACGGGTTGAGTACCGCTGCAGCCACTTCGTTGCTCGACGGGCAGCCGAGCATTGGCGCGGCTTTCCAGTCGTTATGGGCCGAGGCCAGCAGGGCGCAGGACAGCGACGCCAGACGGTGTTCGTTGGCCATGTCGATGCCGCTGGAGTTGGCGCGTTCGCTACCGTACAGGTCACGCGGCAGCGGGATGCGCGGGTGCGGCAAGCCGAAGCCGCCTTCCGCGGTCGCCATCTGCTCGATCTGGCTCACTGGATCGGCCACCAACTGGTGGATCGAAATCGAGTGGTCGGCGATGCGGTTGACGAACGAGGTGTTCGCGCCGTTTTCCAGCAGGCGACGTACCAGGTACGCCAGCAGGGTTTCGTGGGTGCCGACCGGTGCGTACACGCGGCACGGACGGTTCAGCTTGCCTTCGGAAACCTTGCCTACCACTTGCTCGTACAGAGGTTCGCCCATGCCGTGCAGGCACTGGAACTCGTACTGACCCGGGTAGTAGTTCTGACCGGCGAGGTGGTAGATGGCCGACAGGGTGTGGGCGTTGTGCGTGGCGAACTGCGGGTAGATGGCCTCAGGTACGGCCAGCAGTTTTTTCGCGCAAGCAATGTAGGAAACGTCGGTGTACACCTTGCGGGTGTAGACCGGATAGCCTTCCAGGCCTTCGACCTGGGCGCGCTTGATTTCGCTGTCCCAGTACGCGCCTTTTACCAGGCGGATCATCAGGCGGTGACGGCTGCGGCGTGCCAGGTCGATCACGTAGTCGATCACGTACGGGCAACGCTTCTGGTAAGCCTGGATCACGAAACCGATACCGTTCCAGCCGCTCAGTTGCGGCTCGAAGCACAGACGCTCCAGCAGGTCGAGCGACAGTTCAAGACGGTCGGCTTCTTCGGCGTCGATGTTGAGGCCGATGTCATATTGTTTGGCCAGCAGGGTCAGCGACAGCAGGATCGGGTACAGCTCGTCCATTACGCGTTCGTACTGGGCGCGGCTGTAGCGCGGGTGCAGGGCCGACAGCTTGATCGAAATGCCCGGGCCTTCGTAAATGCCGCGACCGTTGGAGGCTTTGCCGATCGAGTGGATGGCCTGCTCGTAAGACGCGAGGTACTTTTGCGCGTCATGGGCGGTCAGGGCCGCTTCGCCGAGCATGTCGTAGGAATAGCGGAAGCCTTTGGCTTCAAAGCGCGTGGCGTTGGCCAGGGCTTCGGCGATGGTTTCGCCGGTTACAAACTGTTCGCCCATCAGGCGCATGGCCATGTCGACGCCCTTGCGGATCATCGGCTCGCCGCTTTTGCCGATGATGCGGCTCAGGGAGGAGGTCAGGCCTGCTTCGTTATGGGTCGAGACCAGCTTGCCGGTCAGCAGCAAGCCCCAGGTCGCGGCGTTAACGAACAGCGACGGGCTGTTGCCCAGGTGCGGGTGCCAGTTGCCGGTGCTGATCTTGTCGCGGATCAGGGCGTCACGGGTGCCTTTGTCCGGGATCCGCAGCAGCGCTTCGGCCAGACACATCAGTGCCACGCCTTCCTGGGACGACAGGGAAAACTCTTGCAGCAGGCCCTGGACGATCCCGGCACGGCCACCGGCGCTCTTCTGATTGCGCAGTTTTTCGGCAATCGAGGCCGCCAGGGTCTGGGTCGCTTCAGCCATTGGCGCGGGCAGGCGGGCCTGCTCCAGCAGCATGGGTACCACTTCCGGTTCCGGACGGCGGTAGGCCGAGGTGATGGCTGCGCGCAACACGGATTGCGGCAGGATGCTTTCTGCGAACTCCAGGAAGCACTGATGCGCGTGATCGGCGTGCGCGTCGTCGGCGTCATCGCTGGTAATGCCAGGGATGCCGCTCAACTCATTCAGGGTTGCACCACCCTCGAGTTTTTCCAGGTAATTGAAGATTGCCTGCTTGATCAGCCAGTGTGGCGTGCGATCAATCGAGGTCGCGGCGGCTTTGAGGCGCTCGCGGGTTGGGTCGTCGAGTTTGACCCCAAGGGTGGTGGTAGCCATATTTTTATCCTCATGGGTGCCACATTTGCGTGGCAGCAGCTGGCGGCAAGATTAGCGCTGCGCTGAAGCAGGTGCAACCTAGTGCAACCCGTTTTCTGTCGGAAAAAATCGGCGGTGTGTCTAACCCGAATGCAGGAGCGAGCTTGCTCGCGAGATCTTGAGGGCTTGTGAGGAAAAACTCGCGAGCAAGCTCGCTCCTGCAGGGTGGGTTGTATTTAGGCAGTAACAGGGACTTCTTGCTCCGAAAAGGAGCAAAAAAGCTCAATTGAGTTGAAAATGCGACAAGGTGCAACTAGGACGGCAAAAACTGGTTGCACCTTATTTGCTTTGTTGCATAGCATCCGCGGTTAAGGTGCAACCTCGAAATACAGATTGGTTCATCGGCTGGTGGATTTTCTGGGGAAACATCAGTCATAAATGCGCGGCCAGGTTAATCGTCTCAGACAGGACGTTTGTGAGCGTACGGCCAGACCGCCGCTAAACATAAAAACAATGCCAGGGCTTAACTCAATGATTGTAAGTAACCCAACCCTGATCACGTTCGTGATCTATATCTCGGCAATGGTGCTGATCGGCTTTATGGCCTATCGCTCCACCAACAACCTTTCTGACTATATTCTCGGTGGCCGTAGCCTGGGCAGCGTAGTGACTGCATTGTCCGCTGGCGCCTCCGACATGAGCGGCTGGTTGTTGATGGGTTTGCCGGGCGCGATCTATATGTCCGGGCTGTCGGAAAGCTGGATTGCCATCGGTCTGGTGACCGGTGCCTACCTCAACTGGCTGTTTGTTGCCGGCCGTCTGCGGGTGCAGACCGAGCACAACGGTGATGCGCTGACCCTGCCGGATTACTTCTCCAGCCGTTTTGAAGACCAAAGCGGACTGTTGCGGATTATCTCGGCAATCGTGATTCTGGTGTTCTTCACCATCTACTGCGCTTCCGGCATCGTGGCCGGTGCCCGCCTGTTTGAAAGCACCTTCGGCATGTCTTACGAGACTGCGCTGTGGGCCGGTGCTGCAGCGACCATCGCTTACACCTTCGTCGGTGGTTTTCTGGCGGTCAGCTGGACCGACACCGTACAAGCAACCCTGATGATCTTCGCGCTGATCCTGACGCCGATCATCGTGCTGCTGGCCACGGGTGGTGTTGATACCACCTTCCTGGCAATCGAAGCCAACGATCCAAGCAACTTCGACATGCTCAAGGGCACTTCCTTCATCGGCATCATCTCGCTGATGGGCTGGGGTCTGGGTTACTTCGGTCAACCGCACATTCTGGCGCGTTTCATGGCCGCCGATTCGGTGAAGTCGATCGCCAAGGCGCGTCGCATTTCCATGACCTGGATGATCCTGTGTCTGGCCGGTACCGTCGCCGTGGGCTTCTTTGGTATTGCTTACTTCTCGGCACACCCGGAAGTGGCAGGTCCTGTGAATGAAAACCCTGAGCGTGTATTCATCGAACTGGCCAAGCTGCTGTTCAACCCCTGGATTGCCGGTGTCCTGCTGTCGGCCATTCTGGCGGCCGTGATGAGTACCTTGAGCTGCCAGCTGTTGGTGTGCTCCAGCGCCCTGACCGAGGACTTCTACAAATCTTTCCTGCGCAAGAATGCTTCCCAGAAAGAGCTGGTGTGGGTCGGTCGTCTGATGGTGCTGGCCGTTGCGTTGATCGCAATCGCGCTGGCTGCCAACCCCGAGAACCGCGTTCTGGGCCTGGTTAGCTATGCCTGGGCAGGCTTCGGTGCTGCTTTCGGTCCAGTGGTACTGATCTCGGTACTGTGGAAAGGCATGACTCGCAATGGCGCGCTGGCCGGTATTCTGGTGGGTGCAGTCACTGTGATCGTGTGGAAGCAGTTCTCCCTGTTCGGTCTGTACGAAATCATCCCGGGCTTCATCTTTGCCAGCATTGCCATTGTGCTGGTCAGCTCCATGGGCAAAGGCCCAAGCAAGAAGATGATCGAGCGCTTCGACGCTGCCGAGAAAGATTTCCAGCAAAACAGCTAAGTGTTTTGAGCCAGGGCCAGCTCTGCCGGCCTTGAGAAAAGGCCCGTCTCCTTTGGAGGCGGGCCTTTTTTTTGCTTTGCGCGGCACCGCTGGCCCTGCCTGGCTGCACCGTTTGGCGCGGCCACGGGCTTAACCCCTGACGTTATTCGCTGCACAGGGTAAACTTCGCCCCCTGCGCAGGAGCAACCATGAACTATCGTCACGCCTTCCACGCCGGCAACCACGCCGACGTCTTTAAACACATTGTCTTGACCCGCCTCATCGCCCTGATGTCGCGTAAAGATCAACCTTTTGCCTACCTCGATACCCACGCCGGGATCGGCTTGTACGACCTCAAGGGCGACCAGGCCAATCGCACGGGTGAGTACCTGGAAGGGATTGCGCGGTTGTGGGGCAAGAAGAATTTGCCGGCGGTGACTGCCGATTACATGCAGGTGCTGAACAAAATGAACCCGGATGGCGAGTTGCGCTACTACCCGGGTTCGCCTGAGCTGGCGCGGTGTTTGACCCGTTCCCAGGATCGCGTGTTGCTGAACGAGAAGCACCCGGAAGACGGTGTGTTGCTCAAAGACAACATGAAAGGCGATCGGCGGGTGGCGGTGCATCTGGGTGAGGGCTGGCATGTGCCGCGGGCACTGCTGCCAGTGGCCGAGAAGCGCGGACTGATGCTGATTGACCCGCCGTTTGAAAAGCTCGATGAGATGAAGCGCTGCGCCGAATCGCTGAAAGATGCGATCAGCCGTATGCGTCAAACCGTGGTGGCGATCTGGTACCCGATCAAGGACAAGCGCCAGTTGCGTCGCTTCTATCAGGACCTGGCAGGTTCAGGTGCGCCGAAATTGCTTCAGGTCGAGTTGTTCGTGCACCCTCTGGACACCCCTGGCAGCCTCAATGGCTCCGGCCTGGCCATTGCCAATCCGCCGTGGGGGCTGGAAGAGGAGCTGCGTGAGTTGATGCCGTGGCTGGCCAAGCATCTGGGGCAGACCCAGGGCGGCTTTCAGATGGAATGGTTGATCGCAGAGTAATTGGCATCAGGCAAAACCAATCGCGAGCAAGCTCGCTCCTGCAGGTATCAACTAAACCTGTAGGAGCGAGCTTGCTCGCGATGTTGTTTGTGTCACCTCAAATCGGGCAGGTCACGCCGGTGCCACCGATACCGCAGTAGCCTTCCGGGTTTTTCGCCAGGTATTGCTGGTGATAGGCCTCGGCGAAATAGACCGTAGGGGCCTGGTCGATTTCGGTGGTGATGGTGCCCAGGCCAGCTTTGGTCAGCTCGGCCTGGAATGCGGCTTTGCTGGCCAGTGCCTCATCCAGCTGTTCCGGTGTGGTGCAGTAGATAACCGACCGGTACTGGGTACCGATGTCGTTGCCCTGGCGCATGCCCTGGGTCGGGTTGTGCAGCTCCCAGAACATTTTCAACAGTTCTGCGTAGCTGACTTTGTCCTGGTCGTAGACCACCAGAACCACTTCGGTATGGCCGGTCAGGCCCGAGCAGACTTCTTCGTAGGTCGGGTTCGGGGTGAAGCCGCCGGCGTAGCCCACGACGGTGCTGACTACGCCTTCACGCTGCCAGAACTTGCGTTCTGCGCCCCAGAAACAACCCAGGCCGAAAATGGCAAAGCCGACATTGCCGATAAAGGGGCCCAGCAGCGGGGTGTCTTTGTGTACGAAGTGGTAGTCCGGCAACACCATTGGCGTTTCGCGGCCCGGCAGGGCCTGTTCTTGAGTAGGTAGCACGTTTTTATTCACCAGGATTTCCGAGCGTAAGACCATGTTGCAAGTCCTCTCAGTCAGATTGTAGGAATTAAGATCTGCAGTTTGCCCCAGTGTTACGTCGTTGTCAGGCCAGGGGGCCACGCGGATAGCGTTTGAGTCGGGTCACCAGTTCGCTGCCGGGGATCGGGCGGTCGAACAGGTAACCCTGGCCCACATCGCAACGATGGCGGCGCAGGAACGCCAACTGTGCAGCGGTTTCGATGCCTTCGGCAACCACTTTGAGTTTGAGGTTGTGGGCCATGGCGATCACGGCAGAGGTGATCTCCATGTCGTTCTGGTTGTCCGGGATGTCATTGATAAAGCTGCGGTCGATCTTGAGGATGTCGATCGGGAATTTTTTCAGGTAGCTGAGCGATGAATAACCGGTGCCAAAATCGTCCATGGCCAGGGTCAGGCCGAGCTTTTTGAGCTGATCGAGTTGCAGGCGCGTGTCATCGGTGGCTTCCAGCAGCAGGCCTTCGGTCAGTTCGAGTTCCAGCAGCGAGGCGGGCAGCCGTTCTTCCTTGAGGATGCTGGCAATCGAGGCCACCAGATCCGGGTCGGAAAACTGCTTGGGCGACAAATTGATTGCCACCTGCAGGTTGCCCAGGCCTTCGCCGGCCAGCTGTTTGCTCATGCGGCAGGCCTGGCGCGCGACCCATTTGCCAATCGGAATGATCAACCCGGTTTCCTCGGCCACGCTGATGAACTGGTCAGGGCGGATCATGCCTTTTTCCGGGTGGTTCCAGCGCAGCAGGGCTTCCATGCCCAGCAGCCGGCCGCTGCGCAGGCAGAGTTTGGGCTGGTAGAACACGTCGAGTTCATTTTGCGTCAGGGCCCGGCGCAGATTGTTTTCGACGAAGAGTTTGTAGCTGGCTTCGGCGTTCAGGGCTTCGGTGAACACTTGCACCTGGTGCTTGCCGTTGGCTTTGGCCTTGTGCAGTGCCAGCCCGGCGTTGCGCATCAGGGTTTGCGGGTCGCGCCCGTGCAAGGGCGAGCAGGCGACGCCGACCGAGCCCGTAACGCTGATTAGCTGGTTGTCGACGAACATCGGCTTGTCGAGGGTCATCAGCAACTGGCTGGCGATTTTCTGCCCGGTCTCCAGGCCCGTGTCATCGAGCAGTACGGCGAATTCGTTACTGGCGAAGCGCGCCAGGTTGTCGCTCGGGTTGAGGCTGTTGCGCAACCGTCTGGCCAGGCTGATCAGCAGTTTGTCGCCAGTCTGGTGGCCGAGGCTGTCATTGATGCGCTTGAAGTTGTCGATGTCTACCAGCAGCAGGCATACCTGGGTGGTGCTGTTGCGGGCGAAGCGCTCATCGAGGTTGCGAATGAACGCCGGGCGGTTGCCCAGATTGGTCAGGTTGTCGGTGTAGGCCAGACGCTCGATGCGCTGCTGTGCCAGTTTGGAGTCGGTGATGTCTTCGTAAATGCCGATGTAATGGGTCAGTTCACGGTTGTCGCCATAGACCTTGGAGATCGACATCTGGCCCCAGTAGGGCTCCAGGTTTTTGCGCCGGCTTTTGAATTCGCCTTGCCAGCTATTGCCTTTGCTCAGGCTTGAGTGCGCATCAAACAGCAGATCGCTGAGGTTCTCCAGTGCGGGCAGTTCCGACAGCTTGTGCCCCTGCACTTCGTCGGAACTGTACTGGGTGATGGCGGTAAAGCTGGGGTTGACGTATTCGACCACTCCCATGCAGTTGACCAGCAGGAAAGCGTTGGCGCTTTGTTCGACCGCCCGCTGGAACAGGTGCAGGGCGTTGGTGGCGGTACGCCGGTTGTGGTTGTTGATGACTTGGGCGAACTGGTCAGCCAGTTCGCCGGCAAAGGCAATTTCATCCGCCTGCCAGACCCGGGTTTTGCCGGTTTGCTCCAGGCACAGCACGCCGACCACCTGGCCGTCGATGCGGATACTGGCATCGAGCATGGCGTTGGCATCGCGTCGACCCGGGCTCGCCATCAGCTCGCGGGTGCGCGGGTCATGGTTGGCATTCTGGGCATCGATGGAGCGGCTGGTGTGCAGGGCTTCGAGATAGTCCGGAAACGCACTGGCGTCGAAAATTCCCTGCTCGACAAAGGCCTGGCTTTCGCGCTGATACGCAGAGATAGGCAGCAGCTGGTTGCCTTCAAGGTTCCACAGGCTGGCGCCGTCCACTTGATAAATCTCGCAGGCGCTACGGGTAATCAGTTCCGCTGCCTCTTGCAGCGAGTTGTGCTGGCTATACCGGTGGCGGGCCAGCAGCAGGATCAGATCCTGTTGCGCCCGCACCCGCTCCAGATGCTGGAGTTGCTCTTGCTGGGCCCGCTGGTTGAGCTCCAGGGCGATGTGCAGGCGGCTGTGCTGGGTTTCGGGCCCGGCTGGCGGCGCAGCAGGCAGTGCGCTGTTGACCGCGCTTTCGACCACCAGCAGGTAGCCGCGCAGCAAGTGCCGATTGTGCTGTTTGTAAGCTTCGCCCAGCTCCATCAGGTTCAGCGCGCCCTGGGGGGTGTGCAGGGTGTAATGCACCACGTAGTGGGGGCTGGTCCTGAGTTGCAGTTCAATCGCGTCATGCAGCTGGTAGCGGGCCTTGGGCTCCATCAGGCTGGCATAGGGCGAGCCGGTGAGCGCGCACAGCTCTGCCGCTGGCAGGCCAAACTGGCGTTCGCAGTGGGGGTCCAGGTAGAGCAGTGCCCAGCTGGCTTCATTAAGCCGTTCGAAACGCAGCATGCCGAGCCGGGAGGGCACGGGTAACTGGGTCACGACCTCGGCTGCCATACGCAGGGCAGCATCGGGTTGGCTTTTCATTAAGACACTCGCTTTACAAATGCTGATTGCACACGGGCTGGCGCCCTGTTCCTGCGGTCGGTGGTCTGCGGCAAGGTTGCATCAAGCTCACGACGCTGACAAGTGAGCATGCAGGCTCAGGTCGCTATCGGCAGGCTTGCCGATAGCTGCAGGTTGTCCGTCGGCTGTTACGCTTTTATGACTCGCCGGCTTCAGGGGCCGGCAGGCTGTAATCATCCCTGGCAAGCCGGCTCCCGCAGGGTTATGGGGGAAGCGGCTGGCCAGCAAAAAATGCGGGCAAAAAAAGCCCCGCCAAACGGGCGGGGTTGAGGTACGAGCGTGGCGCTCGGAAAACTGTGCGCTACTCCGGCCTTCCCTGGGGAAGGCCGGGGCGTGGCTTACAACAGGATGGTGCGGATGTCGCCCAGCAAGTCGCTCAGGCGCTTGGTGAAGCGTGCAGCCGCTGCGCCGTTGATCACACGGTGATCGTAGGACAGCGACAGAGGCAGCATCAGTTTCGGCTGGAAGGCTTTGCCGTCCCAGACTGGCTGGATGGTTGCCTTGGAAACGCCGAGGATCGCCACTTCCGGTGCGTTGACGATCGGCGTGAAGCCGGTGCCGCCAATGTGCCCGAGGCTGGAAATGGTGAAGCAGGCGCCCTGCATGTCGTCAGCGGTGAGCTTCTTGTCGCGGGCCTTGGCAGCCAGTGCGGCGGCCTCGGCAGCAAGCTGCAACAGGCTTTTCTGGTCGACGTTTTTGATCACAGGGACCAGCAGGCCATCCGGGGTGTCTACGGCAAAGCCGATGTTGACGTACTTCTTGCGGATGATCGCTTTGCCGCTTGGCGCCAGCGAGCTGTTGAAGTCCGGCATTTCCTTGAGCAGGTGGGCGCAGGACTTGAGCAGCAGAGGCAGTACGGTCAGCTTGACGCCGGCTTTTTCTGCGACGGCTTTTTGCGCGACGCGGAAGGCTTCCAGCTCGGTGATGTCAGCCTGGTCGAACTGGGTCACGTGCGGGATGTTCAGCCAGCTGCGGTGCAGGCTCGACGCGCCGATTTGCATCAGGCGGGTCATGGCCACTTCTTCAACTTCGCCGAAGCGGCTGAAGTCCACTACCGGGATCGGAGGAATGCCCGCGCCGCCGGTTGCACCGGCTGCCGGAGCTTCCTTGGCCTTCTGCATCATGGTTTTGACGTAAGCCTGCACGTCTTCTTTGATCACACGACCATGGGGGCCGCTTGGGCTGACTGCGCTCAGCTCGACGCCGAACTCGCGGGCCAGTTGACGCACGGCGGGGCCGGCGTGAACTTTGGCACCGCTTGCTGCTGGTGCAGCGGCCGGGGCCGGGGCTGGTGCCGCAGCTTTGGCAGCCGGTGCAGCAGGTGCCGCAGCAGGCGCCTCAGCTTTGGCCGCAGCAGGAGCTGCAGCCTGGGCCGGTGCCGCTGGCGCAGCAGCGCCCGCGACCTTGAGCTTGAGGATGAAGTCGCCAGTGCCGACTTCGTCATCCAGCTTGACCGAAATGCTTTCAACCACACCGGCGGCCGGCGATGGAATTTCCATGCTGGCTTTGTCGGATTCGAGGGTGATCAGCGATTGATCAGCCTCAACGGTATCGCCGGCCTTGACCAGGATCTCGATGATCTTGGCTTTGCCCGACGAGCCGATGTCCGGGACGTGAATGTCCTGGACGGTGGATTGTGCAGGTGCTGCAGCCGGGGCCGCAGGGGCCTCGGCAGCAGGGGCGGCAGCCGGTTTTTCTGCCGCGGCAGGTGCCGCTGCAGGGGCTGGTGCTTCAGGGGCTGCAGCGCCACCTTCAACTTCCAGCTCCAGCAGTTCGTCGCCTTCTTTCAGGCGGTCGCCCAGCTTGACCTTCAGGCTCTTGACGACGCCGGCCTTGGGAGCAGGGATTTCCATGCTCGCCTTGTCCGACTCCAGGGTCAGGATGCTTTGATCGGCTTCGATACGGTCGCCGACCTTTACAAACAGTTCGATGACTTCGCCGTCACCGCTGCCGATGTCAGGTACTCGAATGAGTTCGCTCACAAAAATTCTCCTCAGCAGTCCAGTGGGTTGCGTTTTTCCGGGTTGATGCCGAACTTGACGATGGCTTCAGCCACTACTTTCGGTTCGATATCGCCACGGTCAGCCAATGCTTCAAGGGCTGCCAACACCACGAAATGACGGTCTACTTCAAAGAAGTGACGCAGTTTTTTGCGGCTGTCGCTGCGGCCGAAACCATCAGTGCCCAGCACTTTGAATTCCTTGACCGGTACCCACTGACGAATCTGCTCGGCGAACAGCTTCATGTAGTCGGTGGAGGCAATGACCGGACCTTTACGGCCAGTCAGGCACTCTTCGACATAGCTCAGCTGAGGCTTCTGGCCCGGGTGCAGACGGTTGCTGCGCTCAACGGCCAGGCCGTCGCGACGCAGTTCGTTGAAGCTGGTAACGCTCCATACGTCAGCACCGATGTTGAAGTCTTCACGCAGGATTTTCGCCGCTTCACGCACTTCGCGCAGGATGGTGCCGGAGCCCATCAGCTGAACGTGGTGAGCTGCTTCCTTGGTGTCTTCTTCAAGCAGGTACATACCCTTGACGATGCCTTCCTCAACACCGGCCGGCATGGCTGGCTGCTGGTACGACTCGTTCATCACGGTGATGTAGTAGAAGACGTCCTGTTGCTCTTCGGTCATCTTCTTCATGCCGTCCTGAATGATCACCGCCAGCTCGTAGCCGTAGGTCGGATCAAAGGTGCGGCAGTTCGGGATAGTGCTGGCCAGGATGTGGCTGTGACCGTCTTCGTGCTGCAGGCCTTCACCGTTGAGCGTGGTACGCCCGGCGGTGCCGCCGATCAGGAAGCCACGGGTGCGGCTGTCGCCGGCGGCCCAGGCCAGGTCGCCAATACGCTGGAAACCGAACATCGAGTAGAAGATGTAGAACGGCAGCATTGGCTGGTTGTGGTTGGAGTACGAAGTACCGGCGGCGATGAAGGAGCTCATGGCGCCTGCTTCGTTGATGCCTTCTTCGAGAATCTGACCTTTCTTGTCTTCGCGGTAGAACATCACCTGGTCTTTATCAACCGGCTCGTAGAGCTGGCCGACGGACGAGTAGATGCCCAGTTGGCGGAACATGCCTTCCATACCGAAGGTACGGGCTTCGTCCGGGATGATCGGAACGATGCGCTGACCGATGTCCTTGTCCTTCACCAGCTGTGCCAGGATGCGCACGAACGCCATGGTGGTGGAAATTTCACGGTCGCCGGAACCGTCAAGGATGGCCTTGAGCGTGTCCAGTGGCGGGGTAGGGATGCTCAGGCTCTTGGCGCGGCGCTGAGGGACGAAGCCGCCCAGTGCAGTGCGACGTTCGCTCAGGTAGCGGGCTTCGGCGCTGCCTTCTTCGGGTTTGAAGAATGGCAGGCTTTCGATTTCGTCGTCTTTGACCGGAATGTCGAAACGGTCGCGGAACAGCTTCAGGCTTTCAACATCAACTTTCTTGGTGTTGTGCGCAGTGTTCTTCGCTTCGCCGGCACCGGTGCCATAACCCTTGATGGTCTTGGCCAGGATGACGGTTGGCTGGTTTTTGTGGTTGACCGCTTCGTGGTACGCCGCATAGACCTTGTACGGGTCGTGGCCGCCACGGTTGAGCTTCCAGATCTCGTCGTCGGACAGATCGGCAACCATCGCCTTGAGTTCTGGCGTGTTGAAGAAGTGCTCGCGCACGAACGCGCCGTCTTTGGCTTTGTAGTTCTGGTACTCGCCGTCGATGACTTCGTCCATGCGACGTTGCAGGATACCGTCGACGTCCTTGGCCAGCAGCGGGTCCCAGAAACGGCCCCAGATGACTTTGGTCACGTTCCAGTGAGCGCCGCGGAACACGCCTTCGAGTTCCTGGATGATCTTGCCGTTGCCGCGAACCGGGCCATCAAGGCGCTGCAGGTTGCAGTTGATGACGAAGATCAGGTTGTCGAGGTTTTCGCGGCCTGCCAGGGAGATGGCGCCCAGGGATTCCGGCTCGTCACACTCGCCGTCACCCAGGAAGCACCAGACTTTTTGCTTGCCGGCAGGAATGTAGCCACGGGCTTCCAGGTACTTCATGAAGCGTGCCTGGTAGATCGCCTGGATCGGGCCAAGGCCCATGGATACAGTCGGGAACTGCCAGAAGTCGGGCATCAGCCAAGGGTGCGGGTAGGACGACAGGCCCTGACCGTCGACTTCCTGGCGGAAGTTGTTCATTTGATCTTCGGTGATGCGGCCTTCCATGAACGCACGGGCGTAAACGCCTGGCGAGGTGTGACCCTGGAAGTAGATCAGGTCGCCGCCATGTTCTTCGGTCGGAGCCTGGAAGAAGTAGTTGAAACCGATGTCATACAGCGTTGCGCTGGAAGCGAAACTGGAGATGTGACCGCCCAGGTCAGAATCTTTCAAGTTCGTGCGCATGACCATCGCCATCGCGTTCCAGCGTACCAGCGAGCGAATGCGGCGTTCCATGAACAGGTCGCCAGGCATGCGTGCTTCGTGGGTAACGGGAATCGTGTTGCGGTATGGCGTGGTGATGGCGTACGGCAGTTGCGAACCGGTGCGTGTAGCGAGCTCACCCATACGGGTCATCAGATAGTGAGCGCGTTCTTCGCCTTCTTTGTCGAGAACCGATTCCAGGGCGTCCAGCCATTCCTGGGTTTCGACGGGATCGAGGTCTTGCATGGCTTGCTCCAGGGCGGAAAGGCTTCCAGAATCGGTTGCCTGAGTTTGCGACTGGCCTTGTGGGCAGACGACATAAATTCTTGGATGACCGGAGGGTTGATTCCGGCGTTGTGTAGTTTTACTACAAATCGTCGGCCATTTCAGCCTTTCGAGTATGTTGCTCAGTAGTAAAACTACAGGAAAGCATAGGGTGCTTGCCTGTTGCGTTGTGTGAAAAATCGATATTGTTAGTGCTTGATTTGCAATTTGATCTTCAGATTGCAGGTTGGCTGCCAATTAAATAGAAATTTCAGCTATTTGTAACCTTTGTTCGACAGTCGGATTTAACCGCTGTTTCTTCCTGTCACCGTACTCGGCAACACCTTCGCCGATCAAGGATAGACCATGAGCCTTCCCTCGCTTGCCGCAATTCCGAGCCTTTTATTGCCACTTGTCAGCCGTAGCGAGCAGTCATGGCGCGCTGCTGTTGCGCAACTTGCCGGCGAGCACGGGCTTGATGACTGGTCGCCAGAGCGCTGGGCTGCCTTTGAGCGGGTGAGTGCGGCGAGCGACTTCTTTATTGAACAGTCATTGCGTGATCCTGTGATGTTGCTTGATCTGGTGCGCAGTGGGGAGCTGGACCGCAGTTTCAAACCTGGTGAGTTGTGCGGGCAAATTGCAGAAGCTGTCGAGACGGCCGCCACCGATGACGAATTGGGGCGCGTGCTGCGGCGTCAGCGCACCCGTCAGCAAATCCGGATTATCTGGCGTGACCTCAACCGCCAGGCCGATCTGGTTGAAACCTGCCGCGACCTGTCGGACATGGCCGATGCCAGCATCGATCAGGCCTATCGCTGGTTGTATCAGCGCCATTGCCAGCAATTCGGTACGCCTACCGGGCATCGCAGTGGCGAACCGCAGCCAATGGTGATTCTGGGGATGGGCAAGCTGGGCGCCGTGGAGCTCAACCTGTCATCGGACATCGACCTGATTTTCGCCTACCCCGAGGGCGGCGAAACCGTCGGGGCAAAGCGTGCGCTGGACAATCAGGAGTTCTTTATCCGTCTGGGCCAGCGCCTGATCAAGGCCCTGGACCCGATGACCGTTGACGGTTTTGTATTCCGTGTCGACATGCGCCTGCGCCCTTATGGTTCCTCGGGGGCCCTGGTGCTGAGTTTCAACGCTCTGGAGCAGTACTACCAGGACCAGGGGCGCGACTGGGAGCGCTACGCCATGATCAAGGCCCGGGTCGTGGCCGGTGATCAGGCGATGGGGGCACAGTTGCTCAGTTTGCTGCGCCCGTTCGTGTACCGGCGCTACCTCGATTTTTCGGCGATAGAAGCCCTGCGCACCATGAAACAGCTGATCCAGCAGGAAGTGCGGCGCAAGGGCATGGCCGACAACATCAAGCTGGGTGCCGGCGGGATTCGTGAAGTCGAGTTTATCGCCCAGGCCTTCCAGCTGATCCACGGCGGCCGCGACCTCAGCCTGCAGCAGCGTCCGCTGCTGACAGTGCTGGGCATTCTCGAAGGCCAGGGCTACCTGCCCGCGCAGGTGGTCAGCGAGTTGCGTGAAGGTTACGAATTTTTGCGTTACACCGAACACGCTATTCAGGCCATTGCCGATCGCCAGACCCAAATGCTGCCGGACACCGAGCAGGATCAGGCGCGTATCGCATTCATGATGGGGTTCGACAACTGGGCCGCGTTCCATGAACAGTTGATGATGTGGCGCGGCCGTATCGACTGGCATTTCCGTCAGGTGATTGCCGACCCGGACGAAGAAGAGGACATCGACGAAGGTGAGCTGATCGTCGGCGGTGAGTGGTTGCCGTTGTGGGAAGAAGTCCAGGATGACGCCGCGGCCTGCGCGCAACTGCAGGAAGCCGGGTTTGTCGATGCCCCCAATGCCTTGAAGCAACTGGCCAGCCTGCGCTCCAGCCCGCAACTGCGTGCCATGCAGCGTTTGGGCCGCGAGCGGCTGGATGCCTTTATTCCGCGTTTGCTGGCTCAGGCGGTCGAACATGCCAACCCCGATCTGGTGCTGGAACGGGTGTTGCCGCTGGTGGAGGCGGTGGCCCGGCGTTCCGCGTATCTAGTGTTGCTGACCGAAAACCCTGACGCCCTGCGGCGCCTGCTGACCCTGTGTGCGGCCAGTCCATGGATTGCCGAACAGATCACCCGCTTCCCGCTTTTGCTCGATGAGTTGCTCAATGAAAGTCGTCTGTTCAAGCCGCCCCTGGCCCCGGAGCTGGCCGCTGAACTGCGCGAACGCCTGACGCGGATCCCCGAGGACGACCTTGAGCAGCAAATGGAGGCCTTGCGTAACTTCAAACTGGCCCACCGCCTGCGGGTTGCGGCCTCGGAAATTGCCGGCAGCCTGCCTTTAATGAAGGTCAGCGACTACCTCACCTGGCTGGCCGAAGCCATTCTGCAACAAGTGCTGGCGCTGGCCTGGCGCCAGACAGTGGCCAAGTACGGCACGCCGCAGCGGGCCGACGGCAGTCTGTGCGATCCCGGTTTCATTATCGTGGGCTATGGCAAAGTGGGCGGGATCGAGCTGGGGCACGGCTCGGATCTGGATCTGGTGTTTATTCACGATGGCGACCCCAACGCTGACACCGATGGTCCCAAGCCCATCGACAGCGCGCAGTTTTTCACCCGTCTGGGCCAGCGCATCATCCACTTGCTGACGGCCCAGACCAACTCCGGGCAGCTGTATGAAGTTGACATGCGCTTGCGCCCGTCAGGCGCTTCAGGGCTATTGGTCAGTTCGCTCGGCGCTTTCGAGCGCTACCAGCAAAGCGAAGCCTGGACCTGGGAACACCAGGCGCTGGTGCGGGCCCGGGTCCTGGTCGGTTGCAAGCAAGTGGGCGCAGCATTCGAGCAAGTGCGTGCGAGCATTCTGTGCCGGGAGCGCGATTTGCCGACCCTGCGCCAGGAAGTCAGCGAGATGCGGGCCAAAATGCGTGGCAACCTCGGTACCCGGATCACTGCTGCAGGCACCGCGGAAAATGCCTTCCAGGCCACGGTGCCGTTCGACCTCAAGCAGGACGCCGGTGGTATCGTCGATATTGAATTTATGGTGCAATACGCGGCTCTGGCCTGGTCCAGGGAACACCCTGCGGTACTGCGCTACACCGATAACATCCGCATTCTGGAAGGGCTGGAGCAGGACGGGCTGATACCCGCCGCTGATGCTGCCCTGTTGCGCGAGGCTTACAAGGCCTTTCGCGCCGTAGCCCACCGGCAAGCCTTGCAGAAGGAGGCCGGGGTGGTCACGGGGGATCAATTTGTGGTCGAACGTCAACACGTACGGCGCATTTGGTCTGAGCTAGGATTGAGCTAGAAAACGTATCCGGCGGGTTCATAAGGCCCGTCCAATTTGCCTGACGTGTCATGCGCAGGTGCTGGATTCTTTGAGGAGCGTAATGATGTCGATGGCTGATCGTGATGGTGTGATCTGGTATGACGGCAAGCTGGTGCCGTGGCGCGATGCGACAACCCACGTGCTGACCCATACCCTGCACTACGGCATGGGCGTGTTTGAAGGTGTGCGCGCGTATGAAACCCCGCAAGGCCCGGCGATTTTCCGCCTGCAGGCGCACACTGACCGCCTGTTCGATTCGGCCCACATCATGGGCATGAAGATCCCGTTCAGCAAAGACGAAATCAACGAAGCGACCCGCCTGGCGGTGCGTGAAAACAACCTCGACAGCGCCTACATCCGGCCGATGGTGTTCTACGGATCTGAAGCCATGGGCCTGCGTGCCACCGGCCTTAAAGTCCATGTGATCATCGCCCCGTGGAGCTGGGGTGCCTATATGGGCGCCGAAGCCCTGGAAGTCGGGATCAAGGTGCGTACCAGCTCCTTCACCCGTCACCACGTGAACATCTCCATGACCCGGGCCAAGGCCAACGGTCACTACATCAACTCGATGCTGGCCCTGCAGGAAGCGATTTCCGGCGGTGCTGACGAAGCGTTGCTGCTGGACCCGGAAGGCTTCGTGGCTGAAGGCTCGGGCGAAAACGTATTCCTGATCAAGGACGGCGTGATTTACACCCCGGACGTGACGGCTTGCCTGAACGGCATCACCCGCAGCACGATCCTGACCCTGGCCACCGAGCTTGGGTACAAATTTGTAGAAAAACGCATTACCCGGGACGAGGTTTACATCGCCGACGAAGCCTTCTTTACCGGCACTGCCGCTGAAGTGACGCCGATTCGCGAAGTTGACGGGCGACTGATCGGTATTGGCCGTCGCGGTCCGATTACCGAAAAACTGCAAAAAGCCTACTTTGATCTGGTAACCGGCAAGACTACTGCTCACCCAGAGTGGCGTACACTGGTCAAATAAAGCGATATGGCACTACAGCGGGGAGGCGAATGCCTGATTCCCGTCAGTTAAATGAACGCTGTTTCTGTAGGAGCGAGCTTGCTCGCGATGGTCGTTAACGCTAACGCGTGTTTACTGGATAAACGCGGCGCTATCGAGATCATCGCGAGACAAGCCCGCTCCTGCGGTTGAGGTAACAGGGCTTTTAACAGACAGGTATCAGGCGAATGCCTCCCTTGCTCGTTTATGGAAACTTATGAATATTTTGATCGTTGGGCCCAGCTGGGTCGGTGACATGGTGATGGCACAGACACTGTTCCAGTGCCTGAAACAGCGTCATCCGGATTGCGCAATCGATGTGCTGGCCCCCGAGTGGAGCCGGCCCATCCTTGAGCGCATGCCTGAAGTTCGTCAGGCCTTGAGCTTTCCGCTCGGCCACGGCGCACTCGAACTGGCCACGCGACGCAAGATCGGCAAGTCCCTCAAGGGTCAATACGATCAGGCAATCCTGCTGCCCAACTCGCTGAAATCGGCACTGGTGCCGTTTTTCGCCGGTATCCCCAAACGCACCGGCTGGCGCGGCGAGTTCCGCTACGGCCTGCTCAACGATGTGCGCAAGCTCGATAAAGATCGCTATCCGTTGATGATCGAGCGCTTTATGGCCCTGGCCTATGAGCCCGGGGCAGACCTGCCCCGGCCGTACCCGCGTCCTGCGTTGCAAATCGACCCGGTGAGTCGCGCTGCGGCACTGGGCAAATTCGGTCTGGCGCTGGACCGCCCGGTGCTGGCGCTGTGCCCGGGTGCCGAGTTTGGCGAGTCCAAGCGCTGGCCGTCGGAGCACTACGCGGCGGTGGCCGAGCAAAAAATTCGCGAAGGCTGGCAAGTCTGGCTGTTCGGTTCCAAAAACGATCACGGGGTGGGCGAAGACATCCGCGCGCGGCTGATTCCGGGGCTGCGCGAAGAGTCGGTCAACCTCAGCGGCGAGACTTCCCTGGCGGAAGCCATTGACCTGCTGTCGTGCGCCGATGCGGTGGTGTCCAACGATTCCGGGCTGATGCACGTGGCGGCGGCGCTTAATCGCCCGTTGGTGGCGGTGTATGGCTCCACGTCGCCGGGCTTCACCCCGCCCCTGGCCGACAAGGTCGAGATCGTGCGCCTGGGTCTCGATTGCAGCCCCTGCTTTGATCGTACCTGCCGTTTCGGCCACTACAACTGTCTGCGTGAGTTGATGCCGCAGCCGGTGGTTGAAGCCTTGCAGCGTTTGCACGGCTCTGTGGTCGAGGTTAAATAGGTGCGCGTCCTGTTGGTAAAAACCTCATCCCTGGGGGATATCATTCATGCCCTGCCGGCATTGACCGATGCGGCGCGGGCCATTCCGGGGATCACCTTCGACTGGGTGGTGGAAGAAGGTTTTGCCGAGATTCCGACCTGGCACCCGGCAGTGGGAAAAGTCATTCCGGTGGCCATTCGCCGCTGGCGCAAGAATATCTGGCAAACCATCAAGAGCGGTGAATGGCGGCGCTTCAAGCAGAGTCTGCGCGCCGAGAAATACGACCTGGTGCTCGATGCCCAGGGCCTGCTCAAAAGTGCCTGGCTGACGCGCTATGTCAAAGCTCCGGTGGCCGGCCTGGACCAGAACTCTGCCCGCGAACCGCTGGCCAGCCGCTTTTATCAACGCCGCCTGGCCGTAGCCAGGGGGCAGCATGCAGTTGAGCGCCTGCGCCAGTTGTTTGCCGTTGCCTTGGGCTACGACCTGCCCAAGGGGCTGGGCGATTACGGGCTCGATGTTGAGCGGCTGATTGAATTACCGCGCAACAAGCCATACGTACTGTTTTTGCATGGCACCACCTGGGATACCAAACACTGGCCTGAAGTGTACTGGCGCGATCTGGCGCTACGCATGGGACACAAGGGCATTGAAGTCCGCTTGCCCTGGGGCAACCCGGCGGAAAAGGCCAGGGCAGAGCGCATTGCCAGTGGCTTGGGCAACGCCGTGGTACTGCCCAGGCTGAACCTGGCGGGTGTTGCCAGGGTGCTGGCCAGCGCCAGTGCCTGTGTGGCGGTCGATACCGGCCTTGGGCATCTGGCAGCGGCACTGGATGTGCCCACCATCTCCCTGTTCGGCCCGACCAATCCCGGCCTCACGGGTGCCTATGGCAAGGTGCAGATTCACCTGGCCAGCGATTTTCCGTGTGCCCCGTGCCTGCAGAAAAAATGTACTTACCAGCCGACTGCACAGGACCAGCAGCGGTTTGATCTGAAGAGCGAGTGGCCTTTGTGCTTCACTCGCCTGAACCCCGAGCGTGTCGCAAGTCGATTAAGCACGTTGTTACTGGCTGAGGAACTGCGCTGATGCAACTGGCTTTTGTGTTGTACAAATACTTCCCGTTTGGCGGCCTGCAACGCGATTTCATGCGCATTGCCCTGGAGTGCCAGAAGCGCGGGCACCAGATCCGGGTCTATACCATGATTTGGGAAGGCGATATTCCGCCGGGCTTCGAAGTGCTGGTGGCGCCGGTCAAGGCGTTCTTCAACCACACCCGTAATGAAAAAATGCTCGCCTGGATGCAGGCCGATCTGGCCAAGCGCCCGGTCGATCGGGTGATTGGCTTCAACAAAATGCCGGGTCTGGACGTGTACTACGCGGCGGACGGCTGTTTTGAAGACAAGGCGCAGAACCTGCGGCACGCGATGTATCGCCATTTCAAGCGCTACAAGCACTTTGCCGAATATGAGCGTGCGGTATTCGACAAGGATGCTGCGACCGAAATCCTGATGATTTCCGAGGTCCAGCAACCGCTGTTTATCAAGCATTACCAGACCCCGTTGCAGCGCTTCCATTTGCTGCCACCGGGTATCGCGCTGGACCGCCGGGCACCGGCCAACGCGGCCGAGATCCGCGCCGAGTTCCGCCGCGAATTCCAGCTGGCCGATGACGACCTGTTGCTGGTGCAGATTGGCTCCGGGTTCAAGACCAAGGGTGTGGACCGCAGCTTGAAAGCTCTGGCCGCTTTGCCCCCTGAGCTTAAAAAGCGCACCAGACTGTTCGTGATCGGCCAGGACGACCCCAAGGTCTTCCAGCTGCAAAGCGCCACCCTGGGGCTGGGCGATCATGTGCAGTTCCTTAAAGGGCGCAGTGATATTCCGCGTTTCCTGCTGGGCGCCGATTTGCTGATCCACCCGGCCTATAACGAAAACACCGGCACGGTACTGCTGGAAGCACTGGTGGCCGGGCTGCCGGTGCTGGTCAGCGCAGTGTGCGGCTATGCCCACTACATCAGCGACGCCGATTGCGGGCGGGTGCTGGACGAGCCGTTCGAGCAGAACCAGCTCAATGAATACCTGACACACATGTTGTCCGACGATGCTGCGCGTGCGGCCTGGAGCCGAAACGGCCTGGCCTACGCGCAGACGGCCGACCTCTATAGCATGCCGCAGCACGCTGCGGATGTGATTCTGGCGGAGCAACACCGATGAAACTGATTCTTGCCGAACCGTTCAAAAGCTTGTGGGCCGGACGCGATGCGTTCACCGAAGTCGAGCGTCTGGAAGGCGAGGTATACCGCGAGCTGGAAGGTCGACGTACCTTGCGTACTGAACTCGACGGGCGTGGTTTCTTTGTGAAAATTCACCGTGGCATTGGCTGGGGTGAAGTCTTCAAAAACCTGCTGACCGCCAAGCTGCCAGTACTCGGGGCGGGCCAGGAATGGCGTGCGATCAAGCGCCTGCATGAAGTCGGCGTACCGACCATGACGGCCGTCGCCTATGGCGAAAAGGGCAGCAACCCGGCCGCGCAGCACTCGTTCATCATCACTGAAGAGCTGGCGCCCACCGTCAGCCTCGAAGACTTCAGCCTCAACTGGGTCAAACAGCCGCCGCAGCCCAAACTCAAGCACGCGCTGATCGCCGAAGTGGCACGCATGACCGGCATGATGCACCGCGCCGGGGTCAACCATCGCGACTGCTACATCTGCCACTTCCTGCTGCACACCGACAAGCCGGTCACGGCGGACAATTTCCGCCTGTCCATCATCGACCTGCACCGTGCCCAGACTCGCACTGTGATCAGCAAGCGCTGGCGCAATAAAGACCTGGCGGCGCTGTACTTCTCGGCGCTGGACATCGGTCTGACCCAGCGCGACAAACTGCGCTTCCTGCGCGGTTATTTCCAGTTGCCGCTACGCCAGATCCTGCGCGAAGAAGCCCGCCTGCTGGCGTGGCTGGAAGGCAAGGCAAGCAAACTCTATGAACGCAAACTGCGTTATGGGGATGCACTGTAATGGCGGGTTGGAATCTGGAACCGGCTTACAGCGCTCTGGCAGCGGATTTTGGCACTCTGGACGCGGTCTTCGCCTTGCAGGGAGAGCACCTGACCCGCGACCCGCTGTCCGAAGTGATTCGCGTCGAGCGCGCCGGGGTCAATTATTACGTCAAGCGCTACACCGGAGCCGGTAAAGGCTTGCGCCGTTATCTGGGGCGGCCGCGGGTCAAATCCGAATGGCAAAACCTCAAGCGTTTCGCCAAGTGGGGCATTCCCACGGCAGAGGTCGTGGCCTGGGGCCTTGAGCGCAGCGGTGCGGCCTATGCCCGTGGCGCCCTGATTACTCGCGAACTGCCCAATACCCGCGACTTGTCAGAACTGGCCGACAACCACGATCCGTTGCTCAAGGATCGGCTCTGGGTCGACGGTGTGAGTCGTCAACTGGCTCGCTATACGCGGATCATGCACGACCACCGCTTCACCCATAACGACCTCAAGTGGCGCAACTTGCTGATCGACGATCAGGCAAAACTGTATTTGATCGACTGCCCCAATGGCGACTTCTGGCGCGGTTTCTGGCTCAAGTACCGCATCACCAAAGACCTGGCCTGCCTCGACAAAGTGGCCAAATACCACCTGACTGCCACCCAGCGCCTGCGTTTTTATTTCCAGTACACGGGGCGTAATACACTCAATGCGGCGGACAAAGAGCGGGTTCGTCATATCGTGCGTTTCTTTGAGGGCCGGGAATGACTGATTTTATTGCAGGCACTGACCGCGCCTTGCTTGAGCGTAACGGGCTGGCCGACTTTGATGCATTGTGGGCCGTGCAACTGGACGCGGTGGACGAACCCAACACCAGTGGTGGTGGCTGGAGCAGCGTGTTTCGTATGGATCTGGAAGGCCAGGGCTTTTACCTCAAGCGCCAGAGTAATTACCTGACCCGCACCCTGCATAGCCCCCTGGGCGAGCCGAGTTTTGCCCGCGAGTTTCGCAATATCGAGCGCTACAAAACGCTGGGTATTCCGGCGCTGGAGGCCGTGTTCTTCGGCGAGCGCAAAGTGCCGGGCGAACGTCGGGCGATCCTGATGACCCGCGCTCTGGATGGCTGGAATGACCTGGATTCTTTGCTCGAACAGTGGCCGCAGCTGACAGCCGGGCAACAGCAGGCGATCTTGCAGGCATGCGGTCAATTGGCCCGCCGGCTGCACGCGGTGCGCCAGGTTCACGGCTGCTTTTATCCCAAACACATATTCCTGCAGCCTGACGGTGCGGCCTATCGCGCGCAACTGATCGATCTGGAGAAAACCCGCCCGTTGCTGCTGGGGCAGCGTGATCGGGTCAAGGACATCGAGCCGTTGCTGCGCCGGGCAGATGCCTGGACTGAAGCCGGGGTGCGCGCCTTGCTCGCCGCCTATCTGGAACAACCGGCTGACAGCGGCCTGGTGGATGCGTGGTATCAGCGCCTTAACCTGCGCCGTAGCCGCAAAGGGGAACGTTGATGCGCCTGTCCGAATTGCAAAAAGCCGGGCGTGCGCCGGGTTTGCCGCTCAGCATTGAACTGGCGGACGCCGCCGGGCCGGCGCGGTTGCAACTATTGACCTTGCTGCGTGTATTGCCGGGCCAGCGCTATGTCGGCGCCGGTGTCTGGCGCGGGCGTGCGGTACTGGCCAAGTTGATGGTCGGCCCTAAAGCCGCGCGCAATTTTCAGCGTGAACTCAATGGCGTGCGTCTGCTGGCCGATCAAGGCCTGACCACCCCTTTGCTGCTGGCCGACGGTTTGCAGGAAGGCGAGGGCGGCTGGTTGTTGTTCGAATTTCTGGAAGACGCCCAAAGCCTCGATATGGCCTGGAAAGCCGTGCAGGCTCTGCCGGTACTGTCCGATGAGCAGCAAGCTGTTCTGGCAGAGGCCCTGGGGGCGATCGGGCAGATGCACCTCAAGGGGCTCTGGCAGCAAGACCTGCACCTGGACAACCTGCTGCGTCACAACGGCAAACTGTATTTGATCGACGGTGCGGGGATTTGCGTCGAAGAGGCGGGCAAGCCGCTGTCGCGACAAAAAGTACTGGAAAATCTCGGCGTGTTCTTCGCCCAGTTGCCGAAAAGCCTGGAGCCTTTTATCGAAGAATTGCTGGTGCATTACCTGCTCAGCAATGGTGAACACGCACTGCCGCTGGAAGCGCTGCTCAAGCAGGTGGAGAAAGTCCGTGCCTGGCGGCTGAACGACTTTTTGACCAAGGTCGGGCGCGACTGCACCTTGTTTAGCGTGCAGCGCGGGGCTTTTGCCCTGCGCGCCATTCGCCGCGACCAGGAGGCGGCGATGCTGCCGGTACTGGCTCAAGCCGATGCCTTGCTCGATCGGGGGCACCTGTACAAGACCGGTGGCGCGGCGAGTGTTGGCAAGGTCGAAGTGGCGGGCCGCACGCTGGTGGTCAAGCGCTACAACATCAAGGGCTTTGCCCACTGGCTCAAGCGCTTCTGGCGTCCGAGCCGGGCCTGGCATTCGTGGCGCGAGGGCAACCGCCTGGGGTTTCTCGGCATTGCTACGCCCAGGCCGCTGGCGCTGCTGGAAACACGTTTTTGCTGGCTGCGCGGTAAAGCGTATCTGGTGACCGAGTACTTGCCGGGTGCGGACATCATCGAGCGCTTTGCGCCCTATGTTGAGCAGGGTAATGCGCCAGAAGTCGAGTTGCAGGCGCTGGATGGCCTGTTTGCCGATTTGATCCGCGAGCGCATCAGCCACGGAGACCTCAAGGGTCACAACGTGTTCTGGGACGAAGGGCGCTGGGCACTGATTGATCTGGATTCAATGTGTCAGCACCGCTCCCTGAGTAGTTTCGCCCCGGCCTATGTCCGCGACCGTGCACGCTTCATGCGTAACTGGCCGGTGGACAGTGCCTTGTATCAAGTGATCGACGGCCGCCTGCCAAGACAGCCCTGACCCCAACCCTCTGTAGGAGCGAGCTTGCTCGCGAGCGTTTCGTTGCGGCGCTGGAAGAGCTCGCGAGACAAGCTCGCTCCTACGGGGGGGATTCGCTGTTTGTATCTGGCCCCGGTAGCCCCCGGTAGCCCTGATCCCCCAACCCTCTGTAGGAGCGAGCTTGCTCGCGAGCTTTTCGTTGCGGCGTTGGAAGAGCTCGCGAGACAAGCTCGCTCCTACGGGGGGATTCGCTGTTTGTATCTGGCCCAGGCGGCCCCCGGTAGCCCTGATCCCCCAACCCTCTGTAGGAGCGAGCTTGCTCGCGAGCGTTTCGTTGCGGCGTTGGAAGAGCTCGCGAGACAAGCTCGCTCCTGCAGGGGGGGATTCGCTGTTTGTATCTGGCCCCGGCGGCCCCCGGTAGCCCTGATCCCCCAACCCTCTGTAGGAGCGAGCTTGCTCGCGAGCGTTTCGTTGCGGCGTTGGAAGAGCTCGCGAGACAAGCTCGCTCCTACAGGGGCGGGGGGGGCATTTAAAAGCGGTATTCGGCTCCGGCGCCGGCATACCACGAACGGCCCGGCGCGGCTTCGTAGAAGCGGCTATTGCCGTCGGCCACAATCACCGAACCCACGTACTGACGGTCCAGCAGGTTGTCCAGGCGCAAGGTCTGGTGGAAGGTCCAGTGCTCGACCTTCTGTTCAAACCTGGCCCGCCAGTTGAATACGCTGTAAGCCGGTGCAGCTTTTGCGGTGTTGGTGTCTTCAACGTAGACCTTGCTGCGGTACATGCCTTCGATGGCGGTGCTGACCCAGTCGGCCGGCTTCCAGTTCACTTCGGCAAACAAGGTGGTCTGCGGTACGCCAGGCAGGTAGTTGCCTTTGTCGACAGTGCCTTTGGTGCTGGCGAAGTCGCTGTCGTAGGTCGCTTGCAGGCGGGTGTAGGCCAGGGTAGTGGTCCAGTGCTCGCTGAGCTGGCTTTCGATCCCCAGTTCAAACCCGCGGCGCAGGGTGCGGCCGGCGTTCTGGTAGGTCGTGCGCCCGCCGCTATTGCCCAAAACCACCAGCTCATCTTCGGTGGTGATCTGGAACACGGCCGCGTTGATCCGGGTGTTGTCGATCTGCGCCTTGAGGCCCATTTCGTACTGCGTGCTTTCGGAAGGCTTGAGGCCGAAGTTAAAGCCAGTGCCGCTGGGTGAATAGGCCAGCTCGGCCTGGGTTGGCGTTTCAAAGCCTTTGCCTGCGCTGACATAACCATGCAGCTCAGGGGTGAAGGCATACATCACGCTGACCGACGGCGTGGCTTTTTCATAGCGCTTGGTGCCGCTGTCGTCGCCATTGCTCAAAAATTGATCATCGACGTCCATTTCCATGGTGCTGTAGCGCAAGCCGGCCTGCAGGGTCCAGTCGTCGATGGCCCAGTTGGCCTGTACATACGGATCGAGACTGCGGGCAGTATCGACCTCGTCGCGTACCAGCGCGCCTTTGACCCCCAGTTGGTCGCCTATGTAGTTGTTGTAACCGTGGCGACTGTCCTGGCTCTGGTCAAAGTCCAGACCACCAATCAGGGTCAGTTCGCCCGGCACGCCAGCCACAGGTTGCAGCCAGCGCAGGCTGCCACCGTAGAACTTGCGGTCGAACTGAACCACACCGCCGCCCTGGTTGTTGCTGGGGGTTCCCTTGGGAATCGCCAGGTACTGAATAACGCTGCGGGTGCCGGTGTAGGCATTGACCTGCAGGGTGGCGTCGCCGATATAACGCTCGTAGTTCATCCCCAGTTGCTGGTGGTCGATGCTCTTGCGGGTGTTGTAGGTCAGGGCTGCGGGGGTCACCGAGCGCGGGTCGGCCTTGTAGGCATCCCAGCTTTGTCCCAGCGGGTCCTGGGTACCGTTTTGCTCAAGGCTGCTGTAAATCAGCGCCAGCTTGCTGTCGTCATCGGGGTGCAGGTTGAGCTTGGCAAAGGTCTGGTCGCGACGTGCAGCACTATGGTCGCGGTAGCCGTCGGTGTCCATGCGCGAGGCATCGAGTACAAAGCCGACATCATCGGTGGCGCCTTCGGCAGTGAGGTGGTTTTTGCTCATGCCGTCGCTGCCGATCAGGGTTTCGGCACCAATGCGCGGCGGGCCTTCGCCATCACGGGAGAACATTTGAATAACCCCGCCGGCGTTGCTGCCGTACAAGGTGGCCGCCGGGCCACGCAACACTTCAATGCGCTCGGCGGTATCGAGGTTGAAGGTGGCGGCTTGCCCCTGACCGTCGGGAGTGCTGGCCGGGATACCGTCTGCAATCAACTTGATGCCACGCACGCCGAATGCCGAGCGCGCGCCAAAGCCACGGGAGGAAATTTGCAGGTCCTGGGCGTAGTTCTGACGGTTTTGCACCACCAGCCCCGGCACCCGGGATAAAACCTCCGAGGCATTAATCCCCAGTTGGCCGTCGCTGATTTGCTGTTGGCTGATGCTGTCTACCGAGTACGGCAGATCAAAACTCGGGCTGGCGCTGCGCGAGCCGGTGATGACGCTCGGGTCCAGTTCCAGGGTTTGGGCGGCGAAACCGGTGGAGGCCAGGCTCAGGCCGGGCAGCAGCATGGCAAGGCGTGCAGGTGCAAAAATTTCATGGGCGGTTCAGGGATTCCGTGTGAAGCGACCTGTCTGGGCGACGGGTATCAGGCTAGCAGAGGGCGCGCAGTTTAGCGGGTGCCGCGCCGGATTGCTTGGCCAGGGCATGGGTGGCGACTCGGGAGGCCTGTTCCAGGGCCGGGGAGCGCGGCAAATCGCGCTGGGTCATTCCCTCGCGCTTTACGCTATAATCCCGCCCTTTAGTTGTTTCTGCGCCTTGGGCGCAGCACACCATTTTTTCAGGCGCCTGCCGCCTGCCTGCATTCCAAAGAGGCACAACCTGTGGCATTGACGATTCTTGGCCTGTCCGGCGCCCTGAGCCATGACCCCTCCGCAGCCCTGTATATCGACGGCAAGCTGGTCGCAGCGGCGGAAGAAGAGCGATTTGTACGTGATAAGCATGCCAAGAACCGCATGCCCTACGAATCGGCGAAATTCTGTCTAGAACAGGCCGGTATCAAGCCTGGCGACGTTGACGTGGTTGCGATCCCTTTCGCACCGATCAGCCTGTTCGGCAAGGCGCGCTGGCATTATGCCAAGCGTTACTGGTACGCCCCGGACCGCGCCCTTGACGCGATCCTGATGGGCAACCGTCGCTACAAGCGCTATCGCAACAAGATTGTGTTCTGTCTTGAGCAACTGGGCTTCGATCCGAAAAAAATCAAGATCGAACCGGTTGAGCACCACCTGGCCCACGCCTCCAGCGCTTATCACTGCTCGGGTTTCAAAGAGAAAACCGCGATCCTCGGCATCGACGGCAAGGGTGAGTACGCCACGACTTTCTTCGGTTATGGCGAAAACGGCAAGATCACCAAGATCAAGGAATTCTTCGATCCGGACTCCCTGGGCGGCCTGTACGGCGCGATTACCGAGTTCCTCGGTTTCGAGATGCTCGACGGCGAGTTCAAGGTAATGGGCATGGCGCCGTATGGCGACGCCAGCAAATACGATTTCTCGCGTCTGGCCTCGTTTGAAAACGGCGAACTGGTGATCAACACCGAATACGCCAACGTCATCGGTCTGCGTCGCTACAAAGAAAACGGCAAGGGTTTCTACTTCTCGCCAAAACTGATCGAGTGGCTGGGGCCCAAGCGTGAAGGCGATATCGCCGACGAACCTTACATCCACTACGCGGCCAGCATGCAGGCGCTGTTTGAAAAACTGTCGCTGCAAATGATCGATTACTACCTGGGCGACATCCTCAAGGAGACCGGCAAGATGGCCTTTGCGGGCGGCTGCGCGTTGAACGTGAAGCTGAACCAGAAGATCATTGCCCGCCCTGAAGTCAAAGAGCTGTTTGTGCAACCTGCGTCCGGCGATGCCGGTACGGCGGTGGGCGCAGCGGCCTATGTGTCCCACGCTCGCGGTGTGCCGGTGGAGAAGATGGAACACGTCTATCTCGGCCCTGCGTACAGCAACGAAGACGTGATTGCGGCCTGTGCCCGTCACCCGGGCAAGCCGGCGTATCGCAAAATCGACAACACCCCTGAGCGCATCGCCAAGATCATGGTCGACGGCAACCCGGTGGCCTGGTTCCAGGGCCGCATGGAGTTTGGCCCGCGTGCCCTGGGCGGTCGTTCGATCATCGGTTGCCCGAGCAGCGAAGGCGTGGCTGACCGCATCAACGAACAAATCAAGTTCCGCGAGCGCTGGAGGCCTTTCTGCCCGTCGATGCTCGATACCGTGGGCCCGCAGATGATCAAGGTCGATCACCCTGCGCCATTCATGACCTTCACCTTTGAAGTGTCGGATGAGTGGAAGTCCCGTGTGCCTGAGGTTGTCCATGAAGATGGCACCTCCCGCGCCCAGGTGCTCAAGCGCGAATACAACCCGCGCTACTACGACATGATGAAAGCACTCGAAGTCCTGACCGGTAACGGTGTGTCGCTGAACACCTCGCTCAACCGTCGTGGCGAACCGATGGTTTGCTCGCCGACCGATGCGCTGAACATGTTCTTCGGCTCTGACCTGCAGTACCTGATCATGGAAGACATTCTGGTTGTTAAAGAAGGTGCGCAAACGTATGAATCGCTCGACTGAGCGCCATGTACTGCAGTTCTGCCATGGCTATGACGGGCCGTTTCTGGACTGCGCGCGTCAGTACGCCAGCCTGTTTGCCGGCACTGGCTATCGCGTTACCACGGTCTTTTTGACCGGGGCGGCCGATCCCGAGGTGGCTGCAGGTTGTGCGTCTGATGAAGTGCTGTTTATGGAATTCAGCTCAAAGGCCATACGTGGCCTGAAGCTGGGAGCCATCCGCGAGCTGCGTAAAATCGCAGCTTCGCGCAATTTCAGCTTTTGCATCGCCCATCGCTTCAAGCCGATTTATGTGGCCTTGCTGGCCACCGGTTTGCCGGTGATTGGCGTACATCACGCCTTTGGCGATTATCAGCGTCGCAGTCGTAAACTTTTCGCCAACCTGTTCCGTAAACGCCTGAGCCTGCTGGGTGTTTCGGATGCGGTGCGTGATGACATGCGCCAGTGCCTGCCCAAGTGGCCGACCGGGCGCATCAGCACGCTGTACAACCGCATCGATGTTGCTGGCGTACAAGCCGGGCAGTTGCCGGGCACCCAGGCGCGTGAAGCGCTGGGGTTGTCGGTTGATGGCTTTATTGTCGGTAACGTCGGGCGCCTGCATCCGGACAAAGACCAGGCCACGTTGATCCGGGGTTTTGCCAGGGCGTTGCCGGGCTTGCCTGCCGACAGTCAGCTGGCAATTCTGGGCAAGGGCCGCCTGGAGCAGGACCTCAAAGAGCTGGCGACAGAGCTGGGAATTGCCGAGCACGTGAAGTTTTTGGGTCAGGTGCCTGATGCCCGTCGCTATTTCCGCGGGTTTGATGTGTTTGCCCTCAGTTCCGATCATGAACCGTTCGGCATGGTGCTGCTCGAAGCCATGGCCGCCGGAGTTCCGCTGCTGGCCACGGCCTGTGGCGGCGCCAGGGAAGTGGTCGAAGGCGTCGGGATCCTGTTCCCGCTGGGTGATGCCGAGCATTTGGCCCAGGGCCTGCAACATCTGGCCGTGCTGGATGACGAACAGCGTCTGGCCTGTGCCGAGCTGATGCTGGCGCGCTTGCAGGAGCGCTTTAGTGATCAGGCCGTGCGCGACACTTTCTGGCATTTGCCGCAAGTTACCGACCTGACTGCGGAGTCCTGATGCTCAATCGATTTCAAGGCTGGCGCGAGCGTGGCTGGAGCGTTGTCGATGCTCCCGCTTATGCTGAGGCCTGGCAGCGTTTTGGCGGCAGTGTCGCGACCCATCCGCTGGTGGTCGAGCGCCTGGCCGCACTGGCCGGGATCCCGGTGCGCTATCTGGCGTGGGAGCAAAATGGCGAGCTCAAAGCGGCGATTCCTGCCTGGGGTCGTGATGTGGCCCTGTCCAAGGACGTGCTCAAGCGGCACGGCAAAAAAGGTCTGTTTGATCTGGGCAATGCCGAGTTGATCCTGCCCGCGGCCGCCGACGCCAATGCGCCGTTGCGCCATCGCGCACGTTATCTGTCGCAGCTCAACGAAGGTCGTTTCAGCAACCTGGTGCTGCAGCCCGAGCAGTTGGCCATGGCCCGTACCCCTGAAGAACTCTCGAAGAAGTTCCGCTATAACCAGCGCCGCGAACTGCGCTTGCTGGAAGAGGCGGGCGGTGTGGTACGTCCGGTGGCGGAGTTTTCCAGTGTTGAACTGGCCTCGATTTACTGCGATCTGTTTTTGCGCCGCTGGGGTTTTGTCGCCACCGGTGCCGAGCGCATGGCAGAGGTGATCGAGCTGTTGCGCGAGCTGTTGATCGGCTCGGTGATTTTCCTTAACAATTTGCCGATTGCTATTCAGTTGGTGTATCGCGTTGAATCGCCGCAGTGGATCAGCGTTGAGTATGTCAATGGCGGTGTCGATCCCGAAACCCGGGCCTTCAGTCCTGGCAGTGTGTTGAGCTTCCTCAACACCCAGTCGGCCTGGGAGCAGGCCCGTAGCCTGAACAAACCTTTGCGTTTTTCGTTCGGTCGCGCTGACCGCGAGTACAAAGAGCGGTGGTGCAACCCGGTGCCGGTCTTCAAAGTGTAAAGGTCTTGTAGGCGCGAGCTTGCTCGCGAGCTTTCCGTTATTGCGTGAAAAGATCGCGAGCAAGCTCGCTCCTACAGGAAATAAAAGCCTTAGAGCAAAAGCCATGAGCCGCAAACAACAACTCCTCAAGCGCCATCGGCGCAACAAACGCGTGGGTCTGCTGATTGGCCTGCTGCTGTTGATTGCCAGCGGTGTGCTGCTGGCCTGGTGGCTGCCGCCGGTGTTGGCGGTTCTGGGCTGGGTGGCCCATGAAGCCTGGTTTGCCGACCACCTGTTCTATTCACCAAAAGATGATTATCAGTACAGCTTTGCGCCGGACACCGAGCGTGTGGCGGTACGTCTTGAGGGCGAAAGGCTGGTAGTCGATCAGCCTCCGAGCTTGACCGGCGACGAAACCCTGATTCTGGCGGTCAGGATCAAGGCCGGGATACTCGGACGTTTTGTCGATCCTTTCGTGCAACTGTTCGCCGCCCAGACGACGGATAAACAGACCTTCGAGCGCGGGGTTAACGGCCTGCGCTATCTGAATCTGAGCGGCTTTGCGTCATCGCTGGCCAGCGGCACGTTGCGCCTGCAAGGACGTTTTTGCCGAGTGGCGGGCGAGCCCGAACTGTGGGTGTTCCGCCAGCCCGACTACCGTGATCAGCGGGTCATGGTGATCGCTCCCCATGCCGACGATGCCGAGCTGGCCGCTTTCGGGTTGTACAGTCAGGCCGCAGAGGCCTGGATCGTGACCTTGACCGCTGGCGAAATTGAAGCCGGGCATTATCAGCAGATGGGCCTTGGACGCGCCGAAGCGGCGCGACTCAAGGGCCGTCTGCGGGCCTGGGACAGCCTGGTGGTACCGCGTTGGGCGGGCGTACCCGAAGCCCATTGCGCGCAGCTGGGGTATTTTTGCCTGCAGCTCCCTGCGATGCAGGCGGCCCCCGATCAGCCCGTTGCCTCTCGCGAAGCTGACCTGAGCGATATCCGCCTGTTTCGTCAGCTCAATCCGTTTGCGCTGCCCGGTGATCTGGATGGCGCCCCGACCTGGAACAACCTGCTGGCGGACTTGCGCGCCTTGATCCTGCGGGCGCGCCCCGAAGTCATGGTGCTGCCGCATCCTGCAATCGACCCGCACCCGGACCACATCTGTGCCCACGCCGCTGTTCTTGAGGCGCTGCAAGGGCTGGAGTGGCAACCGACGACGATTCTGGGGTATGCCAACCATCTGCACGATAACGATCGCTGGCCAATGGGCGATAGCGGTGATGGCATTGCATTGCCACCTGTGTTCGACCCGGCCCTGGTGTTGCAGCCTTGCAGTTTGTCGCTGACCCTTGCGCAGCAGCACGACAAGGCCATGGCACTGGGCATGATGCACGACCTGCAACCCCGTGCCGCGCTCAAGCGGCGGGTGCGTCGCTCTATACAACAGCTCCTTGCAGGCAGAAAGCCATCACCTTATGGTGAGAATGAGTTTTTCCGCAAAGCAGTCAGGCGTCATGAGCTTTTCTGGCTGCTCCAATAATAAAAGCACAGTAAGCAGGGCCATAGCATTGGCTCTAATCTCGACCTTTACATTGAGTTCCCAGTGATAAAACCAACGCCACGTATTTTATTTATCATCCCGTACTTCGGCCAATGGCCGTTCTGGATGCCGTTTTTTTTGCAAAGTTGTCGGCACAACCCTGATATTGACTGGCAGTTTTTCAGTGACTGTGGGGTACCTGAAAACCTGCCTGCCAACGTGACAGTCCAGACCATCAGTTTTGCTGATTATTGCCGCAAGGTCTCGCAGCGCCTGGAGATCAATTTCGCGCCCAAAAACGCCTACAAATTGTGCGATATCAAGCCCGCTCTGGGCTATATCCATGAAGACTGCCTGGAAGGCTATGACTTCTGGGCTTTTGGCGATATCGATCTGATCTACGGCGATTTGCGCAGTTATTTCACGGCGGAGCGTCTGGCCAGGTTTGATCTGTTTTCGACCCACGAGCGACGAGTGGCGGGGCATCTGTGCTTGATGCGCAATACACGCTGCAAGCTCGAACTGTTCAAGAAAATAGAGGGCTGGCAGCAGCGGTTTACCGACGATCAGCATCATGCGCTGGACGAAGGGGCTTTCAGTCGTATCTTCCTGTGGCGCAAGAATTTCCCCAAACCACTATTTGAACTGGTGGGCAAGTTCAATCCGCTTCGTCGTACCAGTGACTTTACCGAGGCCTTCAGCACGCCGGGTGGCTGCATAAAGTGGCATGACGGCACTGAAAACTTCCCGGCCAAGTGGTTCTGGAAGAATGGCATATTGAAGAATGATCGTGACGGCGATCATACCTTTCCGTACTTTCACTTCGTGTGCTGGAAGCGTAATGAGTGGGCGAAGTTGCCAACGCCCGATCCAGCTTCAATCCAGTGTCTGGCTGCAGAGCCCTCCTGGGTTATTGATGCCACCGGATTCCACCGGGGAGAGTTATGAAGCGTTCAAAGGTTTTGCAGTTGCAGCCCGATTACAACGTCAAATCCCATGACTTTGCCGACCTTGCCGAGCAGATCGTGCGCGCGCTGCCCAGCGAGCGCTATGAAATCACGGCGGCATTTTTGCGTGGTCGTCCGGGGCCGGGCGAACCAGTGAGCAAGGCCGATCATTCGGTGTATTTCGAGTTCAGCGACAAGTCGCTCAAGGGCATGCGTATCCGTGCCATGTGGGCGTTATACAAGTTCTGTCGTAAAGAGCAGTTCGATGTAGTGATTTGCAACCGCTTCAAGCCGGTGAACATGATGCTGCAACTCAACCGCTGGCTGAAAATCCCGCTGTGTGTGGGGATTTCCCACGGTTTTGGCGAGTACGACCGCTTTTACCGGCGCAGTCAGGCCAAACGCCTGATCGATAAAGCCTGGCGTTTTGTCGGCGTATCGCCTGCGGTCAAACAGTACTTGCTTGACTGCCAATGCGGTTTCACTGAGCAGAATACCTACGCCATTACCAATGCCATCGACATCGAGCAGGCCGAGGCTTTGCAGCTGCCACGCCAGCAGGCGCGCGAAAAGCTCGGCCTGGATCAGGATGCGCGGATGATTGGCGCGCTGGGTCGCCTGGTGCCGATCAAGGGCCATCGTTTTTTGCTGCAGGCTTTCGCCGCCCTGAAAGACAAATACCCCCAGGCGCAACTGGCAATTATTGGTGCTGGCCGCGAAGAGGCGCGTTTGCGCGAGCAGATCGGGCAGTTGGGGCTTGAGGGGCGGGCACACCTGCTGGGCTTTCAGGAGAACGCACTGCAGTACGTTCGCGCCTTCGATATCTGGACCATGCCTTCGCTCGCTGAAGGCCTGGGGCTGGCGCTGCTGGAAGGCATGAGCGGGCATTTGCCGGTCATCGCTACCAATGTCCCGGCCATGCTGCCGTTGATTGAGGGGGCAGGCGGTCTGGCAGTCAAACCCAGTGACGTGGTGACACTGATCGCTGCGCTGGATGAATACCTGGCATTGCCGGATGCAGCACTGCAGGCCAAGGGCGAGCAGGCGTATCGTTACCTGCAGGAGCACCATGACATTGAGGTGTTCCGTCAGGAGTATCTGGACTTGATTGACTCTGGCTTGAGCCAGGCACGTAAGGATCACCCATGACAGACTCGCAGCCACTGGTAACGGTGATCATCGCTTCCTACAACCATGCTCCGTATATCGAGCAAAGCATCCAGAGCGTTCTGGATCAGACCTATCCCAATATCGAGTTGCTGGTTATCGATGATGGTTCGCCGGATGACAGCGTGGAGCGCATTCAGCGCCTGCAGCAAGCCCATGGTTTCGATTTTCGGGTACAGCAGAATCAGGGCCTGACCAACACCCTCAACGGCGCGATTGCCCGCGCCAAAGGCAGCCTGATTGTGCCGTTCGGTTCGGATGACATCATGATGCCGGACCGCATTGCAGTTCAGGTCGCCTACATGGACGGCAAGCCCGAAGTCGGTATTTGCGCGGGTAACATCGAGCTGATTGATGCCGAGGGCAATCTGTTCCCGGAGAAGCGCCAGCGCCGTGACGTACCGTTTCGCCGTCTCGATTTCGAAGACATGTTTCTTGAGCGCAAGCCTTATCCGCCGGCCCCGACCCTGATGATTCGTCGTGAGGCGCTGGACAAAGTGGGGGGGTTCGATCCGCAGATCCGCCTGGAAGACCTGTATATCGAGCTGAAGGTCACCCATGCCGGGTACTTCATTGATGGCTTGAACGTGGTGATGGCGCGCTATCGCAAGCACGCCACCAACTCGTACAAAAACCACCGGTTCATGATCGACAGCATTCTGAAAACCTACGCGTTATTCAGCGATCACCCGCTGTATGACCAGGTGCGGTACAAGTTTCTCAATTCCATGTTCCTGAAAACCGCCAACCGCAACCGCGCCCTTGCCCGGGAGCTGCTGGCTCAAATCCCGTTCCGGCAATGGACGGGCAAGACCTGGCGGGGCCTGGGGCGGTTGTATTTTTCGCCGCTGGAAAAAGACTAGGACCTGCCTGCAGGAATGAGCGGGCTCGCGAGCTTTTTCAACGACCGGATCTTGCGAACAAGCTCGCTCAGCAGGTCAGGCCTTGGCCCTGACCTGCGCGCGCTGGCGTAACCAGTCCACGACCTTTTTGCCGGCATTCATGCCGGGCTTCTCGATGTACAGGAAGGTCAGGCTGCTGACGATGATCAGCAGGCAACAACACAGCGCCCCCAGCATCACGAAGGTCAGTGGTTCTGTGGTATCGAACGGCAATATCAGTGGCGTACGCTGGATCATCAGCCAAATCAGGAAACCGTGCAGCAGATAGGTGCTGTAGCTGATTTCGCCCATCCAGCGAATGCTGCGCAGGGTCAGTGCGCCGAACAGCGTGTGGCCCGAGGCGATAATCGAGAACACCAGTGTCAGCAGCACCAGAGGCAGGAAGGCGAAGCTTTTCTGAAACTGGGTAATCACCAGCAGCAGCACAATCAGCGCAATGCCCCCCGCAAGAGGCGTCTTGCTCCAGGCCGCCAGCCTGGGCTGACGTACCCAATAGGCTGCTGCCACACCTCCCAGGAAACTCATGAGGAAGTGCTTCTTCAGCGAGTGTTCCCAGCCGACCAGCTGATACAGGGCGTAGATACCCAGCAGGCATAAAACGGTCTGCTTCCAGTTACGGCGGTACAGAAACACCATCCCGAACAGCGGCAGTGACATATAGAAGAACACTTCGTAGTTCAGGGTCCAGGTCACGTTCGAAATCAGAATGCCGGTCTGCGGGTACTGGTTGATGTCGGGCCGGTCGAAGATCAGCCAGCTCATGATCTGGCCGGCCACTTGCAGCGGGGCGTCCTTGAACGTCCAGTCCTGGATATAAAACACGCTGAAAATCACCAGCACCAGCAATGGCAAGTACAGCGGGTAGAGGCGAAACACCCGCGACACGGCGAAGGCCAGCCAGTCGAAGTCGCGCCTCTTTTCCATGAGGCGCCCCCAGAACAGAAAGCCGGTGATCATAAAGAACAAGGCCACACTTGCCAGTCCGATCTGGGCGTAGAACTTGCTCTTGGGCACATCGAACACCCCGGTATGCAGAAATACCCAGATGATCGCCATGTGGTGAACGAACACCCCGAACGCCAGATAACCGCGCAAGCCATCGACGCTGGCATAGCGGCTTTGGCCTGGATGGCTGAGGAGGCGCTGGAGTGCCGGGAAATACCGCAGCAGTAGCCCGGAGGTGGCTATCGCCAGGGCATACGCCATCAGCGCCCAGAGAACGCTGTCGTTCGCCAGGCTCAAGTTTTGACCGCCCGGGAAAGCGCGGCAACCTGTACGCGCAAACCTTCCACAGCGCTCGGGGATGCCAGTGTGGCGTAGCCTTGCAGCAGCTCAGGGAGTTGCTCTTCGAACAGCCAGCGGCGGTCTTCAGGGTAACGTTGCATGTGGCGCAGATTTCTTTGGCGCAAGGCATTTCTCAGGGGGGAGGGGAAAATACGCATGTCTGCGATATCGATCAGCGCGAACTCGCCATCGTCCATCAGCAAAACATTGCCCAGGTGCAAGGACCGGAAGTACACCCCCTTGTCATGCAACAGGGCCAGGAATTTGCCAAAACGTTCGACCAGCGCTTGCCGCACGGCGGGTGAGCCCATGGACTGCATGACCTGGCGCAGTGTTTGGCCTGGCAAAGGCTGATACAGCACGGCTGTGCTGCCGTCGTTGAGTTGGTACAGGTCGAGAATTGTTGGCGCCGGAATGCCCATAGCCTGCAAACGCTCGCTGTTTACGGCAAAGCGTTCCGAGTACGGATTGAAGCTGCCAGAGGTGTAGCAGCGACGCTCGCGGAACAGCTTGAGGAAGTTGCCGTTGTCCAGACGCAGAACTTTAGGCCCCAGACCGTCTTCCTCAATGATCTGTGCATGGGCTTTCAAGGTGTTGAAAGCTGCGTCAGGTAGCCGGTGGACAGGCCGGTCACGCAGGGTTTTCAGGCGCCGATTGATGCTCAGGGCAGCGATCAGGGCCAGAGGGATCCACAGCAGATACCAGTGCTCTTTAGGTCTTGAAAGAATGCCGCCGCCCTCGGTCAGGCCGGCACCAATGCCGTACACCAGCCAGGCGGAAGCCAGGATGAACAGCGGTTGCACGCGATGACGCCAGCTGCTGTACAGCGCCCATGCCTGGATGAGCAGCCAGGGCACGAAGCCCAGAATGCCCACGTAGTAAATCACCCCCAGAGCGAAGTTGTGCGGCTCGCTGAAGGCGTAGCCGATGTCTGGCAGTTGCAGGGCCAGGGAGGCGTCAAAGCCATGGCCGGTCCAGGGCTTCAACTTGATTTGCTCCAGGGTCAATTGCCACAGATCAAAGCGAAACGAGCTGCCGCGGCTTAGCATCATTCCGGAAAACAGTGTCATAACCACAATGCCGCCCGCGGCCAGCATGCTGATCAGCGCCAGCGAGCGACGGTTCCAGCAAATGAAGCTCAGCCAGATCATGCCCAGGACTATGGCTGCCAGAGGCGTTCTTGAGCCCGTAGCGAGCAGGGACACGAACATGATGGCAAAGGCAGGTATTGCGATTAACAGGACATGCGGGCGTTTGCAGGTCATGGCCAGCGAGAGCCAGTAAATACAAAAGAACCCGAAGGCATGGGAGCTGAGCAGTGGATTGTCGAATGCACCAGCGCCGACCATCCGGGCTTGCGGGACGTAAGCCTGGGCAAACATGTACAGGTTATAAACAGTGGCGATCAAGGCAATCAGCGCGGCGCTGAAGAACACTGGCTGCAGGCTTTCACTGCGGTATTTGATCAGCAGTGAGCAGCCCAGAAACAGCATCAGCAGGTGCAAGGGGGGCCTGAGCTCGTCGAGGAAGCTGTCGCTGGTGTCGCTCCAGATCAGGCTGACCAGTGCCCATGCTGAAAACACAATGAAACCGAGAATGATGGGCTCGCGCAGGATTTCTTTCAGTTCCCGGGGGCGTAGAACGATCGCGATCAGGGTAGGGATACTGAAAAAAGCGTAATAAAGTTTGTGATGAAGGCTGCGTCCAGGCAAAAAATAAAGGTCGGATAACAGCAATAACAAGCCGATGGGCAGGAGCCATAGGCAAATAAAGTCAAATAACCGTTGTTTTGAATAACTTAAGTAGCTGAATTGCATGCGGTAAAATTCATTCCAGATTTTGGACAGCCATACTAGCGTAGTGGCCATTTAATGTCGTTTTTGCTACCCCTTGGGGCATCACCCCAACCGGCACGCAGTACACCAGAGAAGCTGTGATAAAGTCAGCATCCTTTTTTACTAACCGCCGCGTGATATGACTGAATCCAGCCCCAGCGAAAGCCAATCGAGCGTAAGAATCTATCTGCGTCTTTTAGGCTATGTCCGACCCTACATCGGCCTTTTCCTGCTGAGTATTGTCGGGTTCCTTATTTTCGCTTCGACTCAACCCATGCTTGGTTACATCCTCAAGTATTTCGTTGACGGCCTGTCGAACCCGGATGCGGTGTTGTTTCCCAGCGTCCCTTACCTGCGTGATTTACGTTTGCTGCAGGCCGTGCCGATACTGATTGTGTTGATTGCAGCATGGCAAGGCCTGGGCTCGTTTCTGGGTAACTACTTTCTGGCCAAGGTGTCCCTCGGCCTGGTGCATGACTTGCGGGTCCAGCTGTTCAACAACCTGCTGGTACTGCCCAACCGCTATTTCGACAAGCACAACTCCGGCCATCTGATCTCGCGCATTACCTTCAACGTGACGATGGTGACCGGGGCCGCCACTGATGCAATCAAGGTGGTTATCCGCGAAGGCATGACGGTGGTGTTCCTGTTCGCCTCGTTGCTGTGGATGAACTGGCGCCTGACCCTGGTGATGATCGCAATTTTGCCGCTGATTGCGGTGATGGTGAGTACCGCCAGTAAAAAATTCCGTAAACAGAGCAAGAAAATCCAGGTGGCAATGGGTGATGTAACCCACGTAGCGTCCGAGACCATCCAGGGTTATCGCGTCGTACGCAGCTTCGGCGGCGAGACCTACGAGCAGAAGCGCTTTCTGCAAGCCAGCCAGAGCAACACGGACAAGCAACTGCGCATGACCCGCACCGGGGCGATTTACACGCCGATGCTGCAACTGGTCATTTATATCGCCATGGGCATCCTGATGTTCCTGGTGCTCTACCTGCGTGGCGATGCCTCCGCGGGCGACATGATTGCCTACATCACCCTGGCCGGCTTGTTGCCCAAGCCGATTCGTCAGTTGTCGGAAGTCAGCTCCACCATCCAGAAAGGCGTGGCCGGGGCTGAAAGCATTTTCGAGCAGCTGGATGAAAAACCGGAAGTGGACACCGGAACCGTTGAGCGTGACCAGATTACGGGGCGTGTAGAGGTGCGTAACCTCAACTTCACTTACCCGGACACTGACCGCCAAGTGCTCAAGAATGTATCGTTCATCGCCGAACCCGGGCAGATGGTGGCTCTGGTCGGGCGTTCCGGTAGCGGCAAGTCGACACTGGCGAACCTGATTCCGCGCTTCTATCACCACTCCTCGGGCGAAATTCTGCTCGACGGGGTAGAGATTGAACAATATCGCTTGCTCAACCTGCGCCGCCATATCGCCCAGGTAACCCAGCACGTGACCCTGTTCAGCGACACCGTTGCCAACAATATTGCCTATGGCGACCTGGCCGGTGCACCCCGTGCCGATATCGAAAAGGCCGCGCGCGATGCTTACGCGATGGACTTCATCGAGCAACTGCCGCAAGGCCTGGACACCCAGGTCGGTGAAAACGGCGTGCTGCTTTCCGGCGGTCAGCGTCAGCGTCTGGCAATTGCCCGGGCACTGCTCAAAAACGCCCCGGTGCTGATTCTCGATGAAGCGACCTCGGCTCTCGATACCGAGTCCGAGCGCCATATTCAGGCGGCACTGGATCACGTCATGAAGGGCCGCACCACGCTGGTGATTGCCCATCGTCTGTCAACGATTGAAAAAGCCGACATGATCCTGGTCATGGATCAGGGCGAGATCGTCGAACGTGGTACCCATACACAGTTGCTGGCGCAAAACGGTTACTACGCCCGACTGCACTCGATGGGGCTTGATGCCCCGCAGACCTCCGGCGATATCGCCTAGGGTCATCCTGATTTATGGGCGCCGGCCAGCCGGCGCCCATAAATATGCCTAAGGGCGATCAGGGTTTGTAGCCCTCGCCTGATTCTCATTCGCTGCATGAATACCGTGAACTGACCTGGGTTCACCCTGTGTTAATATCGCGCCTCTGTTCATTTTGTATGTGGGTTCTCCATGAAGTTGTCCATGCCGCGATTCGATCAAGCCCCTGTCTTGGTGGTAGGCGATGTCATGCTCGACCGTTATTGGCATGGCGGAACCTCGCGGATTTCCCCTGAGGCGCCAGTGCCGGTGGTCAAGGTTGAGCAAATCGAAGACCGTCCGGGCGGTGCTGCCAACGTTGCCTTGAACATTGCCGCTCTGGGCGCGCCGGCATCTCTGGTCGGTGTGACCGGCGATGACGAAGCTGCCGACAGCCTGGCCAATAGCCTCAAGGGCGCAGGCGTACGCGCACTGTTCCAGCGCATCGCGCACCAGCCGACCATCGTCAAGCTGCGGGTCATGAGCCGCCACCAGCAACTGCTGCGTATCGACTTCGAAGAACCGTTCGCCACCGACGCGCAGGCGTTGGGGGCCGAGGTGGAAAATCTCCTTGAAGGCATCAAGGTGCTGGTGCTGTCCGACTACGGCAAAGGCGCATTGAAAAACCACCAGGTATTGATCCAGGCCGCGCGTGCCCGGGGCATCCCGGTGCTGGCCGATCCCAAGGGCAAGGACTTCTCGATCTACCGGGGTGCGAGCCTGATCACGCCCAACCTCAGCGAGTTTGAAACCATCGTTGGCGGTTGCGCCGATGAGGCCGATCTGGTGGCCAAAGGCGCCAAATTGATGGCTGACCTGGACCTCGGCGCCTTGCTGGTAACCCGCGGCGAACACGGCATGACCCTGTTGCGTCCGGGCTTTGCGGCCATGCACCTGCCGGCCCGCGCCCGCGAAGTGTTCGACGTGACGGGAGCCGGTGACACGGTTATCTCTACCCTGGCGGCGGCCATTGCCGCGGGTGAAGAACTGCCCCACGCTGTGGCGCTGGCCAATCTGGCTGCCGGGATTGTGGTTGGCAAGCTGGGGACGGCTGCCATCAGTGCTCCGGAGTTGCGTCGCGCGATCCAGCGCGAAGAGGGTTCCGAGCGCGGTGTGCTGAAACTCGATCAGCTGTTGCTGGCCATCGACGATGCCCGGGCCCACAACGAGAAAATAGTGTTCACCAACGGCTGCTTCGACATTTTGCATGCCGGCCACGTGACCTATCTGGAGCAGGCGCGGGCGCAGGGCGATCGTCTGATCGTTGCAGTCAACGACGATGCTTCTGTGAGCCGCCTGAAAGGCCCGGGGCGTCCGATCAACAGCGTTGACCGGCGCATGGCGGTACTGGCCGGTCTGGGCGCGGTGGACTGGGTGATCAGCTTTCCTGAAGCGACCCCTGAAAACCTGCTGGCTCAGGTCAAGCCGGACGTGCTGGTAAAAGGCGGTGACTACGGGATCGATCAGGTCGTGGGTGCCGATATCGTGACGTCTTATGGCGGCACCGTGAAAGTGCTGGGGCTGGTTGAAAACAGTTCGACCACGGCGATTGTCGATAAAATCCGCGGTCAGTAATGATCCCGTCTCTGCTGGAGTGAGCTTGTTCGCGATCTTTTGATCTTGAAAAAGCTTGCTCCTGCAGTGTCATGCCTTGCTCTTCACCACCTTTCTGAATATCTGCCGTGCCTTGCCGGTCAGGCTTTTTAGTCTCGACTCTTTGCCCGGCACGCTCAAACCTTGCTGCACGAGCCAGTCCTTCCAGCGAATGCGCTCATCACTCACCACCCAGCCTTCTTGACGGGCAAAACTCTCGGCCAGATACAGGCCGCGGGTGCTGGCGCTGTGCAGACGATCCTTGTGCAGGGTGTAGAGCTCGGCACAGGGCTGGCCGTCAGTCAGCGGCATCAGGTACAGGTCTGCACGTTTGCGGTCGAGTCGCGCCACTAACTGGTCGCCCTCCAGCCGTTCGTCGACGTGGAACAGGCTCAGTGACTTGGCTTCCTTGGGCACTTCCAGGCGCAGGTCGTAAATCAGCTGCAGCGATGCCGTCGGCAAGTGTACGTAGGCCCTGGGGCGCTCGATCAATGGCTGACTGCCACAGCGAACCGGGCGAGCCGCGCCGGACAAGGGCGTGAGACGAAAGGGCAGGGCCTCTCGGTAATGCAGGGCGCTGGCGTAAGGCGCGGGCAACCATGTTTCGTTGAAGCGCCCGCTGAGCCAGCCTTCCGGGGTTTCCAGCAAGCACTCTTCGGCAATCTCCTGGATGGCTGTGTGCAGGGGCAGGCTGACCTCGTGGGCAGGCACGTAGCCCGAGATCAGTTTGAGCACTACGTCGCCACGATCCTGGCGCCGCTGGCGCACCAGCACCCAGTAATCGCGGCCTTGCCAGTTCAGCGTCAGGCGGACGGAGACCCCGAGGTTGGCCAGTTCCAGGGAAAATCGCTGATTGTCGGCGACGTTCACCGGGCGGCGTTTTTGCAAGGTTTGCGCAAAGTTCAGGGGTCTGCCGATGGTCTGGTAGCTCAAGCCTTCGGGCGTGGCTTCGACAAACAACGGCAGGGTCTTAAAGTCGCTGGGGTTTTTGCGAATCAGCGAACGCGGCATGTCGGCTCCTTCTTGCGTCGGGGTCGGCCGCGTCGGCGGCTTTAGAGGTTACGCAGAACCTGGGCAACGGTTGCCACGTTATGGGCCAAGTGCAGCGGATTGATGGTGCCGACAATAGCACTGGCAACCCCGGGATGGCCAAATACCAGTTCGAAGCTGGCGCGTACCGGATCAACCCCGGGACTGAGGCAAACATGACCGCTGGCCAGGGCTTTTTTAACCAGAATCGCTTTGCCGTGGGCTGCCGCGTAATCGATGACCGGGCGTTCGGCCTGTTCGTTGAGGTTGTAGGTGACCATCGCGCAGTCGCCGGTTTCCAGGGCTTTGAGCCCGCCCTCGACGGTTTTTCCCGACAGGCCGAAACCGCGGATCTTGCCTTCGCGCTTCAACTCGGCCAGGGTCTCGTAGACCTGGGCTTCGTTGAGGATAGCAAGGTCATTGCCATCCGAATGCACGAGGACCAGATCGATAAAATCCGTTTCCAGACGTTGCAGGCTGCGTTCAACCGAGCGCCGGGTATGTGCGGCACTGAAGTCGTGATGTGATACGCCGTTATCGAACTCTTCGCCGACCTTGCTGACAATCACCCAGTCTTGACGCTGACCCCGCAGCAACGGGCCCAAACGCTCTTCACTGCGGCCATAGGCGGGGGCGGTGTCGATCAGGTTGATACCCAGGTCCTGACTCAGCTTGAGCAGCATTTTCGCTTCGCCATCATCCGGGATCTTGAAACCGCTGGGGTATTTCACCCCTTGGTCACGTCCCAGTTTGACAGTGCCGAGCCCCAGCGGTGAAACCATCAGGCCGGTACTGCCCAGCGGGCGGTGGAACGGGTGCAGGGTTGGCTGGCTCATGGCAACAGTTGCTCCCATGGGGTTTGAGCCAATGGCGGGCGCACAAATTCGGGAAGTACAGGGGCATTGCCTGGCTGGATACCGTCGTTGTGCAGTGCGGTGATGACCCGGTCCGAGAAGTCGGGTGCCAGTGCCAGCTTGGTCGGCCAGCCAACCAGCAAGCGACCCTGGTCGGCGAGGAAGGCGTTGTCCGGACGTACCAGTCCGGACTGTGCAGGCTCTGCCCGGTTGACCCGCAGCGTGGCCCATTGCGCCTGGCTCAGATCGACCCACGGCAGCAAATTGCCCAGTTCTTTTTGCGCCACGGCGATTTGCTCGTCCGGTGTGCGGGCCACCCCGTCGGCCTCGGCAATGTCACCGCCCAGGTACCAGACCCACTCGCCATTGGCTGCCGGATGGGTGGTCACGGTAATCCGTGGCTTGGGACCGCCGCCCAGGCAGTGGGCGTACAGCGGTTTGAGGCTCGGGCCCTTGACCAGCACCATGTGCAGCGGCCGCAATTGTTGCGCGGGTACGCTGATCCCGGCACTGGCCAGCAGTTCGGCATTGCCGGCTCCGGCACTGAAAACGATGCGTTGGGCATGGATCTCGCGCCCGTCGATCCGTAGTCCGATCAGTTCTTCGTTGGCAAACACAGGCTCAATATTCTGGCCAGACAGCAAACCGTCGCCGGCCAGTTCGGCCAGGCGTTCAATCAGGCTGGGGACATCGACCACCAGTTCGGCCAACCGGTAAACCTTGCCCTTGAATCGCGGGTCTTGCAGGGCCGGCGGCAGTTGATCGCCTTTGACTTGATCAACACGGCCGCGCACGGCTTTGCTGGCAAAGAAGCTGGTGAGATTGCCGGCCAGGGTGCCGGGTGACCACAGGTAGTGGGCTTCGGAGAGCAAGCGTACTCCGGTCAAATCCAGCTCGCCGTTACCGGCAAGGGCTTCGCGCCAGCGGCGGGGCATATCGGCAATGGCTTCAGAGGCGCCGGTCAGCGCGCCATGTAACGCGTACTTGGCACCGCCGTGGATGATGCCCTGGGACTTTACGGTCTGTGCGCCGCCCAGGGTCCGGCTCTCGACCAGTACCGTAGAAAAGCCCTGGCGGCGCAGGCGCGCATTGAGCCAGAGGCCAGCAACACCAGCGCCGACAATCAGTACGTCGGTGGAAATAACGGATGGCATGGTCGACCTCAGCATTCAAAGACAAGGCCGGGAGTATACAGGCTGATCCGCACTCTGACTTTTAGTGGGCGTTGAGGATTTATGGGGCTTGGGTCTGACTTGTCGGGCGACTACAGGGTAACGGGCGGATTAGTGCCCCGCTGTTTTCGAAAACAGCTGGATCACCACCACCCCGAGCACGATCAGACCCATGCCGAGCATGGCCGGCACGTCGAGTTTCTGGCCGTAGATAAACAGCGCGGCGATGCTCACCAGCACGATTCCCAAGCCTGCCCATACGGCATAGGCCACACCCACCGGGATAGTACGCACCACCAGGGTCAGCATCCAGAATGCGGTGGCGTAACCGGCAATCACCAGAATCAGTGGCAACGGCGTGCTGAAACCTTTGATCGCCTTCATGGAAACGGTGGCGATCACTTCGGCGCAGATGGCGATGGCCAGGTAGTAGTAGGCGTTCATGGTGGAGTCCTGAGGAGTAATGCGGGGCAATTTAACAGTAAGCCATTCTAGAGAGTGTAAAAGTGTATTGCGTTTTGATTACGACAGATCCGCCAGACATCTCGACATGACCGGGTCGGCGGGTGCCATCATGGGTAATACTTTTTCAAGTAAACTCTGTGCCCATGAATAGAACTCTCTACACCTTGCTGTTTCATCTGGGGCTGCCTCTGGTGGCGATTCGCTTGTGGCTGCGGGCGCGCAAGGCGCCGGCCTATGCCAAGCGTGTGGGCGAGCGCTTCGCGCTGAACTTTCCGCTGCTGCAACCGGGCGGGATTTGGGTGCACGCCGTGTCTGTGGGCGAGAGTATCGCTGCCGCACCGATGATCCGGGCGTTGCTCAAGCGTTATCCACAGTTGCCCATTACCGTGACGTGCATGACCCCCACCGGGTCCGAGCGGATCAAAGCCTTGTTCGCCGACGAACCGCGGATCCAGCATTGCTACCTGCCTTACGATTTGCCCTGGGCGGCGGCGCGCTTTCTGGATCGGGTACAGCCGGTACTGGCGGTGATCATGGAAACCGAACTGTGGCCCAACCACATACACCAGTGCGCCCGGCGCGGCATTCCGGTGGCGCTGGCCAATGCCCGGCTCTCAGCCCGTTCGGCCAAGGGCTATGCACGGTTTGCCAAACTGACCCGGCCAATGCTCGAGGAAATGAGCCTGATCGCGGTCCAGACTGCGACCGAAGCCGAGCGTTTCCGTGCATTGGGCGCCCGCCCTGAATGTGTGGAAGTGACAGGTTCAATCAAGTTTGACCTGAGCATCGATCCGCAATTGCTGATCAAGGCCGGCGAACTGCGTGAACACTGGCAAGCACAAAGCCGCCCGGTATGGATTGCTGCCAGCACCCATGAAGGCGAAGACGCGATTGTGCTCGCGGCCCATCGTCAATTGCTGTCCAGCCATCCCGATGCCCTGCTGATTCTGGTACCGCGTCACCCGGAGCGCTTCAACTCGGTGTTTGAACTGTGCCGGCGCGAGGGTTTCGCCACCGTGCGCCGCTCAAGTGGCGAGCAGGTCGGTGCCGGGGTGCAGGTGCTGTTGGGCGACACCATGGGCGAGTTGCTGTTTTTGTATGCGCTGGCCGACAGTGCGTTCGTCGGCGGCAGTCTGGTCGCCAATGGCGGGCACAACCTGCTGGAGCCGGCGGCCCTGGCCAAACCGGTATTGAGCGGTCCGCATCTGTTCAACTTCCTCGAAATCGCCGTGCTGTTGCGCGAGGCCGGGGCACTGGAAGAGGTGGATGACGCGCAAGGACTGGCGGTTGCGTTACAGCGCCTGTTTGAACTGCCCCAGGACGCGCAGCGCATGGGCGAAGCCGGATTGAAGGTGATGCAGGCCAATCAGGGCGCGCTGCAGCGCCTGCTGGATGGCCTGGGACGACTTCTCAAGATTTGATCCGGGGCTGGCCTGCAACCTTGCGGTTGCAGGCGGTTGTTCAATTGCCCGGTGAGCGCATATTGGCTTCGGCGGCCTGGGCCAGGTCCGGTGGCAGGAAGTCCTTGTCCGGGTTGTAGTCAGGCTTCAGATAGCGCGACAGCGCTTCGAGATCCCCCGGGTTCAAGGTGCCCGCAGCCTGTTTGAGCCGCAGGTTGTCGAGGATGTAGTCATAGCGCGAATTGTTGTAATCGCGCACCGAGGTATAGAGCTGGCGCTGGGCATCGAGCACGTCGACGATGTTGCGCGTGCCTACCTGATAACCGATTTCTGTGGCTTCCAGCGCACTCTGGTTGGAGATGATCGACTGTTTGCGCGCTTGTACCTGCTCGACATCGGTATTGACCGCGCGGTGCAGGTTGCGGGTGTTTTCGACCACCTGGCGGCGCATCGATTCACGCTGCTGTTCGGTCTGGTTCAAGCGCGAATAGGATTCGCGCACTTGCGAACTGGTCAGGCCGCCGCTGTAGATCGGGATGTTGAGCTGCAAGCCGATGCTGCGTTGCGACACATCCCCGCTGTAGCGCTGCTGCAGCGCATTCGGGTTGCTCAGGCCAAAACCGTCGTTGTCGCCGGTTTTGTATTGCGCTACCGCATCCAGGGTCGGCGCGTGACCGGCCTTGCGCTGCTTGAGGGTTTCTTCGGCAGCTGCCACCGCGAAGTTGCTGGCCAGCAGATTGAGGTTTTGCTGGGCTGCGGTATCGACCCAGGCCTTGGCGTCATTTGGCGTCGGCGGCAGGATCGGCAGGGTGTGGCGCATGCCTTCAATCGAGTTGTACTGGCGGTTGGTCAGGGTGATCAAGGCTTCAAACGCATCCGCCACCTGGCGCTGTGCCAGGAGCCGGTTGGCCCGTGCCGTGTCATAGCTGGCCTGGGATTGCAGCACGTCGGTCTTGTCCGACAGGCCCACGTCAAAGCGCTCGCGCGATTGATCCAGCTGGCGCTTGAACGCGGCTTCTTCAGCCTTGGTCGAGGCCAGCGTGTCCTGGGCGCGCAGTACCGAGAAGTACGACTCGGCGGTTTGCAGGATCAGGTTCTGCTCGGTGGCCGACAGTTGCAGGGCAGCCTGTTCGTTGACCGATTCGGCGGCTTTCAACTGGAACCAGCGGTCAGCGCGAAAAATCGGCTGCGCCAGTGTGGCCTGATACACCACGGCACTGCGGGTGGTGGTCAGCGATGGCTGGTCAATGGAAGTGCGCACGTTGCTCGACTCGGCACCCCCCGACAGGTTGGGCAGCAAGCCGGCACGGGCCTGGGGTACGACTTCCTTGCGGGCATCGTAATCGGCGCGGGCAGCTGCCAGATCGGCGTTGTTGTCGACCGCTTCGTGGTAGACGCTGACCAGCCCGTTCTGACTGGATAGCGGGGCTTGTGTATCCAGCGCCATTGCGTTGGTCGCCCAGGACACGGCGATAGCCAGTGAAAGTTTGCGCAGCATGAGCGATCCCTAGTTCAATAATGCGAAAAATAAAGGCCCGAGGCCGTGCTCCGACGCTCGTGGTTTCAAGACGTAGCGAGTGTAGTGGTGGTGGCATCTTGCAACAATGCCGTTATAGCGCCTTTCATCACGCGGTTCATATCGGGTTGGCGTTCTGCGTCACTCTTCAATAGACTGGCCGGGTTCTTGTCGGGGTGCCTTGCTATGAGGCTGAGATCGAATAATTTCGGATCCCGTTGAACCTGATCAGGTTAACGCCTGCGTAGGGAACAAGATTTCTCGTCTCCCGGCGAGTCCTCTTGAGTGCCGTCCGGGATCGATTGTTCAATAAATGATCAATCGTTCGAGGTCGCCACTCAGCATCCAGTCCTTGGGTGCATCCGTGCTTTTTTCAGGTTCTACCTCCGACAATCCGCCTGGATGCAGTCTGGAGAGCCGTGATGAGTACAAAACCAAAAAACGCGATCAATCTCAGTGATTCGGCCAAGGTCGATGAACAATCGGTCAAGCCGTTTACCCGATCACAAAAAGTCTACGTACAGGGCTCGCGCCCGGACATTCTGGTGCCGATGCGTGAAGTCAGCCTGGATGTCACGCCCACTGATTTTGGCGGCGAAATCAACGCGCCGGTATTGATCTACGACACCTCGGGCCCGTATACCGATCCGTCTGTGCAAATCGACGTGCGCAAAGGCCTGGGCGACGTGCGCTCGGCGTGGATCGATGACCGTGGCGACACTGAACGCCTGGCGGGCCTGAGCTCCAATTTCGGGCAGATGCGTCTCGACGATGCAGAACTGACCAAGCTGCGTTTCGCCCACGTGAAAAATCCGCGTCGGGCCAGGGCCGGGGCCAACGTCAGCCAGATGCACTATGCGCGTCAGGGCATCATTACCGCCGAGATGGAATACGTCGCCATCCGCGAAAACATGAAGTTGCAAGAAGCCCGGGCTGCCGGTCTGCTGGATCAGCAGCACCCGGGCCACAGTTTTGGCGCCAGCATCCCGAAAGAAATCACTGCCGAATTCGTGCGCGAAGAGATCGCCCGCGGGCGCGCCATCATCCCGGCCAACATTAACCACGTTGAGCTGGAACCGATGATTATCGGGCGTAATTTCCTGGTGAAAATCAACGGCAACATCGGCAACAGTGCGCTGGGCTCCTCCATTGAAGAAGAAGTGGCCAAGCTGACCTGGGGCATTCGCTGGGGTTCGGACACGGTCATGGACCTGTCCACCGGCAAACATATTCACGAAACCCGCGAGTGGATCATCCGCAACTCGCCGGTGCCGATCGGTACCGTGCCGATTTATCAGGCGCTGGAGAAGGTCAACGGCGCGGCCGAAGACCTGACCTGGGAGTTGTTCCGCGACACCCTGATCGAACAGGCCGAGCAGGGTGTCGACTACTTCACCATTCACGCCGGCGTATTGTTGCGCTATGTGCCGTTGACCGCCAAGCGCGTGACCGGGATTGTCTCGCGCGGTGGTTCGATCATGGCCAAGTGGTGCCTGGCGCACCACAAAGAAAACTTCCTCTATACCCATTTCGACGAAATCTGCGAAATCATGAAGGCCTACGACGTCAGCTTCTCGCTGGGCGATGGCCTGCGTCCGGGCTCGATCGCCGACGCCAACGATGCAGCACAGTTCGGTGAGCTGGAAACCCTCGGTGAACTGACCAAAATCGCCTGGAAACACGACGTGCAGTGCATGATCGAGGGACCGGGCCACGTGCCGATGCAACTGATCAAGGAGAACATGGACAAGCAGCTGGAGTGCTGTGACGAGGCGCCGTTCTACACTCTGGGCCCGCTGACCACCGATATTGCGCCGGGTTACGACCACATCACTTCGGGCATCGGCGCAGCCATGATCGGCTGGTTCGGTTGCGCCATGCTTTGTTACGTCACACCCAAGGAACACCTGGGGTTGCCGAACAAGGATGACGTGAAGACCGGGATCATCACTTATAAGATCGCGGCCCACGCTGCCGACCTGGCCAAGGGTCATCCGGGGGCGCAAATCCGCGACAACGCATTGAGCAAGGCGCGCTTTGAATTCCGTTGGGAGGACCAGTTCAACCTTGGTCTGGACCCGGACACGGCCCGTTCTTACCACGACGAAACCCTGCCCAAGGATTCGGCCAAGGTCGCGCACTTCTGTTCCATGTGCGGGCCAAAATTCTGCTCGATGAAAATCACCCAGGAAGTGCGCATCTACGCCGCCAATCAGCGCATTGAAACGGTGGATGCAGAAGTCGCCCAGGGCCTGGCGGAGCAGGCCGAGCGCTTCAAGCAGGAAGGCAGCCAGCTGTACAAAAAAGTCTGATCTAAACCCCGAGTCGCCGGCAAGCTGGCTCCCACAATGATTGCGCCGATATTGTGCGAGCCGGTTTGCCGGCGATTGCGAGCGTAAAAAACCAACGTCCCTTCGAGATTCATTCCTTGAACACACCCAGCACCTATTCCCCTGACATTGCGGTACCCGGTGACAAGCGCGTGTTCGGCGCCCGTGATCTGTTCTCCCTGTGGTTCTCCCTCGGCATTGGCCTGATGGTGTTGCAGACCGGCGCGTTACTGGCGCCGGGCCTGGGTCTTTCAGGGTCATTGCTGGCGATTTTCCTCGGCACCCTGGTGGGCGTGGCCCTGCTGGCTTCGGTCGGGGTGATCGGCAGCGATACCGGACTGTCCTCCATGGCTGCCCTCAAACTCAGCCTCGGCACCCGGGGTGCCATGCTCCCGGCCATGCTCAACGTGTTGCAACTGATCGGCTGGGGCTCGTTTGAAATCATCGTGATGCGCGATGCCGCAAGCTTGCTGGGCGCCCGCGCTTTCGGCGAAGGCAGCCTGTTGACCAGCCCGATGCTGTGGACCCTGTTATTTGGTGCCCTGGCCACCTTGCTCGCGGTTAGCGGACCGCTGACTTTTGTGCGCAAGGTGCTGCGTAAATGGGGCATCTGGCTGCTGCTGGCGGCGTGTCTGTGGCTGACCTGGAACCTGTTCGCCAAAGCTGATCTGCCTGCCCTGTGGGCGCAAAAGGGTGACGGGTCGCTGCCGTTCGCACTGGGCTTTGACATTGCCATCGCCATGCCGCTGTCGTGGCTGCCGTTGATCGCCGACTATTCGCGCTTTGGCAAGCGCGCCAGAAATGTGTTCGGCGGCACCGCGCTGGGCTTTTTTATTGGCAACTTCTGGTTGATGAGTCTGGGGGTGGCCTACACGCTGGCGTTCGCTCCGAGTGGCGAAGTCAATGCGTTGCTATTGGCGCTGGCGGGTGCGGGGCTGGGGATTCCGTTGTTGCTGATCTTGCTCGACGAGTCCGAAAACGCCTTTGCCGACATTCATTCGGCGGCAGTCTCCGGCGGGATTTTGTCGCAGGTCAAAGTTGAGCATCTGGCGCTGACCATTGGTGTGATCTGCACCCTGATCGCCTGTTTCGCGCCGTTGGCGCAGTACCAGAACTTCTTGCTGCTGATCGGCTCGGTGTTCGCGCCGCTGTTTGGCGTGGTGCTGGTGGATCACTTCATTTTGCGCAAACGCAGTGCCCGGGTTTCGGTCTCATTATTCCGCTGGTCGACATTGCTGGCCTGGGGCGGCGGGGTGCTGACCTATCATCTGCTGGCGAATCTGTTTGCGGATGTGGGGGCGACCTTGCCGGCCTTGTTGCTGGCCGGGCTGCTGCAGTGGGTGCTGGGACGTAACAGAGTCTGAAGCAGCAAGCTGCAAGCCATAAGCTTGCAGCTTGCGAGCAAGCTAGCTCCTGCAGTGGACGGGGTTTAGCCGCGAGCCGGGAACCACTCAGGCTTCAGAATGCCGTTCAGGCGCGAGTAGGGGATCTTCAACTCGACATGCCCTTCGGAGTACGGCGCAATGCTGTACACGTCGTACTTGAGGACGACGTTGTCCTTGAGCAGTGCCACGTTCGGCGTTGTCTGGAACGGCCAGTTCTTCACGTATTCCGGGTCGTTGCCGAAATGGCTGCTGATCAACCAGTTGTTGTGCGCCACTTTGGCGGCGCCCCAAAAGGCTTGCTCCTGGCCCGGCAGCAGCATGTCCTGCAGGGTGACTTCCTTCTGCTGTTTGGTGGAGTAGTTGATAAAGCCGCGTCCCGGCATGCCATGGGCGCCGCCGGTGTCCAGATAACTGGACAGTTCAACTATCACCAGACCGTCATGCTGCTCGCGTACTTTTGCCTGCAAGTAGGTGCTGTTGCGGCTGTCCGCGGTGCGCAAGAACTGCTCGCGGTAGGCATTGAGCGAAGGCGCCAGTTTTGCATCGGGCGAATCCACAGTCATTTTCAACAAGCGGTTTTCGATCAGGGCATCGAGTTTCGGGGCGTCTGCAAAGTGCGCGGTCTCGATGTTTACCAGTGGGCACTCATCGCCGCTGCATCCGGCCTTGACTTGCTCGGAAGCGTCCACAGTAAAGGCCAGCGGTTTTGGCGCGGACGGCTGGAATACGCTCTGGCAGGCACCCAGGGTCAGGGCGATACAAGTCATGGAGGCAAATTTCAAAAGCGACATGGTCGTCCTTCATCAACGAAAGAAAGGTGGAATTATGGTGGTTCGACTGCCAACAAGGGAGTCGGTTCGCCACTAAGCTCAACAGTGTCAATTAGAGAGGGTTTGCAGGCGATCCGTCTATCCCCGCGTCATAAAAGGGGCTGCATCCTTGACCGCAGGCGCGTTAGGATGCCCGATGCCGTGGGGCAACCCCGGAGAAATTCGCCAGCAGAGGTTTTCCATGACTGATATCACCAAGGCTACGCCAAGCGCCACAGAGATCATAAAACGCGAAGAGTGTTTTAAGGGTTTCTACCAGCTTGACCGCGTACACCTGCGCCATGAATTGTTTGCTGGCGGCATGAGCCCTGAGATCAGTCGCGAAGTATTTGTCCGGCACGATGCCGTGTGTGTGCTGCCCTATGATCCGCAGCGCGATGAAGTGGTGCTGATCGAGCAGTTCCGGGTCGGGGCCATGGGCAAGGCCGAGACTCCCTGGCTGATAGAACTGGTCGCCGGGCTCATCGACAAGGCCGAAGTGCCTGAAGAAGTCGCCCATCGCGAAGGTGAAGAAGAAGCGGGGCTGAAGTTCTCGTCTTTGTGGCCGATCACCCGTTACTTTCCGTCCCCGGGCGGCAGTACCGAGTTTGTGCATTTGTATCTGGGCCGTTGCAGCTCCGAAGGGGTTGGCGGATTGCACGGGCTGGAAGAAGAAGCTGAAGATATTCGGGTAACGGTCTGGGCCTATGAAGATGCCTTGCAAGCCGTACGCGATGGCCGTATTTCCAATGCAGCGAGCATTATTGCCCTGCAATGGCTGGCGCTTAACCGCGCTGAAGTGAGGGGGTTATGGTTGTAATTGCGCGTCGTGAACGATACCGGGTCGACCTGATTGGCTTGCAGGCTGCCTGCGAAGCCAACTACGCACGTTTGATGCGGTTGCTGCCCGATATGCGTGAGCAACCGGTTGCACGGCGGATCGCCGTGACCCAGGGTGACCAGATGCTCGGGGTGCTGACCCTTGAGGTGATTCAGGACTGCCCCTACACCAGCACGTTGCGGGTACGGCAGGAACACAGCCTGCCGTGGCTGCCGGTACCCGAACTGCAGGTTCAGGTGTACCACGATGCGCGCATGGCTGAGGTGATTGCGGCCGAGCATGCGCGGCGTTTTCGCAGTATTTACCCGTACCCCAACGTGGCCATGCATCAGCCCGACGAGAAAGCCCAGCTCAATATATTTTTGGGTGAGTGGCTGAGCCATTGTCTGGCATGCGGGCATGAATACGCGGAAGTCCGTTAGACGTACTAATTTGTAGAAGCGGGCTGGCTCGCGATCTTTGCCCCACGACAGCTGGCGAGCAAGCGCGCTCCTGCCACACAACCCTTTCTCCCGGGAGATTCACCTTGCCGAGTGTATCCACGCTGACCACCGAAGACCCGGTGCTGCTGGTGCAGTTGACCGACAGCCATTTGTTTGCCGATGCCGAGGGTTCACTGCTGGGGCTCAGGACCGCAGACAGCCTGCAGCAGGTCATCGATCTGGTTCGCGGCGAACAGCCGCAGGTCGATTTACTGCTGGGCACCGGTGATCTGGCCCAGGACGGCAGCATTGCGGCTTACCAGCGTTTTCGGCAATTGACCGGGTCGCTGTGCGCCAAAGCGCGCTGGATTCCCGGCAATCATGACAATCTGCCCCATATGCGCGAAGCGGCCGTGCAAAGCCGTTTGCTGGACCCGGTGGTTGATCTGGGCAATTGGCGCATCACATTGCTGCATTCGAACGTGGAGCAAAAGAGCCAGGGTTATCTGCAAGACAGTCAGCTGCAGTTGCTGGCGCAATCCTTGAGCGAAGCGCCGGACCGTCATCATCTGATCTGCCTGCACCACCATCCGGTGCCGGTGGGCTGTGAATGGATTGAACCGATCGGGCTGTGCAACGCCGGTGAGTTCTGGAAGGTCATCGATCGTTATCCACAGGTCCGTGGCGTACTTTGGGGGCACGTGCATCAGGCGTTCGATCAGCAGCGCAACGGCGTCAGGTTGCTGGCCTCACCCTCGACCTGCATCCAGTTCGCCCCCGGCAGCGCGGATTTCAAGGTCAGCAGTGAGGCGCCGGGTTATCGCTGGTTGCGCCTGCAGCCTGATGGCACTTTGCAAACCGGGGTGTCACGCGTCACTGACTTCGTCTTTGAACCCGATTACAGCGCCAACAATTACTGAGTTGCCCCTGAGTCAGGCTAAACTGCGCGTCTTTATTGATGTTGTGTTCAGCCTTATCTGTACTCGGGAGTGATTGCATGTCCGGTTCCATCTTGTATATCCATGGCTTCAACAGTGCCCCTGAGTCCAAAAAGGCCACGCAGTTGATCTCGGTAATGCAAGGCATGGGCCTTGGCGATCAGCTCCGGGTGCCGGCCTTGCATCATCACCCCCGTGAAGCGATGGCGCAGTTGACCGCGGCAATCAGCGAGATGGACCGTCCGTTGCTGGTCGGCAGCTCACTCGGCGGCTACTATGCGACCTGGTTGGCCGAACAGCATGGCCTCAAGGCACTACTGGTCAACCCGGCCGTCAGCCCGCATCGGATGTTCGACGGTTATCTGGGCACCCAAACCAATCTTTACAGTGGCGAAACCTGGGAGCTGACCCTGGATCATGTGCAGGCCCTGGCCGAGCTTGAAGTGGCGGCACCCCAGGACCCGCAGCGGTATCAGGTGTGGCTGCAAACAGGCGATGAAACCCTGGACTACCGTAATGCTGAAAAGTACTACAAGGCATGTGTCTTGCGGATTCAGGCCGGTGGCGATCACAGTTACCAGGGGTTCGCGCAGCAACTGCCCGCGCTGCTGAATTTTGCCGGGATTGGCGCCCAACAGTATCAAACCATCGATTTTGCGGCCCTTTAAGGCGCCCGTCGAATGGCCCTTATTTTTCATTTACGACTAACGACGAGACCCTATGGCCACTCCCAGCGCTAGCTCTTATAACGCCGACGCCATCGAAGTCCTCTCGGGCCTCGACCCGGTGCGCAAACGTCCCGGCATGTACACCGACACCAGCCGGCCCAACCACCTGGCCCAGGAAGTCATCGATAACAGTGTCGACGAAGCCCTGGCCGGTCACGCCAAATCGGTGCAGGTCATTCTGCACGCCGATCACTCGCTGGAAGTCAGTGATGACGGGCGCGGCATGCCGGTGGACATTCACCCCGAAGAAGGGGTGTCAGGGGTCGAACTGATCCTCACCAAGCTCCATGCCGGCGGCAAGTTTTCCAACAAGAACTACCAGTTCTCCGGCGGCCTGCACGGCGTGGGGATTTCGGTGGTCAACGCGCTGTCGACCCTGGTGCGGGTCAAGGTCAAGCGTGACGGCAACGAGTATCAGATGACCTTTGCCGATGGCTACAAAGCCACCGACCTGGAAGTTCTCGGCACTGTCGGCAAGCGCAATACCGGTACCAGCGTGTTCTTTGCGCCGGACCCTAAATACTTCGATTCACCCAAGTTTTCGGTCAGCCGTCTCAAGCACGTGCTCAAGGCCAAGGCCGTATTGTGCCCGGGGCTGCTGGTCAGTTTCGAGGACAAGGGCACCGGCGAAAAGATCGAGTGGCACTACGAAGACGGCCTGCGCTCCTATCTGGTGGATGCGGTCAGCGAATTCGAGCGCCTGCCTGACGAGCCGTTCTGTGGCAGCCTGGCGGGCAATAAAGAAGCCATCGACTGGGCGCTGTTGTGGCTGCCCGAAGGCGGCGACAGTGTTCAGGAAAGCTACGTCAACCTGATCCCGACGGCCCAGGGCGGGACCCACGTCAACGGACTGCGCCAGGGCTTGCTCGATGCCATGCGCGAGTTCTGTGAATTCCGCAGCCTGCTGCCCCGTGGCGTCAAGCTGGCCCCCGAAGATGTGTGGGAACGCATTGCGTTCGTGCTGTCGATGAAAATGCAGGAACCGCAATTCTCGGGCCAGACCAAAGAGCGTCTGTCGTCCCGTGAGGCGGCCGCTTTCGTCTCGGGTGTGATCAAGGACTCCTTCAGTCTGTGGCTCAATGCCAACCCCGAGTTGGGCATGCAGCTGGCAGAACTGGCAATCAACAACGCCGGGCGCAGGCTCAAGGCCAGTAAAAAGGTCGAGCGCAAACGCATCACCCAGGGGCCGGCCCTGCCGGGCAAGCTTGCGGACTGTGCCGGGCAGGACCCGATGCGCTCCGAGCTGTTTCTGGTGGAGGGTGACTCCGCCGGCGGTTCAGCCAAGCAGGCCCGGGACAAAGAGTTCCAGGCCATCCTGCCGTTGCGCGGCAAGATCCTTAACACCTGGGAAGTCGACGGCAGCGAAGTGCTGGCCAGCCAGGAAGTGCACAACATCGCGGTAGCCATCGGGGTTGATCCGGGCGCGGCCGACATCAGCCAGCTGCGCTACGGCAAGATCTGCATCCTCGCCGACGCCGACTCGGACGGTCTGCACATTGCCACCTTGCTCTGTGCATTGTTCGTGCAGCACTTCCGCCCGCTGGTGGATGCCGGTCACGTGTATGTGGCCATGCCGCCGCTGTACCGGATCGACCTGGGCAAAGAGATTTTCTACGCCCTGGACGAAGCCGAGCGTGATGGCATCATCGACCGTCTGGTGGCCGAGAAGAAGCGCGGCAAACCGCAGGTCACGCGATTCAAAGGTCTGGGTGAAATGAACCCGCCGCAGCTGCGTGAAACCACCATGGACCCGAACACCCGGCGTCTGGTGCAGCTGACGCTTGAAGATTACGCCGCCACGTCGGAAATGATGGACATGCTGCTGGCGAAAAAACGCGCCGGTGACCGCAAGTCCTGGCTCGAATCCAAAGGCAACCTGGCGCAGGTGCTGGCCTGATGCGCAGTGCCTTGATGGCGTTGCTTTGTGTGACTGCAGCACCGGTAATGGCCGATACCTGGCCGGAGCTGGTGCTGCAGTCCGAGCATCCCGTAGAAGGCATGCGCGGCGCCAACCTGTCCGGGCTGGCGCTGTGTCTGGGTGAGCTGTGGGCGGTGTCTGATCGCGATGATGATCAGATTTACCGCCTGGATCAGCACTCTCCCGAATGGCACGCCGAGGCACTGCATATTGATGTCCCGCCGCCCCCTGAAAGCGGCTTGCCGTGGGGCGTGCGCATGATGAGCAAGGCTGTCAGCCCGTTGCGTGGTGGTGAGCTGGATTTCGAAGGCATCAGTTGCGACGAGGCGGGCAACCGCTTCGTGGTCAGCGAGACCCACGCCGCGGTGCTGCAAATTCCGCAGACGGGCGCGCCGGCATGGTTGAAAATCGATCCGTCACTGGTCCGTCAGGCGCGCGCCAGCGGCATGCTGCTGCATTTCAATGCGCTGTTTGAAGGTATCGCCGTCAACCCGCAGGGCAACCAGATCTGGCTGGCGGCCGAGCGCGAGCGCCGCGGTTTGCTGACCATCGGCAAAAAACAGAGCGTGTGGGACTGCGAAGGCGGTTGCGTGTTGATGAGTGAGGGTGGCCTCGAGTCGGCCCCACCTCAACTCAAGGTCAAGGCACAACAAAAGGACTTCGCCGACCTGGCGCTGTTCGAGGGCAAGCTGTTCACCCTCGAACGCATGGCCTATCGCATTTGTCGTCGCACCCCGGGCACGGGCGACGTTGAGCGCTGCTGGTCATTTGCCGATGATGGGTTGATCGCTCCCCGGCGTTACAACAGCGCCTATGGCAATGCCGAGGCCCTGAGTGTGGATGCCGAAGGCGCCTGGATCGGTGTGGACAACGGCAATCACGTGCGCGCCGATGGCGAGAAGCGTCCCGTGGTCTGGCGCTTCGCGGCACCGCAAGGTGGCTGGAGTGCCGCATCATGAGCCAGCAACCGCCGGGCAAGGGTGTGGGCCGGGTCTTCATGATTGTGGCCTGGTGCGCGGGGCTGTATCTGGCGACGCAATTTTTCGGGCGCTGGGAACAGCGTCAGGAAAACCCCAATACTGAGGTCGCCTCGCTGCAGGGCGCGGGCTACATCGAAGTCAAACTGCTCGCCAATTCCCAGGGCCACTTCGTCGCCAGCGGCCGTATCAACAACGTGCCGGTGGAATTTTTACTGGATACCGGGGCCACCGATGTCGCGGTCCCGCTGGAGCTGGCCAGGCAGTTGGCATTGCCCAAGGGTATGGCCGTGACCCTGAATACCGCCAATGGCCGTACCCAGGGCTATCAGACCCGTATCGACCGCCTGCAACTGGGCGCCATTGTGCTGCGCGACGTGCGCGCGGTGGCGGCTCCCGGGCTTGAAGGCGAACAAGTGCTATTGGGCATGAGTGCGCTGAAAAAACTTGAATTTACCCAGCGCGGCGGCACCATGCTGCTGCGCCAGACAACGAACTGAATGAGGTCCGCATGAGCGATTCCCTTGATCTCAGCCTGGACGGCGTAGAACGCCGGTCACTGGCCGACTTCACCGAACAGGCCTACCTCAACTACTCCATGTACGTAATCATGGACCGGGCCCTGCCGCATATCGGCGACGGCCTCAAGCCTGTACAGCGGCGCATTATCTACGCCATGAGCGAGTTGGGGCTGGACGCAGATTCCAAGCACAAGAAATCGGCGCGTACCGTCGGTGACGTACTCGGCAAGTTTCACCCCCACGGTGATTCGGCGTGCTACGAAGCCATGGTGCTGATGGCGCAGCCATTCAGCTATCGCTACACCCTGGTCGACGGGCAAGGTAACTGGGGTGCGCCGGATGATCCCAAGTCATTCGCCGCCATGCGTTACACCGAAGCCCGCCTGTCGCGTTACTCCGAAGTGCTGCTCAGCGAACTGGGCCAGGGCACGGCGGACTGGGTCCCGAACTTTGACGGCACCCTCGACGAACCTGCGGTGTTACCGGCCCGTTTGCCGAACATCCTGCTCAATGGCACCACCGGCATTGCCGTGGGCATGGCTACTGACGTGCCGCCGCACAACCTGCGTGAAGTCGCGACCGCCTGTGTGCGGCTGCTCGACGAGCCCAAGGCCACGATAGAGCAACTGTGCGAACACATTCAGGGCCCGGACTACCCGACCGAAGCCGAAATCATCACCCCCCGTGCCGATCTGCTGAAGATCTACCAGACCGGTCGTGGTTCGGTGCGCATGCGGGCGGTGTACCACATCGAAGATGGCGACATCGTGGTCACGGCATTGCCGCACCAGGTATCGGGCGCCAAGGTGCTGGAGCAGATCGCTGCGCTGATGCAGGCCAAGCCGACCAAGCTGGCGATGGTTACTGACTTGCGCGACGAATCGGACCACGAAAACCCGTGCCGCATCGTGATCATTCCGCGCAACAACAAGGTCGATCTCGACGAATTGATGCAGCATCTGTTTGCTGTGACCGATCTTGAGTCCACTTTTCGCGTCAACATCAACATCATCGGCCTGGACGGCAAGCCGCAGCTGAAAAATCTGCGGGCCCTGCTGGTGGAGTGGCTGGAGTTCCGGGTTCACACGGTGCGCCGCCGCTTGCAGTTCCGCCTTGATAAAGTCGAGCGCCGCCTGCACCTGTTGGACGGTTTGCTCACTGCTTATCTGAACCTCGACGAAGTGATTCATATCATTCGTACCGAGGAACATCCCAAAGCCGAGCTGATTGCGCGCTTTGCCCTGAGCGAAACCCAGGCCGACTACATCCTCGACACGCGCCTGCGCCAATTGGCCCGCCTCGAAGAGATGAAGCTGCGCACCGAGCAAGATGCGTTGCGCAAAGAGCAGGCCAAGCTGCAAACCTTGCTGGGCAGCGAAGCCAAGCTGAAAAAACTGGTACGCAGCGAATTGCTGGCTGACGCCGAAACCTATGGCGATGACCGTCGCTCGCCGATTGTGTCCCGCGCTGAAGCCAAAGCCTTGTCGGAAAACGAGCTGGTGCCCACTGAAGCGGTCACGGTGGTTCTGTCCGAAAAAGGCTGGGTACGTTGCGGTAAAGGTCACGACCTGGATGCGACCGGGCTGTCCTATAAAGCAGGGGACGGCTATAAAACCGCTGCTGCCGGACGCTCCAACCAGTTCGCGGTATTTATTGACTCCACTGGGCGCAGTTACTCGGTGCCCGCCCACACGTTGCCGTCGGCACGTGGCCAGGGCGAGCCGTTGACCGGCCGCCTCACGCCGCCACCGGGTGCGACTTTCGAGTGCGTGTTGTTGCCCGAAGACGACTCGCTGTACGTGATTGCCTCCGATGCCGGTTACGGGTTTGTGGTCAAGGGTGAAGACCTGCAGGCCAAGAACAAGGCCGGCAAGGCGTTGCTCAGCCTGCCCAAAGGCGCGCAAGTGATGCTGCCGCGACCTGTGGCGGATCGCGAGCACAATTGGCTGGCGGCCGTTACCACCGAAGGCCGGCTGTTGATATTCAAAGTCAGCGACCTGCCGCAACTGGGTAAAGGCAAGGGCAACAAGATTATCGGCATTCCCGGTGATCGCGTGGCCAATCGCGAAGAGTACGTGACGGACATCGCCGTGCTGCCGGACAACGCCACATTGGTGCTGCAGGCCGGCAAACGCACCCTGTCGCTCAAGGCTGATGACCTGGAACATTACAAAGGCGAACGGGGTCGGCGCGGGAACAAATTGCCGCGAGGCTTCCAGCGTGTGGATGCTTTGCTGGTAGAAGTGCCCAATTAAGCCCGTTTAGTGCGTCCGATCTGCGATTTATCGCGTAGATCGGCGCAACGGCGCTGGAGTCACGCCGTATATTCGCGGATGATATGCGCCTCTTACGACATAGCGCGTATGATTTTTCCTGGAAATCTTCAGAATCACACTGCGGCGCGCCAAACGGCGGCCACCTGGATGGAATGATGAACGTTCTACGTCTTCCTTTAATTGCGCTACTGACCGGTGTGCTCGGCCTGGCGGGGTGCAGCACGCACCAGCCAGCGGCTTTGTACCAACTGGACAGTGGCACCCCCGGCCAGCCCAAGCAAAGTGCGGGCATGGCTGTGGTACTTGGCCCGGTGACTGTGGCCGATTACCTGCAACGCGAAACGTTGCTGCAACGTCAGCCGGATGGCAGCCTGAGTGCGGCCACCGATGGTCGTTGGGCCGGTAGCCTGTCGTCAGACATCGATCAGTTGTTGCTGCGTCAGGTGGCCTGGCGTCTGGACAGTCAGCGAGTAGTGCTGGCACCGGCCCCTTCGGGCTTCAGTCCGGACGTGCAAGTGCTGCTGTCGATCACCCGCCTGGACTCCGGAGAGAGCCAGCCGGCAATTCTCGACGCGCAATGGCGCTTGATCGACCGGCGCGGCCAGGTACGGGACAACCGCATGGTTCATCTGGAACAGCAGCACGACGGCAGCACGGCCGCTCAGGTCAAGGCTCAGGGCGAGTTGTTGCAACAGTTGAGCAAACAATTGGCGGCGGCCCTGGAACCGCTGGCCAACCAGCCGCCGCTGGTTGAATTGCGCAAGCCCGAAGCCAGGCCGGCCCCCAAGCAAACGGAGAAGCCGAGAATTCCGATGGCTTCACCGATACGCACGGACATGGAAGTGTTCCGCTTCTGAGTCAGTTCACACAATAAAAAACGCCGCTTGCCCAGCACTGGGAAAGCGGCGTTTTTTATTGCCCGGTCTTTGCAGGAGCCGGCTTGCTAGCGAGCTGTTTCAGCGCCCGGCTCGCTCCTGCAGGGTATGGCCTTTAGCCGCGGTTCTCATGCATCCGGGCCAGCTGGCGTTCGAGCATGGACGGGTAGGGCTCCATCAGCCGCTCAACGCAGCAGGCGCCTTCGGGGCTGGCGATAGGGCGGATGCGGGCGCGTTGACGAATCAGCGGGTCATCGCTGATTTTGCGCTCCACCAGCAGCAGGTTGCGGCTGTGTTGCGACAATGCCAGGGCGTCCTGGGCGGTTTCGGTCAGCAGCAGATCAATCTGGCTCAGGCCGTTCAGCCCTTCGCCCAGCACCAGACCCAGCTGCAATTGCAGGGTGATGCCGCTGTCGGCAACTTCGATCTGCAGAGCGTGGCCCAGGGCCCGCAGCAATTCGCCACAGCAGATGGCGTTGGTCAGGTAGTCGTCGCCGCTGTCTTCGCTATGGAACAGCATCAGGGTGCTGCCATCGTTCAACGTGTGCAGCTCGCTCTGGTACAGCGACGCCGCCTGGTTCAGGCAGTCGCGATAGCGTTCAAGCAATTCCATCAGGCGGGCACGGGGCAGGCGCCGCAGCTGTTCTTGCGCCCCCAGCTGGACTGCCAGTACCGCGCTTGGTTGCGGTGAGGTCGGCACGGCTTTGGCCACGGCTTTGGGAGCAACCGCGGTTGTACCGGTGTCGCGCAGGTCCGCGAACGGGTCTTCTTCACCCTCGTCTTCTTCGGTGCTGATCACTTGCCGGGGTGCCGCTTTAGGGGCAGGCGCAGCCGGTGCTTCATCGAAAGCCGGATCGCTCAGGTTGCGTACTTCGAAGGTCGGCTCGTTGTCTTCGGCGGCTTCGTAATCGCTGTCGTCGTAGTCGTCTTCCGGTTCTGGCTCTGGTTCCGGCTCTGGAGCCGGGGGGGCCAGTCGGCTGTGAAGCTGGCGCGCCAGATCACCGATTTCATCCTGGCGGGTCGTTGCCGGGGTGTAAGGGTCCGGTTCGCGCAGCCAGACCCGCAGCTGCAACAGGGGGGTGGTGATATGGCGGCCCAGACGCAGGCTCAAAGCCAGCGCCAGTGCGAGCAGAATTGCACTCAAGATGCCCATGCTCTGCAGGCTGATGGTCATCGGCTGCTCGAACTGGTTCATGTCCAGGCTAATGCGCAGATGCCCGGCCGTTACATCCTGAAAGGTGATTTTGGTCTGGTACACGCCCTCGGTTTCGCCCAGCAGGCTGTTTTTTGGACGTTGCCCGGCTTCGGCGAGGATGCGGTTATCGACGCTATAAATAGCGGCGTGCGCAACCAGGGGGTTTTTGGTCAGGTTATTGAGCAGCACGTTGAGGCTGAGAATGTCGTTGGACACCAGCAACTCGGTGGCCGAGGTGGCTGTTTGGGTGGTCAGGCTCTGACCCAGTGCATCGGCTTGTTCGTGCATGGCCTGTTTGAATTGCAGGCCCATCACCACGGCATATATGACCAGCGCCAGCGCGACCAGAATCACGTTGTGGGTGGCGATACGCAGAGCAATCGGAACGCGACGATCGCGCAAGGCCCGGAAGATCAGCAGGAAGAAATTATCGTTTTTGACAGGCAATGGCCGGTTCACTGAGCGCGGCTCTTAGTCCGTTAAGTTGGAGCGCAGTATAACGAGCGGCCTCGAGGCGGCAAAGCCTTGGCGATGCCCGATGGTCACTGAAAGTAGGTAGAATGCGGTTTTTTTAGTGAATGGGGGTGTGCCTTGCGCGAAATCGTCCTGATAAACATCACGGGTGAGGACCGTCCGGGTCTCACTGCGGCCATTACCGGCGTACTGGCCAGCAATGGGGTGAACATTCTCGACATCGGTCAGGCCGTCATTCATGGCGTTTTGTCGTTGGGTTTTCTGGTTGAAATTCCGCAAGCGGAGCAGGTGTCGGCGGTACTTAAAGACCTGCAGCCCCTGATCGCCAAAGAAGGCCTGCAACTGCGCTTCGACCCGATCTCCGAGGAGCACTACCAGCGCTGGGTCAACGAGCAGAGCCGCCAGCGTCATGTGGTGACATTGATGAGCCGCCAGGTCACGGCCCATGAACTGCAACAGGTGACATCGGTAATCAGCCAGCACGGGCTGAACATCGAGCAGACGGATCGTCTGTCCGGTCGTGTGCCGCTGGATGCGCCGACGCAGTTGAGCAAGAGCTGCATCGAGTTGCGCGTCTGCGGTGAGCCGACCGACCTCCAGGCGTTGCGTGAAGCATTCTTTAACCTGGCGCAAGAACTCAATGTCGACATTGCCTTGCAGGAGGACACCCTGTTCCGTCGCCATCGCCGCCTTGCCGTATTTGATATGGACTCGACCCTGATCCAGGCCGAAGTCATCGACGAGCTGGCAAAGGCTGCGGGTGTGGGCGAGCAGGTATCGGCCATTACCGAGCGGGCCATGGCCGGTGAGCTGGATTTCAAGGCCAGTTTCAAGGAGCGCATGGCGCTGCTTAAAGGTCTGGACGTCAGCGTGCTGGACTCCATCGGCGCCTCGCTGCGGTTGACCGAGGGCACCGAAGTGCTGTTCGCAGAGCTCAAGCGCCTGGGCTACAAAACCGCCATTCTGTCCGGCGGCTTTACCTACTTCGCCAAGCAATTGCAGGAAAAGCTGGGTATCGACTACGTGTTCGCCAACGAGCTGCAAGTAGTGGATGGAAAAGTCACCGGGGTGGCGGTTGAGCCGATTGTCGATGCACAGCGCAAAGCCGATTTGCTGCGAGAGCTGACAATAAAGGAAGGGTTGGTACTGGAGCAGACCATTGCGGTCGGTGATGGCGCCAACGACTTGCCAATGCTGGCAATTGCCGGGCTGGGTGTGGCATTCCGTGCCAAGCCGCTGGTTAAACAGTCAGCCAGACATGCCATTTCGACCCTGGGTCTGGATGCCGTGCTGTACCTGCTGGGTCAGCGCGACCGTAACAGCCAGGGCTAGCCAAACCCTGCAGCAGCGCCCTTGCTCGCGAGCTTTCAAGATCGCGAGCAAGGTCGGGGCTCAGTGTTATTCGGCGTTGGCCGGGCCACCAATGGCCTGCCCCATCATCACCGGCGAACCCGCCGTCAGGCTTTCAGCCCATTTGATCTGTTCTGGCCCGAACAGCACGATCGCAGTAGAACCCAGCTTGAAGCGCCCCAGTTCGGCACCTTTCTCCAGATGGATCGGCGCACGGGCAGCTTCGTCGTAGCGGAAAGTTTTCAGCTCGCGTTTAGGCGGCGTCACCAGACCGGCAAACACGGTTTCAATCGATGCCACGATCATGGCACCCACCAATACCACGGCCATCGGGCCGCGCTCGGTATCAAAAATACACACCGCGCGCTCGTTGCGGGCAAACAGCTCCGGCACGTTTTCGGCCGTGGTCTGGTTAACCGAAAACAGGCGGCCCGGAACGTAGATCATTTCGCGCAGAGTACCGGCCAGTGGCATGTGCACACGGTGGTAGTCCTTGGGCGACAGGTAAATGGTGGCAAACTCGCCGCCCATGAATTGAGCCGCAACCGCAGCATCACCGCCGACCAGTTCCAGCACGCTGTAGCTATGACCTTTGGCCTGGAACACCCGGCCGTGCTCGATCGGGCCCAGCTGGCTGACTGCACCGTCGGCCGGGCTCAGCACTGCGCCCGGCGTTTGATCCAGCGGGCGGGCACCGTCTTTCAGGGCGCGGGTGAAGAAGGCGTTGAAGTGCTCGTAAGCAGTAACGTCTTCAACCAGAGCCTGGGACATGTCCACTTGATAACGCTTGGCGAACCAGGTGGTGAACGCATTCTTGAACCAGCGCACGCGGCACTCGGCAATGCAGCCGGCCAGGCGCGACAGCAGGTGATGCGGCAACAGGTACTGGCTCAGGAGAAACAGACGCTTTTTCATTGCAGGTCCTTAGTTTTTGACAGGCAGCTCGACGGGGGTGTCGGGGTGGTTGCCCCATTCGCCCCAGGAGCCGGCGTAACCTTTGACGCGCGGATAACCGAGCGATTTGGCGACGAGATAGGTAAAGCCAGAGCGGTGGTGGGTCTGGCAGTGGGTAATCACTTCTTTGTCCGGGGTGATGCCCAGGTCCTTGAGGATCTGCGCCATGTCGGTACGAATGCGCAGGCTGCGGCTTTTATCCATGCCGGCGGTCCATTCGAAGTTTTTCGCGCCCGGGATGTGCCCGCCTTTGGCCGCCAGCACTTTTTCACCGGCGTATTCGGCGGGGCTGCGCGCATCCCAAATTGCCAGGTCAGCCGCGCCCAGGCGGCTTTGCAGGTACTCGCGGGTGGCAGTGGGGGCGTCGTGCAACGTCAGCGGCAACGGGCCACCGACTGCAGGCGGCACAGTGCTCGACACCGGGCAACCTTCCGCGACCCAGGCGTGAATGCCGCCATCCAGATAGTGGTAAGCCTTGTGTCCGATCACGTCGAGCAACCAGATAAAACGGCCGGCCCAACCGCCGCCTTCGTCGTCATACACCACGTAGACCGCGTCGGGGTTGTGCCCCAGTTCGCCGAACAGCGCCTCCAGAGAAGCCTGGCCCGGCAGCAGGCCGGGTGCCGGGGGCTGGCCCAGTTGGGTGCGTTTGGGGTCGACGAAACGGGCACCCGGAATATGCCCGGACTCGTAGCGTGCGACGCTGGTCAGGTCGACCACAATCAGTTCGGGGTTATCCAGCCGTGCGAGCAGGTCGCCGGGCTCGATGACCAACGGCAAACCAGAGAAGTCAGGCATGTGAGGTCTCCAGAGCGAAAAAAGGAGGGATTGTAGCGCAAGGGCTAGCGCCCGCGCGTGCTAAAGCTATTCAGGGCTTTCTCGATGCATTGCGCGGTTTTGCCAAATGCTTGCACGCTGGTCTCGGAAAACGGGCCGCCACCCTGGTCCGCCAGTATCAGCATCACGACGCGGCCACTGTTGCCCAGCGAGCGTAGCAGCAGATGCTCGCCGGGGAACAGCTGGCGCAGGTTGGCGGGCATGACCGCAGAAATCGTCGCGTTGTTTTCCGGCGTCAGGCGAACTTGCGCCGGTTGCGTCATCAAACGTTGCAAGGCGGTGCTTTCACTGACGGTAAAGCTCATGTCGAAGGCTGCTTTCGGCAGTCCGGATATCTGGAAAACTCGCAGTGTGGTTGCGCTCTTGTCGGCCATCAGCAGCATCACCCGGCGCATGCCGCATGCCAGCAGGGCCTCGCGAGCGCAGGTGGTCAGGTGCATTGCGTTGGCGAAGGTGCTCGGCTCTGCCAGCAATTGCCCGCACAGCTTGCGCCATGTGGCCAGCGCCTCGGCAGAGGGTGGCGCGGCAGGCTGGCCGGGACTGCTGCGGCGGCTGTCCCACGGCCATAGCAGTGCTTGGGCCGGGTGCCAGAGGTCGGGCACCGAGTGATAGCGGGCGCTGCTTGCGGCGTTTTGGTGAACCAGCTGCTGCACTTCATCCAGGGTTGTCTGCAGGTACAGCGCGGTGAGCAACTGCCAGCGCACATTGTGCGGGGTATCCCAGCCCGATTGCGCCGACAGCGCCAGAGCATTGGCCAGCAGCACGCTATTGGCGGGGTGATTGAGCCAGCGCCGCAGTGCCGGATCGGCGTCCAGTCGTTGTTGCTGGCGTAACCCGTCATGGTTGTTGCGGGCGATGTGCAGCACGCTGACCAGGGTGCGCTGCTCTTCAATGATGACCGTATAACCCTGTAGCACCCATGCCGGCAGGCGCCACAATTGCGCCAGCGCCCGGCAGATATCGAACAGCCGTACACCGAACAGCTCTTGCTCGACGTCACTGGCGCGCTCGCCTTTGTGGATGACCCGCTGTTCCCATTCTTCGAGCAGTTCTGGATGGGTCAGCGCCAAAGCCCACAAGGGTGAGAGAAACAGCAGGCTGCCCCAGTAGATTTCTTGCCACAGCCGCGCCAGACGATTGCCGAACAGGCCGACGGCCTGTTGCGCCGCGTGCTGGCTGATGAGCTGGATTTGCCGGAACCCCGGGGGGATTTCTTCCTGGCTCAGGGTGTTCATGTGCTCAAGCAATCTCTGGGTACGTTGCAGGCCCAGTCGGTTGATGGCCACTTCCAGGCTCTCGGCCGGTTCGCTCAGGCTGCTTTGCAGGTGCTGGTTGGCTTCGCGAATCAGGGTCAGGGCCAGTGCCGGGCTGTCTTGTATCAGCTCGGCAATCTCGCGCAATGAGCGGCGATTGTCGTTGAGGGCTTTGCACACCAGCCCATGGCTATGCTGCGGGATTGGCAAGCGGGCGGCGTTGAGCCGCTCGACCCAGGCATCCAGGGTTGCAGGTGTTGAGGTCGGGCTGGTGGTTTCACTGGTCATGATGGGAGCTGGTCATCATCAATTTGTTACTCGCGCCAAAAGGGCTGAACGGCTTTTCGCCTTTACCGGCTATAGTCTGGCGCAGATTTGCCGATAAGGAGAAGTAGAGTTTCACCGCGCTTGAATATGACCTTGAACCCGACTCAATAAGTACTTTTATATCTATGGCTAAAATTATCGGCATCATCGTTGTATTCGCGAGCGTACTCGGCGGGTACGTGCTTTCCCACGGCAAGATCGGGGCGCTGATTCAGCCGTTCGAGGTCCTGATTATTGGCGGGGCGGCGTTCGGTGCATTCCTGCAGGCCAATCCCGGTTACATGACCATGCACGTGATCAAAAAATCACTGGGTATGTTCGGCTCGCGTTTTACCCACACTTTTTATCTGGAAGTGCTGGGCCTGATTTACGAGATTCTCAATAAAAGCCGTCGCGAAGGCATGATGGCCATTGAGGCCGATATTGAGGATGCGGCGGCCAGTCCTATCTTCGCCAAGTACCCCACCGTGCTCAAAGACGAGCGCATGACAGCCTTTGTCTGTGATTACCTGCGCATCATGTCGTCGGGCAACATGGCGCCCCACGAGCTTGAAGGGCTGTTCGACATGGAGTTGTTCAACCTCAAGGAAGAGCTGGAGCATCCCTCCCACGCCGTCAACGGGATTGCCGACGGCATGCCGGGTTTCGGTATCGTGGCGGCGGTTCTGGGGATCGTGGTGACCATGGCTTCCTTGGGGGAGGGTGATCAGGCCGCCATTGGCCAGCACGTAGGCGCGGCGTTGGTGGGCACATTCTTCGGTATTCTGGCGGCCTATGGTTTCTTTGGCCCGCTGGCCACAGCGCTGGCGCACGATGCCAAAGAGGAGCTCAACATTTACGAGTCGATCAAGGCCTCACTGGTGGCATCGGCCTCCGGCATGCCGCCGTCGCTGGCGGTCGAGTTCGGGCGCAAAGTGTTGTATCCCAAACACCGGCCGAGCTTTGCCGAGCTGGAACAAGTGGTTCGCGGTCGCTGATTTATGGAAAACAATCAGCCGATCATCATCAAGCGCGTCAAGCGCTACGCTTCGGGTCATCACGGCGGCGCCTGGAAAATTGCCTTCGCGGACTTCGCTACGGCAATGATGGCGTTCTTTCTGGTGATGTGGCTAATGACAGCCGCCACGCCGGAACAAAAAATCGCCATCGGCGGCTACTTCAAGGACCCGATCGGGTTCAGTGACAGCGGCACGCCCTACACCATCGACCTGGGCGGCACCCCAGCGCTGGCGCCGGACAAAACACTCAACCCCGAAGAACAGATGCAGCCCCAGCCCGACAAGGTTGAGGTCGATTCCGATCAGGCTGAAAGCGTGGCGGAGCAAATAGAGAAAGAACGTCTTGAGCTGCTGCTTCAGGAGTTGCAGAACAAGGTCGAAGAAAACCCGCAATTGCGCAAGTTCAAGGACCAGCTGCTGTTTGAAATCACCCCGGACGGTCTGCGGATCCAGATCATGGATGCCGAAAACAGGCCGATGTTCGATGTCGGCAGTGCGCGGCTCAAGCCGTACTTCGAAGATATCTTGCTGGCCCTGGCTGACACCATCAAAGCAGTGCCCAACAAGATCAGTATCAGCGGTCATACGGACGCCACGCCTTATGCCGGCAGTGGTGATTTCGGCAATTGGGAGTTGTCGTCCAACCGTGCCAATGCGGCCCGGCGCGCACTTGTGGTCGGTAGCTACCCGCAGAACCAGGTGGCGCGGGTAGTGGGCTATGCCTCATCGGTGCTGTTTGACAAGGCCAACCCGACCAATCCGGTCAACCGCCGTATCGACATCGTGGTCCTGACCAGGAAGGCGCAACAAGCGATTGAGGGTGAGCAGGGCATTGAGCCGGTCAAGGCACAAGAGCTGCCCAAGGCGCCGATAGATCCGACGGCCTTGCCAGCGGATCAGCAGCCGATGCCGGCCCATGAGCCGCGCCAGAAGCTCAACCTCTTCGACGATAAAGTGCCGGATCCAGCCAGACCCTGACCTGCAGGAGCGTGCTTGCAGCTCGCGCCTGCAGGGTTGGCGGGGTTAGTAGCTTGACTCGGGCAGGCTGGCAATGATCGAGCGATAGCTGTTCATGCGTTGCTGCTGTACGCGGCCATCTTCCAGTGCCATCAGCAATGCACAGCCCGGCTCGCGGTCGTGCTTGCAGTCGCGGAAGCGGCAGCGGCCGATCAGGTCGTTGAACTCGATAAAGCCCGCTTCAACATCAGCCCGGCTCACGTGGCCCAGACCGAATTCGCGAATGCCCGGGGAGTCGATCAGATCGCCGCCGCCGGGAAAGTGGAACAGGCGCGCGGTGGTGGTGGTGTGCGTACCCTGGCCCGACACTTCGGACAATGGCCCGACCCGCAGGTTGACCTCAGGCAGCAGGCTGTTGACCAAGGACGACTTGCCCACGCCCGACTGACCCACAAACACGCTGATATGGCCGTCCAGTTGCGCTTGCAACTGCTGCATGCCGTCGCCGTGATGGGCCGATACTTCCAGTACCGGGTAGCCCAGCTGGCGATACACCGCCAGCAAGGCATTCAGTGCCGGAGCATTTTGATCGTCGATCAGGTCGGCTTTGTTGAGCAGCAACAGCGGACGAATGCCGGCGTGCTCGGCGGCTACCAGGTAGCGGTCGATCAGGTTGGCGTGTGGCTCGGGCATCGGGGCGAACACGATGACGATCATGTCGACGTTGGCAGCCACCGGCTTGAGCTGGCCACGGCTGTCAGGGCGGCACAGTTCGGTTTTGCGCGGCAGTTGGGCGACGATAACGCCGATCCCCTGGTTGCCTGCACGCCATACGACTGTGTCACCGGTGACCAGTGCGGGCAGGTTGGCGCGCAAGTGGCAACGGAACATCTGGCCTTTCAGCTCGCCTTCCTGGGCTTCGACTTCGACCTGCACACCAAAGTGCGCGATCACCAGGCCGAGTTGTTCGGCGCCAAGGTCGCCGCCTTCAAGCGCTTCGACGGCACTGGATTCACGTTTGGCGGCGCGTGCAGCGCGCTCGCCCTGGATCTTTTCGATGCGCCAGTTTTGGCGACGATTGAGCTGGCGTTTGGCCATGGGTGTTCCGTGTTGATAAAACGATAAGGAGGGTAAAACGCTGGCGAGTTTAGCACGTGGGCTGCATGCCTAAGCTAAACTGCGCGACTAAGCCCAGGAGCCATTTATGAACAACGCGCAGAACCTGATCTGGATCGACCTGGAAATGACCGGTCTGGATCCTGATAACGACGTCATTATTGAAATGGCCACCATTGTTACCGACAGCAATCTCAACACCCTGGCTGAAGGTCCGGTCATCGCGATCCATCACAGCGATGCAGTGCTGGCGCGCATGGACGAATGGAACACTCGCACCCACGGTGGCAGCGGCCTGACCCAGCGGGTCAAGGACAGTACCACCACCATGGCCCAGGCCGAAGCGCAGACCATCGCCTTTCTGGAACAGTGGGTGCCTAAAGGCAAATCACCGATCTGTGGCAACAGCATCTGTCAGGACCGGCGCTTTTTGTACACCCATATGAAAACCCTCGAAAGCTACTTCCACTACCGCAATCTCGACGTCTCGACCCTTAAAGAGCTGGTTGCCCGCTGGGCTCCGGAAGTGCGCGACAGCCTGGTGAAAAAAGGCACGCACCTGGCACTGGACGACATTCGCGAGTCGATTGCCGAGCTGCAGCACTACCGCAAGCACTTCATCAAGTTCTAAGCCCGCTACTGCAGGGGGTGTTTGCTGCCCTCTATTGGTGCTTGAAGCAAATGAGTAGACTGCGCGCCTTATTGCAAGGATCGCTGCCATGTTGCTGATGCTCTATTTAGTTGCCATTACTGCCGAGGCCATGACCGGCGCGCTGTCTGCCGGCCGCCGCGGCATGGACTGGTTCGGGGTGGTGCTGATTGCCTGCGTCACCGCCCTGGGCGGCGGATCGGTACGCGACGTGCTACTGGGACATTACCCGTTAACCTGGGTCAAGCATCCGGAATACCTGGTGCTCACCACCTTTGCCGCGCTGGTGACGATTTTTATCGCGCCGTTGATGCGCCATTTGCGCTCATTGTTTTTGGTGCTCGACGCGCTGGGGCTGGTGGCGTTCACCCTGATCGGCTGCATGACTGCGCTGGAAATGGGCCAGGGCATGCTGGTCGCTTCGGTGAGCGGCGTGATTACCGGGGTGTTCGGCGGGATCCTGCGGGATATTTTCTGTAACGATATTCCGTTGATCTTCCGCCGTGAGCTGTATGCCAGCGTGTCGTTTGCGGCGGCATGGTGTTTCTTGCTGTGTACCTATCTGCAGATGCCCAACGATCAGGCGATTTTCGTCACCTTGTTCGGTGGGCTGTTGCTGCGCTTGCTGGCGATTCGCTTCAACTGGGAAATGCCCAAGTTCGTGTACAACGACGAGCACTGAGTCAGTGTTGCCGCAGGCTCTGGTCAGGCGCGCTGTGCGTGCTGGGCCAGCGCCCACGTCACATGCTCCTGCACCAGTTCGGACGGGTACTCAAGCCTGGCCTTGAGCGCTTCCAGCACCGGAATGCTCGATGGTGCATTACCCAGTCCAACCGCCAGGTTGCGCAGCCAGCGCTCGTAGCCGGCCCGGCGTAACGGCGAGCCTTCGGTGCTGCTGAGGAACTTGTCTTCGTCCCACATGAACAGTTCGGCCAGCTCGGCATTGTCGAGGTTGTGCCGGGGTTTGAAGTCGCCTTCAGCCGTGGTGCGGGCAAAGCGGTTCCACGGGCAGACGATCTGGCAGTCGTCACATCCGAACACCCGGTTACCGATCAGCGGGCGCAAGTCTTCGGGGATCGCGGTTTTCAGTTCGATGGTCAGGTAGGAAATACAGCGCCGGGCATCCAGCACATAAGGTCCGATGAAGGCGTTGGTCGGGCAGATGTCCAGGCATGCGGTGCAGCGTCCGCAGTGCTCGGTCTCGTGGGGCGCATCCACCGGCAGGGGCAGGTCGACAAACAGCTCGCTCAAGAAGAAGTAGCTGCCAGCCTTGCGGTTGAGCACCAGGGTGTTTTTGCCGATCCAGCCCAGGCCGGCCTTTTGTGCGATGGCTTTTTCCAGCACCGGGGCGCTGTCGACAAAGGCGCGGAAGCCGAACGGGCCAATGTCCGCCTGGATCCGGTCAGCCAGTTGCTGCACGCGTTTGCGGATCAGTTTGTGGTAGTCGCGGCCCAGTGCGTAGCGCGAGATGTAGGCTTTTTCGGGCTGGGCCAGCAATTGCGCCATGTGGGTATCGCCGGGCAGGTAGTCCATGCGCAGCGACACCACGCGCAAGGTGCCGGGCACCAGTTCTTCAGGATGAGAGCGTTTGCTGCCGTGGGCGCCCATGTATTCCATGTCGCCGTGATACCCGGCGGCCAGCCAGCGTTCCAGATGTTGCTCGTGTTCTCCCAGGTCGAGGCCGGCAATGGCGACTTGTTGAAAGCCCAGCTCGCGGCCCCATTCCTTGATGGATTGAGCGAGAGCGGGGAGGTCGACAGTAATAGCAGGCATGAGGCAAGAGAAACCGGGGCTGAGATGCGTATAATTCTGCCAGACATCGGAGTCCGATACCCATGCCACAGACCAAACGCCTGATTGCCAGACCGCAAGCCCTTGTTGCCGATAGCCTGTCGCGCCTGCCTGCACGGGCTATGGACGCCCATAAAGGCCTGTTCGGGCATGTACTGCTGATTGGCGGAGACCGCGGTTTTGGCGGCTCCATTACGCTTGGCGCACAGGCTGCGTTGCGCTGCGGCGCGGGGCTGGTGTCGCTGGCTACCCGGCCCGAGCATGTGGCCGCCGCTCTGGTGCGCCTGCCCGAGGTCATGACCCTGGGCGTGTCATCGGCCAATCAGTTGATGGGGGTGCTGGCCCGGGCCTCGGTTTTGGTGGTGGGGCCGGGGTTGGGGCTGGCACCATGGGGGCGCAGTCTGTTATCGGCGGCGGCCCAGGCAAAAATGCCTCAAGTGTGGGATGCCGATGCGCTGAATCTGTTGTCCAACGCAGACTTTAAACTGGCGTCAGGCTCGGTTATTACTCCGCACCCCGGCGAGGCAGCGCGTTTGCTGGGGCTCAGTACTGCGCAGGTGCAGGCCGACCGGCCTGCTGCAGTCCGGGCGCTGGTTAAAAAATACTCAGTAGTGTGCGTTCTCAAAGGTGCAGGCACCTTGATCGCAGGCCTGAATGATGAACTGGCCGTGTGCGATCACGGCCACCCGGCCATGGCGACAGCAGGCCTGGGTGATGTGCTGGCAGGCGTGATAGGTGCTTTGCTGGCTCAAGGCATGACTGCATATGAGGCGGCGTGTCTGGCGGTGTGGCTGCATGCCCGCGCCGGTGAACAACAAGGAATATTGGGCCGTGGGCTGGCGGCCAGTGATTTGATTCCAGCCATTCGTCAGTTGTTGGAGGAACACGCACCGTGCACGAAATAACACTGCAATTGGCCGATGAAGAGGCCATGACCGCGTTTGGCGCACGCCTGGCGAGCGTCACCGGGGGCCACGGCCTGATCTTTCTCGACGGCGACCTGGGGATGGGCAAAACCACTCTGTCCCGCGGCCTGATTCGTGGCCTTGGGCACACCGGTTCGGTTAAAAGTCCGACCTTTACTCTGGTGGAGCCTTACGAGATTGGCGATATACGCGCCTTTCACTTTGACCTGTATCGCCTGGTCGACCCTGAAGAGCTGGAATATATGGGGATTCGCGATTACTTCGACGAAGACGCCCTATGCTTGATCGAGTGGCCCGATAAAGGTGCAGGCTTTTTGCCAAAGCCTGACCTGACCATTACCATTAGTCCGCATAACACCGGGCGTTTGCTGAAGCTGACGCCCCAAGGTTCACGTGGCGAGTCTTGGTGTGCCGCCTTGGCACCGGAAAACAAATAATGATGGGGTCTGGTATGCGCTTTCGCGCGTTAGTGAGTGTCGTTGGTCTGTTGCTCAGTGTCATGGCGGTGAATGCCGTGGCTGCGACTCAGGTAAAAAGCGTTCGTTTATGGCGTGCTCCGGACAACACACGGCTGGTGTTTGACCTCACGGGCCCGGTGCAACACAGCGTGTTTACGCTGACAGCGCCAGATCGCCTGGTGATCGATATCAATGGCGCGACCCTCGGCGGAAGTTTGAACGTGGCCACTGCCAATACGCCGATCACCAGCATGCGCTCGGCGCAACGCACTCCCACCGATTTGCGGGTGGTGATCGATCTGAAAAAAGCCGTCACCCCGAAGAGCTTCGTACTGGCGCCGAACGCGCAATACGGCAACCGTCTGGTGGTCGATCTTTATGATCAGGGCGCTGATATTGCCCCGAGCTTGCCGCCGACCAATGTGGCCAAGCTGCCAGTGGTGCCGGTGACGCCGACCCAGCCCGAGATCAAGCTGGCGCCTGTGCCCACTGGCAAACGTGACGTGATCGTGATGATCGACCCCGGCCACGGTGGCGAGGATCCGGGTGCTTCGGGTGCCGGCGGACAGCGCGAAAAACACGTGGTGCTGGCGATCGCCAAAGAGTTGCAGCGCCAGATCAACGGCATGAAGGGCTTCAGGGCCGAGCTCACCCGCAGCGGCGACTATTTCATCCCGCTACGGGGACGCACCGAAATTGCCCGCAAGAAGGGCGCCGACCTGTTTGTCTCGATCCACGCCGACGCGGCACCTTCCAGGGCGGCCTTTGGTGCATCGGTGTTTGCGTTGTCTGAACGCGGCGCAACGTCCGAAACCGCGCGTTGGCTGGCAGACAGTGAAAACCGTTCTGACTTGATTGGCGGTGCAGGCAGCGTGAGTCTCGATGACAAGGACCGGATGCTGGCGGGGGTGTTGCTTGATTTGTCGATGACGGCATCACTGACTTCCAGCCTGAACGTGGGGCAAAAAGTCTTGAGCAACATCGGCCGGGTGACGCCGCTGCACAAGCAGCGTGTAGAGCAGGCCGGATTTATGGTGCTCAAATCGCCGGATATTCCATCGATCCTCGTAGAAACCGGGTTTATTTCCAACGCCAATGAAGCCAATAAACTGTCTTCGGCCAGCCATCAGCAAGCGCTGGCGCGCTCTATCAGCAGCGGTGTGCGTCAGTTCTTCCAGCAAAACCCGCCACCGGGTTCTTACATTGCCTGGCTGCGGGATACCGGGAAGATCGCCCAGGGAGCCCGTGAACACACGGTTCGCCCTGGCGAAACCCTGGCGATGATTGCCGTGCGCTATCAAGTGGGCGTTGCGACATTGCGTTCCAGCAACAACTTGAAAACCGACGAGTTGAAAATAGGCCAGAGCCTGAATATCCCCGCCACCGAACTGGTATCCAAGCAATGAGTGACGGGGTATTGAACAGCAGTGCGCGTATCGAGCTGCTCAGCCCGCGTCTGGCTAACCAGATTGCCGCAGGCGAGGTTGTTGAGCGCCCGGCGTCGGTGATCAAGGAGTTGCTGGAAAACAGTCTCGACTCGGGCGCCAAGCGTATCGATGTGGACGTGGAGCAGGCCGGCATCAAACTGTTGCGGGTGCGTGACGATGGCAGCGGGATCTCCAGTGACGACTTGCCGCTGGCCCTGGCGCGGCACGCCACCAGTAAAATTCGCGACCTGGAAGACCTTGAACGGGTGATGAGCCTGGGGTTCCGCGGTGAGGCGCTGGCATCCATCAGTTCGGTGGCCCGCCTGACCCTGACATCGCGTACCCGTGGCGCCGATCAGGCCTGGCAGGTAGAAACCGAAGGCCGCGACATGGCGCCCCGGGTCCAGCCGGCCGCGCATCCGGTCGGTACTTCGGTTGAAGTGCGGGACCTGTTTTTCAACACCCCTGCGCGGCGCAAGTTTCTCAAGACCGAAAAAACCGAATTTGATCACCTGCAAGAAGTGATCAAGCGTTTGGCGCTGGCGCGTTTTGATGTGGCGTTCAATCTGCGGCACAACGGTAAAACCATCCTTAATTTGCATGAAGCCCACGACGACACCGCCCGCGCCCGCCGTGTGGCGGCAGTGTGCGGCGCTGCATTTCTGGAGCAGGCACTGCCGATCGAGATCGAGCGTAATGGCCTGCATTTGTGGGGCTGGGTTGGCTTGCCGACCTTTTCGCGCAGCCAGGCCGACTTGCAGTACTTCTATGTCAACGGCCGTGCGGTGCGCGACAAACTGGTGGCGCACGCGGTGCGTCAGGCTTATCGCGACGTACTGTTCAACGGCCGGCACCCGACCTTCGTGCTGTTTTTTGAGGTCGACCCGTCCGTGGTTGACGTTAACGTGCACCCGACCAAACACGAAGTCCGTTTCCGGGACGGGCGCATGGTGCATGACTTCTTGTATGGCACCTTGCACCGCGCCCTGGGCGATGTGCGCCCCGAGGATCAACTGGCGGCTCCTGCACCGGTGCCTGGCGCCGAGCGACCTACCGGGATCGACGCCGGTGAGTTTGGTCCGCAAGGCGAAATGCGTCTGGCGGCGCATTTGCTTGAGCAACCTCAGGCTGCGCCTGCACCGCATGTGCCGGGCCCCGGCGCCGGGGCGGGCTATCAGTCGTTCTATCGACCACCCTCTGCCACGCCGTCTGTTCCGGCAGCCGAGGCCCGCAATGCCTACCGGGAGTTTTTCGCGCCATTGCCTGAAGCGGGGGCCGCGCCGATGCCTGAAGGGCAGGGCGATATTCCTCCTCTGGGTTATGCGCTGGCTCAGCTCAAGGGTATCTATATCCTCGCAGAAAACGCTCACGGCCTGGTGCTGGTGGACATGCATGCGGCCCACGAGCGGATCATGTATGAGCGCCTGAAAATCGCCATGGCCAGTGAAGGGCTGAGCGGTCAGCCGCTGCTGGTGCCGGAGTCGATTGCCGTCAGCCAGCGTGAAGCCGATTGTGCCGAAGAACATGGCGAGTGGTTTCAGCGTCTGGGCTTCGAGCTGCAACGTCTGGGGCCGGAAACTCTGGCCATCCGCCAGATCCCGGCCCTGCTCAAGCAGGCCGAGGCGCAACGCCTGGTGCACGATGTACTGGCCGACTTGATGGAGTACGGCACCAGTGACCGGATTCAGGCACACCTCAATGAATTGCTCGGCACCATGGCCTGTCACGGCGCGATCCGCGCCAACCGGCGCCTGGCCCTGCCGGAAATGAACGGCCTGCTGCGCGACATGGAAAATACCGAGCGCAGCGGTCAGTGCAATCATGGTCGTCCGACCTGGACCCAAATGGGCCTGGACGACTTGGACAAACTCTTTTTGCGCGGTCGCTGATGACAGGTTCCAACGCTTTACCACCGGCCATCTTTTTGATGGGGCCGACCGCTGCAGGCAAAACCGATCTGGCCATCGAGCTGAGCAAGGTACTGCCGTGCGAGCTGGTCAGTGTCGACTCGGCGCTGGTCTATCGCGGCATGGATATCGGCACGGCCAAACCCTCGAAAGAGATTCTGGCCGCACACCCGCACCAGTTGATCGATATTCTCGACCCGGCTGAAAGCTACTCGGCTGCCGATTTCCGTCGTGATGCGCTCAAGGCCATGGCAGAGATCACCGCACGGGGCAATATTCCGCTGCTGGTGGGCGGCACCATGCTCTATTACAAAGCGCTGAGCGAAGGCCTGGCCGACATGCCGGCGGCAGATCCGCAAGTGCGTGCGCAGCTCGAAGACGAAGCTCAGCGCCTTGGCTGGCAAGCGTTGCACGATCAGTTGGCAGCCATCGACCCGGAGTCGGCGGCACGTATTCACCCCAACGATCCGCAGCGTCTGACCCGTGCATTAGAGGTTTATCGGGTCAGCGGCCTGAGCATGACCGCCCACCGGCAAAAACAATCTGAACAATCTAGTCAAGCAGCGGCTTCTGGCTGCAGTCAATTGCCCTATACTGTCGCGAACCTGGGCATTGCTCCGGCGAATCGTCAGGTGCTGCATGAACGAATTGCACAAAGATTCGGGCAAATGCTGGAACAGGGATTCATTGATGAGGTCCTAGCCCTGCGTAATAGAAGTGACCTGCATGCCGGGTTGCCGTCTATACGTGCAGTGGGCTATCGCCAAGTCTGGGATTACCTGGACGGCAAGCTGACAGCAGCCGAGATGCAGGAGCGCGGCATTATTGCCACGCGCCAGTTGGCCAAGCGTCAGTTCACCTGGTTACGCAGCTGGAATGATCTGCATTGGCTGGACAGCCTGGACTGCGACAATCTGCCACGAGCCTTGAAATACCTGGAATCGGTCTCCATATTGAGCTGAGTCTCAGGAAATGCCGTCTATCCTATGGGTATGGCGTCATCAGCCATCTAATTTTTGTTTCTATTTTTTATCCTTACAGGAGTGCGGCATATGTCAAAAGGGCATTCGCTACAAGACCCTTACTTGAATACTTTGCGTAAAGAGAAGGTTGGCGTTTCCATCTACCTGGTCAACGGGATCAAGCTGCAGGGGACTATCGAGTCTTTCGACCAGTTCGTGATTCTGCTGAAAAACACCGTGAGCCAAATGGTTTACAAACACGCTATCTCGACAGTCGTACCAGTACGTCCTATTCGTCTGCCAAGCGCAGCTGAATCGGAACTGGCAGACGCTGAACCAGGTAACGCCTGATAGGAGTCTGCTTTGTTCTTTGAGCGCCACGGTGGTGGTGAGCGAGCGATCCTCGTTCACTTGGAAGGACAGGACCCTGAGGCGCGCGAAGATCCGCAGGAGTTCCAGGAGTTAGCTGTATCGGCCGGCGCCGAGACGGTCGCGTTTTTTAACGTGCCGCGTCATCGGCCATCGGCCAAGTACCTGATTGGCAGTGGCAAGGTCGAGGAGTTACGCGACCTGGTCAAGGCCGAGAAGGTCGACATCGTGATTTTCAATCACGTCCTCACCCCCAGTCAGGAGCGTAACCTCGAGCGTGTATTCGAGTGTCGCGTGCTTGACCGTACCGGGCTGATTCTCGATATCTTCGCTCAGCGTGCCCGTACCCATGAAGGCAAGTTGCAGGTCGAACTGGCCCAGCTTGATCACATGAGTACGCGTCTTGTGCGCGGCTGGACTCACCTTGAGCGTCAGGGCGGTGGCATTGGTATGCGCGGGCCGGGTGAAACCCAGCTCGAAACCGACCGTCGTCTGTTGCGCGTACGCATCAGCCAGATCAAGGCCCGTCTGAAAAAAGTCCGCAGTCAACGCGAGCAGTCCCGTAGAGGGCGCCAACGCGCCGACATTCCTACGGTGTCGCTGGTGGGCTATACCAACGCCGGCAAATCCACGCTGTTCAATGCGGTCACCGGCTCTGACGTGTTCGCCGCTGACCAGTTGTTCGCCACACTTGACCCTACCTTGCGCCGTCTTGATCTGGCCGATCTGGGGCCGATCGTGCTGGCTGACACCGTGGGCTTTATTCGTCACCTTCCGCACAAGCTTGTTGAGGCTTTCCGGTCTACGCTCGAAGAGTCGAGCAATTCCGATTTGCTGCTGCACGTTATCGATGCGCACGAACCTGAGCGCATGGCGCAGATTGAGCAGGTGATGGTGGTGCTGGGCGAAATTGGTGCCCAGGACTTGCCGATCCTCGAGGTCTACAACAAAATCGATTTGCTTGAAGGTGTCGAGCCGCAGATCCAGCGTGATGCCGACGGCAAACCGCAGCGGGTCTGGTTGTCGGCGCGTGAAGGGGTCGGGCTGGAGTTGCTTGAACAGGCCATCGCCGAGTTGCTGGGTAATGATTTGTTCGTTGGCACCTTGCGCTTGCCTCAGCGTTTTGCTCGACTGCGTGCCCAGTTCTTTGAATTGGGCGTGGTGCAAAAAGAACAACATGATGAAGAAGGTGCCTGTCTGCTGGATGTGCGCCTACCGCGATCCGAGTTAAACCGCTTGGTCAGCCGCGAAGGGATGCAGCCGCTGGAATTTATCGAACAACACACTTTGCAATAAAAGCCTCGCAAAGCGGCTGTGCCGCTATGGTAGGCATTCTGTAGCATTGGTCGGCGCGCCGTGGGCGCGTCTTTGCTTTATCAGATGGAGAGCGCTATGGCTTGGAATGAGCCGGGTGGCAACTCGAATAATCAAGATCCTTGGGGTGGCAAACGCCCGAATAACGGCGGCCGCAAGGGACCACCAGATCTCGACGAGGCCTTCCGAAAGCTGCAGGAAAGCCTGAATGGGTTGTTCGGTGGTGGGAAAAAACGTGGTAGCGGCGACGGCGGATCGAACGGCGGCAAAGGTGCTGGTTATGGCCTGCTGGGTATCGGTCTGGTGGTGCTGGCTGCAGCCTGGCTGTATAGCGCGGTTTACGTGGTCGACGAGCAGGAGCAAGCCGTAGTGCTGCGCCTGGGCAAGTACTACGACACCGTAGGGCCGGGTCTGAACATCTACTTCCCGCCGTTCGATAAAAAGTACCTGGAGAACGTGACGCGTGAGCGTGCGTACACCAAGCAGGGCCAGATGCTCACTGAAGACGAAAACATCGTCGAAGTGCCGCTGACCGTGCAGTACAAGATCAGCAACCTGCGCGACTTCGTGTTGAACGTCGATCAGCCGGAAGTCAGCCTGCAACAGGCCACTGACAGTGCCTTGCGTCACGTAGTGGGCTCCACTGCGATGGATCAGGTGCTGACCGAAGGCCGTGAACAGATGGCTGTAGACATCAAGGAACGCTTGCAGCGTTTCCTCGATACCTACAAGACCGGTATCACTGTGACCCAGGTCAACGTACAGAACGCAGCGGCACCGCGTGAAGTGCAGGAAGCCTTTGATGACGTGATCCGCGCCCGTGAAGACGAGCAGCGTGCCCGCAACCAGGCAGAAAGCTACGCCAATGGCGTGGTGCCGGAAGCGCGCGGTCAGGCCCAGCGCATCATCGAAAACGCCAATGGCTATCGTGATGAAGTGATTTCCCGCGCCAAGGGTGAGGCAGACCGCTTTACCAAACTGGTGAGCGAATATCGCAAGGCTCCGGATGTTACGCGTGACCGTCTGTACCTGGACACCATGCAGGAAGTCTTCAGCAACACCAGCAAAGTACTCGTGACCGGCAACAAAAACGGCCAGAGCAACCTGCTGTACTTGCCATTGGACAAAATGATCGAAGGCCGTAATGGCAGCAACCCGGCAACGGGCTCGGCAGCTGCGGCGGGCAATAACGATTCGGCATCCCATGCCAAATCGGATATGCCGACACCACCGCGTACCAGGGAGAGTCGCTGATGAGCAATAAATCGCTGATCGCCCTTATTGTTGCCGTTGTCGTGGCGATTGTTGCCTGGAACAGCTTCTACATCGTTTCGCAAACCGAACGTGCCGTGATGCTGCGCTTCGGTCGTGTGGTGCAGGACGATGTTCCGCCGGGTCTGCATGTGAAGATTCCTTACGTCAACCAGGTGCGCAAGTTCGACGGCCGCCTGATGACGCTGGATGCTCCGACTCAGCGTTTTCTGACGCTGGAAAAGAAAGCGGTAATGGTTGATGCCTTCGCCAAGTGGCGTGTGAAAGATGCCGGTCGCTTCTACGCAGCGACTTCGGGTCTTAAGCAAGTTGCTGACGAGCGCTTGTCGCGTCGTCTCGAATCGGGTCTGCGTGACCAGTTCGGCAAGCGCACGCTGCACGAGGTTGTGTCCGGTGAGCGCGATGCGCTGATGGCTGACCTGACGGCGTCGCTGAACAAAATGGCCGAAAAAGAGCTGGGCATCGAAGTGGTTGATGTCCGGGTCAAGGCCATCGACCTGCCGAAAGAAGTCAACCGCAGCGTTTTCGAACGTATGAGCAGTGAGCGTGAGCGTGAAGCCCGTGAGCACCGCGCCAAGGGTAACGAGCTGGCAGAAGGCATTCGTGCTGACGCCGATCGTCAAGCCCGCGTGCTGTTGGCTGAAGCGTATCGCCAGTCTGAAGAGGCTCGTGGTGACGGTGATGCCCAGGCTTCCGCAATCTACTCCAAGGCTTACGGCCAGGATCAGGAGTTCTACAAGTTCTATCGCAGCCTGCGCGCTTACCGCGAAAGCTTTGCGAACAAGAGCGATGTACTGGTTCTGGACCCGAGCAGCGATTTCTTCCGCTACCTGGAAAAATCCAAGCCGGCACAGCAGTAAAGGGAGCGTCGCCGGTCACTGCAGGAGCGGGGAAACGCGCTCCTGCACATGAGTAACTGGCGCATGCATTCACTCCGCCTGGCGGGCAAATTGCCTGGCGGGGTGATCCTTTTAGAAAACGTGTGTATGATGCGGCAGCCGGGAAATTCCCGGCTTTTTTGCGTCTGCATGTTTGATTGACCGACTGTTACAACGTCGGCAGATTTTTCGAGGGATGTGCAAGCCTGTCACTTTGGGCTTTTTTGCTGTGCGCGTTCAAGACGCAGCCACGTTCTGCTTTACTCAAGGCTTGCCTGCTGGCTGGCCGCCCGGATCATAGGGGAATGGCGTAATGGCAACGGTAGACCGCTGGCTTCTGCCAGATGGCATCGAAGAAGTACTTCCACCTGAGGCAGCCCGCATTGAAGTGGCGCGCCGTCAGGTGTTGGATCTGTTCCAGGGCTGGGGCTATGAGTTCGTCGTCACCCCGCATATCGAATACCTGGAGTCCTTGCTGACAGGGGCTGGCCAGGATCTCGATTTGCGGACCTTTAAGGTTATTGACCCGCAGACGGGTCGCCAGATGGGTTTTCGTGCCGACATCACTCCGCAAGTGGCGCGCATCGATGCGCATACCTTGCGTCGTGAAGGCCCGAGCCGTCTGTGCTACGCCGGCAGCGTGCTGCATGCTCAGCCGCGCGGGTTGTCATCCTCGCGCAGCCCGATCCAGCTGGGTGCCGAGTTGTATGGCGATGCCAGCCCGAGCAGCGACGTGGAAGTCATCAGCTTGATGCTGGCCATGTTGCAATTGGCCGATGTGCCGGATGTCCATATGGACCTGGGTCACGTTGGCATTTACCGCGGTCTGGCCCGTGCGGCCAACCTGTCGGTTGAAGTGGAACAACAATTGTTCGACGCTCTGCAACGCAAGGCGATCGACGAAGTAACGGCCTTGACCGAAGGTTTGCCGGCTGATTTGGCAGGCATGCTGCAGGCATTGGTTGGTTTGTGCGGCGGCCGTGAGGTGCTGGTTGCTGCGCGCGAGCGTCTGGCCCGGGCTCCGGCCCCGGTTCTGGCTGCTCTGGACGATTTGCTGGCGATTGCCGAGCGGTTGTCTGTGCGTTTCCCGCAGCTGCCGCTGTATTTTGACCTGGGTGAGTTGCGTGGGTATCACTACCACACAGGTGTGGTCTTTGCGGTATTTGTTCCGGGCGTTGGGGATTCCATCGCCCAGGGCGGTCGTTATGACGATATCGGTGCTGTTTTCGGGCGTGCCCGTCCGGCGACCGGTTTTTCGACTGATTTGAAAACCCTGGTCACCCTGGGGCGTGCTGAAGTCGAGCTACCGTCTGGCGGTATCTGGATGCCTGACAGTACGGATGCGGCACTCTGGCAGCAGGTTTGCCAGCTTCGCAGTGAAGGTCAGCGTGTGGTTCAGGCGTTGCCTGGGCAGTCACAGGCTGCCGCCAGTGAGGCGGACTGCGACCGCCAATTGATTCAGCAGAACGGCTTGTGGCAAGTAGTGCCGCTGGCTTCTTGAGTTTTCCTGCCGGCGGCTGCCGGCACCAAGTTTGCGCGAAGAGGACAAGTGTTATGGGTAAGAATGTCGTAGTCCTGGGCACCCAATGGGGTGATGAGGGCAAAGGCAAGATCGTTGATCTGCTGACCGAACATGCTGCCGCTGTAGTGCGCTACCAGGGTGGCCACAATGCTGGCCACACCTTGGTAATCGACGGTGAAAAAACCGTTCTGCACCTGATCCCGTCGGGCGTATTGCGCGAAGGCGTGCAGTGCCTGATCGGCAACGGTGTGGTGGTTGCTCCCGACGCCCTGTTGCGTGAAATCATCAAGCTGGAAGAGAAAGGCGTACCGGTGCGCGAGCGCCTGCGTATCAGCCCGTCCTGCCCGCTGATCCTGTCGTTCCACGTAGCGCTGGACCAGGCTCGTGAAAAGGCCCGTGGCGAGCTGAAGATCGGTACTACCGGTCGCGGCATTGGCCCGGCATACGAAGACAAGGTTGCTCGTCGTGGCCTGCGTGTGGGCGATCTGCTCAACATGCCGCGCTTTGAAGCCAAGCTGCGTGAATTGGTGGAATACCACAACTTCATGCTGGTGGGTTACTACAAAGAAGCCGCCATCGACTTCGACAAGACCCTGGCCGAGTGCAAGGAATACGCCGAGCTGCTCAAGCCGCTGATGCTGGACGTGACTGCCGAGCTGCACGGCCTGCGCCGCGCTGGCAAAGACATCATGTTCGAAGGCGCTCAGGGCTCGTTGCTGGACATCGACCACGGTACCTACCCGTACGTGACCAGCTCCAACACTACCGCTGGCGGTGTTGCCACCGGTTCGGGCGTTGGCCCGATGTTCCTGGATTACATCCTGGGCATCACCAAGGCTTACACCACTCGCGTTGGTTCGGGTCCATTCCCGACCGAGCTGTTCGACGAAGTGGGCGCTCACCTGGCCAAGCAGGGTCACGAGTTCGGTGCAACCACCGGCCGTGCCCGTCGTTGTGGCTGGTTCGACGCCGTTATCCTGCGTCGCGCTATCGATGTGAACAGCATCTCGGGCATCTGCCTGACCAAGCTGGACGTACTCGACGGTCTGGAAACCATCAACATTTGCGTCGGCTACAAAGATGCAAACGGCAATGTGCTGGTTGATGCGCCGACCGATGCTGACAGCTACGAAGGTCTGCAGCCGGTTTACGAAGCTGTACCGGGCTGGACCGAGTCGACCGTGGGTGCCAAAACCCTGGAAGAGCTGCCTGCTGCTGCGCGTGCTTACATCAAGCGCGTAGAAGAGCTGATCGGCGCTCCGATCGACATCATTTCGACTGGCCCGGATCGCAACGAGACTATCGTTCTGCGTCACCCGTTCGCTTAAGACGTTTTGATGTAAAGCAAAGGGCCCTTCGGGGCCCTTTGTTGTTTCTGCCTGCCATGCGGCACGACCCTTGCTGTGAGAGTTGCCATTAAGGTGCCATCAATATAATGGCACCGCTGTGGAGGGGTTTCCTGTGTCTGCCGTTCTCTCACTGTTACGAAGTCGTCTGCTGCGACCTGTATTCGTTACCCTTGGTATCGCACTTTTGGTGCAGGTGCTGGTGGCTGTTGCACTGACCCGGAGCACAGTGACGGCGCTGGAGTCTGATCTGGATGCGGGGCTGGGGGCGGACAGTCAAAAGCTTTCGGCTGAGCTGGAGCAGGCCGGACGAGAGGTCAAGAGCAGCCTTGAAGGGCTGTCTGCCAGCACCCGTGAGCGTCTGACGGCCGGGCTGGCGCCGCGTTTGAAAGAAGAGCAGATGCAATTGCGCAATGCACTGGAAAAGAATCTGATGGATTCGGCCAATGATATGGCGCAACTGTTAGCGGCTGTGGCGCCGCGGGCCATCTGGGATAATGACGTGCCCACGCTGTCCGAGTTCGCCCGGCGCGCCCAGCGCAATCCCAATGTGCTGTTTGTGGTCTATGACGACGTTGCCGGGCAACATCTGACGCGCTACCTCAATCGTGAAAACCCGATCAACAAAGCCCTTTTGGAGAAGGGCAAGGGAGAGCGGGCGCTGGATAAAGTGCTGGACGCAGCGCGGCACGATCCGGCGGTGTATTACCTCGAAGCCCCCATCAGCCCCAATGGCGTGGAGATTGGCAAGGTGTTGATGGGGGTTTCCACGGCCTCGGTCGAGAAGGACCTGGCGGCTCTCGATAAGCGTTTTGCGCAACTGATAGTCAACAGTGAGCATCTGGTGGATGAAAGCCTGCAGGGCGCCGCCAACGACAGCTCGGCAGCCCTGGGGGCGCGTCTGGAGTCGGCTCAGGCAGCGGCGGCACAGATGCAGGCCAATACCGCACAGACTGTCCGTGATGCGGCTGACACCTTGCGCTGGCGCATTGGTATGGGATTGGCGATTGTCGGTCTGGGTGTCTTGCTGTTGCTGGCGGTGGTGCTGGGGCGGCGGGTGGTCAACAAGCTGCTGCTGATGATTGCCGCGTTGAATGATCTGGCCGCAGGCGAGGGTGATCTGACCAAGCGCGTGGGCCTGGACAGCAAGGATGAGATTGGCGATATGGCGGCGGCGGTGAACCGCTTTATCGACAAGTTGCAGCCCATTGTGCGGGAGGCGGGGGATGTGGCGCAGCGTACCGGGGTCGAGATCGGGGCCATGACGGAGCGCAATGCCGGGGCCAATGCTGCGGCCCAGTTGCAGCGCGATGAGGTGGCGCAGAGCCTGGAGGCACTGTCGACCATGGCCGATGCGGCGCAGTCTGAAAGTCAGGCGATGCAGGCGGCGCTCAAGCAGGTGCAGGATATTCGTCAGGCGACCGATGAAAATACCCGCACCTCGGCGCAAGTGGGCGGCCTGATCGAGGCGCTGGCCGGGCAGGTCGGCGCTGGAGCCAGGGTCATCGAGCGCCTGGCACAGCAAAGTGAGCAAATCGAAGTGGTGCTGACTGTCATTCACGGCATTGCCGAGCAGACCAATCTTCTGGCCCTCAATGCGGCTATTGAGGCTGCGCGGGCAGGGGAGACGGGCCGCGGCTTTGCCGTGGTGGCGGATGAAGTGCGGGCGCTGGCCAGCAAGACGCAAAGCTCCACCGGTGATATCCAGGCCCATATCGTGGCCTTGCAGCAGGGTGCCAAGGAGGCGGTGGCGGCGATCGGGCTGGCAGGGCGTCAGGCCAATGAGGGGTTGGCAGTACTGCGTGGCAGCGTGCAGTTGCAAAAAACCGTGCAGGCTTCTGTTGAGCAGGTGCACGCCGCGATTGGTGACGCTACCAAAGCTGCTGAGCATCAGGCCCGGGGCGCGCATGCGGTACGTGGGCGGGTTGAGGTGATCCATGCCCAGGCCGAGCGTGCGGCGCAGGCGGTCAACGAAACGACCGCCAGCGGGCAGGTGCTGGATGGTCTGGCGGCGCAGCTGAAAGCGAGCCTGGGGCAGTTCAGGGCATAGGCCGCGAGCAACCTGCAGGAGCGAGTTACCCGGCGGGTTGTTAGCGGCTCAGGTACATCTTGGTGGTCAGCAGGTACACCGGCAGTCCCGAGACCACTATCAACAGCGCCGCATAGGGTGCCGCCGCCGCGAACTCGATGTTCGAGGTGTGAGCCCAGACCTGTGTTGCCAATGTATTGAGTCCGGTGGGGCTCAGCAGCAGCGTGGCGGTCAGTTCTTTCATGGCGTCCAGGAACACCAGGGCAAATGCCGCCCCCAGTGCCGGGAAAATGATTGGCAATGTCACCCGGCAAAATGCCGAAAACGACGATGCGCCCAAGGTGCGTGCTGCTTCTTCGAGCTGCGGAGCTGCCTTGTTCAGCGCCGTGCGAATCGGCGCCTGCGCCAGAGGCAAAAACAGCAAGGCATAGGCGATCAGCAGCAGGGCCGAGGTCTGGTACAGCGCAGGCACGTAATGCAGCGAGAAGTACACCAGCGCCAGGGCGATCACCAGGCCGGGCAGTGCATGCAGCAGATACGGCAGGCGCTCGGCCCAGATCGCCAGTTGGCCTTTGTAGCGCACCACCAGCAGGCCGACAGGTACTGCCAGTACCAGGCACAGTGCAGCACCGCCCAGCGCCAGTGACAGGGAGGCGAACAGCGCCTCGCCAATGGCTGCCATCGGGAATGCCGCCGAGCTGCCTTTGACCAGCCAGTACACCAGCATGCCCAGCGGAATCCCGCTGCCAATGATGGCCAGTGCCAGGCAATACAGCTGGCCAAAAAATGACCACTTGCCCAGTTGCACCTGCTCGGCGCGCCGTGCCGCACCCTGGCCGATCCGAATGTGCCGGCCTTTGCCGCGCACTTTCAGTTCCAGCCACAGCAGGCTCAAGCACATCACCAGCAGTACCGCCGAAAGCATGGCCGCATTGGCGTTGCTGAACGACAGCTCGAATTGTTGGTAGATGGCGGTGGTGAAGGTCTGCAGCCCGATGATCGACAGCGCGCCGAATTCCACCAGCATGTGCAGGGCAATCAGCAGCGAGCCCGCCAGCAACGAAGGCCAGAGCAGCGGCAGGGTGATTTTGAAAAATACCCCCCAGCGATTCTGGCCCAGGGTGCGGGCCGACTCTTCAAGTGCCGGATCGAGATTGCGCAGCGTAGCCGCGACCGGCAGGAAGATCAGCGGATATTTGGACAGGCTCATCACCAGGATGGCGCCGCCCAGGCCCTCGAAGCTGGAGCTGAGCGATACCCAGGTGAAGCTGCTGACGAATGCAGGTACGGCAAACGGCAGGCACAGGATCACGCCCCAGAGGCGTCGCCCCGGCAAGCTGCTGCGCTCCAGTAACCAGGCCAGCGACAAACCGATCAGGGCGCAGGTTACCGTTACACCAACCATCAACAGCAGCGTGTTGCGCATCAGGTCAAATACGAAGGGCCGCCACAACAAGTGCACCGCTTGTGCCCATCCGGCCTGCCAGGCCTTGGTGCCGACATACAGCAGCGGCAACAGGCTCAGGCCCACCAGTAACAGCACCGGTAATAACAGCCAGACAGAGGGCTTTTTGCGTTTCACGTTAAAGCGTGCAGGTTGGGCGGCAGACAGCATCAGAGCAGGCCTACATCTTGTTCAAGCTCCAGCGCTTCATCAGCGTTGCCAAGGTCGGCCGGGGTGATTTTTGGCGGTTGCAGTTCATCGAACGGCTTGAGGCCGCGTTCCGACACCATGCCTTTGCGCATCGGGTATTCAGCGGTGGTGTTGGTGATCACCCGCTGACCTTCTTCGCTGGCCATGTAAGCCAGGAGTTGCTGGGCTTCTTTGGGGTGTTTGCTGGCCTTCAAAACGCCGGCGCTGGATACGGTGATCAGGCCGCCCGCATCGCCATCGGTGAAGTAGTGCAGTTTGGAATTCAGCTTGCCTTTCTCGCGCTGCAAGGCGAACCAGTAGTAATTGTTGACCAGTACGGCGGCCACTTCACCATTCTCGACCGCTTTGAGGGCAACCATGTTGTTGGTGTAGGTCTTGCCGAAGGCGCGCAGACCGGTCAGCCATTCTTCTGCGGCTTCGCGGCCATGCAGTTTGATGATGGCCACAGCCTGTTCCTGGAATGCGCCGCTGGTGGGTACAAAACCGATCTTGCCCTGCCATTCGGGGCCGGCGAAATCCAGAACTGACTTGGGCAGTTCTTCTTCCTTGACCTTGTCCGGGTTGAACGCCACGACGCGGGTGCGTGCAGTCACGCCGATCCAGGTATCGTTGGCGGCCACGTATTCCTTGGGCAGTACTTGCAAGGTGCTGTCGTCGACCTTGGCCAGGAAGCCCTGTTCGCCAAGACTGTTCAGTGGCGGCGACTCCTCGGCGTAGAACACGTCGGCAGGCGAGCGATCGCCTTCTTCGACGATCTGGCTGGCCAGCTGGTTGCTGCTACCTTTGCGCACATTGACGTGAATGCCGGTCTTGGCTTCAAAGGCAGCGGCGAGGTTGTCGCCGACTTCTTTGTGCTGGCCGTTATACAGGGTCAGGGTTACAGGATCGGCAGCGTGAGCGGCGGGAGTGATCAGAGTCAGACCAAGAGTTGCGATGGACAAACTACGCAGTAGAAATGTTGCAAGCTGGGTATTTCGGAGCATCATTCGCTGGGTTCCTCGCTTGGGTACTACAAAACTTGTAACAATAATAAACGATATTGCTTCTCAAGTGCGCCACAAGGATAGGGCGATGGTCGTAGGAGAGGGGGCAAGTGCAGGGTGGGAGGCGATTGCCGGCCACAGAAACGCAAAAACCCGCTTTCGCGGGTTTTTGTGAGGCTTCGAATGTTTTCAGTGAAAACACTTGAAGCTTGAATTGGTGCCCAGAAGAAGACTCGAACTTCCACGACCTTGCGGTCACCAGCACCTGAAGCTGGCGTGTCTACCAATTTCACCATCTGGGCATTATCAGCAACGTTGCCGCTGTTGATGTGGCGCACTATACGGAGCGCTTTTAATTCTGTAAAGCCCTGTTTTATTTAGTTTTAATAAATCAGCGGCTTAGAATGCAAAAACCCGCTTTCGCGGGTTTTTGTGTGAGTCTGCAGATTGTACTAATCTGCATCTCTGAATTGGTGCCCAGAAGAAGACTCGAACTTCCACGACCTTGCGGTCACCAGCACCTGAAGCTGGCGTGTCTACCAATTTCACCATCTGGGCATCATCTTCAACGCTGTTGCCGTTGTCGATGGCGCGCACTATACGGACGACCCTTTGACCTGTAAAGCGTTGTGCATAAAAATAGTGAAAAAAATTCGCGAACGGTTAGTCCGCGACATGAATGTGTGCCAGAACGGGCTATTACGGCTCTGTATGAGTCCGAAATTTCCCGTTTCAATACGCGTATGCCAAACTAACCCGCATATAGACAAGGTGAAAACTATCTAATGGCCGATTGGCAGACCCTCGATCCCGAGGCCGCACGTGAAGCGGAAAAATACGAAAACCCTATCCCTAGCCGCGAGCTGATCCTTCAGCATCTGGCCGAGCGTGGTTCGCCGGCTGCTCGCGAGCAGTTGGTAGAAGAGTTCGGTCTGACTACAGAAGACCAAATCGAGGCCTTGCGTCGTCGCCTGCGTGCGATGGAGCGTGATGCCCAGCTCATTTATACCCGCCGTGGCACTTATGCGCCGGTGGACAAGCTCGACCTGATTCTCGGCCGCATCAGTGGCCATCGCGATGGCTTCGGCTTTCTGATCCCTGATGATGGCAGTGACGACCTGTTCATGAGCCCGTCGCAAATGCGCCTGGTGTTCGATGGTGACCGTGCGCTGGCCCGCGTTTCGGGGCTGGATCGCCGTGGTCGTCGTGAAGGCGTAATCGTCGAAGTGGTTTCGCGTGCTCACGAAACCATCGTGGGTCGTTACTTCGAAGAAGGCGGCATTGGCTTTGTAGTTGCCGACAATCCGAAGATCCAGCAAGAAGTGCTGGTTACCCCGGGTCGCAATGCAGGCGCCAAGGTGGGTCAGTTTGTCGAAGTGAAGATTACCCACTGGCCGACGCCGCGCTTCCAGCCGCAAGGTGATGTGCTTGAAGTGGTGGGCAACTACATGGCGCCCGGCATGGAAATCGACATTGCCCTGCGCACCTACGACATTCCTCACGTCTGGCCGGAAGCGGTGCTTAAAGAAGCCGCCAAGCTCAAGCCTGAAGTCGAAGAGAAAGACAAAGAGAAGCGCATCGATCTGCGCCATCTGCCGTTCGTCACCATTGACGGCGAAGATGCCCGCGACTTCGATGACGCTGTTTACTGCGAAGCCAGGCCTGGCAAGCTGCGCCTGTTCTCGGGTGGCTGGACCTTGTACGTGGCCATTGCCGACGTATCCAGCTACGTGAAAATCGGTTCGGCACTGGATGCCGAGTCTCAGGTTCGTGGCAACTCGGTGTACTTCCCTGAGCGCGTGATTCCGATGCTGCCTGAGCAGCTGTCCAACGGTCTGTGCTCCCTGAACCCGAAAGTTGACCGTTTGGCGATGGTTTGCGAGATGACCATCTCCAAATCCGGCGAAATGACCGACTACAAGTTCTACGAGGCGGTGATTCACTCCCAGGCGCGCCTGACCTACAACAAGGTCAGCACCATTCTGGAGCAGCCGAAAACCAGCGAAGCCAAGCAACTGCGCAGCGAATACGCTGATGTAGTGCCGCACCTCAAGCAGCTTTACTCGCTGTATAAAGTGCTGCTGGCCGCTCGTCATGTGCGTGGTGCGATTGATTTTGAAACCCAGGAAACCCGGATTATCTTCGGCTCCGAGCGCAAAATTGCCGAGATTCGCCCGACCACCCGTAATGACGCGCACAAGCTGATCGAAGAATGCATGCTGGCGGCCAACGTGGCCACCGCCGAGTTCCTCAAAAAGCACGAAATTCCAGCTCTGTATCGCGTTCACGATGGTCCGCCACCTGAGCGTCTGGAAAAACTCCGTGCATTCCTCGGTGAGCTGGGTCTGAGCCTGCACAAAGGCAAGGACGGCCCGTCGCCGAAGGATTACCAGGCGTTGCTGGCCAGCATCAAGGATCGTCCGGATTTCCACCTGATCCAGACCGTGATGCTGCGTTCGTTGAGCCAGGCGGTGTACAGCGCTGATAACCAGGGCCACTTCGGCCTGAATTATGAAGCCTATACCCACTTCACTTCGCCGATTCGTCGCTACCCGGACTTGCTCACGCACCGGGCGATTCGCAGCGTTATCCATTCCAAAATGGATACCCCGCACGTTCGTCGTGCCGGCGCGATGACGATTCCGAAAGCGCGTATCTATCCGTACGACGAAGCGATCCTCGAACAGCTCGGCGAACAATGCTCGATGAGCGAGCGCCGTGCCGACGAAGCCACGCGTGACGTGACCAACTGGCTCAAGTGCGAGTTCATGAAGGATCGTGTTGGCGAGTCGTTCCCGGGTGTAGTGACGGCAGTAACGGGCTTTGGCCTGTTTGTCGAACTGACCGACATTTATGTAGAAGGTCTGGTCCACGTGACCGCCTTGCCGGGTGACTACTACCACTTCGATCCTGTGCATCACCGCCTGGCGGGCGAGCGCACCGGTCGCAGCTTCCGTCTGGGCGACACCGTTGAAGTTCGAGTAATGCGCGTCGATCTCGACGAACGCAAAATCGACTTCGAAATGGCTGAGAAAACCCTCAGCGCGCCGATTGGTCGTAAAAATCGTGGTACTGACGCACCTGCTGGCAAAAATGCTGGGAAATCCGGCACCAAAGCCACAGAGAAGCCCGTCGAACCGGCTCCGGCCGCTCGTCGTAGCGCGCCCAAAACTGCCAAGAAATCCGACGAGACCTATCGTCCTGGCGATGCTGCGGCCAAAAATGCCGAGCTGCGCAAAAGTCGTGAATTGAAACAGGCGCTGCTGGCCGACGCGAAAAACGGCGGTCGTGCAGCTGAGTCGGGAAAGTCGGGTAGGGGGGCACCTGCTAAAGACGCAGGCAAGCCTTCCAAGCCGAGCAAACATCGTAAAGGCCCGCCAAAATCGGGCACCGCTCCTGCCGCCAAAAGTGGTGGAGCGCGTAAACCTAAGGTCAAGTCATGAGCCAGTTGGAAAAAATCTACGGTATTCACGCTGTAGAAGCGTTGCTTCGTCACCACCCGAAACGCGTCAAGCAAGTGTGGCTGGCTGAAAGCCGCAACGATCCGCGGGTTCAGACCCTGATCGCGCTGGCCGCTGAAAACCGGATCGATGTCGGTAACGCTGAACGTCGCGAGATGGACGTTTGGGTTGAAGGCGTGCACCAGGGTGTTGTGGCTGATGTAAGCCCGAGCCAGGTGTGGGGCGAGGCCATGCTCAACGAATTACTGGATCGTACCGAAGGTGCTCCGCTGATTCTGGTGCTGGACGGCGTGACTGATCCGCACAACCTGGGTGCCTGTTTGCGCACGGCGGATGCGGCGGGTGCTCTGGCCGTCATCGTACCTAAAGACAAGTCTGCAACCTTGACCCCGACTGTACGAAAAGTAGCCTGCGGCGCGGCGGAAGTGATTCCGTTGGTTGCGGTTACCAACCTTGCGGCCACGCTGAAAAAGCTTCAACAGCGCGGACTGTGGATCGTGGGTACTGCCGGCGAAGCCGAGCAGGAACTGTACGACCAGGACATGACTGGCCCGACCATCCTGATTATGGGTGCGGAAGGCAAAGGCATGCGCCGCCTGACTCGCGAGCACTGCGATTACCTGGTGCGCCTGCCGATGGCAGGTAGCGTCAGCAGCCTGAACGTATCGGTAGCGACGGGGGTTTGCCTGTTCGAAGCCCTGCGCCAGCGCAGCGTCAAGGCCAAGACTTCTTCGAAGAAGAAGTAAGCAGCACGCTACATCACTGTGGGAGCCGGCTTGCCGGCGATGGCATCAGCGCGGTCTGTCAGACCCATCGCGTTGTAATCATCGCCAGCAAGCAGGCTCCCACAGTCGCTTGTGGTGGGTGAAGGTCTGGATTGTTCAAATAATCACCAATTGCCTTGCACCTCTCTTGTCCCTTCTCTACAATTGCGCCCCTTGCCGTCATGGCGGGCGCATATGTGCCTCTCTAGGCAAGACACACAAGTGTCATTCACTCCTTGTCTGACCGCTTTTTAGTTAGCGGCAGGCTACAACCCGTAAGGAGCATTCATGCGTCATTACGAAATCATCTTTTTGGTCCACCCGGATCAAAGCGAACAAGTCGGCGGCATGGTAGAGCGTTACACCAAGCTGATCGAAGAAGACGGCGGCAAAATCCACCGTCTGGAAGATTGGGGCCGTCGTCAACTGGCCTACGCAATCAACAATGTTCACAAGGCTCACTACGTGATGCTGAACGTTGAATGCACTGGCAAAGCCCTGGCTGAGCTGGAAGACAACTTCCGTTACAACGATGCTGTGATCCGTAACCTGGTCATCCGTCGCGACGAAGCCGTAACTGGCCAGTCCGAGATGCTCAAGGCTGAAGAGAACCGCAGTGAGCGCCGTGAGCGTCGTGACCGTCCTGAGCATTCTGACAGCGCCGATGGCGATGACAGCGATAACAGCGACGCCAGCGATAACGCTGACGAGTAATCCACGGACCTTTTGAGGAGCCAATTACATGGCACGTTTCTTCCGTCGTCGTAAATTCTGCCGCTTCACCGCAGAAGAAGTGAAAGAGATCGATTACAAGGATCTCAACACTCTGAAAGCTTACGTATCCGAAACCGGCAAAATTGTTCCAAGCCGTATCACCGGTACTAAAGCTCGTTATCAGCGTCAGCTGGCCACCGCTATCAAGCGCGCCCGCTTCCTGGCCCTGCTGGCCTACACCGACAGCCACGGCCGCTGAGACCGGGCAGTCGACAAGTAGTAAAGGATTGAAAGCATGCGCGCCTTAGCTGAGTTCATCATGCGAGGCCGTGTGCAGGCCGCGTTAATCGTGGCCGGATGTGCGGCATTGCCGTTTTTGTTCTGGTTGAGTGCTGCTGCGGGTTGCCTTGTGCTCCTGCGGCGCGGTCCGAGAGATGCCTTGAGCATTCTCTCATGGGCTCTACTGCCGGCCTTGGTCTGGTGGTTTATCGGAGAACCTCGCACCTTGATGGTGCTGCTGGGATCTCTGGGATTGGCGATGATGTTACGCGCCGGTCAGCCCTGGCATCGCGTGCTGCTGGTCAGCGTGGCGTTGGGTGTAGTGTATGGCGTGATCCTGGGTACGGTTTTCCGCGAACCCATTGGTGCGATGGCGCAGGAGTTGGAAAAACTTCTGCCGCAGGTCCTCAATGGTCTCTACGACAAGTTATCTGACGTAGAGCGAGCGCGCCTAGGAGCATTGATTGCCCCTGTTCTTACCGGTTTGATTGCAGCTTTGATGCAGGTCGTCAGCTTGCTTAGCCTGATTATCGGGCGTTACTGGCAGGCGTTGTTGTACAACCCGGGCGGTTTTGCCAGCGAATTTCGCAGCATCCGCCTACCGCTGGGGCCAGCGTTACTGTTGCTGGCGTGCATGCTTGTAGGACCGAACTTCGGCCCTCAAATGGCCATGCTTACGCCGTTGTGCAGCGTAGCGTTGTTCTTCGCCGGGCTGGCCCTGATCCATGGGCTGGTGGCGCAAAAGCGACTGGCCAAGTTTTGGCTGGTGGGGTTGTACGTCACGCTGTTGCTGTTTATGCAGCTGATCTATCCGTTGCTCGTGGTCTTGGCCATTGTCGACAGCCTGATTGATTTCCGTGGACGTCTGGCGCCGAAAGACGCTGATAAAGACTCTGCGGACGGTGAAGGTTAAAAGTTAAGAGGATTTTCACATGCAACTGATCCTTCTGGAAAAAGTCGCGAACCTGGGCAACCTGGGCGACAAAGTAAATGTTAAGGCCGGTTACGGTCGTAACTACCTGCTGCCGTACGGCAAAGCTACCGCTGCAACCGCTGCCAACCTGGCTGCGTTTGAAGAGCGTCGTGCTGAGCTGGAACAAGCAGCAGCAGACAAGAAAGCTTCGGCTGAAACACGCGCTGCCCAACTGGCTGAGCTGGAAGTGACTATCACTGCCACCGCTGGCGACGAAGGCAAGCTGTTCGGTTCGATCGGCACCCACGACATCGCTGATGCACTGACCGCCTCTGGCGTTGAAGTTGCTAAAAGCGAAGTTCGTCTGCCGAACGGCACTATCCGCAACGTTGGCGAATTCGACGTGGCTGTGCACTTGCACGCCGAAGTTGAAGCAACCGTACGCGTTGTTGTGGTAGCTGCTTAAGCAGTCTTAACTGACTGGCACCTTGTGTGTCAGGCGGTTAACATCGGGCACGATCCTGTTTACAGGTCGTGCCCTTTGTCTTTCTGCTGTTCCTGATTTTAAAACCCCCAGCTTTTACAAATTAACCAAGTGGCCATGAACGATATCTCCGCTCCTGAGCAATACGATCTGCAAACCGCATCCCTGAAGGTGCCGCCGCATTCCATCGAGGCCGAACAGGCCGTGCTCGGTGGTTTGATGCTGGACAACAACGCCTGGGAACGCGTGCTGGATCAAGTCTCGGACGGCGACTTCTATCGACATGACCATCGCCTGATCTTCCGCGCAATTGCCAAGCTGGCGGACCAGAACTCCCCGATTGACGTCGTGACCCTTGCCGAGCAACTGGACAAGGAAGGTCAGACGTCGCAAGTCGGTGGCCTGGGCTACCTGGGCGAACTGGCAAAAAACACGCCGTCGGTCGCCAACATCAAGGCCTATGCGCAGATCGTTCGCGAGCGCGCCACGCTGCGCCAGCTGATCGGTATCAGCACCGAAATCGCCGATAGCGCGTTCAATCCTGAAGGGCGCAATGCCGCCGAGATTCTTGACGAAGCCGAGCGGCAGATCTTTGCAATTGCCGAGGCCCGGCCAAAAACCGGCGGCCCGGTCAGCGTCAATGATCTGTTGACCAAAGCCATCGACCGGATCGATACGCTGTTCAACACCGACAACGCCATTACCGGCCTGTCCACCGGCTACACCGACCTCGATGGCATGACCAGTGGCTTGCAGCCGTCTGACCTGATCATCGTGGCCGGTCGTCCATCGATGGGTAAAACCACCTTTGCGATGAACCTGGTGGAAAACGCGGTATTGCGCAGCGAAAAAGCGGTACTGGTGTACTCCCTCGAGATGCCAGGCGAATCGCTGATCATGCGTATGCTGTCGTCTCTGGGGCGCATCGACCAGACCAAGGTCCGTGCCGGTCGACTGGAAGACGATGACTGGCCGCGCCTGACCTCGGCGGTCAACCTGCTCAACGACCGCAAGCTGTTCATCGATGACACGGCCGGTATCAGCCCGTCGGAAATGCGCGCCCGTACCCGGCGCCTGGTACGTGAACACGGTGAGATCGGTCTGATCATGATCGACTACCTGCAACTGATGCAGATCCCCGGTTCGGGCGGTGACAACCGCACCAACGAAATCTCCGAGATTTCCCGCTCCTTGAAAGCCCTGGCCAAAGAATTCAATTGCCCGGTGGTGGCGCTGTCACAGCTCAACCGTTCTCTTGAGCAGCGGCCCAACAAGCGCCCGATCAACTCTGACTTGCGTGAATCCGGAGCCATCGAGCAGGATGCCGACGTCATCATGTTCGTGTACCGGGACGAGGTTTATCACCCCGAAACCGAGCACAAGGGCATTGCCGAAATCATCATCGGCAAGCAGCGTAACGGCCCTATCGGTACCACGCGCCTGGCGTTTATCGGCAAATACACGCGCTTCGAAAACCTGGCGCCGGGCAGCTACAACTTCGACGACGATTAACGGCCCGCTGCGTGGTTGCCCTGGCGGTCACGCTTAGGTTATTGCCGGCAAGGCGGGCATGTGAGGGATCGCAATCACAGGCTCCAATCAATTCCGACCATTACCGTCGGAATTGATCATTTTTTGTGCTATATTCCGCGCCCGCGAATTTCTTCGTAAATGACGCGCCCAATTTTCTGTACTCAACACCGGTCATCGACATGCAATCAGCCAAGCCTCTATTTGACTATCCCAAGTACTGGGCCGAATGTTTCGGTCCAGCGCCATTCCTGCCAATGAGCAGGGAGGAGATGGATCAGCTTGGCTGGGATTCATGCGACATCATCATCGTCACCGGTGATGCCTATGTCGACCACCCGTCGTTCGGCATGGCCATCATCGGTCGCTTGCTGGAGTCCCAGGGCTTCCGTGTGGGCATCATTGCGCAGCCGAACTGGCAGTCCAAAGACGACTTCATGAAGCTGGGCGAGCCGAACCTGTTCTTTGGCGTCGCGGCCGGCAACATGGACTCGATGATCAACCGCTACACCGCCGACAAAAAAATCCGTTCCGATGACGCCTACACCCCCGGTGGCATGGCTGGCAAACGTCCGGATCGCGCGAGCCTGGTGTATAGCCAGCGCTGCAAGGAAGCCTATAAAAATGTACCGATCGTACTCGGTGGCATCGAGGCATCTCTGCGCCGTATCGCCCATTACGACTACTGGCAGGACCGCGTGCGCAACTCGATCCTGATCGACGCCTGCGCCGACATCCTGCTGTACGGCAACGCCGAACGTGCCATTGTCGAAGTTGCCCAGCGTTTGTCGTATGGCCACAAGATCGAAGACATTACCGATGTTCGCGGTACCGCGTTCATTCGTCGCGATACGCCCAAAGACTGGTACGAAGTCGACTCCACGCGTATCGACCGTCCGGGCAAGATCGACAAGATCATCAACCCGTACGTGAACACCCAGGACACCCAGGCCTGCGCCATCGAGCAGGAAAAAGGTCCGGTTGAAGACCCGAACGAAGCCAAGGTCGTGCAACTTCTGGCCAGCCCGCGCATGACCCGTGACAAGACGGTAATCCGTCTGCCATCGGTAGAGAAAGTGCGTGGCGACTCGATTCTGTACGCCCACGCCAACCGCGTGCTGCACCTTGAAACCAACCCGGGTAACGCCCGTGCGCTGGTGCAGAAGCATGGCGAAGTGGATGTGTGGTTCAACCCGCCGCCGATCCCTATGACCACCGAAGAAATGGACTACGTGTTTGGCATGCCTTACGCACGTGTTCCGCATCCTGCGTACGGCAAGGAAAAAATCCCGGCCTACGACATGATCCGCTTCTCGGTGAACATCATGCGTGGCTGCTTTGGCGGCTGCACCTTCTGCTCCATTACCGAGCACGAAGGCCGGATCATCCAGAACCGTTCCGAAGAGTCGATCATTCGCGAAATCGAAGAGATCCGTGACAAGGTGCCAGGCTTTACCGGCGTCATTTCCGACCTCGGTGGCCCGACCGCGAACATGTACCGCATCGCCTGCAAAACGCCGGAAATCGAATCCGCGTGCCGCAAGCCATCCTGCGTGTTCCCGGGTATTTGCCCGAACCTGAACACCGACCACTCGTCGTTGATTCAGCTGTATCGCAGCGCCCGTGCCTTGCCGGGGGTGAAGAAAATCCTGATTGCTTCCGGTCTGCGCTACGACCTCGCGGTCGAGTCGCCGGAATACGTTAAAGAGCTGGTGACGCACCACGTAGGTGGTTACCTGAAGATCGCCCCGGAACACACCGAGGAAGGTCCGCTCAACCAGATGATGAAGCCGGGCATTGGCAGCTATGACAAGTTCAAGCGCATGTTCGAGAAGTACACCAAGGAAGCAGGCAAAGAGCAGTACCTGATCCCGTACTTCATCGCCGCTCACCCCGGCACCAAAGATGAAGACATGATGAACCTTGCGCTGTGGCTCAAGGGCAATGGCTTCCGTGCTGACCAGGTGCAGGCGTTCTACCCGTCGCCGATGGCCACTGCCACCGCGATGTACCACTCGGGCAAGAACCCGCTGCGCAAGGTCACATACAAAAGCGACTCGGTGGTTATCGTCAAGAGCGAAGAACAGCGTCGGCTGCACAAGGCGTTCTTGCGCTACCACGACCCCAAGGGCTGGCCAATGCTGCGTGAGGCCCTGACCCGCATGGGCCGTGCCGACCTGATTGGTTCGGGTAAAGACCAGCTGATTCCATTACATCAGCCAGCCACTGACAGCTACCAGAGTGCCCGTCGCAAAAACTCGACGCCTGCAGGCAGCCACAAGGTCGCCGGCGAAAAAACCACCAAGATCCTCACCCAGCACACCGGCCTGCCGCCGCGTGCCAGCGATGGTGGTAACCCGTGGGACAAGCGCGAGCAGGCCAAGGCCGCTGCATTTGCCCGTAACAAGCAGGCTGCCAAAGAGCGCCATGAAGCGGCCAAGGGCGGCAAGAGCCAGAAGCCGACCCGTAAGCCGGTGGTACCGCGCTAACGTCTGCCGGGGCCGGTTAGCCGGCTCCTGCAAAAGCGCTTTGGCCAAACACAACGCCAGCCTTCGGGCTGGCGTTGTGCATTCTGCGCGCGCACAAGCTCGTCAGGCGTGAATCGACTGATTGGTGCAAGGGATGCGGGGGCGGGTGGTCTGGAGCGTCTGAGGATGCAGCACAGGCAATCAGGTGGACTGCGAGGATCAACAGCCGGGCTGCTGATCCTGATCACAGATCCTGTGGGCCGGGTTGTGGATAACCGGGCCGAGGGTATTACGCGTCGGGTGCTTTTTGTTCTACGGCGTCGGTGTTTTCAGCAACAACCTCAGCTTCTGCATCGACGTCAACGTCGGCATTCGGGTCCAGCTCTACAGTACCTTCCTCAGCAGCCGCTTTCTTGCGGGCAAGCTTTTCTTCTTTCTTCTGCTCTTTAGCCAAGTCTCTTTGACGCTTAGCGAAGTTGTAATTTGGTTTGGCCATGGGCGATCCTCTGGGGGTCGAAGGGGTTGAGCGGCGCGTATTCTGCCCTGTATTAGTGCTTAGCCGTTAGCTGGGTTTTAGCAAGTCGCTATTTTGCGCTGAAAACACGACTCTACACTGCCGAAAAAGCCGGTTGTGGATTAAATCTCTGAACGAAGCTGATAGCAGCGGCTGATCAGCGCAGAAAGTCCCGTCACTTATTCCTCCGAATACCCTGTTGATGACCTAAGGTGATAAGCCCGGCGTTCCTCTGGTGGGCGAATTGTTTCGAACAATGCCAGGACCATGATTCAGATCATTGGAATCGAGACAATTTTCGGGCAATCTGTATACATATTTTTTTCATACCCTGCCTTGGAGATACACCATGTTTGCCAAAGTTCTTGCGGTATCCCTTTTGACCCTGGCCAGCGGCCATTTGCTGGCGGCTGAATGCGCTGTGACTGTCGATTCGACTGACCAAATGTCTTACAACACCAAAGAGATCGTCATCGACAAGTCCTGCAAGACCTTCACCGTTAACCTGACGCACTCCGGCAGCTTGCCGAAAAACGTCATGGGTCATAACTGGGTGTTGAGCAAAACTGCAGACATGGCAGGTGTAGCGACTGACGGCATGGCCGCCGGGCTGGATAAAAACTACCTGAAAGACGGTGACACCCGCATCATTGCCCACACCAAGATCATTGGTGCCGGTGAGAAAGACTCGGTGACCTTCGACGTGTCGAAATTGAATCCGGCTGAATCGTACGAGTTCTTCTGCACATTCCCGGGCCACAACTCGATGATGAAAGGCGCCGTGGTCCTCAAATAAGCCCCGGCCTGCCAATCAACAGCCCTGACGCGCCTTGTGCGCTCAGGGCTGTTTGCATTCAGGCTTTTGAATCGGTCATCTTGAAAATGCCCTGGGCATTGCTGCTGTCGAAATTCAGATCGATCCGCCCGTTTTCCGGGTCGACCTTGCGCTGAATAAATTCGACAAACGAGCCCGGCACCTGATGCTCGCGATAATGACCGGCGGCATCGATCAGCCCCCGGGTCACCGTGCAGGCACGATAGGCAGTCTGCATCACCCGGCCTGAGGCAGAGACCTCGATGCTGTCCTTCATCGGCCGCTGCAAGTCTCGCTGTTGGGCCACGCAGGCGTTGAGATCCTGCACGCGATCGGTCAGATGGTTGAAGCTGTTGCCCTCGGTGGCAATCCAGGCCATCTCTGCACTTTCATCGAGCAGAGATTGGTAATCGGCCTCGAGCACCACGCCGTGTTGACGGCCGAATGCCCGGTACAGCGCCGGCAGCAGGGTGCGCGCCTCGCCGAGGCTGCAATGACGGGTGAGGCTCAGGCGCTCGAGAATGCTGGTGTGTTCGGCTTGCAGCGGATCGAGACTGGAGCTGACAACCCGGGTAACCGCCTGCTGAAACGTCTGGCTAAAACGCCCCGGATGTAATTCCGAGACAAAAAACTGCGCAATGTCTTCAGGCAGGTCCATCTGCCGATAGCCCCAGCCGGTCATGTTCAGCTTGGTCAGCGGATAGGTTCGTACATCGGTAAAGCCCAGTGGCTCCAGCAGCCGCGCAAAGGCCTGGCGGCCGCGGGGCAGTTCGCCGTTGGCGGGCCAGTCGACGGTGCGGATCGCGCCGTGGTCAAACACCACTTTGCGCCCTTGCTGCGCCTGCTCCTCAACGTAGCGTCGGCCATCCGGCACGGCGTCTACCAGCTTGTGCAGCAGGCACAGGTTCAACCCTTCGGCCAGCCAGGCCCGGTGCACGGCCTGTTGATTCCAGCTGAAAGCCAGCAGCCCCCGGGGCACCTCGACATGCTCGCGCAGCCAATGGGCTGCAGATTGACCGAGCACAGACTCGACAAGAGAGAACAAACCATCGAAAGAAGACATGGGGCAGGGCTCTGGCGACCAAATAGACGCCTATCAAAGCCTTTGAATGCAGAGGCGGCAAGCGAAAAAAAACGTGGGGTTCATTCCGTTTTTTCGTACATGCCCAGTCTTTGCCAGGCCTGGGGGAGCTGGCAGCCAGCTCCCCCAGGTGCCGGGCTTGCTTCAAGGTGCCAGCGGCATTTCACGCTTGTGCTGGGTCTTTTCATAGGTGCGGCAGATGATCCCGAACGCTTCCTGACTCACCGGCTCGCCATGCAAAAATGCATCAATCTCGGCGTAGGTCACGCCATGGGAGGCTTCATCAGGTTTGCCGGGCTCCAGATCTTCAAGGTCGGCAGTCGGGACTTTCTCCACCAGGGATTCTGGCGCACCAAAGTGTCGTGCAATCGCCCGCACCTGATTCTTCACCAGGCCGCTGAGGGGGGCCAGGTCGCAGGAACCGTCACCGAACTTGGTGAAAAAGCCCATCACCGCTTCGGCAGCGTGGTCAGTGCCGATCACCAGGCCACCGGTGGCTCCGGCGATGGTGTATTGCGCCACCATGCGCATCCGCGCCTTGGTATTGCCGAGGACAAAATCCACCGTGGCGTGGGGCTTGCCTTCAAAAGCCGACACCTCAGCGGCCAGCGCTTTGACCGCCGGGCCTATATTCACGGTTTGACGTTGGTCCGGGTCAATAAAGTCGACGGCGGCAGTGGCGTCGACTTCGTCGTGCTGCACGCCGTATGGCAGGCGCACGGCAATAAAACGGTAGGCCTGATCGCCGCTCTGCTCGCGCAGTTGCTTGACTGCGCGCTGGGCCATCAAGCCAGCAGTCAGCGAATCGACCCCGCCGCTGATGCCCAGCACCAGGGTCTTGAGCCCGGAGTTGTGCAGGCAGCACTGGATAAAGGTAATGCGTCGTGCCACTTCGGCCTCAAGGGCTGCAGTGTCGCTAAACGGCGGTTGGACCTTGAGCTCTTCAGCAATCTGACGCTGTACGGCCTGCATGATTCACTCCTTTGGAGGTAGTTCAGGAACATGGAAAACATGGCGCAAGTAGGCGGCAAAGTTCGGGTCCGAGCAATGGGTCTTGCCCGGCTCATCCGAAATCTTGGCCACGGGTGAGCCATTACAGGCGGTCATTTTAAGCACGATGCTCATTGGCTCGACACCCGGAATGTCGCAGGTCAGGTTGGTGCCGATGCCGAAGCTGACGTTGATCCGCCCGCGCAGTGCCCGGAAAATCTCCAGGGAGCGGGGCAGGGTCAGGCTGTCGGAGAACACCAGGGTCTTGCTCATCGGGTCAATGCCCAGCTTGTGGTAGTGCGCGATGCATTTTTCGGCCCATACCACCGGATCCCCCGAATCGTGGCGCAAACCGTCGAACAGCTTGGCAAAGTACAGATCGAAATCGGCCAGAAACGCATCGGTGGTGATGCAGTCAGTCAGGGCAATCCCCAGCAGCCCGCGGTATTCGCGCACCCAGCAATCGAGCGCGGCACTCTGGCTGTCGATCAATCGCGGGCCCAGTTGCTGATGGGCCATGATCCATTCATGGGCCATGGTGCCCAGAGGCTTCATGTCCAGTTCGCGGGACAGGTTGACGTTACTGGTACCGACGAAGCGCCCCGGGAAGTCGTGCTTGAGCACACTGACCACTTCTTCCTGTACCCGGTACGAAAAGCGTCGGCGTGTACCGAAATCGGCCACCTGCAAGTCGGCCAGTTCATCGGCGCTGGCGTTGGCCTGCAGCCAGTCAAACTTGCGGTATAGCTGCTCGCGGGCCTGGGACAGCACCGTGTCGGCATAGCGCGAGCGGTTGCGTACTTCACTGACGATCGCCAGTAACGGTACTTCAAACAGAATGACGTGCAGCCACGGCCCGCGCAGGCGGATAAACAGCTCGCCGTTTTCGATGCCGGTGTGCACATAGCGCAAGTTGAAGCGAAACAGCCCCAGGAAGCGTATGAAATCAGGCTTCATAAAGGTGATTCGTTCCAGAAACCCCAGTTGATCCTGAGTCATGCTCAGCTCGCCCAGACGCTCGATCTGGTGGCGAATTTCATTCAGGTACGGGCGCAAGTCCTCGCTGTTACGGCAGCGGAACTCCCACTCGACTTCAACGTTGGGATAGTTGTGCAGCACCGCCTGCATCATGGTCAATTTGTAGAAGTCGGTGTCGAGCAAGTTCTGCACGATGCGATCGGCAAACACACTCTCGCTCATAGCGGCAATCTCCATGCTGGCCGTGCCAGATAATCACGACGTTCAGCTCTTTCAATGAATGGCGCTAGTGGCGCATATCCGCGGGCGGTTTTGCCAGCGGTTTTTCTCTTGTCTGCAGGGGCGAGCAAGCCTGGGGACCTTTTTAAAGATCAAAAGATCGCGAGCAAGCTCGCGCCTACAGGTCCTCAATGTGTTCCATTATCCACGTCACAAATGCCTGCACCTTGGGCACCCCCGCCGAATGTTCAGGGTAGGCCAGGTAATAGGCGTCGGGACTGGGCATGGAGTGCGGCCAGGCAACGACCAGTTTGCCGTCAGCCAATTCTTCTGCCACCAGAAACCTGGGCAGCAGTGCCACGCCACAGCCCACTTGTGCCGCCCGGATGCACATATAAAACGTATCGAAGCGCGGGCCGTGATAACTGTGATCGGTGCGATGCCCCTGGCTTTCAAACCAGTCATGCCAGGCTTGTGGACGGGAGGCGTTTTGCAGCAGGACCAAATCGGTCAGTTGCGTAGGATCGGTATAGGGCGTGTCGGGCAAGCTCGCTGGCGCACACACCGCCACCAACTCTTCGCCAAACAGCTTCAGGCATTCGGTACCGGGGCGTGAGCCCTGGCCGAAATAGAACGCCAGATCGCTGCGGCCTTGCAGCAAGTCATCGGCCTGCTGTTCATTGCACAGGTCCAGATGGATATGCGGGTGCTGCAGGCGCCAGCCCTTGAGGCGCGGCACCAGCCAGCGGGCACCGAAGGTCGACGGCGTAGATACGCGTAACACTTCTGTTTCGCCGCCGTAGGAGCGCAGGGTGTGGGTCGACATCTCGACCTGGGTCAGGATTTTTCGGACTTCTACCAGGTACAAATCACCCGCCGGGGTCAATTGCAGGCGCCGACGCACGCGGCGAAACAGCAAGTGCTGTAACAGTTCCTCCAGCTGCGCGACCTGCTTGCTGACCGCGCTTTGGGTCAGGTTCAGCTCTTCGGCGGCGCGGGTGAAGCTCAGGTGGCGGGTCACAGCCTCAAAACACTGGAGTGCAGTGATCGATGGCAGATGGCGTTTATTTAGCATCAGCGCTGAGCATAAAAAGCCCCTCATTCTTGTTGTCAGGCAACGTTACCAGCGCAGCATGAATTTTCGGAATGATATCTCGCTTAAAGGTCGTTTGTTGCCGCGATGCGGGCCAGCTACAACTAATGGCCTGAAAACCCGTTTTTTGAGCTGAAGGAGTGTCCCATGCTTGCTGCATTACTGGATCGTCTTGGTGTTGACCCCGCGCTGTACCAGCAGGGCCGGCAACCGGTACATACGCCCATTGATGGTAGCCGGATCGGTGCCGTGCATTGGGAAGGGGCTGCCGAGGTCGAGCAGCACGTGACCCGCTCCGAACATGCATTCGAAGCCTGGCGCAAGGTTCCGGCGCCGCGCCGCGGCGAACTGGTGCGTCAGTTTGGCGACCTGCTGCGTGAGTACAAGGCGGATCTGGGCGAACTGGTGTCCTGGGAAGCGGGCAAGATCACCCAGGAAGGCCTGGGCGAAGTCCAGGAAATGATCGACATCTGCGACTTCGCCGTCGGCCTGTCGCGTCAGCTTTACGGCCTGACCATTGCTTCCGAGCGCCCGGGCCACCACATGCGTGAAACCTGGCACCCGCTGGGCGTGGTGGGGGTGATCAGCGCGTTCAACTTCCCGGTGGCCGTCTGGGCCTGGAACACCACCCTGGCACTGGTCTGCGGCAACGCGGTGATCTGGAAACCCTCGGAGAAAACCCCGCTCACGGCACTGGCCTGTCAGGCGCTGTTCGATCGGGTGCTGAGCACGTTCAGCGATGCCCCCAAGTACCTGGCCCAAGTGATTATCGGTGGCCGGGACGCCGGCGAAGCCCTGGTCGATGACCCGCGCGTCGCCCTGATCAGCGCCACCGGCAGCACCCGCATGGGGCGCGAAGTGGCACCAAAGATTGCCGCGCGCTTTGCCCGCAGCATTCTGGAACTGGGTGGCAACAACGCGATGATTCTGGCTCCGAGCGCCGATCTGGATATGGCCGTGCGCGCCATCCTGTTCAGCGCCGTCGGTACCGCAGGCCAGCGCTGTACCAGCCTGCGTCGCCTGATCGCCCATGACTCGGTCAAGGAAGAAATCGTCACCCGGCTCAAGGCGGCCTATTCCCGGGTGCGCATCGGTCACCCGCTGGAAGGCAATTTGGTTGGCCCGCTGATCGACAAACACAGTTTTGAAAACATGCAGGACGCCCTTGAGCAAGCCCTGAGCGAAGGCGGCCGGGTGTTTGGCGGTGAACGCCAGCTGGCCGGGCAGTACCCGAATGCGTACTACGTGGCCCCGGCCATCGTTGAAATGCCCGAGCAGAGCGATGTGGTGTGCAGCGAAACCTTCGCCCCGATCCTGTACGTGGTGGGTTACAGCGACTTCAGCGAGGCCCTGCGCCTGAACAATGCCGTACCCCAGGGCCTGTCGTCGTGCATCTTCACCACCGATGTACGTGAGGCCGAGCAGTTCATGTCGGCCACCGGCAGTGACTGCGGTATCGCCAACGTCAACATCGGGCCCAGCGGTGCAGAAATTGGCGGCGCCTTTGGCGGTGAAAAAGAAACCGGTGGCGGCCGTGAGTCCGGCTCCGATGCCTGGCGCGGCTACATGCGGCGCCAGACCAATACCGTCAACTACTCGCTGGAACTGCCGCTGGCGCAGGGTATTACGTTCGATTGAGGCAACCCCCCGGAGCTCATGTGAAGGGCCACTGTGGAAGCCGGGTCAACCCGGCTCCCACTGTTTGTGGATAAAAACGCATCACCGTTGGGTTTCATCTCTGGAGCTTGGCAATGCCTTTACTCGAACAATGTTTGTGGGAAAACCTGACGCCTCAACGTCCGCAATCGTCTGCCTTGCAGGGCGAACTGAGCGTTGATGTGTGTGTGATTGGTGCTGGCATCACCGGTTTGTCTGCCGCCATTCACTTGCTGGAACAGGGTAAAAGCGTCTGTGTGCTCGAAGCCCATCGCACCGGGCACGGCGGTTCGGGGCGCAATGTGGGGCTGGTCAATGCCGGGATGTGGATTGCCCCGGACGAGATCGAAGCCGGTTTCGGCGAAGCGGTGGGCAGCCAGCTCAATCGCATGCTGGGTGCTGCCCCGGCACTGGTGTTCAGCCTTGTCGACAAGTACCGCATCGACTGCCAGCTGCGCCGCGAAGGCACCTTGCACATGGCTCACAACGCCCGGGGCGAAGCTGACCTGCGCAGTCGCGAGCAACAATGGAAGCGTCGGGGCGCCCCTGTGGAACTGCTCACCGGCGCTGCCTGCACCGAAGCGACCGGAACCCCGAAAATTGCCGCCGCCCTGCTCGACAGGCGTGCCGGAACCCTCAATCCAATGGCCTATACCTCGGGCCTGGCCAAAGCCGCCAGTGACTTGGGCGGGCGTTTGTTTGATCACAGCGCAGTGACCGGCCTGGAGCGTCAAGGCCAGCGCTGGTCGGTGCAAACCGCTCAGGGCGCGGTGAGTGCAGAGCAAGTGGTGCTGGCGTCCAATGCCTACACCGAAGGCGAATGGACTGACTTGCGACGTAACTTTTTCCCCGGTTATTACTACCAGGTTGCCTCAAAGCCGCTGACCGATGACAGCGCCAGCCGCATCTTGCCCGGCGGGCAGGGCTCATGGGACACCCGCCAGGTGTTGAGCAGTATTCGCCGTGATGCCGAAGGCCGTTTGCTGTTGGGCAGCCTGGGCAACGGCAATCAAAAACCGGCCTGGTTTCTCAAAGCCTGGGCCGATCGCGTGCAGCAGCACTACTTCCCGTACCTCAAAGGGGTGGAATGGGAATGCACCTGGACCGGCTGCATCGCCTTCACCCCCGATCATTTGATGCGTCTGTTCGAGCCCGCGCCCGGTTTGGTGGCAGTCACCGGTTACAACGGCCGGGGCGTGACCACGGGCACTGTGGTGGGCAAAGCATTCGCCGATTACCTGTGTAACGGCGATGCCAAAGCCCTGCCGATACCCTTTGCGCCGATGCGGCCACTGTCTGGCACGGGGCTGCGCAGCTGTCTGTACGAAGCCGGTTTTTCGCTGTACCACGCCGGTCAATGCTTGCGGATTGTCATCTGACAAAGCTTTTGCAGGCTCCCGAACGCATCTGCCCCGGCATCGACTAGCCTCAAATGGTGCGGCCTGTAGCAGTCGCGCACCGGGAGTGTGCAGTTAGGTGACGTAAGTGGTTACAGAGTGGTTGCCCGGAGCCGGGCAACCCGGTTGCAACCCTTGTCGTTTCAGGTAACACCAACCCATCAAAAACAGTTTTACCTTCCTTGGTCTAGACGGTTGCACGTCCAATGAAAATGGACTCGAAACAGCCGATATAACAACAAGACAGCGGCTTTTTTAAGAATAAAAAACCAATGGCACGCGGCTTGCTCTGAGCTTCACCTGAAGTCGAAGTGCCATCTAACAAAACCTCAGGAGCACCACCTCATGTCGCAGACGTTCTACAAGAAAGGTTTTCTGGCCCTCGCGGTAGCAACAGCGTTGGGTGTTTCTTCGTTTGTTCAGGCTGATGTGAAAATCGGTGTGGCGGGCCCGATGACCGGTGCCAACGCGGCATTTGGCGAGCAGTACATGAAGGGCGCGCAGGCGGCTGCGGATGCAATCAACAAGGCGGGCGGAATTAACGGTGAGCAGATCAAGCTGGTGGCGGGCGACGATGCCTGTGAGCCGAAGCAGGCTGTAGCCGTTGCCAACCGCCTGGTGGATCAGGACAAAGTAATCGGGGTTGTAGGTCACTTCTGCTCTTCGAACACCATTCCGGCGTCGGATGTGTATGCCGATGCGGGTGTGATCATGATTACGCCGGGCTCGACCAATCCGCAGGTTACCGAGCGCAAGCTGGACGCGGTGTTCCGTATGTGCGGGCGTGATGACCAGCAGGGCATCGTGGCGGGCGACTACATTGTCGACGTGCTCAAAGGCAAGAAAGTCGCGGTTATCAACGACAAGGACACCTACGGTAAAGGTCTTGCCGATGCCACCAGTGCGCAACTGACCAAGCGCGGAGTCAAACCGGTCCTGGAAGAAGGCCTTACCCGTGGTGAAAAGGACTTCAGTGCCCTGGTCACCAAAATCCGCTCGCTGGGCGCCGATGTGGTGTACTTCGGCGGCTTGCACCCAGAGGCGGGCCCGCTGGTGCGTCAACTGCGTGAGGCTGGCCTCAAGGATGTGAAGTTCATGTCCGATGATGGTGTTGTAACCGACGAACTGGTCGCCACTGCTGGCGGCCCGCAGTACGTCGATGGCGTGTACATGACTTTCGGCGCCGACCCGCGCCTGCTGCCGGACAGCAAAGCGGTGGTTGAGCAGTTCCGTAAAGCCGGCACCGAACCGGAAGGCTACACCCTGTATGCCTACGCCTCGGTTCAGGCCCTGGCTGACGCTTTCAATGGCGCCAAGTCCAACAAGGGCGAAGACGCTGCCAAGTGGCTTAAGGCCAACCCGGTTGAAACCGTAATGGGCAAGAAGGAATGGGACGCCAAAGGCGATCTCAAAGTCTCTGACTACGTGGTTTACCAGTGGGACAAGGACGGCAAATATCACCAGCTGGAAAAACAGAAGTGAGATAAGCCGCTCTGCCTTCTCCTGTAGGAGCGAGCTTGCTCGCGAGCTGTTAAAGATCGCGAGCAAGCTCGCTCCTACGGAGAAAGGGCATCAGGCATGTCTGCATCACCTGTCTTCTTTTCCATGAGCGGCGCAAACCTTGCCCTGCGGGCGGGTTTGCGCAATGGCTCAAGTGCGTGAGATTGCGTTATGGACGGTATATTCCTACAGCAACTGCTGAACGGCCTGACCCTCGGGTCTGTTTACGGCCTGATTGCCATCGGCTACACAATGGTCTACGGCATCATCGGCATGATCAACTTCGCCCACGGCGAGGTGTACATGATCTCCGCTTACCTCGCGGCTATCAGTCTGGCTCTGTTGGCATACTTCGGCGTTGAATCCTTCCCGCTGCTGATGTTGGGCACCCTGGTCTTCACCGTCATCGTCACTGGCGTGTATGGCTGGGTGATTGAACGTGTGGCTTACAAACCTCTGCGAAATTCCACACGGCTGGCGCCACTGATCAGCGCCATTGGTATTTCCCTGATCCTGCAAAACTATGTGCAAATTGCCCAGGGCTCGCGGCAACAAGGCGTCCCGACACTGCTCAGTGGTTCCTGGCGCGTCGATATCGGCACCGGTTTTGTACAACTGACCTACACCAAAGTCTTCATTCTGATCGCGGCCTTTGCAGGCATGGGCCTGCTGACCTACATCATCAAGTACACCAAGCTGGGGCGCATGTGCCGTGCTACCCAGCAAGACCGCAAGATGGCGTCGATCCTGGGCATCAACACCGACCGGGTGATCTCCTACGTGTTTGTAATAGGTGCCGCCATGGCCGCGTTGGCCGGGGTGCTGATTACCATGAACTACGGCACGTTCGACTTTTACGCCGGCTTCATTATCGGGATCAAGGCGTTCACGGCTGCGGTACTCGGCGGGATCGGATCCCTGCCCGGGGCCATGCTCGGCGGAATCATCCTGGGCATTTCCGAATCACTATTTGCCGGCCTGGTTAACTCGGATTACAAGGACGTGTTCAGTTTCTCATTGCTGGTGCTGATCCTGATTTTCCGTCCCCAGGGCCTGCTGGGTCGTCCTCTCGTGGCGAAGGTGTAAGTATGTCTGCAGCCATTAACAAACCGATTGATATCAAAAAAAGCGTCGTTGATTCGATCCTTGCCGGGTTGATTTCATTGATTGTGTTCGGACCTATCATGGGGGTGGTGCTCGACGGCTACAGCTTTAACCTGCAGCCGGCGCGCGTCGGCTGGCTGGTTGCGATTGTGATGGTGGGGCGCTTTGTTCTGAGCCTGTTCCTGCAAACGGCCAGGGGCCTGAAAATCCTTCAGGGGTTCGAGTCCACCGGCTCCGGCGTGCACGTACTGCCCCCGGATTACAAATCGCGGCTGCGCTGGATCGTGCCGTTGCTGATCGTGATCGCCATCGTGTTTCCGTTTTTCGCCAACAAATACATTCTGACGGTGGTCATTCTCGGCCTGATCTACGTGTTGCTCGGTCTGGGGCTGAACATAGTGGTGGGCCTGGCGGGGCTGCTCGACCTGGGCTACGTGGCCTTCTATGCCATCGGCGCTTATGGGCTGGCACTGGGTTATCAGTATCTGGGGCTGGGTTTCTGGTCGGTGCTGCCGCTGGCGGCGATTGCGGCAGCGATGGCCGGATGCATTCTCGGGTTCCCGGTGTTGCGAATGCACGGTGACTATCTGGCCATCGTGACCCTGGGCTTTGGTGAAATCATTCGCCTGGTGCTCAACAACTGGCTGTCATTTACCGGCGGCCCCAACGGCATGCCGGTACCATCGCCGACGTTTTTCGGCCTGGAGTTCGGTCGCGTGGCCAAGGACGGCGGGGTACCGTTCCATCAGTTCTTCGGTCTGGACTACAACCCCAATATCAAATTCCTGTTTATCTACATCGTGCTGTTTCTGGTGGTGCTGCTGGTGCTGTATATCAAGCACCGCCTGACTCGCATGCCGATTGGCCGGGCCTGGGAAGCGTTGCGTGAAGACGAAATCGCCTGCCGCGCCATGGGTCTGAATCACGTTCTGGTCAAACTTTCAGCCTTCACCCTCGGCGCTTCTACGGCAGGTCTGGCCGGGGTGTTTTTTGCCAGCTACCAAGGGTTCGTCAACCCGTCATCGTTCACCTTCTTCGAGTCGGCGCTGATCCTCGCTATTGTGGTGCTCGGTGGTATGGGCTCGACCGTGGGGGTGGTGATTGCTGCATTTGTCCTGACCGTGGCGCCGGAACTGTTGCGCAGTTTTGCCGAGTACCGGGTGCTGCTGTTTGGCGTATTGATGGTGCTGATGATGATCTGGCGCCCACGGGGCCTGATCCGGGTCAGCCGTGTCGGGGTCACGCCACGTAAGGGAGTCGCGCCATGAAAGACCTCTCCAGCAACGACGAAGTAGTGCTCTCGGTCGACAAGCTGATGATGCACTTTGGCGGGATCAAGGCTCTGAGCGATGTCAGTCTCAAGGTCAAACGCAATTCAATCTTTGCCCTGATCGGGCCTAACGGGGCGGGGAAAACCACCGTGTTCAACTGCCTGACCGGGTTTTACAAAGCCAGTGGCGGCAGAATCGAACTCAATGCCCGTGGGGCGCGGACCAATGTCATCAAGCTGCTGGGGGAGCCATTCAGGCTGACGGACTTTGTCTCGCCCAAAGCCTTTGCCAGCCGCCTGTACTACAAAATGTTCGGCGGCACCCATCTGGTTAACCGTGCAGGGCTGGCGCGCACGTTTCAGAACATTCGTCTGTTCAAGGAAATGTCGGTGCTGGAAAACCTGCTGGTGGCGCAGCACATGTGGGTCAACCGCAACATGCTGGCGGGCATCCTCAACACCAAGGGCTACCGCAAGGCCGAAAGCGATGCGCTGGACCATGCGTTTTACTGGCTGGAAGTCGTCGACCTGGTGAACTGTGCCAACCGCCTGGCCGGGGAGTTGTCTTACGGCCAGCAGCGGCGCCTGGAAATTGCCCGGGCCATGTGCACGCGGCCGCAAATCATCTGTCTGGACGAACCGGCGGCCGGGCTTAACCCGCAGGAAACCGAAGCGCTCAGTGCGATGATTCGTCTGCTGCGGGACGACCACGACTTGACCGTGGTATTGATCGAACACGACATGGGGATGGTCATGAGTATTTCCGATCACATAGTGGTGCTCGACCACGGCAACGTGATCGCACAGGGCGGGCCGGAAGCCATTCGCAACGACCCGAAAGTGATCGCGGCCTACCTTGGCGCCGACGAAGAGGAGCTGATATGACGGGCACTATCCTCGAACTCAAGGAACTGGACGTTCACTACGGGCCGATCCAGGCCCTGAAAAAAGTCTCGATGCACATCGAGGAAGGCGAAACCGTGAGCCTGATCGGCTCCAACGGTGCGGGCAAGTCCACGTTGCTGATGTCGATCTTCGGCCAGCCCAGAGCCAGTGGCGGGCAGATCTTCTACCAGGGCGTGGACATCACTCAGAAGTCCTCGCACTACATTGCCTCCCATGGCATCGCCCAGTCGCCGGAAGGCCGTCGCGTATTTCCGGACATGACGGTGGAAGAAAACCTGTTGATGGGCACCATCCCCATCGGCGACAAGCATGTCGACGAAGACATGCAGCGCATGTTCGAACTCTTCCCCAGGCTCAAGGAGCGGCGTAATCAGCGGGCAATGACCATGTCGGGCGGAGAGCAGCAAATGCTCGCCATCGCCCGCGCCCTGATGAGCCGTCCCAAGTTGCTGTTGCTGGACGAACCCAGCCTGGGGCTGGCGCCGATCGTGGTGAAGCAGATTTTTGCGACCTTGCGTGAACTGGCTACCACCGGCATGACCATCTTTCTGGTCGAGCAAAACGCCAACCACGCCCTGCGCCTGTCGGACCGGGCCTACGTGATGGTCAACGGTGAAATCCGCCTGACCGGAACCGGCAAGGAACTGTTGAGCAACGAAGAAGTACGCAACGCGTATTTAGGCGGGCACTAAAGGGTTCACCCTGCAGGAGCGAGCGCTTTGCAAATCTCGCGAGCCAGCTCGCTCCTGCAATTTTCGCAGCCCCTTTCCAGGGGCTTTTTGTTTTTCAACAGCGCACTTTTGAAATTGTGGAAAACAATATTCCAGACCCGCGAAAGCGCGACATAAAGCCGCTCTAAATACCTGTTTTAACATCATTTTGACTTGTCCCCGTTTGCTGTGGAGGTGGCTGTGGGTAACGTGGGAGTAGTTGGCTGCAGGCCTTTGTTTACGTGGCTTGCATGGGTGTGGTTGTTTTTTGATCAGCGGTTTTTACCTGGCTTCCTGCAGGATTTGTCAACAGATTTGTTCAGTTATAAACATAGTCATTAGTCGATAACAAACCTGTGGATAAGTCTGTGGTTAAACTCTGGAAGGAATGCCCTGAGCGGCGGAATTACTGGCCTCTGGCTATCTCAGAGGTTTTACCGGGTTGCACCTTTTTGGGGCGGCTGCATGTTGCCTGCGTCCAGGTCAAGCTAAAAACTCTTCAATCAGCGCTCAACCCCTTGTGGCCAGAGGCTTTGGCCATTTTGGAGTTGCCCCCAAAGACTGTGGACGGGCCTGTGGATAACGTGAGTGCATATGGCTCCAGCCCTTGTCTGGCATGGCCTGCAGGGAGTTGGTTGTTTTTCGTACAGGTTTTGTCCGGGATCATGTGCCGGGTTGCCGCCAAATCGCAGCCGGGGCATGCTGCTTCCCGTCTTATTCAACGGCGGCCGATGCCCGCCAGCCAAGGAGAACGCTATGACTTCCACCCTGTTTATTACGGGCGCCACTTCCGGATTTGGTGAGGCCTGCGCTCGCAAGTTTGCGCAAGCAGGCTGGAAACTGGTACTGACCGGCCGCCGTAAAGAGCGCCTGGATGCCCTGTGCGAAGAACTGTCCAGCCAGACCGAAGTCCATGGCCTGGTAGTAGATGTACGTGATCGCAAGGCGATGGAAGAGGCAATTGCCAATCTGCCACCGTCGTTCAGCAAGCTGCGCGGACTTATCAACAATGCCGGGCTGGCGCTGGGCACCGATCCGGCGCCCAAGTGCGACCTCGACGATTGGGAAACCATGGTCGATACCAACATCAAGGGGCTGCTCTACACCACGCGCCTGCTGCTGCCCCGGCTGATTGCCTACGGCCGCGGTGCCGGTATCGTTAACCTGGGCTCTATCGCCGGCAGCTACCCGTACCCCGGCAGCCATGTCTATGGCGGCACCAAAGCCTTCGTCAAGCAGTTCTCCCTGAACCTGCGCTGCGACTTGCAGGGCACGGGCGTGCGGGTCAGCAACGTTGAACCGGGTCTGTGTGAAAGCGAATTCTCGATGGTGCGCTTCGGCGGCGACAAGGCCCGCTATGACGCCACCTACCAGGGTGCTGAGCCGATTCAGCCGCAAGACATCGCCGAGACGATTTTCTGGGTGCTCAATACGCCGGCCCACATCAACATCAATCGCCTTGAACTGATGCCCGTCACGCAGTCCTGGAGCGGTTTTGCCATCGAACGCCACGCCACAGAGTAAACTCACGCCTGGCAGCCTGCCCGCGACCTCCTGAGGGGGTCGTACTCAACAGGGCTGAAAAGGAGTTTTTGTGAGTAACAGTGGTGAGCAGAAACTGCTCAAACAATCGACCGTTCTGATGTTCGCGGTGGCCATCGCCGGCATCGTGACGGGTGTTATTTCGGGTTCGCAATCCATCTTGTTCGATGGGTTCTTCTCTTTGATCGCGACCTTTATCAAAGTACTGATGCTGATCACGGCACAGTTGATCGCCAAGGAAAGCAACGAACGTTTCCAGTTCGGCTTCTGGCACCTTGAGCCCATGGTGCTGCTGATCGAAGGCAGTTTCCTGTTTTTGATTGCGATCTATGCCTTTCTCAATGGCGTGTTCGGCATTATCAATGGCGGGCGCGAAATTGAGCTGGGCCTGGTGATCATCTACGCGGCGGTGTTTACCGTAATCGAGTTTGCCTACTACTTCTGGGTCCGGCGTAAAAACCGCAAGCTCAAGTCCAGCCTGATCCAGTTCGACAACATCAGCTGGCTGGTGGACGCCATGCTGTCGGTGGGGCTGTTGATAAGTTTTGTCACGGCGCTGATTCTGAAACAACAGGGTTATGCCCATTGGGCCGCCTATGTCGACCCGGCGATCCTGATTTTGCTGGCTTTCAGCATGCTGGCTCCGGCGTTCAAAATCCTGCGCCCGGCTTTGCGCGACGTCCTGGGTATTGCCCCGGACAAGCTCGATGACAAGGTGCGGGATGTGCTCGAGGAAATGTCGGCGCGCCATGGCTTTGAGGGCTACAAAACCTATGTGCAAAAGCACGGAAGGGCGCGTTTTATCGAGATCCATATCGTGTTGCCGGCGGGATATCCGCTGACCAGCATCAAGACCCTGGACGGGTTTCGTGAAGAGATATCAGGCATGTTGGGCGCGGCCGACAGTGCGCGCTGGCTGACCATCAGCTTTACCGGCGATCGCAAGTGGATTGCCTGACCTTACCCCTGTAGGAGCGAGCTCGCCTCGCGAGCTCTTTACATATTCGCGAGGCAAGCTCGCTCCTACAGGAGTTGCGCCAGGCCGCTGTAGCAGGTGGCCAGGTGATACGGCGTGGTCGACGGCATGTCCAGGCGGCTGACGTTGCCTGCCGCATCCCGGCATTCATACCAGCCACCGGCATGTAAAAAGTTCTGCTGCAACGCCAGCAACTGGCGTTGCAGGCGGGGCAGGGGCGCCGGACGCAAGGTCAGGGCGCGCAGGTACTCGGCCTGGGCCCAGATGCGCTGGGTGCCATCGCGCAAGGTGCCATCCGGGGCCAGCATGCCGCAGACCGCCCCGGTCTGCGGGTCGACCCCAACCTGTTCGGCAAAGTCGAAGGCGAGCGCAAGCGAGTCGTGCAGGGCTGTTTGACGCAGCAGTGGCGAGGACTCCAGCAAGTAGAACCACTCAAACTGATGCCCGGGTTCAAACCAGTTATCCACAGCCCCCAGCGGTTTTTCGAGCAAGGCGTTATGCACAGGCTCGATAAAGCGCTGTTGCATGCCATCGGCCAGCGCCAGCAATGCGCTGTGTACCGGCGCATCGTCGCGCACCGACAAAGTCGCCAGAAACGCCTCGGCCAGATGCATCAACGGGTTTTGCAGCGGGCCGGTGTCCAGCGTTGACCAGTCCCGCTCTAGGCTGGCTTCGTACAGGCCATTACCATCGCTGAAGCGCTCGGCGACGACTTTCAGCGCGGCATTGAGCACTGATTCCACCGCGGGCTCGCGCACCTTGCCCCAGTAATGGGCGCAGGCAAAGATGATAAAGGCGTGGGTATACAGGTCTTTACGCTGATCCAGTGGCGCGCCGTCGGGGTCGATGCTGTAAAACCAGCCGCCGTGTACGGCGTCGTAAAAGTGCCTTTGCAGCGAGCGGAACAACCTGCCTGCGCGCTCGGCAGCGCCGGGGAAGGCGGGGTCATCGATCAAGCTGGCGAATAGATATAGCTGACGGGCGCAGGCCATGGCGCGATAGCGCTGGGGCGTCAGTGGCCGGTGCTCGGGGCTGAGTGCCTCATAGGGCAGTTCCAGTTCGGCATTCCAGCCGGGGCCTTGCCAGAGCGGCACAATGACCTGGCGAAAATGCTGCTGTACCGCCGCAAACAGGGCGGTCAGTTCGAGCGGGAAGGCGGAGCTGGCTACATGGGGCATTGGCAGGCGTCGTCACGGCTGGGGCGTTTGCGCGACATGATACACCGTGACGTCCAACTCTGTAGGCGCGAGCTTTTAAAGCTTCAGGCCCACAAAAGATCGCGGGTTATGAGATCAACAGCCCCTGCCGTTCAATAAACCTCACGATGGTATCCAGGCCGTGGCCGGTTTTTTGATTGCTGAACACAAAGGGCTTGGCGCCGCGCATGCGCCGGGTGTCACTGTCCATCAGCTCCAGCGATGCGCCCACCAGCGGTGCGAGGTCGATTTTATTGATCACCAGCAAGTCGGATTTGCAAATCCCCGGTCCACCCTTGCGCGGCAACTTGTCCCCTGCGGATACATCGATCACGTAGATCGTCAGGTCGGACAGTTCCGGGCTGAAGGTGGCCGACAAGTTATCCCCACCCGATTCCACCAGAATCAGGTCCAGCCCGGGGAAGCGCCGGTTCAGTTGATCCACGGCTTCGAGGTTGATCGATGCATCTTCACGAATGGCGGTGTGCGGGCAGCCGCCGGTTTCTACACCGATGATCCGCTCCGGTGCCAGCGCCTGGTTACGCACCAGAAAATCGGCATCTTCGCGGGTATAAATATCGTTGGTGACCACCGCCAGGTTGTATTTGTCCCGCAGTGCCAGGCACAGGGCCAGGGTCAGGGCAGTTTTGCCGGAGCCCACCGGGCCCCCGATGCCGACCCGCAAAGGTTGTGTGTTCATTGCATTCTCCTAGGAACGAAACAGACGGCTGTACTGGCGCTCGTGGGCCATGCTCGCCAATGACAGGCCGAAAGCGGCACTGCCCAAACGGGATAAGTCGAGGTTGCTGGCGTGTTGTTGCGCCTGCTGCAGCGCCGGGGATAACTCGCTGGTCATGCGTTGAGCGGCCTGCTGGCCCAGCGGCAGGGTTTTCATCAGCACCGCCAATTGGTTTTCCAGCCAGCTCCACAGCCAGGCTGCCAGCGCGTCTGACGCACTGATGCCCCAGGCCCGGGCAGCCAGTGCCCAGCCGAGTGCCAGGTGCGGCTCGGCTTGTTGGGTGAGAAATAGCCGTGCAGGCTCATCCAGCTCGGGCAACCCCATCAGAAGTTGCTGCAGGGAGTAGCCCATTTGCCGGCTTTCCTGATGCAATTCGCGGGTTTCACGACTGGCGCGGTGTTCGTCGCAAAACTGCTGCAAGGCACTCCAGTCTTCGTCGGCCGCCGCCCGGCAATGGGCGAGCAGCAACGGAGCCTCGAAGCGCGCCAGATTGAGCAGCAATTGATCGCTGATCCAGCGGCTGGCAGTTGCCGGGCTGGATACCCGGCCATTCTCGACGGCCATTTCCAGGCCCTGGGAATAGCTGTAGCCGCCAATCGGCAGCTGTGGGCTGGCCAGGCGCAACAGCGCCCATGCCGGACTCACAAACGCACACCAAACTGATGCAGGCGCGGGGCGTAGTTGAAGTCTTCTTCGCCTGCGCGGGAATGATGATGACCGCCGCCGTAGGCGCCGTGTTCCGGTTGGAACGGCGCCTCAATGGCTTCGGTCTGCGCGCCCAATTGTTCCAGCATGGCTTTGAGTACGTAGTCATCGAGCAGGCGCAGCCAGCCATCGCCGACTTGCAGGGCGACATGGCGGTTGCCCAGATGATAGGCCGCGCGGGTCAACTCAAAGGCATTGAGACAGGTCACGTGCAGCAACTTTTCGGGGCTGGCACACACCCGCACGATGCGCCCGTCCTGGGCTTGCAGAAATTCGCCGTCATGCAGGGGCGGTTGTCCGCGTTCAAGGAACAGGCCGACGTCCTCGGCGTCACTGCTAAAGCAACGCAAACGGCTTTTGCTCCGGGCTTCGAAGTTGAGGTGTAACTCAGCGCTCCACACGGGGTGGGGCTGAACTCTGCGATGAATCACCAACATCGGTAGGCTTCCTGCAATTGACAATGCCTTGATCAGAGCAAGGGGCTTGCCAACCTTGGGTTGCACAACAAAGGCGAGTGATCCGGGGAAGGGAAAGGGGCTGCGGCGAGCGATAATGGTGCGCTATGAGTTTTATTTTGCACCAACAAGGTGCGCGCCTTTACTCGGTACTGCCCAGGCCTTGCCAGTGCTTGAGCCCGATAAAGATAAAACGCAGCTGCTGGCTGATTTTTGCCTGGGGTTGCAGGTAGTCGGGAAGCGCCTCGGCGGGCGGATCGATGACATCGGGCAAGGCCGCGAATACACTTTTAACCACCAGATCGGCAATTACCGTAAGGCCTGCGTGGTTCAAGTGCTGCAGTTTGGGCTTGGACCCGAGGTCGGCGGCCAGATCCGAGGTGATGTCTTCGCGCAGCGCCCCGATAGCCTGGCGCACTGGCTGTGAGCCGCCGTATTGCTCGCGGGCCAGAAACAGAAACTGCGAGCGGTTGGCCTGCACCACATCGAGAAAGATCCGTACCGACGCGTTGATCACACCGCCCATAAACAGTTCGTTGTGTCGCACCAGACGAATGGTTTCGCGAAAGGTCTGACCGACTTCACTGACCAGCGCCAGGCCCAGTTGGTCCATGTCGCTGAAGTGCCGATAAAAGCCGGTGGGCACTATGCCTGCGGTTTTTGCGACTTCGCGCAGGCTCAGGCTGCCAAAGCCGCGACCCGATTCCATCAAGTGGCGGGCGGCATCCATCAGCGCAAGGCGGGTTTGTTGCTTCTGTTCGGCGCGAGGCAGCATCGGAGCTGGTATTCCAGACAAGTACAGCGGCGCACTCTAGCAAATCGGCTTTGATGACGTCGAACTGCAATGGAGACTCTGCAGGAGCGAGCTCTATTACTGCGTAAACAGATCGCGAGCAATCAGTTGCCGTCGGGCTCCTGCAATCACTTGATTAGCTGGCACGTTGATTCCTTTCGGCAAGACGATCCGCGCCGCCTTCCGCCACCAGGTTGCTCTGGCGTTGAGTGCGGTCGTAGCCATCTTCAGCCACGGGGTTCTGCTGGTTGAGAGTGCGTTGTGCGCCGTCCTCAGCCACAGGGTTCTGCTGGTTCAGAGTGCGTTGTGCACCGTCCTCAGCTACGCGGTTCTGCTGGTTCAGGGTGCGTTGGGCACCGTCTTCAGCCACAGGATTCAGCGGTTGGCTCAAGCTGCTGGAAGCAGGCTGCACCATGGGGGTTTGCTCGTCGTCGGCGGGCATCGCAAAGGCGTTGATGGCCAACAGTGAGAGGCCAAGACCAAGCAGTAATGGGCGTTTCATGATATCGGTGCTCCGTAGCAGGGCAATTAGTTAGTCAGGTAAGCAATGCTACGCTTGGATCTTCGATATCAAAGTTCATACGGCCAATGGTGATAATCAACACAATTGATTGTTCAGGCTTGAGTGCTCTGGCTTGCGGCTTTCGGGTGTTTTTTTCATGAAAGTCGGCCTCCGGTTAAACCTTGGGCAGTCTTTGACAGTCGTACTTTTATTAGCGTCGCAGCCATTGTAAAACGCCGCAGTTGGGACGTTCAGCCGTAATAAGGAGCCGTTAAATGACACGCACCCGTAAAGTCCTTGCCTGGATTGGCGGTATTTTGCTTCTGCTGGTGGTGGTCCTGGTGGTGATCCTCGCTACCTTCGACTGGAACCGGATCAAGCCCACAATCAATACCAAAGTGTCTGACATCCTCCATCGCCCATTTGCCATAAACGGCAACCTGGCCGTGCGCTGGCAGCGCGAAGCGGACGAGGGTGGCTGGCGTGCCTGGGTGCCGTGGCCCCATGTGATTGCCGAAGACCTGAGCCTGGGCAATCCCGAGTGGTCAAAAGAACCGCAAATGGTCGGCCTGAAGAAGGTGGAGTTGCGTCTGTCACCGCTGGCGCTGCTGACGCAGACCGTGGATATCCCGCGTATCGACCTGACCGAGCCATCGGCCAGCCTGGAGCGTCTGGCCGATGGCCGGGCGAACTGGACATTCAAGTTAGACCCCAAAGACCCGAACGAAAAACCCTCGGACTGGAAGGTGGACATTGGCGCCATAGGTTTCGACAAGGGCCATGTGACGCTCAATGACCAGACCCTCAAAACCCGTCTGGATGTAGTGATCGATCCGCTGGGCAAACCCATCCCGTTCAGCGACATCGTCGGCCAGAGCGCGGCGAAAAAAGCGCTGGAGAAAGGTTCTGCGCCACAAGACTACGCATTCGCGCTGAAGGTCAAAGGTCAGTACCACGGCCAGAACCTCGACGGTACCGGCAAAATTGGCGGCCTGCTGGCCTTGCAGGACGCGGCCAAACCCTTCCCGTTGCAGGCGCAAGTCAGCATTGCCGACACCAAAGTCGCGCTGGCCGGGACCCTGACCGACCCGCTCAACCTGGGGGCGCTGGACCTGCGCCTGAAATTGGCAGGCAGCAGCCTGGCCAACCTTTATCCACTGACCGGCGTAACCCTGCCTGACTCGCCGCCGTACTCAACCGATGGTCACCTGATTGCCAAACTGCATGAGCCGGACGGCGCAGTTTTCACTTACGAAAACTTCAACGGCAAAATCGGTAGCAGCGATATTCATGGCAACCTGAAATACGTCGCCAGCCAGCCACGGCCCAAGCTGAGCGGCGCACTGGTGTCCAATCAATTGCTGATGGCTGACCTGGCCCCGTTGATTGGCGCGGACTCCAACGCCAAGCAAAAAGCCCGTGGCGGCGACAGCAAACAACCGGCGGGCAAAGTGTTGCCGGTTGAAGAGTTCCGCACTGAACGCTGGCGCGATATGGATGCCGATGTGGAATTCACCGGCAAGCGCATCGTCCAGAGTGCCGAGCTGCCGTTCACTGACCTGTACACCCATGTGGTGCTGGACAATGGCGAGCTGAAACTCGAACCACTGCGTTTTGGCGTTGCGGGCGGCAAGCTGGATGCGCAAATCAACCTCAACGGCCGCAGTACGCCGATGCTGGGGCGGGCCAAATTGACCGCGCGCAACTTCAAGCTCAAGCAGCTGTTCCCGACCTTTGAACCGATGAAAACCAGCTTTGGTGAGCTCAATGGCGATGCCACGCTGTCGGGCACCGGCAACTCGGTGGCCAAGTTACTGGGCACGGCCAATGGCGGCTTGAAGATGATCATCAATGATGGCGCCATCAGCCGCAGCCTTATGGAAATTGCCGGCCTGAACGTCGGTAACTATGTGGTGGGCAAAATATTCGGCGACGAAGACGTGAAGATCAACTGTGCGGCGGCGGACTTCGGGATCAAGGATGGTCTGGCCACTTCGCAGTTGTTTGTGTTTGATACCGAGAACGCGATCATCTACATCGACGGCACCGCCAACTTTGCCACCGAACAGCTCGACCTGAAAATCACCCCCGAGTCCAAGGGCCTGCGTTTGTTTTCGCTGCGCTCACCGCTGTACGTAAAAGGCACCTTTGGCAACCCTTCGGCGGGTGTGGAAGCGGTACCGCTGCTGCTGCGCGGTGCAGGCATGGTGGCGCTGGGCGTGATTGCCGGCCCGGCGGCCGGTCTGCTGGCGTTGATCGCCCCCAGCGGCGGCGAACCCAACCAGTGCGCACCGCTGCTGCAACAGATGCAGCAGGGCAAGGTACCGAAAACGGTGAAGTAGCCCCACAAACCCTGCAGGAGCGAGCTTTTAAGATCAAAAGATCGCCAGCAAGCTCGCTCCTGCAGGCCAGTGCTGGCGGCTTGATCCAGACAAAAAAATGCCCGCCCCTCATCACATGGGGGCGGGCATTTGCATTTGCGGGTCTGTTTACAGCCCTTTGAGCAGATCCGCCATGTCATCGGCATGCTCTTCCTCTTGGGCGAGGATTTCTTCGAAAATCCGGCGTGTGGTCGGATCCTTGTCGCCGATGTACTGAATGATTTCGCGATAGCTGTCGACCGCAATGCGCTCGGCCACCAAATCTTCGTAAACCATTTCCTTCAGGTTTTTGCCCGCGACGTACTGGGCGTGGGAATTTTTCGACAGCAGGTCGGGGTTGAATTCAGGTTCGCCACCCAGTTGCACAATGCGCTCGGCCAGTTTGTCGGCGTGCTCCATCTCCTGGGTGGCGTGCTCCAGGAACTCTTGCGCGGCCACGTGGGCCTTGATCCCGGTAGCCATGAAGTAGTGGCGCTTGTAGCGCAGCACGCACACCCACTCGGTGGCCAGGGATTCGTTGAGCAGGCGAAGGATCTCTTCGCGGTTGGCGCTGTAGCCTTCAGTGACAGCACCTTCTTCGACGTTCTTGCGGGCACGTTCGCGCAGGGTCTTTTTATCGGTTAATTGCATGTCGCTCATTTCAATCTCCTTACTCATCAGGTTGCCGCCTTGCTCTGCTGGCAAGATCGGTTCACAAGTTGTGAGTTCAGCGCGAGGAGAAAGTTTTATCCGATTTTTGGTGTCTTTCTCAGGGGCGTGGTCCAGCGTTCCGAGAGGATTACCCCGGCCAGGGTCAGTGCGCCACCAATCAGGTGGTAAGCATGCAGTTGCTCTTTGAGCACCACCGCGGCAATCAGCGCCGTGATCAGCGGCAACAGGTTGAAGAACAGCGTGGTGCGGCTCGGGCCCAGCACGGTGACGGCTTTCATCCAGGCCAAAGGTGCCAGCATGGAGGCCAGAATACAGGCATACAGCACCAGCCCGATGTTGTGCACCGTGAGGCCGGTCTTGGGTGACATCAGGTACAACGGCAGCAACACCACAATCGCCACCAGGATCTGCATGTACAGCATCTGCAGGGGCGGCAGGCGCAACTGCCATTTTTTCAGCAAGGTGCTGTAGATCGCATAGGCCAGGGTGGCAATCAGCATCATCGCGTCGCCCAGGTTGAGGCCGTGGTCAAGCAGGGCACTGAAACTGCCGCTCGATACCACCACCAGCACGCCGACAAAGGATAGGATCGCGCCGACCAGGGCTCCGGCGGTAAGACGCTGCCCCAGGCTGATGATCGACATGGCCAGCACCATCAATGGCATCAACGACAGGATGATCCCCATGTTGGTGGCCGAAGTCCGGGCTGCGGCGTAGTAGGCCAGGCTTTGATAAATCGCCATGCCCAGCACGCCGAGGACAAAGATCTTGCCCAGATTGGGGCGGATCACCGACCAGTTGGCGATCACCGGTTTGAGCATGAACGGGGTGAACAGCAGGCCGGCCAGCAGCCAGCGATAGAAGCCGATCTCGGACGGGAAGATGGCGCCGACCGCGAGTTTGTTGATTACGGTATTGCCGGCCCAGATAAAAATGGCCAGTAGCGGGTAAGCGTATTGCATCAGGAACAACCACAGGGTTAATGAGCAGCGATTATCCGCCTGTCTGTCTGCAAGCCTATACTTCGATCCGGCCAATCTCCCCCTGAATCCAGACAGCATGCGCAAGAATCTGATCAACGTTCCCGAATTCGACGGCTTGCCGGCCCCGGTGTACTTCCGTTATGCCGAATTTGATGCCGACAGCCATGCTGCGCCCCATGTCCATGCCTGGGGCTCGCTGGACTATGTGGCCCACGGGGTGATGCGCTACGAGGTCAACGGCCAGCGCTTCATGTCACCGCCGCAGTACGCGGTCTGGGTCCCGCCCCATACCGAGCACAGCGCCTATAACCCGCAGGCGATTGTCTATCGTTCGGTCTACCTGGATGTCGTCCATTGCCGGCACCTGCCCAAGACTCCGGTGACGCTGGCCATCAGCGACATTCTCAAAGCCATCCTCAGCGACTTTGCCCGGCGCGACATCAACATTCCCCAAAGCGAGTCCGACAAGAGACTGGCCCAGGTTCTGGTCGATCAGTTGCGCCAGGCACCTGTGCATCAGTGCTATTTGCCTTACGCCCGTCATCCCGGCCTGCAGGTGGTCCTTGAGGCCCTGCAGAGCCAGCCCGGCGACAATCGGCCGCTTGGGCAGTGGGCCGCTCAGGTGCATGTCAGCGAGCGGACCCTGGCGCGACTGTTTGTCCGGGAACTGGGCATGAGCTTCGGCGAGTGGCGGCAACGCCTGCGGTTTCTGGCGGCGATTGAAGCGCTGGAGTCTGCGCGCAGCGTGCAGGACGTGGGTTTTGATCTGGGCTACAGCACCTCATCGGCGTTTATCGCCATGTTCGCCCGTCAGGCCGGCTGCACGCCGGAGCAATATCGGCGTCAGGCCCGGGGCGTGATGTAACAGAGTTTGTCTACACTCCAGAGCAGTCCGCTGCCACTCGGTGCGGCCATAAGGAGAAAACTCCATGACGAAGCTGCGTATTCCTCTGCTGATGATGGGCTTGTTGCTGTGCTCCCAGGGTTTTGCGGCCACGGCCCAGCAAAACAAAATGACCACCTGCAATGCCGATGCGAGTGCCAAGGCCCTCAAGGGCGATGAGCGCAAAGCGTTTATGAGCACTTGCCTTAAAGCCGCCCCGGCGGCCCCTGCGACTCAGCAGGAAAAAATGAAAACCTGTAACGCCACTGCCGGCACCCAGGCCCTCAAAGGCGATGCACGCAAAGCTTTTATGAGCGACTGCCTGAAGAAGAAATAAAGCCCCCGGCAGCAACGGGCTTGCTCGCGACGCCTGCAGATCCGCTGCAATCGCGGGCAAGCCGCGCCTGCAGGTAGCAGGGCAACGTCACAACTTCTAGTGCTGCCCGCTGAAGGCTGGCAGACTGCCTGTCCTTTCGCGCTGCTTGTTTTGAGGCTGTATGCCATCGTTTTCTCAGCGTCACATTTTGTTCGCCAGTTACCTCATCATCGCTGGCGGCTTGTTGCTGGTTTTTCCGTTGCGCCTGTTGCCCAGCCTGCTGGCCGGGTTGCTGGTTTACGAACTGGTCAACATGCTCACGCCACAACTGCAGCGGCTGATCGCCGGGCGCCGGGCGCGCTGGCTGGCGGTGGCATTGCTGGGCACTCTGGTGGTCAGCGTACTGGCGTTGATTTTTGCCGGCGCCATCAGCTTCTTGCTGCACGAAGCAGAAAACCCTGGGGCATCGCTGAATAAATTCATGGTCGTGGTCGACCGGGCGCGGGGTCAATTGCCGCCGTTTCTGGACAGCTATCTGCCGGCCAGCGCGGCCGAGTTCCGGGTGGCGATCGGCGAATGGGGCAACAAACACCTCAGCGATCTGCAACTGGTGGGCAAAGACGCCGCGCACATGTTCGTGACGTTGCTGATTGGCATGGTGCTGGGCGCCATCATCGCGTTGCAGCGCATCCCGGATGTCAGCCGTCGCAAGCCCCTGTCAGCCGCGCTGTTCGACCGTTTGCACCTGCTGGTGCAGGCGTTTCGCAACATCGTGTTTGCGCAGATCAAAATCGCGCTGCTCAATACCGTGTTCACCGGGGTGTTTCTGGCGGTGATCCTGCCGCTGTTCGGCGTGCATTTGCCGCTGACCAAAACCCTGATTGTGCTGACCTTCCTGCTGGGGCTGCTGCCAGTGATAGGTAACCTGATCTCCAACACCCTGATCACCATCGTCGGCTTGTCCCTGTCGATCTGGGTCGCGGTAGGGGCTCTGGGCTATCTGATCGTTATCCACAAGCTGGAATACTTCCTCAATGCCAAGATCGTTGGCGGCCAGATCAGTGCCAAATCCTGGGAGCTACTGCTGGCGATGCTGGTATTCGAGGCAGCCTTCGGCCTGCCGGGGGTGGTGGCCGGGCCGATTTACTATGCGTATCTGAAGAGTGAGCTCAAGCAGATGGAGCTGGTCTAACCCGCAATCCCTAGTCGCTGCCGCAGGCTGCGGCAGCGACTAGGGTATGGTTTTAGCCGTAACGCTTTTTGGCTTCAATCGCCAAACCGCTGCCGATGCTGCCGAAGATGTTGCCTTCGACGTGATGGGCGTTGGGCAGCATGGCCGCGACGCTCTGGCGCAGCGCCGGAATACCGCTCGAGCCGCCGGTGAAGAACACCGTATCCACCTGCTCGACACCCACGCCCGCACTGCTGAGCAAGTCAGTCACGCTGTTGCGGATGCGCTCCAGCTGGTTGTCGATGGAGGCTTCAAACAGCGCCCGGCTCAGTTCGACACTTAGCCCCGGTTCTACCCGGTCTAGCGGCACATGGCGGCTCTGGGCGTGGGTCAGTTCGATTTTGGTTTCTTCGATTTCCATCGCCAGCCAGTGACCGGCGCGCTGTTCGATCAACTTGAACAAACGGTCAATCCCGCCGGTATCGACGATGTCGTAGCGCATGCTGTTCAGCGCGATCTGGGTTTTCTGTGCATACACCGAGTTGATGGTGTGCCAGGTCGCCAGGTTCATGTGATGACTGGTGGGCATGTAGGCCCCGCTTTTCATCCGGCTACCGTAGCCGAACAGCGGCATGACCCCTTGCAGGCTCAGTTGCTTGTCGAAGTCGGTACCGCCCACATGCACGCCGCCCGTGGCCAGGATGTCGTCCTGGCGGTGGTCCATGCCACGGCGCTCAGGGGACAGGCGCACCAGCGAGAAGTCGGAGGTACCACCGCCGATATCGACAATCAGCACCAGCTCTTCGCGCTGGATGGTCGACTCATAGTCGAACGCTGCGGCAATGGGCTCGTACTGGAACGAGACTTCCTTGAAGCCGATGGCGCGGGCCACGTCGGTCAGGGTGTTCTCGGCTTCCTGGTCGGCCAGCGGATCGTCATCGACGAAATACACCGGGCGGCCCAGCACCACTTCTTCAAATTCACGGCCCGCGGTCGCTTCGGCGCGCTTTTTAAGCTGGGCGATAAACAGCCCCAACAGGTCCTTGAACGGCATGGCCGTGCCCAAAACGCTGGTGTCGTGCTTGATCAGCTTGGAACCCAGCAGGCTCTTGAGCGAGCGCATCAGGCGGCCTTCGTAGCCTTCCAGATACTCATGCAGCGCCAGACGGCCATACACCGGGCGGCGCTCTTCAATGTTGAAGAACACTACGGAGGGCAGGGTGATCTTGTCGTCCTCCAGCGCGATGAGGGTTTCCACGCCTGGGCGCAGCCAGCCGACGGTGGAGTTGGACGTGCCAAAGTCGATGCCGCAGGCACGTGCTGGAGTGGCGCTTTTCATGTCTTTCGAGTTCCGGTTAAAAAACGGCCGCGCAGTGTATGCCAGACGCTCGCAGAATCGAAGCGCGACGATTCTTTAAATCGCAGGTTTTAATCCCCTTGAAAGACTATCCTTCACCCCCAAACTTCCAGACATTGGTTTGGCGGTCTTAAGGCTGCCGATAAACTTTTGCAGCGCTGGTCAGTCACAGGATTGAGATCGGTCAACCCCCGGGCCGGTTAACCAGAGCATTCTGGGTGGCTTCGAGCTGCGCGATATTGATAACGGATGGTGATCCTTACATGGACTTCAAAGACTATTACAAAATCCTGGGTGTCGAGCCCACGGCTGACGATAAGGCGATCAAGACCGCTTATCGCAAGCTCGCGCGCAAGTATCACCCGGATGTGAGCAAGGAAAAGGACGCCGAGGAGAAATTCAAGGACGTCAACGAAGCGTATGAAGCCCTGAAAAGTGCCGACAAGCGCGCCGAATACGATGAAATGCGCAAGTACGGTCAACATGGGCAGCCATTCCAGGGGCCGCCGGGCTGGCAAGGGCACTCGAGCGGTGGTTTCGAGGATCAGGGCGATTTTTCAGACTTTTTCAGCTCGATCTTCGGTTCGCGCGGTAATGGCTTCGGCGGCCAGAGCGGCCGCAGTGCGGGACGTCGTGGACAGGATGTAGAAATGGAACTGCCGATTTTCCTTGAAGAAACCCTGTCCGGCGAATCGAAGCAGATCAGCTTCCAGATTGGCGGCGCCAACAAGACGCTTAACGTGAAAATCCCGGCCGGTGTCACCGACGGTGAGCGCATCCGCCTTAAAGGGCAGGGCGGTCCGGGCGTGGGTGGCGGTGCCAATGGCGATCTATACCTGATCATCCGCTTTGCTCCGCATCCGAAGTTCGATGTTGAAGGTCATGATCTGGTGATCACGGTGCCAGTGGCGCCGTGGGAAGCTGCTCTGGGGGCCAAAGTGGCCGTGCCGACCCTGACCAGCAAAATCAACCTGACCATCCGTCCGGACAGCCAGAGCGGTCAACGCTTGCGCATCAAAGGCCATGGCCTGGCGAACAAGCAAGGCGAGCGTGGTGATTTGTATGCCCAATTGAAAGTGGTCATGCCGAAACAGAGCGACGAGGCCACAAAAGCCCTGTGGCAAGACCTGGCCGACAAATCGGCATTCGATCCGAGAGCCCAATGGAGTAACTGATCATGAGCAGCACCCTGATCGTTCAGCTGGACATGGAAAGGTTCTGCGAAGAGGCCGGCATCCCGGCCACTTACGTGATAGAGATTGTCGAACACGGAATTATCGAACCTCAGGGCCGCACGCCGGACGTGTGGCGTTTTGAAGACTACGAACTGGCCATCGCACAGCGTGCGACCAAGCTGCACCACGACCTGGAGATGGAGTGGGAAGGCGTCGCCCTGGCGCTGGACCTGATCGAGGAAGTGCAGCAATTGCGGGCCGAGAACCAGCGGCTCAAGCAGCAACTGGGCCGCTTTGTCGGCGACCTGTAGCCGCGACCGTACTGTAGGAGCGAGCTAGCCTCGCGAGCTTTTCAGATAGCTGTTCACAGTAGCGTGCAGCACGCCAGATACAGCTCGCGAGGCAAGCTCGCTCCTACGGGTTTTTTATTTGTCAGATCTGTTTGGGCAACACCACGGTAAACGTCGTGCCCTCGGCTTCGGTCGAGGACACTTCGATGCTGCCATGGTGCGCGTCTACCACTTCCTTGACGATGAACAAGCCCAGGCCAAGGCTGGTGGACGCGCCCGGGTGGCCAATGTCTTCGCTCGGGCTGCGTACCAACGGGTCGAACAGGGTGGCCAGCGCCTCCTCTGCAATCGGGGTGCCGTTGTTGTGCACCCGCAGGGTCACGTGGTCGTCAGTTCCGTTCAGGATCAGGGTCACCGCGCCTTCGCTGGCGCCATGCTGCAACGCATTGCCGATCAGGTTCTGCAGCAGCTGGTCGAGGCGTCGAGGGTCCCAGTGGCCTTCAACATTGCCGTTAACTTGCAAGCTCTGCTCACACTTGGGGTGTCCGGCGCCGGCCTGGTCCAGTGCGGTCTGACAAGCCTGGGCCAGGTTCATGGCGCAGGGTTCCACAGGCAACTGCGTACCCAGGCGGCTGCGCACAAACTCCAGCAGATCACTGACCATCGCCTGCATGTGGCGCGCCCCGGTCTTGATCGCCTTGACGTAATTCAGGGCGTTGGCATCCAGGGTAATTTTGCGTTCCAGCATTTCGGTGGACATGCTCACCGCTTGCAACGGCGCGCGCAGGTCATGGCCCAGAATCGCCAGGAAGATATCCCGCGAGCGGTTGACCTGCTCGGCGTAGGCCTCGGTGGATTCGGCCAGCGCCTCATCAATGGCCTCATTGAACCGGATCATGTCCTGCAAGTAGCTCAGCTCCAGAGTTTCGAGGCTGGCGACCCACAAGCGGATCACGCAGGCGCGCAAGTGCCGGAACTCGGAGGTCATCTGCACCAGATCAAAGCCCACGGTATGGCGCAGTTCGCCATGGCTGGCGGCGGCAACGTCCAGGCTCGGGGTTTTTTCCGGCCCTTCGCCCTCGGCCTTGGCCTGTTGTTCGCTGGCGGTTTGCGCGGTGTTCATGTCCCGCGCAGCGGCCAGCAGAATGGCCTTGGCATGATCGCGCAGGGCCACGCTGTCCATTGATTCGGCAGCCGGGGTGATGGTTTCGGCGAACTGCTCCCATTCATCGACGATACGATCAGCGTTGTGCACGATGAATTCAGATAGGCGCATAGCCAGACCCTGCTGCAAGAGCGATAGTAATTAAGGTGTCGCATCTTAGCCCCTAACGACAGCTTTCTATACAACCGCTTGCCGGTACAGTCCCCTGCCAGCCAGGGGAACTGCCCGCAGTCCTCAAAACAGAAAATAGCGCTGTGCCATCGGCAATACATCAGCGGGTTCGCACCACAGCAGCACCCCGTCGGCCTTGACTTGATAGGTCTGCGGATCGACTTCGATTTCGGGCAGGTAACCGTTGTGAATCAGGTCGGTTTTCTGCACTTCGCGACAGCCTTTGACCACCGCGATTTGCTTCTTCAGCCCCAGTGCCGCGGGTACCCCGGCATCCGCCGCCGCCTGGCTGATAAAGGTCAGGCAGGTGGCATGCCGCGAGCCGCCGTAGCTGGCAAACATCGGGCGGTAGTGCACCGGCTGCGGGGTAGGGATCGACGCATTCGGATCACCCATCAGGCTCGAGGCAATCGCCCCGCCCTTGAGAATCAGGGTCGGCTTGACCCCGAAGAACGCCGGTCGCCAGAGCACCAGGTCGGCCCACTTGCCCACCTCGATCGAGCCCACTTCATGGCTGACACCGTGGGTGATCGCCGGGTTGATGGTGTATTTGGCGATGTAGCGTTTGGCGCGAAAATTGTCATTGCCCGGTGCGTCTTCGGGCAGCGGGCCGCGCTGTTTCTTCATCTTGTCGGCGGTTTGCCAGGTACGGGTGATGACCTCGCCGACCCGGCCCATGGCCTGGCTGTCGGAGCTGATCATCGAAAACGCGCCGAGGTCGTGCAGGATGTCCTCGGCGGCGATGGTTTCACGACGGATACGGCTTTCAGCGAAGGCCACATCCTCGGCGATGCTCGGGTCGAGGTGATGGCAGACCATCAGCATGTCGAGGTGCTCGTCGATGGTATTGCGGGTAAACGGCCGGGTCGGATTGGTCGAGCTGGGCAATACATTGCTCAGGCCGCAGGCCTTGATGATATCCGGGGCATGGCCGCCACCCGCGCCTTCGGTGTGATAGGTGTGGATGGTGCGGCCCTTGAATGCGGCCAGGGTGGTTTCGACAAAGCCCGACTCGTTCAGCGTGTCGCTGTGAATTGCCACTTGCACGTCATACAGATCGGCCACGTTCAGGCAGTTGTCGATGGCCGCGGGCGTAGTGCCCCAGTCCTCGTGCAGCTTGAGACCGATGGCCCCGGCTTCGACCTGCTCGATCAGCGGTTGCGGCAGGCTGGCGTTGCCCTTGCCGGTAAAGCCCATGTTCATCGGGAATGCATCGGCGGCCTGCAGCATGCGCGCCATATGCCACGGCCCCGAGGTGCAGGTGGTGGCATTGGTCCCGGTGGCCGGGCCGGTGCCACCGCCGATCATGGTGGTGACCCCGCTGTTCAATGCCTCTTCGATCTGTTGTGGGCAGATGAAGTGGATATGGGTGTCGATACCGCCAGCCGTGAGGATCATGCCTTCGCCGGCGATCACTTCAGTACTTGCGCCGATGGCGATGGTCACGCCGGGCTGGATATCCGGGTTGCCGGCTTTGCCGATGGCGTGGATCCGGCCGTTTTTCAGGCCCACGTCGGCTTTGACGATGCCCCAGTGATCGATGATCAGGGCGTTGGTAATCAGCGTGTCCACCACCTCGCTGGCGAGCAACTGGCTTTGGCCCATGCCGTCGCGGATCACCTTGCCGCCGCCGAACTTCACTTCTTCGCCGTAGATGGTGAAGTCCTGCTCGACCTCGATCCACAGCTCGGTGTCGGCCAAGCGGATCTTGTCGCCAACGGTAGGGCCGAACATGTCGGCGTAGGCCTGGCGGGAAATTTTCATAGTGAGTTCCTAAATATATAAACCATCCCCCAATCCCTGTAGGAGCGAGCTTGCTCGCGAGCCCTTGAGCGCTCTTGAGAAAAAGCTCGCGAGCAAGCTCGCTCCTACAGGGGATTAGGGGATTGGGGTTAATCCAGATTGCCCATGACCCGGCCGGCAAAGCCGAACACCCGGCGCAGCCCGGCCAGTTCCACCAGTTCCACTTCGCGGGTCTGCCCCGGCTCGAAACGCACGGCGGTGCCCGCCGGGATATTCAGGCGCATGCCACGGCTGTCAGCACGGTTAAACATCAGGGCATCGTTGGTTTCGAAAAAGTGATAGTGCGAACCCACCTGGATCGGGCGGTCGCCACGATTGGACACGCTGAGGCTCAGGGTCCGACGGCCGACATTCAGCTCGATGTCACCGGCTGCAATGCGGTATTGGCCGGGAATCATTGCGGCTCACTCAAGGTTTTGTAGTAGATGGCCGTAGGGCTGTAGTGACCGTCGGGGCTGCGGCAATAGTTGGGTAGCTCGCCGACCCGGGTGTAACCCAGGGCACTGTAGAAGTTTTCTGCGGGCGAGCCGGCCTCGGTGTCCAGGTGCAGCAAGCCGCGCTTTTGTGCCCGCGCCCCTTGCTCCAGGGCGTGGATCATTATCTGGCCCAGACCACGGCGCCGGGCTTCGTTGAGCACCAGCAGTTTCTGGACCTCGGCACGGTTGAGCCCGTTGCGCTTCTGGCACAGGGCAAGTTGCACGCTGGCCAGTACCCGGCCGTCTTCAATCAACACCCACAGGAGCAGAGTGCCTTGCTCCAGCTGGGCCTGTACTTCGTTGAAATAGTGGCTGGCCTGGGGCAGGTCCAGATCGTCCATGAATCCCACGGACGCGCCGTAGCGCACAGCATCCAGCAGCAAGGTAATCAGCCCGTCGCGATATTCGGCAAAGCTGCGGGCGGTTAGCTGCAGCACTTGTTCATTATTCATTTGCCGCACTCCTGTGGCGGCAGCGCGCCGGGGTTGAGCATCAGTTGCATAAAGGTCAGGTCCAGCCAGCGGCCAAACTTGATCCCGACTTGGGGCATGCGCCCGCCGGTGACAAAACCCAGCTGTTTATGCACATGGATCGAGGCCGCATTGCCGCTCTCGATGGCCGCCACCATCACGTGCTTGCCGCACGCTCTGGCACGTTCAATCAGCGCTGCCAGCAATTGCGGTCCGAGGCGTTTGCCCCGTTGTTCGGGATGCACGTACACCGAATGTTCGACGGTATGGCGGAACCCTTCAAAGGGGCGCCAGTCGCCAAACGAGGCGTAACCCAGAGTCAGATTGCGCTCATCGACTATCACCAGCACCGGATAGCCCTGGGCCTGGCGGGCAGCGAGCCATTGCTGACGATTGGCCAGGTCGACGGTTTGCTCGTTCCAGATTGCTAGGGTGTTGAGCACCGCATCGTTGTAGATATCGAGAATCGCTGGCAGGTCAGCCGCGACGGCATCACGAATTAGGTAAGACATGCAGCAGCCTCAGGCGATGGGTTGGTGGACGGTGACCAGCTTGGTGCCATCCGGGAAAGTGGCTTCGATCTGGATGTCGGGGATCATCTCCGGAATGCCTTGCATCACTTGTTCGCGGGTCAGCAGGGTGGTGCCGTAGTGCATCAGCTCGGCGACGGTACGGCCGTCGCGGGCGCCTTCGAGCAGGGCGGCGGATATATAGGCGATGGTTTCCGGGTAGTTAAGCATCACCCCGCGTGCCAGCCGTCGCTCGGCCAGCAGTCCGGCGGTAAAGATCAGCATCTTGTCTTTTTCGCGTGAGGTCAGGTCCATGGTGGGTCCGTTGTTAAATTAAGGATTATGGGTCGAGGACCTCTGTGGGAGCTGGCAAGCCAGCTCCCACAGAGGTCCTCAAAAAATCGCGACGGTTCTCAGGTACTCCAGATCCTCGGGGCCAGTGCCTCACGGCCCAACAATGCCGGGCGCAGCAGGCGCCACAGCTCGATCAGCCAGGCGCGGGCCTGCAAGGCTTCTACCGCCAGGCAGCGTGCGACCACTAACCCCGGCAGCTGGGTCAGGTCACCGCGTACCGGGTTGGGCAGGTCGCGACAGGTTTGCAGCAGCTCGGCACTGATTTCCCCGGTCACCAGCAATGTCGCGAACACCGGGTTGCCGTCCAGTCCGATTGGCGAATCCAGCAAGCCGTCGCCGCCGATAACCCGCTGGCGCTCATGCCAGAGCAACTGGCCGTCACGGCGAATATCCAGCTGTGATTGAAAATGCCCGTGCTCAAAACGCTCACCACTGGCCAGTCGTCCCAGCGCCACCATGTCCCAGTAAAACAGGCGCCCGTCGCCTTCAAGCTCAATGCGCGTCGTCAGTTCGGCCCGGGCGTCGCTGAACACTATGGTTTCTTGCGGCAGCCATTCCAGGGTCGCACCGGCGGCCACGTTCAGGGTCAGGCTCTGGTACGCCGGGCCGGCCGCGCGATACCACTTGGCGGCACCGGGGCTGGTGAGTTGCGCCCAGGCATCCGGGCCGACACTGGCGCAGATGTTCAACCGGTCGCCGCCGGCAATGCCGCCGGGTGGGTGAACAATGATGTGCTGGCACACCTCGGGGCCTTCGGCATACAGGTGCTTCTGCACCCGCAACGGACCGACATGGCGGCGCTGGGTAGGGCGCGTACTGTCGCCAAAACGGCCATAGCCCAGCTCCAGCTCGGCGTGCCAGCTGGGGGTGAACAATGCGGGGTTGGCAGGCAGGTTCATAGGTCGGCTTTTTCATCAAAAAGAGTTACAGACTAAATCGTCACCAGTCCACGCACACCCTCTGTTTGCATATTTTCACCACGGCCCTGTTGCACGATTTCGCCTCTGGACATCACCAGATACTGGTCCGCCAGTTCTTCGGCAAAGTCGTAGAACTGCTCCACCAGCAGGATGGCCATATCGCCCCGGGCAGCGAGCATCTTGATCACCGCGCCGATCTCCTTGATCACCGATGGTTGAATCCCTTCGGTCGGCTCATCGAGGATCAGCAGACGCGGGCGGCTGGCAAGCGCGCGGCCGATCGCCAGTTGTTGCTGCTGGCCGCCGGACAAATCGCCGCCGCGCCGATGCTTCATTTGCAGCAACACCGGGAACAGTTCATAGATAAATTCGGGCACTTCCCGGGCCTGGGAACCGGGGAAGCGGGACAGGCCCATCAACAGGTTTTCCTCCACCGTCAGGCGCCCGAAGATCTCCCGGCCCTGGGGCACATAAGCGATCCCGGCGTGAACCCGCTGGTGGGGCTTGAGCGTGGTAATGGGCTTGTCCTCCCAGGTCACGCTGCCTTCCCTGACGGCCAGCAAACCCATCAGGCACTTGAGCAATGTGGTCTTGCCCACGCCGTTACGGCCCAGCAGGCAAGTGACTTCGCCGACTTTGACCTCAAACGACAGGCCGCGAAGAATGTGGCTGCCACCGTAGAACTGATGCAGATTTTGTATTCGTAGCATCGTGAATCCCCTAATACCCTGTGGGAGCTGGCTTGCCAGCGATTGCAGCGGGGCGTTAGCGGCCCAGATAGACCTCGATCACCCGTTCATCCGCCTGCACCTGTGCCAGCGAGCCTTGCGCCAGAACGCTGCCCTGATGCAACACGGTGACGTGGTCGGCAATCGAACCGACAAACCCCATGTCGTGTTCCACCACCATCAGCGAGTGTTTGCCGGCCAGGCTTTTGAACAGCTCGGCGGTGAATTCGGTTTCGGCATCGGTCATGCCCGCCACTGGTTCATCCAGCAGTAACAGTTGCGGGTCTTGCACCAGCAGCATGCCGATCTCCAGAAACTGTTTCTGGCCATGGGACAGCAACCCCGCCGGGCGCCGGGCCGAGGTGCTCAGGCGAATGGTCTCCAGTACTTCGGCGATGCGGTCCCTCTGCTCACCCGTGAGTCTGGCGCGCAGGCTGGCCCACACCGACTTGTCGGTTTTTTGCGCCAGCTCCAGGTTTTCGAACACGCTCAGGGCTTCAAACACCGTGGGTTTCTGGAACTTGCGGCCAATCCCGGACTGGGCGATCTGTACTTCGCTCATCTGCTGCAGGTCCAGGGTTTCACCGAACCAGGCCTGACCTTCGCTGGGGCGGATCTTGCCGGTGATCACGTCCATCATGGTGGTCTTGCCTGCGCCATTGGGGCCGATGATGCAGCGCAACTCGCCGACGCCTATGTACAGGTTGAGGTTGTTCAGGGCCTTGAAACCGTCAAAGCTGACGCTGATGTCTTCCAGCGTCAGGATGGTGCCGTGGCGGGTATTGAGGCCGGTTCCCGCAGCCTGGCCCAGACCTATGGCGTCGCGGCTGCTGCCGGCATCCTTGTTTGGATCGAATGCGGGTTCGAGCATAAATTCCGCCGTTGCAGTGATTCTCATTGTTCGCCCCTTTTCTTCAGCAGGCCGATCACGCCTTTGGGCAGGTACAGGGTCACGACGATAAACAGCGCGCCGAGGAAGAACAGCCAGTACTCGGGGAAGGCTACGGTGAACCAGCTCTTCATGCCGTTGACCACACCCGCGCCCAGCAACGGGCCGATCAGGGTGCCACGCCCGCCGAGGGCTACCCACACGGCAGCTTCTATGGAGTTGGTGGGCGACATTTCCCCGGGGTTGATAATGCCCACTTGCGGTACATACAACGCCCCGGCCAGGCCGCATAAAACAGCACTGAGTACCCAGACGAACAGCTTGAAACCGCGGGGGTCGTAGCCGCAAAACATCAGGCGGTTTTCGGCATCGCGCAATGCGGTCAGCACCCGCCCGAATTTACTGCGCGCCAGGCGCCAGCCGAGAAACAGGCTGGCCACCAGCAACATCACGGTGGCGAAGAACAGTGCCGCGCGGGTGCCGGGCTCGGTGATGCCAAACCCCAGAATGCTGCGGAAGTTGGTGAAGCCGTTGTTGCCGCCAAAACCGGTCTCGTTGCGGAAAAACAGCAGCATCCCGGCGAAGGTCAGGGCCTGGGTCATGATCGAGAAATACACGCCCTTGATCCGCGAACGGAAGGCAAAAAAGCCGAACACCAGCGCCAGCAAACCGGGGGCCAGCACCACCAGGCACATGGCCCACCAGAAATGCTCGGTGCCGGTCCAGTACCAGGGCAATTCGGTCCAGGACAGAAAGGTCATAAAGGCCGGTAACTCATCGCCCGAAGCCTGGCGCATCAGGTACATGCCCATGGCGTAACCGCCCAGGGCGAAGAACAGGCCGTGGCCCAGCGACAGCAGGCCTGCGTAGCCCCAGACCAGATCCAGCGCCAGGGCAACGATGGCGTAACAGAGGATCTTGCCCGTCAGCGTCAGGGTATAGGCCGAGACCTGGAACGGGCTGTCGGCAGGCAGCAGCGACAGCAGCGGCAGGGCCAGCAGCACCAGTAATACCAGGCCGCCGACAGTGGCGGTCACGGCCGGCCCGGCCTTTTGCGTGGCAGTAAGCAGCAGAGGCTGATTCATCAGTCGATCACCCGTCCTTTGAGCGCGAAGAGACCTTGCGGACGCTTCTGGATAAACAGAATGATCAGCCCCAGGATCAGGATTTTGCCCAGCACGGCGCCGATCTGCGGTTCAAGAATCTTGTTTGCGATGCCCAGGCCGAAGGCCGCGTACACCGTGCCCGCCAGTTGGCCGACACCGCCCAGCACCACCACCAGGAACGAGTCGATGATGTAGCCCTGGCCCAGGTCAGGGCCGACGTTGCCAACCTGACTCAAGGCCACCCCGCCGAGCCCGGCAATCCCCGAGCCGAGGCCAAAGGCGAGCATGTCGACCCTGCCGGTGGGTACGCCGCAGCAAGCCGCCATGTTGCGGTTCTGGGTGACCGCACGCACGTTCAGGCCCAGCCGGGTTTTGTTCAGCAGCAACCAGGTCAGCAACACCACGGCCAGGGCGAAGACGATAATCACCAGGCGGTTGTACGGCAGCACCAGGTTGGGCAGCACTTGCAGCCCGCCCGAGAGCCAGGCCGGGTTGGCCACTTCGACGTTTTGCGCGCCGAACAGCACCCGCACCAATTGAATCAGGATCAGGCTGATGCCCCAGGTGGCGAGCAGGGTTTCCAGTGGCCGGCCATAGAGGTGGCGAATGATGGTGCGCTCCACAAGCATGCCCACGCAGGCCGTGACAAAGAACGCCACGGGCAGCGCCAGCAGCGGGTAGAACTCGATGGCGCCGGGGGCGAAGCGCTGAAACAGCAACTGCACGCAGTAGGTCGAGTAGGCGCCGAGCATCAGCATCTCGCCATGGGCCATGTTGATCACCCCGAGCAGGCCGAAGGTGATGGCCAGCCCCAGGGCTGCCAGCAACAGAATCGAGCCCAGGGACAAGCCGCTGAAGGCCTGGCCCAGCAAGTCACCGATCAGCAGTTTGCGTTTGACCTGGGCCAGGCCGGTTTCGGCAGCGATGCGTACCTTGGCGTCGGTTTCGACCCCGTCCTGCAGCAGGGTTTCGAGGCGGGTGCGGGCCAGGGGTTCGCCGGTTTCACCCAGCAGGCGCACGGCTGCCAGACGCACTGCCGGGTCGGGGTCCACCAGTTGCAGGTTGGCCAGTGCCAGGCTCAGGGCGCTATGTGCAGTGCTGTCGGTTTCGCCGGCCAGTTGCCGGTCGAGGAAGGCCAGTTGTGCCGGTTTAGCGGATTTTTGCAGTTGCAGGGCGGCCGCCAGACGCAGTTTCGGATCTGGAGCGAGCAATTGCTGACTGGCCTGGGCGGTCTCAATCAAACCGCGCAAACGGTTATTCAGGCGCAGGGTTTTGCTTTGCCCGTCGACGCTGATCTGACCTTGTTGCAGGTCGTTGATCAGCGCTGCGCGTTCAGCTGTCGGTTGTGCCGCCCAGCTTTCCAGCAGTTGGGCCTGGCGGGAATTGTCGGCCGCTGCGAAGTCGCCGGCATCGTCGGCGTATGCCCCCGGGGGCAGCAACAGCAGGCAGGCGAAGATAAAACGGTAAAGGGCAGTTGGCATAGACAGGGCCTTTTTCCTGCAGGAGCGGGCTTGCTCGCGAGCAAGCTCGCTCCTGCAGAGGTTGTGTTATTGGCTTTAGTTGCTCTTCACTGCGTAATCCGGCTTTTTGTCATTGCCCGGGATATACGGGCTCCAGGGCTGGGCGCGGATCGGCTCCTTGGTCTGCCACACCACGTTGAACTGACCGTTATCTTCGATCTCGCCGATCATCACCGGCTTGTGCAGGTGGTGGTTGGTCTTGTCCATGGTCAGGGTGTAGCCCGACGGCGCGGCGAATGTCTGGCCGGCCATGGCTTCCCGGACTTTATCGACATCGGTGGACTTGGCTTGCTCTGCCGCCTGCGCCCACATGTGGATACCGACGTAGGTGGCTTCCATCGGGTCGTTGGTCACGGCCTTGTCCGCACCCGGCAGGTTGTGGGCTTTGGCGTAGGCTTTCCAGTCGGCGACGAACTTCTGGTTCACCGGGTTGTGCACCGACTCAAAGTAGTTCCAGGCCGCGAGGTTGCCCACCAGCGGTTTGGTGTCGATGCCGCGCAGTTCTTCTTCGCCCACCGAGAATGCAATCACCGGCACGTCGGTGGCTTTCAGGCCCTGGTTGGCCAGCTCTTTATAGAACGGCACGTTGGAGTCGCCGTTGACCGTGGAGATCACCGCCGTCTTGCCCCCGGCGGAGAATTTTTTGATGTTGGACACTATGGTCTGGTAATCGCTGTGGCCAAACGGGGTGTAGACCTCTTCGATGTCCTTGTCGGCCACACCTTTGGAATGCAGGAAGGCCCGCAGGATCTTGTTGGTGGTGCGCGGGTACACGTAGTCGGTGCCCAGCAACACGAAGCGCCTGGCGCTGCCGCCGTCCTCGCTCATCAAATACTCGACCGCCGGAATGGCTTGCTGGTTAGGTGCGGCGCCGGTGTAGAAGACGTTGGGCGACATCTCTTCGCCTTCGTATTGCACCGGGTAAAACAGCAGGCCGTTGAGCTCTTCAAATACCGGTAACACCGATTTGCGCGACACCGAAGTCCAGCAGCCGAAGACCACGGCGACCTTGTCCTGGGTCAGCAACTGGCGACCCTTTTCTGCAAACAGCGGCCAGTTGGACGCCGGGTCGACCACCACCGCTTCGAGCAGCTTGCCGTTCACGCCGCCTTTGGCGTTGATCTCGTCGATGGTCATCAGCGCCATGTCCTTGAGCGACGTTTCGGAAATCGCCATGGTTCCGGACAACGAATGCAAAATCCCCACCTTGATGGTCTCGGCGGCTTGCACCGTCCAGGTCATGCCCATGGCGGCAATGGATGCCGTGAGGGTGAAAGCTTTGAGCAAGCTGCGACGCTTCATGGGGCGATCTCCAGATGTCTGATTTTTCTAATGGGTCGACGGGGACACTGGGAAGGTCTATAGCAAGGGCTGTGCCGAAGTGGTGCGCAGGCTCTGGAACGGGGCTCAAGGGCGAATTTTGAGGTGTCGGCGCACCAGTGCGGCGCCTGAAGGCGGTTTTGGTGCGCGGCCTGCGCCGTGTTGGTGCTACGGGAAGGGGGGTTAGCGCTTGCGCATCAGCCCTATAAAGAACAGGCCGCCAATCGCCGCCGTGGCCACGCCGATGGGCAGGTCTTCAGGGGCGATCAGGGTGCGCGCGGCAACGTCCACCCAAACCAGGAACACGCTGCCCAGCAGTGCTGACACCGGCAGCAAACGCCGGTGCTCGGCCCCCACCAGACGCCGGGCAATGTGCGGAATCATCAGCCCGACAAAGCCGATCGAGCCGCTGATAGCCACCAGCACTCCGGTCATCAGGGAGGCGATCAAAAACACCTTGAGCCGCACATTGCGTGCGTTCAGGCCCAAGGTGACGGCGGTTTGCTCGCCCGCCATCAAGGCGTTGAGCGGGCGGGCCATGCCCAGCAGTAGTACCAGCCCCAGCAGCACCACAGTGCTGGGCACCAGTAGCAGTTCCCAGCGCGCCAACCCCAGCCCGCCGAGCATCCAGAACAGTACGGCGGAGCTGGCGCGATGGTCGCCCAGAAACAGCAGGGTATTGGCGATGGCCATCATCACGAACGACACGGCCACCCCGCACAGCAGCAACCGGTCACTGTCCAGGCGGCCCTGGCGGCTGGCGATGGCCAGCACCAGAACCATGCTCAGCAGCGCACCGATAAAGGCCGCGATGGGCAAGGTCAGCAGGCCGACGATCTGGCCCACGTGCAGCACCACAATCACCGCCCCCAGTGTGGCACCGCTGGTCACGCCCAGCAGGTGCGGGTCAGCCAGCGGGTTACGGGTCACGGCTTGCAGCACCGCGCCGATCAATGCCAGCCCGGCACCCACCAGCGCCCCGAGCAGCATGCGCGGCACGCGGATCAGCCACACGATATGTTCCTGCCCGGCGCTCCAGCTGACCTCACCGATACCGAACAGTTTGTTGAGCAATATGTGCCACACCACGTCCACCGGCACCCGCGCCGGGCCGAAGCCCAGGGAAATCACGCACGACACCAGCAGCAGGGCGCCGAGACAGGCCAGCAGCAGGGCGTAGCGGCGAGTCATCATTGGGGGTGGAAACCTTTGGCCAGGGTTTCGATGGCCAGCACGTTGTCGATGCCGGGGGTGGCTTGCACGTAAGGGATGACGATGAAGCGTTTGTTGCGAATCGCGTCGACCGATTGCAGGGCCGGGCTGGTTTCGAGGAAGCGCTGTTTTTGTTCGGCGCTGACTTCGCTGTAATCGACGATGACGATCACTTCAGGGTTGCGCTCGACCACGGTCTCCCAGTTGATACGGGTCCAGCTGGCGTCGATATCACTGAGGATGTCGTTGCCGCCTGCGGCTTCGATCAGTGCGTGGGGAATGCCCAGCTTGCCCGAGGTCATGGCACGGTCTTCACCGCTGTCGTACAGGAATACCCGTGGCTTTGCCCCGGGCAGGTTCTTTTGCACGGTGGCGACTTTTTCCTGCATCTGAGCGATCAGCGTGTTGGCGCGGTCTTGCACGTCAAAAATTTTGCCCAGGTTGCGCAGGTCGTTGTAAGTGTCTTCCATGCTGGCGGGCGGGCGCTTCATTACGAAGGCGCAGGACTCGGTCAGCTCGTACACATTAATGCCCAGCGGGGTCAGGGTTTGCGGCGTGAGGTCGCCGCCGACGCGCATGCCGTAATCCCAGCCGGCAAAGAAGAAGTCGACGTTGGCGTTGAGCAGGGTTTCCACCGAGGGGTACTTGCTCGCCAGCTCCGGCAGGCCATCGAGAATCACCTTCATCCCGGGCGTCACCGCTTTCCAGCCACTGATGCCGCTGTAGCCGACCATACGCGGCTTGAGGCCGAGGGCGAGCATCATTTGCGTCATGTTGATGTCATGGCTGACTGCGTGTTCGGGTGCCTGGTTGAAGGTCACCTCGCGGTTGCAGCTGGTAATGGTCAGCGGGTATTTGCTGGCTTCGGCCCGGGCCCATGGGGCAGCGGACAATGCGCACAGGCAGAGTGCGAGGCGGATCAGTTTCATGCTTGGGTTATCCAGGTAATGCGCGGGTAGCCGGACAGCGGATGGTCGTCGATCAGCGCGTCGACGCCAAACACGTCGCGCAACAGGTCGACGGTCAGCACCTCGCGCGGGGTGCCGCTGGCGATGATCCTGCCGTGGTCGATCACGTACAGCCGGTCGCAAAAGGCCGCAGCCAGATTGAGGTCGTGGATGCTGGCCAGGGTTCCGATGTTCAGGCGTTTGACCAGTTGCAGCAGCTCCAGCTGGTAGCGTGGATCGAGATGATTGGTCGGCTCGTCGAGGATCAGCAGTTCGGGTTGCTGGGCCAGGGCCCGGGCCAGAATCACCCGCTGTTTTTCACCGCCGGACAGGGTGGCGAATGCGTGGTCTTCGAAGCCCTGCAGGCCAACGGATTCGAGGGCTTTTTTCGCCAGCTCGCGGTCGGCCTCGGTATCGCCGTCGAACAGGCCTTTATGGGGGGTACGGCCCATGGCGACCACTTCATCGACGGTCAGGCCAAAGGCGTCCGGAAATTCCTGCAACACCACGGCGACGCGTTGGGCGCACCAGCGTGGCGATTGCTGCCAGAGGTTGTGCGCACCGAGGTGAACCTGGCCCGACTCGGGTTTGCTGAAGCGATAAGCGCAACGCAGCAGGCTGGTTTTACCGCTGCCGTTGGGCCCGATCAGCCCCACGAACTCGCCTGCGGCCACGTGCAGATTGGCATCACGCAGCTGGAACTGGTGATGACAGTGGCCGTGGCCCAGCGGGGTCCAGGCAAGTTGAGTGAGGGTGAGGCGGGTCATAAAATTCCGGTGTTGATCTGATCTCTGCAGGAGCGAGTTGCTCGCGAGCTTTTTCACGGCTCGCGAGCAAGCGCGCTCCTGCAGGGGTTGGGGCTTTAAAAGGTGTAATCCGCCGTGACGAAGAACGAGCGCGGTTCGCCCATGATCCATTGCTGGCCGCCATTGTATTGGCTTACAGCGTACTGGCGGTTGAACAAATTATTCAGGCGCAGGCCCAGGGTGGTTTTTGGCAGCGCTTTCCAGCTGACAGTGGCGTCCACCACGGTGTAACTCGGCAGTACGACGGTGTTGGCAAGGTCGGCGTAACGCGAGTCCACATAACGCACCCCGGCCCCGGCATTCAGGTCATCGCTAATGGTTTTGCTCAACCACAGGTTGGCGGTGCGTCGCGGTACGTCGGTGGGGCGGTTGCCTTTGCGGGACACGCCTTCGTCATCGAACTTGTCGTATTCGGCCCGCACGAACGCGGCATTGGCCTGCAGCTGCCAGCGGTCCGGCAGTTGCAGATCGAGGCTGGCTTCAAGGCCGTTGGATGATTGCTGACCGACTTGCAGCGAGTTGCCCGGGTTGTTCGGATCAGGCGTCAGCAAGTCCTTTTTGACGATGTGATACGCGGCCAGGGTCCACTCACCGCGCTGGTCCCAGAACATTTGCTTGAAACCGACTTCGGTCTGGCGGGCGCGGGCCATGTCAAAGCCTTGCTCGGAGGGGTACAGGCTGATCAGCCCGGCTACGCCATCGACGCTGGTGGCCTGTTGCGCATACACCGACATGTCCGGCGTCAGTTCATACACCAGGCCGACTTTCCAGCTGTTGGCCGAGAGGCTGCGATCACTGCGGGTGTCTTCGATCAAGTCGTCGCGGTCTAGGTGCACGATGTCGCGCCGCACACCAGTGACCAGCGACAGCTGCTCGCTCAGTTGCGTGCGGTTTTCGGCAAACAGCGACACTTGCTGGGTGGTGGTCTTGAACTGGTCGCGGTAGGGCGAATTGCTTGTGAACTCGCCGCGATCCGGGTGGTTCATGTCAATCGGTGTGCCGCCAGTCACTACATCCTTGTAAGGCGCATTGCTGTGCAGGTCGAAGTGGATACGGTTGTAGTCCGCGCCCACCAGGGTTTTGCTTTCAAGGCCGAACAGATCGTGGTCGAGGGTGAACGTCTGACGGTCACCGACCTGTTCCTGCTGGTGCTTGATGCTGTAGTAGCCACTGCGCATCAAGGTTTGTCGGTCCTGGTCCCAGGCATGGTTTTCAGCGTTTTGCCAGCGACGCTGGGCCTTGAGGTAATACAGTTCGTTGCTGGCAACCAGATCGTCGTTGATCTGCCACTCGCTGTTCAGGCGCGTCCACTGATCGTTGTAATGCAGCTTGGCGTCGCGCACGTTGTAGTTCTTGTCCCGCAGGCTCTTGTGATAACGGCCATTGATCAGGGGGACGCCGAAGTCGTTCTGCGGCTCCTGGTCGCCGTAGTCGTGGCTCAGGGTAAATGCCAGATCATCCCGGGCCTGCCAGCGCAGGGCGGCACTGATAAAGGTGCTTTCGGAGTCACCGTGGTCGATCCAGCCATTGCTTTGGATGTGGTTGAGGTTCAACCGGTAGCTCAGGGTATCGGTCAGCGAGCCGCCGCTGTCCAGGGCTTGCTGCTGGCTGTCGTAGGAGCCGTAGCCAACCCGCAGATGATTTTCGATTTCGCCGCTGAACGGTTTTTTCGGGATCACGTTGATCACCGCGCCGGTCGCGCCTTCGCCGTACAGCACTGATGCCGGGCCGCGCAGCACATCGATGCGCTCCACCGACCAGTCGTCCACCGGGAAGGTCACGGTGCCGGCGCCGCTGTACATGCGAATCCCGTCATACAACTGCATCACCGAGCCCTGGCCGACAAAACCCCGGGCCGAGTACGACGAGCCGCCGTTGCCCGGGGTAGCCGTGTTGGTGATACCGGTGGTACGAGTCACCGCGTCCTGGACACTGCGGTCGCCGCGGGCACGAATCCGTTCGCCGCTCAGGCTTTCGACGCTGGCCGGGGTTTCAAGGCTGTTGAGGTTCAGGCGTGAGCCGGCGCTGGTGGCAGTCTTGAGGTCGATGTGTTCGGCATCGACTTGCGGCGCGGTAATGTTCGCGGCCGGCAGCATCAGGGACGGGGCGGAGTCATCCGCGTGGGCGCTGTTGATCGCCAGCAGACAGAGGCTGGAAAAAAGGTACTTGTTCATCGGGGCAGTGAGTCGCTTATTTCAAGAGGTGTCCCCGCTGCCTCCTGGCGGCGGGTGATGGAGCTTAAAGGCTTTTGTTATACAGTAACAATAGCTTTCTGCTTGATACTGGCTTGCCAGTATAGCCAGGGCTCTAGATCGCGCATCTCGGATGCTTCATGTTGTTTATGAGCGCAGCTCAAGTGGTGGCGTTTTGCGAAAAATCATCAGCAGGCGATCCAGCAGCCACACCGCGATCAGCGAAGCGCCCACCAACGGAAAGGCAATGGCCAGTGCCAGGATAATCAGCACCCCGGTTTTCCAGGTCGGCAAATCGTGGCGCAGCGGCGGGACCCCCAGACGGCCCTGGGGACGGCGTTTCCACCAGATCACCAGAGCGCTGACCGAACTCAGCAGGATCATCAGGCACACCAGCAAAATCACGATCTGGTTGAAGGTGCCGAACAGCTTGCCTTCATGCAGCATCACGCTCATTTCGGTGGCGCGGGCGACGTTGCCGTATTGCTCCCAGCGCACATCGGCCAGCACCTGGCCGGTGTATTGATCGATATGCAGGGTGGCGTCGTTGCGCGGGTCGTCAGCGAACACGGCGATGGTGAATACGCCGGTGGCGGTGGTGGGCAAGGTGATGCTGTAGCCGGGTTCGACCTTGCGTGCAGTGGCCGTTTCAACGACCTGTTGCAGGCTGATGCCGGGGGCCGCCGGGCCGCTTGCGCGGGCGGCATGGGCCATGTGTTCAGCGTGGGCCCCGGAGACCGGCAGCGGGGTGTTTTCCATCGCCCAGGGTACGGTCTGGCGGGCAGGGGTGTTGAGGCTGCGGGCCTCGATATCTGACTGCGGCACGTTATTCCACATCGCCACCGGGAAGCGGTTCCACAGGTCGGCGTATTGCTTGCCCCACAAGCCGGTCCAGGTCATGCCGCTGAGCAGCATGAACAACAACAGGGCTGCGCCCCAGAAACCGGTGACAGCATGCAGGTCGCGCCACAACACGCGGCCGCGGCGGCTCAGGCGCGGCCATAAGATTCCGGCGGCCGATTGCCCGCGCGGCCACCACAGGTACAGGCCGGAAACCACCAGCACCACGCCCCAGCCGGCGGCGAGTTCCACCAGCCGGTCACCCACAGTGCCGATCATCAACTCCCCGTGTAGCGCCCGGGCCACGGCTTGCAGGTTGAACCTGGCATCCTGCTCGCCCAGCACTTCACCGCTGTACGGGTTGATGAACACGTTGAGCTGGCGCCCGTCATTGCTGACCACGAACTGGGCGCTGCGCTCGGGGTTGACCGCAGGCAGGTACTGGCTGATCCGGCCCTGTGGATAATCGAGGCGCACCCGCTGCAGTTGCTCGTCGGCACTGAGGCGGTGGTGGCCGGGGGTGACATTGAGCAGGTGGTCATACATCAAGGGATTGAGCTGGGGCTTGAACAGGTAAATGATCCCGGTCAGCGCCAGCAGAATCATGAAGGGGGCGACAAACAGCCCGGCATAGAAATGCCAGCGCCAGGCCAGGTTGTAGAAAGAGGGGGTTGGTCGGCTCATCGGGAGCGGCTCCGCAAGGTCATTATTCTCTTGAGCCCTGTGGGAGCTGGCAAGCCAGCTCCCACAGGGCAATCCGTTGTTGTCAGAAGCTCACGTCAACCTTGGTCCACAAGGTGCGCCCCGGCTCGTTGATCGGGGTCGGGTCGTTTGCCGGGTAGCCGTAGCCGGCGTTGCCCGCCATGTTCAGGTGCTCGCTGTAGTTTTTATCCAGCAGGTTGTCGACGCCGGCACTGACCTTGAGGTTTTTGTTGATGCGGTACGCGCCGTTCAACGAGAACACGCCAAAACCGGCACTCTTGTCGTAGTCCTTGCCGACCACATTGCCGGCATTACGGTCGATGCGGTCTTGCGGTGCCACCAGTCGCCACAAGGCTCCGGCACTCCAGTCGTCCTGGCTGTAAGTGAGGCCCAGGCGGCTGTCCAGCGGTGGCATTTGCGGCAGTGCCTTGCCGTCCGTGGTGTTCTTGCCCCAGGCGTAGGCCAGGGTGGCGTCGGCTTTCCAGTGTGCAGTCAGCTGATACGCAGCACCCAGTTCGCCGCCCATGATCCGGGCGTTGACGTTTTGCGCCCGGGACGAACCCGAGTCGTAGTCGAACAGGATGTAATCGTGAACGACCCCGGCATAGGCCGAGACCCAGGCTTCGAGATCGCGGGTTTTGTATTGCAGGCCCACATCGAGCTGAGTGGTTTTTTCCGGCTTGATTGCATCGAAAGCGTTAACCGAGCCGGCCGGGCCTGAGGTCGGGGAGAACAGCTCCCAGTAATCCGGGAAACGTTCGGCGTGACCCAGGCCGGCATAGACCGTGGCCGGGCTGTCGGCCAGATCATGTTCGTAACGCACAAAGCCGCTGGGCAGTGTGTCGGCGCGAGTTTTATCCAGGGTCGGGTTGGCTTTGCTCATCATCCCGGAGCCGATCCGGGCGCGGTAATCCTTGGCCGCGGCGCGGTCCAGGCGGGCTCCGGTAATGACCCGGTCACGCTCGGCGGCGTACCAGGTCAGTTCGCCAAAAGCACCGTAGTTATGGAAGTCGGCGTCCTTGCTCCAGTTCTGATCCTTATAGGTATCGATGCCCATGCCGGAGCGTTTGCGGTGTTCGTTGGTCTGCGCATCGATACCGCTGATCAACTGGTAGTCGGCCCAGTGCCAGGTGGCCTTGATCCGTGCGCCGAGGGTGCGGCGGTCGACGTTGGAGGCCATGGGGCCGCTCATCATGCCGGTGCCCGACGGGGTGCGCAGGCTGTAGTTGTCCATGACGTGGTCGGCATAGTTGTAGTAGACCTGTGCTTCGATCTTGTCGAGAACATCGCCGATATTTGATTTTTCGAAGCGCAGGCCCAGGCTTTCGCGCTGGTACTGGCTGCCGTCCATGCCGCGCCCGGCAGAGCGGGCTTGACCATCGCCCTTGCCGGCAGTGAGCTCCAGCAGGGTGTCCGGGTCCGGGGTCCAGCCCAGTGCTACATCGCCGTTCCACTTGTCATAGCGCGACGGCACGGTGTCGCCGTTGCCGTCCTTGTAGTCATCAGCGTGCGCGGTGTTGCCGATCACCCGCACGTAGCCCAGCGGGCCGCCGGCGGCGGCGTCGACGGTCTTGTCGAAGCGGCCGTTGGAACCGGCCAGGACACTGGCATTGACCCGGGTGCCGAGTTCGCCGAAATGTTCCGGTTCGCGCTCGAACAGGATGGTGCCGGCCGATGCCCCCGGGCCCCAGAGTACGGTTTGCGGGCCCTTGATCACGGTCAGCTGGTCGTAGGTTTCCGGCGAGATGTAGGAAGTGGGGGCGTCCATGCGGCCGGGGCAGGCGCCGAGCATCATGCCGCCGTTGGTGAGAATGTTCAGGCGTGAACCGAACATGCCGCGCAATACCGGGTCGCCGTTGGTGCCACCGTTGCGGACCAGGGCGAAGCCGGGAATGGTCTTGAGGTAGTCGCCACCGTCACTGGCCGGCACCGGCTGGCGCGGGTCCTTGGGGTTGGTGACTATGGTCAGTGGCGAGCTGGGGGCGATGGCCGTGATCACCAGCGGGCTGATTTCGTTGGCGTGCTCTGCGTGTTCGTCGGCCATGACCGCAGGTGCGAACAATGCGCAGCACAGTGCGCTCAGGGCGAAAGGGAATACCGTTTGGGCGTGGGGCAAACGGGCGGCAACAGTAAAGCGGGACATAAACATTCCAATATTCAAGCGAATACAACACGGCCAGCGGCCTGCGGCTGTCTAAAGCAGCACTGGCAGGCGGGCCTGTGAATTTGTGGGGTCGGTGCTTAAAGGAATGCTGGCGGGGCGCGGGAGCGGGCGCCGGGGAAGACCGGTTGCCGGGCATGGCCCAGCAGGGTGGTCGCCGCCAGATAGTTGCCCGGAGGGGGGGCTGTATGGAGGGTCAGGGTCGGGGCGTTGGGCAGTGCCGGGCAACTGAACAGCAGGGTGCAATAGCCGCACTTTTCCCAAATCGCGTGGTGATCGGCGGGCGGTTTGCCGTGCTCGCCGTGGTCTTGCATCGACATGCCGGCCGACATCGGCATCGTCATGTTCATGGAGGCGTGATGATCCATCGGCACCGCTTGGGAAATCAGCGGGCCGATAAAAATCATCAGCATGGCAAACAGGCTCAGCCAGCTGCCGCGAATCTGCGACATGGCGTGCCTGGCGCGAGGGGCGCCCACGGGGATCAGTGACCGTTAGTGGGTGTGCATGGCTTCCGTGCTGGCGGGCGGCGCCTGTTTCTGCACGTTCACATCAACCGTGATGGCACCGGCCTTTTCAAAGTGCAGGGTCATGGGGAAGTGTTTGCCGTCCTGCAGCAGACTGCGGTCTTTGAGGCCGAGCAGCATCACGTGGTACGCCATGGGCGCGAACGTGACGGTGCCGCCGGGGGCAACCTCGACGCTGGGCACCGGTTGCATCTTCATCAAGTCGCCCTGCATCACGTGCTGATGCAGCTCGGCTTTATCGGCAATGGGGGTGTCGACACTGACCAGGCGGTCGGCGCTGGTGCCGGTGTTGTGAATCACGAAATACGCGGCCACGGTCGGCGCATTGGGCGGTAACTGCTGGGACCACGGATGAGCGATTTGCAGCGTGCCGCTTTGGTATTCATGGGCGTTGGCGAAACAGGCAGGCAGCAGCAAAGCCGCCGCGATCAGGGCATTCTTGACCAGTGACAGGTTCAACATGGCAATTCTCCGGAACGATTCAAACGCAAAGTGGTTGCGAGGATGAATCAGGCCAGAGGGGACGCGCGGGGGTTGAGGCTCGGCCATTGCTGGCGCGGGGTGGGGCGTTTGAGGTGATCGGGGACTTGGCTGTGGCCATGTTCGATGGCGGCGAAATACAGAGTCGGGATATGCGCCGGCAAAGCCACCAGCGGTGCCGCGCCCGAGCAGCACCAGCAATGCTGCATGTTCGAGTGATCGTCTTTGCGGCTGTCGCCGGCGTCAAGCTTGCCCAGTGACACGGCAACCATTTTGGTGCCGGTGGAGGTGCAAAAGCTGCTCCACATGAACTGTTCGCCCGCTTCTTGCCTTGCCCCGCCCATGGCTCCGGCCGTCGACATGGCGAGCATGTTGAACAGCACTGCGAAGCAGGCGATCCAGGCAAATGCAAAGCGTTGTCGGGACATGAACAATTCCATGAGTGATGGCATCAAGGCGGCTATTTAGCCTGAATGACCGACGTAAGTAAAAACACAGGCTGTGTGGCGAAATGTCGCGTCAGTGTAGTTCACGCTGTCTTGGTTCTGGGGTTGAAAACTTACCCGTTCGCTGTGGGAGCTGGCTTGCCAGCGATGCAGGTGCCGCGCGCCGGCAAGCCGGCTCCCACAATGGCGCAGTAAACCCTGTAGGAGCGAGCTTGCTCGCGAGCTTTTTCAGCGCTGCAAGCATGCGGCTTTTACAGCACAGCATTGGTCCATATTCACAAATAACTCTCCCGCTTCAGCACCTGCAGCACTTCATCGCCGGTCAAAAATGCACGGTCAACCTCTGGCAACTGCGGGCGTTTGAGAATCAACACCGGAGTTCCGCGTTCGCGGGCGACTTCGAGCTTGGGCTCAGTGGCGCTGCTGCCGCTGTTTTTGCTGATCAGTACGTCGATGCGGCGTTGGGCGAACAGGGTGCGCTCATCTTCGATCACAAATGGCCCCCGGGCGCCGATCACTTCGCAACGGGTATTGCCGGGGTAAGTGTCCAGGGCGCGCAAAGTCCAGAACTGTCCTTCGGGGATTTCATGCAAATGCTCAAGCGGCTCGCGGCCCAGGGTGAACAGCGGGCGCTGAAACGGTTTTAGCGCCTCGACCAGTTCGGCCCAGTTCGCCACTTCGCGCCAGTTATCTCCGGCCTGGGGCTGCCAGGCCGGGCGACGCAAGGCCCAGCACGGGATACCGGCGAGGACGGCAGCGCTGGCTGCGTTGTGGCTGATTTGTGCGGCGTAGGGGTGAGTGGCGTCGAGCAGCAAATCAATGCGCTGCTGGCGGATGTACTGCGCCAGCCCTTCGGCGCCGCCATAACCGCCAACCCGCACTTCACAGGGCAAGTCCGCGGGCACGCGGCCGACGCCGGCCAGGCTGTAAATATGTTGCGGCCCCAGGCGACGGGCCATGGCCAGCGCTTCAGTGACGCCGCCCAGCAACAGGATTCGTTTCATGCAAAGGCTCCGGCGTGACCGACTATCCCGCCCTGGCGGTCGATGGCAAACACTTCGACCTGCACCTGTTCCGGCACCACGCTACGGGCGAAGTCGAGGGCGTGCTGGCACACCGCATCACCCAGGGCGATGCCCGCAGCACTGGCCATTGCCAGGGCTTGCTGGCTGGTATTGGCCTGGCGGATCGCCTCTTGCAGTTCGCTGTCGGCACCGCTGGCGGCGGCCCATTCGGCCAGCTGCGGCAGGTCGATACTGGAGTGGCGGCTGTGCAAATCCATATGCCCGGCCGCCAGCTTGCTGATTTTTCCGAAGCCGCCGCAGAGGCTCAACTTATCCACAGGTACTTTGCGCAGATGCTTGAGTACGGCACCGACAAAGTCGCCCATTTCGATCAGGGCAATTTCCGGCAGGTTGTAGACCCGGCGCATGGTGTCTTCGCTGGCATTGCCGGTGCAGGCGGCGATGTGCAGGTAGCCGTTGGTCTTGGCCACATCGATGCCTTGATGGATCGAGGCGATGTAAGCCGCGCAGGAGAACGGGCGGACGATGCCGCTGGTGCCCAATATCGACAGACCACCCAGGATCCCCAGTCGCGGATTCATGGTTTTCAACGCCAGGGCCGCGCCGTCCTGGACGTTGACGGTGACGGTAAAGCCGCCGCTGTAGCCCAGTTCGGCTGCCAGCAGCAGCAGGTGTTCGGTGATCATTTTGCGCGGCACCGGGTTGATCGCCGGTTCCCCCACGGCCAGTACCAGACCCGGGCGGGTCACGGTGCCCACTCCGAGGCCGGCGACAAAGCCGATACCCGGTTCCGGCCTGAGACTCACTTGGGAGTAAAGCAGCGCGCCGTGGGTTACATCCGGGTCATCCCCGGCATCCTTGATGGTGCCGGCTTCGGCCCCCTGATTGCACAGGCGGCAGAACTCCAGGCGCATGGTGACGATCTTGCCTTTGGGCAAGGTGATGGCGACGGCGTCATGGCTGACCCCGCTGAGCAGCAGGCGCGCGGCGGCCAGGCTGGTGGCTGTGGCGCAGCTGCCGGTGGTCAGGCCGCTGCGCAGCGGCGCGGGTTGTTCGGCGGTTTCGTCACGCATCGAGAGGTTTGGTCACGTCTAAGAGGGTTATCGGCAAGGCCTGACGCCAGGTATCGAATTCCCCCAGCGGTTGCGCCTGGGCGATATGGATTCGGGTCAGTTCGCCACCGTGACGCTCGCGCCAGCTCATCAGCAGCATTTCGCTTTGCAGGGTGACGGCATTGGCCACCAGGCGCCCGCCGGGTTTGAGCTGTTGCCAGCAGGTGTCGAGCACCCCTTCGCGGGTCACGCCGCCGCCGATAAAGACCGCGTCCGGGCGCTCCAGCCCTTCAAGGGCTTGCGGAGCCTTGCCGCGGATCAGTTGCAGGCCGGGTACGCCCAGAGCATCGCGGTTGTGTTCGATCAATTGCTGGCGCCCGGCATCGGCTTCGATGGCCAGGGTGCGGCAGCTGGGGTAAGTGCGCATCCATTCGATTCCGATCGAGCCGCTGCCGGCGCCCACGTCCCACAACAACTGCCCCGGCAACGGCGCCAGACGGGCCAGGGTAATGGCCCGTACATCGCGTTTGGTCAGTTGGCCGTCATGGCGGAACGCGCTGTCGGGCAGCCCGCCGCTTCGTGACAGCGGCCGGGTGTCGGTATCGGCTAGGCAGTCGATGGCGATCAGGTTGAGCGCCGCCACGGGCGGGTCGCTCCAGTCATCGGCACTGGCCTCGACTCGCCGCTCGGCCGGGCCGCCCAGGTGCTCAAGTACCCTCAGGCGGCTCGGGCCAAAGCCGCGTTCACGCAGCAGGGCAGCAACGGCCGCCGGGCTGCTGGCGTCGTTGCTCAGCACCAGCAGGCGCACGCCGCTGTGCAGATGAGCATTGAGCGCGGCGACAGGCCGCGCCACCACCGACAGCGTCAGTACATCCTGCAAGGCCCAGCCCAGTCGGGCGGCGGCCAGCGAGAAAGATGACGGGGCAGACAGCACCTGCATTTCATCGCTGGCTACCACCCGGGCAAGACTGGCCCCCACACCGAACCACATGGGGTCGCCGCTGGCCAGCACGCACACCGGTGTACCGCGCAAGGCCAGGACCGGTGCCAGTGAGAACGGGCTCGGCCACGCCTGGCGTTCGGCGCGGATGCAGGCGGGCAGCAAGTCCAGCTGGCGCGGACCGCCAAACACGTTGCCGGCACTGAGCAGGGCGCGCCGGGCGTTTTTGCCCAGGCCGCTGAAGCCGTCTTCACCGATTCCCACAATTGTTAGCCAGGGCGACATGCCGATCCTCTTGGTAAACGCTGATTTTTCCATCCGCCAGCACTGTTGCAAGACGCGCCGGCAGGGCGCCCATGATAGCGCGCCTTGGGCTCTCGGCGCCTCGCCCATAAAGCGGGCGGGCGGGCTCTATTGCAGGTAATGCTGCTTAAGGTTGCCCGCAGCGGGTATTCCGTCCGGCAAGCTTTTCATGCGGTCGCCCAAAGCAGGCATAATGCGCCACCTGCAACAGCCCATTGCCTGCCTGGATCGACCTTTGACCTTGCCACCTCAACTCCCTGTCATGACGCCCGTGCGCCCTACGGCTTGCCCGGGGTTGCTGCGTATCGTGCAGGCGCTGGACGGCGGGATTTGCCGGGTCAAGCTCGATGGTGGCTGCATCACCTCGATGCAGGCCCGTGCCGTGGCGGATGTGGCGCAGCGCTATGCCAGTGGCGTCATTGAAGCGACCAACCGTGGCAACCTGCAGATTCGCGGGGTCGGGGCGCAACATCGGGCTCTGGTTGAACCCTTGCTGGCGGCAGGTCTGGGGCCTGCGACGGCAGCGGGTGACGATGTGCGCAACCTGATGCTGAGCCCGGCTGCGGGTATCGACCCGCAGATGCGCATCGATACCCGGCCGCTGGCCGCAGAGCTGCTTGCCAGTCTGCAAAACACCCCGCGGCTGGCCGAGTTGTCAGCCAAGTTCGCGCTGCAACTGGACGCTGGCGAAGCCCTGGTGATGCTGGAGCACCCGCACGATCTGTGGCTATCGGTGATTGAGCTGGACGGTCAGTTGGTGATGGCCTTCGGTCTGGCCGGCTGCCCGGCGCACAACCCGGCATTGGCTGCGGTGCCGCTGGCACAGGCCCATGAACTGGTGATGGCGGTACTGTTGCTGTTTCTCGATCTGGCCCGGCCTGAGCAAACCAGAATGCGGCATCTGCTTGAGGAAGTTGCCGTCGAGCACTTCATCGAGCAGTTGCAGCAACGGCTCAGCGTGGGGTTGATCCCGCTGGCCGTGGGGCCACGGGGTGTCGCGCCCGGGGTGAGGCATATCGGTACTTTTGCCCAGCGCCAGCAGGGCCGGGTGTATATCGGCGCGGTTCCCGGCCTGGGGCGTCTGGATGCCGCCATGCTCCGGGGGCTGGCGCAACTGGCTGACGAATCTGGTGACGGCACCCTGCGGTTCAGCCCCTGGCAAAGTGTGTTGCTGCCTGGGATCAAGACCAGCGATGCGCCAGCTGTGACCCTCCAGTTAGAGGCGCTGGGTTTGTTGTGTGAGGCGGCGCAGCCGCTGGCACATCTGGTGGCCTGCACTGGCTCCGAGGCGTGCGCGAAAGGCCTGGCGGACACCAAACAGGATGCCCGCCAGCTCGCTGCGGGTCTGCGCCAACCGCTGAATGTGCATCTGACCGGTTGCCGGCGTTCATGTGCGGCAGCCCATATTGCGCCGGTCACTCTGCTGGCCGTGGCGCCCGGTCATTACGACCTCTATTTACGTGCTCCAGAACAGCCGGGTTTCGGTGTTCTGCATGGGCGCAATCTTACTATTGAAGCGGCAGGCGCCTGGCTTGAGGCCCGCCAACGGAGCAACACCGATGATTGATTACATCCGCGATGGTCAAGAGATCTATCGCAACTCTTTCGCCATTATCCGGGCCGAAGCCAACCTCGAGAGCATCCCGGCAGACCTGGAAAAACTCGCAGTGCGGGTGATTCACGCCTGCGGCATGGTCGACGCCATCGAAGACCTGCGTTTTTCCCCCGGTGCGGGCAAGGCCGGGCGCGATGCGCTGGCCGCCGGCGCGCCGATTCTGTGCGATGCACGCATGGTGCTTGAAGGTGTGACGCGTACGCGTTTACCTGCCAATAACCAGGTGATTTGCACGCTCAAGGAAGAAGGCGTGGCCGAGATGGCGCTGGAGCAGGGCAACACCCGCTCGGCGGTGGCCCTGGAACTGTGGCGCCCGTATCTGGAAGGCAGCGTGGTGGTGATTGGCAATGCACCGACCGCGCTGTTTTACCTGCTGGAGATGATTGACGCCGGGGCACCGAAACCGGCCTTGATTCTGGGCTTCCCGGTAGGTTTTGTCGGGGCCGCAGAATCCAAGGCGATGCTGGCGGCAGACAGCCGTGGCGTGCCGTTTGTGATCATGCAGGGCCGCCGCGGCGGTAGCGCGATGGCTGCGGCAGCGGTCAACGCACTGGCCACGGAGATCGAATGATGACTCAACCTGGACGTTTGCTCGGTCTGGGCGTCGGTCCCGGCGATCCGGAGCTGATTACCGTTAAAGCCTTGCGCCTGCTGCGCGAATCGCCGGTGGTGGCGTACTTCGTGGCCAAAGGCAAAAAAGGCAACGCGTTCGGCATCATCGAAGCGCACCTGCAAGACGCGCAAAACTTGATGCCACTGGTGTACCCGGTGACCACCGAGGTGTTGCCCGAACCGCTGTCGTATGAACAAATCATCAGCGACTTCTACGATCAGGCGGCCGTAGAGGTTGCCGTGCATTTGCAGGCCGGCCGTGATGTGGCGGTGATCTGCGAAGGCGATCCGTTCTTCTATGGCTCCTACATGTACTTGCATGACCGTCTGGCCGAGCGCTTTGAAGCGCAAGTGGTGCCGGGGGTGTGCTCGATGCTGGGCGGCGCTTCGGTGCTCGGCGTGCCGCTGGTGTATCGCAATCAGAGCCTGTCGGTGCTGTCGGGGGTGCTGCCCCACGATGAACTCAAGCGGCGTCTGGCCGATGCCGACGCTGCCGTGATCATGAAGCTGGGGCGCAACTTTCATAAAGTGCGCGAGGTTCTGGGGGAGCTGGGGCTGGCCGAGCGTGCGCTGTACGTCGAGCGCGCGACCATGAGCAACCAGAAAATCGTCCCGCTCAATGAAGTGGAGCCGATGTCGTCGCCTTATTTCTCGTTGATCATCGTGCCCGGCGAACGGTGGCAAGGTTGAGTCGCCCGGCCCCGGCCATTGTGATTCTGGGCAATGGCAGCCTGGCAACGGCCCGGCGCATCCAGCAGCTTTACCCTCAGGCGTTGATTTACGGCCTGGCCGGGCGGGTTGACGCGCCAGACCGCAGCTACAGCGATTTTGGCGCGACCCTGCGCCAGCTGTATCAGCAAGACACGCCGATTATTGCGCTGTGCGCCGCCGGGATTGTGATTCGCACCCTGGCTCCGCTGCTGCTGGAGAAAGGCGCCGAGCCGCCGGTGCTGGCCGTGGCCGAAGACGCCAGCGCGGTGGTTCCGCTGCTGGGAGGTCTGGGGGGGGTGAATGACATGGCGCGGGAAATCGCTGCCGGTCTGCAGGTTGCCCCGGCCATCACCACCAGCGGCGAATTGCGTTTTGGCACCTGCCTGCTGAACCCGCCGAGGGGCTATGCCCTGGGCGACCTGGAGGTGGGCAAACGCTTTGTCTCGGATTTGCTCGCGGGCGAGTCAGTGCGTATCGAAGGCGATGCGCCCTGGCTGGCCGGTGCACAACTGCCTGAAAACCCGCAGGCGCGGCTGGCGATCTGCGTCAGCAGTGCCGAGCGTGAACCCGCGGCCAATGAACTGCTGATCTACCCGCGCAATGTTGTAGCCCGGGTCAGCTCCGTTGTTGCAGCGCAGGGGATCCGTGAGGCGTTGCATGCAGTGAAGCTGGCCTGGCAATCGCTGGCCTGCATCGTTGCCGACGACACCTTGATGGCGAGCCCGCAACTGCGTGAGGCGGCGGCTGAGCTGGCTGTGCCGCTACGCTTTGTGAGTGCCGAGGAGCAGGCGCTACCTGTGGCCTGGCACGAGTCGGGCAGTGGTTTGGCCCTGGGGGTCGCTTCGGTTCCTCTGGACCCGCAACAGATCGGCAGGGCCCGGGGGCGGTTGGCAGTCATCGGCCTTGGCCCCGGCGCTGCGGAATTGATGGTGCCTGCGGTCAAGGCCGAACTGGCGCGGGCCAATGACGTGCTGGGTTACGAAACCTATGTGCGGATGGCCGGACCGTTTCGCGACGATCAAGTGCTGCACTGCACCGATAATCGTGAAGAAATGCAGCGCGCGCGGCATGCCTTTGAACTGGCGGCCAGTGGTCGCTCGGTGGTGGTGGTGTCTTCGGGTGATCCGGGGGTTTTTGCCATGGCCGCCGCCGTGCTTGAAGCCTTGCATGAGTCTGGTGATGCGCAGTGGCACAACGTCGACCTGGAAATCCTGCCCGGGGTTTCGGCATCGCTGGCTACCGCCGCGCAGGCCGGTGCGCCATTGGGGCATGACTTCTGCGTGATGTCGCTGTCGGACAACCTCAAGCCGTGGAGCATCATCGAAAAGCGTCTGGACCTTGCCTGCGAGGCGGATCTGGCGCTGGCGTTCTACAACCCGATTTCCCGCTCACGGCCCTGGCAGCTGGGGGTTGCGCTGGAAATCGTGGCCCGGCACCGCAGCCCACAGACGCCGGTGGTGCTGGGGCGTGACATTGGCCGCCCGGGCCAGACATTGCGGACTATCACTTTGGGCGCGTTGACTGCGGATCAGGTGGATATGCGCACCATGGTGCTGATTGGCTCGTCTACCACCTGCACCTTCCCGCGTGCCGACGGCACACAGTGGGTGTACACGCCACGCTGGTACGGCGAAAAGCCCTGACAGGCAGCATGGCCCCGCAATGGGGCCATGCTCTGTAATCGCTGACGGGGCGCGGGAGGTCAGGGCACCAGATACCCACGGATTCCGGTGAAGATGATCTGCGCCGCCAGCGCACAAACGAACAGGCCCATCAGGCGGCTGACGATCTGCAAGCCCTGGTCACCCAGAATCCGCTCGATCCTGTTGGACAGGTACAACACCACGCCGACGGTCAGGCTGGCCAGGGTAATGCTGACTATCGCCATCAGCTTGTCATCCCAGTGCGGCTGGCTGACCCCCATGACCAGCAGGGCACCGATGGTGCCCGGTCCGACCGTCAACGGAATGGTCAGCGGCACTATGGTGACATCCTGCTGCACGTTGTCGGTTTGCACGGCCGATTTGCCCTGGGCCATGCCCAGTGCCGAGATGAACAGCACGCTGCCGGCGCCGATGCGGAAGGCGTCGACGGTAATCCCGAAAACACTGAAGATCGCCCGCCCGAACAGGTAGAGCAAGACGCTGGATATCAAGGTGGCCAGCGCCACTTTCCAGGCGAGACGACGGCGCTCTTTGTTGGAGTAGCCACGGGTCAGGCTGATAAAGCATGAGAGCACGAAGAACGGGCTGTAGAGCACCAGCATCTTCAAATACACACTGAACAATACATGGAGCATGGTCTGAGCTCACACCGAAGAAAGGCGACGAAAGTCTATCAGGCCGCCGGCAGTCTGTCGGCCAGCGTAGGGCCCTAGGAATGCTGCGCCTGGGATTCACGCAACTCCCGTTGCGCCACCCAATATTCCACCAGCTCGCGCAGTTGCGACAACTCGACCGGCTTGGCCATGTGTCCGTCCATGCCGGCCTGGCGCGCCCGTTCTTTGTGCTCCTCCAGTATGTGTGCGGTTAACGCCACCACCGGGGTGCGAATACGTTGATGGCTGACTTCCCAGGCGCGTAATTGCTCAGTGGCCGAGAAGCCGTCCATTACCGGCATTTCGCAATCCATCAATACCAGGTCATAACGCTGCGCTTTCATGGCCTTCAAGGCCTCTTCGCCGTTACAGGCCGTGTCGGGCTGCAAATTGAGCTTGCCCAGCATGCCGCGAATGACCTTGGTGGAAATACTGTTGTCTTCGGCAACCAGGATGCGGAAGTCGCCAGGCACCGTCACCGCTGTTGGCGGGCCATTGGCCGGGAGCTGCGCAGAGATCTGGCCTTTGTTGCGCTGGGTCAGTTCATCGGCCAGGGTGGTTTTCAGGGTATAGCCCGCCACCGGTTTGGCCAGAATGCGCTTGATCCCGCAGTTGCGCGCAATGATCTTGCTCGGGGCGTTGCTGATGCCAGTCAGCATCACCAGCAGGATGTCGTGGTTCAGGCTCGGGTCTTCTTTGATCTTGGCCGCCAGTTGCATGCCCGTCATGCCCGGCATGTTCTGGTCCAGCAGCACAATGTCGAAGTAGTCGCGCAGATGCGCCTTGGTGCGTAACAGGGCCAGGGCTTCTTTGCCCGAGGCCGCCGCGCTGACACTCAAACCCCAGGCCGAGCATTGCTGTACCAGCACTTTGCGGCAGGTGTCGTTGTCATCGACCACCAGTACCCGTGCACCCTTGAGCGGGCTGTCCAGGTCGGAGGTCGGGTGCTCGAGGTGTTGCGGGTCCAGGGGCAGGGTCAGCCATAGGTTGCTGCCCCTGGTTTGCCCCGGCTTTATGCCGAACTCACCGCCCATCAAGCTGATCAGCTGGCGGGCGATGACCAGCCCCAGGTGACCGCCCAGGCGGGTAGCGGCGAGGAAGTTCTTGCTGTGCAGTTCGGCACTGAGCAGGGCTTCGCGCTCCTGTTCATCCATCGGCTGGCCGGAGTCCTGGATGGCGATGCGCAACCGTGGCGGCTGAGTGCGCTCTTCCAGTGCTACGACAATCAATATCTCGCCTTCGACGGTTTTCTTCAGCGCGCTTTCGAGCAGGCTCAGCAGGGTCTGGCGCAGGCGCGTGGGGTCACCGCTGATGACCCTCGGGACCTGTGGCTGAATGAAACTGATGAGTTCGACGTTTTGCTGTTCGGCTTTGGTGCGGAAGATATTCAGGCAGTCTTCGATCAGGGCATTGAGGTCGAACTGCACATCGTCCAGTTCGATCTGGCCCGACTCGAGCCTGGAAATATCGAGAATTTCATTAATGAGCGTCAGCAGTTCATTGCCGGCGCTGTGGATGGTCTGTACGTAGTCACGTTGTTTGACCGACAGTGGTGTCCCCAGCAGCAGTTCAGTCATGCCCAGTACACCGTTCATCGGGGTGCGAATTTCATGGCTGATCTTGGCCAGGAATTCGGCTTTGGCATTCACTTCGGCGTTACTGGCGGCCAGGTCACGGCTGATGCTGAATTGGTCCTCGGCGATGCTGCGAGCGCGTTCGCTCAGGGCGATGCTCATCAGCAGGCCGCAGATACAGACCACCGCCATCAAGGCCAGGATCAGCTCCTGGGGTGCGATCAGGGTCAGGCCCAGGAGCGTCGGGAGAATCACCAGGGTGCCGATGTTGAACACAATCATGGCCACCACGAACAGGCGGGCAGGGCGGTAGCCTTGCTGCAAGTGGTGAACCGAGACCAGCAGGATGCTCAGGCTTGCAAGCCCGACCAGGCCATAGGTCATCACGTTTAACGGCAGGGTGTCGAAGAACAGCACCAGCAGGCCGCCGATACAGATAATCAGGGTGTTGAGCAGCAACAGTTTCTGCAACCTGTGGGCGCTGCGGGCGCCAAAGAAACTGTAGGTGAACATCAACCCGCAAGGCGCCGTCAGTATCAGCGCCAGATAGGCCCCGGGTGGGTGGGCGCTGTGCCACTCGGGAAACCAGGGACCCAGCAGATTCAAGAACAGCGCCGAGCTGATCAGGAGCAAGGCTTCGCAGGCAGCGAGCCACAGGCTGCTGACTGAGCGGGTGAAAGCAAAGCGGATCAGGTTGTGCAGCACCAGCATTGCCAGGCAGCCGAGCAACAGCCCGTAGAGCAGGGTCATGCCCTGGTTAGCGGCGAGTATGACGGCGGAATCGAGGGTAATGTGCGGGCGCAGCTGATGCTCCGAAACCAGGCGCAGATACACATCCAGCTCTTGAGAGCTTTGGGGCAAGGGCAGCAGGTAGTCGCTGCTGGACAGCGGTTTGTCGGACGTCGGCAATGTACTGCCGGCGCTGGTTTCGCTGATCAGTTTTTTGCCGTCGAGAACGTACAGGTCAAGACGTGCAAGATCCGGGGCGAAGACTCGCAAAATCTGTTCATGCTTGTTGGGCTGCAGCCGGAATCGCAACCATAACGCCTCATCGGGGTTGGCTGCGGTCAGCTCTTCGAGCTCGATTGGGCTGAATTGATTGCTTAAGCGGGGGGAACTGACATCGCTCAGTTGCAGGTCGCCACTATGGTCCAGAAGGACAGACCAAAGGTTGCCTTGGGCCGCCTGCACCGGCGTTAAATAGAGCAAAGCAGTCAGTAGACTGACGGTAATACCTATGGCGATCCTAAGCCAGCGCACGCTGAAATCCCTTCGTATATTGAAGCCTGATGGTAACTATGCGCGGCGCTGGAATAGTTAGGCAAGGGTTTGATCCCTTGCCTGTCCATATGGGTTACCTATTCCTGGGTTTCGCCGCGCTCGCGTGCAATGGCCCGGTAGCCAATGTCGTTGCGGTAGAAGCAACCATCCCATTCGATGGTTTTGGCCAGTGCATAAGCCTGTTCTTGAGCTGCTGCAACGGTGTCACCCATGGCGGTCGCGCACAGCACACGGCCACCGGCCGTCACCACTTCGCCAGCGGCATTGAGGGCGGTGCCGGCGTGGAACACCTTGCCTTCCAGTTTGGCTGCAGCATCCAGACCATGGATCACTGCACCCTTGGCGTAGTCGCCAGGGTAGCCGCCTGCAGCCAGGACGATGCCCAGGCTCGGGCGCGGGTCCCATTGTGCTTCTACCTTGTCCAGCGCCTGGGCCAGAGCAGCCTCTACCAGCAACACCAGGCTCGATTGCAGGCGCAGCATCACCGGTTGGGTTTCCGGATCGCCGAAGCGGCAGTTGAACTCGATGACTTTCGGGTTGCCGGCTTTGTCGATCATCAGGCCTGCGTACAGGAACCCGGTGTAGACGTTGCCTTCTTCGGCCATGCCGCGCACGGTTGGCCAGATAACCAGATCCATCACGCGCTGGTGCACTTGCGCAGTGACCACTGGCGCCGGGGAGTAAGCGCCCATACCGCCGGTGTTGGGGCCGGTATCGGCATCGCCGACGCGTTTGTGGTCCTGGCTGGTGGCCATCGGCAACACGTTCTTGCCGTCGACCATCACGATGAAGCTGGCTTCTTCGCCATCGAGGAATTCCTCGATAACGACGCGCGAACCGGCTTCGCCGAATGCGTTGCCCGCGAGCATGTCGCGCACGGCATCTTCGGCTTCAGTCAGGGTCATGGCGACGATTACGCCTTTGCCTGCTGCCAGGCCGTCAGCCTTGATCACGATAGGGGCGCCGACTTTTTGCAGGTACGCCAGCGCCGGCTCGATTTCAGTGAAGTTCTGATAGTCGGCGGTCGGGATCTTGTGGCGTGCCAGGAAATCCTTGGTGAAAGCCTTGGAGCCTTCGAGCTGGGCAGCGCCGGCAGTCGGGCCGAAGCAATCCAGGCCGCGGGCGCGGAACAGATCGACCACACCGGCTACCAGTGGAACTTCCGGGCCAACGATGGTCAGCGAGACATTTTTCTCGGCGAAATCTGCAAGTTGCTCAAGGGCCAGCACGTCGATAGCGACGTTCTCGCACTTGGCTTCAATGGCGGTGCCGGCGTTGCCCGGGGCAACGAATACTTTGGCGACACGCGGGTCCTGAGCTACTTTCCAGGCCAGTGCGTGTTCGCGGCCACCGCTGCCAATGATCAAAACATTCATTTCAAAAACCTCGGATGACGCTGAATTCTGGGAAACGCTTTGTTTCTCTGTAGGAGCGAGCTTGCTCGCGAGCAGTCAAAAGATCGCGAGCAAGCTCGCTCCTACAGAAAGGGACGTCTAGTTAGTGACGGAAGTGGCGCATACCGGTGAACACCATGGCAATCCCGGCTTCGTCGGCTGCAGCAATCACTTCGTTGTCACGCATCGAGCCGCCCGGCTGGATCACCGCAGTGATACCGGCCTTGGCTGCATTGTCCAGACCGTCACGGAACGGGAAGAACGCGTCGGATGCCATGACCGAACCCTGCACTTGCAAACCGGCGTGCTCGGCCTTGATCGCGGCAATGCGGGCCGAGTTTACGCGGCTCATCTGGCCAGCGCCGACACCGATGGTCTGACGGTTCTTGGCGTAGACGATGGCGTTGGATTTGACGTACTTGGCGACTTTCCAGGCAAAGATCAGGTCGTGGATCTCTTGTTCGGTCGGTGCGCGCTTGGTGACGACTTTCAGGTCTTCGCTGCCGATCATCTGGATGTCGCGGCTTTGCACCAGCAAACCGCCATTCACCCGCTTGAAGTCCCAGGCCGGTGCGCGGTCTGCGCTCCACTCGCCGCAGGCCAGCAGGCGTACGTTGGCTTTGGCGGCCACGATGGCGCGCGCTTCTTCGCTCACGGACGGGGCGATGATCACTTCAACGAACTGACGCTCGACGATGGCTTTGGCCGTTTCGGCGTCCAGCTCGCGGTTGAAGGCGATGATGCCGCCGAATGCCGACTCGGTATCAGTGGCGTAAGCCAGTTCGTAGGCCTGACGGATGCCGCCTTCGGCGTCCGGGCTGACTGCGACGCCGCACGGGTTGGCGTGCTTGACGATCACGCAGGCCGGTTTGACAAAGCTTTTTACGCATTCCAGCGCGGCATCGGTGTCGGCCACGTTGTTGAACGACAGCTCTTTGCCTTGCAGCTGGGTGGCGGTTGCGATGCTGACTTCGGCCGGCTTGGCTTCTACGTAGAACGCCGCGCTTTGATGCGGGTTCTCGCCGTAGCGCATTTCCTGGGCCTTGATGAACTGGCTGTTGAAGGTGCGCGGGAACAGGCTGCGGCCTTCGGTGCTCAGGGTTTCGGCTGTCTGGTTAACGGTGCCCAGGTAGTTGGCGATCATGCCGTCGTAGGCGGCAGTGTGTTCGAACGCCTTGAGCATCAGGTCGAAACGCTGGGCGTAGGTCAGGCCACCGGCCTTGAGGTTTTCCAGCACGTTGGCGTAATCGCTGGCATTGACCACGATCGCTACGTCTTTGTGGTTTTTTGCTGCCGAACGGACCATGGTCGGGCCGCCGATATCGATGTTCTCGATGGCGGTCGGCAGGTCGCAGCCTGGCTTGTTGATGGTTGCTTCGAAGGGGTAGAGGTTTACGGCTACCAGATCGATCGGCTTGATGCCGTGCTCGTTCATGATGTCGTCATCGATGCCGCGACGGCCCAGGATGCCGCCGTGGATTTTCGGGTGCAGGGTTTTCACCCGCCCGTCCATCATTTCCGCAAAGCCGGTGTAGTCCGCAACTTCGACAGCGGCTACGCCGTTGTCTTGGAGCAGCTTGAACGTACCGCCGGTGGAGAGGATCTCGACGCCGAGGGCTTCCAGTTCACGGGCGAAATCAAGGATTCCGGTTTTATCGGAAACGCTGATTAAAGCGCGGCGGATCGGCAGGCGGGTAGTCTGATCGGTCATCTCGATTTCCATCAAAAGCAAAGGAGTCAGCAAAAAAGGCGACCCGTTTTACCGGGACGCCTTTCAGGTTTGATTGAATGCTTACAGCAGATCGTACTGCTTGAGTTTTTTGCGCAAGGTGCCGCGATTAAGTCCCAGCAGCTCTGAGGCCTTGGTCTGGTTGCCCTTGACGTAGTTCATGACGCACTCGAGCAGCGGGGCCTCGACTTCGGAAAGTACCAGGTTGTACACGTCCGTGACTTCAGCGCCCTCCAGGTGGGCGAAGTAATTGTGCAGCGCCTTTTCGACACTGCCACGAAGGGTCTGACCTTCTTCGCTCGGTGTATTGAGGTGCTGTTTCAGGTTGACGTTGTCGCTCACGGGCGTTGTTCCACTCACTAATGTCTCGGTCATCATCGTCATGCGGCCACCCATCCTTCGTCCCCTGTCCCCAGGCTCTTGTGTCGTTCGGCGAAAAACGCCTGAACGTTGGCGCATTGTGCTTCCGTATCTTCTAAACGATTGAAGTGGGCGCGAAACTCCTTGGCGCCCGGCAAGGTTGCGAGATACCAGCCGACATGCTTGCGGGCAATACGTACCCCCAATACCTCCCCATAGAAGGTGTGCAGTGCAGCCAAATGCTCTAGCAGAATACGTTCCACTTCGCTCATCTGTGGTGCCGGCAGGAGTTGCCCGGTACGCAGAAAGTGATCAACTTCGCGGAAAATCCAGGGCCGCCCTTGGGCCGCCCTGCCAATCAACAGTCCGTCAGCGCCGGTCGCTTGCAGCACGTGCCGGGCCTTGTGGGGTGAATCTATGTCGCCGTTGGCAAATACCGGTATCGACACCGCCTGCTTGATCGCGGCGATGGTGTCGTATTCGGCTTCACCGGTGTACAGGTCGGCGCGGGTTCTGCCGTGCACCGCCAGAGCAGCAATTCCGGCCTGTTCGGCAATTTTCGCCACGGTCAGGCCGTTTTTGTTGTCCCGGTCCCAGCCGGTGCGGATCTTCAGGGTGACCGGCACATCAACCGCAGCCACGACGGCCTGCAGGATCTCGGTCACCAATGCTTCGTCTTTCAGTAGCGCGGAGCCCGCGGCCTTGTTGCAGACCTTTTTTGCCGGGCATCCCATGTTGATATCAATAATCTGCGCGCCCAGTTCCACATTGGCCCTGGCGGCATCTGCCAGCATTTGCGCGTCACCGCCGGCAATCTGTACCGAGCGGGGCTCGGGATCACCGTCGTGAATCATGCGCAAGCGTGACTTGCGGCTATTCCAGAGACTCATGTCGCTGGTGACCATTTCCGAGACAACCAGTCCCGCGCCCATCCGTCGGCAAAGCTGACGAAAAGGTTGATCGGTGACGCCCGCCATAGGGGCGAGGATCAAACCGTTGTGCAATGTATATGGGCCGATGCGTACCGCCGACATAGGACTTCCCTGTTGTGGGGCCGGATCTTGGGAGTTCGAAAAAGGGTTGGCATGATACCCGCTCTCGATGACCGGATAAAGACGCAATTGGATGAATTTTGAACAATTGGAGCCGAAGGCTGGCCACAAGCCTCAAGCGACAAGCTGCAATACACAGCAAATCAGCATTTCACTTCTAACTTGCCTCTTGCAGCTAAAAGCGCCACGCGCTCATTCCGGGGAATGAAAGCTCAGGCTGTAGTTCACGGCTTTCGGGCCTGGATCGAGAATGTCCAGGGCAATGTGGATAGGTGTCTGTGGCGGCATTTCGGCCTTGGCCAGATCACCGATCAGGTATTCGCCGGGCTTGAAACGGCGACTGGCGATCATTTTGCCGTGCAGGTCGGCGAACCGCAGCTCCAGCAGCGGGAAAGGCTGGGAGAACGGCGCGCGGTTGTAGAGGATGGCGTCTACCACCAGCGCTCCGGCGAACTCGGGATGGCTGCGTACCACCAGATTGCTGCTTTTGATTCGGTCTATATCGACCCTGGACGGCACTGTGCAGCCGAGATGCGGGCACAGTTGCTGGAAGATCGGGCGGTATTGATCCTGTCGGGCCAGTTCATCGAAATGATTGGCAATATATTGGCCAGCCAGTGCCGCGCCGGCCAGCAGTATCAGCAAGACCCAAAGCAGGCGTTTGCCCCATGGTGTACGGCGTTTTTGCCAGTCCAGCTGCAGCGGGTCGTCGACCAGATCCAGCAGTGCGTCTTCACGCACTCTTGGTTCGTTGCGTCTGCGCTTGCTCAGGGGCAACGGCTCAGGGGGCTCGTCGTCGTCATCATCGCTCGCGCTCAGGTGTTCGCCGGTCAGTCCCGGCTCCAGCTCATCGTCCAGCGAAAGCTTGAGCGGCGGCGTTTCATCCGGCTCGTCGAGGTCCAGTGATAATGACGGCTCGGTGCGCCCCGTTGAGGCGGGTTCGCTGAGCTTCTCTGCGGCTTTGCTGGCGAGCGCTGAGGTTTCGGCGCGTTCGGCCGCCGAATCGCTGAACAGGCTGTCTGCCCATTGGCTTTCTTCGGCGTCCGGGCTGTCGCGCCGGGCACTCAGTGAGCTGTCTTTTACCTTGTGGGGCTGGCCAAAGCTTTTGCTGGGCTGGATCTCACGCTCTTCGAGCCGGGCCAGTTCTTCATCCAGATCCAGATGGTCGAGATCGAGTTCGGCTGCTTGCCAGTGTTCCGGGCTGACGGGCTTGGGCCCGGCAGGCGGCTCGATGACCTCGGGTTCTGCAACATCAGGGGTCGTTACTGTCGGCAGTTGTTCATTTTCAGTGCGTTTGTTCAGCAGTTGCTGTGCAGCATTGAACACTTGCAGGCAGGCGCCACAGCGCACAACGCCGCGAGCCGCGCTCAGTTGGGCGTGGTTGACGCGAAAATTGGTCTGGCAGTGTGGACACTGGGTAACGAAGCTATCGCTCATGTGGCCATCCGGATTGGGCAGGCGTGCATTGTAGGGGCTGTACCCGTTTGATTGCGAGCCGCGTCGCGGCCGCAACCAAAGGTCAACAGGCTCTAGCGGCGACGGCCACTGATGCGCACCCAGCCATCGCGATTGGCGATCGGGTCAAGATCAAAGTCTGCGGCGTAGGCTGCGGCGACTTCTTCGCCCTGTTCGGCGAGGATGCCCGACAGCGCCAGGCGACCGCCCGGTTTGACCAGGCTCGACAGCTGCGGGGCCAGGGAGACCAGGGGGCCGGCCAGGATGTTGGCAACCACCACGTCGGCCTGAACCTGTGGCAGGTCTTCGGGCAGGTACAGCGGGAACAGCTCTGCGGCGACATTGTTGCGCCCGGCGTTATCGCGCGAGGCTTCCAGCGCCTGTACGTCGATGTCGGTGCCGATGGCCTGTCTGGCCCCCAGCAACAGGGCGGCGATTGCCAGAATCCCCGAGCCGCAACCGAAGTCCAGCACGCTGCAGTCCTTCAGGTCCTGACCGTCGAGCCATTCCAGGCACAGTGCGGTAGTCGGGTGGGTACCGGTACCAAAGGCCAGGCCCGGATCCAGCAGCAGGTTCACGGCGTCCGGTTCCGGCGCGGCGTGCCAGCTCGGGACGATCCACAGGCGCTGACCGAAGCGCATCGGATGGAAGTTGTCCATCCAGCTGCGTTCCCAGTCCTGGTCTTCGATGACTTCGGCATGGTGCTCGGGCAGGGGCGAGCCGGTCAGCAGTTCCAGATGGGACAGAACGAGGTCGGCTTCGGTGCCGCCTTCGAACAGTGCCAGCAAATGGGTGTGGGACCACAACGGGGTGGTGTTGAGTTCAGGTTCGAAGATCGGCTGATCTTCGGCATCCATGAACGTTACCGATACGGCGCCGACTTCGAGGAACGCGTCTTCGTAGGTTTCGGCTTGTTCCGGGCTGATGGCGAGGCGTACTTGCAGCCAAGGCATGGCGGGCACCTTTGAAAAATAGGAGTGTGCAACCGGTGGGCTGCGAGAAGCGCGCCAGTTTACGCGAGCGAGGGCGGTGCGGGTAATCAAAAAACGATGAAAAGCCCTCGTCGTACATCGCCACAGGGAGCTGGCTTGCCGGCGATGCTGGCGACGGGACAATCGCTGGCAAGCCAGCTCCCGCAAAGCGTGGGTAGGTTGCAGAAACGACCAGGCCGCCCGAAGGCGGCCTGGTTGATCTGGAATCAAACTTACTGCTTGGCCAGTTTGTGTTCCAGGTAGTGAATGTTGACGCCGCCTTTGCAGAAGCCTTCGTCATTCACCAGGTCGCGGTGCAGCGGGATGTTGGTTTTAATCCCGTCGACCACGATTTCGTCCAGCGCATTGCGCATGCGGGCCATGGCTTCGTCACGGGTCGAGCCCCAGGTGATCAGCTTGCCGATCAGGGAGTCGTAGTTGGACGGAACCTTGTAGCCGCTGTACAGGTGCGAATCGACGCGAACGCCATTGCCGCCCGGTGCGTGGAAATGCTTGACCAGACCAGGGCTCGGCATGAATGTCGCCGGGTCCTCAGCGTTGATCCGGCACTCCAGGGAGTGACCGTGAATTTTCACGTCATCCTGGGTGAAGGACAGCTTGTTGCCTGCCGCGATGCTCAACATCTCTTTCAGGATGTCGATGCCGGTAACCATTTCGGAAACCGGGTGTTCCACTTGCACACGAGTGTTCATCTCGATGAAGTAGAAGCGACCATTCTCGTACAGGAACTCGAAGGTGCCTGCGCCACGGTAGTTGATATCGATGCAGGCCTTGACGCAGCGCGCCAGAACCTCTGCACGAGCAGTTTCATCGATACCCGGTGCCGGTGCTTCTTCCAGAACTTTCTGGTGACGGCGTTGCAGCGAGCAATCGCGGTCGCCCAGGTGGATCGCGTGACCCTGGCCATCGGAAAGGACCTGAACTTCCACGTGACGCGGGTTGGTCAGGTATTTTTCGAGGTAGACCATCGGGTTGCTGAACCAGGCGCCTGCTTCTTCGCGGGTCTGCTTGGCTGCTTCGATCAGGTCTTCTTCGCGGTGCACCACACGCATGCCGCGACCACCACCGCCGCCAGCGGCTTTGATGATCACCGGGTAGCCGACTTCGCGGCCGATGCGCAGGGCTGTTGCTTCGTCTTCCGGCAACGGGCCGTCAGAACCCGGAACAGTCGGTACGCCGGCAGCGATCATGGCGTGCTTGGCCGATACCTTGTCGCCCATGAGGCGAATGGTGTCGGCTTTCGGGCCGATAAAGGCGAAGCCGGATTTCTCGACTTGCTCGGCGAAATCGGCGTTTTCAGCCAGAAAGCCGTAGCCCGGGTGGATCGCCGTGGCGCCAGTGACTTCGGCTGCCGCGATGATGGCCGGGATGTGCAGGTAGGACAGGTTGGCGGGTGCCGGACCGATGCAGACGGTTTCGTCTGCCAGGCCCAGGTGCATCAGCTCCTTGTCGGCGGTGGAGTACACCGCAACGGTCTTGATGCCCAGTTCCTTACAGGCCCGCAGGATGCGCAAGGCGATCTCACCGCGGTTGGCGATCAGGACTTTTTCCAGCTTCTGAGGCTTCAACATCGTTGGCTCCCCGTGGTTCAAACGATGGTGAACAGCGGTTGATCGAACTCAACCGGTTGACCGTTTTCTACCAGGATGGATTCGATAACACCGGCTTTTTCGGCCGTGATGTGGTTCATCATTTTCATCGCTTCAACGATGCAAATGGTGTCGCCGACCTTAACGGTCTGGCCGACTTCAACGAAGGCTGGCGAGGTAGGTGCCGGGGTACGGTAGAAAGTACCGACCATTGGCGACTTGACCACAAAACCGTTCAGTTTTGGTGCAGCAGGTGCTTCGGTCACGGTGGCAACCGGAGCAACAGCAACCGGAGCAGCAGCCGGAGCTTGCATTGGCGCTGGTGCGTAGAACTGTTGAGCAGGAGTCTTGCTGTGACGGCTGATGCGTACGGACTCTTCGCCTTCTTTGATTTCCAGCTCGTCGATGCCGGACTCTTCCAGCAGTTCGATCAGTTTCTTAACTTTACGGATATCCATGAATCGTCAACTCCCAATGGGTCGGTCAGGGGCGTTTAGCTTGTAGTTCAAGCTGTTCCAGGGCGGCCTCCAAGGCCAGTCGATAACCGCTGGCGCCAAGGCCGCAGATCACACCTACCGCAACGTCGGAGAAGTAGGAGTGATGGCGGAAAGGTTCGCGTTTGTGCACGTTTGATAAATGCACTTCGATGAATGGGATGCTCACCGCCAGCAGCGCGTCACGTAATGCCACGCTGGTGTGGGTAAAAGCAGCCGGGTTGATCAGGATAAAGTCCACGCCTTCATCGCGGGCAGCGTGGATCCGGTCGATCAACTCATACTCGGCATTACTTTGCAGATAGAGCAAATGGTGACCGGCATCGCGGGCCCGCTGCTCCAGGTCCTGATTGATTTGCGCCAGGGTAGTAGCGCCGTAGACGCCCGGCTCGCGGGTGCCGAGCAAATTCAGGTTGGGGCCGTGCAGAACCAGAAAAGTCGCCATCTGCTGTTCCTTGTTATGTGTGTGCAGTTATCAATGCCGGGCGACTATGCCGAAAAGCGGATTCGCTGTCCAGTTAACTGCAATAGCCAGCACGATGACCGATGTTCGCGAAAAGTTTGTGACCAGCTCTCTAGATCCGGTCATTTGCGTTGTCGACACGTTCGGCGAAGTCTGCTGCATTGATCTCGCCGATGACCCGCAAGTCACTTTTTTCACTGCCGTTTTTGCCAAAGAACATCAGTGCCGGAGGGCCGAACAATTGGTAGCGGTCGAGCAGGGCGCGCTGCCCGGCATTGCTGGCAGTCATGTCAAACCGTACCAGCCGGTAGCCTTTGAGCCGGTCCAGCACCTGCGGGTTGTTCAGGACCTCGTGCTCGATCACCTTGCAGCTGATACACCAGTCGGCGTACCAGTCCAGCAACAGCGGCTGGCCGGCGGCACTGGCTTGTGCCAACACCTTGTCCAGCTCCTCTGCGGTGCTGACGGTTTGCCATTCACTGCTGCTTTGGGCCGGGCCGGCGGCGGATGCCGCAGGCTGCCAGTGTCCAAGCGGCCTGAACGGGTCGCTTTGACCGCTGAGGGCGCCGTACCAGCAGGCCAGGGCGTAAACCAGCAGAAATAGCCCAAGCAACTGCGCCAGACGTTGGCGCGGGGCTTTGTAGCCGAACTCCAGAGTGCCGAGAAACAGACTCACCCCGGCCGCCAGCAGACCAATCAACAGCAGGGTAACGGGGCCCGGCAGCACGCGGCTGAGCAGGGCTATGGCCAAACCGAGCAACAGCACGCCAATGGCGTTTTTGACGCTGACCAGCCATGGCCCGCTTTTTGGTAACCAGGCCGCACCGCCGGTTGCGACCAGCAGCAGGGGCGCGCCCATGCCCAGCCCCAGGGCAAAGAGTTTCAAACCGCCGCCCAGGGCATCACCACTGGCACTGATATAGAGCAATGCTCCCGCCAGCGGGGCCGAGACGCAGGGCGATACCAGCAGGCTGGACACCACGCCCAGCACGGCAGCGCCCCACAGCGAGCCACCCTGGGTGCGGTTGGCAACGCGATCCAGGCGGTTGCTGATGGCTTGCGGCAACTTCAGTTCGAACACCCCGAACATGGCCAGGGCAAAAATCGCGAAGAACAGGGCAAAGGGCGCCAGTACCCACACCGATTGCAGGCGTGCCTGAAGGTTGAGCTGTGCGCCGAACATCCCCATCAGCGCGCCGAGCAGTGCAAAGCAGGCGGCCATTGGCAGCACGTAGGCCAGTGACAGGCTAAAGCCGCGCAGCCCGCCCACCTGGCCACGCAATACCACGCCCGACAAAATCGGCAGCATCGGCAGCACGCAGGGGGTAAAGGTCAGGCCCAGGCCGGCGAGGAAGAACAGCGCCAGCTCGCGCCAGGTCCAGCTATTGATGGCTGGTGCGGCAATGTCGCCGGTTGCGGTCGAAACCGGGGTGCCGCCGATGCTCAGGCGTTCGGTTTCCGGTGGATAACACAAACCCTTGTCGGCGCAGCCCTGGTAAGTGACCACCAGGGTGAACGGACGCTGATCATCGGTCGGGCGCGGGATGTCGACATCAAGAATGCCGTGATAGACCTCGACGTCGCCGAAATACTCATCGTGCTTTTGCTCGCCGGGCGGTAACTGTGGCGTGGCCAGGGCGATATCGGCGGGTTCGGTGCTAAAGGCGAACTTGTGGCGATACAGGTAATAACCTTCGGTGGGGACAAAACGCAGCTTGATGGTCTCGGGCGTGCTGTCGATCAGGTTGAGCCTGAACGCGTCACGCACCGGTAAAAAGTCGTTGCTGTTATTGATTGCACCCAGGGTAGAGCTGGGCCGGTTATCCAGCAGGCCGGCGGCCATGGCCGGTACGGCGAGCAGCAAACACAGAACAAGGAACAGGCGGCGCATAGGAATCTCGCAAATCAAACGTGGGCGCATGATAGCGGAGTGAATGCTGAGATGCCCTGCAGCAGCGAGCTTGCTCGCGAGCAAGCTCGCTTCTACAGGCGAAAACTGTGCACGGCTGAGTTCAATTTGCCGCCCAGCTCCAGCAATTGCTGGCTCTGGTCCCTAGCAACAGCGATACGTTGCAGGTTGTCGTCGCCCAATTGGTGAATGCGCTCACCGTGGTTGCGAATCTCCCCCACAGCCGTGCCTTGTTGTGCGGTGACGTCGGCGATGCGCATTGCGGTGCCGGAGATGGTGGTAATCGCATCGACAATCTCATCCAGCGCGCCTTCAGCGTCCTGGGCTTTTTCGGCGGTGGCCCGGGCATGTTCCACTTGTGCGCGCATGCCCTCAACCGATTGCCGGGCGGCCAGTTGCAGCCCGCCAATCAGGGTCTGGATCTCGCTGGTGGCGCCTGCGGTCCGTTGCGCAAGGGAGCGGACTTCTTCGGCAACCACGGCAAAGCCGCGGCCCATTTCTCCAGCACGGGCGGCCTCAATGGCCGCATTGAGTGCCAGCAGGTTGGTCTGGTCGGCGATGGAGCGGATCACGGTCAAGACCCCGCCAATGGTCGCCGACTCTTCTGCCAGGCGTTCGATGCTCTGTGCATTGCCTTGTACTTCCCCGACCAGCGCGCGCAACCCGGTCAGGCTCTGGTCTATTACGCGCTGCCCCTGGGCAACGGCCAGGCCGGCGCTGCGACTGGCATCGGCAGCATGGCTGGCATCCCCTGCGACCTGGGTGATGGTGGCCTCCAGTTCGCCCAGTGCGTCACGGATCTGGGCCGTATCAACAGCCTGGCGTTCGGCGCCGCTGTGCAGGCCGTTGCTGAGTTCGGCCAGGGTCTGGCTGCTGCCGGCGACCTGTTGGGCATTCAGGCGCAGGGTGCCTACCAGATTCACCAGGTACTGGCGCAGGCGATTGAGCGACGCCTCAATGTCATGCAGCTCGCGATTGGTCTTGCCCAGCTGGATGTCGCGGCTGAAGTCGCCGTCGGCCCAGGTCGACAGCGACCCGGTCAAATGGGTCAGGACCTTGGCCAGTCTGCGTTGCAGAGTGTCGATCAGCAGTGCGATCAGCAGAATCAGGCCAATCATCAGACCCTGGATCAGCCTCACCTCGCTCTGGATCTGCCCGTGCTCGGCGCGCACTTGCGGTTCCAGCGCGGCAATTGCCTGTTGCACGGCGTTGAGTTTCAGGTGGGTGCTGTTGCCGAGCAGGGCCCGTTGCTCTATTTGGGTCTGGGTGCGTTTGAGTTCGGCGGGGTAGCGGTTCAGCAGATTGTTCAGCTCTCGCTTGAGGCCGATCCCCGCATCTTCGGCCTGTGTCGTGCGTTCGGTTTGCAGCCCCATCAGCGCGGCGAAATCGTCATTGCCGGAAGTATTTTGCGCCCTTACTCCCAGTAAGGGCATGGCGTCGATCTGCTGTGCCTGGGCCCGGATGCTGGCGAGTTCGCGTTCCACCTCGCCTGCCAGCTCGCTGCGGGCGCTGCTCACCAGTTTGTCCCGGCTCAGGGACAGTCTGGCCAGATGCAGGGCGCCAGTCAGCAACGGCGCAGAATAAAGGCGGGCTTCGGGGGTGCTGGCCTGCCGGGCATACTGGCTGAGCTGTTCCAGGTTGCCGGCCAGCTCGCGCTCAGCCTGCAGCAGCAGGGCTTGCGGGTCTGCGGCCAGTTTGCCGGCAGCCAGCAATTGGTTGTTGCTGAAGTGGCTCAGCTCTTCAAGGCTGGGGCGCCAGGCCTGGGCCAGGGCAGGGGGCAGTGAGTCGAGCGCTGTCTGGAGCCTGTCCAGCGCGCTGTTGGCCTCGCTCAGGCGCACGGCATCGCCACTGGCCAGGTAGTCTTCAATGTTGCGCGAAACTTGATTCTGAAACAGCTGCGACAGGCTCAGGTAGCGCTCCATCAACAGGAACGGACGCTCCAGCGCCCGCTGCGACCACCATAAGGTGGCGCCCAGCGCCAGGCATACGGCGACCAGTAACAGGGTGTTCAAGTTGGTTAGCAGCTTCAGGCGCATGCGGGGTTTTGCCTACTACGCAGTAATAAGCGCCTGAAGTTATGGCGTTTGTATGACATCGATGTGACGGGGCGGGGCTATTCCGCATAAATAGTGGCTATTTGCCTTGATTGCTGGATTCACGGCTCGAGGCGGTCTCCCGGTTTCCAATCAGGCTGTCCCGCTTGAAATTGACAGCCGCGCAGCCATATTTACCATGGCTCGTCCGTGCTTGTTCTATAGTGCCGGGCGGAGCGGCCCGCCTGCGAGCTGCACGGCCCGCACGTGATTAAAAAGCCTGTAGCCAATGAAACGCCAACAGACCCTAGGCACTATGAGGTAGGGTTGTGGTCGAACGATTGAACCTGGAATTTGAAAGGATATAGCCATGCTGGACTGGAAAAAACGTGAGGGCAGCAGTGCCCGTGAGTCGGTCAGGGAGACCCGTGCCCCGTCGCGTGGCTATTTCACAAGCATTCTGTTTAGCCGCTCAATCGCCGTGCTGGTGGGGATCTTCGTCGTGGTGTGCCTGGGTCTGGGCTGGTACTGGAGCCAGGAACCGGACTTGTTCCCGGTGCAGCAAAACGCCCAGCTGGCTGCCGAGAGGGATGGCAAGCAAATGGTTCCGGGTTTCACCACCGTTGAAACCCTTAAAACCGTGGCCGGCACCCTGCTCAATAAACCGGGCGGCTATCTGTCCAATGACCGTTTTCCGCCGGGCGTGTTTCTGGACAATATCCCGAGCTGGGAATATGGCGTGCTGGTACAGGTGCGTGACCTGACCCGCGGCTTGCGTAAAGACTTTGCCCGTTCGCAATCGCAGTCGGCCGAAGACGCCGATCTGGCCAAGGCCGAACCGCGTTTCAACTTCGACAACAAGAGCTGGATGCTGCCGTCCAGCGAATCGGAGTACCAGGAAGGGATCAACTCCCTGAGCCGCTACCAGGCGCGCTTGTCTGATCCCAACCAGAAGAACGCCCTGTTCTATGCGCGCGCCGATAACCTGAACAACTGGCTGGGCGATGTGGGTACTCGTCTGGGATCGCTGTCGCAGCGTTTGTCGGCCAGCGTCGGCCGGGTCAAGCTCAATGGCGCACTGAAGACCGAAAGCCTGAAACCCGGCCAGGTACCCGTGGTTGATGAAGAAATAGAAGAAACCCCATGGATGCAAATCGACAACGTGTTCTACGAGGCGCGTGGCCAGGCATGGGCCCTGTCGCACCTGCTGCGGGCCATTGAAGTCGACTTCGCTGACGTGCTGGCGAAAAAGAATGCCACGGTCAGTGTGCGTCAGATCATTCGTGAACTTGAGGCGGCCCAGGAGCCGGTCTGGAGCCCGATGATCCTCAATGGCAGCGGCTACGGCGTTCTGGCCAACCACTCGCTGGTCATGGCCAACTATATTTCCCGCGCCAACGCGGCGGTCATGGACCTTCGACAATTGCTGTCCCAGGGCTGAGTGATGCCGATTTCTGCGCTGGAGGCCGCACACCGTGCGGCCTCTGATCTCGAAATGGTGGCCTGGGTTGATCCTCAAGACCGGCTGCTGGGCGGCTTGCCCCGACAACAATTGCGTGAGCAGGGCTTGATCGGGCGCGGCACTTTCATTTTGCTGTTCAACTCTGCCGGTGAATTGTGCGTGCATCAGCGCACCCTGAGCAAAGCGCTGTATCCCGGGTTCTGGGATGTGGCGGCGGGTGGCATGGTGGGGGTTGATGAGAGCTACGCCGAGTCGGCAGCCCGTGAACTTGCAGAAGAGCTGGGGGTGAGCGGCGTATCGCTGACGGCCCATGAACGCTTTTACTTCGAAGGCGAACAAAATCACCTGTGGTGCGCCGTTTTTTCCGCCGTGTGGGATGGCCCGTTGCAGGTGCAGCCTGAAGAGGTGCAGCAGGCCTGCTTCATGTCGGTGGCCGAGGCATTGCGCCTGAGTCAGCAACAGCCTTTTTGCCCGGATTCGCTGGCAGCCCTCAAGCGCTATCTGGCGCAGATCAAGCCGTAGGGGCGAGCGGTTGAGGTTAAAAGCTTGCGAGCAAGCTCGCTCCTGCAAAGTTACGGTTGACTGGTTTATAAATTGCCGCCGATTGGCTATTGGGCAGCAGCGCATTTGTCGTTACACTGCGCGACCTTTTTCAGACTCAAGCGGTTTTCCCGCCTGAGTTGCGCTGCCCCTGCCAGAGTGGGGCTTCGCGGTCGGTACTCCTTGGCGCAACAGCGTCAGGCACCGGCCAATTTTTTGTCCTCCATATGAGGATTGCCGGTGGCCAAAAAAGCCGCATCCTTCGCCGCCCTTGGTGGCCTGGTATTTTCCACCGACGCAGGTCGTCACTGTCCGGACTGTCGTCAGCCGGTGGACGCCTGTACCTGCAAACAAACCCGTATCCCCGATGGCGATGGCATTGCTCGCGTACGTCGCGAAAGCAAGGGCCGTGGCGGCAAGACAGTCACCACTGTGACCGGAGTGCCGCTGGCGGAAGACGCGCTCAAGGATTTGGCGACGACGTTGAAAAAACGCTGTGGCACCGGTGGTGCGTTGAAAGACGGCATCATCGAGATCCAGGGCGATCACGTCGAATTGCTGTTGGCCGAACTGCTCAAACACGGGTTCAAAGCCAAGAAGTCCGGCGGCTAGCAGCTTCTGTGAAGACCACCGCCAAGTGCTTTTTGTCGCTCGCCATGGTTTTCACAGAGCCTGTTCTGACCGGTTTCTAAACTCCGCGCTGTTGTCAGGGTCTACCCCTGCGCAGACTAATCTTCATATTTACTCTTTAGACTGCGCCAGCCTGCCTTCAGGTTGGGCTATTTGACTTCTTTATAGGGGACTTCGATGTCCGTACGACGCACACGCAAAGACGATGGCAGCCAATGGACAGTTGCGGACAGCCGCAGTGTTTACGGGATTCGCCATTGGGGGGCCGGGTATTTCGCGATCAATGAAGCCGGTCGCGTAGAAGTACGTCCGAACGGCCCGAACAGCTCGCCCATCGATCTGTACGAGCAAGTCGACGAACTGCGCAAAAGTGGCTTGTCCTTGCCATTGCTGGTGCGTTTTCCCGATATTTTGCAAGACCGTGTACGTCAGCTGACCGGCGCTTTCGATGCCAACATCGAGCGTCTGGAATACCAGAGCAAGTACACCGCGCTGTACCCGATCAAGGTTAACCAGCAAGAAGCCGTGATCGAAAACATCATCGCCACCAAAGACGTGTCGATCGGCCTTGAAGCAGGTTCCAAGCCTGAGCTGCTGGCCGTGCTGGCGCTGGCCCCCAAGGGTGGCACCATCGTTTGCAACGGTTACAAGGACCGCGAGTTCATTCGTCTGGCGCTTATGGGGCAGAAGCTCGGTCACAACGTGTTTATCGTGATCGAGAAAGAATCCGAAGTAGACCTGGTGATCGAAGAAGCTGCCTCGCTCAAGGTCAAGCCACAGGTTGGCCTGCGCGTGCGCCTGTCGTCCCTGGCATCGAGCAAGTGGGCTGACACCGGCGGTGAGAAATCCAAGTTCGGTTTGTCTGCCGCGCAGTTGCTGTCGGTGGTTGAGCGCTTCCGGGTGGCCGGTCTGGATCAGGGCATCCGTCTGTTGCACTTCCATATGGGCTCGCAGATCGCCAACCTGGCGGACTACCAGCATGGTTTCAAGGAAGCGATCCGCTACTACGGCGAACTGCGCAACCTCGGCCTGCCGGTTGACCACATCGACGTGGGCGGCGGTCTGGGGGTGGATTACGACGGCACGCATTCGCGCAACGCCAGCTCGATCAACTACGACATGGACGACTATGCCGGCGTTGTCGTAGGCATGCTCAAAGAGTTCTGCGATGCGCAAAACCTGCCGCACCCGAACATTTTCTCGGAAAGCGGCCGTTCCCTGACCGCGCACCACGCCATGCTGGTGGTGCAGGTGACCGACGTCGAGAAGCACAACGACGACGTACCGGTAATCGAGAACAAGGACATCCTGCCCGAGACCGTGCAATGGCTGGTGGACCTGCTGGGCCCGACCGATATTGAAATGGTCACCGAAACCTACTGGCGCGCCACGCACTACATGAGCGACATCGCTGCCCAGTACGCCGACGGCAAAATCACCCTGGCTGAAAAAGCCCTGGCCGAGCAGTGCTACTTCGCCGTGTGCCGTCGTTTGCACAACTCGTTGAAAGCGCGTCAGCGTTCCCATCGCCAGGTGCTCGACGAACTCAACGACAAGCTGGCCGACAAGTACATCTGCAACTTCTCGGTTTTCCAGAGCCTGCCGGACACCTGGGCGATTGGCCAGGTACTGCCGATTCTGCCGTTGCACCGTCTTGATGAAGAGCCGCTGCGCCGCGCCGTACTGCAAGACCTGACCTGCGACTCCGACGGCAAGATCAAGCAGTACGTGGACGAGCAGAGCATCGAAACCAGCCTGCCGGTTCACGGGCTGAATGAAGGCGAGGATTACTTGCTGGGTATCTTCCTGGTGGGCGCTTACCAGGAAATCCTAGGTGACATGCACAACCTGTTCGGTGATACCGACTCGGTGAACATCTACCAGAACGACGACGGCAGCGTGTACCACGCCGGGATCGAGACCCACGACACTATCGAGGACATGCTGCGCTACGTGCACTTGTCGCCGGAAGAGTTGATGAACCACTACCGCGACAAAGTGGCCAGCGCCAACATCAGTGCCAAAGAGCGTACCCAGTACCTCGATGCACTGCGTCTTGGCCTGACCCGTTCGTCGTACCTGTCGAGCCACTGATAGCCCGACCAGGTCTCCGGTGACTGAACTACGCTGATCTGTGCCATGTGTGCAGGTCAGCGTTTTTTTTTGCCCGGAGGTCGTACCCCATGTTGATCAGCTTCAAGGGGGCAGCGGGACTGGCTTGCGCCGGGCTGATGGGCTGGGTGCTCAGCGCCTGCTCGCCGGTACGCATCATCAACGGCCTGACCCCGACCTCCAGCTTCGACATGACCCGTGATATTGCCTACGGCGCAGACCCGCGGCAGGCCCTCGATATCTATCGCCCCAGGCAGCCCGCCCCCGGAGCCCCCGTGGTGATTTTTTTCTATGGCGGCAGCTGGAACAGCGGCTCGCGCAGCGATTACCTGTTTGTCGGTGAAGCATTGGCTTCGCGGGGGATAACCACGGTTATCGCCGATTACCGACTTTATCCACAGGTGCGTTATCCGCAGTTTCTGCAAGATAGCGCCCAGGCCACAGGCTGGACTTATCAACACATCGCACAATATGGCGGCAACCCGCAGCGTCTGTTTTTGATGGGCCACAGCGCCGGGGCGTACAACGCAGCAATGCTTGCCCTTGATCCGCAGTGGTTACGGGCTGTAGGTATGAGTCCTGCCAGTTTGCGCGGATGGATTGGCCTGGCCGGGCCCTATGACTTTTTGCCGATCAAGGACGAAGCGGTGCGGCCAGTATTTTTCTACCCGGACTCCCCACCCGAGTCGCAGCCTGTGCGGCACGTGAGCCGCCAGGCGCCGCCGACCTTGTTGATGGCCGCCAGGACGGACACGCTGGTCAACCCGACGCGCAATACCGGGGGGCTGGCGACTGCGTTGCGGGGCGCCGGGGTGCCGGTTCAGGAACTCTATTTCACGCGCACCAGCCACGTAACCCTGGTGGCGGCGCTTTCACGTCCGTTACGTTGGTTGGCCCCGGTGCTGGATAACATTGGCGAGTTCGTCAGTGATCACTGATCCGGATCACGCTCTTGGAGTAAACCACTCATCCTTGCGCTGCATCTTCCACGCATACACCCCCAGGGTCAGGCTGCGCAGCACCATAAACAGCAGAAAACTGATCCACAGGCCATGGTTGCCATAACCGTGCAGCGCCCAGGCTGCGGGGAAGGCGATAACGACGCTGATCAGCATCGCATTGCGCATTTCCCGGGCGCGGGTGGCGCCGATAAACAGCCCGTCGAGCAAGTAGCTCCACACCGCAATCAGCGGCAACAGCGCCAGATACGGCAAGTACTGGAAGGCGGTTTCCCGCACGCTGGCAATGTCGGTTTGCATTTCGACAAACAGATGCCCGCCAAACAGGAACAGCAGCGCAAACGCGGTACTGGCCATCAATGACCAGCCGCATGCAACCACCATCGAACGGCGCAGCGCAAGGCGATCACGGGCGCCGATGGCATGCCCGCACAGTGCCTCCACGGCATGGGCCAGGCCATCCAGCGCATGGGCGGCCAGCAGCAAGCCATTGAGCAACAGCGCATTGGCCGCCACGGTGGCATCCCCCAGCCGGGCGCCCTGCAAGGTGATGGAAAAAAACACCAGTTGCAGCATCAGGCTGCGAATGAAAATGTCGCGGTTGACCCCCAGCAGCGGCCTCCAGTTGTGCCATACCCGCAAGGCGGCCCACATGACCGTGCCCGGGAATTTGCCCAGGGCGCCGCGGGTCAGCCACAGGCCGAGTAGCGCGCCGCTCCACTCGGCAATCACCGAGGCCCGGGCCGACCCGACTACGCCCCAGTCCAGACCGAGGACAAACCACAGGTTAAGGGCTATGTTGACCAGGTTGGTGGTCAGCAGAATGGCCAGCGGCGCCCGTGCGTTTTGCGTGCCCAGAAACCAGCCCACCAGCGCATAGCTTGCCAAAGCTGCGGGCAGGCCAAACAGGCGGGTATGGAAGAAATCCAGGGTCAGGGCATGCAACTCGGCGGACGGTTGCATCACGCTCAAGGCCAGGCCGCTGAAGGGGACAGCTATCGCCCCCAGCAGCATCGACAACAGCACACTGAGCAGCAAGCCTTGCACCAGGATTTGCCGCAGCGCGGTGCCATCGTCACGCCCGGCGGCCTGCGCGGCGAAGCCGGTGGTGCCCATGCGCAAAAAGCCCATCATCCAGGCCAGAAAGATATACAGGCTGGCGCCTACGGCCACGGCACCCAGTTGATGGGCGTGGGGCAAATGGCCGATTACAGTGCTGTCGACCAGCGCCACCAGCGGCACCGAGATGTTCGACAAAATCATCGGTGCTGCTAGCGCCCACACCCGGCGATGGGTAGGACGGTCACGCCAGTCAGCTAATAGGGAAGACATGCAGGCTCCTTGGGGGAGTGCATTGTAGCGGGGCCGCAGAATTTGTGTGGGAGGCGGGTTTCAGTTCAGGGCAGTTCCACCGTGGGAGCCGGCTGCCGGCGATGGCATCAACACCCGGAAAACCGGGGCGCCTGCATCGCTGGCGAGCCAGCTCCCAGCGTTTTTGTGTTGCTCATGGGGCAGCGCAACCAATCGCCCGTTTAACGGTCAATCTGACCGGTGCGTCAGTAGTTCATGGCGCGCTGATATATAGTCATTCCCTTCAATGCCTAGTCAACGAGTACACCATGCTTAACAAAGGACTGTTCCTGGCTTGTGCGCTGGCACTGCTGAGCGCCTGTGATTCATCGTCAACCGACAAGCCCGGGGCGCCACCGGCTGTCAGCGTCCAGGCGGCCAAACCGGACGTCAAGGTACTGGCCGAGCGCTATGCCGGACGCGAGTTGAGTGTGGTGGATGTTTCCGAAGTACAACTGGACGGCGCCAGCACCTTGTCCGTGAGTTTTTCGGTGCCTCTGGACCCGGAGCAGAACTTCGCCGAAAAATTGCATCTGGTTGACGCTAAATCCGGCAAGGTCGATGGCGCCTGGGAGCTGTCGGACAACCTGATGGAACTGCGTTTGCGGCACCTGGAGCCGCAGCGCAAGTTGATCCTTACCGTCGATCCCGGCCTGCGCGGTGTCAACGACACCAGGCTCGCCGCCGAGTACGTCAGCCGCCTGGAAACCCGTGACTTGCAGCCCACTGTCGGCTTCGCCAGCCGTGGCAACCTGTTACCCACCCGCCTGGCTGAAGGCTTGCCGGTGATCGCGTTGAACGTCGACAAGGTGGATGTCGAGTTCTTCCGGGTCAAACCCGAATCGTTACCGAACTTTCTTAGCCGCTGGGGCGGCAACAGCAGCCTGCAAAGCTACGACGCCAAGGATCTGCTGAGCATGGCCGATCTGGTTTACAGCGCTCGCTTTGACCTGAACCCGGCACGCAATACCCGTGAGACGTTGATCCTGCCGATTTCCGGGGTCAAGCCTTTGCAGCAGCCGGGGGTTTACCTGGCGGTGATGAAGGCGTCCGGCAGTTACAACTATTCGACACCTGCAACGTTGTTCACCCTCAGCGATATCGGCCTTTCCGTACATCGTTATCAGAAGCGTCTGGATGTGTTCACCCAGGCGCTGGAAGGTGGCAGCGCACTGGCCAATGTGGATCTGGAGTTGCTTGACCGCAAGGGCAAGATGCTGGCCCAGGGCAAGACAGATAAACAAGGGCACGCGGAACTGGCGTTGCCGTCCGACGCTGAAGTGCTGGTGGCGCGTCAGGGCGACCAGACCAGTTTGCTGCGTTTGAACAGCGCGGCGCTGGATCTGGCCGAATTCGACATTGGCGGTCCGCAGGCTCACCCGCTGCAATTTTTTGTGTTTGGCCCGCGTGATCTGTATCGCCCCGGCGAAACCGTGCTGCTCAATGCCTTGTTGCGCGACCGCGACGGCAGACCGGTCAAGCCGCAGCCGGTGAGTGTCGAGGTGCGTCGTCCGGGTAATGAGGTCAGCCGCAAGTTTGTCTGGTCGCCCGATGCTTCCGGTTTATATCAGTACCCGTTGCAACTGGCCGAGGAGGCGCCGACCGGGCGCTGGCTACTGATCTTTGATCTGGGGGACGGCCAGCCGCTGTGGTATGACTTTCAGGTTGAAGACTTCCTGCCCGAGCGCCTGGCGCTGGAACTCAAGGGCAGTGACGCACCGCTGCGCCCTGATCAGACCGCAGAAATTCAAGTCAGCGGTCGTTATTTGTACGGCGCCCCGGCGTCAGGCAATCGCCTCAGCGGCCAGGTTTATGTGCGTCCATTGCGTGATGCGGTCAGTGCCTTGCCGGGTTATCAGTTCGGCTCAGTGACAGAGCCGGAACTGACCCAGGATCTGGAGCTGGACGAAAGCGTGCTGAACGCTGAAGGCCAGGAAACCATCAGCCTGGAAAGCCAGTGGAGCGATGCCAAATCGCCGCTGCAGTTGATAGTGCAAGCCAGTTTGCAGGAGTCGGGCGGGCGCCCGATTACCCGGCGTCTGGTGCAACCCGTGTGGCCCGCCGAGCGCTTGCCGGGGGTGCGCGGTCTGTTTGCCGGCACTGAAACCGATGGCGATGGCCCGGCGGAGTTCGAGTTACTGGTGGCTGACAGCGAAGGGCACAAACTGGCCGCTGAAAACCTCAAGGTAAGGCTGGTGCGTGAGCGCCGCGATTACTACTGGAACTACTCGGACAACGACGGCTGGAGCTATCACTACAACGAGAAATTTCTCAATCTCAACGAGGAAACCGTCAGCGTTAAAGCCGGAGAAACGGCTAAGGTCAGTTTCCCGGTGGAGTGGGGCCCATACCGGGTTGAAGTTGAAGACCCGCAAACCGGGCTGATCAGCAGCTTGCGTTTCTGGGCCGGCTATCGCGCCCAGGACAATGCCGAAGGCGGCGCCGTGCGCCCCGATCAGGTCAAGCTGGTGCTGGACAAGGCCGCCTATGCCGATGGTGACACCGCCAGGGTAACGGTTACGCCGCCCGCAGCCGGTAAGGGTTACCTGCTGCTTGAAGGCAGTGATGGCCCGCTGTGGTGGGAAGAAATCGAGGTGCCGGCCGAAGGCAAAACCTTCGATATCAAACTCGATCCGAAGTGGGCCCGTCACGATCTGTACGTGAGCGCGCTGGTTATCCGCCCGGGCGAGCGCAAGACCAATATCACGCCCAAGCGGGCCGTGGGCGTGCTGCATCTGCCGCTCGACCGCACGGCGCGCAAGTTGGCGCTGACCCTTGATGCGCCCGAAAAAATGCGTCCCAAGCAGCCGTTGAGCGTGAAATTTACCGCCAGAAACGCCGATGGCAGCATTCCCGAACAGGCCCATGTACTGCTGGCAGCGGTGGACGTGGGTGTGCTGAATATTACCGGCTACCCGACCCCTGATCCCTACACCAGCCTGTTCGGGCGCAAGGCCTACGGCGCGGATCAGCTGGATATTTACGGGCAGTTGATCGAAGCCGGGCAGGGCCGTCTGGCCAGCCTGGCGTTCGGCGGTGATGCGGCGCTGGCCAAAGGCGGCAAGCGGCCAGCCACCAGCGTGAACATCGTGGCGCTGCAAAGCGTACCCGTGACCCTGAATGAGCAGGGTGAAGGTGAAGTCAGCGTCAATATTCCCGACTTTAACGGCGAGCTGCGCCTGATGGCGCAAGTCTGGAGCGATGACAGCTATGGCATGGCCGAAGGTAAAACCGTGGTCGCCGCACCCCTGGTGGCAGAGCTGGCGGCGCCACGCTTTCTGGCCCCGGGGGATGAGACCCGGTTAGCGCTGGACCTGTCCAACCTCACCGACAAGCCGCAGATACTTGAGGTCAAACTCGAGACCCGGGGCCAATTGAGCCTGTCGGGCACTGCCGCGCAACCTGTCACCTTGAGCCCCGGCCAGCGCAGCACCTTGCAGATCCCGGTCAAGGCCCTGGGCGGTTTCGGCACCGGAGCGGTCAAGGTCACGGTCAATGGCCTAGAACTGCCAGGGGAAACACTGGCGCCGTTCACCCGCGAATGGACCCTGGGTATACGCCCGGCGTACCCGGCGATGCTCAAGCATTACCGCGCGGTACTCAAGGATCAGCCCTGGAGCCTGCCGGAAGATGCGCTGCAAGCCTTTGAACCGGCGGGGCGTGAAGCCTTGCTGAGTTTGTCGAGCCGGCCGCCGCTGAACCTGGGTGAGCAAATCCGCGCACTCAAGGCGTACCCGTATGGCTGCTCGGAGCAAACCACCAGCGGCCTGTACCCTGCGCTCTATGCAGATGCGGCGTTGCTCAAGCGGCTGGGCCTTGAAGGCGAACCGGATGCCGATCGCAAGCGCAAGATCGAACTCGGTATCGAGCGCCTGCTGGGGATGCAGCGTTTTAACGGCAGCTTTGGTTTGTGGGGGGCTGACGGTGAAGAAGAGTACTGGCTGAGCGCTTACGTCACCGACTTCCTGCTGCGTGCCCGGGACCAGGGCTACGCGGTGCCGGCTGAAGCCTTGAAAAAAGCCAGCGAGCGCCTGCTGCGTTACGTGCAGGAGCGCAACCTGATCGAGGCGGATTACAGCGACAACCTCGATCACACCCGCTTTGCGGTGCAAGCCTATGCCGCGCTGGTTCTGGCCCGCAGCCAACAGGCGCCATTGGGGGCGTTACGCGGCATCTTTGAACGGCGCAGCGATGCCCGATCCGGGTTGCCGCTGGTGCAACTGTCCATTGCCCTGCAGAAGATGGGCGATCAGCCGCGGGCCGATCAGGCGTTGGTGGCCGGTCTGGCGGCCACCCGTAAGGGCGATCAGTGGCTGGGGGATTATGGCAGTCCGCTGCGTGATCAGGCGCTGATACTGGCGCTGCTGGAAGAGAACAATCTGCTCGGCGGCCAGCGTGAACAGCGCTTGTTTGATTTGTCAGATCAACTGGCGGCCAGCCAATGGTTGTCGACTCAGGAGAGTAATTCTCTGTTCCTGGCGGGACGTAATTTGCTGGGCAAGCCTGAAGCCAGCTGGACGGCCACGCTGGCCAGCGGTAGCCAGACTCGAGAGCTGAACAACAGCCAGCCGGGGCTCAAGCTGGACGGGGCGTTGCTGGACACGCCGCTGACCCTGCGCAATGAAGGTAGCGAAGCGGTTTATCAACAGCTGACGATTTCCGGTTATCCACAGCAGGCGCCGCTGGCGGGTGGCGAGAACATGAGCATTCGTCGCGACTACCTGGGCATGAATGGCGAGCCGTTGAATATCGACAGCCTGGCAAGTGGCGATCTGGTGCTGGTGCATCTGGCGGTGACGGCCAGGCAGCAGGTACCTGACGCGCTGGTGGTGGATTTGCTGCCTGCGGGTCTGGAGCTGGAAAACCAGAACCTTGGGCAAAGTGCCGCGAGTCTTGAAAATGCCAGTACCCAGGTCAAGCAATGGCGCGAGTCGATGCAGAACGCCAATGTGCAACATCAGGAGTATCGGGATGATCGCTACGTGGCTGCGCTGAAGCTGGAAGGTTCCGGCACCACGCACCTGTTGTACCTGGCCCGCGCCGTGACCCCGGGGACCTACCGGGTACCGCCGCCGCAAGTGGAGTCGATGTATCGCCCCAACTGGCAAGCCGTGGGCGAGACCCCGGGGGAGATGGTGATCAAGGGCCGCTGACCCTGACCTGACCTGACCTGTAGGAGCAGCCGGTCGACGCTCGATTGCCTCGCGAGCTTTTCAAGATCAAAAGATCGCGAGGCCATCGAGCGTCGACCGGCTGCTCCTGCAAGGGTTGGGTAGTTAGCTGATAATCCAGCTCAGCACCCACAACCCCAGCAGTAACCAGATCACCCCGGCAATGATCGAGGCACGCATGAACGCGCGTACGGCGCTGTACAAAAACAGCAGGCCGATCACCAGCACGGCAATGCTCACGATCGATGTGTCCATGCCCAGCGCGCGGGCCATGCCGTCGATGAAGTTACTGCCAGCCTGGGTGATGGCAGTGAACAGGCCGTTCAGGCTCTCTACGATAAAACGGACAAAAGTACCTAGCCACAGGCCCAGGTTTCCAACAAAGCTTTCGACGTGCATGGGTATGTCCCGATCAATAAGATGGCAACTGTGCCAGAGATACCCATTGGGCAACCAGTCATGATGCAAAGTTGCGTAGCGAGTGAATGTTAGTGGGTTCTAGAACTGGAAAAATACTGGGCTGGAGCATCGCCAGTGTGGTGCTGGTGTGCGCGTTGCTGTGGCTGGCAGACCGGATCTGGCCGTTGCCCTTGCCTGAAGATGGCCTGGCCCGTGTGGTGCTGGCCGAAGACGGCACGCCCCTGTGGCGTTTTGCCGACGCCGATGGGGTGTGGCGTTACCCGGTGCAGACGGGGGAGGTGTCGGCGTATTACCTCGAGGCGTTGCTGACCTACGAAGACCGCTGGTTTTATCAGCATCCAGGGGTCAATCCGCTGGCCCTGGGCCGCGCCGTCTGGCAGAACCTCAGCGGTGGCCGGGTGTTGTCGGGCGGCAGCACGCTGTCGATGCAAGTGGCACGCCTGCTCGATCCCCATGAGCGCACCTTGCTTGGCAAGTCTCGGCAGTTGTGGCGCACGGCACAGCTGGAATGGCATCTGTCCAAGGATCAGATCCTCAATCTGTACCTCAACCGCGCGCCCTTCGGCGGCACGCTGCAAGGGGTGGCCGCGGCCAGTTGGGCTTACCTTGGCAAATCGCCGCAGCAGCTCACGCGCTCCGAGGCGGCGCTGCTGGCGGTGCTGCCCCAGGCGCCCAGCCGGCTGCGCCCCGACCGTCACCCGGGGCGGGCGCAAGTGGCGCGGGACAAGGTACTGCGGCGTCTGGCCGAGTATCAGGTGTGGCCACAGTCGGCGGTCAACGAGGCGCTTGAAGAACCTCTGTTGTTGGCCCCGCGGCTGGAACCGAGTCTGGCCCCGCTGCTGGCGCGACGGCTAAACCGGCCCCATAGCCCGCCGCTGATTCGTACCACCATTGACGCCAGTTTGCAGCGTCGCCTTGAAGACTTGCTCCTGGGCTGGTGCGCCCGTTTGCCCGAGCACACCTCGGCCGCCATTGTGGTTGTCGAAACCGGCAACATGGCCGTGCGGGCCTATCTGGGCTCGGTCGATATCAACGATGCGCGACGCTTTGGCCATGTCGACATGATCAGCGCCATGCGCTCGCCAGGCTCCACGCTCAAGCCGTTCCTGTACGGCATGGCGATGGACGCCGGGCTGATTCACTCCGAGTCTCTGTTGCAGGATGTACCCCGGCGTTATGGCGATTACCGGCCGGGCAACTTTTCCATGGGGTTCAGTGGCCCGGTATCGGCCAGCTCGGCGTTAGCCCTGTCGCTGAACCTGCCGGCGGTGCAGTTACTTGAGGCCTATGGGCCCAAACGCTTTGCCGCAGACATGCGCAACGGCGGCGTGCCGCTGAGCCTGCCGGCGTTGGCCGAGCCCAGTCTGGCGCTGATTCTGGGCGGCGCCGGGAGCCGCCTGGAGGACCTGGTGAGCGGCTATAGCGCACTGGCCCGTGGCGGCAAAAGCGCCCGACTGCGGTTGCAGCCCCAGGATGAACTGCGCGAGCGGCGCATGCTGTCCCCCGGTTCGGCGTGGATCATCCGGCGCATTCTCAGCGGGCAAGCGCGACCGGATCGCGACCCCCATGCCGAACTGGTACAGCGTCCGTCGCTGGCCTGGAAGACAGGCACCAGCTATGGCTTTCGTGATGCGCTGGCCATTGGGGTCGGGCCGCGTTACTTGATCGGGGTATGGGTCGGGCGCCCGGATGGCACGCCGGTGCCCGGACAGTTTGGCCTGGCGTCGGCGGCGCCGTTGATGTTGCAAGTCCACGATGTGCTGAGCAATCGCGACAGCCAGCGCGGCATTGTTACCCCCGTGGAGCCGGTGCCGGATACAGTCGCAGTGGCCGCTATTTGCTGGCCGCTGGGCCAGCCATTGAGCAAAAGGGACCCCGATTGCCGGCGTCAGCGCTTTGCCTGGACCCTGGATCACACCACGCCGCCGACGTTGCTCGCCGCCGATCAGCCGTTGGGCGTGGGGTTGCGGGAGAAAATCTGGGTCGATGCCCGGGGCTTGCGGGTCGGCCCGCAATGCAGCACCGCGCAGATGCGTGAAGTGGCGCTCTGGCCAGCACCGCTTGAGCCTTGGTTGCCCCGCATTGAGCGGCGTGAAGCACGGCTGCCGATGGCCTCGACGCAATGCCCGCCGCCGCCCTTGAGCTCGGTAACAGAGCTGTCGATTGCAGGGGTTCGCGATGGCGACCGGCTGCGACGTCCAGCAGCAAGTCAGGCTGCGCTGCGGCTCAGCGTTTCTGCCCTGGGTGGCGACGGTCGGCGCTGGTGGTTCCTCAATGGCGCACCCTTGGGGGACAGCGAGCATCAGGCTGCGCTCAACACCACACTTGAACACGTGGGCCGTTATGAGCTGAGCGTGCTTGACCAAAGCGGACAAACCGCGCGCGTTGAGTTCAGCGTGGTGCAGTGATGCGAGCAACAAGGGCTGCGGCTATGGGGGAAATACGAGGGGCGGCGGGGCTGTTTATGCAAAACGCCCGAGGTTACAAGATTCGGGAGAATGCCTGGAAGAAGCTAAAGTATATTAAATAGTGTAATAACTTTAGTGAGAAGCCCTGTTCGCGGGGCTTTTTATTTTATATATCTTGTTTGTTTTCATGCCTGTTTTTAGTTTTGTGGAGGTTGTTATATAAGGCGTTAATACCAAGTGACAGATTGTTCATGAAATCCTGTGGGGTTGTGATGTCTGGACCAATGAAATGTATCTCTGACATCAGAGCAGAGCGCTTTCGAATCCAGGCGTTCCAGGTGCATGGACATTAAATGCCCGCTGACCAGTGGGCAATGCAGTTCACTAGAGTGAGCTGCATTGTCTGTGCTGCAAAGAGTATGAGTGACATACACAAACCGTGGCCAATCAGACAACCACAGATTCTTGGGCAAGGAGCCACAGCAGGCCGCAGCCGGCTAGAGCTTCGGGAAGAGGTTGTCGAGGGTGTCGAGCAGGCGCACGTGGTAGATGGGTTTACGGAACAGATCCAGTACCTGCAAACGTAACAGGTCGCTTACGTCGTCCATGTCGGCATGTCCGGAAATGACAATCACCGGTAAGTGCTGGCGCGAAGTGTGTTCACGCAGACGTTTGATCAGTTCAATACCGCTCTCTTCCGGCATGCGCAGGTCGGTGATGACCAGCGCAATGTCCGGATGTCGGGTCAACTGCAAAAGGGCGAGTTTGACTGATGTTGCGGTATAGCAACAAAAGCCCTCGCCCTCTAGCAGTTCGGTCAACTCCAGCAGTGCATCTTCTTCGTCATCCACTAGGAGAAGCTGTTGGCGGGAAGAAGAAATACTCACACTCTTTAGCCGGCGACAGAAGTCAGTTCAGTAGAGATAGCCTGGAAGATCGATGTCACTGCCGTTTTGATAGGCGTGACGAAGGTGATGATTGCCACGGCGACCATGCCCGCGATAAGTGCGTATTCAATACCTGAAGCGCCCTCGGTGCGTTGTGCAAATAATTTGACCTGGCGCGCCACGAAAAGTTGGGTCGGCACGTACACTTTCAGAACAGTATTTAAAAACATCTGATATCTCCTTAGTGCACCGGTCGGGCACCGCTTAACTTCAAAGTTGCGTGATTTCCATCTGCCAGTACAGCATTGGCAATAAATAACTTTCAAGCAACTGTAAAAAAGCACTAATCATAAAGTATTAATCCAAATGAGAACGCTGAAAATGTGTGGTAAATCAAACTATTCGCAATTAAATAGAGATTTTTAAAGCCGGTAATGGCATTTTGCTTTGCCTGCGCTACGTTCAAATAGCGAAACGGTTCAAACAGCGTTATTGGGTTCGGCTGCCTGATTGCGAATGATTTATTTTTGACCTGCGGTGTGCAGTTGTAAAGGGAGTTTATTAATGAACAATCGACGCAGTCTGGTATTGGCGGCCATTTTGTTTATCGGTGCCATCGCGGCCGGTTATTGGGGGCTGGTATTGACCCGTCAGCAGCCGGTTGCCGAAGTGCCGGTGACCCAGATGGTCGAGCAGAAGGTTGCCGCAGTTGAGGATACAACCCGCCAGCCAGTGGTGGTGTTAGCCCGTGATGTTCCCCCCCATGTGGCCTTGACGGCCGAAGATCTGACCCTGGAAAAACTTCAGACTGCACCCGTTGGCAGCCTGACGTCTATCGATCAGGCTGTGGGCCTTACCCCGTGGCGAGCGCTTGCTGCGGGCACCTGGTTGAGCAAGCAGAGTTTTGAAGTGGGCGGGCCCCTGGCTCGCATGATTCGCCCTGATGAGCGTGCACTGGCCGTGGCCATTGATGAAGTGACCGGCGCGGGAGGGCAGTTAACCCCGGGTGATTACGTCGATATCCTGCTGTTTTTGCGTGAGGACACCGCCAATCCGCAACAGTCCGCGCAAATCGTCCTGCCAGCCGTACGGGTGTTGAGCGTGGGCGATGAGTTGGGCCTGACCAACGATGGCCAACTGGCCAGTCCACCGCTGAATGCCGAAGAAGCCCTCAAGCAAGCGCAACGCCGTGCCACTGCGCGCACCGCGGTGCTGGCGGTTCCAGAACCCTTGATCAATCAACTGATGCTTGCCACTCAGGCAGGTACCTTGCGTCTGGCCGTACGCAGCGCCGAGGAAAAGCGCTTGAGCAAGTACTGGGCAGGGCAGCAGGAGTCGCCCAGCAATATTGAGAACGCCAAGCGCAGCCTGTACCGGTTTAACCAGTTAGCCATGGCCAGCCCGGTGCGAGCACCTGTTGCAGGTAACCCCGTGGCCCAGCGCGAGCGCGGTATTGAAATCATTCGCGGCAGTCAGAACACCCAACGGCCCGCTCAATAAAAATATGATCTGCAAGGGAAGCCCAGCATGAGATACCGTTGCGTTCCGCTGTACAAACGAGCTTTCTGGACGCTGATCTTAAGCAGCCTGCCATTTGAAATGGCACTGGCTGCTTCAAATAATTGCGCTGCACTCGGCCAGTTACCCTCGGTACTGGAAGTGGCCCAGGGGGCCCAGCAAGCGCTGGACTCGCCGGTCAGTATTACCCGTATTGCGGTAGGTGACCCGGCCGTGGCTGATGTGCTCGCCAATGGCAGCAACGCCTTTTTGCTCACCGGTGTTGCGCCGGGAACCACCAGCCTGATGGTCTGGACCGCCTGCTCCAAGGCGCCGCGTCAGAGCATGGTGTTCGTCAAGGGCAAAGCCGCCACCGGCTATACCAGCGCTTCGTTGCCGCCTTCGGCAGATCCGACCCTGCCCAGCCAGGTACAGACCGATATTCGCTTTGTCGAAGTCAATCGCACCAAAATGCAGGAAGCCAGCACCCAGATCTTTGGCATGGGTAAAGACTTTTTGTTTGGCTCGCCCGGTTCGTTTATCTCCAGTGCGGAAAACATCATTACCGGCGGCCCGGTGGCTAACGGCAAGTATTTCAACATCGGCTTCGGCGGTGGCCGGGTCAAGGCGATGATTAACGCGCTGGAGGGCAGCGGTTTTGCCTACACCCTGGCGCGTCCGAGCCTGGTGGCGTTAAGCGGTCAGAGTGCAACCTTCCTCGCGGGTGGCGAAGTGCCTATCCCGGTCCCGAGCAGCGGCAGCGACAACGTGTCGATTGAGTACAAGGAATTCGGTATCCGCCTGACGCTGACCCCGACCGTGGTCGGACGTGACCGCATCATGCTCAAAGTCGCACCCGAAGTGAGTGAGCTGGACTACACCAATGCGGTGAATATCGCCGGCACATTAGTACCGGGTCTTAACGTTCGCCGTACCGACACCAGTATTTCCCTGGCCGATGGCGAGAGCTTTGTGATCAGCGGCCTGATCAGTTCGCGTAACAGTGCCCAGGTGAACAAATTCCCGGGGCTGGGGGATATCCCCATCCTGGGTGCATTTTTCCGCGACTCCAACACCAGCAGTGAAGAAAAAGAACTGTTGATGATTGTGACCCCGCATCTGGTCCAGCCGCTTGCCGTGAATGCGCAATTGCCAGCCATGCCCGGCGAAAAACTGCGTAATTACGACCCTAACTGGTACCGCCTGTATTTCCTTGAGAACGGTAAATTCAATACCCGTAGCGGGTTGTCACAATGAGCCAAAGCCTGAGCCAGACCTTTCTCGCGCTGACGCGCAGCAATACCGATCTTGAATGGCTGCAGGGCGCCCTGGCGCCACTTGGCCAGGTCGTGGGCGCAGGCACCAGCAGTCTCGATGAGTTGCTGGCATTGATTGATGTCACTTTCGCCGGCCTGGTTTTTGTAGGACTGGACCGCGAGAAAGTCGTGTCTCAGTGCGCCTTGATCGAGGGCCTGCTGGAAGCCAAGCCGATGCTGGCCGTGGTTGCCCTGGGCGATGGCATGGATAACCAGTTGGTGCTCAATGCCATGCGTGCCGGGGCGCGGGACTTTGTTGCCTACGGTTCGCGCTCCAGTGAAGTGGCCGGGCTGGTACGGCGCTTGAGCAAGCGCTTGCCGCCAGTCACTCCGAACACGGAGCTTGGGGGGCTGACCGTACTGTTCAGTGCCCAATGCAATGCCGACGGTGCATTGCTCGCCTGCCACCTGGGGCTGGTGGTGCAAAAGCATGATCAAAAAACCCTGTTCCTCGATCTGGGGGTGCCCCGTGGCGATGGCCTGACGCAGTTGAGCCTTGAGAGCTCGTTTTTCTTTGGGGATGCCCTGCGTCATCTACGCCGCCTGGACAGCACCTTGATCGACAGTGCATTTACCAAAACGCCGGAAGGCTTGCGAATCCTGGTGCACAGCGACAACGACGAGCCTCTGGAGCAGACCAGCGCCGCCGAGTTGTATATGTTGCTCAGCGCCTTGCGGCAGCACTTCCAGCATATCGTGGTCAATCTGACGGGCCAGCCTGACAGCGAAGCACTGCGCACCTTTGTCAGCCATTGCGACAAGTTGCTGTTTTACACCGATCAAAACGTACTCGATTGCCGGCGTAACCTGGAGGTACTGGGTGTATGGCGCACCAAGGGCATGAAGCTCGAACACGCGGGGTTACTGGTCGACCGCTATATGCGTGGCGTGGCTCCCGATGCCGATGCACTGGCCAAAAGCTTTGGCTTGCCAGTACTGGCCACATTACCGGCGAGTCCCGAATTACGGATCAATGCGAAAAACCAAGGCATCACTCTGTTTGAGCTGGGCCCGCGGGAAGCCCTGAGCCAGGGTCTGCAAAAACTCGGTGAGCGGCTGGCCAGGCGTTCGCAACTGCCGGGCAAGTCACCGGCCAAATCCGCTAGTTGGCTCAACCGCCTGTGGGGGCCGAAATGACCGGGGAACAGTTGTTCGGCTCGGGCCTGTACAAGGACGGGCGTGCGGACCATGACGGTCTGAAGCTGGTACTGCATCGCTATATCATTGATGCCATCGAGGAGACCGGGAAGAACCTGCTGGAAGATTCACGCCAGGTCCTGTCGCAGTTTGTCACCGAGCGGGTCGCTGAATACGTGTTGCGCCTGCATCTGGCCATTTCCCGTTACGAGATGGAGCGCCTGGCTGAAGAAATCGTCGACGAACTGACCGGTTTCGGTCCCCTGGAAGTGCTGCTGCGTGACCCGGCGGTGACCGAGATTCTGGTCAACGGACCGCACCGGGTGTTTGTCGAACGCGAGGGGTTGCTCAGTCAAAGTGATCTGCGCTTTATCGACGATCATCACGTCGAGCGGGTGATGCAGCGCATTCTGGCGCCGCTGGGCCGGCGCCTTGACGAGTCCTCGCCGATGGTCGATGCGCGCATGCCTGACGGCAGCCGGGTCAACGCCATCATTCCGCCCATTGCTTTGGACGGCCCTTGCCTGTCGATCCGGAAATTTCGCAAGGACATGCTCAAAAGCAGCGACCTGGTGGCGATGCAGACCATTGATCAGCCGATCTACGAGTTTTTCCAGGAAGCGGTAGGCAAGCGCTGCAACATCTTGATCAGCGGCGGTACCGGCACCGGTAAAACCACGCTGCTCAATATTCTGAGCCAGTTGATCAACCCCCACGAACGTCTGGTCACCATCGAAGACGTGGCGGAGTTGCAGCTCGGCCATCCCCATGTGGTGCGTCTTGAAACCCGGCCGCCAAATGCTGAAGGCCACGGTGAAGTCAAATCCAGCGACCTGATCCGCAACGCCCTGCGGATGCGCCCGGACCGCATCATCCTTGGCGAAATTCGGGGTGTTGAAGTGCTCGACGTACTGACCGCGATGAACACCGGTCACGACGGTTCCATGAGTACTGTGCACGCCAACACCGCACAAGATGCGTTGCTGCGCCTGGAAACCCTGGTGGGTCTCACTGGGCGTACGGTGGCGGAAAAAACCTTGCGTCAGATGATCTGTGCCGCGCTGGACGTGATCATTCAACTGACCCGCATGCCGGATGGCCGGCGCTGCGTCAGTGAGGTACTGGAAGTGGTCGGGGTACGTGACGATGTTTATGTCACCAACACCCTGTTCCGGCTGGATAAACGCACCGGTTTTGGCTTTATGCGCGAAGCCTTGAACCCGGCAGGTGACAAATTGCGTCGTGACCCCATTTTGAATGCAAACGGCTGAGGCGCGCCCATGATCCCGGCCTTGATACTTTTTCTGATCAGCTTTTTGATGTTCGTGATGTCATTGACGCTGGTCTACCGCGCATTGCGAGACCCGGCAACCAACAGGGTGCTGGACCGCTTGGGTGAGGGCCAGCCGCGACCGCTGGAAACACCTCTGAGTGTGGCATGGCTGGACCGGGCCTTTTTGCAGGCCGGTATGGGCCGTCCTTCGGAACGTCTGGGGTTGTGGTTGGCGATATGGGGCGCTGTCGCTGTGTTGGCCGGGCTGATGGGCGGCTGGGTTTTTTTCCTCCTGTTGCTGCTGTTGCCGCCGTTGCTTTTAAAACTCTATGTCAGCTGGCGATACCACCGTCGGGTGCGGCGCATGGTCGAACAATTGCCGCAGTTACTTGATCACTGTGTGCGCAGCCTGAAGGCGGGCCGCACCTTGTCCGATGCGGTGCTGCACGCGATTGAGGCGTCGAATGATCCGCTTAAAAGCGCCATCAGCCGGGTGGCGCGCAACGTGCACCTGGGGGTGAGTCTGCCCGATGCGGTGGAGGATTTTGCCGAGCTGTATGAACGCAATGAATTTCGCATGTTTGCCCTCGGATTGAAGGTCAACCATCGCTACGGCGGCAGCGCCAGTGAGTTGCTGGAAAACCTGATTGTGCTGATTCGCGAGCGTGAACAAGGTGCCCGGAAACTCAAGGCCCTGACCGGTGAAACCCGCATCACGGCAGTGGTTCTGGCGGTGTTGCCACTGTTGGTGGGGGGCTATTTCATGATCACCAACCCCAGTTACCTGACCAAGGTGTGGCAGGATCCGAGCGGTCAGCACATGCTGCTCACCGCCTTTGCAATGCAGGCTATCGGTAGCCTGGGACTGTGGCGCATGGTGCGGAGCGTATGACATGGCCTTGCTGATTTGTTTGATTTTACTGATCGGCGCTCTGGGGCTGGTAATTAACCATGTGATCCAGGAGCGGCTGAGCCAGCAGCGGGTGATGCAGCGTCTGGAGGGTGACAGGACCGGTCCCGGCAAACTCAGCCTGTGGATGCGGGCAGTGGGCAGCAGCAAGTTTGGCCAGCGCTCGGTTTCGATGGACAGCGAAACCCAGGTCCTGCTCAACCGCGTGGGCTGGCGCACCGCCAGTCAGCGGTCATTGTTTGCCGCGTTCCAGATCGGTACTCCGGTTGCCTTTGCCGGGCTGATCTTTCTGGGGCATGAATTGTTCTTTCCCGGTTCGGGAAATCTGATGCTTGTACTGCTGTTTGCGCTTGCCCTGGGGTATCTGATTCCCAAGCGAATGTTGGCCTACGTGGCGAAAAAGCGGCAGCAAGAAGTGGCGGTGGAGGTTTCAACCTTCATTCCGTTACTGCGCATCCTGTTTGAATCCGGCATGGCAGTCGAGCAGGCGCTGCGGGTGTTGAGCCTGGAGGGGCGGCAATTGCTGCCGGTACTTACTGCAGAGTTGCGGGTGATGCTGGCCAGGGTGGACTCGGGCCTGGAGTTGAGCCAGGAGCTCAACAAAACCGCAGCCTTGCTGGATGTGGACGAATTCAACGACACCTGCGTGATCCTGCAGCAATTGATTCAACAGGGCGGCGGGGCGATGAAATCGTTGCAGGCGCTTAAAGAGCTGCTCGATGACCGGCGCATGACGAGTCTGGAGGAATACATCTCGAAAATGTCGGCCAAGATGTCGGTGGTCATGATGGTGTTTCTGTTTCCGGCGCTGATGATTGTATTGGCCGGGCCGAGTTTGATGGCTATCGCAAGGGCCTTTACCTCTTGATCAGGAGTATGAGTATGAAAGCTGTCATTGCCGCGTGTGCGCTGCTGATGTTGGGCGGTTGTGCGACAGGGGGGCAGGGTAATTCGCCGTGGTCGAGTCTGACCGGCAGCAGTTGCGCCAAGTTGAGTGATGATCAGGAACTGTCGATGAGCCTGGCCGACGACATGGCCAAGGAGGGCAAGCTGCACGCCAGCCTGGCCAACCTGCAAGGTCTGCCGGAACGTTACGCCCAGGTGCAACTGCGCAAGGCCAGAATCTACCGGCAACTGGGTCGCAGTGAAGCCGAACCTTTGTATCGCGGGCTGCTGGGCTCCTGTCTGGCGGCCGAAGGTGAGCATGGTCTGGGCCAGCTGGCAGCAGGGCGGGGTGATAACGCGCTGGCGACCACTTATCTGGAGCGTGCGGCACGCATGGCACCGACCGATGACAAGGTGCGTAACGACCTGGGGGTGGTGTATCTCAATCAACTGCGCATAGACGAAGCGCGCTTTGAGTTTTTGACTGCTCTGGAACTCAAGCAGACGGATTCGCTGGCGGCGCTGAACCTGGTGACCTTGCTGATTTATCAGGATCAGTGGAACCAGGCCGCAGAACTTGCGAACCGTGCCGAATTGACCCCTGCGCAAGTGGGTGATGCCCAGGCCAGGGCGCAAGCCCTGAAAACCCAAGCCAAGACAGCCAGCAATCAAGTGGCTGCGATCAAATAATGCGTTGGAGGTGTGCCATGAGTCTTTATATTCGAGTCGGTGTGTTGTTGGCCGTGCTGCCGCTTGGCGCCTTTGCCATCGGGCCGGGACCTGTGTCCAGAGCCCAGCAGGACACCGAAAACTGGCTGCAGCTTCAGGTCAGTGGCCGGGCCCAGTCACCGATCCCCCAGACAGCCACCCCGCAAGAGCGCGAGCTCAGCCTGCAACGCTGGCTGGACAGCTACACCCACCCTATTCCTGAGTATTACAAACAGGATGAAGGCGGTAGCGGCAAGTCGGATTGATCAATGTGGTTCAGGCCCCTGTTCCATCCAGTGCGGGACAGGGGGGCATAGCCTGGATAACTGATCAGCCGTCAACCATCTGCCGATGGTGTTGGCCGGAGGAGTTGGGGGACAGGGCAAGGGCCAGTTGGGTGCGGTTGTTCATGTGGGTCAGGCGCAGCACTTGCGACACGTAGAGTTTTACGGTGTTTTCGGTAATGCCCAGATCACAGGCGATCTGGTAGTTGGTCTGGCCTTTGCTCACCAGCTTGGCAACGTCCAGTTGGCGTGGCGACAGTTGTTTGAAAATGGAGGGGATCTGAACCCCGGAACTGTCGCCCGAAGATGGAGACGTTATTTGGGAGGGGCGGCGAGCTGCCGCCATATCTTGATAGAGGTCGTCGATGGACTCGGCCAGATATTGCAACTTCTGGTTCAGATGCCCCAACTGGTAACTCTTGTGCTGTTCGCGAAGAATTTCTTCCTGACGCTGAATACCTTCAAGTAACTCACTTAGATCGACGGGCTTTTGATAGTAATCGGCGATGCCAATACGCAGCGCTTTGATCACGTCTTTTTTATCTGAACGACCAGTCAATAAAATGCTTTCAAAGGCGCGCTGTTTTCCGGCAACTTTTTGCAAGTGTTGAGTGAGTTCGATTCCATCCATGTCGGGCATGTGCAAGTCGCACAGCACCAGGTTGATATTCGAGTCGGCGGTGAAAGCACTTATGGCATCACGACTGGATTGGCAAGGTACGCAACCATAGCCGCTGCTTTCCAGGAACTCGCATAGCTCTTCGACAATTAATGGTTCATCATCGACGACGAGTATTTTTATTTTGAACGTTGGTGTTTTCACACGGTTCTCCATCCTGGTAAACCAATCATGGACATCTTGCATCGACATCTTGGGCACCCGCTTGAGGTGTCTGGTTTAAACGTAGACCTACTTTACGACTATGTACAAGGTGTTAATCCCTCAAACTGACGATGGCAGTAACATCACTGTCAGGGTGAAACCACCTAACAAGAAGGGTGCGTACGGAAGTTTTTTTGACAGTGCGGTTTTGTCGTTATTGGCGTCTGACTTAAATCGTTGATTCACAACAGGCAGAATTTTTGACGCTACCAGCCACCACAGGGCAGTACATAAACTGGCGCCGATCACGGTACCTAAAATTGTCAGACGGTCGGTTGCCAGTGCCAGGGCAATCAGCAGCTTTACATCACCGGCGCCCAGCTTGTTCAGGGCATAGCCGGGAAGTGTCAGTAACAAAGCGATCAATAGCGCCCAGCCGCCTTCACCGGCGCTGGCGCCAAGCCAGGTGCTACCCGTCCAGAGCAGATACAACAACGCCAGCGCCGCACCCCCAAAGGTCAGGATATTGGCAATCTGGCGCTGGATAAGGTCTTGGGTGGCGCAGGCGAAGAACCAAACAAACACAACGGATAAATGGATCACGTAATTAACATCCCTTTTTACCAATGATTCTATGATGATATTACTTTAGATTGACAGGGTGGACGCAGTCATGAAAACAGGCCTTCCTAAAAAACAAAAAGGCGCCGCTGCCATTGAGTTCGCGCTGGTATTTGTTGTTTTTTTTGCGGTGCTTTATGGCGTACTAAGTTACAGCTTGCCGTTGTTGCTGATGCAGTCATTCAATAACGCCACCGCCGAGGCGGTGCGCCGTAGTGTGGCGGTCGATCCTTCGCTGACGGCGGCGACTTATAAATCCACGGTTGAGGCATTGGCCACCAGCGTGCTGAACGACAAACTGAGCTGGGTCCCTAAAACCGTGGCTACAAGCCTGGTCAAAACTGCAACTTATGACGCCACCAAAGGGGTACTGACTGCGACTGTCAGTCTGCCGTCCGTTGCGTTGCGCAGCATCATGCCGGTACTTAAATTTGGAACTATTATCGTACCTGATCTGCCGAGCTCCTTGACGGTGACATCGAGTATGAAATTTTGATTCACGGTGAACGATTCTTCGGGCGCCTGCTCGGCGGCTTCGGCGAGCAGGCGCCTGAATCCCCTGGCCTGCAGTGGCGAACCGATGCGGGCATACAGCTGGTGCTCGATCCGCAGGGGCGGGTGATTGACGCCCATGGTCTGCAGCGCTTTGGCCTGGGGCTGGCTACAAGTGAAGGAACGCCGCGTCTGTTGCTGGACTATCTGGTGCCGGGCAGCACCCAGGCCCTTGAAGGTGTGCCGGCAGACTGGACCGGGCACAGCCTTGATCTGGACTTTCAAGGGCCGGGCCTGAACGTGCTGAACACCCGGGGCTGGGTGCAGCCCCAGGGCGATCACTGGCTGTTGCAGCTGCTGGATATCAGCGATTTACGGCGCCACAGTCAGCAAGCCGGCAACCGCGAACAATGCATGCAACTGGCCCTCAGCATCACTCAGCAGCTGCGCCAGTGCAGCGCTGCCCGCCTGCCTGAAGTGATCCATGAAGCCCTGCGGTGTGTGGCCCAGCAGTGGCGTGTGCCCTGCGTGGCGCTGGCCGTGCGCAGTGATACCGCCCTCGGCTGGCGTCTTTACAGTGCTTACCACGCTTTTGATGCGCCGCTGTTGTGGACCTCCGGGCAGACCGTTGGCGAGGTTCTCGATGATCTTGACGCAACAGCGCCCCGGCACATAAATGCGGATCTTGAGAGGAGCCGTACCCCTTTGCTCAACAGCCTGTTTGGCAATGCCGACGGTTTGTTGGTGCCATACCGTGATCAACGCGGGCAGTCTGTCTGGTTGCTGCTGGGTTTTTACCCGGCGGCGCAGCAGCGCCGGTTGATGAGCGACAGCGACTGGTTGCTGGTGTGTGCGGCGATGGCCGGGCCTTTGCAGGACCGTCTGCGCGATCAGCAGCACACTGCGCAACAGGAACGCATGGTCGCGTTGCAAGAACTGCTGGGTACGGGCTGGTGGGAGTGGTTGCAGCCTTCCCGGCAGATTCAGCTGGCAGCACAATTGAGCGCCAGTCTGTTGCCCGAGCTGGAGCCTGCGGCATTGACCCGCGAGGCGTGGCTGGCGCTGTTTCACCCAGCGGACCGGGATGAAATCAGCAGCGGTTTCAATGCGCTGCTGGAGCACGGCAAAGCATTGCTGTTGTGCGCGCGGGTGCATCAACCCCAGGGCGGGCAGCCTGCGCGGTGGTACCGGATACAGGGCCAGGTGCTGGGGGCTGGCGCAGGTCGGCGCATAGTGGGTTACATGCTCGATATCAGCGACATCAAAAACCAGCAACTGCAAGCCGCTGCCGCCCATGCGCGACTGGACAACCTGATTGCCAGCTCGCCCGCGGTGATTTACGTACAGCGCTACGACGAAGGCGCCTTGCTCCCCGCTTTCTTCAGCGACAGCTTGCAGCCTTTGCTGGGCTGGAGTCTGGACGACTGCGCAGGCGGCGCCTTGATCGAGAAGATTCACCCCGACGACCGCGAGCAGTATTTTGAACGTACCCGCCAGCTGCTGCGCCAAGGCAGCAGCCGCAGCCGCTATCGCCTGCGCGACCGCAGTGGCGAGTATCACTGGTTGCTGGATGAGGCCAAACTATTACGCGATGACCTGGGGCTGCCCGTCGAGGCGGTGGGTTTATGGCTGGATATCACCGAGACCACCGAAGCGGCCGATCGGGTCAAGCACAGCGAGGAGCGTTACCGGATACTGGTCGAAGATTCCCCGGCGATGATTTGCCGCTACTTGCCGGACCTGACCCTGACTTTCGGCAACCGGCCACTGGCCACTTATCTGGAATGCACCCCGGAGCAATTGCCGGGGATCAGCCTGGGGGATTGGCTCTCATCGGAGCAGCGTCAGTTGTTTGCCCGGCGGATTGCCAGCTTGAGCCCGGAGTTTCCGGTCAGCACGGCTGAAATCAGCCTGCAACTGCCCGGGCGTGAACACGCGTGGTGGGTCTGGTCGGATCGCGGGGTGTTCGATGCCCAGGGCCAGTTGCTCGAAATCCAGGCGGTAGGTCGCGACAACACCGAAGTACGGCGCTCACAACAGCAACTGACCCATGGCGCGAAGATGGCCACCCTCGGCGAAATGGCCACCGGCCTGGCCCATGAGATCAACCAGCCGCTGAATGTGATGCGCATGGCGATCGTCAACGTGCTCAAGCGCCTGGGTAACGGCGATGTGCAGATTGATTACCTGACGGAAAAACTCACCCGCATCGATTCGCAAATCCAGCGTGCTGCGCGGGTGGTGGACCATATGCGGGTATTCGGCCGGCGCTCCGAAATCGAGCAGCAAGTATTCAACCCGGTGCAGGCACTGGAAGGCACTTTGGCCCTGCTGGGCGAAGGCCTGCGTAGCAAAGGGGTCGAAGTTCGCACTGAAGAGCTGGTGTGTAGCGTGCAGGTGCGCGGCCACGCTGATCAGCTGGAGCAAGTGCTGATCAACCTGCTGGTCAATGGGCGTGACGCCTTGTTGAGCAAACGCGAGACGGACCACGACTTCCAGCCCCTGATAACCCTGAGCGCCGAAGCAGACAGCAGCCATGTACGCCTTTGGGTCCAGGATAACGGCGACGGTATCGACCCGCGTTTGCTGGAGCGCATCTTCGAACCGTTCTTTACCACCAAGCCCGTCGGCATTGGCACTGGCCTGGGCTTGTCGGTGAGCTACGGCATTATCGACAACATGGGCGGGCGGTTGAGCGTGAGCAACAGCGCAACCGGGGCCCGGTTTTGCGTAGAGTTGCCGGTGTCAGAAGGCTAGAGGCCAGCCGCCGCTGACGAGGTGCGACAGAAGATGTGATGGACTTGGTTGCCCATCGCATCTTTGCTCCCCGTGCGGCTATAGGTGTCGCGGGTCAGAGCACCAGTTGGGCGCGTCCGCCCTGGCCGCAGGAGAGGTTGGCGCCAATGTCGACCTTGTCGATGGTTATCCCCAGCACATTAAGGATGTTGTTTAAAAGCGGGTCGACAATCGGGCTAAGCAAAGTACCGATGATATTACTGATGGCCGTAATTAAACCGTTCAATATATTGCCGATACCCTCGAGCAGATTGCCCAGGGCGCTGGTGCCTGTGGGTCTATAGACCGCCAGCTTTATACCTTGCAGCGTGGTTTTAAGCGTGCCCACCAGATCTTTTGCTTCTACGGTGAAAAAAAGCGGCTCCTGTTTTACTTCGGGTGGTTGATTGTAAGTATGGGTCTGGTAGGGAGCGGTAAGGCTGCCAATACTGGTGTCTACCATTAGACCAATCCCGCCACCATAAAAAGGTACCCGGGTTTTAGGGTCGCATACTTTGAATAGAACCAGCCCCGAGCAGGTGACGGAACCAATATCAACGATGGGCAATGGCTTGATGGTGACATCGCCGGTTGAAGAGAAGGCATTGGTCATGTCAATGCTTCCGAACTTGACCTTTACCAGGGCTGCATTGTTCGCGACAGTCAGGCTTTTTGTGGTCGTACTGGGGCATGAGTAATCAGTGACATAGGAGTTGGCGCTGGCGAGCTCAAGGATAATGTCGATCTTGGGGGTAGGAAGTACTTTGAGGTCGGTTTGCTTGCAAGGAAGTATCACCAGGCACAGGACCGACTCAAGGGTGGCAGCCAGATTGAGGCTTAGTAAACTGTTCAGCGTATTGGTCAGGGGGCCGACCAGGTTATTGAGAACGAACGCGACTGCCGGGGTATCGAGCACTGGCAGGCTGATGCTTACCCCCGCCCGCAGTTGTGCAGTACGCACGTAGATCCGGGACGCAGGATCGGTAGGGTTGGCCTTGGCCTTTGCCGGATCACCAATGGCTGAAAGCTGAGGTGGCTCGATGACTTTTAATTTCACCACGCCATTGATCACGCCCGGAACGTTCAGCGGGACGGTAGCCACTACGCCATTATTGATGTTGGCGAGCTGGACAAAAGCCTCTACTAACTGGAAGACATTCAAGTTGGTGTCCAGCCCCGCGCCACTTGTACCCGTTTGCAGTTTCAATATATCGGCCAGTTTGACCTGAATACTGCCCACCGCAGCTTTAAGTCCGAGGAGCCCGTCAACGGCCACACTGGTGGTATTGCCATTAAGCGTCAGCACTTTAATGGCCGTGTCGATAAGTTTTGTGAGTTGTATTTTAGTGTTCAAGACATCGGTATAACTGCCGGCATTGATGTTTAAATCAATGGCTAACTGATCCAGATAACTCAGTAAGTTGATCTTGCTGTCGACCAGACCTTGCCAGCCCGCAGCGCTTAGATTGAGCGAGCCTCCCAGCAGCCCGCCCCATAGTGCGTTAAGTACCTGGGATTTTGCAGAGTCAATGTTAACGGCAGTGCTGCGAATCGTAAGTTGAGCCAGTAACCCCTTTGGTGCAGCCCCCACTGCACTCGCAGTTAAATGGGTATCGAAATTAAACTTGCCCGTGGAAAACATGCTCCACAACCCGCCGGCGACACTGGTGGGGACGGTGGTGGTGGCGATAACGCGGATGGCCTCGGTTTGGCTGTTGTCTGCCTTGAAAGTGCGCAGGTTGTCGCTTCCCGTCACCAGGGTGCCGCAGGTGGTGCTTACTTGCTGAACAGGCCCGGGTATAAAGCTGTTGCGGGTTGCACTGTCCTTGGCGTAGGTCAGTGCGGTACCGGTCACGCACGAGCCTCCCCGGCTGATTGTCTCCAGCACCGCCATGTCCGCCACCCGTTGCAATTTGCGTTGCTCCAGGTAAAGCCGTCCGCTGTCGACCACCAACAACATGAAAATCAGCACCATGCCGAGGACGACTACGGCCATCAAGCCGATTGCGCCGCGCTGCTGTCGGGGGCCAGAAAAACGAATACCACTTAGACGGGGAGACATCGAGCACTCCTGATACTGGAACATGGTCCAGCGCTAACTCTCCAAAGTTTACCGAGTGTAGCCAAAAAGTCGACGAAGCGCTGGCCAGTTGCCAGTTTTATATGAGTGATGTGAACAACTGTGCAAAAGTCATTGATATCTGAAGAGATAAAACGTGTAGCAGCTAACTTGCTCGCGAAAGTATTAATCCATTCTTACTTGTATACATCGCGAGCAAGTTATTAATGATACGCCTCAAACCTTACTTGGGCGGATAGTTGCCGAGAATTTTATTCACCGCTTCATGGATGGCAGCGCTGCGCTCGGCAGGGGTCGGGCTGTTGTCGACGATTTTTTCTGCGCTGCCACGCCATACCAGTCTGCCGTCTTTGGCATCGATCAAGTCGATTTGCAGGGTGCCCACCTGATAAACCACATTACGGGTTTCGTTGTACATCGGTGCGCCCCAGTAACCTTCCCACGGGCCACCGGCATAGCCCCAAGGTCCGCCCCATGGGCCGCCATAGCCGTAGTTGGTGACAATTTGTTCCTGGCGGTTGGCCACGATCAGATAGGTTTGCACCAGCAGGTCCGGCTTGTTGCCCGCCGTCACAGGGCGCAGGCCACGCTGGTCGAGGCCACTGCTCACGGCCTGCATGATCCGTTGCTCGGTCAGGTCGCTTTTTAGCATCAGGCTATTGGGCTGGTATTGCAGCGCCGGGTCTTTCCAGGCCCAGGTCTGAAACCTGGCAAAATCGACAGAAGGGTTGTAGTCGCTGGTGACCTGCATGGACTCGCAGGCGCTGAGCAGCAGGGCCAGGCCCAATAGTGCAATGCGACGTAGCATGATGATATCTCCGCTTCAACATTCAAACTTACTGAGGTGGGTAAGCCTGCACTGCCTTTTTCAGTGATTCGCGCAGGGCGTCACTACGTTCGCTCAGGCTGCCTTTGCTGCTGGTTTCTGCACTTGAACTCCATACGGGTTGACCGGTTTTGCCGTCGTAGAAATTGAGTCGCACCACCATGACTTCAACTTCGTAGGTGCGTACCACGGGGAACGAGTTGTACATCCCGTACTGATTGCCGTAACGGCCATAACTGTTGCCGTAACCGGCTCCATAACCATAGTCGTCCTGCACCTGACGCAGACGTTTTTCTGTATGTAAATCAGCGCTCACCCACAAGTCTGCCGGGCGACCCGGCTGGGCAGGGCGCAAGCCGCGCTGGTCGAGGGCATTATTCACCGCCTCGGCGATTTGTGCCGGGTCAGCCCAGGCCGTGCCGGCCGGCAGGCGGCCATTGAGCCAGGCCCAGCTTTGATAGCGCCCGTAATCCCGTGGCGGCGCAGGGTAGGCGCTCAAGTCCAGGGTGTTGGCTGTCTGGGCCGGAGCGGGCGGCATCGGCAGTGCACTCGGGGTATAAGGGTTCGGGCTCTGGCAAGCCACCAGCCCGAGGCTCAAGACAACTAAGGCGAAACGGCGATACATGTTGTTCTCCCGAACGGGCGGTTCAAACCGGGCGGCACACCCAATGCAGATAACGTCCCAACCCGGCAAAGGCTGGGTGGCGACGGTGGGCCAGCTCCATTTCTACCAGCGCTTGCAGCTCGGCGCGGGCCTGGAACTCCACGGGCATGTAGTCGTGAAATACCCGCACACCGCTTTGGGTTTCGACCTGCCACAAGCCTTCGAGCGCAGTGGCCAGTTCCCGTGGGTCCAGGGGTTGTTGCGGGGTGAGGCTTTGTTTTTCGCCGGCCATATCGTTCTTGCGCATTTTGCGGAAGTGGCCTTTGAGCAGGTTGCGATAGATCAGCGCGTCGCGGTTGTAGAACGCCAGCGACAGCCAGCCGTCCCTGGCCGTGAGCTGGTGCAGTACGGGCAGAATGGCGTGGGGTTCGGCCAGCCATTCCAGCACCGCATGACACAACACCAGGTCGTAAGGCTCGGTCAGCTGGCCCAGCAGCTCTTGCCACGGCGCCTGAATGAACGTGCCGTTCTGGCCCGCGTCGGCAAAGCGCTGGCGCGCACCTTCGAGCATGGGCGCTGCCGGCTCGGCCAGGGTTACGTCGTGCCCCTGCTGGGCCAGCCATAGCGACATATGGCCCAGCCCGGCGCCGATATCCAGCACGCGCAGGGGGCGGGCGGGCAGTGACTCTGTAAGATCGGCCTGAAGTACGGCCAGACGAATGGCACCCTTGGCGCCACCGTAGATTTTTTCGGCGAAGCGGGTCGCCAGTTGATCGAAGTGACGGTCACTCATTTGCTGAAACGCCTTTCGCTGTCGGCCAGTTTGTTGCGCACCACTTCGTTCATGTCCAGTCCGAGTTCGCTGCACAGCAACAGCAAGTACAGCACGATGTCCCCCACCTCCTGCCCGGCGTGGGCCAGTTGGTCGGCGGGGAGCTGGCGCGATTGGTCTTCACTCAGCCACTGAAAAATCTCCACCAGCTCGGCCATTTCAACACTGGCCGCCATGGCCAGGTTTTTCGGGCTGTGGAACTGTTTCCAGTGATTGTTATCGCGGATGCGGTGCAGGCGTTTGGTCAGTTCGTCGAGGTTCATCGAGGGTGTGCTCTCCAGAAGGCGCAAAGCTTGCGGCCGAACAGAAGTTGGCGCAAGTGAAAGGCGCTACTGGCCGGTGGCTATACCCTGTGGGCGCTAGCTGATCGGCCGCCAGTTGCCGGACATGTGCAGCAGATCGCCGTGGCCGTTGAGCTGGAAGTCGCCGCTGGAGCCCGCCGCGCTACTGAGCAGGATCACTTCACTGGGCAGACGTACCGGTTTTTTGAAGGCCACGCTGATCTCGACGTTGGCCTTGGGCAGGTGCGAGTCGAGGGCCGCCAGGGCCCGGGCCTCGAGCCACAAACCATGGGCGATGGCGCTGGGAAGGCCGAACAGTCTGGCGCTGGCGGCACTCAGGTGAATGGGGTTGTAGTCGCCCGAGACCCTGGCATAGCGGCGGCCGATATTGGCCGGGGCGAACCAGCGGGTCAGTTCGTTCATCGCCACCGGCTGCTGTGCACCGGGTTGAGCTACGTCGCCCGGCAGCTCGACGCCTTTGCACAGCAAGGTGCTGTCGGCCTCCCACAATGGCCCGATCAAGTCGTCAACCTGGGTGACCACATCGAAGGTGGCGCCCTTGGCGTGTTTTTGCAGGTTGTGGACAAATACCCCGATGCGCAATTGCGTTACCCCGCCCATCGGGCGCAACACGCGAATGCGATTGGTCAGGTGAATCAAGCCCAGCAGGGGGAAGGGAAAGCTCTTGTCGGTCAGCAACTGCATTTGCAGACCGAACGCCAGAACATGGGGGTAGGTCGGCGGCAGCAGCGGCCCTGGCGCCAGTGCGCAGATGTCACGGAACGCGGCCAGCGGTTTGGCCTGGACCTCTACCCAGCAGCGCAAACCCTGTTCTGGCAGGGTGTTGCCGGTGATTTTACGTTTGGCCGCCGCATGGGCGTACAGCGCGGGTAAATGCGGCGGGTTACCGAGATCCAGCCAATTCACGCTCATGGTTTATGCCCCCAGAATACTTTGACCGCATACCCGCAGCGCTTGCCCGCTGACGGCCCCCGAACCCGGCTGGCTGAGCCAGGCTACGGCTTCGGCAACGTCCTGGGGCAGGCCACCCTGGCCCAGCGAGCTCATGCGCCGGCCTGCTTCGCGCAGGGCAAACGGAATGTGGGCGGTCATTTGGGTTTCGATAAACCCCGGCGCCACGGCATTGATGCTGATGCCGCGCTCACTCAGCAGCGGCGCCCAGGCCTGCGCCAGGCCAATCAGCCCGGCTTTGCTGGCGGCGTAGTTGGTCTGGCCGCGATTGCCGGCAATGCCGCTGATGGAGGCGAGCAAAATGACCCGGCCGTTATCGCGCAGGGTGCCGCTGTCGAGCAGGGCTTTGGTCAGCACTTGCGGTGCGTTGAGGTTGACCGCGAGCACTGCGTCCCAGAATTCGGGGGTCATGTTGGCCAGGGTTTTGTCACGGGTGATGCCGGCGTTATGCACCACGATGTCGATGCCGTCCGGCAACTGCTGGATAAGTTGGGCGGCGGCGTCAGCGGCACATATATCCAGAGTGATACTGCGTCCGTCCAGGCGTGCAGCCAAGGCGTCGAGGTCAGTCTTGGCCGGTGGTACATCCAGCAGGATCACTTCGGCGCCGTCCCTGGCCAGGGTTTCGGCAATGGACGCGCCAATGCCACGGGCGGCGCCGGTGACCAGTGCCTTGCGTCCTGCCAGCGGCCGGGTCCAGTCCTGAACCCGGGTGGCGCAGGTGCCAAGGCGTATGACCTGACCGCTGACATAAGCACTTTTGGGTGACAGGAAGAACCGCAGGGCGCCTTCAAGCTGGTCTTCGGCACCCTGGCCGACATACAGCAGCTGCAAGGTGCCGCCGTTGCGCAACTCCTTGGCCAGTGAGCGACTGAAGCCTTCAAGGGCGCGCTGGGCACTGGCAGCGAATGGATCGCTCAATGTTTCAGGCGCCCGGCCCAAAATAAGCAGATGGGCACTGTGCTCAAGGCTGCGCAGCAAGGGCTGAAAGAACTCGCGCAACTGTTTGAGTTGGTCGGTGTGCAAGAGCTCGCTGGCGTCGAACACCACCGCCTTGAGTTTGGGGCCGGTACCTGGAATCCAGGGTGTGGCGACCAGGGGGTCAGGCCCGTAACTGAATACAGCGTCGGTCAGTTTGGCGGCAAAGCTGTTGACCTCTGCGGCCAGGCTACCGCCGCCAATCAAGAGCGGCCCCTCGATGGGGCGTAGCCGTCCAGCCTGCCAGCGTTCCAGTCGCACCGGTGACGGCAGCCCCAACGCGCCGACCAGACGCTGGCCGAGGGATGAGTTGACGAAGTCGATATAACGGTCTGACATGGAACACTCTCCGACAGATTGGGTTCAAAGGGTTGACCACAAACACGGGTAGGTCGTTCGTTATCAGCGATAAGACCTACGCTTGTTACGAACATTGACCGTAAGAGAATAGGGTGAATCGTATGAGTCTGCGTCGTGTAGCCATTATTGGCGGTAACCGAATCCCGTTTGCCCGTTCCAATGGGCCTTATGCGAATGCCAGTAATCAGGACATGCTGACCGCCGCTCTGGAAGGTCTGATCGAGCGGTACAGCTTGCACGGGCTACGGATGGGGGAGGTGGTGGCCGGGGCGGTGCTCAAGGATTCCCGAGACTTCAGCCTGACCCGCGAGTGCGTGCTGGGCTCCCGGCTGTCGCCGCAAACCCCGGCCTATGACGTGCAGCAGGCCTGCGGCACGGGCCTTGAAGCTGCATTGCTGGTGGCCAATAAAATTGCCTTGGGGCAGATCGAATGCGCGATTGCCGGTGGCGTCGACACCACATCTGACGCGCCGATCGGCCTGAATGACGGGCTGCGTAAATGGCTGCTGCAGTTCAATCGCACCAAGGCACCTGTGGACAAGTTCAAAACCTTGCTGCAATTACGGCCGCACTTTTTGAAGCCCGAGTTTCCGCGTAACGGTGAACCGCGTACCGGGCTGTCGATGGGCCAGCACTGCGAGCTGATGGCGCAAACCTGGAACATCCCCCGCATCGAGCAGGATGAGCTGGCCCTGCACAGTCACCAGGCATTGACGGCGGCCTATCACGCGGGCTGGGAAGACGATTTGATCACGCCGTTTCTGGGCTTGAGCCGCGATAACAATCTGCGTCCGGACCTGACCCTGGAGAAGCTGGCGGCCCTTAAACCGGTATTCGAGCGAAGCGCCAAGGGCACGCTGACGGCCGGCAACTCGACACCGCTGACCGACGGCGCTTCTGTGGTGTTATTGGCCAGTGAAGAGTGGGCCCGGGCACGTGGTCTGCCGATTCTGGCGTATTTTCGCGACGGCGAAACGGCAGCGGTGGATTTTGTGCATGGCGCGGAGGGTTTGCTGATGGCTCCGGTGTATGCCGTCCCACGACTGCTGGCGCGCAATGGTCTGACATTGCAGGACTTTGACTACTACGAAATTCATGAGGCCTTTGCGGCACAGGTGCTCTGTACCCTGAAGGCCTGGGAAGACGCAGACTATTGCAAAACCCGGCTTGGCCTTGATGCCCCGCTGGGTTCTATTGATCGCAGCAAGCTCAACGTCAAGGGCAGTTCACTGGCAGCGGGGCATCCGTTTGCCGCGACGGGCGGACGGATCCTCACCAACATGTCCAAGTTGCTCGCCACCGCCGGCAAAGGCCGGGGTCTGATCTCGATTTGCGCCGCAGGCGGCCAGGGGGTGACGGCAATTATTGAGCGCTGAGCCGAACCCAGAGGAGCTGGCAAGCCAGCTCCCGGAGCATTGTGCAGGTTAGCGGGCGGGCGCGATGGACTGGTTTTGAGCGGCGGCTTGTTCTCGGTTACGGGTGGCGTAGCTTTCAGCCATCACCGAGCAGACGATCAGTTGCAGCGGGTGGTAGATCATGATCGGCAGCAGAATCAGGCCCAGCCCCGGGTTGGCTCCAAAGATCAGCGCTGCCATGGGGGCGCCGGCGGCCAGGGATTTTTTGCTGGCGCAGAACACGGCGGCAATTTCATCTGCAGTGCTGAATTTCAGGGCCCGAGCGGTGCGGGTGGTTAGCCACAGGATTACTGCGAGCAATAGCGCACTGCCGGCCAGGGCGCTGAATATCACCGAAGTACCCTGTTGTTGCCACATGCCGGAGACCATCGAGTTGCAGAACGCGGCGTACACCAGCAGCAGAATCACCACTTTGTCGGCGATGTTGGTATAGCGCTTGTGGCGGGCGAAGAAGCGTCCAATCAGCGGGCGCAGTAGTTGGCCCAATACCAGTGGCAATAACAGCATGGCGCACAGATCGAGCAAGGTTGAGCCCAGATCGATCCCGCCGGCGCCGCTGCCGACCACAAAGCTGACCAGTAACGGGGTCAGGAATATCCCCAGAACGCTGGATAGGCTGGCATTGAGAATCGCTGCCGGCACGTTGCCGCCCGCGCTCCCGGTGAGTGCCACGGAGGATGAAATGGTCGAGGGCAACGCGCACAGGTAGAAGAACCCCAGCATCAGCAAGGGCGGGATATGGGCGCCCAACAGTTTGTTGGCCACCACCCAGATCAGCGGAAAGGCAATAAAGGTGAAGCCTTGCACCATGAAGTGCAGGCGAATGTTTTTCAGGCCGTGGCTGATCTGTTCACTGGACAGATTGACCCCGTGCAGGAAAAACACCAGGAACACGCCGATATTGATCACCCACTCGGCATGCATGGCGCCGCCGGTGCTGCCGAAATGGGGGAATACATAGGCCAGAAATGTCGCTAGCAGCATCCCGCACAGAAACCAGTCGGTGAACATTCGTTTGAGATGTTTGAGCACAGGCATTCCGGGCACCGCGATATTGTAAGAAATGATGACTTAGCCTAACGTCGGATTTATCTGACGTCTTGCGATATAAGGCCAACCAATGCCGCCAAACGGACAAGCTAGCGCCCAGCGTGCCATTCCGGTGCTCGATGTTTTGCCGCGGCCGCTGTATGCCCGTGCCGAAAGTCTGGGGGCAGGTTCATGGACGCCGCGTCACCGGCATGACTGGGTGCAGTTTTCGTACGCGATCAGTGGCGTGCTGGGGGTGCACACGGATGAAGGCAGTTTCTTTGCCCCGCCGCAGTGGGGGATCTGGATACCGGCAGGGCTGGAGCATGAGGTAGTCACCTCGACCCGGGCTGAAATGCGCAGTCTGTATATACGCCGGCAGGATTGCCTGTGGGCGCCTGAGCATTGCCGGGTCCTGGAGGTAACGCCGCTGGCCCGGGAGTTGATCAAGCACTTCTGCGAGTTGCCGGTGGAGTACCCCGAAGGCGGCAGCCCCGAGCAGCGCCTGGTGCAGGTGTTGCTTGATCAACTGGCGGCCTTGAATCAGGTCGGCTTCTCGCTGCCATTGCCCCGGCATGTGCGGTTGCTGGGCCTGTGCAATGAGCTGATCGCATGCCCGGATGCCGAGGTCAGCCTGAGCCTGTGGGCTGAGCGCCTGGGAACTTCACAGAAAACCCTGATGCGTTTGTTTGCCCGTGAAACCGGGATGAGTTTTCGCCGTTGGCGTCAGCGCATGCGTTTGCTGTCCTCGCTCAGGGTGCTGGAGGAGGGTGGCAGTGTGACGGGCGCCGCGTTGTCCTGTGGCTATGACTCGACGTCGGCCTTTATTGCTGCATTCAAAAAAATGTTCGGTTTTACCCCGGGCGAGTTGTTCAGGCATTGATTCGCCCGTTATGCGGGATGCTCCTGCAAAGGACAAAAGCGCTCCCGGCGGGGGCGGCATGACCGCTGGTTGGATTAGACGATGCTCTAAAGTTTGCGCTCGTCTATCATTCGGGACGGCTGGCGCAGGAAGCGACTTTCCGGATTTGTTGGCACATGGAGTGCACACAAGCGACTCTTAACACGGCCCCCCTCTCCCCGTGGTGAGTGGATTGCCGTATAACGAGTGACATTCGCGTGTTTGGTAATAAAGGACCCACAATAAAAGCTGATGAAGACTCCAAAACGCTTAGAACCCCTGATCGAAGACGGTCTGATCGACGAGGTGCTGCGCCCACTCATGAGTGGCAAAGAAGCAGCTGTGTACGTAGTCCGCTGCGGCAATGAGCTGCGATGCGCCAAGGTTTATAAGGAGGCTAACAAACGTAGTTTTCGCCAGGCCGCCGAATATCAGGAGGGTCGCAAGGTTCGCAACAGCCGTCAGGCCCGAGCGATGGCCAAGGGCTCGAAGTTCGGTCGTAAAGAAACCGAAGATGCCTGGCAGAATGCCGAAGTGGCAGCACTGTTCCGTTTGGCGGGTGCCGGAGTCCGGGTTCCCAAGCCGTACGACTTCCTGGAAGGCGTGCTGTTGATGGAGCTGGTGGCCGATGAGTACGGTGATGCTGCGCCGCGTCTGAATGACGTGGTGCTGGAGCCGGATCAGGCCCGCGAGTTCCACGGGTTTCTGATTCAACAGATAGTGCTGATGTTGTGCACCGGTCTGGTCCACGGTGACTTGTCCGAATTCAACGTATTGCTGACGCCTACCGGGCCGGTGATCATCGACCTGCCGCAAGCGGTCGATGCTGCGGGCAACAACCACGCGTTCAGCATGCTGGAGCGTGACGTGGGCAACATGGCTTCCTACTTCGGACGTTTTGCCCCGGAGCTCAAGACCACCAAGTACGCCAAGGAAATGTGGGCGCTTTACGAAGCGGCTACGTTGCACCCGGGCAGCGTGCTGACCGGTGAGTTTGACGAGCCGGACGAGCTGGCCGATGTTGGCGGTGTGATGCGCGAGATTGAAGCTGCGCGTCTGGACGAAGCGTTCCGTCAGGCCGTACGTGCTGCGGACGATGCGCCACCGAGCAAAGCCGAAGAGCCGCCTCCACCCTGGATGCAGTAATTCGATGAATAAAAAATCCGGCCCAGGCCGGATTTTTTATGGGCGCGGCCCAAACCCTGCCGGAGCGGATGAGGGGGCGGGCTGGTTTAAAACCGGTTCAGGGGAATCTTCAGACTGCACAAACCGCTGTCATCGGCGGGCGGCAGGTTACCGGCCCGAATGTTGATCTGAATGGCCGGAATCAAGAGTGCCGGAACCCCGAGCGTGGCGTCGCGTGCGGTGCGCATGTCGACGAAACCCGCCAGATCAACGCTGTCGTTGACATGGATATTGCTGGCGCGCTGTTCGCCGACGGTGGTTGACCATGTGGCTTCGCGTCCTGCCGGCGGGTAGTCATGACACATGAATAGTCGGGTCTCTGGCGCCAGGGCCAGCAACCGCCTGATCGATTGATACAACTGTTGCGCATCGCCCCCGGGGAAGTCGCAGCGGGCGGTGCCGACGTCGGGCATGAACAGGGTGTCGCCCACAAACAGGTTGCTGTGTTCTACCTGATAGGCCATGTCGGCCGGGGTGTGCCCCGGCACGTGCAGTGCCCGTACGTGCAGGCGGCCAATGCGGAACTCCTCATCTGGCTGGAACAAATGGTCGAACTGCGAACCGTCCAGTTTGAATGCCGGCTCAAGGTTGTAGATGTCACGGAACACACTCTGGACCTGGGTGATCGGCGCGCCGATGCCGATCCGGCCTCCCAGGGTACGCTTGAGGTAGGCGCTGGCAGACAGATGATCGGCATGGGCGTGAGTCTCCAGCAACCACTGCACCTTCAGGTCATGGGCCTGGACGAAGGCGGCGATCGTGTCGGCGCCTGTCGTGCTGATACGCCCGGCAGCGGCATCGTAGTCGAGTACCGGGTCAATGATTGCGCACTCGCCACCGTCAGCCTCATAGACCACGTAGCTCACGGTCGACGTTACGGCGTCGAAGAAACCTTGAATTTCGGTGTGCATGAAGGTCCTCCCATGGATCAGTAAATACTCAATATATTGAAACATATATTATCGGGTCGTAGACTGTCGATCATCACGTCCCGGAGCTTTCCATGTCTGCTCAGCTAACCAGCGAAGAAATCGGACTTCTGCGCGACTCTGCGTCCAAAGCCTGCACGCTACTCAAAGCCCTGGCCAACGAAGACCGGCTGCTGCTGCTTTGCCAATTGACCCAGGGCGAACGCAATGTCGGCGAGCTTGAGGCGCTGACGGGCATCAGGCAGCCAACGCTGTCGCAACAACTCGGGGTGTTGCGTGATGAAGGCATGGTCAATACCCGTCGCATGGGGAAGTATATTTTCTACTCGCTCGCCAGCTTCGAAGTGGTCTCGGTGATGCAAACCCTGTCAGGCTTGTACTGTGGGCAAGCGCTTAAAAAGTGACGGTTACTCACCTGCCTATTCCATTCATTTTTGTTGTGCCTGGAGTGCTCAATGGAGCAAAGCATCAAGCGAATCGACGAGTCATTTTCTGTGACGGGTCAGATCGAGCAGTCTGATCTCCATACTTTAGCCGAGCTGGGGTTTCGCAGTGTGATCTGCAACCGGCCGGATCATGAAGGCGGGCCAGAACAACCCGGGCACACTTCGATGCAGCAAGCCGCCGAAGCCCTGGGCCTGAGCTTTGTTTACCTGCCGGTACAGACCACTGGCGCAACACCGGAGCAAGCGCAGCAGTTGCAGCATCTGCTTGGCGAACTGGCAACCCCTGTTCTGGCCTACTGTCGCACCGGTAACCGCTCTTCGAAGCTCTATCAAGCGGCCACTCTGGGTACCCCGGAAATCAAGCAGTACGACGTGGTTGTGGTCGGCGGTGGCTCGGCGGGCATCTCGGTGTCGGCAAGCCTGTTGAAGCGCGACTCGTCCCTGCGCATCGCGGTGATCGAGCCCAATACCGAGCACTATTATCAGCCTGCGTGGACACTGGTCGGCGGCGGTGCCTACGAGGTCAAGGACACGGTTCGCCCCACCGCGACAGTGATGCCCAAACAGGTTGTATGGATTAAAGCGTCACTGAGCGCTTTTGCCCCGCAACGCAAGGTGGTGTTGCTCAGTGATGGCTCCGAGCTTGGCTATCAGCAATTGATCGTGTGCCCCGGGTTGCAGTTGGCCTGGGAGAACATCGAGGGCCTGGAAGAGACTTTGGGCAAAAACGCGGTCACCTCCAATTATCGCCACGATCTGGCGCCTTACACCTGGGAACTGGTGCGCACCCTGCGTGGCGGCAAAGCGCTGTTTACCCAGCCGGGCATGCCGATCAAGTGTGCCGGTGCTCCGCAAAAAGCCATGTACCTGTCCTGTGATCATTGGCGTAAACAGGGGGTGCTGGATTCGATCGAGGTGCAATTCAATCTGGCGGGAGCAGCGCTGTTCGGCGTCCCGGCGTTTGTCCCGGCGCTGATGAAATACGTTGAAGCCTACAACGCCCAATTGGCCTTTCAGTCCAATCTGGTCAAGGTCGATGGCCCGAACAGGACCGCCTGGTTTGATGTGACGGGCGCAGACGGCAACGTGACGCGGGTCGAGAAGAAGTTCGACATGCTGCATGTGGTGCCACCGCAACAGGCCCCCGATGTTATCCGGCGCAGTGAGCTGGCGGATAAAGCCGGCTGGTTTGAGACCGACCCGGCGACCCTGCAGCATCCGCGTTATCCAGACATATTCGCCCTGGGCGATGTGTGCGGCACATCCAATGCCAAGACTGCCGCAGCAGCCCGCAAACAGGTGGTGGTAGTGGCTGACAACCTGATCGCCTTGCGCAATGGGGCCGTCTTGCCCAAGCGCTACGATGGCTACGGTTCCTGCCCGCTGACGGTGGAAAAAGGCAAAGTGATTCTGGCCGAGTTCGGTTATGGCGGCAAACTGCTGCCGACGTTCCCGCTGGACCCGACGGTTGCCCGCAAGTCGGCCTGGTTGCTGAAGGCAACCTTGCTCCCCTGGTTCTACTGGAACGGCATGCTCAAGGGGCGCGAGTGGTTCACTGACTGCAAGGCGGACTGAGCCAGATTATGTTGATCATCGTGTTGGGTGTGCTGGTGGGCTTGTTGCTCGGGCTGACGGGAGCAGGCGGGGGGATTCTGGCCATCCCGGCGTTGACGCTGGGCCTGGGCTGGTCTCTGCTCGAGGCGACTCCGGTGGCGCTGCTGGCCGTGGGTATTGCGGCGGCAGTGGGCGCGCTGGACGGTCTGCGCAAGGGGCTGGTGCGTTACAAGGCGGCCGGGCTGATGGCAAGTGCCGGCTGGCTGGCGTCCCCGTTCGGACTGCACCTGGCCAAGCTGTTGCCGGGCACCGCGCTGATGGCGATGTTTGGTTGTGTAATGGTATTCGTCAGTGGGCGCATGTTCATGCAGGCCAGAACGGATTGCGCCCACGTGGCTGAGGCTGCGCCTCACAAGAACTGTCGGGTGAACCCTTCCACCGGGCGACTGGAGTGGGATGTAAAGTGCTCCACCACCCTGGCCGCCATTGGTGCGGTGTCGGGCTGGCTCACCGGATTGCTGGGGGTAGGCGGCGGTTTTTTGATTGTCCCGGCCTTCCGGAAATTCAGTGATGTCCCTATGCACGGCATTGTTGCTACGTCGCTGATGGTCGTGGCGCTGGTGTCGCTGGGCACTGTGGGGCATCTGTTGTATCAGGGCTTCAGTCTTTCGGGGGATGCGGCGCTGTTTATCGGTGCGACCCTTGGCGGGATGATCGCCGGACGGATGATTGCGCCGAAGGTCTCCGAGCGCCTGATGCAGCAAGGGTTTGCAGTGCTCTGCGCGCTGGTCAGCGTCATGATGATCGGCAAAGTGCTGATGACAGTGTTTTGAGCCGTACTATCTCGGTGCCCGGATTACTGGCGACGGGAGCAACAGCGGCGTGTTTTCAGTGAGTACAACAGGCGCCCGACTCCAGATCCTTGAGGATCGGGCAGTCTGGGCGGTGGTCACCCTGGCAGCTTTCGACCAGCTCATGCAAGGTGTCGCGCAGGCTGGTCAGCTCGCGGATTTTTTGATTCAACTCATCAATGTGCTGACGGGCCAGGGCTTTAACATCGCCGCTGGCGCGCTGGCGGTCTTGCCAGAGGGCCAGCAGTTTGCCGACCTCATCCAGTGAAAAGCCCAGATCACGGGAGCGTTTGATAAACGCCAGTGTGTGCAGGTCATCGTCGCTGTAAAGACGGTATCCGCTATCGCTGCGGTTCGCGGGTTTGAGCAGCCCGATGGACTCGTAATAACGAATCATCTTGGCACTCAAGCCACTGTGCCTTGCGGCCTGGCCGATATTCATGACGCTCGCCTCATTACTCAAGATTCCCGGGTGTGCACCGCAATCAGTATTCCAGCCTGGCGGGCTTGAGGTACATGCCGTCCTTGCCCAGGGCGATGCGGTATTTGCGCACATCCCCGGCTTTTAAAGAGAATTGCTGGGCCGGCGGTACCAGCATGCCCGGCAAGCAGCCCGGCGCCTGGCCCGGTAAAAGCTTGAGGCGGATACCCACAGTGGCTGGCGGCAGATTGAACGCCAGGGTTTGTTCCTGAAACAAACGCCCTGCCAACTGGTCATCTATATACACCCCGACTTCGCAGCTGGTCGGTACTTCAAGGCGCTCACGGGAGATGATCAAAACCCCGTAGTCCTGATCGGCATGTGCCCATAGCGGCACACTGACAAGACCCAAAAGGCTGACTAGGCTCAAAGCGGACCAGCGCATGGCTAAGTATCCTGTGTTAAATCCCATGGCTGCAGCTTGGCCGAGCGGGGGACAGATTGCCAGCGCGCGATAGCAACACGGGGCTTGACCTTGCCATGGTGGGAAGGTGAAAGCTGCAGGCCTCTCAAACCAAGGAGCAATTATCTTGCAAACATTCAAAGTAGACGGAATGACCTGTGGTGGCTGTGTGCGTGGGGTAACCAACGCCATTCAGCGGATCGATCCGAATTCGAAAGTTGAGGTCGATCTGGAGACCAAGACCGTAAAAGTCGAGAGCGTGCTGCCGTCACTGGAAATCATCGACGCCATTACCAATGCCGGATTCGAGGCGCGTACCGCCCATTAATGCAGGCCCTCTGCTGGCGCGCAGTGGCGCCTGCAACGCTTGGGTCAGTCTAGTTTATTAGCTAGCTGGCTATCGTTATGTTCAAGTTCTGTAACCACAGCTAGACTATCGGGCTGCGCCAACCGCAGCTCGATTTGGATACCTGATGAACTTTAGAACAATCCTGATTTTAGGCGCCCTGAGCGCCTTCGGTCCTTTGGCAATCGACTTCTATCTGCCGGGCTTCCCGGCGATGGCACAGGCTTTTGCAACAGATGAACAACATATCCAGCTAACGCTGGCGGTTTACTTCCTGGGCTTGTCCATCGGCCAGCTGGCCTATGGGCCGATCGCAGACCGTTTTGGTCGACGCATTCCGCTGCTGGTGGGTGTCGGCCTGTTCACTGCGGCCTCCCTGGCCTGTGCATTTGCCCCCACCCTGGAATGGTTGATTGGTGCCCGATTCGTTCAGGCGCTGGGCGGTTGCGCGGGCATGGTGCTATCGCGGGCGATTGTCAGTGATAAATGCGACGCGGTAGGTTCGGCCAAGGTGTTTTCGCAACTGATGCTGGTAATGGGGCTGGCACCGATTCTGGCGCCGATGCTCGGTGGTCTGCTGGTCAATCTGCATGGCTGGCAGTCGATCTTTATCGTGTTGACGGTGTTCAGTGCTCTGGCGGCCGTGGCCGTGGCGCTGGGTCTGCCGGAAAGCCTGCCCGCCAATGTGCCGCGCCAGCCTTTGTCGGGGGCCTTGCGTCAATATGGCCGCCTGCTCAAGGACCGTGAATTCCTGGGGCATGCACTCACCGGCGGGATCGCGATGGCCGGGATGTTTGCCTACATTGCGGGTTCACCTTTCGTATTTATCAAACTCTACGGCGTACCGGCAGAGCATTACGGCTGGCTGTTTGGCAGCAATGCCGCGGGCTTTATTTTGGTGGCGCAGGTCAATGCCCGGTTGCTGGCCAGACGCGGGCCGGCCTTTTTGCTGGCGCGTACGGTGTGGGTTTATCTGGCGGCCGGTCTGGTGTTGCTGGGCATTAGTGCCTTGCACACAGAACAGCTGTGGCCGTTGCTGATCCCGTTGTTTATCTGTATTGCCAGCCTGGGCTGCATCATCCCCAACGCTTCTGCCTGCGCCATGAGCGGGCAAGGCGCGCGGGCCGGCAGTGCTTCGGCCATGCTCGGCTGTTTGCAGTTCAGTGTGGCCGCAGCTGCAGCTTCATTGGTCGGCGTGTTGCACGACGGCACGGCGCTGCCAATGGCGATGGTGATCACCTTGTGCGGGGTACTGGCGGTGGCTATCGGGATGGCGACCCGGCGTGTCTATAGCGCCCGGATCGCCGCTCAAGAGCCGGTCTGAATCAGCCCGCCAAAGGTGCGGGCAGTACATGCGGGGCTTGCAGGCGGGACTGCAGCTTGTCCACAAAGGCGCGAGCCTCGGCCTCGCTGCGAAAATTGACGGCTTGCTGGTCGAGTTGAACCTGCCATTGGCAGTCACGGGATCTTGCTAACGCTTTTATCAGGATTTTCATTACTGGCCTCCCTTGGTTCGCAAAGGAGGCCAGTGTATTACTGAATCGCCGGTGAAATATGTCAGGGATCAAGTCTCTGACTGACGGTTGAAACTGGCGCTTTCAGCCTCGCGTCATGCCAGATCAGAACCCTTCTAGCACAATCTTGCCTTTGGACTTGCCGCTTTCCAGCAGCGTATGGGCGCGGCGCAGGTTGGCCGCGTTGATGGTGCCGAAGTGCTCGCCAACGGTGGTGCGCAAAGTGCCGGCATCGATCAGTTCGGCCACCCGGTTGAGCAGATGATGTTGCTCGATCATGTCCGGCGTTTCGAACAGCGAACGGGTGTACATGAACTCCCAGTGCAGCGACAGGCTCTTGCGCTTGAGCTTGGTAATGTCGAGGGCCTTGGGGTCGTCGATCAGGGCCAGTTTGCCCTGGGGAGCCAGTGCTTCGACCAGTTGATCCAGGTGCTGATCGGTCTGGGTCAGGCTGGCGACGTGGGTAACGCTGTTGATGCCCTGGTGTTTGAGCGCTTCGCTCAGGGGCTGACGGTGATCGACAATGAGGTCCGCGCCCAACTCCCGTACCCAGGCTTGGGTCTCGGGGCGCGATGCGCTGCCAATTACCTTGAGTGCCGTGAGCTGGCTGGCCAGTTGAGTCAGGATCGAGCCGACGCCTCCGGCCGCGCCGACAATCAACAGGCTCTGTTGCTGGTCGACCTTGCCCTCATTAATGCCAAGCCGTTCAAACAACAGTTCCCAGGCGGTGATTGCGGTCAGTGGCAGCGCCGCGGCTTCGGCGAAACCGAGGCTCTTGGGCATGTGACCGACGATCCGCTCATCCACCACATGACGTTCGCTGTTGGCGCCGGCGCGGGCGATGGAGCCTGCATAGAACACCTTGTCGCCAACCTTGAACAGGCTCGCCTCACTGCCAACCGCCTTGACCACACCGGCGACGTCCCATCCCAGCACTTTGGCTTCGCCGTCTTGCGGTTGTACGTTCTGCCGGACTTTGGTGTCCACCGGGTTCACGGAAATGGCTTTTACTTCAACCAGCAGGTCGCGGGGGCCGGCAATCGGCTCTGGCAGTTCGATGTCTTGCAGGGCTTGGGGGTCTTGAATCGGTAGCGACTGGTAATAGGCGATAGCTTTCATGGGACAAGTCCTGAAGGAGATTAAGAAAGTAGAACCATGATTAGCTATTTCGTGGAATGATAAAACCGGCTAAAACAGCAGTCTCTTTCAATATTTTATTGATAATTCCCGGGTGTGTTTTCAATGCTGCGTTTCGATGACCTGCAACTGTTTGTTCGCGCCGCAGACCTGGGCAGTTTGTCGGCAGCAGCACGGGTAATGGACATGTCGCCGGCGGTGGCCAGTGCGGCGCTCAAGCGCATCGAGGCGCAGCTGAATACCCGGCTGCTGGCCCGCTCCACCCGGAGTTTGCGGTTGACTGCAGAAGGTGAAGGTTTTCTCGAATATGCGCGTACGGCATTAAGCAGTCTGGATGAAGGACGGCGCTTGCTGGCTCGTGGGCAAGATCAGGTCAGTGGGGTGCTGCAGCTGTCGGCCCCCTCGGACTTCGGGCGTAATTTACTGCTGCCCTGGCTGGATCAGTTTCAGCGTGAGCACCCGAAGCTCACGGTGCGTTTGTTGCTGGGGGACCGAATTGCCGACCTGTTCCGTCAGCCGGTAGATATCGCCTTGCGCTACGGTGAGCCTGAAGACTCCAGCCTGGTGGCCTTGCCGGTGGCGGCAGACAATCGCCGGGTGCTGTGTGCGTCCCCTGACTACCTGGTGCGCAAGGGCGAGCCGCGTCAGCTCGAACAGCTGTTGCAACACAATTGCCTGCTGTACATGCTCGGCACGCGAGTCCACGACTATTGGCAATTCAATGATGGCAAGCGTGAGCTTGGGCTGACGGTCAGTGGCGACCGGTTCAGTGACGATGCCGATGTGGTGCGCTTGTGGGCGTTGGCCGGGGCCGGGATTGCCTACAAGTCCTGGCTGGATGTAGCGGGGGATGTGACTTCGGGCCGGCTCAAGGTGCTGTTGCCCGAGCTGACCTGTGAGCGGGCGCCGTTGAACCTGCTGTGCGGCCATCGTGCGCAACTGAGCAAGCCGGTGAGGTTATTACACGACATGCTGGTTGAGCGGTGCGCGGGGTTGGCCCGCGACCGAGGCCGTCAAGGCTGACTGTGGGAGCCGGCAGCCAGCTCCCACAACAGGTTTACGGCTTGATCAAGCGTGCATCCAGGCTGTTTTGCGCCAGACGCTTGGCCTGATCCTGGGTCATGCCCAGGTCGGTGTATAGGGCGTGGAAGTTTTCGGTCATGTAACCACCGAAATAGGCCGGGTCATCGGAATTGACGGTCACCTTCACGCCGCGCTCGAGCATGTCGAGAATGTTGTGCTGCGACATGTGATCAAACACGCAGAGTTTGGTATTCGAGAGCGGGCACACGGTCAGCGGGATTTGCTCGTCGATAATGCGCTGCATCAGACGCTCGTCTTCAATCGCCCGTACACCGTGGTCGATGCGCTGGATTTTGAGCAGATCGAGCGCCTCCCAGATGTACTCCGGCGGGCCCTCTTCGCCGGCGTGGGCGACGGTGAGAAAGCCTTCGTGACGGGCGCGATCGAAGACGCGCTGGAACTTGCTCGGCGGGTGGCCCATTTCTGAGCTGTCGAGGCCAACGGCGACAAATGCTTCGCGAAATGGCAGTGCCTGGTCGAGGGTTTTTTCCGCTTCTTCTTCACTCAAGTGACGCAGAAAACTCAGGATCAGACCGCTGGTGATACCCAGTTGCTGCTCGCCGTCCTTGAGTGCGCTGGCGATGCCGTTGAGCACCACTTCGAAGGGAATCCCGCGGTCAGTGTGGGTTTGCGGGTCGAAGAAGGGTTCAGTGTGAATCACATTCTGCGCCTTGCAACGCAGCAGGTAGGCCCAGGTCAGGTCGTAGAAATCCTGGGACGTACGCAATACGTCTGCACCCTTGTAATACAGGTCGAGGAACTCTTGCAGGTTGTTGAAGGCATACGCTTTGCGCAAGGTTTCAACGTCGTTCCAGGGCAAGGCAATCTTGTTGCGCTCAGCCAGAGCGAACAGCAGTTCGGGTTCCAGGGATCCCTCAAGATGCATGTGCAGTTCAGCTTTTGGCAGGGCGTTGAGCCAGTCGTACATAAAAAATTCTCATTAAATCAGGTGCAGATCCCAGCATTCTACAGGCGTGCTGCTACACATTTGGTAAAACCCGACCAAGCTATTTGTCGCAGCCTACGGTTGCCAGGGGTGACAGAGCCCTGGACGGGCGGGCCTGTGAACTAACATGTAACGAAACGTTAGCAAGTTGTGGAAGTCTGTAACCCATCAACCTGTGTTTGTTTACTGGCAAAAGGCCCGCGATGCTGACTCTATTGAAAGACGAAAAACTGCTGTTGCTGGCGATCGTGATGGTGGCGCTGGCTTACCCGCTGGAGCATTGGCTACTGAGCAACGGCCAGATTACCGCCCTGGCAGCAGGGGTTGTGCTTGTGGCGGCGATTGTGTGTGCCTCGATGCGCGTGGCCCATCACGCCGAGGTACTGGCAGAAAAAGTCGGCGATCCCTATGGCACTATGATCCTTACCTTGTCCGCCGTTTTGGTCGAGGTGGTGATCCTGGCCATCATGATGAGCAACGAAGCATCACCGACCCTGGTACGGGACACGATTTACTCTGCGGTCATGCTCGACATCAATGGCATTCTCGGCCTGGCGGCACTGATGGGCGGGATCAAACATGGCGAGCAGTCCTACAACGATGATTCGGCCCGCACCTACACGGTGATGATTCTTACTGCCATGGGGGTGTCCATGGTGGTGCCGGAGTTTATCCCCGAGGCTGACTGGAAAATTTACTCGGCCTTCACCATCGGCGCGATGGTATTGCTCTACACCCTGTTTTTGCGGATGCAGGTCGGGCCGCACAGTTACTTCTTCAGTTACAGCTACCCGGACAAGAAACGCCGCAAGGGTGAGCACAAAGAAGAGCCGGCGAACCTCAAACTGTCGGTAACCGTGCTGGCACTGGGGGTTATTGTGATTGGTGCGCTGGCAGAGGTGATGTCCAAAACCCTGGACCTTGGTCTTGAGGGCACGGGCGCACCGCCGGTGATCACGGCCATTGTGGTGGCCGCAATTTCGGCCGCGCCGGAAATCCTCACGGCCCTGCGTGCCGCATTGGCCAATCGCATGCAATCGGTGGTTAACGTGGCGTTGGGCGCTTCATTGTCCACGGTGATTCTGACGGTGCCGGTGATGGAGGCAATGGCACTGTATACCGGGCAGCCGTTTCAGATGGCCATGACCCCGGTGCAGACAGTGATGGTGCTGATTACCCTGGTGGTCTGTGCCATCAACCTCAATGACGGTGAAACCAATGCCATCGAGGGCATGACCCATTTCGTGCTGTTTGCGACTTTTATCATGTTGTCGTTGCTGGGACTTTAACCACAGCTGAGCCCGGTCCGTCGGGAGCGGGCTCAGCGGTTGCTTACCAGGGAATTGTCTGGCCTTTGTAGTCGATAAAGTGATGGCCGCCTTTACCTGCGTAGGCTTTGACTTGTTCAACGAGGCCCCGGGTGCTGGTTTCGACATCGATCTCGGCACCTTCGCCGCCCATGTCGGTTTTTACCCAGCCCGGATGCATGGAGAGCACGGTGGGATTGTTGTCCCCCAGTTCCTGATGCACAAAGGTCGTGGTCATGGAGTTGAGTGCAGCCTTGCTGGCTTTATAGAGCGCCATTTCAGGCGCGTCCGGCACAGTGATGCTGCCCAGCACCGAACTCATGAAGGCCAGTACGCCGCTGTCTTTTCGGACTTTACTGACAAACGCTTTCGCCAGATTAATTGGCGCCACGCTGTTGGTATAAAACAACTGGCCAACCTCAGCCAGGGTTGCGTTGCCCGACCATTGATCATCCGGGCCTTTGATGCCGGCATTGATGAACAGCAGGTCGAAGACCTGGTTGTTCAACCTGTTGCTCAATGCCTTGATGGCCTGGTGGTTGTCGATGTCCAGTTGCTCAATGCTCACTTGGCCCAGTGATTTCAAGGCGTCGGCTTTATTGGGGTCGCGGACAGTCGCGGTGACTTGCCAGCCGTCCTTGAGTAACTCTTTGACCAGGCCCAGTCCCAATCCGCGTGAAGCTCCGATAATCAGTGCATGTTTTGCTGTCATGAGTAGCGTCCTTCTAGAGCTAAAGGGAATTCACCGTAAAGGTTTTTACTCCATCGCTGTGCGAGTGCCCAGCTTTGAGGTGTGGGCCTGTTCCTTTGTTCAGGTAGGAGAGAGTTTCAGGGCGCGTCAGGCTATGGTTGTTTAAATGTCGATTTGGTTAAAAAACGTACAAAGATAAGCAGGCGTTACGCAGATTGAATTCGCGGGGTATTTGCACGGGTTATCCACAGGTTGTTCCACAGTAACTGTGTGCAACTTCGGTTGAGGGGTATAAGCACCGGGCTGCTTTGTTCTAACCGCGATAACCTTGTCTAAATGACTGTTTTTAAATAGATTTTCTTTGTTTTGAAGAAAGCAGGTCAAAAAACGTACAAACCTGTGCAATGCCCGTGACACAAGGGCTGCAGCCTTGTGTACTCAGGTTATCCACAGTTGGGTGCACAGTGACTGTGGGCAAGTCCGGGGGAAGGATATGGCGTATTTACTCCTCTGTGCCGGGTTCGCGCCGGTGCAGCAAAATCCTGCCGCGACTGATACTGGCCAGTTGTTGCTGTAGAGGGGCGATCTGTTCTTCGGCCAGTGCCAGTTGCAGGTCAACGCCATTGGCGGTGAAGGTTTCATTGATCAGCAAACCTCCTGATTCGGCCACCCGCAGTTTAATCAGTGCCAGTTCGCTGAAGTTGCACGAGCAGTCCAGCGCAACACGGCTAATCAACCTCAGCTTTTCTGCGCCCTGCAGGCATTTGTTGGCGCCGCCGCCGTAAGCCCGTGCCAGCCCGCCGGTTCCCAGCTGGATGCCGCCATACCAGCGAATGACCAGTACCACGACCTGATCGCAGTCCTGGGCCTCGATAGCTGACAGTATCGGCCGGCCAGCGGTGCCGCCGGGTTCGCCGTCGTCACTGCTGCGATATTGATCACCGTGTTTCCAGGCCCAGCAATTGTGCGAGGCATTCAGGTCGCTATGTTGCTCGATAAAGTCCTGTGCCTGTTGAGCATTGGTGATCGGCGCGGCGAGGGTGATAAAGCGGCTTTTTCGGATTTCTTCGCGGTATTCGCAAAGACCCAGGAGGGTCGAAGGCATGTCGGTTCCAGACTTAGACGGTAGGCGTCAGGCCGCAGCCTTTGAGGATGATACGGATCAGGTTGTCGCTGGCGTCTTGCATGTCTTGCCTGGTCAAACGCGAGCGCCCCGATACGCGGCAGATTTGGGTCGCGAAGTCGGCGTAATGCTGGGTGCTGCCCCATAACAGGAAAATCAGGTGTACCGGGTCGACCGGGTCCATTTTTCCGGCATCTATCCAGGCTTGAAACACGGCCGCCCGGCCCTGGAACCAAATGCGGTAGTCCTGGGTGAAGTATTCGGTCAGACAGGCGCCACCGCTGATGATTTCCATTGCAAATACACGGGAGGCCTGTGGCTGTTGGCGTGAGAACTCCATCTTGGCGCGGATGTAACGGCTGAGTGCCTGGGCCGGATCGTCTGCGGCGGTCAGGGTATTGAAGGTGCGGTCCCACAATTCGATGATATTGCTCAATACCGCAATATAGAGCCCCAGCTTGTTGGTGAAGTAGTAGTGCAGGTTGGCTTTTGGCAGGCCGGCCTTGAGTGCGATGGTGTTCATGCTGGTGCCTTTGAACCCATGACGGGCAAATTCATCCTCTGCGGCCTTGAGAATGACCTCTTCGTTCTTTTGACGAATACGGCCAGCCGGCTTGCCATCGTGGGCGGGGATTTCAAAGGTCATAGGTTTTCCAGAGCAATCTTTGTGGGAGCTTTCGCTGCAGTTTCACGTTAGCGCGTCGCTTCCAGGCTCTCAAGGAAACTTTCCAGCACCAGGTGCGGACGTCGACCTTTACGTGTGACCGAGGCCAGACTCAAGTCATAAAAGCGGGTTTTGGCTTTCAAGGCCCGCAGGCGGCCTTGTTGCACCCACAGGCTGGCGTAATGATCGGGCAGGTAGCCGATGTAGCGCCCGGTCAGAATCAGAAAAGCCATGCCTTCGCGATCTGACGCGCTGGCGGTGCAATTAAGTGCCTGGTAGTGCGCCTGGATCTCGGAAGGCAGGCGGAAAGTCGGGGCAATGGCATCCTGTTCGTTGAGACGCTGGTCGGCCAGTTGCCGATCATCGACATAAAACAACGGGTGGCCCACAGCGCAATAGAGCAGTGAGCGCTCGCTGTACAACGGTTGGTACTCAAGACCCGACAGCGCACTGGCCTGGGGTACGACGCCTACATGCAAGCGGCCGTCGAGAACCCCTTGCTCTACTTCATTGGGGGCGATCATTCGAATGTGAATTTGTACATCGGGCCCGCGCTCTTTGAGTTGGGACAGGGCATGGGTGATACGCATGTGGGGCAGGGTGACCAGGTTGTCGGTTAGCCCAATCGTCAGTTCACCACGCAGGTGGTGATGCAGGCCGTTGACCTCGGTACGAAAACTTTCGAGTGCCCCCAGCAACTGGAGTGATGACTGATAAACCTCGCGGCCTTCTTCTGTCAGAGAAAATCCCGCCCGCCCACGCTGACACAGGCGTAAACCCAGTCGTTGTTCCAGGTCACTCATCTGCTGACTGATGGCCGAGCGGCCAATGCCGAGCACCGTTTCTGCCGCCGAGAACCCGCCGCATTCCACCACGCTGCGGAAAATACGCAGCAATCGAATATCAAAATCGCTGACTTGGGCCAGTGCATCGGGACGACGGCTGCTCATAGTTTAGTGGAGGCCTGACTAAAGGTTAGAAGAGTTGGATTTCACCGACTTTATAGCCATGGCAATTTAGCTGCAACAACGCTTTCAATCCCACGCCGCTTTCTGCTCTGCGAGGTTTTGCCCATGAACATGCCTGAAAACGCCGAAATAACAGTGACTAGCCAGCTCAAGCTGGATGCCCACTGGATGCCTTACACCGCTAACCGTAACTTCCATCGTGACCCGCGTTTTATCGTGGGGGCCAAAGGGAGCTATTTGACGGACGATAAGGGTCGGCAAATTTACGATTCACTGTCAGGTCTATGGACCTGTGGCGCAGGGCATACCCGCAAAGAAATTCAGGAAGCTGTTTCAAAGCAGTTGGGCACCCTCGATTACTCGCCGGCGTTCCAGTACGGGCATCCACTGTCGTTCCAGCTGGCCGAGAAGATCACTGAGCTGACGCCGGGCAACCTGAATCACGTGTTCTTCACTGACTCGGGTTCGGAGTGCGCGGATACCGCAGTGAAAATGGTCCGCGCTTACTGGCGCTTGAAAGGCCAGTCGAGCAAAACCAAGATGATTGGTCGTGCTCGTGGTTATCACGGGGTGAACATCGCGGGTACCAGTCTGGGCGGTGTGAACGGCAACCGTAAGATGTTTGGTCAGGCGATGATGGATGTTGATCATCTGCCGCACACACTGCTGGCCAGCAACGCGTTCTCTCGCGGTATGCCCGAGTTGGGCGGGATTGCATTGGCTGATGAACTGCTCAAGTTGATCGAACTGCATGACGCTTCGAACATCGCGGCCGTGTTTGTGGAACCGATGGCAGGCTCTGCCGGTGTGCTGGTGCCGCCACAGGGTTATCTGAAGCGTCTGCGTGAAATCTGTGATCAGCACAACATCCTGCTGGTCTTTGATGAGGTGATTACCGGGTTTGGTCGCACAGGCTCGATGTTCGGTGCCGACAGCTTCGGTGTGACGCCAGACTTGATGTGTATTGCCAAGCAGGTCACTAACGGTGCGATCCCTATGGGCGCAGTGATTGCTACCAGCGAGATCTATCACACCTTCATGAATCAACCGACGCCTGAGTACGCGGTTGAATTCCCGCACGGGTATACCTATTCGGCTCATCCGGTGGCGTGTGCTGCGGGTCTGGCGGCCCTGGATCTTTTGCAAAAAGAAAACCTGGTGCAGAGCGTGGCGCAAGTTGCACCGCATTTCGAGAATGCGTTGCATGGTCTGAAGGGCGTGAAGAACGTCATCGATATTCGCAACTACGGCCTGGCCGGTGCGATTCAGATTGCTCCGCGCGATGGCGATGCGATTGTGCGCCCGTTCGATGCCGCGATGAAGTTGTGGAAGGCCGGCTTCTACGTGCGTTACGGCGGTGACACTCTGCAATTCGGGCCGACTTTCAATAGCAAGCCGCAGGAACTGGATCGCCTGTTCGATGCGGTCGGCGAAGCGCTGAATCAGATCGACTGATTTCTTCTATCTATATAGAAGGGACTTTTTGAATTTTGACAGGCGCGCACTGTTCGCGCCTGTGGACAACTTTTTGGAGCTCCAATGAGCACGATTCAACATTTGATCAATGGCGAGATGGTAAGTGATTCTGGCCGCACTGCCGATGTGTACAACCCGTCGACCGGTAAAGTGATTCATCAGGTGCCACTGGCCAGTCGCGAGACTATTCAACAAGCTATCGATGCCGCCAAAGCTGCATTCCCGGTGTGGCGTAATACGCCTGCGGCCAAACGCGCTCAAGTGATGTTCCGTTTCAAGCAACTTCTGGAACAGAACGAAGCACGCATCTCGCAGTTGATCAGTGAAGAGCATGGCAAGACGCTGGAAGACGCAGCCGGTGAGTTGAAGCGTGGAATCGAGAACGTCGAGTACGCCTGCTCTGCTCCTGAAATCCTGAAGGGCGAATACAGCCGTAACGTAGGACCGAACATTGATGCCTGGTCGGACTTCCAGCCATTGGGTGTGGTGGCGGGGATTACGCCTTTCAACTTCCCGGCCATGGTGCCGCTGTGGATGTATCCGCTGGCCATTGTGTGCGGTAACTGTTTCATTCTGAAGCCGTCGGAGCGTGACCCGAGCTCGACGCTGTTGATTGCCCAGTTGTTGCAGGAAGCCGGTTTGCCTAAAGGCGTAATGAACGTGGTCCATGGTGACAAGACCGCTGTGGATGCATTGATCGAAGCGCCAGAAGTGAAGGCCTTGAGTTTTGTCGGGTCGACGCCGATTGCCGAATACATCTATGCCGAAGGCACTAAGCGCGGCAAGCGCGTTCAGGCTTTGGGCGGTGCCAAGAACCATGCGGTATTGATGCCGGATGCCGATCTGGATAACGCGGTCAATGCTTTGATGGGCGCTGCCTATGGTTCGTGCGGCGAGCGTTGCATGGCGATTTCGGTTGCAGTGTGTGTAGGCGATCAGGTGGCCGATGCACTGGTGGCCAAGTTGGTTCCGCAAATCAAGGCGTTGAAAATTGGCGCAGGTACTTCGTGCGGTCTGGATATGGGCCCACTGGTTTCCGGTCAGGCCCGTGACAAGGTCAGCGGCTATGTCCAGGACGGTGTGACGGCAGGTGCTGAGCTGGTGGTTGATGGGCGCGGGTTAAGTGTCAAGGATCACGAAGATGGCTTCTTCCTGGGTGGTTGCCTGTTTGACCGCGTGACACCCGAGATGCGCATCTATAAAGAAGAGATTTTTGGTCCGGTACTTTGCATCGTGCGGGTTAATAGCCTGGAAGCGGCAATGCAGCTGATCAACGATCATGAATATGGCAACGGTACGTGTATCTTCACCCGTGATGGTGAAGCGGCGCGTCTGTTTTGCGACGAGATTGAAGTGGGGATGGTGGGCGTTAACGTTCCGCTGCCGGTGCCGGTGGCTTACCACAGCTTTGGCGGCTGGAAACGTTCGCTGTTTGGCGACCTGCATGCGTACGGGCCGGATGGTGTGCGCTTTTACACGCGCCGCAAGGCAATCACCCAGCGCTGGCCGCAACGCGCTAGCCATGAGGCATCGCAGTTTGCATTTCCGAGTCTGTAAGACTCGCGAAAGCGCTATATAGATGAAGAGAGGCCAGCCGCCAGGCTGGCCTCTGCTTTTGGGGGCATTAAAGGCAATATGACACTAATGTGAAATTAGTCCTTGACCCAGAATTCCAACGGCCTATAATTCGCCCACTTCCGGCGCAGTCGAAACGAAAAACTCCTTGAGTTTCAATGAGTTGGATGGTTCTTCGGCAGTGTCAGCTTCAAGTCATCGAAGCAGGAAATGAGGTGTTGACAGCAGCGTGTAACGCTGTAGAATTCGCCTCCCGCTAACGAGAGATCGAAAGCGCAAGTGGTTGATGTTACAAAGGAAACTTTGAAAGCATCTGAAAATAACCACTTGACAGCAACAGAGGCTGCTGTAGAATGCGCGCCTCGGTTGAGCGAAAGCTTAACCAACCGCTCTTTAACAACTGAATCAAGCAATTCGTGTGGGTGCTTGTGGAGTCAGACTGATAGTCAACAAGATTATCAGCATCACAAGTTACTCCGCGAGAAATCAAAGATGTAACAACCGATTGCTGAGCCAAGTTTAGGGTTTCTAAAAAACCCAAAGATGTTTGAACTGAAGAGTTTGATCATGGCTCAGATTGAACGCTGGCGGCAGGCCTAACACATGCAAGTCGAGCGGTAGAGAGGTGCTTGCACCTCTTGAGAGCGGCGGACGGGTGAGTAATACCTAGGAATCTGCCTGGTAGTGGGGGATAACGTTCGGAAACGGACGCTAATACCGCATACGTCCTACGGGAGAAAGCAGGGGACCTTCGGGCCTTGCGCTATCAGATGAGCCTAGGTCGGATTAGCTAGTTGGTGAGGTAATGGCTCACCAAGGCTACGATCCGTAACTGGTCTGAGAGGATGATCAGTCACACTGGAACTGAGACACGGTCCAGACTCCTACGGGAGGCAGCAGTGGGGAATATTGGACAATGGGCGAAAGCCTGATCCAGCCATGCCGCGTGTGTGAAGAAGGTCTTCGGATTGTAAAGCACTTTAAGTTGGGAGGAAGGGCATTAACCTAATACGTTAGTGCTTTGACGTTACCGACAGAATAAGCACCGGCTAACTCTGTGCCAGCAGCCGCGGTAATACAGAGGGTGCAAGCGTTAATCGGAATTACTGGGCGTAAAGCGCGCGTAGGTGGTTTGTTAAGTTGAATGTGAAATCCCCGGGCTCAACCTGGGAACTGCATCCAAAACTGGCAAGCTAGAGTATGGTAGAGGGTAGTGGAATTTCCTGTGTAGCGGTGAAATGCGTAGATATAGGAAGGAACACCAGTGGCGAAGGCGACTACCTGGACTGATACTGACACTGAGGTGCGAAAGCGTGGGGAGCAAACAGGATTAGATACCCTGGTAGTCCACGCCGTAAACGATGTCAACTAGCCGTTGGGAGTCTTGAACTCTTAGTGGCGCAGCTAACGCATTAAGTTGACCGCCTGGGGAGTACGGCCGCAAGGTTAAAACTCAAATGAATTGACGGGGGCCCGCACAAGCGGTGGAGCATGTGGTTTAATTCGAAGCAACGCGAAGAACCTTACCAGGCCTTGACATCCAATGAACTTTCTAGAGATAGATTGGTGCCTTCGGGAACATTGAGACAGGTGCTGCATGGCTGTCGTCAGCTCGTGTCGTGAGATGTTGGGTTAAGTCCCGTAACGAGCGCAACCCTTGTCCTTAGTTACCAGCACGTAATGGTGGGCACTCTAAGGAGACTGCCGGTGACAAACCGGAGGAAGGTGGGGATGACGTCAAGTCATCATGGCCCTTACGGCCTGGGCTACACACGTGCTACAATGGTCGGTACAAAGGGTTGCCAAGCCGCGAGGTGGAGCTAATCCCATAAAACCGATCGTAGTCCGGATCGCAGTCTGCAACTCGACTGCGTGAAGTCGGAATCGCTAGTAATCGTGAATCAGAATGTCACGGTGAATACGTTCCCGGGCCTTGTACACACCGCCCGTCACACCATGGGAGTGGGTTGCACCAGAAGTAGCTAGTCTAACCTTCGGGAGGACGGTTACCACGGTGTGATTCATGACTGGGGTGAAGTCGTAACAAGGTAGCCGTAGGGGAACCTGCGGCTGGATCACCTCCTTAATCGACGACATCAGCTGCTCCATAAGTTCCCACACGAATTGCTTGATTCATTGAAGAAGACGATAGAAGCAACGTTAAATGGTGGCTTCTGTATCGTAAAGCTTAGAAATGAGCATTCCATCAAATGATGGTGAATGTTGATTTCTGATCTTTTGATTAGATCGTTCTTTAAAAATTTGGGTATGTAATAGAAAGTTAGACTGGATAACACTTTCACTGGTGTTTATTCAGGCTAAGGTAAAATTTGTGAACGTTCTTAATTGAACATGCGAATTTTCGGCGAATGTCGTCTTCATAGTATAACCAGATTGCTTGGGGTTATATGGTCAAGTGAAGAAGCGCATACGGTGGATGCCTTGGCAGTCAGAGGCGATGAAAGACGTGGTAGCCTGCGAAAAGCTTCGGGGAGTCGGCAAACAGACTTTGATCCGGAGATGTCTGAATGGGGGAACCCACCTAACATAAGTTAGGTATCTTAAGCTGAATACATAGGCTTAAGAAGCGAACCAGGGGAACTGAAACATCTAAGTACCCTGAGGAAAAGAAATCAACCGAGATTCCCTTAGTAGTGGCGAGCGAACGGGGACCAGCCCTTAAGCTGTATTGATGTTAGCGGAACGCTCTGGAAAGTGCGGCCATAGTGGGTGATAGCCCTGTACGCGAAAACATCTTTGCAGTGAAATCGAGTAGGACGGAGCACGAGAAACTTTGTCTGAATATGGGGGGACCATCCTCCCAGGGCTAAATACTACTGACTGACCGATAGTGAACTAGTACCGTGAGGGAAAGGCGAAAAGAACCCCGGAGAGGGGAGTGAAATAGATCCTGAAACCGTATGCGTACAAGCAGTGGGAGCCCACTTTGTTGGGTGACTGCGTACCTTTTGTATAATGGGTCAGCGACTTATTTTCAGTGGCAAGCTTAACCGAATAGGGGAGGCGTAGCGTAGCGAGCGAGTCTTAATAGGGCGTCTAGTCGCTGGGAATAGACCCGAAACCGGGCGATCTATCCATGGGCAGGTTGAAGGTTGGGTAACACTAACTGGAGGACCGAACCGACTACCGTTGAAAAGTTAGCGGATGACCTGTGGATCGGAGTGAAAGGCTAATCAAGCTCGGAGATAGCTGGTTCTCCTCGAAAGCTATTTAGGTAGCGCCTCATGTATCACTGTAGGGGGTAGAGCACTGTTTCGGCTAGGGGGCCATCCCGGCTTACCAAACCGATGCAAACTCCGAATACCTACAAGTGCCGAGCATGGGAGACACACGGCGGGTGCTAACGTCCGTCGTGAAAAGGGAAACAACCCAGACCGTCAGCTAAGGTCCCAAAGTTATGGTTAAGTGGGAAACGATGTGGGAAGGCTTAGACAGCTAGGAGGTTGGCTTAGAAGCAGCCACCCTTTAAAGAAAGCGTAATAGCTCACTAGTCGAGTCGGCCTGCGCGGAAGATTTAACGGGGCTCAAACCATACACCGAAGCTACGGGTATCATCTTAGGATGATGCGGTAGAGGAGCGTTCTGTAAGCCTGTGAAGGTGAGTTGAGAAGCTTGCTGGAGGTATCAGAAGTGCGAATGCTGACATGAGTAACGATAATGGGTGTGAAAAACACCCACGCCGAAAGACCAAGGTTTCCTGCGCAACGTTAATCGACGCAGGGTTAGTCGGTCCCTAAGGCGAGGCTGAAAAGCGTAGTCGATGGAAAACAGGTTAATATTCCTGTACTTCTGGTTATTGCGATGGAGGGACGGAGAAGGCTAGGCCAGCTTGGCGTTGGTTGTCCAAGTTTAAGGTGGTAGGCTGGAATCTTAGGTAAATCCGGGATTCTAAGGCCGAGAGCTGATGACGAGTTAACTTTTAGTTAACGAAGTGGTTGATGCCATGCTTCCAAGAAAAGCTTCTAAGCTTCAGGTAACCAGGAACCGTACCCCAAACCGACACAGGTGGTTGGGTAGAGAATACCAAGGCGCTTGAGAGAACTCGGGTGAAGGAACTAGGCAAAATGGCACCGTAACTTCGGGAGAAGGTGCGCCGGTGAGGGTGAAGCATTTACTGCGTAAGCCCACGCCGGTCGAAGATACCAGGCCGCTGCGACTGTTTATTAAAAACACAGCACTCTGCAAACACGAAAGTGGACGTATAGGGTGTGACGCCTGCCCGGTGCCGGAAGGTTAATTGATGGGGTTAGCTAACGCGAAGCTCTTGATCGAAGCCCCGGTAAACGGCGGCCGTAACTATAACGGTCCTAAGGTAGCGAAATTCCTTGTCGGGTAAGTTCCGACCTGCACGAATGGCGTAACGATGGCGGCGCTGTCTCCACCCGAGACTCAGTGAAATTGAAATCGCTGTGAAGATGCAGTGTATCCGCGGCTAGACGGAAAGACCCCGTGAACCTTTACTATAGCTTTGCACTGGACTTTGAATTTGCTTGTGTAGGATAGGTGGGAGGCTTTGAAGTGTGGACGCCAGTCTGCATGGAGCCAACCTTGAAATACCACCCTGGCAACTTTGAGGTTCTAACTCAGGTCCGTTATCCGGATCGAGGACAGTGTATGGTGGGTAGTTTGACTGGGGCGGTCTCCTCCTAAAGAGTAACGGAGGAGTACGAAGGTGCGCTCAGACCGGTCGGAAATCGGTCGTAGAGTATAAAGGCAAAAGCGCGCTTGACTGCGAGACAGACACGTCGAGCAGGTACGAAAGTAGGTCTTAGTGATCCGGTGGTTCTGTATGGAAGGGCCATCGCTCAACGGATAAAAGGTACTCCGGGGATAACAGGCTGATACCGCCCAAGAGTTCATATCGACGGCGGTGTTTGGCACCTCGATGTCGGCTCATCACATCCTGGGGCTGAAGCCGGTCCCAAGGGTATGGCTGTTCGCCATTTAAAGTGGTACGCGAGCTGGGTTTAGAACGTCGTGAGACAGTTCGGTCCCTATCTGCCGTGGACGTTTGAGATTTGAGAGGGGCTGCTCCTAGTACGAGAGGACCGGAGTGGACGAACCTCTGGTGTTCCGGTTGTCACGCCAGTGGCATTGCCGGGTAGCTATGTTCGGGAAAGATAACCGCTGAAAGCATCTAAGCGGGAAACTTGCCTCAAGATGAGATCTCACTGGAACCTTGAGTTCCCTAAAGGGCCGTCGAAGACTACGACGTTGATAGGTTGGGTGTGTAAGCGCTGTGAGGCGTTGAGCTAACCAATACTAATTGCCCGTGAGGCTTGACCATAACACCCAAGCAATTTGCGTTCTTGGTTGCAAGAACAGACAAGTTGCGGTGTGTGAAGACGATACAAACCGAAAGTTTGCACAACACACAAATCTATTACATACCCATTCGCTGGAACGTTGACCGCAAGGTAAAACGCGCTGGCTACCGAATTTCTTGACGACCATAGAGCATTGGAACCACCTGATCCCATCCCGAACTCAGAAGTGAAACGATGCATCGCCGATGGTAGTGTGGGGTTTCCCCATGTGAGAGTAGGTCATCGTCAAGATTAAATTCCAAACCCCCTGTCTGCTCACGCAGACAGGGGGTTTGTTTTTGTGCCGAGAAAAGTTGCAGCCCGCGATACGCTGCAACAACTCTTCCGCTGTCGCTGAATGCGCAAGGCAGCAGGTGGCACAGGGCTTCTCTTGCCCAAGACTTACTGTCTATCGCAGCCTTCGGTAGCGACTACAGGGCCGGACCGGTCTTGCAATACTCCACCAATGCTCCCGGGCAATGATAAGGTTCGCCTTTGGATTTGCTCTCTCCTAAGGATGCCGTCATGCCGGTTGCTACGTCCCTCAATGCGGGTTTTATGGTGGTTCACGGTAACCGCCTTGATGAGTTGCGCAGCCTGGTTGTGAGCTGGATGCGCCGCTACCCTCTGGCTCCTTTGGAGAACGAAATTGCTTTGGTGCAGAGCAACGGTATCGCCCAATGGCTGAAGCTGGCTCTGGCGGAAGATGCCCGGGACGATGACCTTGGCGGCTGTGGTATTGCCGCCGCGGTAGACGTGCAGTTGCCCGGCAGTTTCATGTGGCAACTTTATAGAGTCGTCCTGGGCAGTGAACAAATCCCTGCAACGTCCCTGCTCGATAAGGCCCCGCTGACCTGGCGCCTGATGCGCTTGCTCCCGGCGCTTATCGATCAGCCGCACTTCGAACCCTTGCAGCGCTTCCTTACCCATGACAGCGATCTGCGCAAACGCTATCAGCTGTCAGAGCGGCTGGCTGACCTGTTCGACCAATATCAGGTTTACCGGGCCGACTGGCTGGAAGATTGGGCCGCAGGCCGCCATCAATTGCGCAACGCCCGGGGTGAAAGTCCGGCCCTGAGCCCGGCTAACTGCTGGCAGGCCGAACTCTGGCGTGCGTTATTGCTCGATGTGGGTGAGGAGGGCATGTCCCAGAGTCGGGCCGGTGTTCACCAGCGCTTCATGGATAAGATCAACAGCCTTGAGCAAGCGCCGCCCGGTCTACCGGCCAGGGTGATTGTATTCGGGATTTCTTCACTGCCCGCCCAGGCGCTCGAAGCCCTGGCCGGACTTTCCCGTTTCAGCCAGGTGCTGCTGTGCGTACACAACCCTTGTCGCCATCACTGGTCAGACATCGTTGCGGATAAAGACCTGCTGCGTCACCAGTACAAACGTCAGGCGCGCAAAGCGGGAATGCCTGCAGCCCTGGACCTGGATATCCTGCATCAACACGCCCACCCGTTGCTTGCAGCCTGGGGCAAACAAGGGCGTGACTACATCAATCTGCTCGACAGCTACGATGACCCCAATAGTTATCGCGCTGCTTTTCGTGATGGCCGTATCGACCTGTTCAGTGAGGTGCAACCGCTGAACCAGCTGAACCAGTTGCAGGATGACATCCTCGAACTGCGCCCCCTAAGCGAAACCCGCGAGTTATGGCCCGCCGTCGATTTGGATCAGGATCAATCAATCCGCTTCCAGGTTGCCCACAGTGCGCAGCGCGAAGTCGAGATCCTTCACGACCAATTGCTCGCCCGTTTCGCAAAATATCCTCAGTTGCAGCCGCGGGATGTGATCGTGATGGTGCCGGATATCGACAGCTACGCGCCCCATATCCGTGCGGTATTTGGCCAGATCGAGCGAGACGACCGCCGGCTCATCCCCTACACCCTGGCAGACCAGGGCCAGCGTGGCCGTGATCCGCTGCTGATCGCCATCGAGCATCTGCTCAAGCTGCCGGACAGCCGTTTTCCCGTCAGTGAAATTCTCGACTTGCTGGATGTTCCTGCCCTGCGCGCACGCTTCAACGTACAAGAGCGCGACTTGCCGACCCTGCATCGCTGGATTGAGGGTGCGGGGATTCGTTGGGGACTGAATGCTGAGCAACGGGCCGGCCTCGGTTTGCCGGCTCATCTGGAACAAAACAGTTGGCGCTTTGGCCTGCGCCGCATGTTGCTCGGTTATGCCGTCGGCAGCGCCGAAGCCTGCGATGGCATTGAGCCTTATGATGAAATTGGCGGTCTCGATGCGGTACTGATCGGCCCCCTCGTGGCATTGCTGGACGCACTGGAAATTGCCCACCAGGAGCTGTCCCGACCGGCTTTGCCGGGGCAATGGGGCGAGCGCCTGCAGGCATTGGTGCAACTGTTTTTCCAGGCAGAAACCGAACATGACGATTACCTGCTGGCCCAGCTCGAAGAGCTTCGCGAAACCTGGCTCGAGACCTGTGAGCTGGTCGGTCTGCAAGACGAGTTACCGCTAACCGTAGTACGTGAAGCCTGGTTGGCCGGGCTTGATCAAGGCAAGCTGTCGCAGCGCTTTTTGGCCGGGGCGGTGAATTTTTGCACCCTGATGCCGATGCGGGCCATTCCGTTCAAGCTGGTATGCCTGTTGGGCATGAACGATGGCGACTACCCGCGTGCGCAACCACCGCTTGATTTCGACCTGATGGGCAGTGACTACCGCCCGGGTGACAGATCCCGCCGGGAAGATGACCGCTACCTGCTGCTCGAAGCGCTGCTTTCTGCACGGGATCAGCTCTATATCAGCTGGGTCGGGCGCAGTATTCGCGACAACAGCGAGCGTCCTGCCTGCGTATTGATCGGGCAACTGCGCGACCACCTGGCCAGCGGCTGGCAACTGGCGGGCGGGGGTGACTTGCTGCAAGCCATGACCCAGGAACATCCGCTTCAACCCTTCAGTACCCGCTATTTCCATGAAGGTAATTCCAACCTGTTCAGCTATGCCCGGGAATGGCAGCGTTTGCACGAGCCCCAACCGGCACCTGTTGCGCCGGGCATCCTGACCGCGCACGAACAAGAAGAACCTTTGAACCTGACCCAACTGCAGGACTTCTTGCGTAATCCTGTACGGCACTTCTTTAGCCAACGTTTGAAAGTGTTCTTTGAGGCGGCCGAAGTGCCTCTGGCAGATGAGGAACCCTTCGTACTCGACGCGTTACAGCGCTACACCCTGAGCGACAGCTTGCTCGAAGCCGCATTGGCGCAGCCAGACCAGCCTGAACAGGCCTTGCATACCCGGGCCCTGCGTTTACAGGGCAGCGGTCTGCTGCCCATGGCCGGTTTTGGCGAGAGTCTGCAGCAAGAACTGATAGAGCCACTTCCAGATGTACTACAGCGCTATCAGCAATTACTTGCCCTTTGGCCTACGCCGCTCAATAGCGCGCTTCCCGTCAGCTTTGAGTCAAACGGCCTGACTCTGGAAGGCTGGCTGAGCAATCTGCATCAACGCAGTGACAAGGGCCTACTGTCCGTCACGACTATTCCTAACAGTATTGGCGCGATCAAAACCCGTAAATGGCATCGCTTGACCCGGCCCTGGGTCAACCATCTGGTCGCTTGCGCCAGTGGCCTGGACATGTCCACTGCGTTGGTAGCCAGCGATGACACCTTGCTGCTCGCGCCTCTGGAGGCCAAGCACGCCAGTGAAATTCTTGGCAACTTGCTGATGGCCTGGAAAGTCGGCATGGGCCGCCCGTTACCCATTGCGGTCAAAACAGCCTTCGCCTGGCTGGCCCAGACCGATCCGGCCAAAGCCGATGCCGCGGCGCAAAAAGCCTACGAAGGTGACGGCCAGACCAGCGATGGCGAGCGTCGCGAAAGTGCCGCACTCGCACGCCAGTTCCCTGATTACCCGGCCCTGATGGCCAGTGAAGAATTTGCAGAGTGGTGCGATGCCCTCTATCGACCACTCTTTGATGCGCCATGGCGTTCATTGAACAGCGAGGCGTCCCGCTAATGAACGAGCAAAAAACACCTCTGGCCCTGGCCTTTCCCCTGCGCGGCAGTCAACTGATCGAGGCCAGCGCGGGCACCGGCAAAACCTTCACCATCTCGGCACTCTATTTGCGTTTGATTCTGGGGCATGGCGCCGGGGAGTCGGGCTTCGGCCGCGAGTTGCTACCCCCGCAAATCCTGGTGGTGACCTTCACCGATGCCGCGACCAAAGAGCTGCGTGACCGTATCCGCACCCGGCTCGCTGAAGCCGCGCGGTTCTTCCGTGACGAGATCGAAGCCCCGGACGCCCTGGTTGCACAACTGCGGGACCAGTTCGCGCCCGGGCAATGGGCCGCCTGTGCCGGGCGCCTCGATATCGCAGCACAGTGGATGGACGAAGCTGCCGTTTCGACCATCCACAGTTGGTGCCAGCGGATGCTGCGTGAACATGCCTTCGACAGTGGCAGCCTGTTTACCCAGACCCTGGAAACCGACCACAGCGATTTGCTTGGCGAAGTACTGCGCGATTACTGGCGACTGTTTTGTTACCCCATGCATGGCGATGCCTTGAACTGGGTGCGCGCCAACTGGAGTGGCCCGGCCGCCTTGTTACCGCGGGTTCGCGCCTTGTTCGGCAGCTCAAGGGCGCCTGAAAATGTGGAGCAAACACCGGCCTCGATGATCGAAGCCTGTTTGCTGGAACGTCGCCAGGCCCTTGCACAGCTGAAAACCCCCTGGTTGCAATGGGCCCAGCAGCTGCGTGAAATCTGCCTGCAGGCCGTGGCCGCCAAAGCGGTGGACGGCAGGAAAATGCAGGCCCGTTATTTTGAACCCTGGTTTGAAAAACTCAGTGCCTGGGCGGCTGACGAATCTCTGGAGCAGCTGGATCTGGGCACAGGTTTCACCCGCCTGACCCCCGATGGCTTCGCAGAAGCCTGGAAAGGCGAGCCCCCGCAGCATCCGGCGCTGGACGCCATGCACGGCCTAAAAGCCGCGCTTGATGCCTTGCCGACGCCGGATGCCGCAGTTCTTGAACACGCCGCTTATTGGGTGAGCAAACGTTTTGAAGAGGAAAAGCGTCGGCGTGCCGAGATGGGCTTTGACGACATGCTGCTGCGGCTCGACGCGGCGTTGCAGGCCGACGGCGGCGAGCGTCTGGCAACCCTGATTCGCGAGCAGTTTCCGGTGGCCCTGATTGACGAGTTCCAGGACACCGACCCGGTGCAGTACCGCATCTTCGAGACCATCTACCGTATCGAAGACAACAGTCCCGATACCGGCCTGTTCCTGATCGGCGACCCGAAACAGGCGATCTATGCCTTTCGCGGCGCCGACATCTACACCTATTTGCGTGCCCGTCACGCCACCAGTGGCCGACTGCATACCCTTGATACCAACTTCCGCTCCAGCCATGTAATGGTCGAAGCGGTGAACCACGTATTTGCCCGGGCCGAGCAGCGGGACAGCGGGCGGGGGGCATTTTTGTTCCGCGAAGGTCCGGAGAATCCGGTGCCCTTTGTGTCGGTCAAATCCCAGGGCCGTAAAGAAGTCCTGCAACTGGATGGCCAGCCCGCCACTGCGTTGACCCTTTGGCAACTGCCCTCCGAGCAGCCGCTGTCAGGTGTCATTTATCGTCAGCAACTGGCAGCGGCCTGTGCCAGCCAAATTGTTGAGTTGCTCAATGGCGGTCAGCAAGGTCGGTGCGGTTTTGCCCAGGCGGGCAAAGCCCTGCGCGGTGTATTGCCGGCAGACATTGCCATTCTGGTACGTGACGGTAAGGAAGCTCAGGCGGTCAGGCGTGAATTGTCGACACGGGGCGTACGCAGCGTTTACCTGTCTGATAAGGATTCGGTCTACGCCGCCCAGGAAGCCCACGATGTACTGGCCTGGCTCAAAGCCTGTGCCGAGCCGGACGTTGAACGCCCGCTGCGGGCCGCCCTGGCCTGCATCACCCTCGACCTGCCGCTGATTGAACTCGAACGTCTGAATCAGGACGAATTGGCCTGGGAATCCCGGGTCATGCAATTCCGGGGCTACCGCGAGATCTGGCGCAAGCAGGGTGTGCTGGCCATGTTGCGCCGACTGCTGCATGACTTCCAATTGCCTCAGGCGCTGATTGCCCGTGTCGATGGCGAACGGATATTGACCAACGTCCTGCACCTGTCCGAACTGCTGCAGCAGGCCGCCACCGAGCTGGATGGCGAACAGGCGCTGATCCGGCATCTGGCCGAGCACCTGGCGCTATCCGGGCAGGCCGGGGAAGAACAAATCCTGCGCCTTGAAAGTGACGAGCAACTGGTCAAAGTGGTGACCATTCACAAGTCCAAAGGCCTGGAATACCCCTTGGTATTCCTGCCGTTTATTTGCTCCACCAAACCTGTGGATGGCAGCCGTTTGCCGCTGCATTATCACGATGATGCGGGCAACCCGCGGGTGAGTTTAAAGGCCACGCCAGAGCTGATAACCCAGGCCGATGACGAGCGTCTGGCCGAAGACCTGCGCCTGCTCTATGTGGCCCTGACCCGGGCCCAGCATGCTTGCTGGCTGGGGGTGGCCGACCTCAAGCGCGGTAACAACAATCGTTCGGTGCTGCACCTTTCAGCACTGGGCTATTTGCTCGGAGGTGGTGCGCTGCTGGCCGAGTCCGCAGGATTGCAGGGTTGGCTGACTGACTTGCAACAAGACTGCGCGGCGATCCGCTACTTGCCCGTGCCGACGGCCAGCGAGGCGAAATTTTATCCACCGCTCAATCAGGCGACCCTGCTCAAGCCGCTGCTACCGGCACGTCGGGCAGCGGAAAACTGGTGGATCGCGTCCTACAGTGCCTTGCGTATTGGTGACAGCCTCAGCCCCGCCGAAGCCCCTGAAAGCGCCCTGGCGCAAAAACTCTCGGACGATGAGCGGCTTGATCCGGATGCGCCGCGTGAAGTGCTGCTCAGTGGCGGCGACATTCACCGGTTTCCCCGCGGGCCCAATCCCGGAACCTTCCTCCATGGTCTGCTCGAATGGGCGGGCGGCGAAGGCTTCAAGGCAGACCCGCAGGCCATCCAGGATGCCGTGGCCCGGCGTTGCAACCGTCGCGGCTGGCAAGGCTGGATCGAGACCCTGAGCGACTGGTTGCAGCATCTGCAAGATGAGCCGCTGCGCCTCAATAACGGTCAGCCGGCGGTGGTCCTCAGCGAGCTGAGCCAGTATCAGATCGAAATGGAATTCTGGTTTGCCAGCCACAAGGTTGATGTCCTGCAACTGGACAGGCTGGTACGCCAGCACACCCATGGCGGTGCCGCACGTGCGGCAGCGGAACCGAGCCTGCTCAATGGCATGTTCAAAGGCTTTATTGACCTGACGTTTGAACACCAGGGGCGTTACTACGTGGCGGACTACAAATCCAACTGGCTGGGTGCCGACGACTCGGCCTACACCGAGCAAGCGATGACGGCCTCCATACTGGATAACCGCTACGACCTGCAATACGTGTTGTACCTGCTGGCCCTGCATCGCCAGCTAAAGGCCAGGTTGGCCGATTACAACTATGACCGGCATATGGGCGGCGCGCTCTACCTGTTCTTGCGCGGTACCCGGTCCCAGGGGCAGGGCGTGTTCTTCACCCGTCCGCCCAGACTATTGATCGAAAGCCTGGACCTGATGTTCCAGGGCAAACCTGCGGCACAACAGGCAGAGCCGGCGTGGGAACAGGGAGTGTTGTTATGAGTCGTTCATTTGCCGAGCTGTTGCCTACCCCGCTGACGGCCGAGAGCCTGGCCCGGCTGCAACCCTTGCACCGGGCCGAAGATTTACTGCTATTGCTGGAGCGCTGGGTGGAGCGCGGCTGGCTGCGCGCTCTGGATAAAGCCTTTGTCGCATTTCTGCATGAGCGCGACGCCCATGGCGATCCATTGGTGCTGCTGGCGGCGGCGTTGACCAGCCACCAGCTGGGGCACGGGCACGTCTGCCTGGACCTGTTTGAAACCCTGAAAGAGCCCGATTTCGCGCTGTCCCTGCCGCCTGAGGGGGATGTGCAGACCGGTGCCATGTTGCTGCCCTCACAATTACTCGAAGCGCTGGATGGCGACGCCTGGTGCAAGGCTTTGCAAGCCAGCCCGCTGGTAGAGCATGCCGGCCAGTCGCTGGCCGATGCCGCCAGCCGGCCATTGGTGCTGAGTGACCGGCGTCTGTATCTGCGTCGTTACTGGGCGTATGAGCGGCGCATCGACAGCGCATTGCGCCAACGGCTGGCAGCCACTCAAGTGACCTCTGCGGATTTGCCTGCGCGCCTCGACAGCCTGTTCGGCAGCCCCGCCGCGAATGCGCCGATTGACTGGCAGAAGCTGGCCTGCGCCCTGGCCACCCGGGGCGCGTTCAGCATTGTCACCGGCGGTCCCGGTACGGGTAAAACCACCACGGTGGTACGTTTGCTGGCACTGCTTCAAGCCCCGGCCGTTGAAGCGGGGACCCCGTTGCGGATCCGTCTTGCCGCGCCGACCGGCAAGGCAGCGGCACGCTTGACCGAGTCCATCAGTCTGCAAGTCAAGTCACTGGAAGTGGACGACAAGGTCCGGCAAAAAATCCCCAGTGATGTCACCACCGTTCACCGCCTGCTTGGCAGTCGCCCCGGCACCCGGCACTTCCGCCATCACGCGGGCAACCGTTTGCCGCTGGACGTGCTGGTGGTTGACGAGGCCTCGATGATCGACCTGGAAATGATGGCCAACCTGCTCGATGCACTGCCCGCCCATGCCCGGCTGGTGCTGCTGGGGGACAAGGACCAGCTGGCGTCGGTTGAAGCCGGTGCCGTGCTGGGGGATTTGTGTCGCGATGCCGAAGCGGGTTGGTACACCCCGCAAACCCGGGAGTGGCTGGAGCACGTCAGCGGCGAAAGCCTGGCCGCCAGTGAATTGCAGCAAGACCTCGACGGTTCTCATCCGTTAGCCCAGCAAGTGGTCATGCTCCGCCATTCGCGGCGCTTTGGCGAAGGCAGCGGCATCGGCCAGCTCTCGCGCCTGGTCAATCGTCAGCAATCCGATGCTGCGCGGGCGCTATTGGCGGCCGGCAGCCATGCCGACCTTTTTGCCCTGTCCCTCAAGGGTGAACAGGACCGTGCCTTTGAGCGCTTGGCGCTGGAAGGGCGAGGGGCGCAGGCCAAAGGCTATCGACACTATCTTGAGGTGTTGCGCGAGCAGCGCCCGGCAGCCGAGGCGGGGCTCGAAGATCCCTGCTGGGGCGCGTGGGCCGGCAAGGTGCTGGAGGCGTTCGAAGCGTTTCAAGTACTGTGTGCGGTGCGCAAAGGCCCCTGGGGTGTCGAAGGTCTGAATGAACGCATCACCCGTGCCCTGTTCGGCCACAAGCTGATTGACAGCGATCAGCACTGGTACGAAGGTCGCCCGGTGCTGATGACCCGCAATGATTACGGCCTGGGGTTGATGAACGGCGATATCGGCATTGCTCTCAAACTCCCTGAGCGTGACGGACTGACACCAAAGTACGTGTTGCGCGTGGCTTTCGCTCGCAACGACGGGCAGGGCGGCATTCGCTTTGTGCTGCCAAGCCGCCTCAATGATGTGGAAACGGTGTACGCCATGACCGTGCACAAATCCCAGGGCTCGGAGTTCTCCCACACCGCGCTGGTGCTGCCGGAAGCGCTGAACCCGGTATTGACCAAGGAGCTGATTTACACTGGTATCACCCGGGCCAAACACTGGTTCAGCCTGGTCGAACCGCGTGCCGGTGTCTTCGAAGAAGCGGTACAGCGCAAGGTTAAGCGCTTGAGCGGCTTGATGCTGGGGCTGAAGTAGCCGTGGTCAAAGAGGATTTGCCCCCTGCTTATGGCCCTGGCCGCAACTTGCGGCAGAACCTCGGGGCATGAGTCCTGCGCAAACCGTTGCGGGCCGGGCATAATGTGACGCGCATCACGTTTTGATGCGCGCCGTGCTATCGTTGCGACATCACTCACCTAATGAATACAGAGATTTCAGGCATGGACGTGGCTGTCCCACCGACAGGACAAGGGGCTGGATGGCGGCTACGGCGGCTATCACTTTGCCTGTTACTGTTGAGCACTCCCTGCCTGGCCCAGCCTGAAGCGTCCAGCAACCTGGCAGATCAGCGAGCGAAGGCTGTGACCCAAGTGGTCCTGGGCATCCTCAGCTATGCACGCTGGCCCATCGAGCCGGCTCAAATGCAGTTGTGCGTGGTGGGCCCCACTGAATACACCGATGACTTGCTTCAAGGTGCTACCCAGTCCAGTGGTCGGCAGGTGCAAGTGCGGCGCATGCTGGTGAGTAACCCGGCCATAGCCCGCGAGTGCAACGCGGTGTATCTGGGCAAGCTAAGCACCGCAGAGCGCAGCAGCCTGTTCAGTTCCCTGAGCGGACAAGCCGTCCTGAGCATCAGCGAATACGGTGATCAATGCACCGTCGGCAGTCTGTTCTGCCTGCGGGTGACCGATGAGCAAGTGACATTTGAGGTCAACCTCGACTCTGTTGCCCGCAGCGGTGTGCGTATTCACCCCAGCGTGTTGCAACTGTCACGGCGTCGGGCGGTTCAACCATGAGCCTGTTCAAAGCTCCTGAACAGCGGCGCAGCCTGCGCTCTGTGCTGCGGCGCGGGCATCTGGGAGTAGCGCTGGTAGCAGTGATCCTGGCCAGCGCGTCCATGACCCTGCTGGGCGTGCTGGCGCTCAAGGTTTATGCGGACCACAACCTGCACTTGATCGCCCGCTCCATCAACTACACCGTGGAAGCTGCCGTGGTGTTTGATGATCAGGTGGCGGCAACCGAAGCGCTGGACATGATCGCTTCCACCGAAGCCGTCGCCGAGGCAGAGGTCTACACCGCCAATGGTGAATTGCTCGCCCATTGGCGGCGCCCGGAAACCGGCTTGCTGTCGAAGGTCGAAATGCTGCTGGCCGACAGTTTGCTGCAACAGCCGATCAAGGTCCCGATTGAGCATCAGGGGCGGGAAGTCGGGGTGGTGGTGGTCAGCGGGCACGGCGCCAACATGTTGCGCTTTTTACTCAGCGGCTTGCTTGGCGTGCTTCTGTGTACGGCGCTCAGCGCCTGGAGCGCGTTGTACCTGTCGCGGCGTCTGCTTGGCGGCATCACCGGCCCCTTGCAGCAGTTGGCCGAAGTTGCCCACGCCGCGCGCATCGATCGGGCGTTTGACCGTCGCGTGCCGCCTGCCCATATCGCCGAGCTGGACAGCCTGGGCAACGACTTCAATGCCTTGCTTGATGAGCTGGAGTCATGGCAAAGCCACTTGCAAAATGAAAATCAGAGTCTGGCGCACCAGGCCAGCCACGACTCGCTGACCAATCTGCCCAACCGAGCCTATTTTGCCGCGCGGCTGGCGCTGACCTTGCGCACGCTGAACAAGCCCGGAGATAAGGTTGCCGTGCTGTTTCTCGACAGTGACCGCTTTAAAGACATCAACGATACCCATGGCCATGCCGCAGGAGACGCGGTGCTGGTCGCAGTGGCAACGCGGATCCGCGCCCAGTTGCGCGAAAACGATGTGGTGGCGCGTCTGGGCGGCGACGAATTCGCCATATCCCTGACCCCGCTGCACCGCATCGAAGATGCCCAGCGTATTGCAGACAAAATCATCGCCAGCATGCTTGAGCCGATCCGGTTACCGGATGACAGCCATGTCGTGACGTCGCTCAGTATTGGAATCGCCGTTTACCCCGAACATGGTGCAACCCCGGATACGCTGCTCTGTGCAGCGGATTCGGCGATGTACCAGGCCAAACGCCTCGCCCGAGGCGGGCAACAGGTTGCGGAGTTGGAGTACCCCGCAGCCCAGTGATAATCAGGAGCTTGTCCCCCCATGCGTGTATTGACCCAGCGTTACCTGCAATTTTTTAGTGCTGTCTTGTTGTTGGCCATGTTGTCATTGACCGGCTGTCAGACCGCCCCGCCCAAAGGGCTGACGCCGGCGCAGATTGCCGTACTCAAGCAACAGGGGTTTGAACTGACCGATGAAGGCTGGGCATTTGGCTTGTCAGGCAAAGTGCTGTTCGGCAGCGACCTGGAAGTGCTCAACCCCCAGAGCCAGGAAATCGTGGAACGCATCGGTAAAGCATTGCTTGCCGCCGACATCCAGCGCGTACGGGTTGACGGCCATACCGACTCGTCCGGTAGCAACGCTTACAACGAGCAGCTGTCCGTACGGCGTGCCAACAGCGTGGTCAAAGTGCTGACCAAAGTCGGCATGCAGCCTGAAAATGTTGAGGTCCGCGGGCTGGGTAGCCGGGTGCCGGTAGCGTCCAACAGCACCCGCTCCGGACGTACTGAAAATCGGCGGGTGGCGATTGTGGTGATTGCCGAATAAAGGCCCGCGTTATGGCTACGGCCTCTCCTGGCATCGCTATCAGATCAGTGTGCGAGTGTCAGGAGGGGCCGGGGCTGTTATTCACTCTTCTTCAGCCGCTTGCTGATGGGTTCGAATTCAGCTGTGGCAGATCGTTTGACCGGGTCCGGCTGCCCGTCCTCAGCCGCTTTCCAGTAAGCCCAGGGAACGTTGGCGCTTCCCAGCTCGTAATCCATACCGTCCCAGCTGTCCTCGCGAAAGCTGTAAAACGCCCAGTGCACCCTGGCTGCTTCCAGTGCGCTGAGCACATCCTCCAGATACTGCTGACAACCGGGCAATTTACGCATGCATCCGAACTCTCCCGCGACCATCCGGTTGGCCGGTATGGCGTGCTGTGCGGCCCAGTCGAGGGGCAGCTGAAGATAGCTACGAACCCGGTTCGGGTCCCACTTCTGCATGCCCGCAGCAAATGGCACCAGGCCCGGGTAGGTATAGGGTCTGGCCCGTTGCAAATTGGGGGCACTGGTTGCCGCATAGGGCTCGTACATGTGAAAGCTGTACAGCACGCGGCTGTCGGCCAACGGGGCTGGCCAGTATGAGAATGCATCGGCCGCACCGTACCAGCCGGCGTCCACCATGATCGGTGTGAGTGAATCAACTTCGCGGATGGCGCTGATGAGGGTTTGGTAAAACCCGGGTAAATCCCGTGCGCTGCCGACCTGTTTTTCGTACCAGTCCCGCATCTTTGCAGCATCGGCGTGCTCGGCCAGCCCCGCCTGTTTTTCCGGTGCCGGCTCGTTGATCAAGTTGTAAGCGGCAACCGCGGGGTGCTCTTTGAGCACTGCGGCGAGATCACGCCAGAAGGCAGCACTTTGGGTCCAGAATTGCTTGTCTTGCCACAAGCGGTCATCGAAGCGGTCGCCATTGTTTTGCGCCCAGCGCATACCCGGCAGCGAAAGGGGCGTGATCACTACTTTGAGCCCTGCGGCATGTGCCCGGTCCAGGGTGGTTTTCAGCTGTTGCAGATCCTTGGCAACCAGTCCCTGGTACTGGTCTGCATTGCCAATCAGGTAGTCCCGTTCTGCCGGCTGCCACTTGTCATAGGACAGGCGCACCCAGCTCGCGCCATAGTCCTGCAGAGCATCGAAATAGGCTTGATCGGGAGGCAGTCGATTGAAACTGTTTCCTCCACGTTCAGGCTTGTCCCAGAAGGCAATCATGTCTGCGGCACCAGCTGCGCCAGACAGTACACCCAGTAACCAAAGGGCGGGCATCGTCCTGAGTTTCATGGCGGTTTTTCCTCGGATGCTGAGGGACGGGAAGCGGATTGTTCATCAGCAGCAAGCAGGGCTTTTAACAGCGGGGTGCATGTTCCGGGCGCCAGTCCCCTGCATAAAGCACGCAAAGGCTGCAGCCCGGGGACATGTTCAGGGTTCTAGGCGATCAACTCGACTTTGCCACTGTCGAGTTTATAGATGCCACCCACGATGTTCAGCTTTCCCTTGGCCAGCGCATCCGACAACAGGCTTGATTCACTTTTGAGGCGGGCCACTGTGTCTTTGACGTTTTGCGCGATGGCGTTGTCCAGCAGGTTTCCGGGCCGGGTTAACACCTTGGCCACCGAGGGCTTGATCGCATCCGCCAGCCCCTGAATCTGCCCGGGAAACTTCGCGCCGTCTTTCTGCGCCTTGACCCCGGCCGAGACCGCACCACAACTGTCGTGGCCGAGCACCATGATCAAAGGTGTTTCCAGTACGGCCACGGCATATTCCAGGCTTGCCAGGCCGTCGGACGTCACGAAATTACCCGCCACCCGCACCGCAAACAGGTCGCCGCGCGCGGTATCGAATGCATACTCCGGGGCGATTCTCGAGTCGGCGCAACCCAGCACGGCGGCATAGGGGTTTTGCCCGTTGACCAGGGCCTCACGCTCGGTCAGGAAGTCATGGCGCCGGGTCACGCCCTGGGCGTAACGGGCATTGCCTGCCATCAACCGCGTCAAAGCCTGTTGCGGGTCAAGCCGGTTTTGCGGTTTGGGGACCGGGCCGTCGCTGGCGGCTTGGGCCAGTTGCGCGGGCAGCGCGCCGGCCAGCATCAAAGCGCCGGCAGCGCCCCCCGCCAGGCGGAGGAAATTACGGCGATGATTGATGGTGGGTGCAGGTGACGGTTCGCAGGAAATGCACATGGGAGGGAACACTCTTGATGGATGAGGGCATGGAAGCCATGGCACCTCGGCTAATCGGAGGTCGGGGGCTGACAGTCGGAGCCCGGAGCCGCAGAGTAAGAGTGGTGAAAATTGGCGCCTATGGGATTTGTCCTAAATTTCTTAAGGCCGGCGGCGCGCAGCGCAGTACGCAGGTGCGGCTCTCCTGTGTCGGCTGCGCGTTTAGGACTGTTAATCGGCGAAACGCATCTCGCGACTTTCCCCCAGCAACAACGGTGCATTCAGCTCCGTCACTTCGCGGATGTAATCCCACAACAGGGTGATCCGCTTGAGCTTCCTCAAATCCTCCCGGCAGTACATCCAGAACTGGCGTGTGAGGTTGATCTCGTCCGGCAGTACCGGCAGCAAACGCGGGTCCTGTGCCGCCAGAAAGCACGGCAGGATTGCCAGCGAGCGACCCTGCTGCGCCGCCACGAACTGCGCGATCACGCTGGTGCTGCGCAGGTTGGCGCTGGCGCCGGGCAGCACATTGGCCAGGTACAGCAACTCGGAACTGAACGCCAGATCGTCGACGTAACTGATAAACGGGTGATCCACCAGGTCGGCCGCCCGGCGAATCGGCGGGTGCTGGTCCAGGTATTCCTGGGTAGCAAATAACTGCAACTGGTAGTCACACAGCTTGCAGCACACATACGGCCCGTGTTCCGGGCGCTCGAGGGCAATCACGATGTCGGCTTCGCGCTTGGACAGGCTGATGAAGTGCGGTAACGGCAAGATGTCCACGGAAATGGCCGGGTAGGCATCCACGAAGTGGCTCAACTGCGGGGTGATAAAAAAACTTCCGAAGCCCTCGGTGCAGCCCATTCGCACATGCCCCGACAGCGCCACGCCCGAACCCGAAACCTGCTCGCAGGCCATGTGCAGCGTGCTCTCGATTGACTCGGCATAGCCCAGTAGACGCTGGCCTTCAGGGGTCAGGGTGAAGCCATTGGTACGGGATTTTTCGAACAGCAAGGTACCCAGCGCGGCTTCCAGCGAACTGATACGCCGTGACACGGTGGTGTAGTCCACCGCCAGGCGCTTGGCGGCGCTGCTGGCCTTGCGGGTGCGGGCCACCTCGAGAAAAAACTTCAGGTCGTCCCAGTTCAGTGCGCTTAACGATGTGATGTTTTTTTGCATGTTAGACCGGCTTTTATGTGCGTTCTTATTAGAAGAACGCACACCTATACTCCAAAAACAGTCCTGCGACCAATCCGGGCGCACCGGTGCACGACTTAATCTGTAGGAGCGAGCTTGCTTGCGAGCAAGCTCGCTCCTACAGATTGGCGTGACCGGACATAACAATAATTTCGGAGACTTCCATGAACGTTTCTACTACCCCGTACCAAAATGCCCGACTGCTGATCGATGGCGAGTGGGTCGAGTCCCAGACCACCGAGTGGCACGACATCGTCAACCCGGCGACTCAGCAAGTACTGGCCAAAGTCCCTTTCGCTACCCCCGATGAAGTCAACGCCGCTATCGCCGCAGCGCAACGCGCCTTCCAGACCTGGAAGCTGACGCCGATCGGCGCGCGGATGCGCATCATGCTCAAGTTGCAGGCGCTGATTCGTGAACACTCCAAGCGTATCGCCACGGTGCTCAGTGCCGAGCAGGGCAAAACCATTGCCGACGCCGAGGGCGATATTTTTCGCGGCCTGGAAGTCGTGGAGCACGCGTGCTCTATCGGTACCCTGCAGATGGGTGAGTTCGCAGAAAACGTTGCGAGCGGGGTGGATACCTACACCTTGCGTCAACCTATCGGCGTTTGTGCAGGCATCACGCCTTTCAACTTCCCTGCAATGATTCCGCTGTGGATGTTCCCGATGGCCATCGCCTGCGGCAACACCTTCGTCCTCAAACCGTCAGAACAAGACCCGCTGTCGACCCTGATGCTGGTGGAACTGGCTCTTGAAGCCGGGGTTCCACCAGGCGTGCTTAACGTGGTCCATGGCGGCAAGGACGTGGTGGATGCTCTGTGCACCCACGCCGATATCAAGGCTGTATCGTTCGTCGGTTCAACCGCCGTGGGCACCCACGTGTATGACCTGGCAGGCCGCCACGGCAAGCGCGTGCAATCGATGATGGGCGCCAAAAACCACGCCGTGGTACTGCCCGATGCCAATCGCCAGCAAACCCTGAATGCTCTGGTCGGTGCCGGTTTCGGTGCTGCCGGGCAACGCTGCATGGCCACCTCGGTGGTGGTGCTGGTGGGCGCGGCCAAACAATGGTTGCCGGACCTCAAAGCGCTGGCACAAAAGCTCAAGGTCAATGCCGGCAGCGAGGCGGGTACCGATGTCGGCCCGGTGATTTCCAAGCGTGCGAAAGAGCGCGTGCTGGGGCTGATTGAAAGCGGGATCAAGGAAGGCGCGGTACTGGAGCTGGATGGCCGCGATATCAAGGTCCCGGGCTTCGAGCACGGCAACTTTGTGGGGCCAACCCTGTTCTCGGGTGTCACCACCGACATGCAGATCTACACCCAGGAAATCTTCGGCCCGGTCCTGGTGGTGATTGAAGTCGATACCCTTGACCAGGCCATTGCGCTGGTCAACGCCAACCCGTTCGGCAATGGCACCGGCCTGTTCACCCAAAGCGGTGCGGCGGCGCGTAAATTCCAGAACGAAATCGACGTGGGCCAGGTCGGCATCAACATCCCGATTCCGGTGCCGGTCCCGTTCTTCAGCTTCACCGGTTCCCGTGGTTCCAAGCTGGGCGATCTGGGGCCGTACGGCAAGCAAGTGGTGCAGTTCTATACTCAGACCAAGACCGTCACCAGTCGCTGGTTCGACGATGACAGCGTGAATGATGGCGTCAACACCACCATCAATCTTCGTTGAGGGCACAGACCATGAACATTGCATTTATCGGCTTGGGCAACATGGGCGCACCCATGGCGCGCAACCTGCTCAAGGCCGGGCACTCGTTGAACCTGTTTGATCTGAACAAGGACATTCTGGCTGAACTGGCGGCCCTGGGCGGCCATGTCAGCGCTTCGCCCCGTGAGGCGGCCAAAGGTACTGAACTGGTGATCACCATGCTGCCGGCTGCCGCCCATGTGCGCAGCGTATGGCTGGGTGAAGACGGGGTGCTGGCCGGCATCGGCGAAGGTGTCCCGGCGGTGGATTGCAGCACCATTGACCCGCAGACCGCTCGCGATGTAGCGGGCGCGGCGGCCAAACAAGGGGTGCAAATGGCCGATGCCCCGGTGTCCGGCGGCACCGGCGGGGCGCAGGCAGGCACCCTGACCTTTATGGTCGGTGCCAGCCAGGCCCTGTTCGATACGCTGCACCCGGTCCTTTCGCAAATGGGCCGCAACATAGTCCATTGTGGGGATGTGGGCACCGGCCAGGTGGCTAAAATCTGCAACAACCTGCTGCTGGGTATCTCCATGGTCGGGGTCAGTGAAGCCATGGCTCTGGGGGCGGCATTGGGTATCGACAGCGAAGTGCTGGCCGGGGTGATCAACAGTTCCACCGGACGCTGCTGGAGTTCCGAAATCTACAACCCGTGGCCGGGCATTGTGCCAACGGCACCCGCTTCGCGCGGCTACACCGGCGGTTTTGGTGCCGAGCTGATGCTCAAGGATCTGGGGCTGGCCACCGAAGCTGCACGTCAGGCGCATCAGCCCGTGGTCATGGGCGCAGTGGCGCAACAGTTGTACCAGGCAATGAGTTTGCGCGGAGAGGGCGGTAAGGACTTCTCGGCCATCATCAATAGCTATCGCAAGCCCGAATAGGGCATTTACGGGAGTCCGCGTCGGGCGGACTCCCGGTTTTTTGCGTGGTGCCAATCAGGCAAAGACAAAATACTTGCGCACTGTTTCAACCACTTCCCATGTGCCTTTCATCCCCGGCTCCACGATAAAGATATCCCCGGCCCGCAGATGAATCGGTTGTTTGCCCTCGGGGGTGATGATGCAGTAGCCCTCGCGGAAATCGCAGTACTCCCACTTCACGTATTCCACGTACCACTTGCCGGGCGTGCAAATCCAGGTGCCCATGATTTTGCTGCCATCATCGCTGGTGTAGGCATTGAGGTTCACGGTGTGCGGATCGCCTTCGAGCTTTTCCCATTTGCAGGCATCAAGCACGGGCAGGGGGTGGGTGTCGCGAAGTACGGTAATTGGCGCAGACATAAGGACTCCGGTAGATGGATCAAGACACGGATTTCAGCCTAACCGGCGGCGGTGTCCGGCAGATGTCTGGTTCCGACCCCCAGTGACCCGAATACGCAGCCTGCGGATACGAAAAAGCCCCGATCCTTGATACAAGGACCGGGGCTTTGTTGTGTCAGGCAAGGATCAGCGCGGGTTTGCCAATGCTTTGCCCGTACGCAGGCGTACTTGATAGAACCCGTAAAGGATCAGCAGCCACACCGGGATCGCATACACCGACGCACGTACATCGGGGATCATCCAGATCACCGAGACGATGGTGGCCATGAACACCAGGCACAGGATGTTGCTGAACGGGAACCAGAACGCTTTGAACGAAGGCTTCACGCCCTGTACCGCCATGGCCTTGCGGAACTTGATATGGGTCAGGCTGATCAGCGCCCAGTTGATCATCAACGAAGCCACCACCAGCGCGAACAGCAACTCCAGTGCCTTGTGCGGCGCCAGGTAGTTGACCACTACACACAGCAAGGTCACCAGCGCCGACACCCCCAGTGCCCGCAATGGCACACCATTTTTGGTCAGCTTCATCAGCGCCTTGGGCGCATCGCCCTGTTCGGCCAGACCGAAGAGCATGCGGCTGTTGCAGTAAACGCCACTGTTATAGACCGACAGGGCGGCTGTCAGCACCACAAAGTTGAGGATCTGGGCGGCGGTATTGCTGCCGATCAAGGCAAAAATCTGCACGAACGGGCTGCTGCCGTATGCATCCCCGCCGGCGCCAAGGGTCACCAGCAACTGGTCCCAGGGGTACAGCGCCAACAGAACAGTCAGGGCGCCGACGTAGAAAATCAGAATCCGGTACACCACCTGGTTGATGGCTTTGGGGATCACTTTTTTCGGTTCGCTGGCTTCGGCGGCGGTGATACCCACCAGCTCCAGGCCACCGAAGGAGAACATGATAAAGGCCATGGCCATCAGCAAACCGGTGCCGCCATTGGGGAAGAATCCGCCATGGCTCCACAGGTTACTGAATGAGGCTTGGGAGCCGCCGGTGCCGCTGATCAGCAGATAGCAACCCAGCACTATCATGCCGACAATCGCCACCACCTTGATGATCGCGAACCAGAACTCCATCTCGCCGAAGACCTTCACGTTCAGGGTATTGATCAGGTTGACCAGCACAAAGAACACCACGGCACTGACCCAGGTCGGAACCTCGGGCCACCAGAACTGGATGTATTTGCCGACCGCAGTCAGTTCGGCCATGCCCACCAGCACGTACAGCACCCAATAGTTCCAGCCCGACAGAAAGCCCGCATAGCCGCCCCAGTACTTATGGGCAAAGTGGCTGAACGAGCCGGCCACGGGTTCTTCGACGATCATCTCGCCGAGCTGGCGCATGATCAGAAACGCGATAAAGCCGGCAATCGCATAACCGAGAATCATCGACGGCCCTGCGGACTTGAGCACGCCCGCCGAGCCCAGAAACAGCCCGGTACCGATAGCGCCGCCCAGGGCAATCAGCTGGATATGACGATTTTTCAAACCGCGTTTGAGTGTGACCGGGGGGGAGTTAGCGTCAGCCATCGGGTGCCTTGTGGGTGGTTATTCTCAATGATGATGAAATCAACGGGACGACAGGCGCCGCGTTGGGTCAGCAAGCCCCGGATATTACTCTTGGTAAAAATTCAGGCATACAGGCGAACAGCACTCTAGGAAGTTTCTTATCGGTTATCCGGGGTCGATAGCACCCCAAGCAGGGTTTGCGCACAGGCCGGTAATTGTTCGAAGGAGCGGGCGCACAGCAGCAGTTTGCGGTCTGCCCAGGGCTCATTCAGGGGCACTGCCTTGAAGGTGCGCGGTGCCTGCCAGCGTTCGATGGTGGCCTTGGGCACTATGCCCAGCCCGGCGCCCCGGGCAACCATGCGCAAGACCCCATCAAAGCCCTCGGCCCGGATGCGCACCTGCATGCGGCAACCGCTGTGCAGCGCCTGCTCTTCCAGATACACGGCCAGTGCACTGCTGGCTGACAGTCCAACATAGTCATGGCTCAAGGTGTCGCTGAACCTGAGCTGCGGCAGACTGGAGAGTGGATGCTCCTGGGGTAGCACCAGCACCAGCGGATCATCGCGAAAGGGCCGGGTTTGCAGATCCCGGGTATCGACTGCATTGGAAACTATCCCGATATCGGCGGCGTCCTGGCGCAGGGCATGGGTGATACGCAGGCTGGTCAATTCGTGCTGGTCGACACTGATATGGGGATGCTGGCGTACAAAATCGGCCAGCAACTCGGGCAGATATTCGGTAAGGGCTGCGGTATTGCACAGCAACCGTACCTGGCCTTTAAAGCCCTGGGCGTATTCGGCCAGATCGTGATTCATGCGTTCCACCTGTCGCAGCAGCAGCCGGGCATGTTGCGCCAGCGCCTGGCCCGCAGGTGTCGGGCTGATGCCCCGCCGGCTGCGTTGCAAGAATGCCACCCCCAGCGCCGCTTCCATCGCCCTGATGCGCGCACTGGCGGCGGCCAGGGACAAATGGCTGAGACCGGCGCCCGCGGTGATGCTGCCGGTCTGCAGGCAATTGAGATACAGCCGTAAATCCACCAGATCGAAGTGCATAAGCCTCCATGTCACCTGCCTTGGTAAATAAGCCTCTTGTCATGCAAGAGGCTGGCTCAGTATATGACGCATTTCCAACCCCGGCACCGTGGCCCAGCATAGGGCCATGAAAACACTCTTCGAGTTCTACCAAAACCTTGGCTGGTCCCTGTCACTGCTGGTGCTGCTGACTTTTCTGGTGGCCGGAACGGTCAAGGGGGTGATTGGCCTCGGCTTGCCGACGGTAGCCATGGGCTTGCTGGGTCTGGCTATTGCCCCGGCACAGGCAGCGGCATTGCTGATCATCCCGTCCATCGTCACCAATACCTGGCAACTGGCTGCGGGCGGCCGGCTACGCGGGCTGATAAAGCGGCTGTGGCCGATGCAACTGGGGATTTTGCTGGGCACCGGCCTTGGCATGCTGTGGCTCAGCAGTGATGGCGGCAGCTGGGTGGTACGGGCTTTGGGCATGGCGTTGTTGCTGTATGCCTTGAGCGGGCTGTTTCTGCCCGTGCTGCGGGTCGCGCCACGGATGGAGAACTGGCTGGGGCCAACCTGCGGGTTGATCACCGGGATCATTACCTCGGCCACCGGTGTGTTTGTAATCCCTGCCGTGCCGTATCTGCAGGCCCTGGGCTTAAGCAAAAATCAGCTGGTACAGGCCTTGGGATTGTCCTTCAGCGTCTCCACCTTGGCCCTGGCTGCCGGGCTTTACTGGCGCGGAAATCTGGGTGGCGGCGAGCTCAATGGGTCATTGCTGGCGCTGCTGCCCGCCATGCTCGGCATGTGGCTGGGTCAATGGCTGCGTCAGCGCATCAGCGGCGCATTATTCAAATCCGTATTTTTTATCGGTATGGCGCTATTGGGTATGCATCTGCTAATCGCTGGTTAAAGGTTTTGGCAACAATATGGCAGCTATTCGTGCTTGATAAGCAAAGGTGATTTGCTCCGATGCGGGTTTTTCCCGAGGGCAGTGATCGATACCCTGCCAGGTATTAAATCTTTAACACCCGAAGGCCGCTCAACAGCGCTGAGGGTTAATCCCGAATGAGGCTGATGATGAAAAAAATACTCTTGCTTAACGGTGCCAAAAAATTTGCCCACTCCGATGGTCGCTACAACCTGACCATGCACGACACTGCGCTGGCTTTTTTCGATCGCCAGGGCTTCGAAGTCAAAGTCACCCACATCGATGAAGGCTATGACGTGGCCGAGGAAGTCGAGAAATTCCTGTGGGCCGACGTGATCATTTATCAAATGCCGGGCTGGTGGATGGGCGCCCCCTGGATCGTTAAAAAGTACATCGACGAAGTCTTCACCGAAGGTCACGGCAAGCTCTACGCCAGTGACGGCCGTACCCGTTCCGACGCTTCGCAGCGCTATGGCAGCGGTGGTTTGATTCACGGCAAAAAGTACATGCTGTCGCTGACCTGGAACGCACCGCAGCAAGCCTTTGATGATCCGGCTGACTTCTTCGAAGGCAAAGGCGTGGACGCGGTGTACTTCCCGTTCCACAAGGCCAATGAGTTCCTTGGCATGAGCGCCTTGCCGACCTTCCTGTGTGTCGACGTGATGAAACGTCCACAACCCCAGGACGATGCCGCCCGTTATGAGCAACACCTGAAACAAGTGTTCGCCATCTAACGCCTGCAATTGCGGTAGTCGCTGACTCGCGGAGCGCGGCTGCGAGCCGTTTGATTGCGCACCGCGGGACTGCGATCAGTGTGAAATTGCTACCCTGATCGCAGCCTCGCTTCGCGAGTCAGCGACTACGCTGCAGGCAGTTACCAATGAGGGGCACGTGTGAAAGCCAGATCCGATGAGCTGCAAATCTTTGTTTCAGTGATTGAGTGCGGCTCCATTTCCGCGGCTGCCGAACAGGCCGGACAAACTCCTTCGGCGGTCAGCCGTACCTTGTCACGGCTGGAGGCCAAGCTCGAAACCACCTTGATCAACCGCACCACGCGGCGCATGGACCTGACCGAGGAGGGCAAGTTTTTCTTCGAGCGGGCCAAGCTGATCCTGGAGCAAATGGATGAGCTTGAAGACCGTTTGATTTCCCACCAGCGCACGCCTTCCGGGCGTCTGCGGATCAATGCCGCCTCGCCGTTCATGCTGCATGCCATCGTGCCGTATATCAGCGAGTTCCGTGAGCTCTACCCCGAGATCCAGCTGGAGCTCAACAGTAATGATCTGATCATCGACTTGCTGGAGCAAAGCACTGACATCGCGATCCGCATCGGTACCCTGGCCGATTCCACCTTGCACGCCCGCTCATTGGGCTGCAGCCCCTTGAGCATCCTCGCCAGCCCCGACTACATCGCCCGCCACGGCGCCCCCGGCAGCGTCGCCGATCTGGCCAGTCACACCCTGATCGGTTTTACCCAAAATGACGGTTTGAACCAATGGCCGTTGCGTTATGCACAAGGCGATCGCTGGGCCATCGAGCCGCACATCAGTGCTTCCAGTGGCGAGACGGTCCGCCATCTGGCGCTGCAAGGGCAGGGCATCGCCTGCCTGTCGCATTTCATGACCCATGAAGACGTCAAGACCGGGCGCCTGCAAGTGCTGCTGGGCGAATTCAACAGCGGCTACCGCCAGCCGATCCACGCGGTGTACTACCGCAACTCGCAGCTGGCGCTACGCATTCAGTGCTTTCTGGACTTCATCCAGGACAAGCTCGCCAGCTATGCGGTGCCGTACTTCAAAGGGTAAATCCCCGCGCATTAGTGATCTGTACGCAAGACTGAATTGGCCCGCGGCGGGTTTTTCCACTGCCCTCACTCTTCGATACTGGCGGCATCACTTATTTCACGCGGGAGTCACTCCATGAAGGTTTTCGTTACCGGCGCAGCAGGATTTATCGGCGGTTCAATTGCCAGCGCTTTGGTCAAGGCCGGGCATCAGGTCACGGGTCTGGTGCGCAACACGGATCAGCAACAGGAAATGCTCGCCCTTGGCATCACGCCGGTGCTGGGCGCCCTGGATGACAGCGACTTGCTCGCCAAGCAGGCCAGCCAGGCGGATGCGGTGATCAACGCGGCCAGCAGCGACCATCGGGGCGCCGTCGAAGCCTTGCTCAAGGCCCTGCGCGGCAGCGGCAAAGTGTTTTTGCACACCAGCGGTTCGAGCATTGTTGGCGACGCCTCGGGTGGCAAGGCCAGCGACGTTGTCTACTACGAAGGTCAGTTGCCCGAGCCGAGCGTCGACAAGGCGGCGCGGGTTGCCATCGACAATCTGGTACTGGCGGCGGCCAACGACAATGTACGTTCAGCGGTCATCTGCAACACCCTGATTTACGGCCACAGCCTTGGGGTAAAACGCGACAGCGTGCAACTGCCGCGCCTGCTCAAACAGGCCCGCAAGAGCGGAGTCGTGCGTCATGTCGGCAGCGGGCAAAACATCTGGTCCAACGTGCATATCGACGACGTCGTGGCCCTGTACCTGCTGGCACTGGAAAACACCCCGGCCGGGACTTTCTACTTTGTTGAAAGTGGCGAAGCGGCGTTTGCCGACATGAGCAACGCCATCGCCCGGGTGCTGGGGCTGGGTGAAGCCCACGACTGGCCGCTGGCCGATGCTGAAGCTGAATGGGGCTATGAAATGGCCAACTACGGCCTGGGTTCCAACAGCCGGGTACGCGGCAAAAACGCCCGCGAACTGCTGGGCTGGACGCCGCAACGCAGCAGCGTGGTGGAGTGGATCAAAAACCAAATGCTGTAACCCCTGATCTCTGCCCCCCGCAGGAGCGAGCTCTTTTGCGCCCAAGCTCGCTCCTGCTGTTCTTGGATAGCTTTTCGGTTTGTGCACAGGCCCGCATTTTTACTTTTGTTGTTTGTAAACGTTTCTGAAATCAGACAATGTTCGGCATCGTTATACAAAAATAAAAGGAAGTTCCAATGCGTGTTGTATGGTTCAAAACCCTGGCCTTGACGGCTGCCATCGCAGCCAGCTGTTCAGCCTATGCCGTTACGCTGGAAGGCGGGGCAGTCGCCGCCCCGGATCAGTACGGCGCTGAAGTCGCGGCGCAAATTCTCAAAAAAGGCGGCAACGCAGTCGATGCCGCAGTCGCAACCGCCTTCACCCTGGCCGTGACTTACCCCGAAGCCGGTAACATTGGTGGCGGTGGTTTCATGACCCTGTTTATCGATGGCAAACCCTACTTCCTCGACTATCGCGAAACGGCGCCCAAGGCTGCCAGCCGCGATATGTACCTCAATGACAAAGGCGAAATCATCGAGAACCTGAGCCTGGTCGGCTCGCGCGCCGCTGGCGTGCCGGGTACGGTGATGGGCCTGTGGGAAGTCCATCAGCGCTTCGGCAAATTGCCATGGAGCGAGTTGTTGACCCCCGCCGTGGGCTACGCGAAAAACGGCTTCAAGGTGGCCGATCAGCAATACCAGTACCGCGAAGATGCGTTGGCGCTGTTCAAGGGCACCACCAATTTCAGCGACTATTTCGGCAGCATGAAACCTGGCGAAACCTTCAAGCAGCCTGAACTGGCCGCCACCCTGGAACGTATTGCCGACCAGGGCGCCAAAGAGTTCTACCACGGCCAGACCGCCGACCTGCTGATTGCCCAGATGCAGCAGGACAAGGGCCTGATCACCAAAGAAGATCTGAATGACTACAAGGTCAACTGGCGTGAGCCGATGCGGGTCGATTTCCGCGGCAACAGCTTGTACACAGCACCGCTGCCAAGTTCTGGCGGTATCGCACTGGCGCAACTGATCGGCATCAAGGAAGACCGCGCCGCGGACTTCAAAGGTGTTGAACTGAACTCGGCACCTTACATTCACCTGTTGTCCGAAATTGAAAAGCGCGTGTTTGCCGACCGTGCCGATTACCTCGGTGATCCGGACTTCGGCAAGATGCCGGTGGCCGAGTTGACCGACCCGGCCTACATCGCCAAGCGGGCAAAAGAAGTGAACCCGAAAGCGATTTCGCCGACGGCCAATATCAAGCCCGGACTTGAGCCGCATCAGACCACGCACTTCTCCATTGTCGATAAAGACGGCAACGCCGTCAGCAACACCTACACCCTGAATTGGGATTACGGCAGTGGCGTCGTGGTCAAAGGCGCGGGCTTCCTGCTCAACGATGAAATGGACGACTTCAGCTCCAAGCCGGGCGTGGCCAACGCCTTTGGTGTGGTGGGGGGCAATGCCAACGCCATCGAGCCGGGCAAGCGCATGTTGTCGTCGATGAGCCCGAGCCTGGTGACCCGTGATGGTCAGGTCACCCTGGTGCTCGGTACGCCGGGCGGTTCGCGGATCTTCACCTCGATCTTCCAGGTGCTGAACAATATCTACGACTACAACCTGCCGCTGGAAAAAGCCGTGGCCGCCCAGCGGGTACATCACCAGTTGCTGCCTAAAGACACGATCTACTACGACGCCTACGCGCCGCTCACCGGCAAAGTTGCCGATGAGCTCAAAGCCATGGGCTACACCCTGGAGGATCAGGGCTGGAACATGGGTGATATACAGGCGATCCGGGTTAACGGCACCCAGCTGGAAACCGCCTCTGACCCCCGTGGTCGCGGGGTTGGCAAGGTTGTGAAGTAAGAACACCCTGAAAAACCTGTAGGAGCGAGCTTGCTCGCGAGCTCTGCGCTGAAAAGCTCGCGAGCAAGCTCGCTCCTACGGTTATCCCGCATCTTCGCAATTTGTTACCATTCTTTTTTCGATACCCCCTCCGCTTTTCCCGCCCCGAATTTTAGGTACGCCATGAAACTCACACGTCTGCGCGCTGATGCCCTGGCCGGACTCACGACGTCGTTTGCCCTGCTGCCCGAGTGCATCGCTTTCGCGCTGGTAGCCCACCTCAATCCGTTGATGGGGCTGTATGGCGCGTTCATCATTTGCACCCTTACCGCGCTCTTCGGCGGCCGGCCGGGCATGGTCTCCGGTGCTGCCGGCTCCATGGCCGTGGTGATTGTCGCGCTGGTGGTGCAACACGGCGTGCAATACCTGCTGGCCACTGTGCTGCTGGGCGGTCTGATCATGCTGGCGTTCGGGCTGCTCAGGCTCGGCAAGCTGGTGCGCATGGTGCCGCACCCGGTGATGCTGGGCTTCGTCAACGGCCTGGCGATCATCATTGCCATGGCCCAGCTGGATCATTTCAAGGATGGTGCAACCTGGCTGAGCGGCGCGCCGTTGTACCTGATGATCGGGCTGGTGGCGCTGACCATGGCCATCGTTTATTTACTGCCCCGGGTGACCCGGGCCGCGCCGCCGGCCCTGGTGGCAATCCTCGGGGTCGGGCTGGCGGTTTATCTGCTGGGTTTGCCGACCCGCACCCTGGGTGACATGGCGCATATTGCCGGCGGCTTGCCGACGTTCAGCCTGCCCGATATCCCGTGGAACCTGGAAAGCCTGGGCATCATTGCGCCCTACGCCATCGTCATGGCGCTGGTGGGCCTGCTGGAAACCCTGCTGACCCTGAACCTGACCGATGAAATCACCGAAAGCCGTGGTTATCCGGACCGCGAGTGCGTGGCGCTGGGCGCCGCGAACATGGTATCGGGCGTGTTTGGCGGCATGGGTGGCTGCGCCATGATCGGCCAGACCGTGGTCAACCTCAGCTCTGGCGGACGCGGTCGCCTGTCCGGGGTAACGGCCGGGATCATGATCTTGCTGTTCGTATTGTTTCTGTCGCCGTTTATCGAGCGCATTCCATTGGCGGCGCTGGTGGGCGTGATGTTTGTGGTCGCGCAACAAACCTTTGCCTGGGCCTCATTGCGGGTGCTGAACAAGGTGCCGTTGAACGATGTTCTGGTGATTGTCGCGGTAACGGTGATCACCGTGTTCACCGATCTGGCCGTTGCGGTGTTGTGCGGGGTCATCATCGCGGCCCTCAATTTTGCCTGGCAGCAGGCGCGCCAGCTGTACGCCGACACCTATCTGGAAACTGATGGCAGCAAGCTTTACCGGGTCCACGGCACCTTGTTTTTTGCCTCGACGGCGGCCTTTCTCAAACAGTTCGATCCTGCTGGCGACCCGGCCAGAGTGACCCTGGATTGCAGCCATCTGAGCTTTGTCGACTACTCGGCCATTGCCGCGCTGGACACCCTGCGCGAGCGTTACACAAAAGCGGGCAAGCACCTGCGGGTCCTGCATTTGTCCGAGCGCAGCAAAAAACTGCTCAAGCGCGCCCGCGTCCACCACGAGTAACCCCCCGCCTATTTGTAGGAGCGAGCCCCAGCCCCAGCCCCGATCGATGAAAATACACCCCTGTGATTTTCATTTCGGCCTGTCGTCCATGCCTGATCGCGACAACACATATCGCTGCGCGAAAATTACTTTCATAAAGATTGTTAATTCACCCGGGTAATGCTTTTTAAGTTTCAGAAGAACTCAAAAAATATTGCCGGGGGAACATCGCATGACGCCATCTTCGGGCTATGGGCTGCTGTTGTATGCGGCCATTGCCATCATTGCGCTGATCGTTTTGATTGCGCGCTACAAGATCAATCCGTTTATCGTCATTACCCTGGTGGCCATCGGTCTGGGCCTGATGGCGGGCATGCCTGCGGGCAGTGTGATCGGGGCGTACGAGGGCGGTGTCGGTAAAACCCTGGGGCATATTGCGCTGGTGGTGGCATTGGGCACCATGCTTGGCAAGATGATGGCCGAGTCGGGGGGCGCGGAGCAGGTAGCACGGACGATGATCGATCGCTTCGGTGAGCGCAACGCGCATTGGGCCATGGTCTGTATCGCCTTCCTGGTTGGCTTGCCGCTGTTTTTCGAGGTCGGTTTTGTACTGCTGGTACCGATCGCCTTTACCGTTGCCCGGCGGGTCGGGGTGTCGGTACTGATGGTGGGCTTGCCGATGGTGGCCGGGCTGTCGGTGGTGCATGCACTGGTGCCACCGCACCCGGCAGCGATGCTGGCAGTACAGGCCTACCAGGCGTCGGTCGGGCAAACTCTGATGTACGCGATTCTGATCGGCATCCCCACTGCGATCATCGCCGGTCCGGTTTTTGCCAAATTCATCGTGCCGCGTATTCAGTTGCCCGATATCAACCCGCTGGAACAGCAGTTCATCAATCGTGAACCGCGGGCCCGGTTACCCAGTTGCAGCATCACTCTGGCGACGATTCTGTTGCCGGTCGTGCTGATGCTGATAGGCGGCTGGGCCGACCTGATCTCTACCCCCGGCAGCGGGTTTAATCAGTTTCTGCAATTTATCGGCAACTCGGTAATGGCTTTGCTGATTGCGACGGTTGTCAGCTTCTGGACCCTGGGGCTGGCCCAGGGCTTCAACCGTGAATCTATCCTCAAATTCACCAACGAATGTCTCGCGCCTACGGCCAGCATCACACTGCTGGTGGGGGCCGGGGGCGGCCTGAACCGGATTCTGATCGACTCGGGGGTGACCACCGAAATTGTCGGTCTGGCCCAGGACTTTCAGCTGTCACCGCTGTTCATGGGCTGGGTATTTGCGGCCTTGATGCGCATCGCCACGGGCTCGGCCACCGTCGCCATGACCACGGCTTCGGGGATTGTGGCGCCAGTGGCGCTGGGCCTGGGGTATCCGCACCCGGAATTACTGGTGCTGGCCACGGGCGCGGGCTCGGTGATTTTTTCCCACGTCAACGACGGCGGCTTCTGGCTGGTGAAGGAATACTTCAATATGACTGTCGCCCAAACCTTCAAAACCTGGACCGTGCTGGAAACCTTGATTTCAGTCGTGGCGTTCGGTTTTACCCTGATCCTTTCAGAGCTGATTTAAATGGACATCCTGTATCAAATCCGGGTTCGCCAGGACACCTTCAGCGCTGCCGAGGCCCGCATTGCCCGGTTGATACTCAGCGATACCGGTTTTGCCGCCAGTGCCAGCCTCGATGAGCTGGCGCTGCGGGCCGAGGTCAGCAGCGCCACGCTGTCGCGCTTTGCGCGCAGTGTCGGCTGCCGTGATTTGCGTGACTTGCGCCTGCAACTGGCCCAGGCCAGCGGGGTGGGCAGTCGTTTTCTCGATACCGGCAGCATGCCTGAGCAGTCGGCTTTTTTCCGTCAGATTGTGAGTGATATTGAATCGACGCTGCACGAGCATCTGGCCGGCTTCAATGGCGTGCATTTCGCCGATGCGGTCAAGCTGCTGGGCGAAGCGAAGATGATTCATGCGTTCGGGATGGGCGGCTGTTCCAGTGTCTACAGCGATGAATTGCAGGTGCGTCTGGTGCGCCTGGGGTACCCGGTCGCGGCCTGTCGCGACGTCGTGATGATGCGGGTCACGGCGGCGACCCTGGGACCGGAGCATGCCGTTATTGTGTGCTCGCTGACCGGCCTGACCCCCGAGCTGATCGAGGTGGTAAAGCTGGCGCATAACTATGGCGCCAAAGTGATTGCCATCACCCGGCCCGCTACGCCGCTGGCGCAACTGGCCGATGTGGTGCTGGCGCTGCAAGGGGTGGAAACCAGCTTTATCTACAAACCAACGGCGGCCCGCTACGGGATGCTGCTGGCCATTGACGTGCTTGCCACCGAGCTGGCGCTGTCGATGCCTGAAGCCAACCAGGAGCGCTTGCGCCGGATCAAACTGGCACTGGATGACTATCGCGGCGGTGATGATTGCCTGCCATTGGGGGATTGAAATGAACTACGACACAGTGATCCGCAATGCCCGGGTTATAGATGGCAGCAACGCGCCGGCCTATAGCGCTGACGTGGCGGTACGCGCAGGGCGTATCGAGCGTATTGGCAACCTCGGTGATGTGCGCGGCACATGGGAAATAGACGCGGTGGGCCGGGTGCTGGCGCCGGGTTTTATTGACGTGCACACCCACGACGACACGGTGGTGATCCGCCAGCCGCAGATGCTGCCCAAACTCAGTCAGGGCGTGACCACAGTGATTGTCGGCAACTGCGGGATCAGCGCGTCGCCGGTGACCTTGCGCGATGAGCCACCGGACCCGATGAACCTGCTGGGCGACAAGGCCGCGTTTGCCTACCCGCGTTTCAGCGACTACCGCGCTGCCGTTGCGGCGGCCGGTCCCGCGTTGAACGTTGGTGCGCTGATCGGTCATACGGCGTTGCGCAGCAATCACATGGACGATCTGCAGCGCACCGCCACCCCCGGCGAAATTCGCGGCATGCGTCAGCAGCTGCGGGAAAGCCTGGAAGCGGGGGCGCTGGGGTTATCCACAGGGCTGGCGTATGCCAGTGCGTTTAATGCCGAGACCGACGAGGTGCTGCAGCTGGCCGCAGAACTGACCGCGTTCGGCGCGCTCTACACCACGCATTTGCGCAGCGAATTCGAGCCGGTGCTGGAGGCCATGGATGAAGCGTTTTTGATCGGTCGCCAGGCCCGGGTGCCGGTGATTATTTCCCATCTCAAATGTGCCGGGGCGGGTAACTGGGGGCGCAGTCCGCACTTGCTGGCAGCTCTGGAGCAGGCAGCGAAAACCCATCCTGTGGGGTGCGACTGTTATCCCTACGCCGCCAGTTCTTCGACTCTGGACCTCAAGCAAGTGACTGACGCGTTCCGGATCACCATTACCTGGTCGACCCCGCATCCTGAAATGGGCGGGCGTGACTTGCAGGACATTGCAAGGCTTTGGGGCGTATCGCTGATGGATGCAGCGCAGCGCCTGCAACCGGCGGGCGCGGTGTATTACGGGATGGACGAAAGCGACGTTCGCAGGATTCTGGCGCACCCGCTGTCAATGATCGGCTCCGACGGCCTGCCTGACGACCCGTTTCCGCATCCACGCTTGTGGGGGGCTTTTCCACGGGTGCTGGGGCATTTCAGTCGTGACCTGGGGTTGTTCCCGCTGCACACCGCGGTGCACAAAATGAGCGGGTTGTCGGCGGCTCGTTTTGGTCTTGAGGGGCGGGGAGAAATACGCGAAGGCAACTGGGCGGATCTGGTGCTGTTCGATGCCGCGAAAGTACGTGATGTCGCCGACTTCAACTCCCCGCAACAAGCGGCACAAGGGATTGACGGGGTGTGGGTCAACGGGGTGTTGAGTTATGAAAACGGCGTGGCCAACGGTAACCGCGCCGGTGTGTTTCTGCCCCGATAGGGCGGAGACTCAATGGTCCCGGTGCAGGAGCGAGCAGGCTCGCTCCTGCAGTGAGGGTCAGACTTTAAAGTGGCTCACCATCTCTTGTAGCTGATTGCCCAGACGCGCCAGTTCAACGCTGGACTTGGCCGTCTCGTCGCTGGCGGCTGCGGTTTGCTCGGAAACGTCGCGCACATTGACGATGCTGCGGCTGATCTCTTCAGCCACTGCACTTTGCTGTTCGGCGGCGGCGGCAATCTGCTGGTTCATTGACTGAATGTTCGACACGGTACGGGTAATGCCCTGCAGCGAGGTGCCCGCCTGGCGGGTCAGGGTCACGCTGCTGTCAGTCAGGGAGCGACTGTTGTTCATCACGTTGGCCACGTGCTGGGTACCGCTTTGCAAGGCTGCAACCAGGGTCTGGATCTCTTCGGTGGATTTTTGCGTACGCTGGGCCAGGCCACGCACTTCGTCGGCCACCACGGCAAAACCGCGTCCGGCGTCACCGGCACGGGCGGCTTCGATGGCGGCGTTAAGGGCCAGCAAATTGGTTTGCTCGGCGACGGCCTTGATCACGTCCATGACGCTGCCGATCTTGTCGCTTTCCTGTTGCAACACGGCCATGGCTTCGGTCGAGCGACCGACTTCAACTGCCAGACGCTCGATCTGGTCAATGGCTTCATTGACCACCTTGTCGCCCTCACGGGCTTCGCCGTCTGCGGCTGCGGCGGCTTGCGAAGCCTGCTCGGCATTGCGTGCAACTTCCTGCACGGTCGCCGTCATTTCATGCATGGCAGTGGCCACCTGATCGGTCTCGATCTTCTGGCTGTTGACCCCGGCACTGGTTTGCTCGGTGACCGCTGACAGCTCTTCGGCGGCGCTGGCGATTTGCGTAACCCCGTCGCGAATACCGCCGATCAGGTCGCGCAGGGTGGTGCCCATGCGCGCAATACCTTGCTGCAATACACCCAGTTCATCGCGACGGGTCACCTGCAGGTTGTGGCTCAGGTCGCCACTGGCAATGCGCTCGACCACATCCAGGGTTTCACGCAACGGGCGGGTAATCTGGCGGGTGATGATCACCGCAGCAGCGATGCCGAACAGCAGCACCAGCAGGGTGGTGATCGCTTGCATGCTGTTGGCGGTGGCACTTTCGATGTCGCGGCGCTGCAACTGGAGTTTGTACAGCTCATCGCTGCGGCTCAGAACGCTGGCGCCGTACTCGGTCATCTTCTTGCGCACGTCGATGATGGTGTTGTCGGTGCTGCTGTACACCTGCAGCGCCTGTTGGTACTGCTCCATGGTCCGGGTCAGGGTACGCAGGGTCTCTGCGGCGCTCGTCGCGAAATAAGGATTGAGCTTTTCAAGACTGTCGACGGTCTTTTCCAGTTGCTGGCTGGCGGCCTTTTCGGTCGCCGGCGTTGGCGCAGCAATATAGGCACGGACCTGATAACGCGAGAGCAGGAATTGTTCGCGGACTTCAGACACGGTCTGGTACATCGCGAAACGGGACTCTTCAGCGGCAGGCAGTTGCAGGGTGCTGGCCAGCAGCGTGGCGATGGCGTCCTGGGCCAGTTTGGCATTGCGGTCCATGGCGGCCCGCGCTTCGGCAGACTCGACATAAGCCTTGCGCATGGTCACCAGTGCGCGCTCGTAGTCGCCGATGATGGCTTGCTGCTCCTTGAGCAGTACGAGGTTTTCCTGGCTCTTGAAGGTGTCGATCAGCTTTTTCTGCTGTTCCTGAAAGGCGTCAATACTGCCTTGCACTGCTTGCGCGGCGGTCTCGTCGCCGTCAGTCAGCATGTACTGCAAGCGTGTCACCCGCAGGTTGGTAAACGCGGTATTGAGCCGGGTGATATCGCTCATCCAGTTACTGCGATCAACCATTTTGTCCAGGCTGAGCCAGTCAAAGATCGCCATTACGCAAGTGAGGAGCAGTACCAGGCCAAAGCCAAGGGTCAGTTTCAGGTTGACGCTGATGTTGCTCAGCCAGCTGTTCATAAAGTTCTCCAGGAACGGTGCACGCAGGATCGAATTTCGCTGGAGGGTTTTAGTTATTGGCCCAGCAGAATGCTTGTGTTGGGGTGTATCGGCGGCAGTTCTCAGAGCTGAAATGTTTTCTTGATAACAATGAATATTCGGCGAAAAGCCCTTGCAAGCATGTGGGCAAGGGCGGCTTTACGTTTTTTTTCACATTCGTTTCACCTGTCCCTGACGTGGGGGTTTTTAGAATCTGGTTCAGCTAACCGATATCCGTCGTGTGCAATCTTTGCTCTTACAAAAAGAGGCGCGCATCGACCCATTGTCATATTCGCGTTTTAGGGTAACGGCCAGTGTCGTCCACTGACTGCCATAGAGGGTATTTCTTCCGTGATTTTGAGTCTTCGTCTGGCTGGAGCCACACGTGCCATGCTGCGCGGTGTGCTGGCGCGTTACAGAAATGCATTGGTGATAGTCGCCGCAAGCCTGCTCACCGGTGCGGTCACGTGGAACCTTCTGGCGCCAGTGCCGGCGCCCAATCTGGCGCAGTCAAAACATGCCGGACAGGTACTGACCCTGACCCAGAGCTGGGCCAGAGGTGATGTGATTGCACTGGTGCGCCATGGCGAGCGCTGCGATCGCTCGTCGACCCCATGCCTGGGCCTGCCTGACGGGATCACGGTGCATGGCGAAGAGGTGGTTCAGGGGCTGGGCGCCAATTTCAGGCAGTTGGGGCTGAAGAACGTCGATATTTACAGCAGTGAGTTGACCCGGGCGCGGCAAACCGCCGATGCCATGTTCATTCGCCCGGTGCCGGCGCAGGACTGGTTATTCAACTGCCGCGGCACGATGTTGCGTGATGCCCTCAAGCACAAGGTGCCGGGGCGCAACCTGGTGCTGGTGACCCACAGCGAATGCATGGACGCGCTGGAAGCGGACATGCATGTGCCAACGGATACAACGTTCGGCTACGGGGCTTCATTGTTCATCCAGGACGATGGCACCCATGACCCGCAGATGCTGGGGTATGTCGAGACCAACGACTGGTCGGCCATCCTGCCGGAGGCAGCACCAGAGCATCACGTGTTCGAAGCCTCGCAATTCTGAGCCAATTCCACTGCAGGTGCCGGCTTGTCTGCAGTGCAGACAAGCCGGTGCTAGCGCGGGCAAGCCATGCTTGCACAGGGTTTGCCCTGACTGACAACCTCTCCAGGCCTGTGTGCAGCTCAAGCCCGATTAAGCAGGCGGTTCCAGTTTTGCTCTTCGGGCAACGGCAGGTCGCTGAGTTCACGGGCCACAACATTTTCGATATCGCCGGCGCTCAGGACTTTTTCGTCCAGCCATGGCCACGTCGCATCCGCATCGCGAAAATTCAGCTGATCGTTTAATTGATGGCAGGCAAGTGCGAGTAAATGCATCAGCACCCACTGGCTGGTGATGTATTGCTTCTGCCCGGCCGGGATACGACTGAGCAGGGCCGCCACGTCGGCCAGTTGCGGGCTTGGCGAGGTCGCGGTGTGCAGGTTCCATAAAATCACCCCGTTGTTTGAAGCATCCTTTTGCGCCAGCGCCGGGTCGCTGCTGACGTCAATGCTGAGTTTTACGTCTTGCTGTTCAAGCTGATCAATCAAATAGTTGGCAAGATCGGACTTGCGCAGAAACGCGGTGGCCGTATTGAACGCCAGATGAGCGTCATAGTCGCTCAGGGTCTTGCTGGTGATGTTGATGGTCATGACAGGCTCCTTGGCTGGGAATCGTCCAGCACAGGGAGCGTAGTCAATGCAGGGTAATCGGCCACGCTAACCGGCTTTGTATTGCCCGGGATCAAGTCCGGGGCCCGGGCGTTGCCAGGCTGATGAAGTAATAGTGGTGACGTCCGACGCTGACCTTGTCCACTATGTTCAAGGCTAACCCGGGTATAACCGGTTGTTCGACGATGGCGACGTTATCGGGCGAGGCGCGGAGAAAGGCCTGCAGTTCGGCTGTGGAGTCCAGCGTCTGCTGCAGTTGCTGGCTGTAGAACACCAATGCGCCCAGGCGTTCATCCGGTTGCATCAACGCGATGTGTTTGCCGGCGGCTTGCAGGTTGAGTGCATGGGCCGCTACCGGTTGGAATGACTCCTCCTTGTCGGCCCGTGGCGCCCACAGCGCCGCCAGCAGGTAGCTGGCCACGATGCAGGCTAAAACCACTCCCCCCAGGGCACGATGATGCTCGCTCAGGAATCTGGCCAGGGTCGAGGTCCGGCTTTTCTTGTACAGCCAGTCCAGCACCACCCGGGCATATTCGGCGGCAATGACAGCAGCGGCCGGGGTCAGTGACATGAGGTACACCGCACGTTTGCTTGAGGCCAGGTTCAGCAGCAGAAACTGCGCCAGTAGCCAGACACAGAAGAACAGCAGATACGGGTTGCTTCGCAGTTGCCGGCGAAAGTGCCAGAGCCCCAGATAGGTCAGCAGGTTCCACGGCAGGAAGGCTTCGGGCAGCTTCCTCAGGTAGTAGTAAAACGGTTCGTAATGCCCTGCATCAACAAAGGAGCCGCTGAAACGTCCGACGCTGTTGGTCCACAGCACTTCGCCCACAGCCTGGAGCCCGCCGCGCTGATACAGCACCCACAACCAGATCATCAGCGGAATCAGTCCCAGCAGGGTCAACAGTGCCGGTCGTAGCCAGTGTCTCAGGATAAAGCGCTTCTCCATCAGGCTTTCGCACAGCAGAAATGCAAAGATCACCACCCCTGGCAGCGCCAGCCCCAATACTCCTTTGCTCAGGGTTGCAATGGCGATCCCGGCAGCAAACAGCAGCCAGCTGCCCCGTGCAAAGCCCGGCTGGCGGCTGGCGTGAAAAAACGCCAGCAGCGCCATGCTCACGCCCAATGTCAGCAGGGCATCTTCCCCCACTTGACGGGTATTGCCCCAAAAACTGCCCATGGTCGCCAGCATGGCGGCAGCCGTCCAGGCCAGTGCCGTGGGGCGTCCAAGTTTGCGCAGCATGGCGTATAGCAACATGACGCAAAATAATCCGGCGAAGGCTGATGCCAGGCGCACGGCGAACAGTTCACCCCCGAACAGGCGAATGGCGCCCGTATCCAGCCACAGGCTTAGCGGCGGTTTTTCGAGGAAGGGCTGGTTGAGCAGGGACGGCGTCACCCAATCGTTGCTCAGGTGCATCTGCATGGCGATGCCCGCCACCCGGGACTCGGTCGAGCCTTGCAGTTGGTGGTTGCCCAGGGCAAAAAAGAACAGCAGACAACCGAGCAGCAATAACAGCAGAGCAGGGCGGGTCAGGCGCATTTGGCTACCAGGGCAGAGTCGGAAGTAATGGTGCGCTGGAGTATAGGAGGGCAATTCTTAACAAAATGTGAAACCTGAGACCTCCGGGCTGCAAAGGGTGTGCGGGCTGCGGGAGGTACTCATCCGGGCGCCGGCCTGCCAGCTCCGGCAGGCACACCGGTCAATCACTGGGGCATCTGCCGGCCCCATCCGCTAGACTCCCGCGCTCAACGTGTGTCTCCTCCCTCTGCAGCAAAGGATGTTCATGATCTGGTTTCTTGAAGGGCAATCCAGCCAGCGCGATGTGATTGCCGGCGCGCGCGCGGCGCTGCCCGATGCAGTTCGGATTTTCGCCTCGCACCGTCAAAATCGCCCTGAAATAACCGGACTGGCGGATGTCGCCTGGCGCGAGCCGCTGGACAATCAAGAGCGTATTGCCTGGGTCATTGAGCAGGCCTTGAGCCATCAGATCAAGCTGGTGCTGGCCGGTCGTGTGGGGCAGGTCTATGAAGCCCATCGTGGCCAATTCGAGGCCGCAGGCTTGCAACTGGTCACGGGCGCCCTGGACCTGAACACCTTTGAGCGGGTCGACGACAAGTCGGTATTCACCCGTCAGGCGCTGGCCGCAGGGCTTGCCTGCATTCCGGCGGTGACCGTGCACAACCAGGCCGAGCTGCAAGAGGCCTACGCGCGGCTGTCCCGTGAAGGGCAGGTGTGTGTGAAACCGACCCGCGGCATTTATGGTCAGGGCTTCTGGCGCCTGGGGGATGATGTCGATCCGTTTCGCAGCTTTGCCAATGCCGATGCCCATGAGGTGAACGCCGAGGTATTTGCCCGGGCCTACGGCCAGTCCATTGAGCCCAAACCGTTGCTGGTCATGCCGTACATGCCCGGTAGCGAGGTGTCGGTGGACATGGTGTGCGAAGCGGGCAACGCGGTGGCATATGTCGGGCGGCGCAAACAGGGGCTGATGCAGTCATTCGAATGCGACGGTGCCGCCGTCGAACTGGCACTCAGGGCCGCGCGGCATTTTTGCTGCGACGGCATCGTCAACGTGCAAACCCGTGATGATGCCGAAGGCAATCCGCATCTGCTGGAGATCAATCTGCGTTACTCCGGTGGTATCGGCTATACCCGGGAAGCGGGGGTTAATCTGCCCGGTATTTTCGCCGCCCGTCGCCTGGGAATGCCCGCGCCGGCCAGTGTCTGGCGCGAGAATGTTCAGGTAAAGGCGATCACTGTCGTGGTTCCGGTTTGCGGCGAAGCGCTTTTGGATCGGCAGAATTGATTTTGGCCATCTTTGGTAACCATTTTTAACTTGTCCTAAAACCCGGGCTCCCAGATCGTCCCTCACTTTTTAAGTCTTTCCAGGTAGTAAAACATTGATGAACAGCGGTAACCCCATGACCGGATCCAAGGCTTTGCACGCAAACCTTAAGCGCGGTCGACTGGATGTTGAGGTCAATGCATCGACCTTTGATCCCCAGGCACTTTTCAGTTTTGCCGAGCGCCGCAATCCCAAGCGCGCTTTTTTGTTTGTTTCCCGTGTGCTCGGCCGGCATATCCCGGCTCGTCCGTCGCTGATGGCCGCAAGTTTTAACGCGCTGGCGGCGAAAATCCCTGCCGACCTGCCTGGCCCGGTGCTGGTGATCGGCATGGCAGAAACCGCCGTGGGCCTGGGCGCAGGTGTGCATCGCGCCCTGAGCCGGACCCGTGATGACAGCCTGTACCTGTGCAGCAGTCGCCACCCCACCGGCGGCGAACTGTTCACCCGTTTTGAAGAAGAACACAGCCACGCCAGCTCGCATTTGCTGCACCTGCCGCAAGATGCCAGTACCCGGGAGATGATGCTGACTGCCCGTTCGCTGGTTCTGGTGGACGACGAAGCCTCGACCGGCAATACCTTCATCAACCTGAGCAAGGCGCTTGCCGAAGCCGGGCTGGATTCCATTCAACGGATAGTCACGGCAACCCTGACCGACTGGTCCGGGGACGCGGTGCGCAAGGCCATGGGCGATCACGTCAGCAGCGTGTCGTTGCTCGACGGTCGCTACACCTTCACCGAAGACCCCGCCGCAGAACTGCCCGACATGCCTGAAGTCGGCAGTGTGGCCCGGGGCGACTGGCCCCTGGACCCGAATCGCGACTGGGCCCGTATGGGGGTGCGTGAACACCTCGATACCCTGGCGCCCGGCTTGCAGGTTTTGCCAGGGGAGCGGGTGTTGGTCATTGGTACCAGCGAGTATGTATGGCGCCCGTTCCTGCTGGCCGAGCGCCTTGAGCGAGCCGGTGCCGATGTGCACTTCAGCTCCACCAGCCGTTCGCCGATTGCGCTGGGGCATGCCATCGATCATGCGCTGTCGTTCTGCGACAACTACGGTCTGGGTATTCCCAACTTCTTGTACAACGTCGCTCCCGGCCAGTTCGACCGGGTGCTGATCTGTACTGAAACCCCGGCAGCGGCGGTGGATCCGGCGCTGGTCAGCGCATTGAATGCACAGGTGATCGTTGATGAGCGTTAATCGTCCACTGGTGTTCGTTGATCTGGACGACACCCTGTTTCAGACCGCCCGCAAAATGGGGGATGAGCCGCGCTTCCCGGCGACCCTGGATGTGGACGGTCAGCCCAACGGCTTTATGAGCGCGACGCAGAAAAGCTTCGTCGAATGGCTGCTGGCCACTGCCGATGTGGTCCCGGTGACCGCCCGCAGCATCGAGGCCTATCAACGGGTGCAACTGCCTTTTGTGCATGGCGCTGTGTGCGCCCATGGCGGGGTGATCCTCAATCCTGACGGTTCGCTGGACCCGGTCTGGCATGCGCACATGGGTACTGAGCTGGCGCTGGAGCAAACCCGCCTGCATCAGTTGAGTGAGCAAACCCTGGCCATTGGCGCCGAGCTGGGTTTCTCCCTGCGTGGCTGGGTGGTTGAAGAGCAAGGCCTGGCCAATTACGTGGTCACCAAGCACAACAACGAAACTGACGATGCACTGCTCACCGTGCTGGCCGTGGTCAAGGCGCGCGGTTTGCTGGACGGGTTGTACGTGCACGGCAACGGCAACAACCTGGCGTTCCTGCCGGTGGCCCTGCAAAAGCGCGCCGCAGTGCGCGAATGGGTACGTCGCGATCAGGCGATCAACGGTAAACGACCGTTGCTGGGCTTTGGCGACAGTGTCTCGGACATGGGCTTCATGACCGAGTGCGATTGGTGGGGGACGCCCAAGCGTGGTCAGCTGGCCAGTCATGTGCTGGCGAGCGTCAGCCATGAGTAATGCTTTCGAAGGCCTGCAAACCGTCGGCAGTGGCAGTTATGCCACCGATGATGTGCATTTTTTGCTGCGCACCATGCAGATTGAAGTCACCGATGTGCAGGAAAAAGAGCGCCTGATCCAGACCCGTCAGCGTCACTACTCGGAGATGATCAGCCAGGAGCATCCGCCGTCCGACACCCATAAAAGCCTGTACCGCCTGGCGCTGGCGCAGAACGGCGCGCGCATGGCCGCAGATGTACAGGCGCTGGCCCGGGCCCTGGACCAGCGTTACAACGGCCCGACCATTGCGCTGGTGTCGTTCGTGCGTGCCGGGTTGCCGCTGGGTGTGTTGTTGCGTCGTGCGCTGGTCGAATCGGGGCGTGACGCCCGGCATTACGGGATCAGCATTATTCGTGATCGTGGAATCGACAACGTCGCACTCGAAGCTATCATCAAGACCCACGGCGCCGAGAACATCGTGTTTGTGGATGGCTGGACCGGCAAAGGTGCAATCAGCGGGCAGATCCGCGACAGCCTGGCCGGCGATTCGCGTTTCCCGGCCGACCCGCGCCTGGTGGTGCTGGCCGACCCCTGCGGAAGGGCCTGGCTGGCGGCTTCGGCAGAAGACTGGCTGATTCCTTCGGGCATCCTGGGGGCGACAGTGTCTGGCCTTGTTTCCCGTTCGATCTGGCCGCAAGACCCCGGCCTGCATGGTTGCGTGGTGTATTCGCATCTGGCCGGGCACGACGTGACACAAGACTTTATCCGCAGTATCGAAGCCGAGCGCGCGCAATTGGCGCCCCAGGCAGCCGCCCAACCCTGGACTGCGGAGCAGGCGCAAATATTGCAACGCTCAGCCGTGGCTGCGGTCGAACGTATCTCGACACGGTTTGCAGTGAGCAACCCGAACCGCGTCAAACCGGGCATCGCCGAGGCCACGCGCGCAGTCATGCGCCGGGTGCCGGACCACGTGCTGGTGCGCAACCGCGACGATCAGGATGTTCAATTGCTGCTGCACCTTACCCGGCAGGCGAATATCGAGGTCGAAGAAGTCGGTGAAGAGTTGGGGCCGTATCGCGCCGTGACTGTAATCAGGAGTGTTCGCTGATGATCAAGCATTCCGCCTTTGCCTTGGGCGCCACTCTTTATATGCCGGCCACCCGTCCCGACATTATGGACGTGGTCATGGGCGAGAAAATCCAGGGCCTGCGTTCGCTGGTGGTGTGCCTTGAAGACGCAGTGGCCGAGACGGACGTGCAGCAGGGGCTCAGCAACCTGAAAAATCTGTTGCTGGGCATCGAGGCGCGCGGCGGTCGACCGTCCGGCGGGCCGATCCTGTTTGTTCGGCCCCGGGATGCGGCAATGGCAGCGGTGCTTAATGAGTGGTCGTTGATGCGTCACGTCGACGGTTTTGTGGTGCCCAAACTGCGTCTGGGCAATATCCGCGAGTGGCAGCAGGCGGTGACCCGCAACGAATTGATGCTGATGCCGACCCTGGAAACTCCCGAGGTGTATGACCCGGGGGCCATGGTTGAATTGCGCAGTGCGATGCTCGAGCAACTGCCGGGGCGGATTATCGCCTTGCGCATCGGCGGCAACGATTTGATGGGTTGCCTGGGCTTGCGTCGCAGCCCGGCGATGACCCTGTACAGCACGCCCATGAGCTATGTTATTCCGATGCTGTGCGGCGTGATGGGCTCTGCCGGTTTCGCCCTTACGGCCCCGGTGTTTGAACAGCTCAATAGCCCGCAGTTGCTGGAGCAGGAACTGGCGCTGGACATGGCCCACGGGCTGGTGGGTAAAACCGCTATCCATCCGTCGCAAATTGCAGTTATCCACAGGGCGTTGCAAGTCAGCCTTGAAGATCTCAATAGCGCACGCCACATACTGAGTGAGGCGGCGCCTGCGGTGTTCAAGTTCAACGACGCCATGTGCGAGCCTGCGACCCATTACAAATGGGCGCAAACAATTATTGAGCGAGCGCACTGGCAGGGGGTTCGCCCTGAAACCGGCGGCTCGTCGGACACTTTTGGAGGCAGCCTGCGATTGGCTGAATTAGTGGGTTGAACGACGTTTTGAATACACCAGTTAAAGGCAAGCAGGTTCTGTCAGCATTTGATTTCGATGGCACGCTGACCTATCACGATACCTTTGTGCCGTTTTTGCGCTTTGCTTTTGGCAACCGGCTGTTCGCCATGCGCTTGATGCGGATGATTCCATCAACAGTTTGTTACCTGCTGGGTCAGATATCGCGTAATGATTTGAAGGAAAAGCTGATCACGGTCTATCTGACAGGTGCCAAAGAAGCCTGGGTCAAGGAACGTGCAGAAGCATTTTGTGACGTTTCGTGGCAGCGCCTAATGCGCCCTTTGGGCTTAACATCTGTCGCCAACCAGCTGGAGCAGGGCGCCACGGTCACCATTTGCTCGGCGTCCCCCGAACTGGTGCTCACGCCTTTCGCCAAAAAGCTTGGTATCGGCCTGATCGGTACCCGGCTGGCATCAGTCGACGGCGTACTGACGGGAGAGATCGACGGTACCAACTGTCGCTGTGAACAAAAAGTCATCCGGTTAGAGGCCAAGTATGGGCCTCTGGACCGCTACACATTGCGCGCCTGGGGTGACACCCGGGGTGATGAACAAATGCTCGGAGCCGCCGAGGAGCCACATTGGCGCGAATTTCACGCGCTGTGGCGCCGCAAGCGGCCACTTGATGTGTGCTTGCGCGAAGAGTTGTAAGCAAGGCGTAAGCAAAGCACGTCAATAATCAGCACCAACCTATCGTGCTTCAGTGCAGACAAGGAGACGCTTCATGGCCATTTCGCTATCCAAGAACCAAACCATTTCTCTCGAGAAAGAAGCCGGAACCGGTCTTAAGAAAATTCGCATGGGCCTGGGATGGGACCCGGTCAAGCCGAGCGGTTTTTTTGCCAAATTGCTCAACAGTGATACCGCCATCGATCTGGATGCTTCATGCATCCTGCTCGACAGTGCCGGCCAACCCCAGGATCTGGTGTGGTTCCGCCAGCTCAAATCCACTGACGGTTCCATCGTTCACTCCGGCGACAACCGTACGGGTGAAGGCGATGGAGACGATGAGTCAATACAGGTCAATCTTGAGCAACTGCCCGCCAGCGTGAAACACCTGGTGTTTACCGTTAACTCGTTCACCGGGCAAAACTTTGAAGCGGTAGAGAATGCCTACTGCCGTATCGTCGATGAACTGAGCGGTAAGGAACTGGCGCGCTTCAACCTGTCCGACAAGGGCCGCCACACCGGTGTAGTAATGGCCTACCTGAGCCGTACTGCGGCGGGTTGGGACTTGACCGCAGTGGGTACCGTTGCCAATGGCCGTACGGCACAGGACCTGAGCAGCGAGGCCGCCAAGGCGGTGCGCCCATGAGTACTCTGACTCCCGGCGCCAACACTGCGGTGACCACCGGCACCCTCAGTGTCACCATCAGCTACAGCCCTGTGCCGGGGGCTGATCTAGACGTGTCGGCCTTCCTGCTCAATGAGTCGGGCAAGGTTCGCGGTGACAACGACATGTGTTTCTTCGGCCAGCAAAGCGTCAACAATGGCGCGGTAAAGCTGGCGGAATCTGCGCCCGGTCGCAGCGTGTTCAGCCTCAATCTGGACGCCATAGACGCGGCTATCGATAAAGTCGCACTGACCGCGACCATTTATGAGAACAAGGCCAGATTCGACGCGTTCCCGCAGCTCAATGTGTCTGTGAGCGGCGGTATTGAAGCGCCGATTCCGACCGTGGGCATGCAGGAAACCGCATTGATCCTCGGCGAGTTTTACCGCCGCCAGGGCGCGTGGAAGTTCCGTTGCGTGGCCCAGGGTTTTGCCGGTGGTCTGGCGCCTTTGGCCCAGCACTTCGGGGTTGATATTGCGGCACCTGCACCTGCACCGATCCCGGCAGCACCGCCAGCAGCGCCTGCGCCAGTTGTTGCTCCGGCGGCTGCACCAGCCCCGGCATCGAAGGTCAACCTGTCGAAAATCACCCTCGACAAGCAGCGTCCCTCGATCAGCCTGGACAAAAAGGACGGTGATTTTGGCGAGATCAAAATCAACCTCAACTGGAACCGCGCCACGCCGAGCGGCGGCGGTGGTTTCTTTGCCTCGCTGCGCGGCAAGTCGGGCGGTATCGACCTTGATGTCGGCTGCCTGTACGAAATGGAAAACGGCCGCAAGGGTGCCGTTCAGGCCCTGGGCAACGCGTTTGGCGATTTCCGTGACGAGCCGTTCATTCAATTGATGGGTGACGACCGCACCGGCTCCGTGAGCGACGGCGAGTGGCTGCGCATCAACGGCAAGGAGTGGCGCAAGATGCGTCGCGTACTGGTGTACGCATTCATCTACGAAGGCGCCCCGAACTGGCAGGCCACCGATGGCGTGATTACCTTGTATATTCCGGGCGAGCCCCCAATTGAAGTGCGTCTGAGTGAAGAGGGCGGCACCAAAGGCATGTGCGCCATTGCCTTGCTCGAAAACGTCGGTGGCAGCGTCAAGGTCAACCGCAGGGTCGAGTTCTTCAAAGGGCACTCGGACATGGACAAAGCATTTGGCTGGGGCATGCGCTGGGCTGCCGGCTCCAAATGAGCGTTATGTAATTGGCCGCCAGCCGAGGCTGGCGGCATTCACTCAATTTCTGACAAGGTGACCCCAATGCTTGAATGGCTGAAAACCAACGCAACCGCCGCCCGTGACAAGCTTTCGGCGGAAGTCAGCAAATTTAAAAACCGTGAGTTCATGGAAGCCGTGGTTTCCGGATGCGCACTGGTGGCGGCAGCTGATGGCAACATCAGCAGCGACGAAAAGCAGAAGATGGTCGGGTTCATCCAGAACTCAAACGAATTGAAGGCCTTTGACGTTAAAGACGTGATCAAGTCCTTCAACGAGGTCTGCGACAAGTTTGAATTCGATCAGCAGATCGGTCGCGCAGAAGCCCTGAAGTCGATCGGTCAGTTACGAAAAAAAGAAGATGCTGCCCGTCTGCTGGTGCGTGTTTGCTGCGCAATCGGTAGCGCCGACGGCAACTTCGATGAAAGTGAGCGGGCTGCTTGCCGCACTATCTGCAATGAGCTGGGGTTGAACCCTGGCGATTTTGATCTCTGAGGACATCATGGAAAACACGGCAATTGGCTTTCCGCCAACTACCATCGCTGTATTTGTGGCGCTAGCGGTCATTGCTCTGGCAGTCGACCTGTTTACCCACAAAAGCGATAAACCGGTCACGCTGACCAACGCCGCCGTCTGGTCGGTGTTCTGGGTGCTGATCTCGCTCGCGTTCGCGGGCTACCTGTACTACGCCCACGGTCCGAGCGTGGCCAGTCTGTTCGTTACCGGTTATGCGCTGGAAAAAGTGCTCAGCGTCGACAACCTGTTCGTGTTCATGGCCATCTTTGCCTGGTTCAAGGTGCCTGACGCGCTGCGTCACCGCGTTCTGTACTGGGGCATCATCGGTGCCATCGTCTTCCGCCTGATCTTTGTGGCAATCGGTACCGGCCTGCTGGCGTTCGGTCCCTGGGTCGAAGTGCTGTTCGCGGTGGTTGTGGCCTGGACCGCAATCATGATGCTGCGCAGCAAGGAAGAGGATGAGGAGGAGGATTACTCCAAGCACATGGCCTACCGCTTTGCGCAAAAACTGTTCCCGGTCTGGCCGAAGCTGCACGGACATAATTTCTTTGTTTCGCGCAAAGAGCTTGAAAAAGAGATCACGAAGCCGCAGAACAAGGGAATGACCCTGGCTGCCAAAGGCACCTTGTTCGCGACACCGCTGTTTCTGTGTGTGGTAGTGGTCGAGGTTTCGGACATTTTGTTCGCCTTCGACTCCGTACCTGCAGTCATCGCAGTGAGCCGTGAACCGTTGATCGTGTACTCGGCCATGATGTTCGCCATTCTTGGCCTGCGGACCATGTACTTTGTCCTCGAAGCGCTGAAGCGCTACCTGGTTCACCTGGAGAAATCGGTTATCGCGCTGTTGTTCTTTATCGCCGGCAAGCTGGCCTTGAACGCAACCGATCACCTGTTTGGCCATGGTTATGAAATTGATCCAAACACCAGCCTGATCGTGGTGTTGGTGGTACTGGCCATCGGTGTTGTGGCCAGCATCATGTTTCCCGGTAAAGAAGAGCAGTCCGACGTTAAAAACGATACGAACGCTTGATCGCACATTACTAAGGAGAATTACACATGGCACTTTCCCTTTCCAAAGGCGGCAACCTGTCCCTGTCCAAAGAAGCTCCGGGGATGACTAAAGTCCTCGTGGGCCTGGGCTGGGACGCTCGTTCCACCGATGGTCAAGACTTCGACCTGGATGCGAGCGCTTTCTTGCTCAAGGCTGACGGCAAAGTACGCGCTGACTCCGATTTCATTTTTTACAACCAGCTCAAAAGCACCGACGGCTCGGTTGAGCACACCGGCGATAACCGTACCGGTGAAGGCGACGGCGACGACGAGGCGATCAAGATCGACCTGTCCAAAGTCCCTGCCGAGATCGACAAGATCGCGATCACTGTGACCATCCACGAAGCTGACGCCCGCAAGCAGAACTTCGGTCAGGTGCGCAATGCCTTCATCCGTCTGGTCAACCAGGACAACAACAACGAAGTTGTTCGCTATGACCTCGCGGAAGATGCCAGCACCGAAACCGCAATGATCTTTGCCGAGCTGTATCGCAATGGCGCCGAATGGAAATTCCGCGCTGTAGGCCAGGGCTTCAACGGTGGCCTCAAGCCATTGGCTGAAAGCTTCGGTCTGAAGTTTTAATCGACCCATCCATCTTTCTATATAAGGGTTCACGAACATGGCAGTAAGTCTGAGCAAGGGCGGCAACGTCTCCCTGACCAAAGAAGCACCTGGCCTGACAGAAGTAATTGTTGGCCTGGGTTGGGATCCACGTGTCACCGACGGCACCGAGTTCGACCTGGACGCCTCGGTATTTATTGTTGGCGAGAGCGGCAAAGTGCTGAACGACGGCAGCTTTGTGTTCTACAACAATAAAACCTCACCGGACGGCAACGTCGTGCACCAGGGCGACAACCGTTCGGGCGCTGGCGAAGGCGACGATGAGCAAATCAACGTCAACCTGGCTGGTCTGGCACAAGAAGCCAAGAAACTGGCTTTCGCCGTGACCATCCACGACGCTGATGGCCGCAAGCAGAACTTCGGCCAGGTGTCGAACGCTTACATCCGCGTACTGAACAAAGCGGATAACAAAGAGCTGGCACGTTTTGACCTGAGCGAAGACGCATCCACCGAGACCGCCATGGTCTTCGGCGAGCTGTATCGCAATGGCGAAGAGTGGAAGTTCAAGGCAATCGGCCAGGGCTTTGCAGGCGGTCTGGCACCGTTGGCATCGAACTTTGGGGTTAACCTGGGCTAAGCCCGGCGTTACACAAAAGGCCCTCCCCGGTAACGGGGAGGGCCTTTTTTATGCCTGCCTGATCCTGCAGGAGCGAGCTGGTTAACAAAGCTCGCTCCTGCCGGTTTTTACAAAATGATGTATCTGAATACAACCTGAACCTCTGTATCGTGTCGGCACTTGTAAGTTTTTCACCTTTTTCGGCGCCTTCAGGTTTTTTCAGTCACTACCGCGCCCTCTTATCGAAGTGGTTCAGCCCCGACATGGATACAGTACGTGCACGTCTCGCCAGTCTGATTGAGTTCGTCAAACAGACCGCGCTCATGCAAAAGCGCCCCGCGTTAACCGTCAGCCAGCACAACACATTCAGTGCCAGCGAAGAAAAACTGCGCTCACTACCGGGTGTCAGCCTGGATGTTCACGTGGGCGATGAAGATGAAATCTGGCTTCGGCTCGAGCGTTTGCACGAGACCCGGCCACCTGTGCCGCTCAGCCCGTTGCTGGGGCAGTGGATCGAGCTCAAGGGCACGCCGCAAATCGAGCCCGGGCTCAAGCAGCGGGTAGCACGCGAGGCGTTGCGCGCCAGTGGCGTCCTAACAGAACCAGCATCGCTCACCGCCACCCCCGGCAGTGAAGAGTCCGCCGAGGATGAATGGGTCAATCTGGAAGACTGCCTGGATGCCGGTGAAATCAAGGCTCAGCTCAAGTCCTACAGCCAGACTGCCTGGCGACTGTGGGCGCAAGAGGAAAAGCAGCGGCGCAAAAGTATCGAGCTCTACGCCGAGCTGTTTTTGCTGGTGCAGCAGATGCAGGGCAACCTGGGAGACGCACAGCTGGAACTGGTGTGGGGTATGGGCGTTTCGACGTGGGAGCATCCCGAGATCGGCGTCATCCACTACCCGCTGATCAGTCAACTGGTCGAGATCGATATCAACCCGGACAGCATGGCCCTCGAAGTGCGGCCGCGGGTCGCCGAGCCGCGTCTGGAAGTGGACGCCTATGTGGCCGCGGATATCGCCGGTGTTGGTGCCCTGGACAAGCTGGCCAAGGATTTCTTCAAGAAGGATCAGGCGGGAATCAGCCCGTTCAATCCTTCCAGCTACGACCCGGTGATACGTTCGGCATCGTCATTGCTCGATGCCCAGGGGCAGTTCCTGCCGGTGACGATTGCCGACGGGGACCGTTCTGTGCCCAAGGCTGCCGAGCACTTGTGCGTCACTGATACCTGGACCCTGTTTGCCCGCGCCCGCGACAGCAATATGTTTATTGAGGACCTGGGCCGCTTTGACGCCGGGATCGAGGACCTGGAGCATTTGCCGCCGGCATTGCAGGCGATTTTGACCGAGCCTTCAAACGTGCTTGAGGATGTGGTTCTGCCGCCGTTTCGCGGCTTGTCCTATGTCAGCGGCACCCAGGGTGCGGACGCTGGCGCGTCAAAAGTGCACGAGCTGTACTTCCCCAAGCCTTACAACGACGAGCAAGTGCAAATCATCCAGTTGCTGGAGGTGCACGACGGGGTTGTGGTGCAAGGGCCGCCCGGCACCGGCAAGACCCACACCATCGCCAACGTCATCAGTCATTACCTGGCCAATGGCAAGCGGGTACTGGTGACGTCCATGAAGGATCCGGCGCTGGCCGTGTTGCAGGAGAAACTCCCCGAAGACATTCGTCCGCTGGCAATCAGCTTGCTGAGCAGCGAAGCGGACGGCATGAAGCAGTTCGAGTTCGCGATCCAGAAGATTTCGGCCGAGGTGCAACGAATTGACCGCGCGCTGTACAAGCGCGAAATCGGCCAGATTGATGATGAAATCAACACGCTCCACGGTCAGATATCCGCGGTTGATCGTGAGATCACCCAGTGGGCCGAGCGTAATCTTTCAGAGCTGGAAATCGACGGTGAACGGCTGAGCCCCACCCACGCCGCGTTACAGGTGGCCGCTGCCCAGGACCAAATAAACAGCTTTGCTGACCGGCTCGGCATTGGCGCAGAACATCGTGCGCTGTTCACCCTGCAAGACATCATCGCCGTGCGCGAGGCGCGGCTTGAGCTCAAGGACGGGCTGTCTTATCTGGGGCACAAGGTGCCGCAACTGGCCGATTTCCCGGATGCGCAGACATTGATTCAGGTCCATCAGGATCTGGCGCAGGAAAGCCAGCTGCAACACAAGGAAAGCATCGGCGAAGTGCCGCGACTGCTGGACAGCAGTGGGCCGACCCTGGAGCAGGCGCAGGCCTTGCTCGAACACATCGGCCACTTGCAGGCCTTGCGCACCACTATCACGGCTGCGCAACAGGGCTGGGTGCCAACCATGCAGGCCTGGTTGATGCGCAACGCCAACAATGATGTGCTGGCGCTTTTCGACAGCCTGAAGGTCGAAATCGAGGACACCCTCGCGGGGCGCAAAGCATTTGTGGCACGGCCGGTGAGCCTGCCGTTCGAGCTGCACACGCAGCCCGAGGTACTGGCCGCCATCGATAACCTGGCCCAGGGGCGCCGTCCGTTCGGGTTGTCCGGCCTGATCGGCAAGGGCAGCCAAAAGCAGTTGCTGGACACCATTGTGGTGCTCGGCAGCAAGCCGCAAAGCGATCAGGACTGGGCCCATGTGCAAGGGTTCGTGCACTTTCAGCAGCACAGTCGCACCTTGCTGCTGCGCTGGAATGCGCTGGCCGCCGAAATGCCGCTTCCGCTGTTCGAGGCCGATGCCGAGCAACTGCCGGCGGCTGCCCGGGCGATTGAGCAGTTTGACGATATTGTGCGCGCCGAACGTTGGGAGACCCGTGCTCAGACCGAACTGCGCCAGCTGCTCCCGGAGTGGCCACAGGTGAACAACCTGCGCACTGACGAGGCGGTACTGGGTCAGGGTGAAAGCATTTTGCGTCATCACCTGATGCGCCAGCGGCTGGCAGCCACCTGGGTAATCAAGGAAACCTTTAACAAGGCACTGGCCGGTTGTGGCGGTGCCGTGAGCGAACGCTTGCAAGGGTTCCTGGACCTGAGCCTCGGCCAGCCGGACGTACAGGTGGCTGAGATACAGGTGCAGTGGTCGGAATTGATGGACCAGTTGCGCGGCGTCCTGGCGCTCACGGACGCCCTCGATACGGTGCAGCAGGTGACCACGGTTATTGCCCAAAGCGGCGGCCTGATCTGGGCGGCCCGGTTACGAGAAGAGCCGTGCACCGGGCCGGTGGATGCCTTGCTCCCGGACAACTGCCTGGAGATATGGCGCCTGAGCCGGCTGGCCAGTTACCTGGACAGCATCGACGGGCGCGAAGATCTCAAGCGGCTGTTTAAATTGCGCGCAGAGCTGGAGCTGAGCCTGTCGCGGCTGTATCAGGATGCGGTGGTCAAGCGGACCTGGCTGCGACTGTCAGAAAACGCTACCCCGAGTGTCCGGGCCGCGCTGGAGCTGTACCGCACGGCAATTCGCAAAATTGGCAAGGGCACCGGCGTCCGGGCCGGACGTTATCGACAGGATGCGCGACTGGCTGCCGATGTGGCGATTTCGGCGATTCCGTGCTGGATCATGCCGCACTACCGGATCTGCGAGAGCCTGCCAGCGCAGTACGGCGCGTTCGACCTGGTGATTATCGACGAAGCCTCGCAATCCGACCTGAGCGCGCTACCGGCCTTGTTGCGGGCCAGGAAAGTGCTGGTGGTGGGCGACGACAAGCAGGTTTCCCCCGACGGTATCGGCATGGAAGAGGAGCGGGTGCAGAACATGATGACGCGCTTTCTGGGCAATCAAGTCGGGCTCTACCGACCGTTGATGTCACCCGAGCGCTCATTGTACGACCTGTTCAAAGTGGTGTTTGCCAAGAGCGGCACCATGTTGCGCGAGCACTTTCGCTGCGTGGCGCCGATCATCGAGTACTCCAAGCGCGAGTTCTATAACCACGAACTCAAACCTCTGCGCCTGCCGCTGATGACCGAGCGTCTGGACCCGCCGCTCATTGATCTGCTGGTCATGGACGGGGTGAAAAAGGGCAAGTTGAACCTCGGTGAAGCCAATGTGATTGTCGAGGAGATCCGCCGTTTGATCGCACTGCCGCAGATCGCCGGGCGCAGCATCGGCGTGGTCTCGCTACTGGGGGCCGAACAAGCGCAAACCATCATGCAAATCCTGACCCGGGAACTGGGCGAAGAAGTCATCACCCGGTTCCAGATCAGCTGTGGCGATGCACGCACTTTCCAGGGCAAGGAGCGCGACGTGATGTTCCTTTCGCTGGTCGCGTCCCCCGGCGACTGCTTTGCCAACAGCCGCGACTCGATTGCCCAGCGCTTCAACGTGGCGGCGTCCCGGGCGCGGGACCGCATGTACCTGGTGCGCAGTGTCGAGCTCACCGACCTCAGCGCAGTCGATACTTTGCGCCGTGGTCTGATTGAGCACTTCGAAACCCCCTTTACTCAGGATGCCGAACAGGTCAGCGATTTGCGCGAGTTGTGCGAGTCCGGTTTTGAACGTGACATGTACGATGAACTGACCCGGCGCGGCTACCGGGTGATTCCGCAGGTCGGCGTGGGCGCTTACCGCATAGACATGGTGGTCGAAGGCGACAACGACAGTCGCCTGGCAATCGAGTGTGACGGCGACCGCTTCCACGGCCCCGACCGCTGGGACAGCGACATGCGCCGCCAGCGCATTCTGGAACGTGCCGGGTGGCGTTTCTGGCGCTGTTTTGCATCGGCCTTCACCCTCAATCGGCAGCTGATTATTGACGACCTGCTAAGCACCTTGAAGGCCATGAATATCGAACCGTGCAGTGGTGAAGGCGCGGCCCCGAGCATTCATGTCGAGCGGCGTCAGGTGTATGGATTCAAGCGCGCCGGCGGGGAGGGTGCAGTGCGCCCTTACGACCATCGTCCGGCCAAAGATCCGTTCCTGTTCTGGGTGCCGGATGGCCCGGCAACCAGTGATCCCCAACCGGACTTGTCTGCCCCGCAGATGGCCTGAGCGAAGCGGTGCGCGCCCGGCGTCAGGCGGCCTGAACCAGCATGGCCGCTGCGGCGCCGAGCATGATGATCGCCGCCCCCCTGAACAGCCCCCGTTGGGCCCGGGGGCTGGCGAGCACATGGCGGATGCGCACCGCGCCCAGCACAAACAGGCCGCCGACCATAAATAAAACAGCAATGGTCAGCGGCACCAGCATGACGCCCCAGACTTGCAGGGACACCGACTCCAGGTTGATCACCAGCGGCAGTAGCGCCAGATAGAAGGCAATGGTTTTCGGGTTGCCCAGGGTGATGGTCAGGCCTGAGAGCCAGGCGCTGAACAGCTCTTGTCTGTTCAGCGGCTTGCCCACGTTGACGGGCTGGGGTTGCGCCCTCCAGAACTGCCAGGCCAGATAAGTCAGATACAGCGCAGCACATATTCGTACCAGTACAAACAAGGTATCGAAGTGTTGGGCGACCAGGCTCAGGCCAAATACTGCGAACGATAAATAAATCAAATCCCCCAGAATCAAGCCAAGCAGCAAACTGAAGCCGGGCAAGGCACCGCCGCTCACGCTGCGGGCCACCAGTGCCGCCATGCCGGGCCCGGGGATAGCCGCGGCAACAGCGAGGGCGGCGGTGTACGTGAGTACCTGAGAAAATTCCAGCATGATTCGAAGGCATCCTTGGGAGAGAGTTTGTGCAAATAAGCATATCTCCCGGACCCAGGATAAATTGGTCTATTCAAGTTGTCGGCTGCTGGATTTTGGGTCAGATTTACCCTGAACAAACCATGGGAAGGTATTTATGACCGAGCAGACTTTAAGCGCAATCGACGCCAGAATTCTCGCGGCCTTGCAGCAGGATGGGCGCACGACCAACCAGACTCTGGCCGATGGCATCGGCATGTCGGCCTCGCCTTGCTGGCGCCGGGTGCGTCAGCTTGAAGAGCACAAAGTGATTCAGGGTTATCGCGCGGTACTGGACCGCCGCAAGATCGGGCTGGGGGTGCTGGTGTTTGTGCGGGTCACCATTGATCGTCACAGCGAAGTCGAAGCCCGCAAGTTCGAGCAGGAAGTCATGGCCCTCGAAGACGTGGTGGCTTGCTACAGCATTGGTGGCGACGCGGACTTTCTGTTGCAAGTGGTCTCGCGGGACCTGGACACCTTTGCCGACTTTGCCATGTCGGTGATCCGGCGCCTGACAGGGATCAAAGAGATGCAGAGCATGTTTGTACTCAAGGAAATCAAGCCGTTCGTAGCCTGGCCGGTCAAAGGCCCAAAAGCGTGACCGCAATGCCGGCGAGCCAATCGCTGGCAAGCCAGCTCCCACAAGAAGCTTTCAGCTTCACAAGTCCCCTGTGGGAGAAGGCATGCCCACACAGCCAATCGCTGGCAAGCCAGCTCCCACAAGATGCTTTCAGCCTCACAAGCCCCCTGTGGGAGAAGGCATGCCCGCACAGCCAATCGCTGGCAAGCCAGCTCCCTCAAGAAGCTTTCAGCTTCACAAGTCCCCTGTGGGAGAAGGCATGGCCACACAGCCAATCCCTGGCAAGCCAGCTCCCACAAAAAGCTCTCAGCTTCACAAGCCCCTCTGTGGGAGCTGGCTTGCCAGCGATGCAGGCGACGCGGTTTTACTCTTGGCCCCGCACAGCCAATCCCGGGCAAGCCAGACCCGCCCATGACCCTTTTGGGTGTTTCTTTACTGGTGGGCATTAGGCTAAGGTGCGCCAATAATAATTATTACTGGCAGTGTCCCGTTGGCTTGGACCCGGGCACAAGGAAGGGCAGCCGTATGCAGATTCAATCCCATGACACGGCGGATGTGGATCAGCAATTAGTCATCGCGGGCTGGCATGAGCATTACCAGCAAATGTCCGCGGGCTGTTTCCACGGTGCAGTGGTGCACATGCAGCTCAATGGCATTGAAGCCTATGAAGAACGCATGAACACGCGCATCGAGCAGCATTTTCAAGCGCCGGCAGACTCACTGGTCTTCAGTTTCGATACGCGTAACGGCTCCCTGTATCTGCTCAATGAAGACACGCAAAACACCTGGATCACCCCCGAGAACTATCAGGAAGTCGGAGTCGTGATCGGCCCTCGCTATTTAAGCCGGCTCGATAACCTGAGCCACATGGACGGCCTGTTCCTGACGCAGCTGGTGTCTCAGCAAAGCCAGGTTTTTGGCCGCTGGTTGAGCCGTACATTGCAGCAGCTGGCCACCCAGCACTCGCCCCTGATCGAGGAAAGCCTGGCGCAGCAACTGGTCGACGATTGCCTGTATATCCTCGACTGCCCCAGCCAGGCGCCGGACCGCACCAGCCAGAAACACCTTGCCCATGATCGGCGGCTGATACAGCGAGTATTTGATCTGGTCATGGCCAGCCCCCAGGAACACCTGGATGTATTGCACCTGGCCAAGGGGGTCGGCGTTTCCGTTCGCCAGTTGCAGCACAGCTTCACTTCTTTCGCCGGGGTTTCGCCGAGCCAGTGGCAGCGCTTGCGGCGGTTGAATTTCGCCCGCCGGGATTTGCTGCGCTGCACCCCTGGCGATACCCGGGTGGCGGAAATCGCCATGCGCTGGTCATTCTGGCACCTGGGGCGTTTCTCCCAGACCTACCGCAGCCTGTTTGGCGAACTGCCCAGCCAGACCTTGCTGCGCCCTCGCTGACGCCGCCTGAGTCCATCTAACGCCCCAAAATGGGGCGTTAATAAAAGCGCAAATCGGATAGAAGCCCTCCTGCCCACGATTGCACTATCGCCTTGCAGCATGGAACCGGGTCGTCATGTGGCGCCCAGTCAAATTCCTGTAAGAGGCGTTATGAAAGGCAATCTGGATCGACTCAGCCATTGGCTAAAAGAAAACAAAATCACCGAAGTTGAGTGCCTCATCTCTGATTTAAGCGGCATCGCACGGGGCAAAATATCGCCGACCAACAAGTTCCTCAACGAGCAGGGCATGCGCCTGCCGGAGAGCGTTCTGTTGCAGACCGTTACCGGGGATTACGTCGAAGACGATATTTACTACGAGTTGCTGGATGCCGCAGATATCGACATGCATTGCCGTCCGGATCAGGACGCCGTGTTTATCGTGCCCTGGGCCTCCGAGCCCACCGCCCAGGTGATTCACGACACCTATGACAAGCAGGGCAACGCCATCGAGCTGTCGCCGCGCAACCTGCTGAAAAAAGTCCTGAGCCTCTATACCGCCCGTGGCTGGAAGCCGATCGTGGCGCCGGAAATGGAGTTCTACCTGACCCAGCGCAGCCCTGACCCGGACTATCCGTTGAAACCCCCGGTCGGCCGTTCGGGGCGCCAGGAGACCGGGCGCCAGTCATATTCAATCGAGGCTACCAACGAATTCGATCCGCTGTTTGAAGACATGTATGACTGGAGCGAGGCCCAGGGGCTGGATCTGGACACCCTGATTCACGAGGAAGGCACTGCCCAGATGGAAATCAACTTCCGTCACGGTGGCGCGCTGTCCCTGGCCGACCAGATCATTATTTTCAAAAGAACCATGCGTGAAGCGGCGCTCAAACATGACGTCAGCGCCACCTTCATGGCCAAGCCGATGACCGGTGAACCGGGCAGCGCCATGCATGTCCACCAGAGCGTGGTCGATCTGGAGACCGGAGTTTCGGTGTTCTCCAATCCCGATGGCAGCATGAGCGAGCTGTTCATGCATCACATTGGCGGCCTGCAAAAATACATCCCTGAAACCCTGCCGCTGTTCGCCCCCAACGTGAACTCGTTCCGCCGCTTCCTGCCCGATACCTCGGCCCCGGTGAACGTGGAATGGGGCGAAGAAAACCGTACCGTCGGCCTGCGCGTGCCGGACTCCGATCCGCAGAACCGCCGCGTGGAAAACCGCCTGGCCGGTGCCGATGCCAACCCCTATCTGGCCCTGGCCGCCAGTCTGCTCTGCGGTTATGCAGGTATGGTCGAGGCTATCGAACCGAGCGCGCCGGTGGTCGGCCGCGGCTATGAACGGCGCAACCTGCGCCTGCCGCTGACCCTGGAAGCTGCGCTGGAATGCATGGAGCAGTCGGACATGGCGAAAAAATATCTGGGTGAGCGTTTCACCAAGGGCTTTGTCGCGGTCAAGCGCGTCGAGCACGAGAACTACAAACAGGTCATCAGTTCCTGGGAACGCGAGTTCCTGCTGTTCAGCGTGTAGGCCGTACCTGCGGCCAAAGCATTGCAAAATGTACTCAGAGAAAGGACATGTGGATGAAACGTATCGCCCTGAAACTGACGCTCGCGGCACTTTGCGGCCTTGCTGGCCAGGCGTCGGCGCAAGACGTGGTCAATATCTATAACTGGACGGACTACATTGCCGAAGACACGTTGGTGAACTTTGAGCATCAGACCGGGATCAAGCCGGTTTATGACGTGTTTGACTCCAACGAAACCCTGGAAGGCAAGTTGCTGGCCGGGCGCACCGGCTACGACGTGGTCGTGCCGAGCAACCACTTCCTGGGGCGTCAGATCAAGGCCGGGGTGTTCCAGAAACTCGACAAGTCCCAGATTCCCAACTGGAAGAATCTTGACCCGGTGTTGCTGGCGCGCCTGGAAGCCAACGACCCGGGCAATGAGTACGCGGTGCCTTATCTGTGGGGCACCAATGGCATTGGCTACAACGTCGACAAGGTCAAGCAGGTGCTTGGCATCGACAAAATAGACTCCTGGAGCGTGCTGTTCGAGCCTGAAAACCTGAAGAAACTCAAAAGCTGCGGTGTTGCCTTTATGGACTCCGCCGACGAAGTGATGCCGTCGATGCTCAACTATCTGGGGCTCGACGCCCGCAGCCTGAAGCCTGAGGACTACAAGGTCGCCGAGAAAAAACTGCAGCCACTGCGGCCTTACATCAGCTACTTCCATTCCTCCAAATACGTGACCGACCTGGCCAACGGTGACATTTGTATCGCCTTCGGTTATTCCGGCGACGTGTACCAGGCCATCCATCGTGCGCAAGAGGCGGGCAACGGGGTGAACATTGCCTACGTGGTGCCCAAAGAGGGGGGCAACCTGTGGTTCGACATGCTGACCATCCCGGCCGATGCCAAGAACCCCAAGCAGGCCCACGCGTTTATCAATTACCTGCTGCAACCCGAGGTGATTGCCAAAATCAGCGAGTACGTGGGGTATGCCAATGCCAACACCCAGGCCACGGCCCTGATGAGTGATGAAATTACCCACAACCCGTCGATCTACCCGCCCGAGTCGGTGCAGGCCAAGCTCTATGTGTCATCGGAGCTGCCACCTGACCTTATGCGCTGGATGACGCGCTCGTGGAACAAGTTCAAGTCCGGTCGTTAATCCTGTGCCGGGCACCCAGGGGTGCCCGGTCACTGAGCAGGCAAATTCTTTATGACGTCCATGCTGTCTTTACCGCATACCTATTACAGCGCCACCCGCAATCAGCAGCTCACTTGCCCGGTACTTGAGGGGCAGGCCGAGGCGGACGTGTGCATCATCGGCGCGGGTTTTACCGGGTTGAATACCGCGATTGAACTGGCGGAGCGCGGCCATTCGGTGATCGTGCTCGAGGCGCATCAAGTCGCCTGGGGTGCCAGTGGCCGTAACGGCGGGCAGTTGATTCGCGGGGTGGGTCACGATCTGGATGCGCACGAAAAAACCATCGGCCGTGAAGGCGTCAGAGTGCTGGAACATTTGGGCCTGGACGCAGTGGATCTGGTGCGTCAGCGCATCGAAAAACATGCCATCGACTGCGACTTGCGCTGGGGGTTCTGCGAGCTGGCCAATACCCCGCGCCATGTTGAAAACCTGATCGCCGAGCAAGAGTCGCTGCACAGGCTGGGCTACAGGCACAAGGTCGAGCTGATCGGGCGCGCTGACATGCACCGGGTGGTGGGTTCCGATCGCTACCTCGGCGGGCTGACTGATGAAGGCTCGGGGCACTTGCATCCGCTCAATCTGGCACTGGGCGAAGCCCGGGTAGCTCAGCAACTGGGCGTCAGGTTGTACCAGAACAGTGCCGCCACCCGTATCGAATATGGCCCGCAGATCCGGGTCCATACCGCCAGCGGCGTGGTCAGGGCCAAAACCCTGGTACTCGCCGGCAATGCCCATCTGGGCGAGCTGGAGCCGGCACTCAGTGGCAAGGTGCTGGCCGCCGCCAGCTATGTCATCGCCACCGAACCCTTGAGCGAGGAGCTGGCCAGTGCGCTGATTCCGGACAATCGCGCTTTGTGCGATCAGCGGGTAGGGCTTGATTACTATCGGTTGTCGGCTGACCGACGACTGTTGTTCGGGGGCGCGTGCCATTACTCGGGGCGCACCTTGCAGGACATCGCCGGTTACATGCGCCCGAAAATGCTGGAGGTCTTCCCGCAGCTGGCGGGCAAGCGCATCGACTTCCAGTGGAGCGGCATGATCGGCATCGGTGCCAACCGGCTGCCGCAGATCGGCCGGTTGCAGGCCCATCCCAACGTGTTTTATGCCCAGGCGTATGCCGGGCACGGGATCAACACCACGCATATGGCGGCGCGCCTGGTCGCGCAAGCGATCAGCCTTGAACAGAGCAATGGTTTCGAACTGTTCAGCCGCGTGCCACACATGACATTCCCGGGGGGCAAGCACCTGCGTTCACCGCTGCTGGCGCTGGGCATGTTGTGGTACCGGCTCAAGGAAATAGCAGGGCATTAATCACCCTTCGGGAGCTGGTTGCCAGCTCCCGAAGGGTGTGTCTGACAACAACAAGAAAATCCTCAAAGGACCTTCACATGAAGCGATTTACCCCCTGTGTGCTGGCCGCGCTGTTCGCGTTGCCGTCTTTGCCAGCTCTGGCCGCTGCCGACCTGGTGTTCATCAATGGCAAGGTATTCACCGGCGTGCCGGGTCAGCCCTTGGTCAGCGCCGTGGCGGTGGAAAACGGCAAAATCAGCAAGGTGGGCAGTGATGCCGAAATCCAGGCACTGGCCGACAGCGGCACCCAGCGTGTCGACCTGGCAGGCAAGGTGCTGATGCCCGGGATGATTGATACCCACAGTCATCCGGTGAGCGCCGGTCTGAACAGTCTGGGGGCGAATTTGCTCGACGAAGAAAAACCGCTGCCCGAACTTGAGCAATGGATCATCGAGCAGGACAAGGCGGGCACCGCGCGGTCGGGCGACGTGATCAATATTGCCGGGGTCAGTTCTGCTTATTGGGAGCAGGCGCGGGAGCTGGGGAAAATTTTCAATCAGGGCCGCTGGGCCGATCAGCCGCTGGTATTGAGCGGCATCGACGGGCACACCGGCTGGGCCAATAACGCGATGCTCAAGCGTGCGAAAATTGATGCCGCCCTGGTCAAAAGCCTGCCAGCCAACGAGCAGGGCTATGTGGGCCACGAAGCAGACTTCACTCCAACCGGTTTTTTTGCCGAGTCGCGCTGGGACCAGGTCCGGGGCCAGATTCCTCCGGCAAGTCCTGAGGTCATGCTCAAAGCTGCCCGCGAAGCGGTAAAGGTCAATAATCAATACGGGGTGACGGCCTGGATGGACGCGGCCTCCAACGCTGGCCCCGGTGACGCGCTGTTTGATTTCACGGCTACCGAGCAAACCCTGGGGGTGCTGCCGCTTTATCGTCAGCTTGCAGAAAATGGCGAGCTCACCGCCCACGTCGCGGCGCTGATGCTCACCAACTCCCAAAGCAAGCCTGCCGATCTTGAAGTGCTGGCCCGGGTCATGAAGCAGTTCGAAGGCGTGCCCAACCTCACATTCCCCGGGATCAAGGTGTTTGCCGACGGCATTCTGGAGTACCCGGGGCAAACCGCAGCGGTGATCGTGCCGTATAAAAACAGCAACAAAAATGGCGAGCTGTTGATCGACCCGGCGCACTTCGGTGAGCTGGTGGTCGCGGCAGAAAAGCGCGGCTGGATCGTGCACATGCACGCAGTCGGTGACCGCGCGGTACGTGAGTCACTCAACGGTTTTGAGTATGCGCGCAAGCTCAATCCGACCCCGGTGGCCCATAGCATCAGCCACCTGCAACTGGTCAATCCCAAAGAGTTTCCACGCTTTGCCCAGCTCGGTGTGATTGCCTCGATGCAACTGCTGTGGGCCATCGAGGAGAGCTACACCATTGACCTGGTCAAGCCTTATATCAGTGCCTTCGCTTATGGCTATCAGTACCCGGCCAAATCCCTGCAGGACGCGGGTGCGATGATTTCGGGTGCCAGTGACTGGCCGGTATCGAGCCCTAACCCGTGGAACGCCATCGGCCAGGCCGTCACTCGCGATGGCCCCATGGGCGTGCTCAATGCCAAAGAACGAGTCGATCGCCAGACCATGTTTTACGCCTACACCATCAACGCTGCCAAAACCCTGGGGCTGGCTGAACAGATCGGTTCCCTGGCACCGGGCAAGCAGGCTGACCTGATCATCCTCGATCGTGATGTGTTCAACGTCGGCGACCACGAGTTGTACGATACCAAAGTGCTGAAAACCTACTTCGCCGGTAAGCCGGTAAACGCCCCCGAAGCCTGATTGAAAAAACCTGCCTCTGGCGCCACGACCCCGTGGCGTCCGGCGCAGCCGTGGGTGAGTTTCCATGCAGCTCTATAAAAACAAGAGAAACCCTATGAACGCAGCCTCAGTCTTCATGCTTGCCGGTCTCGCCCTGTCGCCATTGCTCAGCGCCCAGGCGGTGGAACTCAATGACCAGTTTTCCCTGCTGATCACCCCCACGCTGGTCAGTGATTACCGAGCCAATGGGCTTTCACAAACCAAGGGCGATCCTGCCGCGCAACTGGCCGTCACACTCAGCCACGCCAGTGGTTTGTACGCCGGTATCTGGACCTCCAATGTCAATTTCGGCTATGGCTCAAAAGCGCGCCAGGAAATCGAGTACTACGCCGGCTATGCCTGGCAAATCAGCGACAACATCAGCCTGGATACTTTCTACACCCGTTATGAATATCCCCGTGAAAGCGGCTACAACCAGAGCGACGTGCAGACCGTGCTGGATGTGTACGGTGTATTACTGGGGGGCAAATATGTCACCAACATGCAGGGTCCGGAATACGAGGACGAGAACGGCGAATTTCATGAAGGTAAAAAAGACGAGGACTTGTCGACGTTTTTTGTCGGCTACCGCACGCTGTTGCCTGCAGAGTTCGGTTTAGAGCTGCGTTATGAATATGTGGACTACAAGGACAAGGTTTTTTTCAGCGACAGCGGCAAGGGGCGGGCGGACTACACCGATTGGGAAATCAAGCTTACTCGCGACTTTGTCGGCGTCAGCTGGGGCTTGAGTTACATCGACACCAGCCTGTCGAAAGCCGAGTGCCAGAGCTACACCGGTTATGACGATGTGTGTGGTGCGACCCTGCTGGCCAGCGCCAGCAAAACCTTCTAAACCGGGGTTGCAAGGGTGTCGGCAAGCTCAGCATGTGATCGTACAACCCGCTTGAGCTATCATGCGTGGATGTTTTGCCCCGATGCCCTTGAATCCGAGAAAGATTTTCACCATGGAAAACCCAAACGACGTCCCCCGCCTTCCGCGCAAACGCCGCAGCCTCGCGCAGGAGTTGGTGACGGTGCTGTCCGAACAGATTCGTGACGGCTTGCTCAAACGAGGTGACAAACTACCCACCGAGTCCGCGATCATGGAAGCGCACGGGGTCAGCCGCACGGTGGTACGTGAGGCGATTTCTCGTTTGCAGGCAGCAGGCCAGGTCGAGACCCGGCATGGCATCGGCACTTTTGTGCTGGACACACCGAGCCCGAGCGGTTTTCGCATCGACCCGGCCACCGTGGTCACTTTGCGTGATGTGTTGGCGATTCTTGAACTGCGTATCAGCCTCGAAGTCGAGTCTGCCGGGCTGGCCGCCCAGCGGCGCAGCGACGAGCAACTGGCCGCGATGCGGGCGGCACTGGATGCGTTGAACGAAAATACCGCCCGTGACGGTGATGCGGTGGCTTCGGATTTCCAGTTTCATCTACAGATTGCGTTGTCGACGGGCAACCGCTACTTCACCGATATCATGACCCACCTGGGTACCAGCATCATTCCCCGTACCCGGCTCAACTCTGCGCACCTGGCCCATGATGACCAGCAGCAGTACATGCATCGCCTGAGCCGGGAGCACGAAGAAATCTACACCGCCATTGCCCGCCAGGACTCGGACGCCGCCCGGGCCGCCATGCGCCTGCACCTGACCAACAGTCGCGAACGACTGCGCCATGCCCACGAAGAAGCCGAAGCAAGGGGTTGATCGAACCCCCGCGAACCCCTAGTCGCTGACGAGGCACGGGGCTGCGATCGGCTGCGAAGCAGTCGTAGCCTGGAAGCAGGGCTTCCCTCGAAAAGCTCGCAGCCTGGTGCCTCGTCAGCACTACGGTTGCGGTTGTGGCGTCTTCTCGTACAACCTGCATCCGTCCTTGAATTAATTTTCATCCATCCGCCAACCTTCAGAAACCCTTGTGCCACGGGCCTTTGCTCTGGTTTGTGGCTCGGCAACGGAACCCCTGTGCAGGCAATTTGAAGAATTTGGATTGACGATTATATTTATAGTTGTACGATGACGTACGACACGGCGAAAGCGCTGCCGTTTTTATCATTACTACAAGCTCCCAGGGTGTTCGAATAATGAATCCACAAGAACTGAAGTCCATCCTCTCTTCCGGTCTGCTGTCTTTCCCGATTACCGATTTCAATGCCCAGGGTGATTTCCACCGTGAGGGCTACATCAAGCGTCTGGAATGGCTGGCCCCGTATGGCGCTTCTGCTTTGTTCGCCGCAGGCGGCACCGGTGAGTTCTTCTCCCTGGCGGCCAGCGAATATTCGCAAGTGATCAAAACCGCAGTCGATACCTGTGCCAACAGCGTGCCGATTCTCGCCGGTGTCGGCGGCTCGACCCGTCAGGCCATCGAATACGCACAAGAAGCCGAGCGTCTGGGGGCCAAAGGTTTGCTGCTGCTGCCGCACTACCTGACTGAAGCCAGCCAGGACGGGGTTGCCGCCCACGTTGAAGCCGTGTGCAAGTCGGTCAAGATCGGGGTGATCGTTTATAACCGTAACGTCTGCCGCCTGACCGCGCCGCTGCTGGAGCGTCTGGCCGAGCGCTGCCCGAACCTGATCGGTTACAAAGATGGCTTGGGTGATATCGAGTTGATGGTTTCGATCCGCCGCCGTCTGGGCGATCGCTTCAGCTACCTCGGTGGCCTGCCAACCGCAGAAGTCTATGCCGCCGCCTACAAGGCGCTGGGCGTGCCGGTTTACTCCTCGGCAGTGTTCAACTTCATTCCCAAGACCGCGATGGATTTCTACCACGCCATCGCCCGTGAAGATCACACCACCGTGGGCAAGATCATTGATGACTTCTTCTTGCCGTACCTGGATATCCGTAACCGCAAGGCCGGTTACGCAGTGAGCATCGTCAAGGCCGGCGCCACCATTTCCGGTTACACCGCAGGTCCGGTGCGTACGCCACTGACCGATTTGTTGCCGGAAGAATACGAAGCACTGGCCGCCTTGATCGACAAGCAAGGTCCGCAGTAACCCATAATCAAGGCCGCTGAGAAATCAGCGGCCTTTTGCGTTGTAGACACACCGATCCACCCTGTAGGAGCGAGTTGTCCGGGTTTAAAAGCTCGCGCCTGCAGGATGAAAAATAGTTACCCGCGCATAAAAATAATCAGTGGGAGTACATCTACATGCCAGCGACCAAGCCGACGCATGTCCGTTATTTGATTCTGCTCATGCTGTTTGTGGTGACCACGATCAATTATGCCGACCGCGCCACCATCGCTATCGCAGGTTCAAGCCTGCAAAAAGACCTCGGTATCGACGCCGTTACCCTGGGTTTCATTTTTTCTGCCTTTGGCTGGGCCTACGTGGCCGGACAAATCCCCGGCGGCTGGCTGCTCGACCGTTTCGGCTCGAAAAAAGTCTATGCCCTGAGCATCTTCACCTGGTCGCTGTTCACCGTGCTGCAAGGCTATGTCGGGGAATTCGGCATCTCCACCGCCGTGGTGGCGCTGTTTATGCTGCGTTTTCTGGTGGGCCTGGCGGAAGCGCCTTCCTTTCCCGGTAATGCCCGTATTGTCGCCGCGTGGTTTCCCACCGCCGAACGCGGCACCGCGTCTGCGATCTTCAATTCGGCGCAGTACTTCGCCACGGTGATTTTTGCTCCGCTGATGGGCTGGATCGTTTACACCTTCGGCTGGCAGCACGTGTTTATCGTGATGGGCGGCATCGGCATTGTGTTCTCGCTGATCTGGCTCAAAGTTATCCACAGCCCGCGCCAGCATCCAATGATCAACGAGGCCGAGTTCAGGCATATCGCCGACAACGGCGGGCTGGTGGACATGGATCAGGACAAGGGCACAGGTAAAAAAGTCGACGGTCCGAAGTGGGATTACATCCGCCAGTTGTTGACCAACCGCATGATGCTCGGCGTGTACCTGGGCCAGTACTGCATCAACGGCATTACCTATTTCTTCCTGACCTGGTTCCCGGTGTATCTGGTCCAGGAGCGCGGCATGACCATTCTCAAAGCCGGCTTCATTGCCTCGCTTCCGGCGATCTGCGGCTTTATCGGGGGTGTGCTGGGCGGTGTGATTTCCGATTACCTGCTGCGTAAAGGCCACTCCCTGACCTTCGCCCGCAAGGCCCCGATCATTGGCGGCCTGTTGCTGTCCACCAGCATCGTGGCCTGCAACTATGTCGATATTGAATGGATGGTGGTGGGCTTCATGGCCCTGGCCTTCTTCGGCAAAGGCGTTGGCGCTCTGGGTTGGGCGGTGGTGTCTGACACCTCGCCGAAACAAATCGCCGGTCTGAGTGGCGGTCTGTTCAACATGTTCGGCAACATTGCCTCGATCACCACGCCGATCGTCATCGGCTACATCATCAGCACCACTGGCTCGTTCAAGTGGGCACTGGTGTTTGTCGGCTGCAATGCGCTGGTGGCGGTGTTCAGCTATCTGGTTATCGTTGGCCCGATCAAACGGGTGGTGCTCAAAGAGCCACCGGTAAGCGGGCCACAACTGACCAAACTTGTTTCAGCACATCCTTGAAGGGCGGCGCCATGACTTTGATTGAACACTCCGACTCGCCGCGCACTATCCGTCTGCATGCACTGGACAACGTCGCGGTGGTGGTCAACGACCAGGGCGTACCGGCCGGGACCGAGCTTGCCGATGGCCTGGTGACCCTGGATTTTGTGCCGCAGAGCCACAAGGTCACGCTGGTGGACATTGCCCGGGGCGGCGCAGTCATTCGATACGGCCAGACCATCGGCTACGCCTTGCAGGCCATCGCCCGCGGCAGCTGGGTCAATGAAGACCAACTGCGCATGCCCACTGCGCCACCCCTGGACAGCCTGCCGCTGGCCACCGAGGTGCCGGTGGCCCAGGCGCCTCTTGAAGGCTTCACCTTCGAGGGTTATCGCAATGCCGACGGCACCGTCGGCACGCGTAACATTCTGGGGATTACCACCACTGTGCAGTGCGTGACCGGGGTGTTGAACCACGCGGTCAAGCGTATCCGTGATGAACTGTTGCCCCGATACCCCCATGTCGATGATGTGGTCGCGTTAACCCACAGCTACGGCTGCGGCGTGGCCATCAGCGCCACCGATGCCTACATCCCGATCCGCACGGTGCGTAATCTGGCACGCAACCCCAACCTGGGCGGCGAAGCGCTGGTCATCAGCCTGGGCTGTGAAAAACTTCAGGCCGGCCAGGTGATGCTCGACAACGACAGTTCGGTGGACCTCAGCGAACCGTGGTTGTACCGCTTGCAGGATTCCAGCCACGGCTTCGGCGAAATGGTCGAACAGATCATGGCGCTGGCAGAGACCCGTCTGAAGAAACTCGATCTGCGCCGCCGTGAAACCGTGCCCGCGTCCGAGCTGATTCTGGGCATGCAGTGTGGCGGCAGCGATGCGTTTTCCGGGATCACCGCCAACCCGGCGCTGGGCTATGCCTCGGACTTGCTGCTCAGGGCCGGAGCGACGGTGATGTTTTCTGAAGTCACTGAAGTGCGCGATGCCATCTACCTGCTGACCTCCCGTGCCGAAAGCCGCAGCGTCGCCCAGGAACTGGTGCGGGAAATGGACTGGTACGACCGCTATCTGGCCAAAGGCGAAGCGGATCGCAGCGCCAATACCACACCGGGCAACAAGAAAGGCGGGCTGTCGAACATCGTCGAAAAATCCCTGGGTTCCATCGTCAAGTCCGGCAGCAGCGCGATCAATGCTGTGCTCGGCCCTGGTGAGCGTTTCACGGGCAAAGGGCTGATTTTCTGTGCAACGCCGGCCAGCGATTTTGTCTGCGGCACCTTGCAACTGGCCGCGGGTATGAACCTGCACGTGTTCACCACGGGGCGCGGCACCCCTTATGGTCTGGCCATGGCACCGGTGGTCAAGGTCTCGACCCGTACCGAGCTGGCGCAGCGCTGGCCGGACCTGATCGACATCGACGCCGGGCGCATTGCCACCGGCCGCGCGACCATAGAAGAGCTGGGCTGGGAGCTGTTCCACTACTACCTGGATGTGGCCAGCGGCAAAAAACACACCTGGGCCGAACAGCACAAATTGCACAACGACATTACCTTGTTCAACCCGGCGCCCATTACCTGAGGTTCCCTGTTCAATCCAGGTGCATGTCTCAAGAGTTAAGTCCATTGGGCAGCCCGCCGAAGGCCGGCATCGGCCAGTTCGCGGTAAGCAGTGACAGTTTGCTGATCCCTGCACGCACATCTCGGGGCAGTGCGCCGCAGAGGTGCTGAATCAATAAATTGTCCTGCGCTGTCCGGGCTTTACAGGGTTTCTTCGGTCTGGGTTCTTTCCAGGTAATTCACCAGCAGCCACCATAAATGCTCTGACGCCGGGTGTAGTCGTCGATCGGAGCTGCGCAGAATATGACACTGCGAGGCCCTTGCTATGGGGTGATCCAGGGGGATGGCCAGCAGTTTTGAATCTTTGCCCTGTTGCCCCAGAGACTGAGCGGTCATGAACGCTACGCCAAGTCCTGCCTGGCACAGGGTGATCGCCACAGACTGTTGGTTGCAGCGATAGGCGGGGGTGAATACCTGATTTTCAGACTCGAATATTTTATTGATATAGCGCTGTACGCCATAGGCGTTAGACAGGCCAATCAACCTGTGGTTGGCCAGTTCACTGACAGCAATGACAGTGAATTCTTTTAAGGGATGATCTTCAGGAACAATTGCGCAAATAGGGCCTCTGGTGAAACTGCGACGCTGCAGCGATACGTTGTCGATAGGGCCGAATGACAGCGCCATATCGACCTCTCCGCGTACCAGCATCATCAGTGTGGCGCTCATATCCCCGGAACTGATGTCCACAAAAACGTCGGGATAGACTTTGGAGAATTCACGCAATTCGTTGGCGACAAAGTCGGCAACCATCCCGGGTCCGATTCTCAGGGAGACGGTTCCGCCGCGCATATATCGCAGGTCATTCAATTGTTTGCTCAGGACTTCCCGACGTTTTTGCGTTTCACTGAAATGATCAGACAGGAGTTTGCCTGCTTCAGTCAGCACTACATTGCGTCCGCGACGTTCAAGCAAGGGTAAATGCAGGCTGCGCTCGAGGAGGGCGATCTGTCGGCTGATGACGGAGGGGTTTACGTCAAGTACGTCGGCTGCTTTGCGAATGCCACCTTGAAACCCGACTTCGTGCAGGTAGCCAAGGCGCTTTTCCTGGAAACTGTTCTCCATCTCTTAGCCTTCTGGTCGTCAACTGTTGCTCTGTGGGCAACAATCTAGTGTTCACCCTCGTATTTTTCAACCCACAAGAGCATTCCATACTCGGGGCCTACTCCTCCAGGACAGGCCCAAAATATGAGCGCCGTACAAGAATACCTTCGCCTGCACTCCGATGTTCTGCTCGCCGATTTAAAGCGACTGGTACTTGCCGAGTCCCCCTCTACAGACAAGCGGGCTGTTGATGCCTGTGGTGAAGTGCTGCAAGACATCATGGCGCAGCGCATCGGCGCTACCGTGGAGGTTGTCGCGCGCGAGGAGTACGGAAATCATCTGATGTTCACGGTGGGTAAAGGGCCAAAGCGCACGGCTGTGCTCGGGCATTTTGATACCGTTTGGGACATCGGCCGTCTTTCACTGCGGGTCGAAGAAGGCAAACTTTACGGCCCGGGCATTCTGGATATGAAGGGTGGGCTCATTCAGGCCATTTGGGCTACCAAGGCCCTGATTGACCTTGGCTTGCTGGGGGATCGGCAAATCCGCTTTTTATGTTCCAGTGATGAAGAAATCGGCAGCCCGAGTTCTCGTGAGTGGATTGAAAGTGAAGCGCGTCTGTGCGAACAAGTGCTGGTGGTTGAGCCGGCCACCTCGCATAGCAATGAACTGAAGATCGAGCGCAAAGGCACAGGCCGTTTCGATATCAAGATCAAAGGTCGGGCAGCTCACGCAGGTAACAACCCCGAAGACGGAATCAGCGCAGTACATGAAATGGCTGAGCAGATTCTTTTCCTCCATGGACTGAATGCGCCTGAATTGGGCACAACCATTAATGTCGGGATTGCCAACGGCGGCCAGCGTACCAATGTGATCGCCGACAGTGCAGAGTTGAGTGTTGACCTGCGTGTCAGCAGTTTGGCAGAGGCCCGGCGGATTGAATCCATCGTCAAAGACATGAAACCATGCCTGGCTGGCGCGCAGATCGCTGTCAGCGGTGGTCTGGTGCGTCCTCCCCTTGAATACACCCCGTTAAACCAGAAACTTTTTGCCGTAGCCCAGGAGGCTGCAGAGGCACTGGGCATTCAAATCAAAGGTGCCTCGGTGGGAGGAGGAAGTGACGGCAACTTCACCTCTGCCATCGGTATCCCGACCCTGGACGGACTTGGGGCTACGGGGGTAGGGCCGCACTCTACCCATGAACACATCATTATCTCGGATTTACCAGTACGGGCCGCACTTCTGGCTGAACTGATCCAGAGACTTTAAACCGGCTGAGAAACCTGAGGTAAAAGCTATGATAAATATAAAATCGGCTTCTGAGGGCGTAAGTACGGCCTCTAAATCTTCAAAGCAAGAAATCAAAAGTCCCTATGTTTTTCTTTTTATTATCTTGCTGATTGCGGCGGCCGCTACATGGATTATTCCCGCGGGTGTGTTTGATCGTGAAATGCGCGATGGCATCTCATTTGTCGTGAATGGCAGTCTTCATGCCGTTCCGCAAAATGGCGTGCATCCGCTAGGGGTTTTTACGGCGATTGCTTCCGGGTTGCAGAGTTCTGCACCTATCATCTTTCTGATCCTCTTTACCGGCGGCGCTTTGGCGGTACTGGAAAGTACCGGAGCCATTCACCAGGCACTCAATGGCATTGCACGCAGTACAAAGCTTAATGATTACGTGGTCGTGGCAATCTTTGGACTGATCTTTGGAGTGCTTGGAACCACGGGCGTTGTGGTCAATGCGGTTGTTGCTTTCGTTCCGATTGGTTTGCTGGTTGCCAGGTCTCTGGGGTTGAACCCTTTCTTCGGGGTCTCGCTGGTGTATTTGACGTGCGCGTCCGGTTTCAATGTGGCGCTCACTAACCCGGTGACTACCGGGCTTACTCAGAGACTGGCCCAACTGCCATTATTTTCCGGCTTCGGGTTGCGCGGCATTACCTCAGCACTGTTCATATTGGCCTGTATCGCTTTTTTGATGATTTACATGCGCAAATGCCGCAAAAATGGTGAAAAACGTCCTGAACTGACTGATTCCATCGCGGCAGACGAAAAGGCAACAACCCGCCACTGGCTGATTCTGGCGTTCGCTTCCGGCACTCTGGTGACCTTCATTTATGGCGCCATGACCATGAAGTGGGGAGAGCTCGAGATGACCGCCATGTTTGTGTTCATGGCGATAGTCGCAGGCATGATTGGCAAACTGTCGGCGTCTGAAATTGCCAACAGTTTTCTGGGTGGTTGTTCCCGGATTGTCTCCGGGGCACTGATTGTCGGCATGGCCCGGGCAATATCAATCGTTCTGGATAACGGTCATATCCTTGATCCGATTGTCGGGCATCTGGCTGACTTGCTGGCGCCGCTGCATCCCGCCATGGCCGCCATCGGTATGTACGTGAGTGCAGCGCTGATGCACTTTGCTATTTCTTCCGGTTCCGGTGAATCGGCATTGCTGATACCCATCTATGTGCCTATCGGCGACATGATCGGGCTGACACGGCAAGTAGTGGTGCATGCCGTATTGTTTGGCGAAGGTATCGTTAACTGTATTAACCCGACCTCCGGTGTCTTGATGGGCGTTCTTGCCGTGGCCGGTATTCCTTTCGGCAAGTGGGTGAAGTTTGTAGCGCCGCTGATTGCCGTATGGATGGTGATTTGTGTGGTTGTACTGATTGTTGGCGTAGAAATGAAGTGGGGCCCGTTTTGAAGTTCTCATCCCGCCCTGGCTGTAGTGATCAAGTCATTAAACCCTGATGTAGCAGGCGCGAACTTGTCTTGGGATGTTTGTTAGCGATAACCCGTGATTACAGTTTAAACACGGCGCTCTCTAAGTCATCGCGAGACAAGCTCGTGCCTGCAGTTGCGATAGCAATGGTTCAAGTAAACAGCCTTGGGGCAGCGGGCGGGTTTGCCTGTGGATTGAGCAAATTAAAATAATAAATCGGAGCGCTGTAAGTGACCGTAAACAATATAGCTGCAACTTTTCTTCTGGGCGGTATTGCCCTGAGTACTCAGGCACAGGCTGATTTTCTGCGTGACGGTAAAGCCACGCTGGGGTTGAAGAACTTCTACTTCAACAATGACAGTCGTGAGGGCGCCGCGAAGCCTTCAAAAACCGAAGAGTGGGCGCAGGGCTTTATGCTGGATTACAAGTCGGGCTATACCGACGGCGTTTTCGGCTTTGGGGTCGATGCCCTGGGGTTGCTGGGTGTGACCCTGGATGGCGGCAAGGGGCGGTCTGTGGGTAGCACCATGATTCCAGTCGGCAGTGACGACAGGCCCGTCAGTCAGTGGGGGCGCCTGGGGCTGACGGGGAAAGTCAAAGTTTCCAGGACCGAACTTCGCTACGGAACACTTCTGCCCAGACTTCCGGTGCTGGTTGCCAACGATGGACGGCTGCTTCCCCAAACCTTCGAGGGGGGCCAGGTAGTCTCACGGGAGTTGGCTAATGTGACCTTCAATGGTGGGCGGATTGAGCATGCAACTGGCCGTGGATCTACTGACCGGACCGGTCTGGCCGCTGTGGGTGGTCAGCGCGAAAGCAACCAGTTCAATTTTGCCGGGGCTGACTGGAGAGTTTCCAGGGACCTGCTCGCACAGTATTACTACGGTCACCTTGAAGACTATTACAGCCAGCAGTTTTTTGGATTGGTTCACACCCTTGAGTTTTCGAATGACCAGTCTTTAAAAACCGACCTGCGTTATTTCCGAACTGAATCTTCGGGTAAAAACAGTTCGGGAGCTGCGGGCTACCGCATCAGTGGTTACACCAAAGAGGGCGATGGCGAGATCGACAACCGTACCTGGAGTGCTGCATTTATTTACAGCATTGGCAGCCATGGGGTCACCGCCGGCTATCAAAGTGTTTCCGACGGCAGTAATTTCACTCAGCTCAATCAGGGCGGGCTGGAAGGCAAAGGTGCTGGCGGCGCGAGCTTGTACCTGTACACCGACCGCCTGACCCAAAGTTTCACCCGGGCCGGGGAGCGCACAGCATTTGGCCAGTATGCCTATGACTTTACTGCCCTCGGCGTGCCGGGCCTGAAAGCCTCGGTGATGTACCTGCGGGGGGACAATATCAAGACTGTCAGCGGCGACAGGCTGAAGGAATGGGAGCGGGATTTCAGCCTGGATTACGTCGTGCAATCCGGAGCGCTTAAAGGTGTGGGGCTGGGTTGGCGCAATGGTAAGTCCCATAGCCAGGCAGCCCGCAATCAAGATCAGAACCGGGTGTTTCTGAGCTACAGCATTGCGCTTTTCTAAGGCCGCTGGGCACTAGCCCTCAAGTGCGCTGAACAGGCGCATCGAGCCTTTTCTCCCAAGGCCAGCGGGCTGCCAGGTGATACCTGGCAGCCCGTTTTTTTGCCTGAAGCTTCTATTGTGAATCGTTGCTCCCGCAGGGGCATGGCCTGCCGGCGTCGGGCCCGCAGCCAGCCATTTCCCGCGATTGCCTCAGAAGCGATCCAGCCGGTACGGTTCGAGCCCCGGCAACGGATGAGACGGGGTCGCGGTCGCCGGTGCAACCATCCGCGCAATCAGCTCGGCAGTGACTGCGGCCTGTGTCAGGCCCAGGTGCTGGTGGCCGAAGGCAAGCAGTACCTTGCCGTTGCATACCCGGTCGATGATCGGCAGAGAGTCCGGCAAGGACGGGCGGAAACCCATCCAGGGCGTGGCACCCTCGGCGCTCAAGTCCTGGCGGAACAGACCTTTGCTCAACCGGTGCAACTGCCAGGCGCGCTCCATGGTCGGGGGGCGCTCCAGGCCGGCGAACTCGACAGTGCCGGCCAACCGTAGCCCATCGGTCATGGGGGTCATGATGAACTTGCGTTCCAGCGAGGTGACCGCGAAAGGCAGCCGCTCGTGTTCATGGGGCAGCATCAGGTGATAACCGCGCTCGGTATCCAGGGGGACCTTCTTGCCCGTCAGCTTTGCGGTGAGCCTGGCTGAGTGGGCGCCACAGGCGATCAGTACCTGACGGGCAGTCAAACTGCCCTGGTCGGTGTGCAGCGAAACGCCGTTCTGATGCAGGTGTCCGTCCTGCACCCGTTGCTTGATGAAGCGCACACCGCAGGCCTTGGCGGCCTCGACCAGTTCGCAGACCACCTGGTAGGGGTCCAGAAAATGCCCTGTGCTGGGGAAGAACAACCCGCCCTGGATCTGCTCGCTCAATTGCGGGGCGACGTCGCGGATGGCCTGGGCCTGCCACATATCGACCGGTACTGCTTGTTGACGCATGCGTGCCTGTAGCGCTTCGATCGCCTGGCGCGACTCGGCGCGTTCGAACACCAGCAACGAGCCGTCTTCCTTCATCAGGTTCGGCCGTTCGATCGACTCCAGCAGCCGGTGCCAGGCACCCAGGCTGCTTTCGTTGAGCGCACGTATGCCGGCCACGGTGCGCTGGTAAGGCGCCGGTCGCAGGTTCAACAACAAGCGCGTGAACCAGGGCATGGCACGGGGCAGGTATTTCCAGTCCAGGCGCAGCGGGCCCATGGGGTCCATGAGCATGGCGGGCAAGCGCTTGAGGATCGACACATCGGCGATGGGAAACACCTGCTCGGTCGCCAGATGCCCGGCGTTGCCGAATGAGGCGCCGTGGCCGGGGTCCTGCTGGTCGATAACCACTACGCGCTGGCCCTGGCGTGCCAGTTGCAGGGCACAGGCAACGCCGATGATCCCGGCGCCGACCACGGCAATGTCAACGCTGTCGTCAGGGTTGCTGGAATTGAAGGGGTTCGACATTTCCTAGGCTTCTCTCTGGCCGTCGAACAGGCGGCGCAGCAGCAGCGGGTTGCTGTGCTTGAGCGCGGCTGGCAACAAGGTATCGGGGAAGTCCTGGTAGCAGACCGGCCGCAGGAAACGCAGGATGGCGGCGGTGCCGACCGAGGTTGTGCGCGTGTCGGAGGTGGCCGGGAAAGGACCGCCATGGACCATGGCATCGCACACTTCAACACCGGTTGGCCAGCCGTTGACCAGCAGGCGACCGGCCTTGCGCTCCAGGATCGGCAGCAGCGCCCTGGCGCTTTCCAGGTCGGCGTCATCCAGGTGCAGGGTGATGGTTAGCTGGCCTTCCAGATGCTCGGTGACCTGGCGGATTTCGTCGTCATTGGCACATTGCACGATCAGCGACGCGGCACCGAACACTTCGCCTTGCAGGGACGGGTCGGCGAGGAAATCTTCTGCCCGGGTGACGAACAGTCGGGCCTGGCACTGGTTAGGAGTTTCGCCCTGCAGGCCGGCAGCCGCTGCCCGGGCGTGGGGGTTTTCGGCCAGAGCGCCGACACCGGCTTGATAGGCGCTGAAGATGCCGGGGGTAAGCATGGTCTGCGCCGGGCTGCGCTGGACGAAGTCCGCTGCCACGCGGATGAAACTGTCCAGGGCCGGGCCTTGACGGGCAATTACCAGGCCCGGGTTGGTGCAAAACTGGCCGGCGCCCTGGGTCAGGGAAGCGACAAAGCCTTGTGCCAGCGCTTCGCCACGATTGTGCAGTGCCGCCGGGAAAAGCAGTACCGGGTTGATCGAGCTCATTTCCGCATACACCGGGATCGGCTCCGGGCGTGCCTGGGCCGCCTTGCACAAGGCCATGCCGCCACTGCGCGAGCCGGTGAAGCCGACGGCCTTGATCCGCCAGTCGCTGACCAGGGCGATCCCCACTTCGCGACCCGAGCCGAACAACAGCGAGAACACGCCTTCAGGCAGAGCGCATTTTTCCACGGCGCGGCCAATTGCGCGGCCTACCAGTTCGCTGGTGCCCGGGTGCGCGCTGTGGGCCTTGACGACGACCGGGCAACCGGCAGCCAGGGCCGAGGCGGTATCGCCGCCGGCAACGGAGAAGGCCAGGGGGAAATTGCTGGCGCCGAACACGGCCACCGGACCCAGCGGCACCTGACGTTGGCGCAGGTCAGAGCGGGGCAGGGGTTGACGTTCCGGTAGTGCCGGGTCGACCCGTACATCCAGCCATTCGCCGGCACGTACAGTGCGGGCAAAGGTGCGCAGCTGGTGGCAGGTGCGGCCACGTTCACCCTGGATACGCGGGCGTGGCAGGCCGCTCTCGGCCGTGGCACGGTCGATCAGTTCATCGCCAAGGGCTTCGATTTCATCGGCAATGGTTTCGAGGAATTCGGCGCGTGCCGCCAGTGATGTCTCGCGATAGCGGTCCAGGGCTGCCCATGCCAGGGCGCAGGCCTGTTCTACATGCTCAGCGGTACCGCCGGGATAGGCCGGTTCGAGCGGTTGGTCGGTGGCGGGATTGATCGCCCGGATCGCTTCGCGGCTGCCGGTAATGGCGTGGGTGCCGATCAGCATTTGGCCTGTCAGAGTCATGGCGGTTCCTGGAGCAGTAGGGGAGCCCTGCTGCCAAACACGGGGCTTGGCAGCCGGGCATAAATAGAGGGCGGCGCGCATCGGGGCGCCGCCGTGCAGGCAGGTGGTGGGCGAAACGTCAGGCGACGTTCTGCTCTGCCGACCAGTTGGCGTACCACTGGCGGAACAACGTGTACTGGTTCTCGGCGTAATTGCGCTGGGCATCGCTGAGCACATCAGTCTCGTTGAAGTGCAGGGTGTATTCCTTGTCACCGTTGAGCACCATCAGGTGCTTGTAGTACAGCACCAGGTCGCAGCCTTCGTCGAAGGACGAGAGCACGGCCAGAGCAGCTTCCAGTTCGCGGGCCAGGCGGCGAGCCTTGGCGTCGCCTTTGGCGGCTTTTTTGCTCAGGGCTACCAGTTGCAGCACTTCGCGCGGCAGGGCGTTGCCGATGCCGGTGATGGCGCCGGTGGCGTTGCAGTTGACGAAGCCATGCACCACCTGGGTGTCGACACCGACCATCAGGGTAACGTCATCGTCCTTGGAGGTGATGTTCTCGGCGGCGTAGCGCATGTCTGCAGCACCACCGAACTCCTTGAAGCCGATCAGGTTCGGGTACTCGCGACGCAGTTCGAAGAACAGGTCGGCGCGGGTGGCAAAGCCGTAGTAAGGGCTGTTGTAGATGACTGCCGGCAAACCCGGAGCGGCTTCCAGGATCGCGGCGAAGTGAGCTTTTTGCGCGGCGGCAGAGGCGCCACGGGACATTACGCGCGGGATAACCATCAGGCCCTGGGCGCCAACTTTGGCTGCATGGGCTGCGTGGGAAACCGCTTCACGGCTGTTGACCGCACCGGTACCGACGATGGTCGGAATGCCTGCGGCCACCAGGCGCGCGACGCCTTCCTGGCGCTGGGCTTCGGTCAGCAGTGGCCAGTCGCCCATGGAGCCGCAGTACACCACGGCGCTCATGCCGATATCGATCAGTTCCTGGCCCTTGGCCACCAGCGCGTCAAAATCCGGCTGGCGGTCAGCGGTGCAAGGGGTCATCAGGGCCGGCATGCAGCCAGTGAAAATGTTATCGGTCATTGCTGTAACTCCTGGAAAATTTATTGTTGTCTATTGAAGCTATAAGGGGCCGTCTGAACGGCATCCGGCGGGGTGGCTCAAATGCCCCACGCGAAGGGATCCTGTTCGTCGATCAGCAGCGTGCTGTCGGCGGTCATGTAGGCGCGGCCAGTAATGGAAGGGCGGATACGCTCGCCTTCCCATTCGTAGCTGCCGATGAACTGGCTGCCAGTGATGCTGGCCTGGACCCAGCGCTCGCCTGCGGCCAGTTTTTCATCGGCTGCCAGGCAAGCCAGCTTGGCGCAGGTGCCGGTGCCGCAGGGTGAGCGGTCGTAGGCTTTGCCCGGGCACATGACGAAGTTGCGGCTGTTGGCCTGGGGGTCCTCGGCAAACAGCTCGACATGGTCGATCAGGGCGCCGTCTTCGCCGTGGATGCCTTGGGCTTCCAGAGCTTTGAGCATCGCCCAGGTGTACTCGGTGAGGGCTTCGACGTTGTCGAGTTGCAATGCTTTGCCGTGATCGGAAACCAGGAAGAACCAGTTGCCACCCCAGGCGATATCGCCGTACACAAGGCCGTGGCCGGGGACGTCCACCGGCACCTGTTTGCGGTAGCGGTAGGCGGGTACGTTGCGCAGGGTCACAGCGCCATCTTCATGCAGCGTGGCGCTGACCGGGCCCACTGGCGTATCGATTTTGTGCACGCCCGGGCTGATGTGTCCCAGATGATGCAACGAGGCCACCAGGCCGATGGTGCCGTGACCACACATGCCGAGGTAGCCGGCATTGTTGAAGAAAATCACGCCACAGGTGGCATCCGGCGAGACCGGCTCGCAGTACAGGGCGCCTACCAGCACATCGTTGCCGCGGGGCTCCAGCAGGCAGGCACGACGCCATTGGTCATGCTGGTCGCGCAGGGCATTGAGCTTCTCGGCCATGGTGTTGCCGGCCAGTTGCGGAAAGCCTTTCATGACCAGGCGCGTGGGTTCGCCGCCGGTGTGGGAATCAATGATATGTACTTGTTTCATATACCTGTCCTTTAGACGCGCAAAGAGGCCTGGAATCCCGGGATCAAGCCCCGGCGTATGCCCCGGCGGGATGCGCAGAGTGGGCTGCTGCCTGATGGACTACCTGTTCATCGTCTTCGTCCTCATCTTCCAGGCGCACCAGATGCGCCGGTACACCGGTGGCCGCGCCCCAGTAGTAGATGCCCAGGGCGCAGGTCGCCACCACCAGGTTGTCGAAGGGGTGAGTGAGCACGCCCATGCCACCGAAACTGCCGAGCTTGGAGAGCACGATGGTCACGGCGTAGAAGCCGATCAACCACATGGAAGAGCGAACTTGCTGGGCCAGATTCAGGTGCCAGGTGGGTACAAAGCGACCACACATCAGGTACACCACGAACATCGCGATCTGCAGGCCAAGCAACCAGGACACGGTGTTCCAGCCTGACCAGTAGACAATCAGTGCCGCGATGACGAATGACAGCGGGCCCAGTACCGCCATCCACTTGACCCGGAACGGGCGCGGCATGTCGGGGGCGTTGCGGCGCAGTGCGGCCACGGACACCGGAGCCACGGCGTAGCTGAGCACCAGTGCTGCGGAGACGACGTTGATCAGGGCTTCCCAGGAAGGGAAGGGCATGGTCCAGAACACTGACAGGGCGAAGGTCAGCCACAGCGCAGGGCGCGGGATGCCGGACTTTTCGTCAATGCGGGTGAAGATCTTGAAGAAGGTACCGGTCTTTGCCCAGCCGTAGACCACCCGCGGGGTAGCGTTCATATAGATGTTGCCGCAACCGCTGGGCGAGATCACCGCATCAGCCACCACCAGGTAGGCCAGCCAGCCCACACCCAGGGCCAGGGCGATGTCGCGATAAGGCAGCGCCAGTTCCTTGGACACACTCGCCCAGCCGTTGACCAGCATCTCGGTGGGCACGCCGCCGAGAAAGGCCGTCTGCAACAGCACATAAATGGCGGTGGACAGCAGCACCGACAGGATCAGTGCAATCGGAATGGTGCGTTGCGGATTCTGTACTTCGCTGGCCACCGAGATGATGGGGGTCAGCCCCAGGAAAGCGAAGATCACGCCGCCAGCGGAAACGGCCATCTCGATGCCTGCCATGCCGAATGGCGCGAAGCCATGGACCTCGAAGTTTGCCGGTTTGAAGAAGGTGAACAGCACCCCGATCACCAGCAGCGGAACGATGAACTTGAATACGCTGACCAGGTTATTGAACTTGGCGAAGGTCTTCACACTGCGATAGTTGAGCATGAAGAACAGGCAGAGCAGGCCGAACTGCATCAGCCAGCCAATCACCGTAGGGGAGTTGGAGCCGGCCTGGGTCAGCCCGGGGAACCAGGCGGCAGCATACTGGCGAGAGGCAACCACCTCGATTGCCACCAGGCTGGAGAAGGCGATCAGGGTGATAAAGCCCATCAAGTAGCCGAGCAACGGGCCGTGGGAGTACACCGGGTAGCGAACCACACCGCCGGCCCGCGGCAGTGCTGCCCCCAGTTCACAGTAAACGATGCCCAGCAGCAGCACGGCAAACCCGCCCAGCAGCCAGGAAAAGATGCCTGCGGGGCCCGCAATGGCGGAAACGTGGCTGGCGGCAAACAGCCAGCCAGAACCGAAGATGGCTCCCAGCCCGATAAACGTAAGGTCTATCAATGAAAGTTGCTTTTTGAACTTACCTTTGCCTGACATGGCGGTGCCTTCTTGTGAGTTATTGGATAGGCAGGAGTGATGTCATTTGAAAACGTTATGCTCGGGATCGCCGTAGATAACGTTGCGGCTGCTAACAACCGCGCACTTATAAAAACCGGGTTCAGGAATCCTTCACTTCCATAGGTCGTGCCGTGTAATCGCCTATACCTTCCTGGATGCGGGCTGACGCTTGCTTGCCGATCCGTCAGAGTTTTTCAAGGGGCATGCAATGGCTCTAGAGTGGACTTTTCAGCGGTTGCTCGATTGATGTTTTTCACTTGGGTCGATGACGAAATCAGCACAATTCCAAATTGCCGACGAGGTGCGGCACGGGTAGACTTTTGCCTGTCCGAACCCTGAGAGAGTGAGAGTCATGCCGCTAAGCGCGTTTGCGATCCTGGGGCAGGGCAGCGACCGGAGCCGCCCTGACAGCCTCGATGAACTACTGGCGGGGGTGGCGTTGCTGTTACCGCTGCTGGATGTGATTCCGAATGCCGCGATCTTTATCAAAGATATCCACGCGCGCTACGTGATGGCCAACCGCACCCTGGTTCAGCGCTGCGGGTTGAAACAGTTGCAACCCTTGCTTGGCAAAACCAGTGCCGAAGTATTCCCCGCGCAACTGGGCCCCGGTTACACCGAACAGGACCGCCGGGTTCTGGAACAGGGCCTGGTCCTGGAAGACCAACTGGAGCTGCATTTATACGGCAGCCGGGAGCCCGGCTGGTGCCTGACCCACAAACGGCCGCTATATAACCGCAACGGAGAAATCATCGGCCTGGCGGGGATTTCGGTTGACCTGCAATCGGCCGCCGACACGCACCCGGCTTACCAGCGCCTGGCCGCGGTCGACGAATACATACGCGCGCATTTCAATCGCCGCGTCACCTTGGGCGAGCTGACGCGAATCGCCGGCATTTCCGTGGCGCAGCTGGAAAGATACTGCAAGCGAGTGTTCCACCTGACGCCGCGGCAGATGATCCAGAAGGTTCGCCTGGAGCACGCCCATCGTCTGCTGCATACCGACATGCCCATCACCGAAGTGGCACTGCAGTGCGGCTATACCGACCACAGCGCTTTCACCCGACAGTTCAAGGCATTGACCGGCTTTACCCCGCGTCAGTATCGGCAGGCTACCGGGCATTGAGGGCCGAGGTGACAGGCAGCACCTGAGGCGTTTTCCAGCGCCATGTCATGGGTCACACCCCGTCAGCAGCGCTGAAAGCCCTGAATTCCAGGCACAAAAAAAGACGTCCGAGGACGTCTTTTTTTGTTGAGTTGGTGGAGCCGGGGTCGTTTGAACTAGTATTTAAAGTGTTTGTTTTACAAAGATTTTTATCTTTTTTAAAAGCGTAGGGATACAGATGGGGATACACGAAAATCTGAAGTAGGCAACCGACGACACTAGCCGATTCAGGTCCTCTTCTGGGATTCAAATCATCCTTTCCTAGCCCTGAGTAGCCTAGGTGTACGGATCTGGTAAAGCCGATGCGTATCTTGGCTTCAGATCAACACTGCTTGAAGCATAAACCGCCGTTACCAGCCACTAGAGCATTGGTATTCCCAGCTCCTAAAATTTGGCATTGGCGTAGGTTTATTTAAGATCAGCTCACCCCGAGAGGAGCCAGAGCGTGGATCGTTTTGAATTGTTGGTATATGCGGTAGTTGCCGTTATCAGTGCGTTGACCATATCAGGTGCTGTTGGCTACATGGTCGCGGCATATCTGGATAAGAGGCGTGGCGACGACTGAGTCATCATCAGTGGTATGACCCGCTGCGTATCAAGAGGGTGTCCGCTGCCTTTTCACCGGCAGCGGGTGCCTACCCGAACCCTGCGGCTGTATTTGCCACCCTGCCCATTAGGCCGGTGATTACCTTGGATATGTAGCCTGCTGCAGGTCAATGCGGAAATGCCTCAGGCACCGAATCTCATAAATCTACGGCATGCTTACTTCTAAATCTGGTGAGTCGCTCGCCCAGAACGGCTAAAGCACTTGCGCTACCTCGCATGCATCGTCTGACCTTGGGTTTTCTTAGAACTACCGGAGAGTGTCTAGAGACCTCATCCACCGAGAGCGCCACTATGGAATTTCGTTACCTCGGTAACGGGCAGTACTTCCCACCTATTACACCAAACGGTCGGGTTTACGCTGTACCTCTTGGGCAGGAAACCCAGGTAGAAATTTTCTGCCTGGCCCCAGTAGGCATCATGGGCGCGGGCATCCAATTACACTGGTCAGAAATCGTTGGTTGTTACTACGACGACGAATCATGGGAGATCATCCCGCGCAACTACTCGAGACGAGGGATGCGCTTCCGCAGAGGCCTATCCTGCATCATGGTGATCGCAGGCAACGAGGCTCTCACGACCCACATCCAGGGCTACCCCATCCCCATCTGCGTAATGAACCGCATTGCATTCGAACAGCAGCGAGGCAGAGAGGGGTAGCGCGTTACCGTCACCACCCGCTGCGCGACACAGGTACCTGCTGGAACGGCACCTACCAATGTTTATTTTATGAAAGTGAAGCCTTTCACTACTAATACAGATCAAAGCTGGCCGGCTGACTTGGTCTTAAGCGTCACTGCTAATAGCAAATACGGCCTCCGCCCCCGCCTGCATGGGCCTGCTGGCTGACAGCGAGTAGATTTAGCGCCCTACACTGCTTATAGCCCGAACCCGTCGCCTTCCCTGATCAAGCGCAGCAATATATCTCGCCGGAGTTCACTGCTGATAAGAGAAAGCCCCGCCAGACCAAGCTGCACGGGGCTTTCGGGATTTACAATCGGGTCAAATCTGTTCGGCACTGCTTATAGGTACTCAGCCGCTACTCTGCCGAATAGAGGACGCCATGATTAAGCGCTTGGTATCTAGACAGCTTCTTCTCATAAGCGACCAACGTCCGACGTAGCTGACGATTCTCGCTCGCAACGCGGCGAATCTCTGCAAGCTGCTCCTCAACTTGCAGAACGAGGTGACGGTATGGATATTCAACAAACTCAAACGAGGAAGTCGGATATTTATGTTTGCCATTTCCCTTGGCAATAGTCAGGGGCGCGAATTTGTTTTTTTGTCCTTGCAGCGGCACCAGTTTGCACCAGTAGATCGAATACGCATTCGGACTTGTCTGCTTGATTGACACGGCAGCCACAACAGATTTGACCCCGGTCTTCTTGTACAGCTTCATGGACGCATCCACATAGTTGGCTACCAGGCGTCTCGCTTCCACCAACAGCTGCTCGTATTGCTGATCCAGTAGGGCGACAATTTTTGTTGACTCATTCATGACTATTGGCTCTTCAGGCTGAGAGCCCCATCATGGTTATTTCAAACATGTCAAAAGCTTGATTTTAGACGCTTTTATCGTCGGAAATTACCCACATCAAATATTTTAGAAAAGCAGTAGCACTGGTACACGGTAAAAAATAAATGACAGACGAAGACATCGTCGTCATTTGACGTCCGCCTGTTACCTCGTTTGCGAGATCAATGAAAGACAAGGTGTCACATCGTCATTTAACGTCCATGTGTTGTCACAACAACCGAAAATCACCTCACAAACACAGGGCCAAAACCTGGTGTTCGCCGCAGCATGTTCAAGAAAAGCGCCCCAAGGATCAGGGCTTATCTGCAGTCACTTGCGAGGGCTAGCTCTGAAGTTGGCGCAACTCTGCTGCAGCGCTGAATCGAAACGGATGTCATGCGCGCCGATGCTCGTACAACTGCCCCGCGCACTTTGCAGCTGCCTTGACTCAGCGGTTTTTGACTGCGGCCTGAGGCCGGCCTCGCCGTGCCAAACTGTATGATTTGCTGGGCACGAAACTAGCGGGCTTAGTCCACCCCCAGCGCCTTGAAAACAGCTTCCACGGGCTCACCATAGAAGCTGGTTTGGAACTTGGTAAACAGCTCTGCCGGAATGGTCGGAATGTCCATGGCGCTGCTCATTGGTAGGCAAACGCGCTTACCGCCAGCGTCGAAGGCTACCTGTAGGCACTCCGCTATGCTTTCCACCGGAGTGATGCTGCCGCCCAGGCTCATATCGCCGAGTACCACCATCTGCCCTTGTGCGGGACGACCCATCAGGCCGGAGGCAAAGGCCACCAGGCTGGCGAGAGCCATGTGTGTCAGCGGGCCGGTGTTCTGCAGTTCAACCACATGCAGATGGAAGTCGTGCTCCAGTACCTTGGCCGAAGCGCTAATTCGCGAGGCGTTGGCTTTGAAGTAGTCGAAGGCGATCTTCACCTGCTCCTTGGCCTGAGTTGAATTCCAGAGGCCAGAGGTGACCAGCTTGCCACTGCCCTTGGTGACCTGTAGCTCGATCCGGTACAAGCCTGGCATGCCCTTGCTGCTCAAGCCGATGGTATGGATGAAGCCGGGCTTGCCGGGGCCTTCGGGGATTAAGCCGCCGCCGCCTTGCTCCTTTACGGTGACAAAGTGCTCTTCGAGGCTCTCATTGTCGATGTAGCTGAAGTGCACATCGTAGAACTCCATACCTCCGATCTTCTTCAGCTGTTCCTTCACCCTACGGCGTACCTGTAGGGCGTACTCCAGGCACTGGCGCACATCTTCTTTGCTGAAAACATCATGCGGATAAAGCAACTTGAGCAAGCCAGACACTGTTTTGCGCACCGCGATCACATCACGCTGGTTGAGGTTGTTGCCCAGCTTGAAGTGTTTGTCGATGGCATCGGCAAAGCTGCGCTTGCGCATTTCGCGGAAAAACTCGGCCAGATAGTCGACGATCAGGCCGTATTTGTTTGTGAAGAACTCCGGACGCATCTTTGGAATTTCCCAGCCAGGGATATAGGCGTGGAAACGGTCGAAGAAGGCTGAGTCGATCATTTGCTCCGGGAAAGGAGCTAGCAGATGGCTGGTTTTCACCAGTGACTCAACGCTCTGGTTGATATTGCCGACGAAGACCATCGAAGCTGAGGCTTCCATCTGCTCACGGCCGCGACCGAAGGAGCCCGAGGCCATGTAATCCTTCATGATCTGTACGCCATCGTTATCCTTGAAGTTGATTCCCGCGACTTCGTCGAATGCGACGACATCCCAGAGACCAACCAAGCCGATGCGCCGGCTGCTCATGTTGTAGAACAGGTTGGCTACTGTGGTCTGGCCACCTGATACCAGCATGCTGTTGGGTGAGCACTCCTTGTAGATATGACTCTTGCCTGTACCTCGTGGCCCCAGTTCGCAGACGTTGTAGTTGTTCTCGACAAAGGGAACCATGCGCGCAAGAAGGTGCCACTGAACTGACTCATCCAGGGTCGAAGGTTCCATGCCGATTGAACGGATCAACGTCTCGCGCCACTGCAGGGTGGTCAGCGCCGAGCGACCGGTGAACAGCTCCTGCATGTTCATGTTAGGCATCTGAATGGGTTTCAGCAGAGTTACACCGAAGGGCGATCCTGACTGACCCTCCTCGTGGTAATAACTCAGGGTCGCGATAACCCAGATGCCGCCGACCAGAAGTTTTTCGTACTCTTTGACGATGCCAGCGGAGATTTCGGCGTCCTTGATGCCCAAGTTGCTGAAGGATGCCTCGTAGCGGTCTTTTCTTTCATTAAGGCGTACGGTTACACGGTCGATGACCTTGTAGGTGCCGCGCTCACGTACCAGCGATTTAACCTTCTCGGCTTCATCAGGGCGGACATAGTTTTCAGCCAGCACCGTTTTGACGTTCTTCAAACCCTGCGCGATGACTTCTGCATCATCCGAGGCACAGTACATGCCCAGCAGGTACTCAAGCACGTAGACGGGTACATTTGCCCCTTCCTTGATGAGCTTGGTCAGATCCTTGCGTACAACACGCCCGGCAAAGTGCTCGTTCAGCAGATGATCGAGGTCTTTATTGAGTTCGATGTCCATGCGTGCCTGCTCTTAAAGGAAATCATCAGTGAAGGCCAGGTCTATCGTGACCCGGTAGCGCTCCAACTCGGTATTCAGATCCTTGTCGCGGATGACCAGGAAATAATCTCTCTTGCGATCAAAGTCACTGCCTGCCAGCGATAGTCGTACCTGTTTCAAGCGGTCATTCATGGAGTCAGTCGTGCAGTCGAAAGTGACCACTTCTTCACTGGAAATCATCTGTCCGCCTTCGAAAATAGCAACCGCTACCGTCACCGGGAGTACCTGCTCCCTGACCGCTTCAGTCTGCATCAGGTCGAAGCGCTGAATGCTGTTAACCATCTTGAGAACGGACTTGGGCGAAATCACCCCTACTTTACGGCGCGTGCGCTTTCCGGCTTTCTCACCTCGCAGCTGATTGACTGTCAGCACTGGTACAACGATCTCCTGAGGCATCGCACCGCCATGAACGAAACGCGCGCCGCCGACGAAATGAAAGCGATTGGCTCCCTTAGGTATCCAGAAGCGTGTATCCGATTCGGTGCCCGCCGTCTGCTTTGTTGACCCCTGCCAGGCATCCTTGGCCTCTGGCAGCGTATGGCCAAGGACATAACGCTTTTTACTCTTGAAAGCGCTATCTGGCTTGTCGACCAGCGCAGTGCGGTTAGCCGCCTCCAGCTTGCTTTGCTGGAAGAGAAAACCGTGGTCTGCAGTGACGACCACCGTGCTGGTGTTGAAGTGCATGAGAATCTTGCGGGTCAGCTCGGTCAGCTCTTCGATGGCCACTTCCACATGCTGGAAGGTATCTGACTCTGACGGACCACCGCTGTCACTGCGGTCGTCGATCACATTGTGGTAGACGTAAACCAACTGTTTATCCTTGAGCCTTTCGCGACCTTCGTCGCGCGACCAGGCCTTAACCTCATCAGCTGTTACGGCGATACCCTGGTACTGAGCGAGGATCTTGTCTCGCTGTACGGTGCCGGCGGTGGACTGGCCATCGACAAAAACTGTATCGGCGGCACTCTCTCGGTATTCAAGTTTCTGGTGTGGGAGGAGGGAGGCCATACCCAGGGTCGTATAGCTGGGTAGAACGCCCAATTGGCTGGACAGGGTTGCCTCGCTGTAGCGTTTTTCATTGATGCGCTCGCGTAGCTCGACTGCGGCCTCGTAGCGGAAAGCATCACTGATGATCACGACTACACGCTTACTTCGGTGCTTCTCGAACTGCGGTTGTACCCAACGCTCGTAGAAATTCTGCTGGCTGGGCACACCGGCAATATTCCAATGTGCCAGGCGTTGTTCGGCTTCTACGCAGTCACCCCAGTTGCGGCCTAATTGATCCAGGTACCAGTAGGCGTAGCAGTGCTCAACGGCTTCATCGAGCTTTTTCAACAGTTCCACACGAGCACGTTGCGACGCCGCCACATAGCGTCTATATGCGCTATCAAAGCGGTACAACTCACCCTCGTAAGCCTTGTAGAGAGCCTCCGTGCCGGCGTAATGAAAGCCGGCACCAAACTGCAGGCGTAGACCGAATAACTCGATGGCTGCGGCAAGGGCACTGTAGAGCAGTCGATACTTACGACGTATATCGTCGTCCTTGTGTCGGGATGCCCAGTAGTTGTCCAGGCGCTCGCCGATGATTCGAGAAAACACCTGAAGGTCGCTTGGAGCGGCGCTAGGGATAGCTTGGGTCAGATCGATAATGATCTGACGCTCGACTGCCTCGAAGGTGGCGATATTGGCCAGGGTTTCCAGCGAGAACTCGCCAAGCTTGTCGGAGATGCGCAATGCCTCTCCCACCCAGGAAGATACAACGTCATAGCTTTTGTAAAATCGAGAGCTGTCTCGCCAGCGCGATAGCAGGGCGCGAGATGTGGCCCGGGCGCTGGCTGACGGGATTGCGATTGCAGAAGCCCAGTCAGGGATCTCAGAAATGCTTTCACAGAAGCCGGTTGCCAAAAGGCGAATCAGAAAATGCCCAAAGCTGAATGGCTTCTCACCACTTATTTCTTCAGCACTGGCCGGGTAACCCACCTCGTCACGTAGTGCCTGCAGTAACGCTGGCATCAGCTCATGCTGATACAACTCGTCGATAACTCCTGGATTGCTCTCAAGACCGAGATCATCCCGAACGACCTGATCCGCCAACGTGCAAAGCAAGGTGGTGATATCGCACGCCGCAGACCCCAGAAGCACCGCAATCATGGCCTGGTCCAACTCTTCGGCAGTCGCATTTGATTGGATAAGGCGCTTGAGCGCAGAAACCCGCGCGGTACTTTTGAGGAAGCTTTCTCTACGAGATAGATGCTCACGCAGGCTCACTTGCTGCAAACCCAACTCGTTAAAAATCATCGACACCCGGTCTGCATAAAAGCTACGTGAGAACAGTTTTATATCAAGCAGCCAGTCATCTTCCGCGTCAGGCTCGGCACAGGGGAAATAGAGCAGGTATTTACCCTGGGTATCTGCAAGCTCCAGCTGCAACTTAGTGCCAAAGGTCGACTTGCCCTGCATGTTCAGCACCTGCACATCAGGCAAGTCGAGCTCGTTCAGTGCATCGGCAAAGTTTTGCTCGGGGTCATACCAGAAGACGATTCGATGGTTTTCAGCGAAAAAAGCCTGGTGCAGGCCTTGGGTCAGCTGCTTTGAGTCCATCCAGGAATTCCTTGGGCGCGCGAATAAAGATTCCCCATAGGGGCTGGCAGCAGTTTACCGGAAGAGTTGCATAGCATGGCCGGTGCGAATGCGTGATCAGCGACCCAATCCTTTGCCCTCCAGCAATGGGCGATAACCGGTAGCGGTTAGCAATGCCCAAAACACATTGCTGGGGGTAGGCAAAACCGCCAAATTATTCATTGCATTTCCTTGCGATGTAGCCCGTTCTACCTGCCGGGGAAGTCGGCATTTGCACAGAGCTTTGGTGGGTTTTTGGTATCGCTTGGGTTTATCTGAGCCTTTGCAATCTTGAATCGCATAGTCCAATCCCTACCAGGAGATGTTATGCGTCACTCGACTGTTGCCTGTCATTGTTGCGGAAAAATCATGGTGCCACGTACGACTTATAGTCGAAGTTTGTTAGGGTACTCGCCCACCAGCAGTCATTGCCCGTTCTGTCTGAGTGATAACTGGCACGGTGGCAATCCAAGCTTTCATGAGCGAGTTTTCTGGCTCATAGGGTTCGGCCTGGGAGTCCTTGCATGCGTCATGGTGGGGGCGCTGCTGTTCAAGCTGCAATGGCTGGCCGGTATCGAAGGCATATATCCATGGCTAACACTACTGACCAATGCTGTTGCGATCTGGGCGGGCTATCGCTTCTATGCTTGGTTTATTGACGAGGATAGCTGATCGGAACAGTCGTGGACTCCAGTTCGGTACCGGTTTCCCCCGGACCTTTCCAGCCCGGTTACCCCTGAGTGGGGATAAAATCCTGGATAAGTGTGGCCCTCAGTCGCTAGCAATCAGAGATCAATGCGATCGCGGTTGATGCGACGCAGGCGCAGTGAGTGTGACCGCTCTTCCGCTGCAGCAAGCCGCCAGGCCTGTTCCGTAGTATGTGCACACAGACAGAGCCTAGCTGGACGTCAAGTTGAAAGGGGGTTATGGACATGTCGCGGTAACTGCCTTCCAGCTATATTTATTTTTGACCTTGTCGAATGACATGACTGCCATTCCTGCCACTTGAGCATCAGGCTGAATACCAGATATCAGTGCTGCCGGAAGAAAGATCTCTCTGTTTACAAATCCGAAGCCTTTTTCACTAACTGTCAGCGGGCCACTGAAGGCGCGGATGTCGTCGCAGCTGAATTCCTGAACGATTTCTGCGGCAATAACCTCCTTTTCCTCTGCGTCCATATCGCAGAGAACCTTCACGAAGGTTCCCAGTGGTGGTATTTGCCGTCCCGGGAAAACGGCCTTGCGCGCAGAGATGACAAGATCTCTCGCGATGTAAATGTTCGCCCCTTTGTTGGAAGCGTGCACGGACTGCAGTACGCCCTGGAAGTAGCCCGGCCTGGAGATGGTATAGAGGCTGGCGTTCTCCGCGAGCCTCTTCACCACGGCATCAAAATCACTGATATCAATCGCAGCGTCAAACCATGAGTAGGATGTCAGCTTTACGATATTGTCCTTGGGCGTCCAACTGTTCTGACTATAGATTGCCACCAGTTTGACTAGGGCTTTTGAGGCGTTCTCGTAAGCCCCTGTTTCCGCGAGGCGCTCGGCAAGTTCGACCAGCCCCGGAATGCTGAACTTTGGATCATGGGCATAGGTCAGGCCGGAGGCGATCAGGCAGATCGCCTTTTCCGGCTCGGCCGCGTAGGTCTTGGCCAGGCCGAACCAAGCCCACGGCTCTCGACGCTTCTTTTTCAGCACGGCCAGGTAGGAGTCTCTGGCGCGGGAGAATTCACCTACTGTGAAATATATTCGTGCCTTGTCCCACTCAAGCCACACTTTGCGCTCTGACGAATCCTCCGTATGGGCCTCTGCATACTTCAGAAACCCAGTGACTCGATTTGCAGGCAGTAGGCTGCTAGCACCATTTACGAGAAAGCCGGCGGCGACCATACGGGCCAGCTTCATGACCACGCTGGGGGACTCACCTTTCTCCGAAACGAATGGCTGGTGATCACCTGGCGTAAAAAGCTTGCTGCCACTGTGCAAGATAAATGTGCAGAGTGGCTCGCAGAACTTCCCAGTTTCGCCAAACAGATTCCATAGCCTGAAATCGATGTTTTCACTGGGAAGCGCTAGCTGAAGAGTGGCGATGCGTGAGGCCCACAGGTCGATCTTCGCCTGCTCGTGAGGTAAAGGAGCCTTGTTTTCACGGGATTTGATGGGCTCGAGCAAAGGTTTGAGCGCTGCGTAATTCACCCAGAACAGTGAGGTTTTCAGGAACTCATTGTTGGGCTCAACTTCCAGGACTTTAAAGCCGGCCTGCCAGGCACCTTCCAAGTCATGGCGTGATTTATGTTCTCGAATTTCATCAAAAACACTCATGCCGAGAACACCAAAGCCTCTTCCAGACGATTAATTACTTCCTCGGAAGATGCTTTCAGAATACGCACCGAGCTGATCATCCCTTCCTTGTCGCAATCTACCTGAGTCTCGACGGCTTCATCGTCAATGGCCAGCGTCAGTTGCAGTCGATAGTTCGACTCCTTGGCCTCCACCAGGCTAAAGCCCAGCGTGCTGATCTGCTCCTTAAAGGCTTCGAGTGCTTGCGCCAGGGTTTCACTCTGCGGCCTGAATGGCTGGCACAACAGAGTGCTGATTGCATCCTGCTCAGGCTGGCTGCCATCGGCAAAAACCAGATTGCTGACGGCAAACTTCTTGTCGTAATGCAACCTAAGCCGCACGCTGGCCATCGATTGCCGGTCGGTAAGCCCCATAACGACCTGGTAGCTATGCTCGCTCCAGTCCGCAATGCTCCAGTTGGAGTCTGAAAGCCGCTCATGCAATGTCAGGAAGAGAGGAAGTAGCGCCATGTTGGAGAACCCTGACGGGGTGCTCAGCAAGGCTTCCTGCTCCGTAGGCTGCCTGGTTGTGTCGTAGAACAGGCCCTGCCTAAGTGGAAGGGGGGCTATTTTCAAGTCATGGGCGCGGCTTATACAGGCGTTACTCAGCGGAGTGAGAGCAGGCATCTGACGAATGACGCATTGCTCATCTGCCAGCACGGTTGCTGTGTACAACCAACGGAAATAGTCAGCGTTATTGGCCGTTGTACTCGAGGCACTGCGCGCCGCGTTGACCCAGACACTGGGCCAGCGTCTGCCCTGAGCACGATGCAGCGTCATCGCATGTGCAGGGCGAATGAGTGCGGCGGATAGATAGCCTTGACTCTGCAGGATCTGATATTCGAGCCGGTCGTACTCGGTTCTTGCCTCCTTGTAGTCCGTACTTTGCTTATCCGGAAGCCTGGCTTTCAGCGGCTGCAGTAATGGTCTGGCCAGCTGCCGGGCCAATACCTGCAATGCCAGGTATTGCTCGCTGGCCAGCTCCGGACGATCGGCCTCGAAGTAGTCCACCAGATAGCGGAAGCCTACTTCACCCAAGCCAGGTAGACGGCAACTGGCGCACTGGAAGCACAAGCGGATGGCTTCCTTACGGCCACGCAGCTCGACAAAGTGGGTTTCAACAGTATCGTCAACCGAATCGACCAGCGCAATCTCGCCGGAGCTAACCCAGCGCAGCGCCTCAAGGCTCAAAGATCCCTCAGTCGATGCAAGGATGGGTGTGCGGTTGTAGAAGTCGATTCGGTCACCAGCAGCCAGTCGTGTTGGGCTGGCGTGCCCCAGAACCCTGCTTTTTACCGCCGCATTGAGCTTGCTGTTCTGCTCATGGGTGGCGCAGATCAGAATGGACTCGGCTCGGACATTGCTGACATCTGGCGTCCAGCTCCTGGAATTTCCGGCATCGAGAATTTCAAGGCGCTTACCCGAGAGGTGTGGCAGCCTGTTAAAGCAGTTCTTGTTCAGGCTGTCGGCTAGGTGCGCCTGCATGTGTTTGAGTGCATCGTCTTCATCCATGACGATCTGCTCGGTCAGCGCGCAGTGATCAACTGCCAGTCCCAACTTCTCCAGCATGGTGCCACTGACTAGGCTGCGTTGCAGGGAGCCTCTGGGCATCTGATATGGGTCACCGATGATCACAAAGGGCGTCTTGGTTTTGGCGATGACTGAAAGAAAATCATGCAGCAGTCGGCCAGACCCATAGCGCCTGTCACCGACCTCAAACTCTTCATCGCTCAACAGATGAGCATCCACCAGAACCGGAATCCTACCCTCTAAAAACAGCTCGTCCCTGATCTCGTGAATGCCGATCTGGCGGTCGTCCTGCTTCTCGAAGCGCTTGGGCTGATGGGTATACAACCAACTATAGATAGAGGTCGGCTGCGCCAGAGGATGCTGGTAAGTCGAGGAGATCCGCACACTAGGCGTCAGCAGCAACAGTTCCCGTCCGGCTTCATCGATTGCCTCCACCAGACGAGGAAACAGGAAGCGCTTTCCGGTCGAAGCCATGCCTGTGACGCGAAATACCCCAGTGCCGTTCTGCAGCCAGCTGCGAAAGTCATGCAGTGCCTCGTCTTGCCGAGTGGTCAATCGGCAGACGGCATTTTCACGTATTGGCGGATGTCCCAGCTCTCTAGTTGTGGGTATGCCGGAAGGTACAAAAACCTCAAGCCCAAGTTTGCCGACGATATCTTCAATATTTTCGGGCGAGAGCCTGATTTCCCTGCTGACAATAGCGTCAAGATCCCTGACGACGGATCGCGTATCGCTGATATGGAACCAGGGCTTGATAGACCCCGGCAGCTGTTGCCGATCGAACTCGACCTTACCCTGAAAGGCTACCAGTGCGGCCGTGTGCCGCCAGTTGCATACCGGGTTCAGCTCCGCCAGGTTGCGGCTCAGGAAGTCGAGCATGGCACTTTTGTTGAGGCGTAGCTGGCGCAGCGGATTGATACTCGCGCCACCCTTAACCGTCACGCTGTCGCCCGTTTCGGCGCTACTGATCAGCCATGGACCTTCTTCGGAAAAATGCAGGGCTCCGCTGAATTCTTTGAAGTCGATGATGATCAGCGCGTTGGGCTTGATCACCATCGCATCCAGTTCGCGGCTGCCCACAAAGAAGTTACCGAGCAGGTACCAGTCCTGCTCAGTGGCTATGCAATGCTGTTGCAGCGCGTCAAACAGGTCGTTGAAGGCCCGGTTCTCGTGGGTATGGTCGAAAGGCCTGCCACGGAATGCTTTTAATGCCACCGTTGATACTCCCTATGCGATGGTTGAGCGCTTCAGTCGCTCGACTTGTCACCGGTTACAGCCTTCACTTCAGCCAGCCGCTCGCCAAACTAGCCATGTCACCTTCACGCTCTAATCCCGGGCAAGAGTCGAAGATGGCTGGCTCAGCTTTCTGGCGGAGTGCGAGGCCCGTCCTATTAGGAGTTTTTCTATCCCGTAAAAGATCCAGCAGTGCAACAGTTTTTCCTCCATTTCGCACCACATCCAGAACAAGGCTGATAGCGGACGTCCTCTTCGTTTTGCACTCTGGTCATAGGCTTCTGCAGATAGACATATTTGGCGTTGTATTCTTTGAGTAACTCACCCGGCACGGTGTCCCAGCGATCCTTATCGTTCGTGACGTTGGCCCGCACGAATAATTGTGCCGGTCCGCTTTTTTTAACTGCCTGCCTTAAGCGGTTTTTTTTTTCGATTGAGTCATCCGCCGCCTTTTTAACCACTAACGAAAATTCCAGATCGTAGTATTCCTCTACTGCAGGTTCCCTGAAGTCTTCGGCCATCGCCCGGGCATGCAAAATCAGGTTGTCATCGATGGTTATCGTAAGCTCAATCCGCTCCTCAAGTGGGGGGAAGTCTGGATTCACTTCAACCACCAGGCTGCCATAGTTGGTGCGCGGATCAGCCGCAGCTGACTTCTGAACCATCTGTGGGCGCTTGAAGGTGAAAATGGCTTTGCCATCGCGAGGATCAGAGCAATACATGGATTGCTGTTTTTGGATTGACTCGCCCCTCTGTGGCAAGCGGGTGCCCTCATGAATCACTGTGAGCAACGAGTTTCTCGCTTCAGCCAGTTCAAACGGTTTTGCCAGGGCCAGCTCAAGATTGTCGTGCGCGATCCAGGCTGCACCTTCGGAAATAATCCGGTCACCCTTCTCGGAAATATGCAGTGCGGAAACACCAAATTTTTCAGTTAGCTTGTTTTTTATCACCGGCATATTGACCATGCCGCCGGTCGCAAGGCATAGCGCAAGCGTCTGTGGGTCTACATCGGCCTTGTCCAGCAGACTGTCGATTTCGTCGATGCCCTGATTGATCAGACGGTTGCAAATACTTTCCAGAGTCTCTCTGGTCAACCAGATATCAATTTCAGATTCTTCATCAGTACCCTGAAAATAATTGGGTAGAAATATATTGGTCTTGTCGCGGGTTGATAGCGTGATTTTTGCCTGCTCGCACTGAGTGATCAGCTTCGCGCGCATGCCGGGATTGGTCGTTAGCTTGCTTTCAGCGCTCAAGCCAAACTTGCGCGCATGCTCGTCAGTCACATGACTGAGAATGGCGTCATCCAGATAATCACCACCGACCAGATTGTTGCCGCGGTTGAGCACCTGAACGATGGAGCCATTGACTATCTTGCATAGCGTAAGGTCCAGCGTGCCGCCACCCCAATCAAAAACCAAAACCATCTTGCCGTCGTAGTACGCAAGAACGTCTCGAGTATTCGGCTGGTCTTTGAAATAGCCATAAAGCGCTGCCAATGGCTCGTGCACGAAGGTTTCAACGTATACGCCGGCATTGAGCATTGCTTCGCGCAATGTTTGCCTGCCCCGTCCGTCCAGAGCCACCGGAATGGTCACTACGGCACGTGTCAGATCTGCAATCTGATCAATATCGCTATCGTCAGCATCAGCCACTAGGTATTTGATGTAATCGGCAATGACCTCGACCGGCGTCATGATCCGGCCATCAACGTTGATATGCTCGCTACCCAGCAGCTTTTTCGGGCCGCGCACCGTGTTACCCAGCACACCAATAACCAGCTTCTCAAGCTTGTCCCGTGCCTTTTTCCCGCAGATAACCTTTTCGCCTTCATAGCGCACAACTGAAGGATGTGGACGCCCGGTATCGTCGAAACACTTTGCTAGACCCGCTCGGGTAATTACTGAAATGAGACTATTTGTGGTGCCGAAGTCAATGCCTACTCGCTGAACCATTTGATATCCCTTTCAATACTTTCCACTGCCAATTCGATTTGATGCACGGCAACTTCTGTTTTGGGTTTTTCACGCTGCAAGGCTGCCAGGGAGAGCTTCAGCGGCTCAAGCACATCCTCAGTAAGAAGATTGAATGCCTTGGCCTTGGCCTGCCCAGCGTTGTCACGCAGATGTGTTCGTGTAGCCCGCTCATCCAGCTGCTGCTCATGCTGTGCCAGCTTCAGCTGCTCGACTTCAGCCATTAGTCGAGCAATTTGCTGATCCTTGTCAGCGATCGCAGTGATCTGCGTCATGACCTTGGTTTGCAAAGCCTTAAGCTCAACCTCTTGCGCGTTATGTTTCGACTGCAAGAATTTTTGCTGGCCTGCCAGCTCCGTGAACTGTTTCTTGAAGTAATCGATGGTGTCGGCCAGCAGGCTGTCCTGATTGGCATATTGCTCCGCAAGAAAAACTGCAACCGCACGCGGGCTCTGGGTGGGCGAGGTTTGCTCATTCAGCAGGCCCGAGAAGAACTCGATAGCGGCGTTGAGATCCGTCTTACCTTGGGCCATCAGCCACAGAGCGCCAATGAGCAGAATATTGTTTCTCTGTGCCGCCAGCTCTTTCTTGGACAATACATCCAATGCGGTAGATTCATTTGCCTCGGCATTACTTGTGCTCGGGCTTGGCGCTTCACTGGCCTGTCGTCCAACCGAGTCAATCCGCTTTCGGTATTGCTCTGTGATGGCGTTACTCAGGAAGGTCAGCGGACTGCTGTCCAGACCCTTGTCGGCCTCCATGATGTCCCGGTATAGGTCTAATGACCCGCGATGACGCTGAATCCAAAGTGAACTGGCCAGGCGCACACAGAAGGCCATCAGCTGATGGCGTAGCCCATCACGCTGACACTTGAAGGCTGCCAGCGTGATGAGTGAAAGAACTTTGAGCTCCGGATCCGTCTTGCAGGCAGCAGCAGTAATGCTCTCGGCAAGTTCACTGCTCAGGCGCGTATCCTGCGGATAGGTCATCAACGACTTCAGGTCGGCCTTGGTGATACTTGCCGGCTTGATGTTCTTATCTTTGTCCATGGTTATTGCAAAAGCCTCTGTGAGTATTTGCTCAACAGATTTTGGCTCGGCCTTGCTCTGCTTGGGCTTTTTAGCATCGCCCGATTTGGGTTCGGCGATTTCATGCTCAATGCCAGTCATCTGTCATTGCTCCCCAATAAGCGTATGAAACACATCGTCAATTTTGAGTTTTTTCCGGTATTTATCGATCGCAGAAACATCATCTTGCGCAACTGCCTTTCTGTAACAGATGTAGTCGAACTTGCTTCTATCCTGCAGCGACAGATTGTTCGCCGATAGCGCCGCAATCTGCTGCTCCATATCCTGCAGCGAAGCTTGCTGAAAGCTATCCAGTAGCTCCTTGAGAATGAACTCTGTTGAGAAGTCCACCGGCATTCTGACGCTACTGCCGACATGCACTGGTACCGTATAGGGCTCGCCCCTGAAGAACTGCATGGCAGCTTCTATTTCCGGCAAGCCGCAGCCTTGCAGGCTACTGAAGTCATTCCGATTAAAGCGAATCACGGCCCTTACACCCATGCAAAGGCCTGTACGGTAATCCTGCAGCGACTGCACAGCCTGGTTGAAGCGAGTATCAAAGTCTTCAAATGGCATGCTATCCGAACGTCGATCCTTGGCCATCACACCGTGCAGGTAGCGCACCAGTCCGTTGGTGTACTCGATCACCGTGCTGTACTGCTTCACATTGTCGATAAATGCAGCAATATCACTACTGGTGAAGTCGTCCTTGGAGAAATGCAGTGCGAATGCCTGGTCGACCTTATGCAGTTCCTGCTTGTCGGCAATGCATACCTCGATTTTCAAGTTTTTCTGCAAAGCCGAGCTGCCATAACTCACATCGATGTAGCCCTTCTGCACCGCCTGTATGCACTCAAATAGATCGTCAACCGACTGGTTTTCAGCACCGTTGATGGTCAGTGCATCAACATTGCGCGCACCTAGGTCACCGGGCTTGAGTGGCGCGATGATCCGCAGTTGCTTGCCGGCAATATCCCGATCCTGAAAATACAGGGTAGGGTTCTGTATCGGATGCACGACCTCGTGCCTCTCGCGCTGAGCAATGGAATCAAAGATCAATTCGCAGTGGCGGCATGGGTAGCTGTCGGGCACGGATGAATAGTCAAGTGGGCTCCCAGTTTCCCAGTACCGATCCAATCCGGTTTCTTCTATCCAGCCAATAGTTGGCATCGTTGTTTCCCCACTTCATCCATGTGAACGGAACCCTTTTCTAAAGGGTCCCGCGAAATTCCATATCACTCAGCCTTATCACCCGTCACTGCCTTCACCTCGGCCAACAAGTCGCCAAACTTGCCGTAGTTGACCTTCACTCCGTCATCCAGATCCAGGCTGATGCGTTGGTCGGCGTGGTGGCGGAGTTTTTCGTCGAAGGTGGCGAGTTCGGCTTGTTGGTTGTGCAGGGTTGAAAGCTGCTTTTCCAGGGCTTTCTTTTCGGCGGTGCTGTTGCTGGCTTCGATGTCTTTTTCCAGTTTGGCGGCGTAGCTGCTCAGTTTGGCGCTGAGGGGGATGACGTATTCGGTGCGCATGCGTGCCAGGGTGCCTTCGTTGTAGCGGTGCAGGTAGACCAGGCACTGGAAGGCTTTTTGTTTGCCGCTGCTGAATAGCCAGTAGATCGGGCGTTTTTTGTAGGTTTGCAGGTGGTCTTTGAAAAAGTTGTCGCAGAGGTAGCGGCGCAGGGTGTCGCGGCTGGACTCGGTCTTTTTCGGCGAAAGGCTATCGGCGAGAAAGCGCAGGTTGGCTTCGAGGTGGGCCTTATCCCAAGCCACTGAAATAAACTCGATCAGGCGGTTGGCCGCATCGTCGGCAAACCACTCTTTATCGGTGAGCGGCAGGATGCCGTCGGCATCGGCCGGGAAGCGGGTGTAGCGGCTGGGGTCGAAGCCCTGGTTGCCGCTATGGGCGTAGATCAGGCCGGGCTCATCGAGGCTGTAGCGACCGAGCATGCAGCCGATGGCGTAGGACACCAGTTCCTGCATGCTGTCCTCGCGAAAACGCGTCCACAGCTCGGCTTCACTCAGCTTGCCGCCGTAGCGGTAGGCCGGGTTGACTGTGAGAGTGATCTGCTCGATGGGCACGTCTGGGGTGAGCTCATCCGCTAGGCCATAGGCGTCGATAAAGAGTCGGTTGTTCTCCTCTTCGAGCCGCTGCATCTCGGCGATGGTGGCGCGGTTTTGGGTGATCCATGCGGTGTAGCTGCCTTCAAGGTTACGCGTGGAGTCGAAGGTGGCCGACAGGAGCGGGAGAGATTTGAAGTCCCAGGAGCGTTCATATGCATCCCAGTCCTTAGTCGCGACAGCAACTGCTTGCCGAACCGATGCTGACAAATCCAGCGTCTCGTTGACAGGGAGAACACCGAAGTTGCCAGATTTGAAGTGCAGGGTTGGATTAAGAATCTGGGCGAACATCGTACCAAGATGTGAGTTTCCCAAAGCGGTCGCTCGCTCAATCGCGCCCCCAAACGCGCCGTCCTTAGCAAACGCGGATAGGCCCGTGGCGTCAAATAGGAAGCCTGCAGGGTAGAGGCGAACTGAAAGCCCCTTCGACGTTATGTCAGACCAGGTTAGGAACGGACGGAAGATGAAATCTAGATTGAAGTTATGGGCCCAGACCCGGGCTCCCGATGGATGTAGCTTCGTTTGGAGCTCTTCGCCATCGTCTAACCAGTCCACCAAGAACCAAATGTTGCCAGCCCACTTCCGAAGCTCCCCCCCCTTGTTATATGGAAACCAGCGCCTGCCTGTTTCCTTTGCTGCAGTGCGGTCTTCACAACCAAGCCCGATTTCTTCAATAGACACTTCTGGCCAGCAGCGGACGTATCGGTCGTTGTTGCCGGTGGCCAGCCCTTCCCTTGGATCAAGTGACGCTGAAGCAGCAGGGAATTCCACGAAAGACTCTCGTACTTTCGCAGTCACCCAGTAGGCAATCGGGCTTCCGGGGATCTTTTCGAACTCGCTCTGCGCTGCCTCGGCGAAGCGGTTCTCGCCAAGACGAAGAGCTGTTCGTTTTCTTTCCTCGCCGCCATCCAGTAACCGGAAGAAGACTGGCCGATAGCCCCGCGGTGGAGCGTTCTTCAACACAAAGGTTGCTGCCTGAACGACCTCCCCCGAGATGCTCCCAAAGGCGCCTGCCCCGAGATGAGCCATCGTTGTGATCGTTTTCATCCTCAGCAAGCGCTCGCGCATCTTCTGGAATGAAGATAGGAACATCCAGTTGTGCATCGTCACCAAAGCGCTCTGTCCGGTATCTTTTGCCAGCAGGCAGCATCGCTCAATGAAACAAGCGAACAGGTTTTCCTTCGCTTCGGGGAATTTGTCCTTGGCGTACTTTTTCAGGGGGCTGTTCATCCCACTACTGCCCATGTACGGCGGATTCATCACTACCGCGTCGTACTGCGCTGCGAGCAGCTCTGCCTGATGAACCAACGGTCCTAGGCGCTTGAACGATTCCGTCACAAACAGATCGAGACTGGTTGCTTCGCAAAGCTGCTTCAGCCCTAGTAGCTTCTTCGCTAGCCCCTCTGGCACCTGAATCAACGACCCAAAGGTCGTGGCGTGCTCAAACAAACGCTTCAGCTCGTTTAGATCGCCCAGCTGCAACCCGTAATCCGCCAGCTTTAAACCGTTAGCCAATACCTCAGGATCGAACCCTGCACTGTCCACCAGCGCCATGACATTGAGCTTTATCCCGCGCTCGAAGAGGCGGCGGTCATCCGCTCTGCCTTTCATCATGAGGGCAAAGCCAGTCAGCTGTGTGGCGCGGCCGTCGATGTCGAGGCCAAACAGGTTCTTCTCCAGGATCAGCTGAGCCACGTCGCGCTGCCGGTAGCCGCGCTCCAGGTAAATGGCTTTGAATAGGTCATAGCCTTCCACCAGGATGTGCCCGGAGCCGCTGGCCGGGTCGATCAGGGTCAGTGCTTCTGGGTTGAGGCTTTCCGGGGTGATGGCGGCGAGCTGGGCGTTGACCTCGGCGGTCTGCTCGGCGGGCTCGATGTAGTACTCCATCTGCGCTTTGAGCGGCGAGTCCGGGTAGGTCGCCAGCCACTGCGCGCCCAGGGAGTTCTGCACCATGTACTTGACGATCCAGTTGGGCGTGAACAGCTGGGTGGCGGCGGGAATGTCCTCGCTTTTTACCACCTTGCCGATGACCTGGTCCTTCTTCTCGGAGATGTAGAACTGGTAGAGCCAGCCGATGATCTCGATATTGGCCCAGTCTTCTTCTGGAATGGCGCTGACCAGCTCGCGGATCAGCGAGTCGGTTTTGGTCAGGTTGTCGGGCAGCAGCAGCTCGGTGGCGTCATCCACCGCCTCGAAGAGAAACGGCATGGCCTGGTGCAGGGCGTGACACTGGGCCAGCAGCAGTTCGCGGTAGAGTTCTTCGTCTTTGTTGCCGTCGAGCTTGAGCTCGGTAATCAGCTGTTTATCGAGGCCCGGCAGGTCGATCTCTAAACAGTCTTCCAGAATTTGCGGGGTGCCCGCGCTGCCATCGGCGGCGCTGAGCACGCGGCGGCCGTGGTCGAGGTAGTCCTGCAGCTCCATATAACGGATGGCGCACAGGCGGTTGAACCAGCTGTAGGCGGCCTGTTCCATGGCCTGGGCAAAGCCCAGTTGCTCGACCTTTTTCACCAATGCGGCGCGCGGGCGAATGACGCTGGCCGGCAAGGCGCGGTCGCCGATCAGGACCAGATCGCCCTTTTGCTCCACGGGCGCAATGCCCATGGCGGGGATGCTGGATTCGCGAATGCCAAACAGCGCCGCGCGCTTGGTCATGGCGGCGATAAAGGCGGTACGGGCCTTGGGGGCGTAGCTTTTGATGTGGCTGGTGTTCATGGGGTGTCCTGAATAGGGCTGCTATGCAGTGCGCTGAATGGTGTTTGGGCGGGCCGCTGTTCGAGTGGCCGGCTGGCGGCTGGCGGCTGATTGCCTGATTCGGTCGCGGCCAATTGCCTGATTGGCACGCAGATGCTGTGCGGTGTTAGCCATTGTTGATGACCTCACGCCAGGCGGATTCCAGGGCGTCGAAGACGGCTTCCGGCACCTGATGCAGGTATTGCTTACGGCGGTTTTGCGAGAGCGTGCCGTTTTGGTCGAGGCAGAACATCACCAGCCGCGCGAGGGTGCTGCTGGGGATGTCAAATTGCTGATCAATACGGCGGTAGATGGCGTCGTAGCGATTGAGAAACTGGGTTTCTTCCTTGAGGTGTCGTTCGAGCGCCTGCTCGGTGGCGCGCAGCATAAATTCGGCGCAGGCGGTGCCATCCCAGTAACGGTAAAGCGCTTCGTGGCCGGTGAAGTCGAAGGCGAACTGGCCCTCGTCGATAAAGGTCACGTCCCAGAAACGCCGCGCGGGTTCGGAGAACGCCTGCAGGGTAGCCAGGTAGTCGGCCTCGTTCTGACGCAGGGCTACGGATACCGGCAGCAGCAGGCCGTGCTTCAGTGCCCCGCGCTGGCAGAGCACCTGATGGAAGAGAAAGCGTGACAGGCGGCCGTTGCCATCCATAAAGGGGTGAATAAACACAAAACCAAAGGAGACAATGCTGGCCAACAGCAGCGGGTCGAGGTCTTGGGGCGGCTGGTTGGCCAGCTGAATCAGCTGCTCCATCAGCTCACGGCCGAGTTCGGGCGGTGGCGGTAGATAGGTAACGCCGAGTGCGCCGCGCAGGCCGTTGCTGAGGTAGTTCTGCTGATGACGAAATGCAGCCGCCTGGGCATAGGGGTTACTGATGACGGCGTTTTGCAGCTCGACGAAATAGTCTTCATCCAGCTGGCGAGGCTGGTGGGCCTGCTTGAGCAAGTCAACGAAACGGCCGGCTTTGTCTTGGCTGGGGGTTTCGTTCTCAATGGCGTAGGAGTCGCGGGTTTCGTGCAGGTAGGCCCACGCCAGGGCGCGGTTGAGGATGTCACGCGGTAGCGATTCACTGAACGCGGTGGCCTGTTGCAGCAGGTTGCGATCCAGCAGCGTCTGCAGCGCATCGGTACGGCGTAGGGTGATGCAGTAGTCGAGGTTGCCGATGCCGTTGAACAGCACGCGCCAACGGTTGTTCTTCGCCCCTGCAACTGTGATGTACTGAGCAGGGTCAAACAGCGGCACGTAGGCGGTGCGCAGGTTGCCTGCCTGATGCTGGATGCACTGACCGGTGAAGTGCTCCCACAAGTACGCCGCTTTACGCAGGTACTGGCTGGTGGGGCTGGCCTCGATAGCGGCGCGTAGCTCTGGTTCAGTAATCAGCGGCAGGCACTGGGCCAGGATGGCCAGCTCAACGCCCTCGTGCTTGAGGGCGAAGAGGATATGGCCGAGCAGATCGTCGGCGGCCGGTGCCATGCTGGCGGGTACTGCCAAGGTTTGGCCGATGACTTCCTTGCGGGTGACCGCACGGACTTCCGCCAGGCGCGCCGGTGGCAGCGTCTTGACTGTCGACTCCTGAAGCAGGCGGTTGTACCCGACCGGTTGCATGGCTCAGTTCCTTCTTGAATACCGTGTTGCGCTAAGGAAAATTTGTGCGAATCCTGTTTTTATTGCGCAGATTGGCATTATTAGCATTTTTTTTGTGCAGTTGCCGGTTTAACGAATCCTGATACGTTTCTCCTGCTGGATGGCTGCTACAAGCTCAGCCTTTAGCGCCTCGACGAAGCGCTCCACATCGCTCTGACTTTCTAGGTAAACGCCATTACCCAGCTTGTTGAAAACACTGGTAGCCGCGATTTCGACTACTGGCTTGGGTGGGGCGACCGGCTTGACCGGAACGAGAGGTGGTGTGCGCTCTTCCTTAATCTGGTTGCTGCCCTGGGCAGCTTGCTGTGCTGCTTTGTCAGCTTGCTGCTGCAGCTTTTGCTGGCGATCCACCTCGGATTGAATGGCGCGCTCCAGCTCGAAGATGCCGTCTTGCAGGCGTTCTTCGGCGGTTTGGCTTTCCAGTTGGTAGATGTGGGCCAGGCTGGTTTCAGTCTCGGCTTCGGCTTTAAGCAGCTGGAGCGGACGCAGCAGGCGATTGCTTAGCTCAGGGCTTTCGATGCCGCTCTTGGCGATTTCGGCCTGCAGCAGGGCGATCTTCTGGTCAATCGCTACCAGCGCCTGCTCGCGCTGTTCCGTGAGAATGCTGACGTTGACAGCCTCAACGGTTTCCACCAGGCCAGAGACCTTGTGTAGCTGGTTGTAGGGACTGGCGTGGCTTTCGATGGCCTGCAGTTCGGCCAGAGCCTTGCGGGCGCTGTCGTTTTTCTCCAGGGCATTGCGGTTTTTATCAAAGCGGCGCAATGCCTGTTGCAGCTGCTGCCAGCTGTGCAACTGGTTGGTGAAGAACTCGTTGAGGTCACGGTAGTCCTCTTCGAGGTCGAGGTAATCGTTCGAGTTGTCGACCACCTCCTTGAAGAAATCGACGCTATCGCTGTTGCCCAGCAGACGCTGCAGGGTCAGTAGAGACTTCTCGATTGTGCTTTTGCCTGGGAAGCGACCGACATCAACCTTGCTCTTGTAGCTCTTGAGTTCGGAGAGCCAGGTTTCCAGGCGGCTGCGGTAGAAGGCATAGAGCTCTTTCTCACCGGCCGGGCCTATGGCGTTGAATAGATCCTGACTGAGATTGCGGACTTTCTTGAGCAATACCTCATCGGTCTGGCGCTTCTTCTGCACCGAGATTTCTCGCCGCTTGCGGCTGTTGGTCAGGTACTCGAAAGCATCCGGCAGCGCGAGGCTTGGGCCTGCAACGTGGAAGGAGATACGCCCAGCGGCGGCGAGGCGGCCGATCAGCAGGAGGATTTCGCCATCGGGCCAGCCGAAGGGGCGCTTGTTGAAGCGCTCGATGATGTCGGCAACCAGCAGGCGGTCATTACCGGAGGCGCGCAGGGTTATGAATTGCTCGACTTCCTTGATGGCCTGGGCGTTGCCGTCTTCCCCATCCAGGGTGAGGCCAAGCTGGGCAATATCATCACTGTGCAGTACGGCATGCAGCTCGCGCTCGGGCTCCTGTTGCAAGACGCGCAGGTAGCCAAGCTTGTTGTAAGTGTTCTCCAGCAGGTATTGGCAGGCTTCGTCGAAACGGGTCTGGATGTTGTTGCCGCTGAGTTTGAGGTGCTGGCCGAGGGCGTAAATTTCAGCACGCTCCAGCAGCGCTTCGAGCATCAGACGCAGGCGTTTTTTACGTTCTTGGTTTTCACGGCCACGGTCGGACAGGATGCGGCTGAGATCGGGCTGGTTGTCATCGTTGTTGAGGCGAATAAATTTGTTGGTTTTGAGCCAAATGCGCAGCTCGCCGAACAGCTCACTGCTGTCGGGGAGTTTGAACAGTGCGAGGCCTGCTGGCGCTTCGTTGCTCTTGTTGAGGCAACTGGCTTCGCCATAAAGGGCGTAGTCAGGGTCTAGCGGGGAGATAACCTCGACGCGCAGATCCTGCTCGTAGCGGCCTTCAAGGCTGTGACCATCGAGGAAACGACCGATGCTGTAGTCGGTTTTGGTCAGGTTGTAGCGGAACTTGTTCTTGTCCTTGAGTAGGTCCTTGTAGATGAGCTCGGCAAGCGCCTTGTTCTCGTCCGAGGAGGCGATTTCAGTGGCCTTGATCTTACGGGTGATGTCGCGCTCTTCGTTGGTGAGGAAGACGAACTCGTCTCCATTGCGGATGACCAGGTTTTCCTTTTCCAGGCGCTGCAGGGTGCCTTCAAGACGGCGACGCAGGGCAAGCTTGTCGGTGTCGACCTCTTCGATGGACAGAGTGACCAGGTTATCGAGCGTGCCTTTGATCAAGTCGACATAGCGAATCATGAACAGGGTGCGCAGGATCTGTACGTCGAAGTCATCGAGCACTTCACTTTCACTGGCCTGGTCGATGGTGCGCTTGACGGCGGTGTCGAGGAAGCCTTCCACCGCACGGTAAAAACTGTACATGGGCACCAATGCGCCCAAGGGTTTGTCCTTGAGTGACAGGGCGGCCATTTGGAAGGCATCGAGCATGGAGCGTTCGCCATAGGCCAGGTGAGCACCGGTGGCACCGACCTTGCGAATTTCCTCGAAGACTTTTTGCACCAGTTGGAAGTGGTAAGGCGCGAACGGGTAGTTGGCGACGAAGCTGTCCGGGCCGTCGTAATTCTTCAGCGTTGGGCCCGAGCGATCGAAGGTAATCTGGTTGCGCAGGATGTCGCCCTTCTGCTCCCAGAGCGCGCGCAGTTCCGCCTCGGCAGCTTCTGTCTTGCGTAGAAGGCGTTTCTGGATGACTTCGTCGGTGTTGGAGCTGGAAAGCGAGAGGCGGGTTTTGAAACGCCCGGCGATCTTGGAGAAGTCATTGGCTTTGGTGGAGGACAACTCGCCGAGCACAGCATCCATATCAGCCTGGGAGGTGACGATGATCCAGGCGCGGCCTTTACAGATGGTGCCGAGATTTTCGGTGATGGTCTGCAGGGTAAGCATCAGTCGGGTATCGCTGCCGATGAACTGACCCACTTCGTCGACCAGGAACAGTACGCGGTGCTTGGCGGGCTGGGTGTCGAGGTATTCCTTCACCCAGTTGCAGAAGTTCTCCACCGACACGCTGAAGGTTTGCTCTGAGGCTTCGAACCACTTGTGAGCGGCTTCGGCAGAGAGACCTAGCGCACTGGCAAGCGCCTTTTCGATGTCGTCCTGGTAGAACTGATAGCCGTCACGCTCATCGACCCACTCCAGGCCTGTGGCTGTGTTGAAGGCTTGCTTGAACTGCTCATACACACCGCGCTGAGTGAGGTGGCGTTCCATATGGGCGATGTGCGGATGGTCGCCGCTGAAACCCTGGTGTTCGTTGAACACGCGCAGGAAGACGTTGAGGATCGGGTTACCTGCGTCGTTGGAGCTAGCTTTGCTGTCGATGTTGAACAGAATGACATCGGCGCTGTTGGCTACCGCCTTGTCGATGTCGGCGCGGATCATGGCGTCGCGCACTTTGTTCTGGTCGAAGAAGGCAACGGCGCGCTTGCTGTTGCCTCGGGCATCATGGGCTTCGATGTTGGCCAGCAGGTAAGACAGCGTTTTCAGGAAGTGCGACTTACCTGAGCCAAAGAAGCCGCTGATCCATACGCCCACTCGGTTGGCGATGGAGGGATCACTGAGGTCGGTACTGTAGGACTCGAAGAAGCTACGGAAGTGTTTTTCCAGCTCATTGGTGACGACGTATTCGTCGAGCTCCTGGTGCACGGTGGCGTCATCAGCCTGATCCGCCTTGACCACACCGTTAATCGGGCGGTCGAGTTCCTTGAAGAAGATTTCTTTAATGCTCACGGCCATCATCCTTATTGATCAGGGCACCAGCTTGAATGCGCGGTAATAGTTGTTGCTGGTAATACGGTTGAACAGGGCCAGCGACTGGCCAGAGTAGTGCCCCGGGTAAAACAGTACTAGCGGCTTGTGGCCGAGCAGGGCATGCAGTTTGTTGAGCAGGTTATGGGCGCGAAGCACAGGCCATACAGAGCCCACGCCTGTAATGAGCACAACATCGTGTTCCGTGGCGCGGTAATGCTCCATCAGGTAGGGCGCGAACTTGTCCATGTGCAGCGGGCCGGCAAGCGCTTTGAGCAGTGCCAAGTCGCCCTTGGTGGTCTGCATCTGGATGGCCTTATCAGTGAAGTTGCGCTGATCCAGATAGTCCTTCATGGCGTGCAGCAGATTGATGTTCACAACCTTCATCTGACTGTGTTTTTTATCTAGAAAACTTTTGAGGAAGTCGAGGTATTGGCGCACCTGCAGCTCATCCTCGGGGGCGTAGTCGAAGATCCAGAAGCCGATTTCGTTGCCCAGCCCTTGGCTTTTGAGAAACTCCTCGGTGAGGATTTTTTCTGGGATCTGGTTCAGCCGATCCTGTAGCTGCTGGTTCATGCGTTCATTCCTTGGTACTGCCTGTCAGAGGGTGCTGCTGGACACTTCCAGGCAGGCTTTGATGCGATGGCGGTAACTGTCGTCCAGCAGGGTGCGAACCTCAGGGCGGACCAGCAAGGTCTGCAACTGCATGCTGCGCGTACTTTTGAGCAGCTTGGCCTCGGCCAGCATGCGATAGACGACTTGGCCCATTTTCTTACGGCTGGATTCCGTCCAGGTCTCGATGGCAGGGTCGCGATGGCTGCGCTCCTCTAGGAAGTCATGCCAATGCCAGGGCTCGAGATGTTCTGCCTTGGTCAGGTAGGCATCACGCAGGACGGTTTCGATGAATTCCACCAGCAGCAGGTTGCGCTCAAGCGCCGCGCAGAAGGCGACTTGGGTGGCGAGTTCGTCGTCACCATCACGTAGGGCTCGCCAGAAAGGTTGATCCAGGCGCTCCAGGCGTTTACGCAGCGCTTGAGCAACTCGTCTGGCCGAGGCTGGTGAGCGCTTCTGCAGGCGATTGTGTTGCTGGATTTCTTCTGCCCACTGCTCTGGGGAAGCCTGTTGCAGCAGTAGATCTGCGATGACTCGGCATTCCCGTACTTGCAGTGAGCCGCCGATAAGATCGGAGTCATAGCTGAAAGTCTGCATGATCAAGCGACTTCCCCTCCGAACAGGTAAGGCAAAAGCAGCTCACGATCTTCGGGGGACAGCTGTACTGGATGTTCTGCGACCCGAGAACACTGCTCGTCAGTGATTGCGGCCTGGTAACGCTGCAGCATGTAGTGGGTAAGAGCTTTTCTGACGGTGATGGGGAGTTGCCCATCTGTCATGGAGTAGTCGCGAGCGACCATGGCTTGCTGTGCTTCGCTTAGGTGCCGGTTGGGGATGATGTGCAGGGTGGTCTGCTCATTCCAGGCGTTGTCAGGCTCGCTGGGCGGAGCATGTTCATCACTAGGCTGAGGCGTGCCGCTAATGCGCGAGATTAGAAAGTCCCGGTAGCTCTGGGATTTGTGGCAAAAGGCGCGAGTGTGCCAACGAAAACCTGAGTAGATAAGGGTGTGCGGTGAAATGACCCGTTCATGTTGCTCGGGATTGCGCATTGAGCTGTAGGCGACTTTGAGACTGGCTCTGTTGCGACAGGCCTTTACCAATTCACGTACAACATCGGGCCTGACGGCTCGCTCAGGCAGTTGGACTGCCGCTACCCCTGGTTGGGATTCCAGTACCAGATTTATCGGCTGAGAACCATTACTTGTCAGCAGCTCAAGGTACTCGTTGATATGCCCCGAACAAAGCACGGGCTTGAATCCATTGGCTGGGATGTAGCCCTTGATGGAGGGACTATGCAGCAGGGCTTGCGGGTTGAGTTCGTTGTTATAGCGGTTGATGTCGGCCGAGGCTTGCTGCCGAGTGATACCGAACCGTTCCATCAGTTGAGCTGTAATCAGGCGGCCTTCCCAGAGAGCAATCAGCTCAATAGCGCGATAGCGAAGAAGCGTCTGGTGCTTGAGAGGGGGCATGGGTCCGGCCTGAGCATTTGCGTAGCCGGATTCTGGATGGCAGCAGCGCAGGTGTAAATAGTTACTGTAAAGTTTTTTGCATGGATTGGCTGGTGCACAGATTAAATAACGATTTAAAAGCGATTAGCGGGTATCGGTTTTTTGGCCTTAAGCTTTGTAGATGCTGGTTCTAGGTATTGTTAAAAATACCTGCGACAACGGTATGTGCTACCTGTAGAAACGGCTTCGAAAACCCGTCATAACGGTATCATTACCCGCTATGACGGTAAGGTTTACCCGCTGTAACGGTACGGTTTTGGCGTTTTGAGATGTGGCGCTCCTGAGAGGGGCTTGGGCGCTTATTGACGCTGACCAACTCACCATCGATCTGATACGTAAATTTTTGGCCATGTTCGGCGCTGGCTAGGGCCAGCCTGTCCAGAGCTCTACGTAGTAACTGGAGAAATTTGCTCGGGCTAACAGTTTTGCTGCCCGAAAGTTTGTGCAATGTGTCGATGCGGACCGGGTAGGGGGCTGCATGTGTCGAATAATATCCGTGCAGCCACTGCGCCAGGGGGCTCCCGCTCAGCATGCATCTGACGCCCCAGTGAACTAGCGTGAACTGATCGCTGGCGAACAGCCCGATGATGCTGGGGTTGAGGCCCAGGACAAGCGGTTTATTACCTTCGAGGTAATCCGCCTTAATCAGGTTGCCCTCATATACAAACGAGGCTGTACGAATCGACAGCTCGCAGCTGCTGAGGCGCAGCAGTCTGTGTTTCAGGCTGGTTCTGCTAGGGCCCGTGTCCGTGATGCCCAGGCCTTTTAACAGAGCGTATATGCTCGTGTGGAACTCCTGATCCAGGGGATGATTGCGCAGCAGGTGTAGCAGCGTAGCCCAGAGGTCTAGGTCGCTCTGGTCGAGCTGTTCTCCGCTGTAGGTCAGTGCAATACCAGCCTGCGAGGTGATCGTAGTTCCATCCAGTCTGGCTCGTTGGCCCTTGCCTATCACTGCAAACAAAGCCGAGCGCAAGACTGCGTTGGGCAGTGCGCGATAGAGTTCTCGCCAGTTCTGTAGGCGAGGTGCTGGAGCATCAGCGGGGCGGAGGGCGGATGTCGTAGCGCTTGCCCTGGCCTCCAGTTCCCTGACCTTGGTCAGCGGGCCCATTTCAACCGTTGTCCCGCTTCTCAATCTGAGCTCGTATCCAGGCTTCAACCTCGGCGACAACGTAGAAGTTCGTCGCCTGCCTGTGGGGGCCGTCTTTGATGGGCTTAGGGAAGGTGGCGTCTTTTTTGCGCAGCTTGTCCAGACCCGACCTAGATAGGTCCAGATGCTCAATCAGGCTGGTTTGGCGGATTAGGGTTTTCTGTGTGTCCAGATGCATACGGGCGTCTCCTGGGTGATGACGCTCGCTAAGTTATGCATCTCGATGTGCCCGCACACTGCTGTCGGGGCGCATGGCAGTAGTTGTTTCTAGCTGTCGAATTTGCTGATGGATGGGGCTCTGTAGTTGCGCAGCCAGTCCCGTTCTTGTTCGTCTAGACCGTGGCACCTGAATGTGCAGCTTGGCAGCTCAACGGAGCAGGGCAGTGTCCAGAGCGCATTTGGGGTGCAGATCGGCTCTCTTGCATTCTTGCTAGTCAGCTTTGGTGCAAGTTTGCCGAGTTCGTTTCCCAGGCTCAGTTGCTGCAGATACGAATCCGAACTGATGGGCGTGGCAAGATTTGCGGTCGACTGGACATGGATTTGGAGGGCCGCCCAGAAATGGGCTACGGGCATGAAGGCTGACCATGCTCGCCGAATAGATCTCTCTCCGGGGGATATCTTGCCTCCTAACGAGTTTCGGGCCTCCTGGAAATACTGGGCTCCTAAGTGGATTGCCTTGTTGACGCTGGCGTCTTCGCCACTGGCATTCAGCTTGATCAAATTCAGAAGTATCTCGCCGGCAACTGCCCCCCGTATGGCGAGACTTTCCATAGCATCCGCTCCTGCAGTGGCAGGGCTTTCGAGCAGATCCTTGAGCACCTCGACGGGAACTGATTCAAGCCCATCCCCGCTCGCACAGAAAAGCGTGTATTCGGCCATTTTTCGTCTGAGATATGCGTTTCTCAGTTTTTCGTCTGCGGGGTGCAGCATGTAGGCCGTAACTTCAAGCGGAAGAAAGGCTGCTTCATAAGGTGCATAGAATTTCATCACTGGCATGCAGTATCGCTCACTCTCTGGGTCGGTGTGCTTCGATGAGTAGGCCGGCATTTGTATCTACGCGCGCTTGATTTGCACCACGTTGCCAGCAGCCAGTCTGTCAAGATGGTCGGCATACCACTGCATCATGATTTTGCGTTGCTCCAGGTAAGTGCTTTTGTCATAGACGCCCCGGACGCCTTCTTTTACATGCGAGAGCTGAGCCTCAACGTGCTGTGAGTCGAAGCCATTCTCGTTGAGAATGGTACTGGCCAGATGGCGGAAGCCATGGCCTGTCTGCCGGCCTTCGTAACCCAGGCGACGCAAGGCCATCAAAAAAACGGTGTTGCTACGTGGCTTGGTCATGTCGCTGCGGCCGGGGAAAAGAAGCTGGTAGTTGCCTGTGATGTTGTGTAGTTCTCGAAGCAGTGCAATAGCTTGGCTGGGCAAAGGTATGAGGTGTTCGCGGCGCCGCTTCATGCGTTCAGCAGGAATCAGCCATAACCCGGCATCGAGATCGAACTCCTGCCAGCGTGCTTCGCGTAGCTCCGATGGGCGGCAGGCAAGCATCGTGAGTAGCTGCAAGCCAAGGCGCACGTCTGTTGCGTGAGGGTAGGAGCGGATGGCCCTCAGCAGTGCGGGAAGCTCATCAAGGGATACATGGGCGAAATTTTCGACAGGCTTGGTCAGAAGGAACTTATGCAGGCCTTCGAGCGGGTTGTGAGTGGCGCGTCCGGTAACCCTGGCGAGATCGTAGACTTCTCTGCACATGCCGCGAACGCGACTTGTTTGCTCGACGATGCCTGTCTCTTCCATGGCTCGCAGGAAGTTCATCCATTCCATCGGCAGAATGCTGGTGAACGGCCGTTTACCGAACACGGGGAAAACGTGCTTTTCCAGTGCTCCGATGGTTCGGACAGCAGTCCCTTCTGTCCAGGTCTTGCATTTGGCGCTGTACCACTCGCGCGCCAGGCGCTCGAAGGTGTTGTTGGCTGCCTCTAGCTCGGCTGCCTTCTGGGCTTGCTTGGTTGCGAGAACGCTACCGCCTTTTGCGGTGTGGTCGCGCAGTTGGCGAACTTTGCGGCGCGCCTGTTCGCCGGTCAGTTGGTGGTCACCAGCGCCATAACCGCCGAGACCTAGCCATGACCACTTGCCATCCGCCTTTTTGTAGCGCAGCTGCCAGGATTTTGATCCGTCTGGTTTGACCCGGAAGTACAGGCCGTCACCGTCTAGCTCTCGATATTCCTTAGGCTCTGGCTCCAGGCTGGAAAGTACGGTGTCGGCCAGTGGGCGGCGCTTGATCTGACTGCGCTTCACTTGTGTATCCCCTCGGTTCACTTTTTATCAAAGGATACACGGCGGGATACACGGCGGGCAATTGTATGGGGGCGCATGTGGGGATGTGCAGATACAAGAAAGCCCGCACGGGGCGGGCTTTTCAGGGGTGTTTCCGGTCATGTTGGAACATGTGGAAACTTGCATTTGGTGGAGCCGGGGGGATTTGAACCCCCGTCCGCCAGTACTCCGCTGTCGGTACTACATGCTTAGCCGTATCTATTAAGTTAACCCTCAGCGACCCGAAGGGCAGGGTGCTTTGGGCGAGTTGTGTAAGTTTTAGCCGATTCGTCCACAACGTACTGCACGGCGATCCTGTTCTATATGACAATCACTTCAGGTTTACAGGCATCCCCTAGTGATTGCTGGACCCGAAGGTACCAGGAGGATGGCTAAGGCAGCTTACGCTGCGAGAGCTTGACCCTCGTAGGTTTCGTCATTGGCAACTATAAGTAGTTGCAACAGTGGATTTACGAGTTCTGTTACCAACTCGGCATGCACCTAGAGTTTCGCAACCGGCGTCGAATCCTAAACGGCCCCGATGCTTGCTGTGTATTACCAGCAAGCTAGCGGAGTGTACGCCTTTGCGGCGCAGAAGGCCAACCCCATCAAGGGCTTACTTGCCGTCATCACCACCTTTGTTGTTATCCTGGATACGCTGGAGCAATTGAGTGGTGGTTGAAATGCAGGCTTTGTCATCGCCGCTGGCCTGTTCTTTCTTGGCCTTTTCGTAACCAGCCTTGATGTCGTCGGCGGTGTTTTCACTTGTCTGGCCAGAAGTAGCCATGGCGTTTTCAATGCTTTGCAGGTTGATGGCGCACAAATCATCCTTTGCAGGAACGGTTTCAGCCGCAAACACCGGAGAGGCCAACATCACAGCGGAAATAAACAGACCAGCAAGAGCGGTACGCTTCATGGGGAAAACTCCTTGTGTACAGGGTAGGCCCGGTGTCTCCGGACTCGGTTATATGCCCCAAACATTGGGGCCTTAAGCCAATTGACTATAGCTGTGCTCAGGAGTTCTGCCTGTATTTGGCCGCCATGGAATGAGTTTTTTTATGCCCAAAAGTGGGGCGTTTTTTTGAGTGTTCGGCAGGGCGTCCGGGGCGAGCCAGCCTGCATGCCGTCGACGTAAAAAGCTCGCTCCTAGAGGGTGGTGGTCACCCGGTCCACCAGATACACCAGCCCGTGGTAATCGATTCCGCCATGTTGGCTCAGGCCGATTTCGCAGGTGCGACTGGTGGATATCCCTTCACTGCAATGCTGCACGGCGTCTTTCAGGGTGCGCAGCGAGTGGGCGTTCAACTCCGGTGTGGTGAAGCCTTTGTCGCCGGCAAATCCGCAGCAATGAATCCCTTCGGGAATCACTACCTGGGTGCTGCACAGCCGTGCAATGTCGATCAGCGCCTGGCTTTCGCCAAGGTGCTGGGTGCTGCAAGTGACATGCACGGCAATCGGCGCGGTCTGCGGGGTGAAGTTCAACTTGTGCACAAGGTGGGTGCGGATAAAACGCACCGGGTCATACAGGTCCAGGCGCGACTGGTTCAGGTCCTGCACCAGGCGCAAGGTACAAGGGCTGGTGTCGCAGTAGATCGGATCAAGCCCGCCACGGCTGGCATGCAGCAGGGCGCCGATGAGTTCCTGGCGTTTGTGTTCGGCCTGTTCGGCATAGCCTTTGGAGGCAAACGGCTGGCCGCAACACAGGCTGTCCATGTTGTCGGGGAACACTACCTGGTAACCGGCTTTTTCCAGCAGGCCGCGGGTTTTATCCAGAAGCGACATTTGCTCGCTGTCGCCTGCCGCCGGCCCCATCACTCGTGAAACGCACGCGGCCAGATACACCACTCGCGGCCGTGCATCATTGACCGGCGGGCTGAAACGAATCGGCCGTTCGGGTTGCGGCATGGCGTTGGTCCACAAGGGTACCCGGCCTTTGCTTGCCCTGGTCAGCGCGGCCGAGATTTTGCCCAGCCGCGGCGCACCCAGCAGCATGCGTGCGCCATTGGCGGCGTGCAGCATGAAGCGGGCGCCTTGCAGCGTGGTTGTAAAGTGATTTCCCAGCCAGTCGGCGGTTTTCACGCTGTGTGCGCTGCGTGCCCGGAGTTTTTTCACCAGCTCGCCGGTGTTGATACCCACCGGGCAACGCTGTGCGCATAAACCGGTAGCGGCGCAGGTGTCGATGCCCTGGTAGGCGTAGGCTTTTTCCAGTTCTAGGGTGTCGATACCTGCGCGCTTTTTGGCCTGAATGTCGCGCCAGATCACAATCCGCTGGCGCGGGCTGAGGGTCAGGCCTTTTGATGGGCATACCGGCTCGCAGAAGCCGCACTCGATGCACTTATCCACAATCTCGTCAGCGGCGGGCATCGGTTTCAGATGCTTTAGATGGATGTGCGGGTCTTCGCTGAGGACCACGTCCGGGTTGAGAATGCCCTGGGGGTCCAGCAAACGCTTGAGCTGCCACATCAACTGGTAGGCATCGCTGCCCCATTCCAGTTCTACGAAAGGCGCCATGTTGCGCCCGGTGCCGTGCTCGGCTTTGAGCGAGCCACCAAATTCCACGGCCACCAGTTGCGCCACGTCATCCATAAATGCCTGGTAACGCGCCACTTCTTCGGGGTTGTTGAAACCCTGGGTGAAGACGAAGTGCAGGTTGCCCTCCAGGGCATGGCCAAACAGGATCGCTTCGTCGTAGTGGTGTTTGTCGAACAGCTCGATCAGGCGATTGACGCCGATGGCCAGTTGTTCGACCGGGAAGGTCACGTCTTCGATGATGACCGTGGTCCCGGTTTTGCGCACGGCGCCGACTGCAGGGAAGGTGTCTTTGCGGATCGCCCACAGTTTTGCGTTTTCCACCGGGTCCTCGGTGAAGTCGACTTGTTTCTCGACCGGGAACGCCGCCATCGACGCCATGATTTGCGCCAGTTGTTCGTGCAGTAAGGTCGAGGTTGCGGCACGGGACTCGATCAACAGGGCGCAGGCATTGGCCGACAGCTGTTGTACGAAAGCCGGCATGCCGGGCTTGTCCTGTACCGAGCGCAGGCTGCGACGATCCAGTAGCTCCACGGCGGACACAGGTTGGCTTTTCAGTACGGTGACTGCGTTGCAACAGGTTTCAACGTCGGGGAACACGATCAGCGCCGAGGCTTTGTTCGGATGGTCGATTACCGTGTCGTAGGTCACCGAGCTGATGAAGCCCAGTGTGCCTTCGCTGCCCACCAGCAAGTGGCTGAGGATATCCAGCGGGTCATCGAAATCCACCAGGGCGTTGAGCGACAGGCCTGTGGTATTTTTCAGACGGTATTTATGGCGAATTTTGGCAGCCAGTTCGGGATTGGCGCGGGTCTTGCGGGCCAAAGTAGCCAGCTGTTCGAGCAATGGAGCATGGCTTTGGCGGAAGGCGGCGACGTTGTTCGCGTCTTCGGTATCGACCCGGGTACCGTCGGCCAGCACCACGCGCAGGCCAGCCAGGGTGTGGTAGGTGTTTTGCGCGGTGCCGCAACACATGCCGCTGGCATTGTTGGCGACGATGCCGCCGATTTTGCAGGCGTTGATCGAGGCCGGGTCGGGGCCGATCTTGCGCCCGAACGGTGCCAGCCAGGCGTTGGCCTGGGCGCCGATAACCCCGGGTTGCAGGCGGATTTGTGTGCCCTGGCCGCGTATTTCCTTGGCGTTCCAGTTATCCCCAAGCACGATCAGCACCGAGTCGCTGATGGCCTGCCCCGACAGGCTGGTGCCGGCGGCGCGAAAAGTCACCGGCACCTGATCGCGACGGGCGAGGCGCAGCAGTTCGACCACTTCGTCTTCGGACTCGACGCGGATCACCAGCTTGGGGATCAGCCGATAGAAGCTGGCGTCAGTGCCAAAGGCCAGGGTGGACAGCGGGTCGCTGAAACGGCGGTCCTGCGCGATCAGTTGTTCGACATCACGCACAAAGGCAGCGGGCAGGCTCATGCATCCTCCAGGATCAACACCACCAGGTCTTTCGGGCCGTGGGCGCCGTAGGCCAGCACTTGCTCGATATCGGCGGTTTTCGACGGGCCGGATACCAGTAATGCGTTGGTTGGCATCCCGGCGGCCCAGTTCATCTCTTGCTGCACCTGATAGAAGTTGTCGCGGATTTCGCTGGCCTTGAGCAGGGCGAAATGCACCGGCGGTACCAGGCTCATCAGGCGCGGTTCTTCAGGGGTTGGCCACATGATCAGACTGCCGGTGGCGGCAATTGCGCCCAGGGTCGTGGTCAGGCTGGCCGGGGTGTCATTGAACAGTTCGGCTTTCCATTCTTCCACCGGGCGGTTGTAGGCCTTGAGCGGCGCCAACCCGGGATTTTGCTCCCAGTGCGCCGTCACTTTTTGCCCGTGGGCCGTGGTCGGGGCAATCAGCAGGCTCGGCAGTTGACGGTCGGTGACCAATTGCGCCAACAGTGCGGGCCAGTTCTGTTCGGTGCTGAGGTGGATTTCGGTGTGCACCGCTTCCATCAGTTTGCGCAGCTGAGGGATGCGTTGTTCCGGGGTATAAGTCCAGGGTTGTGTCACCAGCACTTCGTCGAAGTTGTCAGGCACCGGTGTGGTCCCTGTCAGACTGTTACGCAGTTTGTTGAGGATGTTTTGTCTAGCGCTCATCGCGGGTCTCCCGATTTTTTCGCCAGATGCTCGCGTGCCATATCGTGCAGGGAGCGGGCTGCGGGTTTGGGGGCACTGTGGTTTTGCGTCCACGGCCCGACATTGCTCGGCGTGAGCCCGCGCAGGCGGGTGGCAGCCTTGAGGAACACGCGGTAGAGGGTGGGAGAGCTATTGAGTCTGGCCCACATGTTCCAGACCAGGCGCTCTTTGCGCGAGTACTTGCTGCCCTGGCCGCGCATGATTCGGGGCGAAGCATCCGGCGCTTTGACGTTCTCTTCGCGCAGGCGGCGCAGCAGGGCCGGGATCGGAATTTTTACCGGGCATACTTCGCCGCAGGCACCGCACAGCGACGACGCGCTGGGGTGATCCGGAACTTTGGCCAGGCCCACCATGTGCGGCGTGATGATTGCACCAATCGGCCCCGGGTAAACCTCGCCGTAGGCATGGCCGCCGATGCGCGTGTATACCGGGCAGTGGTTCATGCAGGCACCACAGCGGATGCAGTTAAGAGTCTGGCGTAACTCGCTGTCGGCAAATGCCTGGCTGCGGCCATTGTCGAGCAGTACCAGATGCACTTCTTCGGGGCCATCCAGTTCGCCGGGTTTGCGCGGGCCGGAGATCATATTGACGTAGGTGGTGATCGGCTGGCCGAGGGCCGAGCGGGTCAGCAGTGACAGCAGTGGCACCACATCGCGCAGGTTTTCGACGACTTTTTCGATACCGGTGACGGCGATATGCACCGGTGGCACTGTGGTGGACATGCGGCCATTGCCTTCGTTTTCCACCAGCAACAGGGTGCCGGTTTCGGCGACTGCGAAGTTGACGCCGGACACGCCGATGTCAGCTTCAAAGAATTTCTGGCGCAGCACGCGTCGGCCGATCTGGATCAACTGGTCGACGTCTTTGGTGTAGTCCACACCGAGTTTTTCGTGGAACAAGTCAGCCACTTGCCCGGCATTCTTGTGGATCGCCGGCATGATGATGTGGGACGGCTTCTCGTTGTCGAGTTGAACGATGTACTCGCCCATGTCGGACTCAAGGCATTCAATGCCCTGGGCGCCGAGCACGTGGTTCATCTCCATCTCTTCGCTGACCATGGACTTGCCTTTGATCACTTGCCTGGCTGAGCGCCGGCGAGCAATGGACATCACGATTTCATTGGCCTGGTCGACGGTTTCGGCCCAATGCACCTGCACGCCGTTGCGAGTCAGGTTGGCTTCCAGTTGTTGCAGCAGGTCGGGCAGTTTGGACAAGGCGCGTGCGCGCACTGCATTGCCCAGGGCTCGCAAGTGTTCGCGTTCATGGGCGTCGCTGAAGGACGCCGCACGTTTGGTCATCAAAGAGTCCATGGCACTGCGAAAGTTGTTTCGCAGTTGCGTGTCGGCCAAGGCTTCGTGGGCGCGCTCGCGAAAGTCTTCTTCAATCGCGACGGTGGGGATCAGTGTGCTGGCGCTCATTGCTGGCCTCCGGTGCGTTGCCACAAGAAGCTGGCAAGATGCTGGCCGCGCAGGGCCTGTTTCTGCTTTTCCAGCGAGCCATTGATATTCATCAGGCAGCCGCAGTCGGCAGTCAGTACCTGATGGGCGCCGGTTTCAATCAAGGAGCGGGTCTTGTCGGCGACCATGGCCCCGGAAATATCCGGCATGCGTACGCTGAATGTCCCACCAAAACCGCAGCATTCACTTTCGTGGCTGTGGTCGATACGTTCGACATTACTCAGTTGCGCGAGCATTTCGCGGCCATGCAGGTGGGTGTTCATTTCGCGCCGTGCGGAGCATGAGGTGTGCAGCGCTACTTTGACCGGAGCACCGCTGTCCTTGAATTGCACCTTGCACACAAACAGCAGGAATTCGGTGAGTTCGAAGGTGCGTTCGGCCAGGGCGTGGACCTTGAGCAGGGTTTCGGGTTCGTCCTTGAACAGGTCTTCGTAGTGCTCGCGCAGCATCCCGGCGCAAGAGCCGGACGGCACGACCACGGGATAGTCTTCGGCGAACAATGCCAACTGCGATCGTGCGACTTCGCGGGCCTGATCGGTGTAGCCGGAGGTATAGGCCGGTTGTCCGCAGCAGCTTTGGCCCTGGGGGTAGTCGACTGCGATACCTTCGCGTTCGATCAGGTGAATGGCGTCCATTCCGGCTTCGGGGAAGAACAGGTCCACTACGCAGGTGCCAAACAGATAGACCTTGCGTGGCTTGTGCGAGGGGTATTGGCGAGGTGTCGGGAGGGGCGGGGCGACGCGGGTCGCATTCGGCACGGCGTTGTAAAAAAGCTCGCTCATCAGGCGTCTCCGGGTGGTCCCGGTTATGTGTCCGCGTCAGCAGCTGAAACCGTCTTCAGCCGCCAGGCAGACCGGGTTTGGAATGAATGACGCCGGCATGCAGGCCGGCGCCTTTTATCGTGCAGTAACCATAGCCTTATTAGTGCACCAGCATGCCGGTGAACCAGTAGGCCTGCGCCAGTGTGATCAGGCCAACGATGGTGGCGAAGAACAGGCTGTGCTTGAGGGTGAAGCGGAACAGGTCGGACTCTTTGCCCACCAGGCCGGTGGCCGCACAGGCTACGGCGATTGATTGCGGGGAAATCATTTTGCCGGTCACGCCGCCGCTGGTATTGGCCGCAACCATCAACACGTCGCTGACGCCGATCTGGTGCGCGGTGGTGGCTTGCAGCGAGCTGAACAGCGCGTTCGAGGAGGTGTCGGAACCGGTCAGGAATACGCCCAGCCAGCCGAGGAACGGCGAGAAGAACGGGAACGCCGCGCCAGTCCCCGCCAGCACCAGAGCCATGGTGGAAGACATGCCCGAGTAGTTGGTGACGAAGGCAAAGGCCAGCACCATGCCGATGGACAGGATCGGCCAGCGCAGTTCGTAGAGGGTCTCTTTGAAAGTGGTAAGACCAGTCTTTATGTCAATTTTCAGGATCAGCATCGAGATCAATGCAGAGAAGAAAATCGCTGTGCCGGTTGCTGAAATCGGGTCCAGTTTGAACACGGCAGCAATGGCGGTCGGTGTGTTTACGATGGGTGCGGTTTTGATCACTAGTTGATCAAGGTGCGGAATGGCGAAGTTGAACACCCAGCCATACATCTCGCCGCCCGGGGAGAACAGGGCCTTGAACGGTTTGAGGGTCCAGATGGTGACCAGAACGGTGAGGATCAGGAACGGCGACCAGGCTTTGAGAATCTGCATCAGGCTGTAAGGCGAAGCCATGAGGTTGCTCGGTTTGCCGAAACCTCCTGCGCTGGCGGTCACGATTACATCAGAGGAGACGCCTGCGATCTGTGCGCCTGCAGTCCGTTTTGGCTGCCAGACTTTCAGGAACAAGGTCAGACTGACCAGGCTGGCGAGGGCCGAGGTAATGTCCGGCAGCTCAGGGCCAATGAAGTTCGAGGTGAAGTACTGGGTGACGGCGAAGCTCAAGCCGGCCACCAGGGCTGCCGGCCAGGTTTCACGCACGCCGCGCAGGCCGTCCATCATGAATACCAGCCAGAAGGGTACGAACAGCGACAGCAATGGCAACTGACGGCCAGCCATGGCGCCGATCTTGAACGAGTCGATGCCCGTCACCTGGCCCGCCACGATGATCGGAATGCCCAGTGCGCCGAACGCTACGGGGGCGGTGTTGGCAATCAGGCACAGGCCCGCCGCGTACAGCGGGTTGAAGCCCAGGCCTACGAGCAGTGCGGCAGTAATGGCTACCGGCGCGCCGAAACCGGCTGCACCTTCGAGGAAGGCACCGAAGCAGAAGCCAATCAGCAGCACTTGCAGGCGCTGGTCATCGGTGATCGACAGTACCGAACTGCGGATGATTTCGAACTGACCACTTTTAACCGTCAGTTTGTAGAGGAACACCGCGGCAACGATGATCCAGGCAATTGGCCAGAGGCCATAGGCAAATCCATAGCCGGCAGCTGCGAAGGCCATGTCGACAGGCATCTGGAAGGCAAAGATGGCCACCACAATGGACAGGGCAAGGGTAATGCTCCCGGCGACGTGTCCTTTGAGACGGAACACGGCCAGAGCCAGGAAGAAAAACACGATCGGAATGACAGCCGCGAGAGCGGACAGGCCGAGGCTGCCGAGCGGGCTATAGAGCTGTTGCCAGGTTTGCATATGGGGTGGCCCCTAATTGTTATTGGTCGAGCGTGCTTGGATAATTGGTATTACCAATTTACAACCGCTACCGGCTAGGGTAAAAGCCTTATGCGGTATGTGTCAATTTGCCGCTCTTAAATCTTTTGTCGGGATGTTCGTGTTCAGTGCATCTGATGGGGGCCGGAGCGGCGCTTCTGATGAGTGTGCGGATTGCGCCAATCGGCGAGAATAGCGGCCCCCGGCGCTCGGTCGGGAGGGTGGAGAGCAGTTATGGGGTTTGATCAAATTCGTCAGCGCCGTTTGTCGGACGATATTGTCGAGCAGCTTGAGGGCATGATCCTTGAGGGAACGTTGAAGTCAGGCGAGCGCTTGCCGGCTGAGCGTGCGCTGGCGGAGCAGTTTGGTGTGTCGCGCCCGTCGTTGCGCGAGGCCATTCAAAAGCTGTCGGCCAAAGGTTTGCTGGTCAGTCGCCAGGGCGGCGGCAATTATGTGGCGACTGCACTGGGTTCGACCTTTAGTGATCCGTTGTTGCAATTGCTGGAGAGCAATCCCGAAGCGCAGCGAGATTTACTGGAGTTTCGCCATACCCTTGAGGCCTCATGTGCCTTTTACGCGGCATCGCGCGCCACCGAGATGGATCGCGAGCGTCTGCGCCTGGCCTTTGAGCAGTTGCAGGATTGTTATGCACGGGTCGATGAGGTGAGCCGCGCCGAGGAGGGCGAGGCGGATGCCAACTTCCATCTGGCTATCGCCGAAGCCAGTCATAACGCAGTATTGCTGCACACCATTCGGGGCTTGTTCGACCTGCTCAAGCGCAACGTGGTGACCAACATCGGGGGTATGTACAAGCAGCGCAGTGAAACGCGCGACATGCTGATCAGTCAGCATCGCGAGTTGTATCTGGCGATTATCGAGGGGCGTGCAGAGGATGCCCGGGAAGTGGCGAGCCGGCACCTGGTGTACGTACAGGAAGTTCTGGAAGAAGTGCGTCAGGAAGTTCAGCGCATGGCGCGGGCTGAGCGGCGTAACGGGTTGTAAGGGGCCAAACCTGCAGGAGCGAGGCAAGCTCGCTCCTGCAGATGATAGGGGCAGGGAGGTTTAGTCTTCCTTGCCCTTGTTGCGCACTGCACGCTGCAGCTCGCGATCGGAGTCGCGCTCACGCTCGGTATGACGCTTGTCGTATTCCTTCTTGCCTTTACCCAGGGCAATTTCGCACTTGATCAAGTGCTTGCTCCAGTAAAGCGAGAGGCAGACGCAGGCGTAACCCTTCTGCTGCACCGCGGCAAACAGCTTTTCCAGCTCGCGCTGGTTAAGCAGCAGTTTGCGGCTGCGCGTCGGGTCGGCAATAACGTGGGTGCTGGCTGTCGTCAGGGGGGCAATATGGCTGCCAAGCAGCCAGGCTTCACCGTCCTTGAGTAGCACATAGCTGTCGACCAGCTGTGCCTTGCCTGCACGCAGACTTTTTACTTCCCAGCCGGCCAGGACCAGACCAGCCTCGAACCGATGTTCGATGAAGTAATCGTGTCGCGCTTTTTTATTCTGCGCGATGGTCCCTGTGGGGTGTTTCTTCTGTTTAGCCATAGGGCCGGCATTATAGGCAGTTGCTAGCGTGTCGGCTACGGCCAACCTGCGAGTTTGTGCGTGCAGGACTGCGTGCTTGAGCGCGTAGGGTGATTCCCGGACAATGCGCCCTCTTTTTTTAGTGGTTGGGCGTAGTAACGATGTCGACAGACAAGGTTTCTGTCCACGGCAGTTGGGCAAGCCGTTGGGTCTTTATTTTCGCCGCGACCGGTTCTGCCGTGGGTCTGGGCAGTATCTGGAAATTCCCTTACATGGTGGGCGTCTACGGTGGCGGTGCTTTTGTATTGGTGTTTCTGGCCTGTATCGCGCTGATTGGTGTGCCGGTGATGCTGGCTGAAACCCTGATCGGTCGGCGGGCGCGACTGAGTCCGGCAAATGCCTTGAAGGTATTGGCGGTGGAGGCCGGGCATTCCGGGCGTTGGTCCTGGGGTGCTTTTGCCGGGATGATCACGGCACTGCTGATCCTGTCTTTTTATAGTGTGGTCGGCGGCTGGTCGCTGGATTACATCATCAATATGGGCAAGGGCGACTTTCAGGGCGCGACAGCTGATCAGGTGGGTGCTTACTTCGGTGGCGTGATAGCCGACCCATGGCGCCTTACGTTCTGGCATACAGCGTTCATGCTTCTGTCAGCGTTTGTGATCGCCAGGGGCGTGGTAGCGGGTCTTGAGCGCAGTTTGCGGATCATGATGCCTATTCTGTTTGTACTGTTGCTGGTGCTGCTGGGTTACAGCATGACCACGGGGCACTTCATGGAGGGCGTGCATTTCATGTTCGACTTCAACCCCGACCGGGTGCTCGACGGCTTGCTGGCGGCAATGGGGCATGCGTTCTTTTCGCTCAGTGTTGGCGTGGGTTCTATCATGATCTACGGTGCATATATGCCGAAAAACGCATCGATTTCCGGGACGGTTGTCGGTGTGGCGCTGATCGATACCTTTGTCTCATTGCTGGCCGGACTGGCATTGTTTCCAATTGTATTCGCTTCGGGTTTGAACCCGAGCGAAGGCCCAGGGCTGATGTTTGTGACCTTGCCGTTTGCCTTTGGCAACGTAGCGTTCGGTCAGTTGATGGGGGTGGTGTTCTTTGTTCTGGTGGCCGTGGCAGCCTGGAGTTCGGCTATCTCGCTGCTGGAGCCGATGGTGGCTTACCTCGTTGAGCGGACCCGGGTCAGGCGCCTTTGGGTCACGTTCTGGCTGGCCTTTACCTGCTGGTTCGTCGGTCTGGGTACGGTGTTTTCGTTCAATATCTGGAAGCAGGCCAAGTTTTTCGTGAGCGAAGAATCAGGTTTTCACCTGTACCAATGGGGGGCTGCCAGCGGTCTGGACTTCTTTGGTGTCGTTGATTTCTTCACCTCGCGTATCATGCTGCCTTTAGGCGGGCTGTGCTTTGTGGTCTTTGCAGGCTGGATCATGGGGCGTGGCGCGGTACGCGACGAGTTGTCGATGCGCAGCCCGGCGATGTTCACCCTGACTCTTTTCTTGATGCGCTATGTGGCGCCACTCGGCATTCTGATTGTGTTTGCCGCCCAGCTGTGGAAGTAACGCTGACATGACTACCCATATCCAACGCTCCGCCTTGCTGCCTTATCCGGCGCAGGCTCTTTATGACCTGGTTAACGATGTTGCGAGTTATCCGGAGTTCTTGCCGTGGTGTTCATCGGCCGAAATTCTTGAAAGCACCGAGGTGCTGATGCGCGCCAGCCTGGGTGTGGCCAAGGGCGGTTTGAGCCAGCACTTTGTGACGCGTAACACGCTGGTGCCGGGGCAATCCATTGAGATGAATCTGGAAGAGGGGCCATTCACCAAGTTGCACGGCCTCTGGGTGTTCAAGCCATTGGGCGAGAAAGCCTGCAAGATCAGTCTGGATATGACGTTTGATTACGCAGGGGCGATTGTGAAGGCGACCTTGGGGCCGTTGTTCAATCAGGCCGCCAATACGCTGGTAGATGCGTTTTGCCAGCGCGCCAAGCAGTTGTATGGCTGACTCTGATGATTGATGTTGAGGTTGTCTACGCGGCTGTCGATCGTCAGCGCTTGCTGGTTTTGGCGGTGCCGCAAGGCACTACTGTACGGGCGGCGGTGCTGGCGTCGGGTATGGATAGCGAGTTTGCGGAGCTGGATCTGCTGAATTGCCCTGTGGGGATTTTCGGCAAGCAGGTCGCAGCGCCAGACAGCCATGTATTGCAGGCCGGTGATCGGGTTGAAATTTATCGTCCTTTGCTGGCCGACCCTAAAGAAATCCGGCGCCAGCGTGCAGCCAAAGCGGCTGAAGCCAAGCGCCTGAGCCAGCTGTAAGCACTTTAGACAGACAACAAAAAGCCCGGCATGCCGGGCTTTTTTGTGCCGAACCTTTATTGTTCGGTTGTATCCAGAGGCGCTGGAGTCGGTACAGGTACCGCTTTGACTCCATCGACGTCTTTCTGGATCTGATCGAGCAGCGAGCCAGGTTTAGGTGGCTCATCGCTATTCTCGCTCGGCGCAGTCTCAGGCACTGGCGGGGCGGTTTCACCCGGGGCAGTGTCTTTGCCGAGAATTGCCTCGTCGCGGCTCACGCCAGGCTTGAAATCGCCTGACAAGCTGATGAGCTGGTCGTTTTCGTTGAAGAACACGCTCACGCGTTCTTGTTGGCGTTCACCGCCACCGGGTTGCAGGCTATACAAATAATCCCAACGATCCGGATGGAATGTATCGGTCAGCAGGGCGTTGCCCATGATAAACCGCACTTGCCGGCGGGTCATTCCCGGGCGTAACTGGTTTATCATGTCCTGCGTGACGACATTGCCCTGCTGGATGTCGATTTTGTAAACCCCGGGGAATGAACAACCGGCGAGTGCGAGCAGTCCCACAAAGGTGAAACTGGTTAGCAAGAGCTTGGTGTTTTGCATCGGTGGGCGACTTCCACTATCTTGGCTGGGACAACGTAAACGCCGATCATACCCGTATTAAGAGAAGCTGCGAAGCGCTTCCGCGAGAAAGCTAACCATGGTTGAAAATAGCGAACTACGTAAGGCCGGACTTAAGGTGACTCTGCCACGAGTCAAGATTCTACAAATGCTTGACTCTGCCGAGCAGCGTCACATGAGTGCCGAGGATGTTTACAAGGCATTGATGCAAGCTGGCGAAGACGTCGGTCTGGCCACGGTCTACCGTGTACTGACGCAGTTTGAGTCCGCAGGGCTGGTGATTCGCCATAATTTTGATGGCGGTCATGCGGTCTTTGAATTGGCCGATGCCGACGGCGGACACCACGACCACATGGTCAACGTGGACAGTGGTGAAGTGATCGAGTTTTTCGACGAAGACATCGAAAAACTGCAACATGCCATCGCCGCCAAACATGGCGTCGAGCTGGTAGATCACAATCTGGTGCTGTACGTACGCAAGAAAACTAAATAAGCATGTCGCGCGAACCCCGGTTCGCGAAACCAACGAAGGCGACCCCAGGGTCGCCTTCGTGCTGTCTGAATCTTGGTGTTTGTTGACCGTTCGTCGTTAAGCTGCCAGGTTTTTTGCTGTGACCACCATTTTCTTGGCATGAGCCAATGATTCTTTGGTCAGGTCGATGCCGCCGAGCATGCGCGCGACTTCTTCTACTCGCTCTTTTTGACTGAGTTTTGACACAGCGGTGCGTGTGGTTTCGCTCTCGCGAACCTTGTGTACGAAAAGGTGTTGGTGGCATTGGGCTGCCACTTGCGGCAGGTGGGTGACCGTCAGCACCTGGCCGCGCTCGCCAAGCCTGCGCAGCAACTGGCCAACGATTTCAGCAGTTGGGCCGCCGATGCCCACGTCGACTTCGTCGAATACCAGGGTGGGTACGCGTGAGGTTTGTGCGGTGATGACCTGGATGGCCAGGCTGATGCGTGACAGTTCGCCGCCAGAGGCCACCTTGGCCAGGGCTTTAAGAGGCTGGCCGGGGTTGGCGCTGACCAGCAGTTCAACTTGCTCCAGACCGTGGGGCATCGGGTCGGTGCTGTTTTGTGGGCGCAACTCGATGACGAAGCGGCCGCCTGGCATGCCCAGGCGCTGGATTTCTTCTTCTACTGCACTGCTCAGCTGTGTTGCCGCATGGGCACGCAAACCGCTGAGTTCGCGTGCGCACTCCTGATAGTGGCGGGTGTACGCGGTCAGTTCATTGTTCAGGCGTTCAATGGACTCATCGTTGGCGTTGAGGGTTTCGATCTCTTCCAGTAGCCGTTGCTGCAGGGCGGCAACGTCATTTGGCTGGACGCGGTGTTTGCGTGCCAGGGTGTAGATGGTGTCCAGTCGCTCTTCGAGGTACTGCAGGCGGCCCGGGTCAGCATCAAAATGATCGAGGAAACGGTTAAGTTCGCCCACGGCCTCTTCGACTTGAATTTGTGCGCTGGCCAGCAGGTCGGTTGCTTCGCTCAGCGAGCCGGAGTTGTTGTTGATGCTCGACAGGCGATTCAGGCTCACGGTCAGCGCGTTGAGTACGTTGCCGGAATCGTTTTCGCTGCACTGTTCAACCACCTGACGGCAGATAGTCAGCAGGGTTTCGGCGTTGGTCAGGTTCTTGTGTTCCTGCTCCAGCTCTTCCAGTTCGTTTTCGCCCAGCGAGAGGGTTTCGAGTTCTTCGAGCTGGTAGCTCAGCAGTTGGTGGCGTGCGCGCTGCTCGTCACCCGAGTTGGACAGGTGCTCGAGTTCCTGGCGGGTCTGGCGCCAGCGTTGTGCTGCCAGATGGACCTGGCGGGCCAGATCGGTGGCACCCGCATACTCGTCCAGCAAGCGGCGATGGGTGTCGGGTTTGAGCAGCGACTGGTGTTCGTGCTGGCTGTGGATATCGATCAACAACTCGCCCAGGGCTTTCAGGTCGCCTTGAGGGCAGGGTGTGCCATTGATGTAGCCGCGTGAGCGTCCTTCGGCCGTGATCACTCGGCGCAGGATGCACGGGCCTTCAGCCTCGAGATCGCGTGCGGCAAGCCATGCCCGGGCTTCGGGGATATCCTGCAGGTCGAAGGTGGCCAGGATGTCGGCCTTTTCGGCCCCGGGGCGAACTACGCCACTGTCGGCGCGGTCACCCAGGGTAAGGCCGAGCGCATCGAGCATGATCGATTTACCGGCACCGGTCTCGCCAGTGATTACACTCATCCCGCGATCCAGTTCAAGATCGAGATGTTCAACGATGGCGTAGTTATGTACGGACAGGTGCACCAGCATAGGAGCTGCTCCAAAACGTAATGTCTGGTTATTTATACAGTGTTTTGTTTCGTGCTGACAATGCCTTCGTTTAGTTCGATTTGCTTGGTCGTTTTGCTTTTTTAGGTCGTTTCGATTGTCCAGCCGGGGCTTTTGCTCGAGGGGAAAGACCACACTTACTGCTTTTTGGCTCTTGAACCTGAAAATTGCGACCCCATATACCTTGGCAGAAGCGCGAGTCGAGCTCGCGGACAAAGTTTGAAAGGAGAAATCTATGGCAGACGAACAGACTATGGATACGCAGAATCAAGACGCTAATCAGGCTGCTGATGCAGGAAGCGAAGATCTGGTATCCCGCGTGCAAGTGCTTGAAGAGCAGCTGGCGGCCGCTAATGATCAGGCTTTGCGCGTAGCTGCCGATCTACAGAACGTTCGCCGCCGTGCAGAACAGGACGTTGAAAAAGCACACAAATTTGCACTGGAAAAATTTGCTGGCGACCTGTTGCCGGTAATCGACAGTCTGGAACGCGGCCTTGAGCTGTCGAACCCGGACGACGAAAGCATTCGTCCAATGCGTGAAGGGATCGAGCTGACCCTGAAAATGTTCCAGGACACCCTGAAGCGTTATCACCTGGAAGCTATCGATCCACACGGCGAGCCCTTCAATGCCGAGCATCACCAGGCGATGGCAATGCAGGAAAGCGCTGACCTGGAGCCAAACAGTGTGCTCAAGGTGTTTCAAAAAGGTTATCAGCTCAATGGTCGCTTGCTGCGCCCGGCTATGGTCGTAGTCAGCAAGGCTCCAGCGCCGGTTTCGCCATCGATTGACGAGCAGGCTTGAAATCGGCCGCAAGGCCCCCATTTAGAAGTCAAGCGTTAAGTAATGCCGCAGTTGGTCATTACTGCTGCGGCAAAAAAATTCAAATTTAGGGAGAGTTAACATGGGCAGAATTATCGGTATTGACCTCGGGACCACCAACTCGTGTGTTTCGGTTCTGGAAAACGGTAAAGCAAAAGTTATCGAAAACGCTGAAGGCGCGCGTACCACGCCGTCGATCGTTGCGTATGCCAACGATGGCGAAATTCTGGTTGGCCAGTCGGCCAAGCGTCAGGCAGTGACCAATCCGCATAACACCCTGTACGCGGTGAAGCGTCTGATCGGTCGTCGTTTTGACGAAGAAGTTGTGCAGAAAGACATTCAGATGGTTCCGTACAAGATCGCCAAGGCTGACAACGGCGACGCTTGGGTTGAAGTGAACGGCCAGAAAATGGCTCCGCCACAAATCTCGGCTGAAATTCTGAAGAAAATGAAGAAAACCGCCGAAGACTACCTCGGCGAGCCAGTGACTGAAGCGGTTATCACCGTTCCGGCCTACTTCAACGACAGCCAGCGTCAGGCGACCAAAGACGCCGGCCGTATCGCGGGTCTGGACGTAAAACGCATCATCAACGAACCAACCGCTGCTGCTCTGGCTTACGGTATGGACAAAGCGAAAGGCGACCACACTGTCATCGTTTATGACCTGGGTGGCGGTACTTTCGACGTGTCGGTAATTGAAATTGCCGAAGTGGATGGCGAGCACCAGTTTGAAGTGCTGGCGACCAACGGTGACACGTTCCTGGGTGGTGAAGACTTTGACATCCGTCTGATCGACTACCTGGTTGACGAGTTCAAGAAAGAAAGCGGCATGAACCTCAAAGGTGACCCGCTGGCGATGCAGCGTCTGAAAGAAGCTGCTGAAAAAGCCAAGATCGAACTGTCTTCGAGCCAGTCGACCGACGTGAATCTGCCGTACATCACTGCAGATGCCACCGGTCCTAAGCACTTGAACGTGAAGATTTCCCGCGCCAAGCTGGAATCGCTGGTTGAAGACCTGGTTCAGCGCACCATCGAGCCTTGCCGCACTGCACTGAAAGACGCCGGTATCGACGTTGGCGCGATCAACGACGTGATCCTGGTCGGTGGTCAGACTCGCATGCCGCTGGTACAGAAGCTGGTAACCGAGTTCTTCGGCAAGGAAGCACGTAAAGACGTGAACCCGGACGAAGCTGTTGCAATGGGTGCTGCTATCCAGGGCGCAGTATTGGCCGGTGATGTGAAAGACGTTCTGTTGCTGGACGTGAGCCCGCTGACTTTGGGTATCGAAACCATGGGTGGCGTAATGACTGCCCTGATCGAGAAAAACACCACGATTCCTACCAAGAAATCGCAAGTGTTCTCGACTGCTGACGATAACCAGGGCGCAGTGACCATTCACGTGCTGCAAGGCGAGCGCAAGCAAGCCGCTCAGAACAAGTCGTTGGGCAAGTTCGACCTGGCTGACATTCCACCAGCTCCACGTGGCGTGCCTCAGATCGAAGTAACCTTCGACATCGATGCCAACGGCATCCTGCACGTAAGTGCAAAAGACAAGGCGACTGGCAAGTCTCAGTCCATCGTGATCAAGGCTAACTCGGGTCTGTCCGAGGAAGAAATTGCTCAGATGGTTCGTGACGCTGAAGTCAACGCTGAAGAAGACCGCAAGTTCGAAGAGCTGGCAGCTGCACGTAACCAGGGCGACGCACTGGTTCACTCGACTCGTAAAATGATCGCTGATGCTGGCGATAAAGTGACCGCAGAAGAGAAAGTTGCAATCGAAGCTGCAGTAGTTGCACTTGAAGCCGCTGTTAAAGGCGATGACAAGGCTGCTATCGAAGCCAAGGTTGAAGAGCTGTCCAAGGTGTCTGCTCCGGTCGCACAGAAAATGTACGCCGAGCAAGCGAACCCGGCAGACGCAGCGGCCAAGCCTGCTGAAGAAGCCAAGGCTGACGACGTTGTCGACGCTGAGTTCGAAGAAGTAAAAGACAACAAGTAATTAGCTTGTTGGTCGGCCGGTTGACCGTGCATTAGCGGTGACTGGTAGGATGTCGCCGCGCGGGAGCTTGCTCCCGCGTTGGCGTGTCTGGAGTAGAGGAATTTTTACAGCATGCGACATGGTCGAATGCTTGCGGTTGGGTCCGGATCTTTTTTGTTTCCGCTTGGCTGTAACCGCTCCTGTTGGCCGATGCATTGGCTGTTAATCAGAAACCAATATCGTTGAAAAAGACGTGAGTCGGGCTTGGTCTTTACTGGGGTCCGGCGGGTTTGGTGAGGCTCGGGAGGGTTTTGCCGAACGTCCTTGAGAGTGCAAAGAATTATGGCAAAGCGCGATTATTACGAAATATTGGGTGTTGAACGTACTACCACTGAAGTGGAGTTGAAGAAGGCATATCGTCGCCTCGCAATGAAGCATCACCCGGATCGCAATCCGGATGACAAGGCTTCCGAAGAGTTGTTCAAGGAAGCCAACGAGGCTTACGAAGTTCTGTCGGACTCCAGTAAGCGTGCCGCCTATGATCAATACGGCCATGCCGGTGTTGATCCGCAAATGGGTGGCGGCGGTGCCGGTTTTGGCGGGCAGAACTTCTCCGATATTTTCGGCGATGTGTTCAGTGATTTCTTCGGCGGTGGTCGCGGTGGCTCCCGGGGCGGCGCTCAGCGGGGCAGCGATTTGCGCTACACGCTGGAGCTGGATCTGGAAGAGGCCGTACGCGGTACCACGGTCAATATTCGTGTGCCGACGCTGGTCAACTGCAAACCATGCGATGGTTCGGGTGCCAAGAAAGGTTCTTCGCCGGTTACCTGTACGACCTGTGGCGGTATTGGCCAGGTGCGCATGCAGCAGGGCTTTTTTGCTGTGCAGCAGACCTGTCCGCGTTGCCACGGTCAGGGCAAGATCATTTCTGATCCGTGCGACAGCTGCCGTGGCGAAGGCCGCGTAGAAGAATACAAAACCCTTTCCGTAAAAGTGCCTGCGGGCGTAGATACGGGCGACCGGATTCGTCTTTCGGGCGAAGGCGAGGCGGGTGTGCAGGGCGGGCCGACCGGCGATCTGTACGTGGTGATCGAGGTGCGTGAGCACGCGATCTTCCAGCGCGACGGCAAGCATCTGTTCTGTGAAGTACCGATCAACTTTGCCGATGCTTCGCTGGGTGCCGAGATTGAAGTGCCGACCCTGGATGGCCGGGTCAAGCTGAAGATTCCGGAAGGCACGCAAACCGGCAAGCAGTTCCGTCTGCGTGGCAAGGGTGTTGCTCCGGTACGTGGCGGCGGCGCTGGTGACTTGATGTGCCGTGTGGTGATCGAGACGCCGGTGAAACTGAGCCGTCGTCAGCGTGAGTTGATGGAAGAGTTCCGTTCGACACTCGAAGGCGATAGTAGTCATTCGCCGAACGCAACCGGCTGGTTCGAAGGCGTGAAGCGCTTCTTCGGCGATTTGTAAGGAGCGGGACATGCGACGTATGGCTGTGATGGGCGCTGCTGGGCGCATGGGTAAGACCTTGGTCGATGCGGTGCAGCAGCGCTCACCAGTGTGCGGGCTGACAGCGGCCATCGTGCGCCCGGGCAGCTCCCTGGTGGGGGCGGATGCCGGTGAGCTGGCCTCTATCGGGCGTATCGGTGTGCCGTTGTCGGAAAACCTGCAAGCGGTCGCGGCTGATTTCGACGTACTGATCGATTTCACCCTGCCTGAGGTAATGCTGGCCAACCTGGCCGTGTGTCGCCAGTTGGGCAAGGCCATGGTGATCGGTACTACGGGGTTGAATGCCGAACAAAAGCAGTTGCTGGTTGAAGCCGGCCAGGATATTGCGATTGTTTTTGCCTCCAACTTCAGTGTGGGCGTCAACCTGTCGTTCAAGCTGCTGGATATGGCGGCACGGGTGATGGGTGAAGATGCTGATATCGAAATCATCGAAGCTCATCACCGGCACAAGGTCGACGCGCCTTCGGGAACCGCGATGCGCATGGGTGAGGTCATTGCCAGTGCATTGGGGCGTGACCTGCAGCAGGTGGCGGTCTATGGTCGCGAAGGTCACACCGGCGCCCGCGAGCGCGAAACCATCGGTTTTGCGACAGTTCGGGGCGGTGATGTGGTGGGGGATCATACGGTTCTGTTTGCGACCGAGGGCGAGCGTCTTGAGATCACCCACAAGGCATCCAGCCGCATGACCTTCGCCAAGGGTGCCGTTCGTGCTGCGCTGTGGCTCGACGGGCGTGAGCCCGGGCTGTATGACATGCAGGATGTGCTCGACCTGCGTTGAGTTGTCTCTGTAAAATCAGGCTGTTGGCGCGCCGGCAGCCTGACTTTTAACCGCTAAGCGATGTTCTGTCGCATTCCTCTGCCTTTTAGGCTCTTTAGCGGTAGACCAAAAAAGCCTTTTTCTGTAAGCTACAGCTTTAGTGTGTCCACTAAAAGCGCGCAGATAATTCGATGAAGAAGCGGGGTGACGTGTCCATACGTCACTCCGCTTTTTTACAACCTGCGATCGCCCTTTCAGGCTTTATTTACGGGAGGTCTTCTTGACTAAGCAAGCCATACTCGCCCTCGCTGATGGCAGCATTTTTCGCGGCGAAGCCATTGGAGCCGACGGTCAGACCGTTGGAGAGGTGGTGTTTAACACCGCAATGACTGGCTACCAGGAGATCTTGACGGATCCATCCTACGCTCAGCAAATCGTTACCCTGACTTACCCGCATGTTGGCAATACCGGTACTACGCCGGAAGATGCCGAGTCTGATCGTGTCTGGTCCGCAGGTCTGGTTATTCGTGATCTGCCACTGGTTGCCAGCAACTGGCGCAACACGATGTCGCTTTCCGATTACCTGAAAGCCAACAATGTTGTCGCTATCGCAGGTATCGATACCCGTCGCCTGACCCGCATTTTGCGTGAGAAAGGTGCACAGAACGGCTGCATCATGGCCGGCGACAACATTTCTGACGAAGCTGCCATTGCTGCTGCGCGCGGCTTCCCGGGCCTGAAAGGCATGGATCTGGCGAAAGTTGTCAGCACCGAGAAGGCTTACGAGTGGCGCTCCAGTGTCTGGAACCTGGCCACCGATAGCCATCCGACAATTGAAGCGTCCGAGCTGCCTTATCACGTAGTTGCCTACGACTACGGCGTAAAGTGGAACATCCTGCGCATGCTGGTTGAGCGTGGCTGCCGCGTCACTGTTGTGCCGGCACAAACTCCGGCCAGCGACGTACTGGCACTGAATCCGGATGGTGTGTTCCTGTCCAACGGCCCGGGTGATCCGGAGCCATGCGACTACGCAATCACGGCTATTCAGGAAGTGCTGAAAACCGAAATTCCGGTGTTCGGTATCTGCCTGGGACACCAGTTGCTGGCTCTGGCGTCCGGCGCCAAGACGGTGAAAATGGGTCACGGCCACCACGGTGCGAACCACCCGGTTCAGGATCTGGACACGGGCGTTGTGATGATCACCAGTCAGAACCACGGTTTTGCGGTTGATGAAGCGACTTTGCCGGCCAACGTGCGCGCAATCCACAAGTCGCTGTTTGACGGCACCTTGCAAGGTATCGAGCTGACCGACAAGAGCGCTTTCAGCTTCCAGGGTCACCCTGAAGCCAGCCCTGGCCCGAACGACGTAGCGCCGCTGTTCGATCGTTTCATCAATGAGATGGCCAAGCGCCGCTGATCATACCCTTGTGCTAGTACCCAGTGCCGGCCCCGGACTCCGGCGGCCCCTTGGGTGCTTCACAGACTTGATCGACGGCTTGCCGACTGACCTGCGGATTTGAGTGACAAACCCATGCCAAAACGTACAGACATTAAAAGCATCCTGATTCTCGGCGCTGGCCCGATCGTTATCGGCCAGGCCTGTGAATTCGACTACTCCGGCGCCCAGGCTTGTAAAGCTCTGCGCGAGGAAGGCTATCGCGTCATCCTGGTGAACTCCAACCCGGCCACCATCATGACCGACCCGGACATGGCCGACGCAACGTACATCGAGCCGATCAAGTGGCAGACTGTTGCCAAGATCATCGAAAAAGAGCGTCCGGACGCTCTGTTGCCGACCATGGGCGGCCAGACTGCTCTGAACTGCGCACTGGACCTGGAGCGTGAAGGCGTTCTGGAGAAGTTCGGCGTAGAAATGATCGGCGCCAATGCCGACACCATCGACAAGGCTGAAGACCGTTCGCGTTTTGACAAGGCGATGAAGTCCATCGGTCTGGATTGCCCGCGCTCCGGTATCGCCCACAGCATGGAAGAGGCCAATGCGGTCCTCGAAAAGCTGGGCTTCCCGTGCATCATCCGTCCATCGTTCACCATGGGCGGCACCGGTGGCGGTATCGCTTACAACCGTGAAGAGTTCGAAGAAATCTGCGCTCGTGGTCTGGACCTGTCGCCGACCAAAGAGCTGCTGATCGACGAATCCCTGATCGGCTGGAAAGAGTACGAAATGGAGGTTGTCCGCGACAAAAAGGACAACTGCATCATCGTTTGCTCGATCGAAAACTTTGACCCGATGGGCGTGCACACCGGTGACTCGATCACTGTTGCTCCGGCACAGACCCTGACGGACAAGGAATACCAGATCATGCGTAACGCCTCGCTGGCGGTACTGCGTGAGATCGGCGTTGAGACCGGTGGTTCCAACGTGCAGTTCGGCATTTGCCCGGACACTGGCCGTATGGTTGTGATCGAGATGAACCCGCGTGTTTCGCGTTCTTCGGCGCTGGCTTCGAAAGCCACCGGTTTCCCGATTGCGCGTATCGCTGCCAAGCTGGCGATCGGTTACACCCTGGACGAGTTGCAGAACGAAATCACCGGTGGCGCTACTCCGGCGTCCTTCGAGCCGTCCATCGACTACGTCGTGACCAAGCTGCCGCGCTTTGCTTTCGAAAAATTCCCTAAAGCCGATGCGCGCCTGACAACTCAGATGAAGTCGGTTGGTGAAGTCATGGCCATTGGCCGGACTTTCCAGGAATCCTTGCAGAAAGCCCTTCGCGGTCTGGAAGTGGGTGTCAGCGGTCTTGATCCAAAGCTGGACCTGAGCAACCCGGAAAGCATGGCAGTGCTCAAGCGCGAGCTGACTGTGCCGGGTGCCGAGCGTATCTGGTACGTGGCTGACGCATTCCGTGCGGGCATGACCGTAGAAGACATCTTCGGCATGAACATGATTGACCCTTGGTTCCTGGTGCAGATCGAAGATCTGATCAAGGACGAAGAGAAGATCAAGACCATGGCGCTGTCTTCGATTGATCGCGATGCCATGTATCGCCTCAAGCGCAAAGGCTTCTCCGACGCACGTCTGGCTGTACTGCTGGGTGTGACCGAGAAGAACCTGCGTCGCCATCGACACAAGCTGGAAGTGTTCCCGGTTTACAAGCGCGTTGACACCTGCGCAGCCGAGTTTGCGACCGACACGGCTTACATGTACTCGACCTATGAGGAAGAGTGCGAGGCCAACCCTTCGGATCGTGACAAGATCATGATTCTGGGTGGTGGTCCGAACCGTATCGGTCAGGGTATCGAGTTCGACTACTGCTGCGTTCACGCGGCTCTGGCGTTGCGTGCCGATGGTTACGAAACCATCATGGTCAACTGCAACCCGGAAACTGTTTCCACTGACTACGACACCTCGGATCGTCTGTACTTCGAATCCGTGACCCTGGAAGACGTGCTGGAAATCGTACGTGTCGAGAAGCCGAAGGGCGTGATCGTCCAGTACGGCGGCCAGACCCCGTTGAAACTGGCCCGTGCGCTGGAAGAAGCAGGCGTGCCGATCATTGGTACCAGCCCTGATGCAATCGACCGTGCAGAAGACCGTGAGCGCTTCCAGCAAATGGTTGAGCGTCTGAACCTGCGTCAGCCGCCAAACGCCACTGTGCGCAGCGAAGACGAAGCCATTCGTGCTGCCTCCAAAATCGGTTACCCGCTGGTGGTTCGTCCTTCCTACGTGTTGGGCGGCCGGGCGATGGAAATCGTTTACGAAGAAGACGAGCTCAAGCGTTACCTGCGCGATGCGGTGAAAGTGTCCAACGACAGCCCGGTGCTGCTGGATCACTTCCTGAACTGTGCAATCGAAATGGACGTTGATGCCGTCTGCGACGGAACTGACGTAGTGATCGGCGCGATCATGCAGCACATTGAGCAGGCAGGTGTTCACTCCGGTGACTCCGCATGCTCGCTGCCACCGTACTCGCTGCCGTTGCATATCCAGGACGAGATGCGTGAACAGGTCAAGAAAATGGCTCTGGAGTTGGGCGTTGTCGGCCTGATGAACGTGCAGCTTGCTCTGCAGGGCGAAGATATCTACGTGATCGAAGTGAACCCGCGTGCTTCGCGTACAGTTCCTTTCGTATCCAAGTGCATCGGTGTTTCCCTGGCGATGATCGCGGCTCGGGTGATGGCTGGTAAAACTCTGAAGGAAATCGGTTTCACTAAAGAAATCATTCCAAACTTCTACAGCGTGAAAGAGGCGGTCTTCCCGTTCGCCAAATTCCCTGGTGTTGACCCGATTCTCGGCCCTGAGATGAAGTCCACCGGTGAAGTGATGGGCGTGGGCGATACCTTCGGTGAAGCTTTTGCCAAGGCTCAAATGGGTGCCAGCGAGGTTCTGCCTACCGGTGGTACTGCGTTCATCAGCGTACGTGACGACGACAAGCCTTTGGTGGCGGGTGTTGCACGTGATCTGATCAGCCTGGGCTTCGAGATTGTTTCGACCGTTGGCACTGCCAAGTTCATCGAGGCGGCGGGTCTGAAAGTACGCCGGGTGAACAAGGTGACCGAAGGTCGTCCGCACGTTGTCGATATGATCAAAAATGACGAAGTCAGCCTGATCATCAATACGACCGAAGGTCGTCAGTCGATTGCTGACTCTTACTCCATTCGCCGCAACGCTCTGCAGCACAAAATCTACTGCACCACGACTATTGCTGCTGGCGAAGCGATCTGCGAAGCGCTTAAATTCGGTCCTGAAAAAACCGTACGCAGCTTGCAGGATCTACACGCAGGATTGAAGGCATGATCAAATACCCAATGACGGTCCAGGGCCATAAAGCCCTGGAAGAAGAGCTTGCACACCTGACCAAGGTTGTTCGGCCAAAGCTGAGCAAGGAAATCGGTACGGCGCGCGAACTGGGCGACCTCAAGGAAAATGCTGAGTACCATGCCGCTCGTGAGCTGCAGGGTATGTCTGAGGCGCGTATCCGTGATATCGAGGGCCGTCTGCAGAACGCAGTGGTTATTGATGTGGCGGCGATTCCTCATACCGGCAAGGTGATTTTCGGCACGACGGTCGAGATCGCGAACGTTGAAACTGACGAGCGCGTGACTTATCAGATCGTTGGTGAGGATGAGGCTGACTTCAAACTCGGAAAAATCTCCGTAGGTTCGCCACTTGCTCGTGCCTTGATTGCCAAGGAAGAAGGTGATGTGGTTGCGGTGAAAACACCGGGCGGCGTCATTGAGTACGAGATTGTCGAAGTACGTCACATCTGAGAAAAGGCGCCCGTTTCGTGCGGGCGCACTGCTTTGGCGGCCGGCCCGGATATCCGGGTTGGCGGCTGATGCTTGTTGCACACAGAATTTTTTGGCGGTGCCGGGCTGTATGCTGTGGTGTCGCTGTTGATCAATGTATCGCGTAGTGTGGCCGATAAGCGGCGAGCACTATTTGATGCAGTCTGCTGGCGGGATGTGTTGCGATGGCTGGTTCTGGCTGCCTGATGCGTTGCGCGGGCAGTTTTTGCTATTGGCCAGGCAAGAGTGTCAGGGCGCGCAAAGCGCACCCTTGACCCTTGTCGGCATCACTTGAAACGATGGATGTTCGACAGTTGCTTGTTAACATTGACGTTCTTGCGGTAAAGAAGCGCCATTTTGCCGATAACCTGCACCAATTCCGCTTTGCCTGCCTTGCACAGTTCTGCAATGGCCTCCAGGCGGGATTCGCGATCCAGGATGTTGACTTTGATTTTAATCAACTCGTGATCGCCCAATGCGCGTTCGAGTTCGGCTAAAACACCCTCAGTCAAACCATTATCAGCCACAGTCAATACTGGTTTCAGATGGTGGCCAATGGATTTGTACTGTTTCTTCTGCTCTTGAGTGAGCGGCATAATCTGACCCCTGTGTCTGATCTTGTAAAAAGCGGCGGCCAGTTTACCCGAGGGAGTCCGGGACCGCCCAGTTAATCACGACCCGTTTATTTTTTTGAGGTGGCCCGTGGCCCGTTCCAAGACTAGCCTTAACTGGCTGAAAGAGCATTTCAACGACCCATACGTCAAAATGGCGCAAAAAGACGGGTATCGTTCGCGTGCCAGCTACAAGTTGCTGGAGATCCAGGAACGTGACCGCATTATTCGCCCTGGCATGACTGTTATTGACCTGGGGGCCGCCCCGGGTGGCTGGTCGCAGGTCACCAGCCGTCTGATCGGCGGTCAGGGGCGACTGATCGCTTCGGACATCCTGGAGATGGACAGCATTCCTGATGTGACCTTTATCCAGGGTGACTTTACCGAAGATCACGTACTTGCCCAGATTCTTGAAGCTGTCGGAAATACGCAGGTAGACCTTGTGATTTCGGATATGGCCCCCAATATGAGTGGATTGGCAGCTGTTGACATGCCTCGGGCGATGTTCTTGTGCGAATTGGCACTGGATCTTGCCGGACGTGTCTTGCGGCCCGGTGGTGATTTTTTGATCAAGGTCTTCCAGGGTGAAGGCTTCGACGAATACCACAAAGATATTCGCAAGCTGTTTGATAAGGTGCAGATGCGCAAGCCGTCTTCTTCGCGAGACAGGTCCCGTGAGCAATATTTGCTGGGCCGCGGCTTTCGTGGAATCGCCGGATCTGCCAGTGATGAGCGTCTCTGAATAGGGTGATAGGTTTTTTTGTATCGCTTTACAGATCCCACATAAAGAATATTGTGTAGTCAAAGTTTCACAAAGGGTTACAGACGGAGCCTGCAAGGGTTGTAGGCAATGTAGTAAGTTATGCCGGTGAATATCATGCGAAGCACGCTTCAGTAGCGGGGCTTGCTTCAGAGGGTAGCTAATTGAACGATATGGCAAAGAATCTGATCCTGTGGTTGATCATCGCAGCTGTCCTGGTGACAGTGATGAACAACTTCTCCAGTCCAAACGAGCCACAAACCCTCAACTATTCCGACTTCATCCAGCAAGTTAAGGATGGCAAGGTCGAACGCGTTGCCGTGGACGGCTACGTGATTACCGGCAAACGCAGCGATGGCGATTCCTTCAAAACCATCCGTCCGGCTATTCAGGACAACGGTTTGATCGGTGATCTGGTTGATAACCATGTGACCGTTGAGGGCAAGCTGCCTGAGCAGCAAAGCATCTGGACTCAATTGCTCGTTGCGAGCTTCCCGATTCTGGTGATCATCGCTGTCTTCATGTTCTTCATGCGTCAGATGCAGGGCGGTGCCGGCGGTAAAGGCGGACCGATGAGCTTTGGCAAGAGCAAGGCGCGGCTGCTATCGGAAGACCAGGTCAAAACGACCCTGGCTGACGTAGCCGGTTGTGACGAAGCGAAAGAAGAAGTAGGCGAGCTGGTCGAATTCCTTCGCGATCCGGGCAAGTTCCAGCGTCTGGGCGGTCGAATTCCCCGTGGTGTGCTGATGGTTGGCCCGCCGGGTACCGGTAAAACCTTGATCGCCAAGGCGATTGCTGGCGAAGCCAAGGTGCCGTTCTTCACGATTTCCGGTTCGGACTTCGTTGAAATGTTCGTGGGTGTTGGTGCCAGCCGTGTTCGTGACATGTTCGAACAGGCGAAAAAGCACGCACCTTGCATCATCTTTATCGATGAAATCGATGCTGTCGGCCGTCACCGTGGTAACGGTATGGGCGGCGGTCATGATGAGCGTGAGCAAACCCTTAACCAGTTGCTGGTTGAGATGGACGGCTTTGAGATGAATGACGGTATCATTGTGATTGCCGCCACCAACCGTCCGGACGTGCTCGACCCTGCGCTGTTGCGTCCAGGCCGCTTTGACCGCCAGGTCGTGGTTGGCTTGCCGGACATTCGTGGCCGTGAGCAGATTCTCAAGGTGCACATGCGCAAAGTTCCGATGGGCGATGATGTCCAGCCAGGCGTGATTGCGCGTGGTACTCCGGGCTTCTCGGGTGCTGACCTGGCCAACCTGGTGAACGAAGCTTCCCTGTTTGCAGCGCGCACCGGTAAGCGTGTTGTGGAAATGAAAGAATTCGAGCTGGCTAAAGACAAGATCATGATGGGCGCAGAGCGCAAATCGATGGTCATGTCGGACAAAGAAAAGCGCAACACGGCTTATCACGAAGCGGGTCATGCCATTGTTGGTCGCGTTGTGCCTGAGCACGATCCGGTTTACAAGGTTTCGATCATTCCTCGTGGTCGCGCCCTGGGCGTCACCATGTTCCTGCCGGAAGAGGATCGTTATAGCCTGTCCAAGCGTGCTCTGATCAGCCAGATCTGCTCGCTCTATGGCGGCCGTATTGCTGAAGAGATGACCCTGGGCTTTGACGGTGTGACTACCGGTGCGTCCAACGACATCATGCGTGCGAGCCAGATTGCCCGGAACATGGTCACCAAATGGGGCCTGTCCGAGAAATTGGGCCCGCTGATGTATGCCGAAGACGAAGAGTCGTATCTGGGGCGTGGCGGTGGTCAGAGCTCGAGCGTTTCGGGCGAGACAGCCAAGCTGATCGACTCCGAAGTGCGCAGCATCATTGATCAGTGCTATGGCACTGCCAAGCAGATCCTGACCGACAATCGTGACAAGCTGGAAGCCATGGCTGATGCCTTGATGAAGTACGAAACGATCGATGCCGATCAGATCGACGACATCATGGCGGGGCGCCCGCCACGGGAGCCGCGTGACTGGGAAGGTGGTGGCTCGGGTACCCCGACTGCTCCAACCCTGGACAAGACCGAGCGCCCGGAAACACCTATCGGCGGCCCAGCTGCTGATCAATAAGGCTTGAAATGACTTTTGTTCAGCCCTCAACCCGGTTGCCTTGCGGCAACCGGGTTCTTGATTTGGCCCATCCGCACGTGATGGGCATTCTCAATGTCACCCCTGATTCCTTTTCTGATGGCGGTCGCTTCGCTGCGGTGGATGCGGCAATGCGCCATGCGCAGGCAATGGTTCTTGCGGGGGCAACCCTGATTGATGTCGGCGGTGAGTCAACTCGCCCCGGTGCTCCGGTGGTTTCGCCACAGGAAGAGCTTGATCGGGTGGCGCCTGTTGTCGAGCGCATCAGTCGTGAACTTGATGTCATCATTTCGGTCGATACCTCCGCGCCCATCGTCATGACTGAGGTTGCGCGCCTTGGCGCCGGCCTGATTAATGATGTGCGCTCATTGCGCCGCGAAGGTGCCTTGCAGGCTGCTGCAGCCACAGGTCTTCCGGTATGCCTGATGCATATGCTCGGCGAGCCCGGGGATATGCAGGACAACCCGCATTACACTGATCTGGTCGGTGAGGTGTCGGCATTTCTTGCTGAACGCATGGCGCAATGCGCCGCTGCCGGGATTGCGTCTGAGCGCATAGTGCTGGATCCGGGATTTGGTTTCGCCAAGACGTTGCAGCACAACCTGAGTTTGTTTAAGCACATGGAGGCCCTGCATGCACTGGGTCGACCATTGCTGGTAGGTGTTTCGCGTAAAAGCATGATTGGGCAGGCGCTGAATCGGCCGGTTACAGAGCGACTGTATGGCAGTTTGGCTCTGGCAGCGCTGGCCGTGACCAAGGGTGCGCGAATATTGCGTGTCCATGACGTTGCCGAAACAGTTGATGTGGTACGGATGATCGCAGCGGTAGAGTCCGCCGACTAAGAATGATGGAGCACTTATGACGAAGAAATATTTTGGCACCGACGGTATTCGTGGTCGGGTCGGCGTTTATCCAATTACCCCTGACTTCATGCTCAAGCTGGGTTGGGCGGCGGGTATGGCGTTCCGCAGCAAGGGTGCATGTCGCATCCTGGTAGGCAAGGACACGCGCATTTCCGGTTATATGTTCGAGTCCGCGCTAGAGGCCGGTCTGTCCGCGGCCGGTGCCGATGTGATGCTGTTGGGGCCAATGCCTACTCCGGCCATTGCTTATCTGACGCGCACCTTCCATGCGGAAGCGGGCATTGTGATCAGTGCTTCGCACAATCCCCACGACGATAACGGTATCAAGTTCTTCTCGGGGGATGGCACCAAGTTGCCTGATGACGTCGAGTTGATGATTGAGGAGTTGCTGGACACTCCGATGACCGTCGTTGACTCCGACAAGCTGGGTAAGGTGTCGCGTATCAATGATGCGCCGGGTCGCTATATCGAATTCTGCAAGAGCAGTGTGCCGAGCAGTACCAACTTCAGCGATCTGAAGATCGTTATTGATTGCGCCCATGGTGCGACCTACAAGGTTGCGCCAAGTGTTTTCAAGGAGCTGGGTGCACAAGTCACTGTGTTGTCGGCTCAGCCCAATGGTTTGAACATCAACCATGATTGCGGCTCGACCCATATGGGGCAGTTGCAGGCTGCGGTCCTGGCTGAGGGCGCGGACCTGGGTATCGCGTTTGATGGCGACGGTGACCGGGTGCTGATGGTTGATCACACGGGCGCGATTGTTGATGGTGATGAGTTGCTGTTCATCATTGCCCGCGACTTGCATGAGCGTGGCAAATTGCAAGGTGGTGTCGTCGGCACGCTGATGAGTAATCTCGGGCTTGAGTTGGCGCTGGATGACCTGGGCATTCCCTTCGTTCGGGCCAATGTCGGGGATCGCTATGTGATTGCAGGCCTGCAAGAGCGCGACTGGCAGGTGGGCGGTGAGAACTCGGGGCATATCGTGTGCTTCCAGCATACGACCACCGGTGATGCGATTATCGCTGCCCTGCAGGTGCTGCTGGCGTTGCGTCGCCGTGGCGACAGTCTGGCCCAGGCGCGTCAGGCGTTGCGTAAATGTCCGCAGGTGCTGGTAAATGTGCGGTTTGGTGGTGGTGTTGACCCGGTCGAGCACCCGGCCGTCAAAGAGGCCTGCGCACGGGTCACTGAAGCCATGAAAGGGCGTGGGCGTGTATTGCTGCGCAAGTCGGGTACCGAGCCTCTGGTGCGCGTAATGGTCGAAGGTGATGATGAAAATATGGTTCGCGGCTATGCCGATGAGCTGGCAAAACTAGTAAGTGAAGTTTGTGCCTGAATTCGACTTGCCAGCGCGGATGTGGTTGGGTAACATCTGCGCCCACTTTGACCGACGAGGTAAAGCATGCGTCGCATGATGGTAGCTGGTAACTGGAAGATGCACGGTACCTGCGCCAGCGTCGCTGAGCTGATCGTTGGTCTGCGTGATCTGTCCTTGCCTGGCAGTGTTGATGTTGCAGTATTCCCGCCTGACCTGTTCATTGATCGTGTGATCAAAGGCTTACAAGGCGCGCCAATTTCGGTTGGTGCTCAGAATGCTGCGGTTGAAGCAAAGCAGGGCGCTCTGACCGGGGAGATTTCTTCGAGTCAGTTGCAGGATGCGGGTTGCGCATTGGTGCTTGTAGGTCACTCTGAGCGTCGCCTGATTCTGGGTGAGTCGGATGAGACCCTCAATCGCAAGTTTGCAGCAGTTCAGGCTTCTGGTCTGACGCCGGTGTTGTGTATAGGGGAAACCCTGGAGCAGCGCGAAGCCGGGCAAACCCTTGAAGTGGTAGGGCGTCAACTGGATGTCGTGATTGACGCATTTGGTATTGAGGCTTTTGTAAATGCAGTGATTGCATATGAGCCGGTCTGGGCCATTGGTACCGGGCTGACTGCATCACCGCAGCAAGCGCAAGATGTGCATGCGGCCATTCGCGCACAGTTGGCGCAAAAGAATTCTGAAGTCGCGCAAGGTGTGCGGCTTCTATACGGCGGCAGCGTGAAGGCGGCCAATGCGGTCGAACTGTTCAGCATGCCGGATATCGATGGGGGACTCATTGGCGGGGCTTCCCTGAATGCAGATGAGTTCGGTGCGATTATTCGTGCCGCAGGAAACTGAAAATGCTGGATAACGTCGTAACTGTTTTTCATCTGCTGACAGCTTTGGGTGTAATTGCCCTGGTTTTGCTGCAACAGGGTAAGGGAGCGGATGCTGGAGCTTCTTTTGGCGCAGGTGCATCAAATACTGTGTTCGGAAGCCAAGGTTCCTCTACCTTTCTTAGTAAGTTTACTGCTATACTTGCCGCAGGTTTTTTCATAACCAGCTTGGGGTTAGGTTACTTTGCTAAAGAGAAAGCTGAACAGCTGACTCAAGTAGGTTTGCCAAATCCAGCGGTTTTGGAAGTTCCAGTGCAAAAGCCGGCTTCAGATGATGTTCCGGTGCTTCAAGAGCAAAAGTCGGCAACTCCTGCGACTGACGTACCTCCAGCTCAAGAGCAAAAGTAAAACGGGTTTCATGATGTAACTGTAGTATTGCCGAGGTGGTGGAATTGGTAGACACGCAACCTTGAGGTGGTTGTGCCCATAGGGTGTAGGGGTTCGAGTCCCCTTCTCGGTACCAATTATCAAGAATGCCCGCAGTAGCGGGCTTTCTTGTATGTGGAAGGTTGGATTGACCCTGAAAAGGATCAACCGTATACTTCCGCTCCAGCTTTGTCGCGGGATGGAGCAGTCTGGTAGCTCGTCGGGCTCATAACCCGAAGGTCGTCGGTTCAAATCCGGCTCCCGCAACCAGTTTTAGCGGAGCCCCTTATTAGGGGCTTTTTGTTAACTGGACACTTTATAGCGTCGGTATTCAACGACGTTTCAGAGATGGGCGCTTCGCCCATTTTTTCATTTTGCACAGCATGCACAAACATGCACTAGGGGGTTCAAGTGTCGAGCAAGCTAGAAGAGTTGCAGGCCTTGCTGGCCCCGGTGATCGTGGCCCTTGGCTATGAATGCTGGGGTATTGAATTTTCGGCTCAAGGCCGCCATTCAATGTTGCGTGTGTATATCGACAAGGAAGGCGGCGTATTGGTGGATGACTGTGCAATTGTCAGTCGTCAGATCAGCGGTGTTCTGGATGTCGAAGATCCTATCGCTGTTGAATACACCCTTGAAGTCTCTTCTCCTGGCATGGAACGCCCGCTGTTCACTCTTGAACAGTTCGCGAAATATGTCGGTGAGCAAGTGAAGATCAAGCTGCGCTCGCCTTTTGAAGGGCGACGTAACTTTCAGGGCCTTCTGCGCGGCGTAGAGGAGCAGGACATCGTGGTGCAAGTTGAAGACCATGAATTCCTGTTGCCGATCGATATGATCGACAAGGCCAACATTATTCCCAGTTTTGACTGAGACGCGGATCCCGCGGATCCAATGGCTTGCGAAAGGCGAGGCGTACGATGAGCAAAGAAGTACTGCTGGTTGTTGAGTCGGTGTCCAATGAAAAGGGCGTACCGGCAAACGTTATTTTTGAAGCGCTGGAGCTGGCTCTGGCCACCGCTACTAAAAAGCGTTTTGAAGACGAAGTCGATCTGCGTGTGGAAATCAATCGCCACACCGGTAATTATGAGACTTTCCGTCGCTGGACTGTGGTCGAAGACGAAGATCTGGATGATCCAGCAATCGAGTTGGCGGTAGACCAGGCCCAGGCGAAACAGCCAGGCGCTGTAGCCGGCGATATTATCGAAGAAAAAATCGATTCTATCGAATTCGGTCGGATTGCTGCACAGACTGCCAAACAGGTAATCGTGCAGAAAGTCCGCGAAGCCGAGCGTGCTCAAGTAGTCGATGCCTATCGTGAGCGTCTGGGCGAAATTATTTCGGGTACCGTTAAAAAGGTGACACGTGACAATGTGATCGTCGATCTGGGTAACAACGCAGAAGCGTTGCTGGCTCGTGAAGACATCATCTCGCGTGAAACTTTCCGTGTTGGCGTACGCCTTCGCGCACTGCTGAAAGAAATTCGTACCGAGAACCGCGGTCCTCAACTGATCCTGTCGCGAACCGCGCCGGAGATGTTGATCGAGCTGTTCCGTATTGAAGTTCCAGAAATCTCCGAAGGCCTGATCGAAGTGATGGCGGCCTCCCGCGATCCTGGATCTCGCGCTAAAATAGCCGTTCGCTCCAAAGACAAACGCATTGATCCGCAAGGTGCCTGCATCGGTATGCGCGGTTCGCGCGTCCAGGCAGTGTCCGGCGAATTGGGCGGAGAGCGAGTGGATATCGTCCTTTGGGATGACAACCCGGCGCAGTTCGTGATCAACGCAATGTCGCCAGCAGAAGTAGCGGCGATTATCGTCGACGAAGATGCCCATGCCATGGACATCGCCGTTGGCGCAGACAATCTGGCCCAGGCGATTGGTCGCGGCGGTCAGAACGTACGTTTGGCCAGCCAGTTGACCGGCTGGACCCTGAACGTGATGACCGAATCGGACATCCAGGCTAAGCAGCAAGCAGAAACCGGCGACATCCTGCGCAACTTCATCGAAGAGCTTGAAGTTGATGAAGACCTGGCGCAGGTACTGGTAGATGAAGGCTTTACTAGCCTGGAAGAGATTGCCTACGTACCGGTGGAGGAAATGCTCAACATCGATGGCTTTGACGAAGATACCGTCAACGAGCTTCGCGCTCGAGCCAAGGATCGTTTGTTGACTAAAGCCATCGCTACTGAGGAAAAGCTGGCAGACGCCCATCCGGCCGAAGACCTGCTCTCGCTTGAGGGTATGGACAAGGATTTGGCGATGGAACTGGCGGTGCGCGGCGTAATTACCCGCGAAGACCTGGCCGAGCAGTCTATTGACGACCTGCTCGACATCGACGGCATTGACTCTGATCGTGCCGGCAAGTTGATCATGGCCGCCCGAGCCCATTGGTTCGAGTAATTAGGCGCGGCCTGAGGAGAGAAATGCATGACGCAAGTCACGGTGAAACAACTGGCCGATGAGGTCAAAACACCGGTTGAGCGCCTGTTGCAGCAGATGCGTGAGGCAGGTCTGCCGCACAACGCCGCCGAGCAGAATGTGACCGACAGTGAGAAGCAGGCTCTGCTGACTCACCTGAAAAGCAGCCACAAGGCTAAAGTGGAAGAACCGCGCAAGATCACTTTGCAGCGTAAAACCACCAGTACCCTGCGTGTAGCTGGCAGCAAAAGCATTAGTGTTGAAGTACGCAAGAAGAAAGTTTTCGTACAACGCAGCCCGGAAGAAATCGAAGCCGAGCGCAAGCGTGAGATGGATGAGCGTCGTGCAGTAGAAAATGCCGCACGTCAGAAGGCTGAAGAAGAATCCAAGCGTCGCGCCGAAGAAGACGCGCGCCGTCAGCCTGCATCTACCTCTGCTCCTGCAGCAGCTCCGGCTGTCGCTGCTCCTGCACCTGTGCAGGCTGCACCGGCTGCAGCACCTGCGCCAGCCGCTGATGCACGTAAACGTGACGAACAGCGTCGCCCGGACAAACCACGCGCAGACGATAACAATCGTCGCGGCAGTGGTGACGGCGATCGCAAGAACGCACCGCATCGCGCATCGGTTAAAGAAAAAGCACCGACTCCACGTGTTGCTCCGCGCTCTTCCGATGAAGAAAGCGATAGCTTCCGTCGCGGTGGTCGTGGCAAGGGCAAGCTGAAGAAGCGTAACGCTCACGGTTTCCAGAGCCCAACCGGCCCTGTAGTTCGTGACGTACAGATTGGCGAGACCATCACTGTCGGCGATTTGGCTGCACAGATGTCGGTCAAGGCTGCTGAAGTCATCAAGTTCATGTTCAAGCTGGGTACTCCGGCAACCATCAACCAGGTACTTGATCAGGAAACTGCTCAACTGGTTGCTGAAGAACTGGGCCACAAAGTGACTCTGGTAAGTGACAACGCCCTGGAAGATTCCCTGGCCGAGTCCCTGAAGTTCGAAGGCGAGTCGTTCTCCCGTGCTCCGGTTGTGACCGTAATGGGTCACGTTGACCACGGTAAAACGTCCCTGCTCGACTACATCCGTCGTGCCAAGGTAGCTGCTGGCGAAGCCGGTGGTATTACTCAGCACATCGGTGCATACCACGTTGAAACCGAACGCGGCATGGTCACGTTCCTCGATACCCCGGGTCACGCTGCGTTTACCGCAATGCGTGCTCGTGGTGCCAAGGCGACTGACATCGTGATTCTGGTTGTTGCTGCAGATGACGGCGTAATGCCGCAGACCATCGAAGCTGTTCAGCATGCGAAAGCTGCTGGCGTGCCGCTGGTTGTTGCAGTGAACAAAATCGACAAGCCGGGCGCTGATCTCGATCGCATCCGCAGCGAGTTGTCCGTTCACGGCGTAACGTCGGAAGAATGGGGTGGCGACACTCCGTTTGTTTCGGTTTCGGCGAAAATGGGTACCGGCGTTGACGACTTGCTCGAAGCCGTATTGCTGCAAGCTGAAGTCCTGGAACTCAAGGCAACTCCATCGGCTCCTGGCCGTGGCGTAGTAGTTGAGTCCCGTCTGGACAAAGGCCGCGGTCCGGTTGCGACTGTTCTGGTTCAAGACGGTACCCTGCGCCAAGGCGACATGGTTCTGGTCGGTTCCAACTACGGCCGCATCCGCGCCATGCTCGACGAGAACGGCAAATCCATCAAGGAAGCCGGTCCATCCATCCCTGTCGAGATTCTCGGCCTGGACGGTACGCCAGATGCTGGCGACGAGATGAGCGTAATGACTGACGAGAAGAAGGCGCGTGAAGTTGCCCTGTTCCGTCAAGGCAAGTTCCGCGAAGTGAAACTGGCTCGTGCTCACGCAGGCAAGCTGGAAAACATCTTCGAGAACATGGGCCAGGAAGAGAAGAAGACGCTTAACATCGTCCTCAAATCTGACGTCCGTGGTTCGTTGGAAGCTCTGCAGGGCGCTCTGAGCGGCCTGGGTAACGACGAAGTGCAAGTGCGCGTAGTGGGCGGCGGTGTCGGTGGTATCACCGAGAGCGACGCTAACCTGGCACTGGCATCCAACGCTGTACTGTTCGGCTTTAACGTTCGTGCTGATGCTGGCGCGCGCAAGATTGTCGAGCAAGAAGGCCTGGACATGCGTTACTACAACGTCATCTACGACATCATCGAAGACGTCAAGAAAGCCCTTACCGGCATGCTTGGCAGCGACGTTCGCGAGAACATCCTGGGTATCGCTGAAGTGCGTGACGTATTCCGTTCGCCTAAGTTCGGTGCTATCGCAGGTTGTATGGTGCTGGAAGGTGTTGTTCACCGTAACCGTCCAATCCGCGTACTGCGTGATGACATCGTTATCTTCGAAGGCGAGCTGGAATCCCTGCGCCGCTTCAAGGATGACGCTGCCGAAGTACGTGCCGGCATGGAATGCGGTATCGGCGTCAAGAGCTACAACGACGTTAAAGTCGGTGACAAGATCGAAGTGTTCGAGAAGGTCCAGGTTGCTCGCAGCCTCTAAATCGCGAGCCTCAAGAGCGAGGACGAGCCAGGGCATGCAAATGCCTTGTGCCCGGCCTGGACTCTAAACGCAACGCCCGGTCCGGCTTCTGTCTGGCCGGGCGTTTGCCGCTTTCAGACCGCATGGGTTTCCCATGGGTGAGTAACAGGTAACAAGACATGGCAAAAGAATATAGCCGTACCCAACGAATTGGCGATCAGATGCAGCGCGAGCTGGCACAGCTGATCCGTCGTGAAGTCAAAGATCCACGCGTGGGTCTGGTTACAATTACCGCTGTTGAAGTCAGCCGTGACGTCGGTCACGCCAAGATCTTCATCACCGTGATGGGCCAGGACAACGCTGAAGACATCGCCCAGACCGTCAAGGTGCTGAACTCGGCAGCGGGTTTCCTGCGCATGCAACTGGCGCGTGAAATGAAACTGCGCAGCGTTCCGCAACTGCACTTCCACTACGATGAAAGTGTCGTGCGTGGTGCGCACCTGTCCGCCTTGATTGAGCGTGCAGTGGCTGAAGACAATCAGCATCCTGAAGGCACCGCTCCCGAAGACACCAAGGAGTAACCGGTGGCTCAGGTCAAGCGTATCCGTCGTAACGTCAGCGGTATCATCCTGCTCGACAAGCCGCTTGGATTCACCTCCAACGCGGCCCTGCAGAAAGTCCGCTGGCTGCTCAATGCCGAGAAGGCAGGGCACACCGGTAGCCTCGATCCATTGGCCAGTGGCGTATTGCCGCTGTGCTTTGGCGAAGCCACCAAGTTTTCGCAATACCTGCTCGATTCCGACAAGGGTTATGAAACCCTGATGCAATTGGGCAAGACCACGACCACAGCGGATGCCGAAGGCGATGTTTTGCTGACGCGTCCGGTGACCGTTGGTCGCGCCGATATTGAAGCTGTTTTACCCAAATTCCGTGGGCAAATCAGTCAGATACCGCCGATGTACTCTGCACTCAAGCGTGACGGCCAGCCGCTTTACAAGTTGGCTCGTGCAGGCGAAGTGGTGGAGCGCGAACCGCGTTCTGTTACTATTACCCGCCTCGAATTACTGGCCAGCGAAGGCGACACTGCGCGCTTGTCCGTCGACTGCACCAAAGGCACCTATATCCGTACCCTGGTGGAAGATATTGGTGAGCAACTGGGTTGCGGTGCATACGTTGCAGAGCTGCGTCGTACACACGCCGGACCTTTCAGCCTGGCCCAAACGGTCACTCTGGAAGAGTTGGAAGCTGTGCATGCCGAAGGCGGAAACGAAGCGGTTGACCGCTTCCTGATGCCATCGGACAGCGGTTTGCTGGACTGGCCTTTGCTGCACTTCTCGGAACACAGCGCATTCTATTGGCTTAATGGCCAACCGGTACGCGCTCCGGATGCTCCGAAGTTCGGCATGGTGCGGGTACAAGATCACAACGGTCGCTTTATCGGTATCGGTGAAGTGAGCGAAGACGGGCGCATCGCGCCGCGTCGACTGATTCGGTCAGAATGACCGGAACAGGCTGGCTCGAGATGTAATACTCTTTGGCCAGACTGGAACGAGGGTGGCTGTTATTAGGCACGGTCACTCCTCACTTATAAATACGAGGATTTGTCCTCGGCCTATTGGATCTGTCTTGTTCGCAAGCAGAACCCTAATGAAAGGAAATGCCCCATGGCACTGACAATCGAACATAAAGCAGAAATCGTAGCTGACTACCAGCAAGCTCCAGGTGATACAGGTTCTCCAGAAGTGCAGGTTGCACTGCTGACCTTTAACATCAACACGCTGCAAGGTCACTTCAAAGAAAACAAAAAAGACCACCACTCCCGTCGTGGTCTGATCCGCATGGTAAACCAGCGTCGCAAGCTGCTGGACTACCTCAAAGGCAAGAACGTTGAGCGTTACAAAACGCTGATCGCTCGCCTGGGTCTGCGTCGCTAATAGCGATGTTGCTAGAGGCTGGTCGTTTGTCGTGTATCTGCGGGTTTCCCGCAGGTGTACGGCAGGCTTCCAGCCTCAAGTTTTATCTGGACCAGCCGGATTCTTACGAAAGCTCACCGTGCCGTCCGCTTTCGTAAGCATCTGAGTCGGGTCAATACCCGACATTGCGTCAGTATTTCGCAAGAAACCCGTTCCCCAAGAGCCACAAAGAAGGTAGGACACCGTGAACCCGGTTATCAAAAAATTCCAGTTCGGTCAGTCGACCGTCACCCTCGAGACTGGCCGTATCGCCCGTCAGGCCTCCGGCGCAGTATTGGTCACCGTTGACGACGACGTCAGCGTGTTGGTGACTGTTGTCGGCTCCAAGCAAGCTGATCCAGGCAAGGGCTTCTTCCCTCTGTCTGTTCACTACCAAGAAAAAACCTACGCCGCGGGTAAAATCCCGGGCGGTTTCTTCAAGCGTGAAGGTCGCCCTTCCGAGAAAGAAACCCTGACTTCGCGTCTGATCGACCGTCCGATCCGTCCGCTGTTCCCAGAAGGCTTCATGAACGAAGTGCAGGTTGTCTGCACCGTTCTGTCCACCAGCAAGAAAACCGATCCGGACGTCGCTGCGATGATCGGTACCTCGGCTGCTCTGGCAATCTCCGGTATTCCTTTTGATGGTCCGATCGGCGCCGCCCGCGTTGCTTACCACGAAAGCACTGGCTACCTGCTGAACCCGACTTACGAGCAACTGGCCGCTTCCAGCCTGGACATGGTTGTTGCCGGTACTTCGGAAGCTGTATTGATGGTTGAATCGGAAGCCAAAGAGCTGACCGAAGACCAGATGCTGGGCGCGGTACTGTTCGCCCACGACGAATTCCAGGTAGTGATCCAGGCTGTTAAAGAGCTGGCTGCCGAAGCTGCAAAACCGACTTGGGACTGGGCTCCTGCTCCAGAAGCCACCGCTCTGCTGGCCGCTATCCGCGCCGAGTTCGGCGAAGCGATCTCCCAGGCTTACACCCTGACCGTCAAGCACGAGCGTTATGCACGTCTGGGCGAACTGAAAGACCAGGTTGTTGCCAAGCTGTCCGGTGAAGAAGGCCAGCCGACTTCTGCTGAAGTCAAAGCTGCATTCGGCGAAATCGAATACCGCACCGTTCGCGAAAACATCGTTAACGGCAAGCCGCGTATCGATGGCCGTGACACCAAAACCGTTCGCCCTTTGAACATCGAAGTTGGCGTTCTGCCAAAGACCCACGGTTCGGCTCTGTTCACCCGTGGTGAAACTCAGGCTCTGGTCGTTGCAACTCTGGGTACTGCCCGTGATGCACAACTGCTGGACACCCTGGAAGGCGAGAAGAAAGACCCGTTCATGCTGCACTACAACTTCCCGCCGTTCTCGGTAGGTGAGTGTGGTCGCATGGGTGGAGCCGGTCGTCGCGAAATCGGTCACGGCCGTCTGGCCCGTCGTTCGGTTCAGGCCATGCTGCCTGCTGCTGACGTATTCCCGTACACCATCCGTGTTGTATCGGAAATCACCGAGTCCAACGGTTCCAGCTCCATGGCTTCGGTCTGCGGCGCTTCCCTGGCACTGATGGACGCTGGTGTGCCGATGAAAGCACCGGTTGCCGGTATCGCCATGGGTCTGGTTAAAGAAGGCGAGAAATTCGCAGTTCTGACCGACATCCTGGGTGACGAAGATCACCTCGGCGACATGGACTTCAAAGTAGCAGGTACCGCTAAAGGTGTTACCGCGCTGCAGATGGACATCAAGATCAAAGGCATCACCGAAGAAATCATGGAGATCGCACTGGGCCAGGCCCTGGACGCTCGCCTGAACATCTTGGGTCAGATGAACCAGATCATTGCCGTATCGCGCAACGAATTGTCGGCCAACGCTCCGACCATGATTGCGATGAAGATCGACACCGACAAAATCCGTGATGTCATCGGTAAAGGCGGCGCGACCATCCGTGCAATCTGCGAAGAAACCAAGGCTTCGATCGATATCGAAGACGACGGTTCGATCAAGATCTTCGGCGAAACCAAGGAAGCAGCAGAAGCGGCGCGTCAGCGCGTTCTGGGCATCACCGCAGAAGCCGAAATCGGCAAGATCTACACCGGCAAGGTTGAGCGCATCGTCGACTTCGGCGCATTCGTAAACATCCTGCCAGGCAAAGACGGCCTGGTGCACATCTCCATGCTGAGCGATGCTCGTGTCGAGAAAGTGACTGACATTCTGAAAGAAGGTCAGGAAGTGGAAGTACTGGTACTGGACGTGGACAACCGCGGCCGTATCAAGCTCTCCATCAAGGACGTAGCAGCTGCCAAGGCTTCGGAAGCTTAATAGCCCCCGAAACCGGCGTTGAAAAAAGGATCCTTCGGGATCCTTTTTTTATGCCTGCAAGAAAGCTGGCAGATTCAAGGCCAACTGCCATTAAGCAAAAAGCCGCAACTTGCATGCAGATTGACGGGCAGTCATGCAAACTGCACGACCTTTGGATTTTTGATTGATTATAAGTTATTGATTTATAAGGCTTTTTTAATTTCAGAAAGTTGGCATAAGCCCTGCAACAGTATAGGTAACCCTGCTGCCATGAGATGGCGCAGATTTTAAAGAAGACAGGAGTTACTCGTATGAAGAAGTTTGCTATCGCTGCTGCAACTGCTACCGCTCTGACCCTGACCATGGCCAACGCCGCATTTGCTGCTCAATCGACTGCACAGACCCCTATGGTTGTCGCTGCTGGCGAAATGACTAAAGCCAAAGAAGCTACTTCTGACACCTGGATCACAACCAAAGTTAAATCTGACCTGCTGACTGAAAAAGGCATTCCAGGTACTGACATCAAAGTAGAAACCAATAAAGGCGTGGTTTCGCTATCCTCGACTGTAGCGGTAACCGACGCACAGAAAGAGATGGCAGTTGCGATTGCCAAGAAAGTTAAAGGTGTTCAGGCAGTTTCGGCCGATGGCCTGAAAGCTGAGTAAGACACCCCAATTCGTGGAACCGGGGGAAAGCCGGAGCAGGTGATTGAAAGATCACCTGCTGGCTTTGAATACAGGTTCATGCGACGACCACACGGATGTGGTCATTACAGCCCTCGGCGCTTGCGTCGGGGGCTGTTCTATTTGGGCGAAGGAATAGTGCGCAAACCTAGTAGGAGCGAGCTTGCCCGCGATCCGGCCTGTGCGGTACCTCATCCAGGCCGCAGAGCCGCCATCGCGAGCAAGCCAGGTGAGGGCTTTACTCGCTGTCCAGATGCAGCGGGGTGATTACCCGGCCATCGCTCTCTGCCTGACCCAGGGTGGCATCGATAAAGTACACGCGGTCATCCGCCAGTTGGCCATGGTCCACCAGATAGTCCTTGATGGTACTGGCACGATCCTGCCCCAGTTGGCGGAGCAGAACTTCACTTTTGCTCCAGAAGTCCACCAGCGCTGCACTCATCTTGGCCGCACGTTCATCACGACTCAGATCAGCCCACTCGGCAGGCGGCTGCTGTTTCAGGCGGGCCCGGTAAATCCCTTCCAGTAATGGACCTTTTTCATCATCCGGGACCTTGAGCTGCGAAGCCTGAGCCGGCACCTTTTCTCCCTTGCGCTGGAGAATCTTGTAGTAGGTGTACTGGTATTCGCGCTCAAGACGATCCTGGGCAATATGCGGACCGTCACTGCTTTGCGCGGCGGTGCCTTCAATTTCCAGGCGCAGGCCCGGACGTTTTTTCAGCGCCTGGGCCAGGGTGTCCAGGGCTTTTTGCGCTTCAGGGCTCAGCTCGCTTGATCCTGGCGCGAATGACACCGTGCCCAGGTCTTCGGCGCCACCGCCGCTGACCAGCCCGCCAATGAACTTGAAGGGCGCTGTAGCGGCTCGGACCACAAGGTTGCGCAAGGTTTGCCAGACTATAGGCATTACGCTGAATTGCGGGTTGTTCAGGTCTCCGGTCACCGGCAACTCGATGGAGATGGTGCCGTCTGAATCCTTGAGCAAGGCAATCGCCAGTTTCAGGGGCAGGTTCACCGCATCCGGGCTGTCGACTTTCTCCCCCAGCTGCAATTGCTCGATGACAACCTTGTTTTCAGCCTTGAGCTGACCCTTGGTGATCAGGTAATGCAGATCAAGATTGAGGCGGCCCTTGCGGATACGGTAACCGGCAAACTTGCCGGAGTAGGGGGTCAGCGTAGTCAGCTCGACGCGTTTGAAGCTGGTGGCAATGTCCAGGCTGGCCATTGGATCGAATGGATTGACACTGCCCTTGATCGTAACCGGTGCATAGCGGTCAACCTTGCCCGAGATATCAACCCTGGCAGGTTTGGCATCACGGCTGTCAATGGTGCCGATCTGGCCGTTGAGTTGCTGAATGGCCGTGGCGAAGTTGGGGGTCAGACTGAAGTCGGCGAAATTGGCCGAACCATCATTGATCGCGATACCGCCGACATAGATGCCCAGCGGCTTATCCTGTTTCGCCGCGGGCCCGGCAGCGCCTTTCGCGCCACTGCTGGCCGGTTGCGGGATCAACAGGTCGTCCACGTTGGTGGTGCGATCATCGTTGATCATGAAGCGCACATAGGGCTGTGTCAGATTGACCTTGCTGATCGACAGGCTGTCGCCGTGCCGGTATTTGACATCTTCCAGCACCAGCCGCTGCCACTTGAGGAAGTCCCGGTTTTTCAGGGTGTCCAGAGTGTGCAGTTGATCGACCTGGGCACGGCCCTCAACGGTGAAGGCCAGCGGTTCTGTGCTCTTGAGGTTGACTGCCAGGTCGCTGCCGAGCATGCCGCTACGCAGTTCAAGGCGCATGAACGGGTCGATATAGGCCTGGGCCACCCGCAGATCGATGTCTTTGGTGGTGACTTTGAGTGCGGCGCTGACCGGATTCAGGTTCACATCACCGATGGCAGTGAGCTGGCCTTGTTTGCCAACGCCGGTGTCGAGCCTGAGGTTAAACGGCGACCGGTTCAGGCTGTCGAAGTTTTTCAGGTCCAGGTTCAGGGGGCCGATATCCAGTGCTACCGGGGTACTTGGCTGCTTGTCGGCCAGGTGCACCCGATAGTCGCGCAGTTCAACATCCTTGAGCAGCACCTGCCATGGTTTGCTCGGCGCAGCCGGGCCTGGTTTGGGGGCTTCAACAGTGACAGGGTCACTGGTTTTGGGTGCGGTTTTTGCGGGTTGCTCGGCAAACAGTTTTTGCCAGTCAAGCTGACCATCCTTCTCGCGAGCGGCCCAGGTTTCCAGGTTCTTGCTCTGGATCTTGCCGACAACCACTTTCTGTTTAGCCAGGTCCACCGTGGTGTCGCTCACATCAAGTCGCTCCAGACGCGCCAGCGGGCGGCCATCCGGGGCATTGATCCTGAACGGCGCGATGCTGGCCGAGGCATTGCTCAACACCATCTCGGTATCTTTGGCCAGATCCAGGGTGTAGTCGGTGCTGAAATTCAGAATGCCGTCTTCGAGTACCAGCGGCACCGAATCGCGGACATAGGGCCACCAGGCTTTCATTTTGGCGTCGGTGACTTTGAGTTTGCCCTGGGACGTAATCGGCACCAGGCTCAGCTTGCCGCTCCAGTCGACTCTGCCGCCCTCGGGGCCGGCAGCCACCAGCGTCATTTCAGCGTTGTCGTCGGGTAGGGTGCTGAGGTTTTTCAACTCAAAGTTCATTGAGTCGTAGAGAAACTCTATGGGCTCACTGGGACGCATATCGACGAAGTGCAGATAGCCGTCAGCCAGTTTTATATTGTCGATGCGCAGCGGGAAGGGTTTGCTTTGCGGCTCGTCGGGCTTGGGCTCGCTGGCAGGCAATTTGAACAGCTGGCTCAGATTGAGCGTGCCGTCCTTGTTGAACAGCACCTCGGTTTTGGGCTTGTCCAGCTGCACGTCGGCCAGGTGCAAGGCTTTGGTCCACACGCTGTCTGATTGCAGATTGACATAGAGTCGGTCAAACCCGGCTTGCTGCTTGCCCGGCTCGCCGACTTGCAACCCCCACAGTGTGAGCTCAAGGGTAAATGGATTGAACTCCAGACGGTCGAGTCTGGCCGGTACTGTGGCGTAGTTGGCCAGTTGCTGGTTGACGATACGCAGACCGATACCGGGTAAAATCAGGAAGCCCAGCAGGCTATAGAGTGCAATCGCTACCAGCACTGCGCCAATGGCGCGGATCAATCCTTTGGTCATGTGGGGCTTCGTCTATTGGTGGCCAAGGTGCCTTGGAGTATGGCACGCGTTTCTGGTTCCGAGACAAGCACCATATTTTAAGCGGGGTCTGGCTTTTTGGGTTCTGGTTAAAACTGCAAAATCAGGGTTTTGAGCGGCGGCTGCTGGTCCAGTGACGGGAAGTCGCTGGCCGGGCTCAGTACTTGCCAGTCGCGTACCGGGCGGCCGGCTTTTTCGGCACAGCGCAATACCTGCTCGCGCCAGTCGTCCATGCTGACTTTTGCCAGATTGTTGCAGCAGATCAGCACGCCATCTGGCGCAGTGGCCAGTACGGCGGGTTTTAGAAGGCTCTGGTAGTCACGCAACAGATCGACTGTACCGAAAGCGCTCTTGGCCCAGGCTGGTGGGTCCAGTAGCACCAGGTCGTATTCCCGCTGATCCAGACGCGGGTAGGACGGCAGCTTGTGACGACGCTGAATGATCGGCAACCCGGCCAGTTGGCGGATGGCGGCAAAGTAGTCGGACTGGACGAACTTCATCTTTTTCAGTTCAGGGTTCAGCAGGCCATTTTCACGACCCACCGCCAGGTTGCCTTCGGCAAAATCCAGATTGCAGACCTCACTGGCACCGCCGGCTGCGGCGCTCAGACCCACGCCACAGGTGTAGGCGAACAGGTTGAGCACGCTTTTGCCGGCGCTATGTTGTTTGACCCAGCCGCGGGCATTGCGCAGGTCGAGAAACAGCAGCGGGTCCTGGCCGGCATGGCGGCCACGCACTCGGTAGTTCAGGCCCCATTCATGGCCCACCAGATCTGCAAGGGCGGCTTCTTCGGCGCGGTACAGGGTATCTTCGCGATCGATGCGCGAGTTGCCCCGGGAACGGTCGTTGTAAACCAGCAGCAACTCCAGCCCCAGGTGCTGGTTGATTGCCCCGTGCAGTTGCAGCAAATCATCGCGCTCAAGACTCTGGTGGAAGCTTTGCACCAGTAGCTGCGGGCCGTAGCGGTCAATAGTCAAGCCGCCGGCGCCTTCCTGACTGCCGTGGAACAGGCGATAGCAATCAGTGCCCTGAGCATGCAGCTCGGCCAATAAGTCCTGACGGTTATCGAGGGCGGCGCGCAGCGCCTGATTCAAGGAAGACATGCGAAGCGCCTTGGGGGGATAGATAAGGCGCGGCAGTTTAACAGAACGGGCATTTGTAGTCGCTGCCGCAGGCAGCCAAGGGTTGCACCGCAACCCTTGGCAACGCTCACCGCGAGCCCATTCAGGCTGTTGGTTATTCGCGTTCGATTGCCAGGGCTACACCCTGGCCGCCACCGATGCACAGCGTAGCTAGCCCTTTTTTAGCGTCACGCTTGAGCATTTCGTGGAGCAGGGTGACCAGAATGCGGCAGCCTGACGCGCCAATCGGGTGGCCAATGGCAATTGCGCCACCGTTAACGTTGACCTTGTCTGCATCCCAGTTCAGCTCTTTGCCGACTGACAGTGCCTGTGCCGCGAATGCTTCGTTGGCTTCGATCAGGTCCAGCTGCTCAAGACTCCAGCCGGCTTTGCTCAGGCAACGTTGAGTGGCGCTCACCGGGCCGATGCCCATGATTGCCGGGTCAACACCCGCGTTGGCGTAGGCGGCGATTTTGGCCAGCACAGGCAAACCCAGGGCTTTGGCTTTGGTTGCGCTCATCAGCAACACTGCTGCAGCGCCGTCATTGAGGGAGGAGGCGTTGCCCGCGGTGACCGAGCCGTCTTTTTTGAAGGCCGGCTTGAGCTTGGCCAGCGACTCGGCGGTGGTGCCGGCGCGTGGCTGTTCATCGGTGGCGAAGGCAATCGGATCACCCTTGCGCTGTGGGATCAGAATCGGCGTGATTTCATCCACAAAACGCCCGGTTTCGATGGCCTCTACGGCTTTCTGCTGAGAGCGGGCGGCAAACCCATCCTGCTCTTCACGGCTGATGCCGTACTTATCCACAAGGTTCTCGGCCGTGATGCCCATGTGGTAATCGTTGAACGCATCCCACAGGCCGTCACTGATCATGGTGTCGATGATCTGGCTGTGGCCCATGCGCAGACCGGTACGTGCGCCGGGCATGATGTAGTTGGACAGGCTCATGTTCTCCTGGCCTCCGGCAATGATCACCTCGGCATCGCCGCAACGAATGGCCTGCGCCGCCAGATGCAAAGCTTTGAGGCCCGAGCCGCAGACCTTGTTGAGGGTCATTGCAGGTACGGCGAACGGCAGTCCGGCCTTGATCGCGGCCTGACGTGCGGGGTTTTGTCCGGCACCGGCGGTCAGTACCTGGCCCATGATCACTTCGTCGACCTGGGCGCCGTCGAGGCCGGTTTTTTCCAGCAGCCGACGAATCACTGCGGCGCCCAGATCAACAGCGGGTACGTGGGCCAGCGAGCCCTGGAAGCTGCCGACGGCAGTGCGGGTAGCGGCAACGATTACGACGTCTTGCATTGCGGGAGTCCTCATTATTATTGGAATGTCAGGCCTGGAGACAGGCGGGTTTGGTTATCGCTGGCAAGCCAGCTCCCACAAGATCGGTAGCCAGCCAGTGGGAGCTGGTTTGCCAGCAGACAGGATCTGCATGGTATTCAACCTAGGCCCATACGCCGTCGCGCCCGCTGGACCGAGCCATTACGCACGGCCCAGCGCAGAATCGGCGCAGTACTGCTAACCCCTGCCCGTACCAGCTTTCGCGTCAGGGGCTGTTGCTGCAGGCCCAGTTGATCACTGGCCCAGTCCGGGAGCAAATCAATCCCTGCTTGCATCATCAGTGCACCAAAGGGTTTTGCAAGCAGGCTGGGGGCTGGCGCGTTGAGCAGCAGGCGCATCACCTCGTGACTGCGTTCATCGCACAGCAACTGTGGCCGCACGCGCTCCAGATAGTCGGCAATTTGCTGGCGGGAGCGCGGGACGTTGGTCGCCCCCAGGCGTTCGGCAACCAGGGCAATCTCGTCGTAGTACTGGTCTTGATCCGCGGCGGATAAATGCGGATTGCGGTAACGGATATGGGCCGCAAGGAAGTTACTGACTTCGGCCACATGCACCCAGGTCAGTAACTCCGGATCACTGGCGGCATATGGCCGGCCATCGAGCCCGGTGCCTGTGACTTGCAGGTGAATGGTGCGTACTTTTTCGATCAGCCAGTTGGCGTCCCTGGTGGAGCCAAACGTGGTGCCAGAAATAAACTGTCCGGTGCGCCGCAGCCGTCCCAGCATGTCCTGGCGAAAATTGGAGTGGTCCCACACCCCGGCCAATGCCAGCGGGTGCAAGGCTTGAAGCATCAGGGCACTGATACCGCCAATCAGCATGCTGGTGAAGTCACCATGTACTTGCCAACTGATGGAAGCGGGGCCAAACAGACCGGGGTCGCCCGGGGGTGTTTCGAGGTCGAGCTGGCCAAGTGAAAGCCCGGTCAGGCTCATGATTTGGCGTTCGATAGGGCGGCGGATAAATTCCATGATACCTCGAGGGTGCCAGGGGCCGTTGACGTCGCCGTGATAGCTATGTGTCAACAGCCCCTGGCCAGTCGGGGAGACTGGCTATCAATCAACCGCGGTGACGACCGCGGAAGTAGTTGATCAGACCTTGGGTCGATGCATCGTCAGCAGGCTCTTCAAGGCTGCCGGTCAGGCGGTTGTAGACGCCTTTGCCGAGCTCTTTGCCCAGCTCCACGCCCCACTGGTCGAAGGCGTTGATGCCCCAGATCACGCTCTGTACGAAGACTTTGTGCTCGTACAGCGCAACCAGTGCGCCCAGACGACGAGGGCTGATGCGCTCAACCACAATGGTGTTGCTCGGACGATTGCCCGGGATCACCTTGTGCGGTGCGAGTTTTTGCACCTCTTCTTCGGACAGGCCCTTGTCGCGCAACTCCGCTTCGGCTTCTTCGCGGGTTTTACCCAGCATCAGCGCCTGGCTTTGCGACAGACAGTTTGCGTACAGCCACTGATGGTGATCGGAAACCGGATTGAAGCTGACGATCGGCACGATAAAGTCGGCCGGAATCAACAAGGTGCCTTGGTGGAGCAACTGGTGGTAGGCATGCTGGCCATTACAGCCAACGCCGCCCCAGATTACCGGGCCGGTGTCGGTCGACACGGGAGTGCCGTCCTGGCGCACGCTCTTGCCGTTGGATTCCATATCCAGTTGCTGCAAATGCTTGGTGATGTTTCGCAGGTAATGGTCATAGGGAAGGATGGCGTGGCTTTGCGCTCCCCAGAAATTGCCATACCAGACACCCAGCGCCGCCATCAGCACGGGCATGTTTTGCTCGAACGGTGCGTTCTGGAAGTGTTGGTCCATGCTGTAGGCGCCGGACAGCAGCTCTTTGAAGTTGGACATGCCGATGGCCAGGGCAATCGGCAAACCAATGGCCGACCACAGCGAGTAACGACCGCCAACCCAGTCCCACATCGGGAAGATGTTTTCTTCACGAATACCAAATGCTACCGCTGCCGCATTGTTGCTCGACACCGCGATAAAGTGACGGTGCAGCTCGGCTTCCGAACCACCTTGCGCCAGGTACCAGGCACGGGCGGCCTGGGCATTCTTCAGGGTTTCGAGAGTGTTGAAGGATTTAGACGAAACGATGAACAGGGTGGTTTCTGCACGCAGCTTTGCAGTCAGTTCATGGAACTCGCTGCCGTCGATATTCGCCAGATAATGGCAGCGTACGCCTTTTTGGGCGTAGGACAGCAGCGCTTCGGACACCAGTTCCGGGCCGAGGAACGAGCCTCCGATACCGATGTTCACCACATCAGTGATCGGCTTTTCGGTGTAACCGCGCCATAGGCCATCGTGAATCCGGCCGACCAGTTCGGTCATTTGATTCAGAACTTTATGCACCTGGGGCATGATGTTTACGCCACTTACCGACAGTTTGTCGGCCACTGGGCGGCGCAACGCGGTATGCAGGGCAGGCCGGTTTTCGGAGGCGTTGACGATTTCGCCTTCAAACAACGACTTGATCGCGCCTTTGAGATCAACCTCATTGGCCAGGTTAACCAGCAAGTCGCGGGTTTCATCGGTGATCAGGTTTTTCGAGTAGTCCAGAAACAAACCGCAGCTGCTGAGGGTGAAATCCTCGAAGCGCTTCGGGTTGCTATTGAATGCATCGCGCATGCTGAAATTTTGCATGTCGGCACGGTGAAGTTTCAACGCTTGCCAGGCAGGCAGAGCGGTAACGTCTTGAGGAGTGCGGTAGTACGCCATCGCTGCGAATATCCTTTTGCTTGAACTGCCTTTTGGACACTGAGAACACCGAGACCTTCGTTAATGTCGAGGTGCTCGGTCAGTCTGTTTCTGCATCTATGTCAGAAGTCGGGCGATAACAGTAAACCTAGCGCCCGCTTCTGTCTCGGTTTTGTCTGACAACAGGCCGTAACTTTTGTCACCGCTCTGTTATACAAGATGAAACGTTTCAGTGGTGGTGTGGTGGCCACACAATCGGTGCCGTTAAAGCCCGCTGTCGAGATTGAGATGCACGTTGTCGATCAGGCGCGTGGTGCCCAGGAACGCGGCCACCAAAATCACCAGGTCGCGGTCAGTCGCCAGAGCCGGGAGCAAGGTTTGTCCATGGCGCACTTCCAGGTAGTCCATGCGAAAGCCAGCAGCTTCGATTTGTTCCCGATGCAGGGCGGTCAGCTTTGCAAAGTCGCGTTCGCCTGCGTTGATGGCTTTGCTCATTGCTTTGAGGTGGCGATACAACTCAGGCGCTATGGCACGCTGCTCCGGGCTCAGGTATCCGTTGCGCGAAGACAGGGCCAGGCCGTCGTCGGCCCGTACGGTGGGCTCGCCAATGATCTGGAGCGGCATGTTCAGGTCATGGACCATGGCCCGAATAACCGCCAGCTGCTGGTAGTCCTTCTGCCCGAAGATAGCCAGGTCGGGCTGTACCATGTTGAACAGCTTGCTGACCACTGTGGTCACACCGTCGAAATGCCCCGGGCGGCGGCTGCCACACAGTTCATTGCTCAGCTGTGCCGCGGTAACACGGGTCAGCCCGGTCATGCCATGGGGGTACATTTCTTCAACGGTTGGGGCAAACAGCAAATGGCAGCCCGCCTGCAGGAGTTTTTCCTGATCGGCGGCCAGGGTGCGCGGATAAGTATCCAGGTCTTCGTTGGCACCGAATTGCAGCGGGTTGACGAAAATGCTCGCCACTACAAAGTCCGCCTGTTGAGCGGCGGTGGTGACTAACGCAGCGTGGCCGCTGTGCAGGTTGCCCATGGTTGGAACCAGGCCGATTTGCTTGCCTTCGCGGCGCGCGCGGGCAACAGCCGCGCGCAATTCGCGAACAGTTTTAACAGTGTTCATGCAGAGAATCCGTGCTCGGTGCCAGGGAAGCTGACGGCTTTGACTTCAGTCACGTAAGCGCCAAGTGCTGACTGGATATCGGGTTGGCCGGTCATGAAGTTTTTTACGAACTTGGGGACGCGTCCGGTCAGGGACAGGCCCAGCATGTCGTGCAGTACCAGCACCTGGCCGTCGGTGTCGCTGCCTGCACCAATGCCGATCACCGGGATTTTTACGGCGAGGGTGATTTCTTTTGCCAGCTCGCTGGGTACGCATTCGAGCAGCAGCATGGCCGCTCCTGCCTGTTCCAGGGCGATGGCATCGGCCCGCATCTGCCGCGCCTGGTTTTCGTTGCGGCCCTGGACCTTGTAGCCGCCCAGTACGTTCACTGTCTGCGGGGTCAGGCCCATGTGCGCGCATACCGGAATCCCGCGCTCGGTCATCACGCGAATCGATTCGGCGAGCCACAAAGCGCCTTCTACCTTGACCATATGTGCGCCTGCTTTCATCAGCAGGGCACTGTTGTTCAAGGATTGCTCGAGCGTCGCGTTCGCCATGAAAGGCATGTCCGCGAGTATCAGTGCGTCCTGGTTGCCGCGCTTGACGCAAGCCACGTGGTAGACCATTTCGCCCGTGGTGACTGGCAGAGTGCTGTCATGCCCTTGCAGAACCATGCCCAGGGAATCGCCTACCAGTAACACTTCAACACCTGCCTGATTGCAGGCGTGGGAGAAGGTGGCGTCATAGCACGTCAGCATGGTGATTTTCTCACCTTTTTGCTTAAGGCTTTGCAGGGTGGTCAGGGTGATAGCTGGCATGAAAAGGATCCTCGTCAGGCAGTGTGATAACCACTGCGAGTAACGCGCGTGATTCATCGTTATAGGCAGGTACACCTTTATGGAGGGTGCTTGTTAAGCCTGCTTTTCACATTGCGCCGTCCAGTGGACGGCAGCGGGATGCCTATAGTCGTGACGAGCACACGGGAAGTCAATTCCGGGTGTTACTGGCGGAGTGTTACCGCGCCGGTTGATTCGATTCAGCGATGGGGGGAAGGCGCTCCAGACCGACAAAAGGGCACTCAGCCAATAGTTGGGCGAGGCTACGGCCATCGGCGAGGGTGAGCGTGGCGGGTGCCAGTTCGGCCAGCGGGTAGAGCACGAAAGGACGGGCCTGCATATGGTAGTGCGGGACTTTCAGGCGGGGGGTGTCGATCAGTCGGTCGCCGAACAGCAGGATATCCAGGTCCAGTGTGCGCGGGCCCCAGCGTTCGTGACGCTCGCGGCCCTGGTCGATCTCGATGGCTTGTAGCGCATCGAGTAACTCCAGGGGTTCCAGTTCAGAGTCGATAGCTGCCACCGCATTGGTGTAGCGCGGCTGACCGGGTAACAACGAGTCGCTTTGATAGAACGCTGAGACTCCGGCGAACCGGGAGTCAGGCAATTGCGCCAGCGCTTGTATGGCGCTGCGCAATTGCTCAGCCGGGTCAGCCAGATTGCTGCCCATTCCGATATAGATCCGTTCCATCGCTTACTCGTCCGCGGCGCCGCTGCGTTTGCGCTTGGTTGCGCTGGTGCGGCGGCGCTTGCGCGGGGCGGGCCCGGTGCCGTCTTCCTTGGCGTTGCTCAGGTCGCGGATCATGTCACGACGGCCACTGTCATTGGCGTCCTGATACTCGGTCCACCATTCGCCCAGGCCATGGGTCTCTTCGCCCGCGACTTCGCGCAAGAGCAAGAAATCATAGCCCGCACGGAAGCGCGGGTTGTCGAGCAGCATGTCGGCGCGTTTGCCACTGCGGCGCGGGAGACGCTCCTGCATGTCCCAGATTTCACGAATCGGGATCGTGAAGCGCTTGGGAATGGCGATGCGCTGGCATTGCTCGGCGATCAGTTCGTGTGCGGCTTCCTGCATGGCAGGGATAGGCGGCATGCCACGTTCCTGCAAGTACTCCACGCGAGCCGGCAGGGCAGGCCAGAGCAGGGCTGCAAACAGGAATGCCGGGGTAACCGGCTTGCCTTGCTTGATGCGCAGGTCAGTGTTGCGCAGGGCTTCGCTGATCAGGGTATGGGTGTAAGTCGGGCTATGTTCCAGTGCCTCGGCGCTGGCCGGGAACAAAGGATCGAACAGCTGAAGGTCGACCAGCATTTCGAAGGTGTCGCAAGCGTTACCCGAGAGGAACAGCTTGAGCACTTCCTCAAACAGGCGTGCCGACGGGATCTCGCGCAGCATGGGTGCCAGTTCGCGAATTGGCGCCGCGGTATGCTTTTCGATACCAAAGTTGAGCTTTGCGGCAAACCGCACGGCTCGCAGCATGCGTACAGGGTCTTCCTGGTAACGCTGTTGCGGGTCGCCAATCAGGCGCAGCAAGCGATTGCGAATATCGTGTACGCCGTTGGCGTAATCGAGAATGCGTTCGCTGACCGGGTCGTAGTACAGGGCATTGATCGTGAAGTCACGACGCTGGGCGTCTTCTTCAAGGGTGCCGTATACGTTGTCGCGCAAAATGCGCCCGCTTTCATTACGCGAGGACTGGTTGCTGTCTTCCTCTTCGTCGTTTTGCGGGTGATTGGCACGGAAGGTGGCGACCTCGATGATTTCGCGACCAAAGTGGATATGCACCAATTTAAAGCGGCGACCGATGATTCGCGCATTGCGAAATTCGGCCCGCACTTGTTCGGGCGTCGCGCTGGTGGCGACGTCGAAGTCTTTTGGCGTGATGTTGAGCAGCATGTCGCGTACGCAACCGCCGACCAGATAGGCCTGATAACCGGCGTTCTGCAGGCGTTCGACGATATTGACCGCGTACCGGCTGAACTGGGCACGTTGCAGCGAGTGCTGGCTGCTGTTGAGCACTTCAGGGGTGCTGCGCAGTTGTTGCGTGCGACGCTTGGGGGAACGGAGTGACTGGAACAGCTTCTTCAGCATGGGATGCACTGTTTGAAGGAATGTTCGGCCAAAACGAAGAATGACCGCATGATGGGCGGGGATTCTAGCATTTAGTCAGGGGATGGTGTAGGAAGCTGAGCCGCTCTTGCGAGGGAAGCTGCAAGCAGCAAGTGAAAATAGCTGCAAGAGGCCTGAAGTAGAGCCTGTGAGGAAGTTTTTTCTGAATTGCAGAAACTACAAGGGGAGCCGAAGCTCCCCCAGAAGTAGTTGCGTGCTCTATTTTTATTATTGATTGCGGGCTTTTTGTTTTTGTTGATCGCCCCGGTTACAAAGGTCTTGCCTGTGTAACCCTCCCAATCGGGAGATAAGAGCAAACGGATTGCTTTGGTCGCTGTGTTGATGTGATCCGTGATCCGACTAGTTCAGGCTCTGCTTTTTAAGTGCAGTTTTTGTTGTTCTCTGCCTAGCCATGGGGCAAGCCCCAATCACAACACCTCTCCAAAAGAATCAGTTAGCTGCGCCTCCGCCGTGTTGTTTTTGTTATGCGTGAGCCGATACGTCTTATTTTTATTGTGTGCTGCTGTGATTCTTATTGTTCTTGTACGGATACATATAGCAGGTGTCGTGCCAACTTTTGTACGGGCCAGAAAAATAAGGGGTTTTCGGGGTTTTTGCTTTTTTCAGGGCAAAAAAAAGCCGGGTCTTCGTTACCGTAAGACCCGGCTTTTGTTACGTGATTAAACTGCGGTAACAGTTTTTTCACCTTTGACCCTGTTACCCCTCACTGGCGACGCCGGTTTTCCTGCGCGGGATGCCCAGCCGCTGGCGCCGTTCCCACAGGCATTTGCGACTGACGCCCAGCTTGCGCGCCAGTTCGGTCTCGGTCATGTGATCCTGGTGCTCAAGCACGAAGTGCTGAAAGTAGTCTTCCAGTGACAGATCTTCGGTCGGATCAAGGCTGGTGTTACCGCTGCTGATGCTCTGCTGCGGGCCCAGGCCGATGAAGTCATCGTCATGCAAATCGCTCAGTTCAATATCGATACCCAGTAGTTCGGCAGAGATTTCCGGGCTTTCGCACAGAATGACGGCCCGCTCTACAGCGTTCTCCAGTTCGCGAACGTTACCTGGCCATGAGTAATGGCTGATGGCGCGTTCGGCATCCGGGGCAAACTTCAGGTCGGTGCGGCCGACGCGAGCGCTTTGGCGGGCGAGAAACGCGTGGGCGATTTCGTTGACGTCAGCCCCGCGCTCGCGCAAAGCCGGGAGCTTGAGAGCGATTACGTGCAGGCGGTAGTAGAGGTCTTCGCGAAACTGGCCGACTTTGGCCAGGCTCTTGAGGTCGCGGTGGGTCGCGGCGATAAGGCGTACATCCACTTTTTGCGATTGCACCGAGCCCACACGACGGATCTCGCCTTCCTGCAGTACCCGCAGCAGGCGGGCCTGGGCTTCGAGGGGCAACTCGCCGATTTCATCGAGGAACAGTGTCCCGCCATCGGCAGCTTCTACCAGCCCGGCGCGGCCCGCACTGGCGCCGGTGAAGGCGCCTTTTTCGTGGCCGAACAGTTCGGACTCGATCAATGACTCGGGAATGGCTGCGCAGTTCACCGAAATCATCGGTGCCTTGGCTCGCCTGGACAGGTTGTGCAGGGCGCGGGCGACCAGCTCTTTGCCGGTACCGGACTCACCCTGAATCAATACATTGGAGTCGGTAGGCGCCACTTTGCGGATCTTGCTGTACATGTCCAGCATCGGCGGGCAGGACCCGATGATGCCAATCTCGCCGTTGCTGTTATCCACAGTGCCTTTGTCCGTGCTGCCGGCCTTGGCAGGACGTTCGGCAGACGTGCTCTGGAGGTTTTGGCGATCCCGCAGGATGCGCGCAACAGCTTGCAGCATTTCATCGTGATCAAAGGGTTTGGCGATATAGTCGACGGCACCCATTTTCATCGAATCCACAGCCGAGCGCAGGCTCGCATAGCTGGTCATGATGAGCACCGGCTTGCCTTGCCCGAGTTTTATCAACTCGGTGCCCGGAGCGCCTGGCAGGCGCAGGTCGCTGACAATCAAGTCGAACGAGGGAATGCTGAAGCGCTCCTGCGCTTCCTGTACCGAGCCGGCTTCGCTGACCTGGTACTGGTTACGCTCCAGTAAACGGCGCAATGCGGAACGGATGATGGTTTCATCTTCGACGATCAAAATATGCGGCATTGATTCGGTTCTCTCGACGGTCTCAGTTCACAGCGGACGTCGCTTCGACATGACGCGGAAGTGTCACCCGGATACGGGTTCCGCGTTGGCTTTGAATGTCAGCCGGGCTGTCGATGGTGATTTGTCCATAATGCTCTTCAACGATGGAATAGACCAGTGCAAGGCCCAGACCTGTGCCTTCACCCGGGTCCTTGGTGGTGAAAAAAGGTTCGAACAATCGATCGATGATGTTCTTCGGAATGCCGGTGCCTTCGTCTTCCACGATCAGGTCGACCGTGTGCTCGCTGGCTTCGCTTTTGACTCGCACGGCACTGCCGGCGGGCGAGGCGTCACGGGCGTTTGACAGCAGGTTGATCAACACTTGGGCCAACCGTTGAGGATCGCCATCGACCCAGTGATCGGGGTCGCACAGGTTGTAAAACTGCACTTCGAAATTACGCCGGTTCAAGGCCAGCAATCCAATTGCATCCTGGGCAACCTCGGCCAGGCAGACCGGCTCATCGTTGTGCTGGTGACTGCCGGCGTGGGCAAAGCTCATCAGGGACTGGACGATGCGCGAGATGCGCTTGGTCTGCTCGAGGATCTGGCTGCTGATCTCGGTCAGCTCGCTGTCGTCCTCGCGTTCTTCGCGCAGGTTTTGCGCCAGGCAAGCGATACCCGTGACCGGGTTGCCGATTTCGTGGGCAACGCCCGCAGCCAGTCGGCCGATGCTGGCCAGCCGCTCGGAGTGCACCAGTTTGTCTTCGAGCATCTGGGTTTCGGTCAGGTCTTCGACCAGCAGCACCAGGCCGCTATTGCCCGGGGCCAGCGGTTCATCAATGGCCGCCTTGTGCAGATTCAGCCAGCGGGTCTGGCCGTCGAGGGCCAGATGCTGCTTGTGCAAGTGCTCGTCGGGCAAGTTGATGAACCCTTGCAGCAGCTCGCGCCATGGATCGCCCAGGGTACTCATGCGTGAACCGACCACGCGCTGTGCCGGGATACCGGTCAGCTCTTCCATGGCCTTGTTCCACATCAGGATTTCCTGGTCCTTGGCCAGTGAGCACACTCCCATCGGCAGCTCTTGCAATGTCTGTCGGTGGTAGCGGCGCAGGGCGTCAAGCTCGGCGGCCAGGCCGGTCAGACGGGAATGGTAATCCTCAAGCCGGCTTTCGATGAAGTGAATGTCTTCAGTGACATAGTTTTCGCCGCCGGACTTGTAGGGCAAGAAGGTTTCGACCATATCCTGGGCCACGCTGGGACCCATCAGGCCCGAGAGGTTGGCTTCGATCCGGTCGCGCAGGCGGCGCAGGGCATAAGGGCGGCGTTCATCGAAGGGCAGGAACAGGTCGCGCAGCGCTTGCTCGACTTCTTTTTGCGCCGCCTTTGCCCCCAGCGGCTTGGCCAGTTGAGTGGCAAATTCCTGGGGCGAGGCTGCATGCAGTTCACGCCGTTGCGGGCGTCGCACGTTATCGACGGCACAGGCTTCGGCGGCACTGGCTTCTTCCGGGCTGGCATTGGTAAACAGGGAAATCAGGGTAAACATCAGAACGTTGGCCGCCAGCGAGGCAATGGCTGCCATATGCCAGCTGGTGTCATCCAGAACATAGATCATGTTCAGCCACGGGATGTAGAACCCCTGGAAATCGCCGATCAGCGGGAACAGCATACTGGCCATCCACACCAGAATCCCCGCCAGCAAGCCGGCAATAAATCCGCGTCGGTTGGCCGTCGGCCAATACAGTACCGAGAGCACCCCGGGCAGGAACTGCAAGGTGGCAACAAAGGCCACGATGCCGAGGTTGGCCAGATCCTGTTCGGCCCCCAGCAGCAGGTAGAAGCCATAACCGGCCATGATGATGGCCACGATCAGCGCCCGGCGGGTCCATTTCAGCCAGCGATAGATATTGCCTTCGGCGGGCGGCTGGTAGAGCGGCAGGACCAGATGGTTCAAGGCCATGCCCGAGAGTGCCAGGGTGGTGACGATGATCAGACCGCTTGAGGCTGACAGCCCTCCCACATAGGCCAGTAACGCCAGGGGTTTGCTGTTGGCGGCGATGCCGATGCCGAGGGTGAAGTATTCGGGGTTGGTGGTAGCCCCCAGTTTCAGGCCGGCCCACAGGATCAGCGGTACAACCAGGCTCATCAGCAACAGGAACAGTGGCAGCCCCCAGCTGGCGCTGACCAGTCCGCGAGGGTTGAGATTTTCGGTGAAGGTCATGTGATACATGTGCGGCATCACGATCGCAGAGGCAAAAAACACCAGCAGCAGGGTGCGCCACGGGCCTTCCTGCAGCGGTGTATGCAGGGCTGCGAGGGCCGTCTGGTTCTGCAGCAGCCACACTTCCAGTTGTTGCGGCCCATCGAACACGCCATACAGCGCGTAAAGGCCCACGCCACCGATGGCGATCAGTTTTACTACCGACTCGAAGGCAATGGCGAACACCAGACCTTCATGTTTTTCCCGGGTCGCAATGTGGCGTGAGCCGAAGAAAATCGTGAAGAGGGTGATCAGCGCACAGAAACTCAGGGCCACGCGGTGCTGCACCGGTTCGCGGGTGAGGATGCTGATGGTGTCGGCCACGGCTTGAATTTGCAGGGCCAGCAGCGGTAACACGCCGATCAGCATGAAAATCGTGGTCAGGGCGCCGGCCCAGGTGCTGCGGAAGCGGAACGCAAACAGGTCGGCGAGCGATGAGAGTTGGTAGGTGCGGGTAATCTTGAGGATGGGGTAAAGCAGCACCGGCGCCAGCAGAAATGCCCCGGAGACCCCCAGGTAGCTGGATAAAAAGCCGTAGCCGTACTCGTAAGCCAGCCCGACGGTGCCGTAGAACGCCCATGCGCTGGCGTAGACGCCGAGGGACAAGGTGTAGGTCAGCGGGTGACGAATGATTGCACGCGGGATCATGCCGCGTTCGCTGATCCAGGCAACGCCAAACAGTACCGTCAGGTAGGCGGCGCTGATGAGGATCATCTGGGTCAGGCTAAAGCTCATCGGCATCTTTTTGGCTCTGCAAAATAAAGGTCACAACGATCAGAATCAGCCAAAGCAGATAAGGCCTGTACCAGGCGCCCGTGGCGTCGATCCACCAATCCATGATGGCGGGAGAAAACAGGTAGATCCCGACAACCAGCAACAGGACCAATCGATAGATATACATCCCGCCCTCACTTTTACAGGCCGCATGCCCAAAAACGTGCGGCGATGGTAACGGATGGCTGGCAACCTGCAAGGGCTGTCAGCGTAATTGCGCTTCGGCCAGGGTGAGCGTGCGCGGGATCAGGCTGGCATTCCAGTGGGTGACAGCCCAGTCGAGGACTTCACGGGGGCTGGCATGGCAGAGGCGATCATCGGTGGCCTGGCCCAAGGTACGTAATGCGCGAAGCAGCAGCGGTGTGGCCTGGCTGGCCGTCAGGGGCGGCGAGCGATACGACTTGCCGAGTTTGTGGCCATCAGGTTGCACGATCAGCGGCACATGCAGGTAACGCGGCTGCGACAAGCCCAACAGTTCCTGCAAGTAGAGCTGGCGCGGTGTGGAGTCCAGCAAGTCGGCCCCGCGCACGATGTCAGTCACGCCCTGCCAGGCATCATCGAGCACCACCGCCAATTGGTAAGCATAAAGCCCGTCGCGGCGGCGAATGACAAAATCGCCGACTTCACGGCCCAAGTGCTGGCCGAAGGAGCCCTGCACCCGGTCTTCAAATCCATACACCAACTCGGGGACGCGCAAGCGTATTGCTGCGTTTTCCATGGAGTGCCCGGCATTGCGGCACAACCCCGGGTAAACCCCGTTGTAGCCTTCGAGTTGTTTGCGCGAGCAGGTGCAGGCATATGCCAGGCCTTGACTGAATAGTCGATCAAGCACCTGGGCGTAGGCGTCGTGACGTTCGCTCTGGCGCACCAGTTCGCCATCCCACTCAAAGCCGTAGCGCTCCAGGGCGTCGAGAATCGCCGCCTGGGCGCCGGGCATTTCCCGTGGCGGGTCGAGGTCTTCCATGCGCAGCAGCCAACGTCCGCCCACAGAACGGGCATCCAGATAGGAGGCGAGGGCGGCAACCAGTGAGCCAAAATGCAGATGGCCACTGGGCGTCGGGGCGAAGCGCCCGATGTAGGAGGGGTTCGAGGAGGCAGTCATGACTTGGATCCTGGGCGCACCCTCTGTGGGAGCGGGCTTGCCTGCGAAGGTATCACCGGGGGGGCAGACAGGCAGAACCGTCCGCACCGCTGGCGCGCCAGCTCCCGCGATGGAGTCGCAAATTACAGAAACAAAAATGGGGCGTTCGCACGCCCCATCTGGTCAGGCCGGCGATTACTTGCCGACTTGTTTTTCCTTGATTTCAGCCAAGGTCTTGCAGTCTACGCACATGTCGGCAGTAGGACGGGCTTCAAGTCGACGAATGCCGATTTCGACGCCGCAGGATTCGCACCAGCCGTATTCTTCGTCTTCGATCAACTGCAACGTCTTGTCGATTTTCTTGATCAGCTTGCGCTCGCGATCGCGGGCACGCAGTTCCAGGCTGAATTCTTCTTCCTGGCTAGCGCGGTCGGCCGGGTCAGGAAAGTTTGCCGCTTCGTCTTTCATATGATCAACGGTGCGGTCAACTTCCTGCATCAAGTCCTGTTTCCACTTTTGCAGAATCTTGGTGAAGTGTTTGCGCATGGGTTCGCCCATGTACTCTTCGCCCTTCTTTTCAACGTACGGTTCGAAACCGCTGAGTTGACTATTCTGTTGCTTAGCTTGTGTGGGCATGAAATGGACCGCCTCTCATTCTTCTAATCCATTGCGCAGGATTGCAACATCACCGACACCTGCCGGCCCTGCGGCTGCAAGCGGGCGAACTTACCAGATCAAATCGGGCCGCGCTACTCCCGGTTGTCTAGCCCGTTGCCAGTGGCCATGTGCAGAGCCTGTGATGCTTGAGATTAGTGGCTGAATATTAATTTTAGCCGAGCTATGACCGATGCTTGCGCTGATTGGTTCTACTGACTGGCAATCTAAGAGCCTATTTAACTCTCCCTTGCGGCGGCGCTTGGGTAGAATCGGGCTTTTGCTTACCCAGGAAGGCAGGCTCATGGCTCAGTCTTACAGTGCGCGCAGTCGCGCGATCGAACCGTTTCACGTAATGGCATTGCTGGCGCGTGCCAACGAGTTGCAGGCGGCGGGGCACGATGTGATTCACCTGGAAATTGGTGAGCCGGACTTCACCACTGCTGAGCCGATCATTGCTGCCGGCCAGGCGGCGCTGGCCGCGGGTAAAACCCGTTACACCGCGGCCCGCGGCTTGCCGGAACTGCGCGAAGCCATTTCCGGGTTTTACCAGCAGCGTTACGGTCTGGACATCGACTCTTCACGCATTTTGATTACCCCTGGTGGTTCCGGAGCCTTGCTTTTGGCCAGCAGCCTGCTGGTGGATCCGGGCAAGCACTGGCTGCTTGCCGACCCGGGCTATCCGTGTAACCGACATTTCCTGCGTCTGGTTGAAGGGGCGGCGCAACTCGTACCTGTCGGTCCGGAGGTGCGTTATCAACTGACAGCCGATTTGGTTGAGCGCTATTGGGACCAGGACAGTGTCGGGGCGCTGGTGGCTTCCCCGGCGAACCCCACCGGCACGATTTTGAGCCGTGATGAGCTGGCCTCGTTATCGGCAGCAATCAAGGCGCGTAACGGGCATTTGGTGGTGGATGAGATCTATCACGGCCTGACCTATGGCTGTGATGCGGCCAGCGTGCTGGAAGTTGATGACAGTGCGTTTGTGCTCAACAGTTTCTCCAAGTATTTCGGTATGACCGGCTGGCGGCTGGGGTGGCTGGTCGCGCCGCCGGAAGCTGTGGCTGACCTGGAAAAGCTGGCGCAGAACCTCTACATCAGTGCTCCGAGCATGGCCCAGTATGCTGCGCTGGCCTGCTTTGAGCCGCAAACGCTGGCTATTCTGGAAGAGCGCCGGGCAGAATTCGGGCGTCGTCGCGACTTTTTGCTGCCGGCGCTGCGAGAGCTGGGGTTCGGTATCGCCGTAGAGCCGGAAGGTGCGTTTTACCTGTATGCCGATATCAGCGCGTTTGGTGGGGATGCCTTCGCATTTTGCCGGCACTTCCTTGAAACGGAGCACGTGGCCATTACTCCGGGCCTGGATTTTGGTCGTTTCCAGTCAGGTCACCACGTCCGTTTTGCCTACACCCAAAGCCTGCCGCGCTTGCAGGAAGCCGTTGAGCGGCTGGCTCGTGGCCTGCAGAGCTGGAAAGGCTGATGCGCTTTTCTCCGGCGCTGGAAGAAGGGCGTTTGCTCAAGCGATACAAGCGCTTTCTGGCCGATATCGAAACGGCTGCGGGCGAGTTGATCACCATCCATTGTCCGAATACCGGTTCGATGCTCAATTGCATGGTCGAGGGCGGGCAAGTCTGGTTCAGTCGCTCCAACGATCCCAAGCGCAAGCTTCCCGGGACCTGGGAAATCAGTCAAACCCCGCAAGGACGCTTGGCGTGCGTGAACACCGGGCGCGCCAATCGCTTGATCGAGGAAGCACTGCTGGCGGGGGTGATTACAGAGCTCAATGGCTTCACGGCGCTCAAGCGTGAAGTGGCTTACGGGCAGGAAAACAGCCGGATTGATTTTCGGCTGGAGTACCCCGACGGCTATGCCTTTGTCGAAGTTAAAAGTGTCACCCTGGGATTTGACGACTCGCCGGTAGCGGCTTTTCCGGATGCCGTAACGCAACGTGGCGCCAAGCATTTACGTGAGCTGGCGACTCTGGCCCGCCAGGGCGTACGTGCGGTGCAGTTGTATTGCGTCAATCTCACGGGAATCGACGCGGTACGCCCGGCTGAAGAAATCGACCCGGGCTACGCAGCCGCATTGCGCGAGGCAGTCGCTGCCGGGGTACAGGTGCTGGCTTATGGTGTGAGCCTGACGTCCGATGCCGTGATGGTTGATCGTCGCCTAGAGGTCATCCTCTGAGGCCTGCAGGGTGATCCAGATGCCCTGACTGTCCTCGTGGCAGTCAATGGCAGTCAAGGATTGCCCGGCGCAAGGCCCGGCAACGCATTCACCCGTTTCTATCAAAAACAGTGCGGCGTGGGTGGCGCACTGGATCAGACTGGCGCTGGCATCGAGGAATTGGTCCGGTTGCCATTCCAGAGGCACACCGCGATGGGGGCAACGGTTTTTGTAGGCATATACCTGGCCGTCGCGGCGAATTGCGAACAGGCGCGTGCCATTGTGCTCGAAGCCGCGGCTGCTACCTTCAGTCAGCGTCTGCGAGGGGCATAAAAACTTCATGACTATCCTTAATCGCACCTAAACCATTGGTCGATGGCGCGGGTTAGAGCGGGTTAGAGGTTGACGTGCAAATGCAAACAATTATCAAATAGCCCTTTGCTCTGCGATCTACTGTTTCCACGGTGTGGCAATTGTGTTGCCGCCCTAAGCCCTCTTTAGCAAGGAACCTCACTGTATGCGCTTGAGTACCCGCCTGATTACGCTTTGTGCAGGCCTGATGATCAGTCATGCCGGCATGGCTGGCGAGTTGCCACAACGCTGGGTCAGTGCTGGCGGTGCACTCTCTGAGTGGGTCAGTGCATTGGGCGCTGAGTCTAAATTGGTTGGGGTCGATACCACCAGCCAACATCCTGAATCACTTAAATCGCTCCCCAGCATCGGCTATCAACGTCAGCTCTCGGCAGAAGGGATTCTGAGTTTGAAACCGGATGTGTTGATAGGCACCGACGAAATGGGCCCGCCACCCGTTCTGGCGCAGATACGCAGTGCCGGTGTGCCGGTTGAGATGTTCTCGGCGCAGGCCGACCTGGCAAGCCTGGAGGCTACGCTCAAGCACTTGGGGCGCCTGTTGGGTGACGAGGCGCAAGCCGCACACCTGTTCAAGGATTACCAGCAGCAACTGCAGGCGCATCAGCAGCAAGTCACCCGGATCAAAGCGCTTCACGAGGCACCCGGAGTGCTGTTGCTGTTGGGGAATGCGGGCGGCAAGCCTTTGATCGCCGGCAAGGATACGGCCGCGGACTGGCTGCTGACTCAGGCGGGCGGACATAACCTTGCCACCCACACGGGCTACAAGCCGTTTTCGGTCGAGGCGCTGGCCGGGTTGAACCCCCAGGTCCTGGTATTCGCAGACCGTAGCCTGACCGGCGAACAGGCCCGCAAAGCACTGATGAAAGAAAACCCGATTCTGGCTTCGATCCGAGCAGCCAAAAACGGTCGGGTCTACGAGTTGGACCCGACGCTGCTGGTGGGCGGCCTTGGGCCGCGTCTGCCGGCCAGTTTGAAGCAGCTGACGGCTGAGTTTTACCCTGAAGGTGCAGTTAATCCATGAGGACACTGGTCAAGCCTCGCACCTTGTTCATTGGCCTGAGTGCGTTGTGTTTGTTGGCGATCTGGTTATCGCTGGCGCTGGGGCCTGTGAGCCTGCCGTTATTTGACACTTTACGGGCCGCACTGCGATTGGTCGGCCTACCGGTTCAAGGCGAGGGGCTGGAGCAGGCCGAGTTGATTCTGGGGCAGATCCGTCTACCCCGGACGTTATTGGGGCTGGCGGTTGGCGGAGTGCTGGCGCTGTCGGGTGTGGCCATGCAGGGGCTGTTTCGTAACCCGCTGGCTGATCCCGGTTTGGTCGGTGTTTCCAGTGGGGCGGCGCTGGGGGCGGCGATCGCGATTGTCGGTGGTGCTGCTTTTGGCGGTCTGCCGGAATTTTTTGCGCCGTATCTGTTGTCGCTGTGCGCGTTTCTGGGAGGTCTGGGGGTTACGGCGCTGGTGTACCGGCTGGGACGGCGCAACGGTCAGACCAATGTTGCGGTCATGTTGCTGGCGGGTATCGCGCTGACGGCGCTGGCGGGCTCTGCGGTAGGGCTGTTCACCTATCTGGCCGATGATGCGACGTTGCGTACGCTGACATTCTGGAATCTGGGCAGCCTCAATGGCGCCAGTTACACGCGGCTATGGCCATTGTTGTTTGTCACCCTGGGTGTTGCCTTGTGGCTGCCGCGCCGGGCCAGTGCGCTCAATGCATTGTTGCTTGGCGAGTCTGAAGCCAGTCATTTGGGGATCAATGTTGAAGGCCTGAAGCGCGAATTGGTGTTTTGCACGGCCCTGGGGGTCGGTGCTGCGGTCGCCGCGGCAGGCATGATCGGCTTTATCGGGTTGGTGGTGCCGCATCTGGTGCGATTGCTGGCCGGCCCCGATCATCGGGTTCTATTGCCCGCGTCCGTGCTGGCGGGAGCGACACTGCTGTTATTCGCCGACCTGATCGCCCGGCTGGCCATGGCCCCCGCAGAGCTGCCAATCGGGATTGTGACTGCGTTTCTCGGGGCTCCTTTCTTTCTTTATCTACTGCTGCGGGGCCGCCACTGATGCTGCGCACAGAAGGTTTGCAGATTCATCGCGCTCAAAAAGTTGTCCTGACTGATGTCACCCTTGATGTGCGTCCGGGCGAAGTGCTGGGGGTGCTAGGGCCCAATGGTGCAGGTAAAAGCACATTGCTGGCGGCGTTGTGTGGTGAGCTGGCGCCAACCGCCGGGCAGGTCTGGCTGGACCGGCAGCACTTGAGTCAATGGAAGGGCGCAGAGCGGGCACAGCGCCTTGCTGTGTTACCGCAAACCTCGACCCTGGATTTTGCTTTTCGTGTCGAGGAGGTGGTGGGCATGGGCCGATTGCCGCATCAGACCGGGCGCGTTCGTGACACCGAGATTATTCTGGCCGCCTTGCACGCCGCGGATGTTGAGCATTTGACGGGGCGCAGTTATCTGGCGTTATCGGGAGGGGAGCGCCAGCGGGTACATCTGGCACGGGTGCTGGCGCAATTATGGCCGGGGCAAAGCGGCCAGACGCTGTTGCTCGATGAGCCGACCTCAATGCTCGACCCCTTGCATCAACACACGACGCTGAAGGCGATTCGTGCCTTTGCCGATCGCGGCGCGGCAGTGTTGATCATCCTGCATGACTTGAATCTGGCTGCGCGTTATTGCGACCGTCTGCTTTTGCTCGAACAGGGGCGGCCGCGTGCGCTGGATTGCCCGCAGGTGGTGTTGCAGCCCGAGTTGCTCAAGGCCGTATTCGGTCTGGAAGTGCTTGTGCAGCCACACCCCGAGCTTGGGCACCCGGTCATTATTGCCCGTTGAAAGAGGGCGTCAGGAGCCTGGCCAGGCGCTTTTTTACAGGCAAAAAAAGACCCGGCAAGAGCCGGGTCAAATAACCGTGATTAGCCTGATGAGGAGATTTTCTGAGAGTCCGAACCAAGGGCCTTTCAGAAGATCGACTGGTCTCGCGACCAGATGGCGTAATCATAACAATTCTCATTTCCATGTCAACAACTGTTTATTGGCTTTTCTGGAAGTCTTTGTAAATGGTCGTTTCAGCCTTTGTTGCCAGCCGATAAAAGCTCCACCTGCCGATTCAGCGCCTCTTTGCGTTCTGCGGGAATATCGTTCCAGTGAACATCCTGTAATGCCCCTTCTATTGCGTACAGCAGCACTTTTGAGGCTCTGAAGCCCCGGGCCTTGACCGCCCGATAAGCATTGGCAGCACCCAAACGCTTCAAATCCGAAGCGTTGTGAATGCCCACTGCGTGTAGCCATTGCGACGACGTTTTTCCAAGATTTTTCAAATGCTGGAGTTCATCGTTCATCAGCCCTCCTTGCGACGGCGTGAGCTCAGCGTTTACGGGACGAAACGATTCCTACAGAGTGTAGCGCTAGGCGGAAAAATCGCCGTTCTATAGTCGTTTTTGGAACTAGCAGCCAGAGACGAGGCGTACGGATTGCGCTAAAGGAATGTCTGCATCGACTTGGGAGGCAGAGGGCAGAGCGTTTGAATCGAATGGACTTGCCCGGTCGACAGCTGTGATAGGGCCAGAGGCAGGTGTCGTATTTGCTTTACCTGGTGCGATAGCGCAGGCGGGTGCCGAGTTTAACTGACATCAGAATCTCATCTGCCGTCAGTTCTACCGGAAAGTACGCACCCGAAATTTGTGCGTGCGCCAGGCTGGCCCCTTCAATACAGGCGTTACGCAAATCCAGGCCGCGCAGGTCGGCTGAACGGAAGTAGCCATCGGTAAAATCCACGGCATCGGCATTCAGCTCGCGTAAATCCAGTCCGCGAAAGTCTCCGCCGCGCATGTCGACAGGACCGGCAGGTCGCTGCTGGTTGAAGCCGTCGATGTCGTCTTCGTGGAGCAGCGCATAGAGCGCCGAACTCAGCAATGTAGGGCGGCTCATCAGGGTGCCTCCTGCAGGAATTGAGTGACACTATAGTGCCACTACTGGCGTGCCGTGAAACCTTTATGGATGCACGGCACGCCCGAGCAGTTACAGGCCTGGCAGGCGCTGACGGATGTCAGCAATCAGAGTGTCGAGGCTTTTGCTGTTGTGGGTTTCAACCCGCTTGCTGCGCAGAATTTCATCAGCGCTCAACGCCTCGCGGCTGGCTTGTTGTGCCTTGACCACTTCCAGGGTCGCGTCGGAGGGGTCGGTACCAATGCTTTTACGATGTGCCAGCCAGCCTTCGATCACTGCGTCCGGCGCGGTGCAATCGAGGATCAGGCATGGCACGCCGGTGGCCTCTGCCACTTTGGCGGCGGCATCGCGCTGCTCGCGCTTGAGATAGGTGGCGTCAATGACCACGGGGAAACCTGCCCGCAGCACGGTCCCGGCCAGCTCGTGGAGTTTGTTGTAGGTCGCAACGCTGGCGTCTGCGTTGTAAATACCGTCGCCTACCGCATTTTCGGCGGTTTGCTGGCCGAACAGTTGCTTGCGCACAACGTCAGAACGTAAACGAATAGCCCCCAGGGACTCGACCAGACGCATGGCCACAGAGCTTTTGCCTACAGCGGATACGCCGTGGGTAATAGTCAGGAAGCGAGAAGGAATCGTGCTGTAGCTTTCCGCCAGGTTGGCGTACTTGCGATATTGCTGCAGCGTGGCTTTGCGTTGAACCGGGCTGGCTTCGGCAGGCATGCTGAACAGGCTGACTTTGGCACGAACCAGTGCGCGGTAGGCTTTGTAGAAGTTCAGCAGCTCAAGCCCCTGGTAGTCGCCGGTCAATTCCAGATACTGGCTGACAAAACGTCGAGCCAGGGACTTCAGGCCACGGTCCTCAAGGTCCATCGCCAAAAAAGCGGTATCGGCATACACATCGGTAAAGCGGAAGGGCTCATTGAATTCAATGCAGTCGAAGATCACGACCTTGCCATCAATGATGGTGGCGTTGCCCAGGTGAATATCACCGTGGCATTCACGGATAAAGCCTTCGGTCTTGCGCTGTTCGATGAGCGGTTTCAGGCGGGTGAAACTTGCCTCTGCCCAGGCTTGTAGCGCGTCCAGCTGCAGCAAGTCAGCTTTGTCTGAAAGGAATGGACGAATCTGCTCGAAATTCTGGCGAACCGGATCCATCACTGCTTCTGGCGTGCCCTGGTAGTGTTCCTGGGGAACCAGAGGTGCCTGGCTGTGGAAGCGGGCGATCTGTTGGGCCATTTCGTCGATATGGGCAGCAGTCAGTTCGCTATTGGCTTGCAATGTGCTGAGCAACTGGCTTTGCGGGAACTGGCGCATTTTCAGCACGTATTCCAGCGCCGGACCTTCGCCTCCCAGGACGGGGGCTTCAGGGGTACCGGTAATCGGCAGTACGTCGAGGTACAGGCCTTCAGTCAGGCGCTGGTTAAGACGCAGCTCTTCATTACAGAAGTGCTCGCGGGCGCTGAGCTCGGTGAAATCAAGAAAGCCGAAATTGACCGGTTTTTTCATCTTGTAGGCATAAGGTCCGGTGAGGATGACCCAGGAGATGTGCGTCTCGATAACCTGAAATCCATCGACTTCATGCGGGTAGAGGTCCGGGTTCTTCAGGGCGGCAATCAGGTTCTGGCTCACGGTTGATCCTTCAAGGTTTAGAAAATTAATGGTCGCCATTATGGCTGCTGACAGCGGTAGTGCAAACCGCCGGGCTGCGCATGTTGAACATGAACAAAGTGCGTATAATCTCGCGCCATGACTCGTACCCGATCTCCTCGTTCCCGTAAAAAACGTCCTTCTGGCGGCCTGCGCCCTTGGCTGGGCTGGGCTCTCAAGCTCAGTCTGGTTGGCCTGGTGGTGCTGGCAGGTTTTGCCATGTACCTCGATGCTGTCGTGCAGGAGAAGTTCTCCGGCAAGCGCTGGACCATTCCGGCCAAGGTTTATGCCCGCCCGCTGGAGCTGTTCGTCGGCCAGAAGCTGAGCAAGACCGACTTCCTCACAGAGCTCGATGCACTGGGCTATCGCCGCGAAAGCGCGGTCAGTGGCCCCGGTATTGCTGCGGTTAACGGCAATACGGTTGATCTCAACACGCGCGGGTTCCAGTTTTATGAAGGAACCGAGCAAGCCCAACAGGTTCGGGTGCGGTTCTCTGGCGACTACGTTGCCGGGCTTTCGGCGACCAACGGTTCCAAGTTGCCTGTGGTGCGCCTTGAACCATTGCTGATTGGCGGCCTTTATCCGAAGAATCTTGAAGATCGTATCCTGATCAATATTGATCAAGTGCCACCGTTCCTGCTCGATACGCTGGTAACCGTGGAAGATCGGGACTTCTATCATCACTTTGGTGTGTCGCCGAAATCGATCGCCCGTGCGATGTGGGTGAACACGTCATCCGGTCAAATGCGTCAGGGCGGCAGTACCCTGACCCAACAGCTGGTCAAAAACTTCTACCTGACCAACGAGCGCAGCCTGAGTCGTAAACTGACCGAAGCCATGATGGCGCTGCTGCTGGAGTTGCACTACGACAAGCGTGAGATTCTGGAAGCGTATCTGAACGAAGTATTCGTCGGTCAGGACGGACAGCGCGCAGTGCACGGCTTTGGTCTGGCCAGTCAGTTCTTCTTCAGCCAGCCGCTGGCCGAGCTCAAGTTGCATCAAGTGGCCTTGTTGGTGGGGATGGTCAAAGGGCCTTCAGCCTATAACCCGCGTCGTTACCCTGAGCGTGCGCTGGAGCGGCGCAATCTGGTGCTCGACTTGCTGGAACAGCAGGGCGTGGCGACAGCTGAACAGGTGGCAGCAGCCAAGAAAATGCCACTGGGCGTGACCAAGCGCGGCAGCCTTGCAGACAGTTCATTCCCGGGCTTCCTGGATTTGGTCAAGCGTCAGCTGCGCGAGGATTATCGCGACGAAGACTTGACCGAAGAGGGGCTGCGCATTTTCACCAGCTTCGACCCGATCCTGCAAATGAAGTCGGAAGCTGCCGTCGGTGAGACCTTCAAACGCCTTACCGGGCGTAAAGGCTCGGATGAAGTCGAAGCGGCGATGGTGGTGACCAACCCGGAAACCGGCGAAGTTCAGGCACTTATTGGCAGTCGCGTACCTGGCTACGCGGGCTTTAACCGCGCGCTGGATGCTGTGCGTCCCATTGGCTCGCTAATCAAGCCGGCGGTATACCTCACTGCCCTTGAGCGGCCTAGCCAGTACACCCTGACCAGTTGGCTGTCGGATGACCCGCTGTCGATCAAGGGGGCGGATGGGCAGGTATGGAAGCCGCAGAACTATGACCGTCGCTCTCACGGGACGGTTTTTCTGTATCAGTCGATGATGAACTCCTACAACCTGGGCACAGTCCGGTTGGGTCAGGAAGTTGGCGTGCCTAATGTGCTCAAGACCCTGGCGCGACTTGGCGTCGAACGCGAGTTTCCGGCTTTCCCGTCCATGTTGCTGGGGGCTGGCGCGCTGAGTCCGATGGAAGTGGCGACGATGTATCAGACGCTGGCCAACGGCGGCTTCAACACGCCTATGCGCGGGATCCGCAGTGTCCTGACGGCAGAAGGTGAGCCGCTCAAACGCTATCCGTTTCAGATCCAGCAGCGCTTCGATCCCGGTTCGATCTACCTGATCCAGAATGCAATGCAACATGTCATGCGCGAAGGTACGGGGCGCTCGGTTTATAACGTGCTGCCTCGAAGCCTGGCGCTGGCGGGCAAGACCGGTACCAGTAACGATTCCCGTGACAGCTGGTTTGCAGGCTTTAGCCAGGATTTGCTGGCAGTGGTCTGGCTGGGGCGCGATGACAATGGCAAGACGCCGTTCACCGGAGCCACTGGCGCCTTGCAGGTATGGACCAGCTTTATGAATAAAGCCGATCCGTTGCCGCTGGACATGCCGCAGCCCGATAACATTGTTCAGGCCTGGATCGATCCGCATACGGGGCAGGGCTCTGATGCCAGCTGCCCGGGCGCGGTGCAGATGCCGTATATTCGCGGCAGTGAGCCACCTGCGGGGGCCAGTTGTGGCGCCCAGGCGCCTGCGACGGGCGATGCCGTGATGGATTGGGTCAAAGGCTGGTTGAATTAAGCAAAGAGGGTTTGACGTGAATAAGTGGTGGATTCCGGCTGTTTCAGCCCTGGCTTTGCTCAATGGTTGCGCCAGCGTGCCACAGGGTTCGATCCCTGTGGTCGACTCCGGTGTGCCGGTATCGAACAGTGAGCGTGTTTCGTCCCAGCGTACGGCGAATAATTATCCACAGGCTACTGCGCAACGGGCTGCGCAACCGCGGACGATTACCGAGGATTCGGGCGTGGTGGTAATGATCCCGGGTGGCGGGGCTAGTGTCTCGACACCGATCAGCAGCCAGCCCTTTACTCCGGGGCCTATTACCCCGGGCCCGGCTGCCGCGCCCATCAGTACTGGCAGCTATACGCCAAACACTGCGTACAGTGCCCCGGCACCGATCATCCCGAGCGGCGTTCCTTCCGGCATTCCGTCCAGCAGTGGCGCCCTGGCTGCCGATGAGCAGCTGGATGGCCCGGTATTGGCGCTGCTGACCACTGCTCAGCAGCAGCAGGCCAGTGGTGACCTCAATGGCGCTTCGTCGAGTCTGGAGCGGGCGCAACGTGTGGCGCCGCGTGAACCGCAGGTGCTTTATCGTCTGGCCCAGGTCCGTATGGCCCAGGGCGATGCCGCTCAGGCAGAGCAGTTTGCCCGTCGTGGTCTGACCTTTGCCAATGGACGTCCGGACTTGCAGGCAAGCCTGTGGGGCTTGATTGCCCAGGCCCGTGAGAAGCAGGGCGACGCGGCTGGCGCGGCACTGGCCCGTCAAAAAGCCAAGGTGAGTCTCTGATGGATCCACGTTTCGCGTCGATTGCCGAGCAGTTGCTGCTTATTGAACGTGAATTGCGCTTGCAGGGCTGGTGGGATGAAGTGTCCCCCGGCTCCGAAGCCTTGAGCAGCGTTGAGCCATTTTCCGTTGATACCCTGGACTTTCATCAGTGGTTGCAGTGGATTTTCCTGGCAAGGATGAAACAAATCCTGGAGCAGGATCTGCCACTGCCAAAGGTGTCGGGGATTCTGGAGATGGCCGAGATGGTTTATGCCGACAGGCCGCAAGAGAGTCTGGGTCTGCGCTCAGCGCTGAAAAAGTTCGACCAACTGATTGTCAGCGCTGGTTAATTGCCTGACTGCCGACTTTTTCGGCAGTCTTGCGCATATTTCTACCACTTTGCGCCATTCAGGCGAGTTTTATCCCTCCTCAAGCCAGATTCTTCTACGTTCTCATGCGCTTTGATGGAAAAAAGCGCAATTACTGCTTGACTTGGGGGGGCTGAAACAGAAGAATCGAAAGTCCGCTGTAGAGGGACTGCCAGAAGCAGGCTCTCTCAGCAGATCATGAGGCGCACACCCGCGCCGACTTGTTACACCCGCAACGCGTTACCTCGCGCTGGGTGGGAAAACCCCGCAACATTTGGGGCGCTCCCAATACTTGCTCAGTCAGTGCTGACGTAGTCGGCGACCACCGTCGCTCATGCTCTGCTGAAAAGTAAACCTATTAAGACCCGTTCGCATTTTTGTGGACGGTATTCTGGCGTTTTAGAGGTGAACAACGTGGAGCTTTTATCTGGCGGTGAGATGCTCGTCCGCTTTTTGCGCGACGAAGGTGTCAAATATATCTACGGGTACCCGGGCGGTGCTCTCCTTCACGTATACGACGCGCTGTTCAAAGAGCCGGACGTTACCCACATCCTGGTTCGCCACGAACAGGCGGCAACCCATATGGCTGACGGCTATGCCCGTGCTACCGGTAAAGCCGGTGTAGTACTGGTGACTTCCGGGCCGGGTGCGACCAACGCCATTACCGGTATTGCAACCGCCTACATGGACTCCATCCCGATGGTGATCATTTCCGGTCAGGTGCCCAGCACCATGGTCGGAACCGATGCCTTCCAGGAAACCGACATGATCGGTATCTCCCGGCCCATCGTGAAGCACAGCTTTATGATCAAGCATGCTTCGGAAATCCCGGAGGTCATGAAAAAGGCGTTCTACCTCGCACAATCCGGCCGTCCTGGCCCGGTCGTGGTCGATATCCCTAAAGATATGACCAACCCGGCTGAAAAGTTTGAATACGTTTTCCCGAAAAAAGCCAAATTGCGTTCTTACAGCCCGGCAGTGCGCGGGCACTCGGGGCAAATCCGCAAGGCAGCCGAGATGCTTCTGGCGGCCAAGCGTCCGATTCTGTACGCAGGCGGCGTTATCCTGGGCGGCGGTTCAGCACCTTTGACCGAACTGGCCAAAATGCTCAACGTGCCGGTGACCAACACGCTGATGGGCCTGGGTGCATACCCTGGCACTGATCGTCAGTTCGTCGGCATGCTCGGTATGCATGGCAGCTACACGGCCAACATGGCGATGCATAACGCTGACGTGATTCTGGCAGTGGGTGCGCGCTTTGACGACCGTGTCATCAACGGCCCTTCCAAGTTCTGCCCGAACGCCAAGATCATCCATGTGGATATCGATCCGGCATCCATCTCCAAGACCATCAAGGCAGACGTGCCGATTGTAGGTCCGGTGGAGAGCGTGATGAGCGAAATGGTCGCGATCCTCAAGGAGATTGGCGAGAAGCCGGATGCTGAAGCGGTTAACAGCTGGTGGAAACAGATCGACGAGTGGCGCGGTGATAAAGGTTTGTTCCCTTATGACAAGGGCGACGGCAGCAAGATCAAGCCACAAGCTGTGATCGAAATGCTCTGCGAAGTCACCAAGGGCGACGCTTATGTAACGTCCGATGTGGGTCAGCACCAGATGTTCGCTGCTCAGTATTACCGCTTCAACAAGCCTAATCGCTGGATCAACTCCGGCGGCCTGGGCACGATGGGGTTCGGCTTCCCGGCAGCCATGGGTGTGAAACTGAGTTTTCCTGACGCTGACGTTGCTTGCGTGACAGGCGAGGGCAGTATTCAGATGAACATTCAGGAATTGTCGACTTGCCTGCAGTATGACCTGCCAGTAAAAATCATCAGCCTGAACAATGGCGTTCTTGGCATGGTTCGTCAGTGGCAGGACATGAACTACGGCAGTCGCCACTCGCACTCCTATATGGAATCGCTGCCTGACTTCGTCAAGCTGGCTGAAGCGTATGGGCATGTGGGGATCCGCATCACTGATCTGAAAGATCTGAAGCCGAAGATGGAAGAAGCCTTCGCCATGAAAGATCGCCTGGTGTTCCTGGATATCCAGGTCGATACCAGTGAGCACGTTTACCCGATGCAGATCAAAGACGGCTCCATGCGCGACATGTGGCTGAGCAAGACGGAGCGTACTTAATCATGCGGCACATTATTTCCCTGCTTCTTGAAAACGAACCCGGTGCCCTGTCTCGCGTTGTCGGTCTGTTCTCGCAACGTAACTACAACATCGAAAGCCTGACCGTGGCGCCGACTGAAGACCCGACCTTGTCGCGTCTGACGCTGACCACTGTCGGTCACGATGAAGTCATCGAACAAATCACCAAAAACCTGAACAAGCTGATCGAAGTGGTCAAGCTGGTCGATCTGTCGGAGAGCGCTCACATCGAGCGTGAGTTGATGCTGGTCAAGATCAAGGCTACCGGTGCACAGCGCGCAGAGATTAAACGTACTACGGATATTTTCCGTGGCCAGATCGTTGATGTCAGCGCCAGTGTGTATACCGTGCAATTGACCGGTACAAGTGACAAGCTCGACAGCTTCATTCAGTCGATTGGTACCGCGTCGATCCTGGAAACGGTTCGTAGTGGCGTCACGGGCATCGCTCGCGGCGACAAAGTACTCAGCATCTAATAACTAACAATTAGTAAATGGCCTGAATGGCCTGGATATAAGGGAAAATCATGAAAGTTTATTACGACAAAGACTGCGACCTTTCGATCATCCAGGGCAAGAAAGTAGCCATTATCGGTTACGGCTCCCAGGGTCACGCCCAGGCGTGCAACCTGAAAGACTCCGGCGTAGACGTTACTGTTGGTCTGCGTAAAGGTTCGGCCACTGTGGCCAAGGCCGAAGCTCATGGCCTGAAAGTTACTGACGTTGCCAGCGCTGTTGCTGCTGCCGACCTGGTCATGATCCTGACCCCGGACGAGTTCCAGTCGGCGCTGTACAAGGACGAAATCGAGCCGAACATCAAGAAGGGCGCAACACTGGCCTTCTCCCACGGCTTCGCGATCCACTACAACCAGGTTGTTCCGCGTGCTGACCTTGACGTGATCATGATTGCGCCAAAAGCACCGGGCCATACTGTGCGCTCCGAGTTCGTCAAGGGCGGCGGTATTCCCGACCTGATCGCGATCTACCAGGACGCATCCGGCAACGCCAAAAACGTTGCACTGTCTTACGCCGCGGGCGTGGGTGGCGGTCGTACCGGCATCATCGAAACGACCTTCAAGGACGAGACTGAAACTGACCTGTTCGGTGAGCAGGCGGTTCTGTGTGGCGGTACTGTCGAGCTGGTCAAAGCCGGCTTTGAAACCCTGGTTGAAGCGGGCTATGCCCCGGAAATGGCTTACTTCGAGTGCTTGCACGAGTTGAAGTTGATCGTTGACCTCATGTACGAAGGCGGTATCGCCAACATGAACTACTCGATCTCCAACAACGCCGAGTACGGCGAGTACGTCACTGGCCCGGAAATCATCAACGCTGAATCCCGTCAGGCAATGCGCAACGCTCTGAAGCGCATTCAGGATGGTGAATATGCCAAGATGTTCATCAGCGAGGGTGCTACTGGCTACCCGTCGATGACCGCCAAGCGTCGTAACAACGCGGCCCATGGTATCGAAGTCATCGGTGGCCAATTGCGCTCGATGATGCCTTGGATCGGCGCGAACAAAATCGTCGACAAAGACAAGAACTAAGCAAAAAACCTATAGAGAAAACGCGGCCTAGGCCGCGTTTTTTCGTTTAAGCGGCGGCTTCTGGTATAAAGCAGGATCGTTTGCGGGTCGGTCTCGGTCTGCAAGCCTCTACTGAAACTTTCCATATCGTTGCAAGGTAATGTCCATGAGCGAACGTCCCGAAGAGCCAAAACAGGCTTCTGACGCCGATAGCCTGCTGCCTATCGATGAGCATGTCGAAGAAGGGCATGACGCTGAAGGTCGCAAAGTCCGGCATCGTGGTATCTATCTGCTGCCGAACCTGTTCACTACGGCGAACCTTTTCGCCGGCTTTTATTCCATCATCAACTCCATGAGCGCTCAAAGCGCAATGAGTGCAGGTGATGCTGCTGGTGCCAGCAAGTATTTTGCTTTTGCCGCTATCGCGATTTTTGTAGCGATGGTGCTGGATGGTCTTGATGGCCGTGTGGCCCGTATGACGAATACCGAAAGTGCGTTTGGGGCCGAATACGACTCCTTGTCCGACATGGTTGCCTTTGGTGTTGCTCCTGCCTTGCTGGCTTTTGGTTGGGCGCTGGGGGATATGGGCAAGGTCGGCTGGATGGTCGCCTTCATCTATGTAGCTGGCGCCGCGTTGCGTCTGGCGCGTTTCAACACGCAGGTTGGAACGGCTGACAAGCGTTACTTCATTGGTCTGGCAAGTCCGGCTGCGGCGGGTGTGGTCGCGGGTATTGTCTGGGCGTTCAGCGATTACGGAATCCAGGGTTCGAAAATGTCGTTCCTGGTGGCCTTGCTGGTAGCTGCCGCGGGCATGCTGATGGTCAGTAATATCAAGTACAACAGCTTTAAAGAGCTGGATTTGAAAGGGCGCGTTCCTTTTGTGGCGATCCTGGCTGTGGTTCTGGTATTCGCTGTTGTGTTCAGCGATCCGCCGCGCATCTTGTTGCTGGCTTTCCTGGCCTATGCGGCCTCGGGGCCGATCCAGTATTTGTTGCGTCTGCGCCGTAACAAAGCAGCAGAGTGATGTAATTTCTCCCGAACTCCGTAGTCTATTGGTGCATCAGTCCTCCAATACTACGGAGTTGTCATGCTCATCAAGCTGCCTAAAGCGTCCGACTGCAAAGAGTCGGACGTTACGCCTGAACCCTTCTATTTGTCCCGTCGTGCACTACTGGGTAGCTCCCTTGCCGGATTGGCTGTGGGTGCAATTCCGCGCTGGGCGAATGCAGATGATGCAGGCCGCTATGCCGGTGTAGAACCGGGCAAGGCGCCGGGCTGGTTTGCCGAGAAGCTGCCGCAGACCAAGTGGCAGGCAATCACGGTCAAGGACGAGGCGATCACGCCATTCAAGGATGCAACGCACTACAACAACTTTTACGAGTTCGGCACTGACAAGGGAGATCCTGCTCAGAACGCGGGTGCTTTGAAAACAGAGCCCTGGACGGTGGTGGTGGATGGCGAGGTGGGCAAGCCTGGGCGATACGCCCTTGAAGACTTTATGAAGCCTTATCAGTTGGAGGAGCGGATTTACCGATTACGCTGCGTTGAAGCGTGGTCAATGGTGATCCCGTGGATCGGTTTTCCAATCTCTGCATTGCTCAAGCAAGTGGAGCCGACCTCCAAAGCCAGATACATACGTTTTGAAACCTTGCAGGATCCAAAGGTCATGCCGGGGCAGCGCTCGGGATTTGCGTTGATTGACTGGCCCTATGTTGAAGGCTTGCGGCTGGATGAGGCGATGAATCCCTTGGCGATACTGGCGGTGGGCATGTATGGGCGCGAGTTGCCCAATCAAAATGGCGCACCGCTGCGTTTGGTGGTGCCCTGGAAGTATGGCTTCAAAAGCGTTAAGTCGATTGTGCGGATCAGTCTGGTCGAAGAGCAGCCAAAGACCACATGGCAAAGCATTGCTGCTGATGAATACGGTTTCTATGCCAATGTGAATCCGCAAGTCGATCATCCGCGCTGGACTCAGGCGCGTGAGCGGCGTTTGCCGAGCAGCCTGTTTAGTCCGAATGTGCGTGATACCCGGATGTTCAACGGGTATGCCGATGAAGTTGCTTCTTTATATACAGGTCTCGACCTCAGGAAGAACTATTGATGCGACTAGGTCTGTGGCGTGTAAGTGTCTTTATTGCTGCTGCTGTCTGGCCCCTGTTTTGGCTGTATGAAGCCTGGAGTTTGGCTTTGGGGCCTGATCCGGGGAAGGTGCTGGTCGATCGGCTTGGATTGGGGACGCTGATTCTGCTGTTGGTGACGCTATGCATGACGCCGATGCAGAAGCTCACGGGCTGGGCAGGCTGGATTGCAGTGCGCCGTCAATTGGGTTTGTGGTGTTTTGCGTATGTAGTCTTGCACCTGTGTGCCTATTTGACCTTCGTGTTGGGGTTCGACTGGTCGCAGCTGGGCGTGGAATTGCGCAAGCGGCCTTACATTATTGTCGGGAGTCTGGGGTTTCTGTGTTTGCTGGTATTGGCGGTGACTTCAAATCGCTACAGCCAGAGGCGTTTGGGTGTGCGCTGGAAGAAGCTCCATCGTCTGGTCTATGTAGTTTTGGGGCTTGGTTTGCTGCATATGCTCTGGATTGTGCGGGCTGACCTCAAGGAATGGTCGATCTATGCCTCTATAGGTATATGTCTGCTGCTGCTGCGCATACCTGCAGTGATGCGTCGAATTCCTCGTCTATATAAGAAGAAACCGGTATCGGTGGCCTGAATCTGAATTAGTCCTTGACTCAGAATTCCAACGGCCTATAATTCGCCCACTTCCGGCGCAGTCGAAACTTTGAAAGCATCTGAAAATAACCACTTGACAGCAACAGAGGCTGCTGTAGAATGCGCGCCTCGGTTGAGCGAAAGCTTAACCAACCGCTCTTTAACAACTGAATCAAGCAATTCGTGTGGGTGCTTGTGGAGTCAGACTGATAGTCAACAAGATTATCAGCATCACAAGTTACTCCGCGAGAAATCAAAGATGTAACAACCGATTGCTGAGCCAAGTTTAGGGTTTCTAAAAAACCCAAAGATGTTTGAACTGAAGAGTTTGATCATGGCTCAGATTGAACGCTGGCGGCAGGCCTAACACATGCAAGTCGAGCGGTAGAGAGGTGCTTGCACCTCTTGAGAGCGGCGGACGGGTGAGTAATACCTAGGAATCTGCCTGGTAGTGGGGGATAACGTTCGGAAACGGACGCTAATACCGCATACGTCCTACGGGAGAAAGCAGGGGACCTTCGGGCCTTGCGCTATCAGATGAGCCTAGGTCGGATTAGCTAGTTGGTGAGGTAATGGCTCACCAAGGCTACGATCCGTAACTGGTCTGAGAGGATGATCAGTCACACTGGAACTGAGACACGGTCCAGACTCCTACGGGAGGCAGCAGTGGGGAATATTGGACAATGGGCGAAAGCCTGATCCAGCCATGCCGCGTGTGTGAAGAAGGTCTTCGGATTGTAAAGCACTTTAAGTTGGGAGGAAGGGCATTAACCTAATACGTTAGTGCTTTGACGTTACCGACAGAATAAGCACCGGCTAACTCTGTGCCAGCAGCCGCGGTAATACAGAGGGTGCAAGCGTTAATCGGAATTACTGGGCGTAAAGCGCGCGTAGGTGGTTTGTTAAGTTGAATGTGAAATCCCCGGGCTCAACCTGGGAACTGCATCCAAAACTGGCAAGCTAGAGTATGGTAGAGGGTAGTGGAATTTCCTGTGTAGCGGTGAAATGCGTAGATATAGGAAGGAACACCAGTGGCGAAGGCGACTACCTGGACTGATACTGACACTGAGGTGCGAAAGCGTGGGGAGCAAACAGGATTAGATACCCTGGTAGTCCACGCCGTAAACGATGTCAACTAGCCGTTGGGAGTCTTGAACTCTTAGTGGCGCAGCTAACGCATTAAGTTGACCGCCTGGGGAGTACGGCCGCAAGGTTAAAACTCAAATGAATTGACGGGGGCCCGCACAAGCGGTGGAGCATGTGGTTTAATTCGAAGCAACGCGAAGAACCTTACCAGGCCTTGACATCCAATGAACTTTCTAGAGATAGATTGGTGCCTTCGGGAACATTGAGACAGGTGCTGCATGGCTGTCGTCAGCTCGTGTCGTGAGATGTTGGGTTAAGTCCCGTAACGAGCGCAACCCTTGTCCTTAGTTACCAGCACGTAATGGTGGGCACTCTAAGGAGACTGCCGGTGACAAACCGGAGGAAGGTGGGGATGACGTCAAGTCATCATGGCCCTTACGGCCTGGGCTACACACGTGCTACAATGGTCGGTACAAAGGGTTGCCAAGCCGCGAGGTGGAGCTAATCCCATAAAACCGATCGTAGTCCGGATCGCAGTCTGCAACTCGACTGCGTGAAGTCGGAATCGCTAGTAATCGTGAATCAGAATGTCACGGTGAATACGTTCCCGGGCCTTGTACACACCGCCCGTCACACCATGGGAGTGGGTTGCACCAGAAGTAGCTAGTCTAACCTTCGGGAGGACGGTTACCACGGTGTGATTCATGACTGGGGTGAAGTCGTAACAAGGTAGCCGTAGGGGAACCTGCGGCTGGATCACCTCCTTAATCGACGACATCAGCTGCTCCATAAGTTCCCACACGAATTGCTTGATTCATTGAAGAAGACGGTAGAAGCAACGTTAAATCGTGGCTTCTCTATCGTAAAGCTTAGAAATGAGCATTCCATCAAATGATGGTGAATGTTGATTTCTGATCTTTTGATTAGATCGTTCTTTAAAAATTTGGGTATGTAATAGAAAGTTAGACTGGATAACACTTTCACTGGTGTTTATTCAGGCTAAGGTAAAATTTGTGAACGTTCTTAATTGAACATGCGAATTTTCGGCGAATGTCGTCTTCATAGTATAACCAGATTGCTTGGGGTTATATGGTCAAGTGAAGAAGCGCATACGGTGGATGCCTTGGCAGTCAGAGGCGATGAAAGACGTGGTAGCCTGCGAAAAGCTTCGGGGAGTCGGCAAACAGACTTTGATCCGGAGATGTCTGAATGGGGGAACCCACCTAACATAAGTTAGGTATCTTAAGCTGAATACATAGGCTTAAGAAGCGAACCAGGGGAACTGAAACATCTAAGTACCCTGAGGAAAAGAAATCAACCGAGATTCCCTTAGTAGTGGCGAGCGAACGGGGACCAGCCCTTAAGCTGTATTGATGTTAGCGGAACGCTCTGGAAAGTGCGGCCATAGTGGGTGATAGCCCTGTACGCGAAAACATCTTTGCAGTGAAATCGAGTAGGACGGAGCACGAGAAACTTTGTCTGAATATGGGGGGACCATCCTCCCAGGGCTAAATACTACTGACTGACCGATAGTGAACTAGTACCGTGAGGGAAAGGCGAAAAGAACCCCGGAGAGGGGAGTGAAATAGATCCTGAAACCGTATGCGTACAAGCAGTGGGAGCCCACTTTGTTGGGTGACTGCGTACCTTTTGTATAATGGGTCAGCGACTTATTTTCAGTGGCAAGCTTAACCGAATAGGGGAGGCGTAGCGTAGCGAGCGAGTCTTAATAGGGCGTCTAGTCGCTGGGAATAGACCCGAAACCGGGCGATCTATCCATGGGCAGGTTGAAGGTTGGGTAACACTAACTGGAGGACCGAACCGACTACCGTTGAAAAGTTAGCGGATGACCTGTGGATCGGAGTGAAAGGCTAATCAAGCTCGGAGATAGCTGGTTCTCCTCGAAAGCTATTTAGGTAGCGCCTCATGTATCACTGTAGGGGGTAGAGCACTGTTTCGGCTAGGGGGCCATCCCGGCTTACCAAACCGATGCAAACTCCGAATACCTACAAGTGCCGAGCATGGGAGACACACGGCGGGTGCTAACGTCCGTCGTGAAAAGGGAAACAACCCAGACCGTCAGCTAAGGTCCCAAAGTTATGGTTAAGTGGGAAACGATGTGGGAAGGCTTAGACAGCTAGGAGGTTGGCTTAGAAGCAGCCACCCTTTAAAGAAAGCGTAATAGCTCACTAGTCGAGTCGGCCTGCGCGGAAGATTTAACGGGGCTCAAACCATACACCGAAGCTACGGGTATCATCTTAGGATGATGCGGTAGAGGAGCGTTCTGTAAGCCTGTGAAGGTGAGTTGAGAAGCTTGCTGGAGGTATCAGAAGTGCGAATGCTGACATGAGTAACGATAATGGGTGTGAAAAACACCCACGCCGAAAGACCAAGGTTTCCTGCGCAACGTTAATCGACGCAGGGTTAGTCGGTCCCTAAGGCGAGGCTGAAAAGCGTAGTCGATGGAAAACAGGTTAATATTCCTGTACTTCTGGTTATTGCGATGGAGGGACGGAGAAGGCTAGGCCAGCTTGGCGTTGGTTGTCCAAGTTTAAGGTGGTAGGCTGGAATCTTAGGTAAATCCGGGATTCTAAGGCCGAGAGCTGATGACGAGTTAACTTTTAGTTAACGAAGTGGTTGATGCCATGCTTCCAAGAAAAGCTTCTAAGCTTCAGGTAACCAGGAACCGTACCCCAAACCGACACAGGTGGTTGGGTAGAGAATACCAAGGCGCTTGAGAGAACTCGGGTGAAGGAACTAGGCAAAATGGCACCGTAACTTCGGGAGAAGGTGCGCCGGTGAGGGTGAAGCATTTACTGCGTAAGCCCACGCCGGTCGAAGATACCAGGCCGCTGCGACTGTTTATTAAAAACACAGCACTCTGCAAACACGAAAGTGGACGTATAGGGTGTGACGCCTGCCCGGTGCCGGAAGGTTAATTGATGGGGTTAGCTAACGCGAAGCTCTTGATCGAAGCCCCGGTAAACGGCGGCCGTAACTATAACGGTCCTAAGGTAGCGAAATTCCTTGTCGGGTAAGTTCCGACCTGCACGAATGGCGTAACGATGGCGGCGCTGTCTCCACCCGAGACTCAGTGAAATTGAAATCGCTGTGAAGATGCAGTGTATCCGCGGCTAGACGGAAAGACCCCGTGAACCTTTACTATAGCTTTGCACTGGACTTTGAATTTGCTTGTGTAGGATAGGTGGGAGGCTTTGAAGTGTGGACGCCAGTCTGCATGGAGCCAACCTTGAAATACCACCCTGGCAACTTTGAGGTTCTAACTCAGGTCCGTTATCCGGATCGAGGACAGTGTATGGTGGGTAGTTTGACTGGGGCGGTCTCCTCCTAAAGAGTAACGGAGGAGTACGAAGGTGCGCTCAGACCCGGTCGGAAATCGGTCGTAGAGTATAAAGGCAAAAGCGCGCTTGACTGCGAGACAGACACGTCGAGCAGGTACGAAAGTAGGTCTTAGTGATCCGGTGGTTCTGTATGGAAGGGCCATCGCTCAACGGATAAAAGGTACTCCGGGGATAACAGGCTGATACCGCCCAAGAGTTCATATCGACGGCGGTGTTTGGCACCTCGATGTCGGCTCATCACATCCTGGGGCTGAAGCCGGTCCCAAGGGTATGGCTGTTCGCCATTTAAAGTGGTACGCGAGCTGGGTTTAGAACGTCGTGAGACAGTTCGGTCCCTATCTGCCGTGGACGTTTGAGATTTGAGAGGGGCTGCTCCTAGTACGAGAGGACCGGAGTGGACGAACCTCTGGTGTTCCGGTTGTCACGCCAGTGGCATTGCCGGGTAGCTATGTTCGGGAAAGATAACCGCTGAAAGCATCTAAGCGGGAAACTTGCCTCAAGATGAGATCTCACTGGAACCTTGAGTTCCCTAAAGGGCCGTCGAAGACTACGACGTTGATAGGTTGGGTGTGTAAGCGCTGTGAGGCGTTGAGCTAACCAATACTAATTGCCCGTGAGGCTTGACCATAACACCCAAGCAATTTGCGTTCTTGGTTGCAAGAACAGACAAGTTGCGGTGTGTGAAGACGATACAAACCGAAAGTTTGCACAACACACAAATCTATTACATACCCATTCGCTGGAACGTTGACCGCAAGGTAAAACGCGCTGGCTACCGAATTTCTTGACGACCATAGAGCATTGGAACCACCTGATCCCATCCCGAACTCAGAAGTGAAACGATGCATCGCCGATGGTAGTGTGGGGTTTCCCCATGTGAGAGTAGGTCATCGTCAAGATTAAATTCCAAACCCCCTGTCTGCTCACGCAGACAGGGGGTTTGTTTTTGTGCCGAGAAAAGTTGCAACATGCCTGGCCGCAACAAGCTGCAACTCGGGCACTGCGTGCCCAGATTCACCTGCAGCTCAAGTCCTACAAATATGCACAGTTATTTTGTAGTCCGCGCACTAGAATAGGCGCAGTCATTTTCTGAGCCCGAGACTCCCTATATGCCAGATCCGGTTGACCCCCAAAGGGTGTCAGATCTACCGCTGGACGAGTTAGTGGCCTGCCACGAGTGCGATCTGTTGATGCGCAGGCCACATCTCGCTCTCGGCGAAAAAGCCCAATGTCCGCGCTGTGGGTATGAGCTCTATGCTCATCGGCACAAAGTCGTCGAACGCAGCCTCGCGCTGGTGATCGCCGCTTTGCTGCTCTACGTGCCCGCGAACTTTTTGCCCATCATGCAACTCAATCTATTGGGCCAGGCGTCGCAAGACACGGTCTGGAGCGGTGTGCTTGGCCTGTTCAATACCGGCATGCAAGGGATCGCCGTTGTAGTCTTCCTGTGCAGCATGGGAATTCCGCTGCTCAAGCTGCTATGCCAGCTCGTCGTGTTACTCAGCATTCGCTGGAACATAGGCCGTAGCTACGGGCTGCTCATTTACCGTATTTATCACCACTTACGTGATTGGGGCATGCTTGAGGTGTACCTGATGGGAGTACTGGTGGCGATTGTGAAATTGTCCGACCTTGCAGAGTTGAGCCTCGGTCTTGGTTTAACCTGTTTTGTCAGCTTATTGCTGGTACAGGTCTGGCTGGAAGTTGTGATGTCGCCGCACCAGATCTGGCAGGCATTATCCGGGGAGGATGTCCATGCGGGCGATTGATGCAGGTATCTTGATCTGTGGCGAGTGTCACGAGCTGAACAGACAAGACCCCGAGACCGACGAGCAAAGCTGTACCCGATGTGGCGCTCTGGTACATGCGCGTCGTCCCGACAGCCTTATGCGTACCTGGGCATTGCTGTTAACCTCGGCCATTCTCTACATTCCGGCCAACCTGCTGCCCATCATGACCGTCAACTCTTTGGGCCAGGGTTCCCCGAGTACCATCATGGCGGGTGTCATTGAGCTGGTGCAGCACGGCATGATCCCGATTGCGGCCGTGGTATTTGTGGCCAGTATTCTGGTGCCAACCTTCAAGCTCGTCGGCATCGCCTTGCTGTTGTTTTCAGTGCAACGCCGTCAGCCGCTGTCAGCCCGGCAACGGATCATCATGTACCGCTTTATCGAATTCATTGGCCGCTGGTCAATGCTGGATATTTTTGTCATCGCCATTCTGGTGGCGGTGGTGAATTTTGGACGGATAGCCAGCATCGAGGCCAATCTTGGTGCGGTGGCTTTTGCCAGTGTGGTGGTATTAACAATGCTAGCCGCTGTAACTTTTGATCCCCGACTGATTTGGGATAACACGGAGTCGGACGACGACCATGAGTGACTTGCCTACCGCTAAAACCCGCCCGGCTTCCAACTGGTCGGCGATCTGGATTCTCCCGCTCATTGCCCTGATCATCGGTGGCTGGCTGGGATGGCGTGCCTATACCCAGACCGGAATCGACATTCAGGTGCGCTTCGAAAGTGGCGAAGGCATCGTCGCCAACAAGACTGAAGTGGTCTACAAAGGCATGCCCGTGGGCAAGGTCAAAACCCTGGCTCTGGACGAAGCTGGCCCGAGCAACGGGGTCATTGCCACCGTCGAGATGGATAAAGACGTCGAGCAGTACCTGAGAACCAACACCCGATTCTGGCTGGTCAAACCCAGCGTCTCTCTGGCGGGTATTACCGGCCTGGAAACACTGGTATCCGGCAATTACATCGCCGTCAGCCCGGCAGATGGCGAGTCAACGCGCAAATTCAAGGCCTTGTCACAAGAGCCGCCTCTGTCTGACGCCAAGCCAGGACTGCACCTGACGCTCAAGGCAGACCGCCTGGGCTCGTTGAACCGGGGCAGTCCGGTGTTTTACAAACAGATTCAGGTTGGTCAGATCAAAAGCTACGTGCTCTCTGAAGATCAAAGTACGGTCGAGATCAAAGTCTTTATCGAGCCGACTTACGCCAACCTGGTGCGCAAACACACACGTTTCTGGAACGCCAGCGGCATCAGCATCGACGCCAACCTTTCAGGGGTGAAAGTGCGCAGTGAGTCTCTGGCCAGCATTGTTGCCGGAGGCATAGCCTTCGCGACGCCGGAGAACCGTAAAGACAGCCCGCCAACAGACACAAATCTGCCGTTCCGGCTGTATGAGGACTTTGATGCCGCGCAGGCGGGGATCAAGGTCAAAGTCAAACTCAGTGACTTCGAAGGCCTGCAGGCAGGCCGTACACCGGTCATGTACAAAGGTATTCAGGTCGGTAGCCTCAAGGCCTTGAAAGTTGACCCGGACCTCACCAGTGCCAGTGCCGAGCTGGCCCTTGATCCGCTGGCGGAAGATTACCTGGTGCAGGGCACCCAGTTCTGGGTGGTAAAACCTTCTATTTCGCTGGCCGGGATTACGGGGCTGGAAGCTCTGGTGAAAGGCAACTACATCGCCATTCGCCCGGGAGACAAAGGCAGCACACCGGAACGCGAATTCATTGCGCGGCCCAAAGCACCACCGCTGGATCTGCGCTCACCGGGTCTGCACATGGTGCTCTTCACCGATAATCTGGGATCACTGGATGTCGGTAGCCCGATTCTCTACAAGCAGGTCAAGGTTGGATCGGTCCAGAGCTATCAGTTCTCCCGCACCAAGAAGCAGTTGGTCATTGGTGTCCACATCGAGAAAGAATACGAAAACCTGGTGAACGCCTCGACCCGTTTCTGGAATGCCAGCGGCATCACGCTCACTGGCGGATTGACCGGGGGGATTCAGGTCAAGAGTGAGTCCCTGCAAAGCCTGATGGCCGGCGGGATTGCATTCGAAACACCGGAAGCCACGGCGCCCCTGCAAAAACGCATCCCTCGTTTCCGCCTGTATACCGACCGCGACGCGGCGATGCAGCAAGGTGTCGCTGTAACAATCAAAGTGGCACGTGCCGACGGGCTGCGCAGCGGTACGCCGATTCGTTTCAAAGGTCTGGATGTAGGCAAGATCGAAAGCATCGACCTCAGTGACGACCTGCAGTCGGTCATGCTCCAGGCCCGTATCACCGAAGTGCCGGGGCGGATAGCACGGGTGGGCAGTCAATTCTGGGTCGTCAAACCCGAGCTTGGATTGATGAAAACCGCCAACCTGGAAACCCTGGTCACCGGTCAGTACATAGAAGTGCAGCCTGCTGCCCGGCAACTGGGGCCGCAGACCAGCTTTGTCGCTCTGGATCAAGCCCCGGAGGCTGCCGTCTCGCAAGCCGGGTTAAGCCTGGTGTTGAGTGCGGCACGCCGTGGTTCGCTCAAGGAAGGGGTACCCGTGACCTACCGTGAAGTTACGGTGGGCAAGGTCACTGGATACGAGCTGGGCAATACCGCTGACCGTGTACTGGTGCATATCCTGATCGAGCCGCGTTACGCGCCATTGGTTCGCACTGGCAGCCGCTTCTGGAACAGCAGCGGCTTTGGTGTCGATTTTGGTCTGTTCAAAGGCGCCACAATCCGTACCGAGTCCCTGGAGACCCTGGTCCAGGGCGGTATCGCATTCGCTACCCCGGATGACGGCAAGATGGGTAATCAGGCCCGCCCGGAGCAAACCTTCCCCTTGTTCGACAAGTTCGAGGAAGAGTGGCTGCAATGGGCACCGAAAATCCCGTTGGCTAAATAGCCTTCAGCTGCACCCGCTTAGCAAAAGACCGCGATCAATGATCGCGGTCTTTTGGTTTGCAGCGCATTTCAGGTCTCAGACCTCATCCAGCTCCGGCTGTTGAACCGGTACGCCAGCGACCGGTTGCACTTCGTCATGGCGACGAATGTACTTCCAGTCATCCTCGTCGATGTAAATCCCGTTCGGGCCGCTGCCGCCTTCAAGGTCGATGGCTACGTGGGCACAGACCTGCGGCTTGACACTGGCCAGGATAGGCACAAACCCCAGCTGCAGACTGGTTTCCAGCAGCGCGGTCTGGTTCTTCTCGTCGATGTCGGCCGCTTCGTCGAGGTAGTACGGCAGTCGAATGCGCCCGGCCTGATCGCGGTCCATCAAGTGCAGCAACAGATACATGTTGGTCAGCGCCTTGATGGTCATGGTCGTACCGTTGGACGCAGCACCGTCGATATCGGTATGGATCACCGGCTGGCCATTGACCTTGGTGATCTCGAACGCCAGCTCAAACAAATCCTTGAGCCCCAACTGGTTATGGTTTGCCGCTACCAGTCGCGCCAGATACTCCTTGGCCTCTTCGTTCTTGTTGTCCTGCTCGGCGCTCTGGCTGAGGTCGAACACCGACAGGGTTTCGCCTTCTTCGTACTGACCGGCGCTGTGGATAATCTGATCGATATGCTTGAGCGCCTCCTTGTTCGGTGCCAGTACGATACGGAAGCTTTGCAGGTTGGAGACCTGACGCTTGTTGATCTCGCGGTTGAACAACGCCAGCTGGTGTTCAAGGCTGTCGTAGTCACTGCGAATATTGCGCAGGGTGCGGGCGATGTCAGTCACGGCTGCACGACGGGCCTTGCCCAGGGTCTGGGCTTCTTCGGTGCGGTGGGCATAAGCGTTGATCAGCAGTTGCAGGCGGCGCTCCATGTCGTCTTCGCTGTCGAACTTGGCCACTCCCTTCAACCGCACCTGGGCATATAAGGCTTCGATCTGCCCGTCGCTGCGCAGCAGACTTTGCCAGCTGTCCTGATAGTCATTGAGCAGCGGCAACAGGTTGTCCATCGAGTCGTCGACCGGGTCCATGAACGGCGTGCCGAACGGCAGGTTGGCAGGCAGTAACTGACGACGGCGCAGGCTGTCATCCAGGGTGCGCTGCTTGGCTTCCATGTCACCGATCTGGCGGCCCACCAGCTGCAGCTTGGCCGACAGTTGTTGCACCCGTTCGGTGAACGCATCGCTGGAGCGTTTCAATTCGTCTTGCGCACCTTCGGCCTGGGCCAGTTGCTCAAGTTTTTCGCCTTCCTCGGCACTCAACGTCTGACTGCGGCGGAAGTCTTCCAGCGCCTTTTGTGCGTCCAGCACCTGTTGATACAGTGACTCGGCTTCGCTCTTGCTCGCCGCCCGGTCAGAGGTCACGGCCTGCTGGGTTTTCAGTTGTTTGAGTTCTTTTTCCAGACGCTCTTTGTGCTCGCGCAATGCCGCGCGGTCCGCCAGTGCCTGCAGGGCCGGCGGCTCGATATGGCCAAGATCGATGCTAAGCCCTGGCGCCTCAAAGCGCTCACCTTTGAAGCCGGCGAGGATCAGTTCCAGGGATTTGACCCAGGCATCGCTGTCATCGAGGGCAATGCCGTGCTCACCCAGCGGCAGGCTGAACAGGGCGCTGTTGAACAGGCGCATCAGGCGCTCTACATCCTGTTGCGAAAACTCTTCGCGCAGACGGGCGTAGCTGTTGTTGTCGGCGTGGTCGAGCTGCTGCTTGACCGACTTCAGGCGTTTTTCCAGATCCCGCAGGCGCTCATCCAGATCCTCGGCGCTGAATTGACGCGACTGGGACAGGGCCCCGGCCAACTCATCATGGGCATCCTTGGCGGCCAGCAGCTGCTGCTCCAGCACTTTCACATCGTCAACCAGGGCAAAGCGGTGCTTGAGCACTGACAGCTCACCAAGCCAGCGCTGTATACCGCTGATTTCCCGCTCCAGGCGCATCAGTTCCTGGGTGCTGCTGCGTTGATCGTTTTGCAGCGAATCCTGTTCGTTGCGGTAATGCTCGGATTGAATCAGCAACTCTTCCTTGCGTGCCCCGGCGTAGTCTTGCCAGGTGCCGAGCAGAGAATCCAGGAGCGGCGACAGGCGATGCAGCTTGCCGCGCAGCAGATCACGCTGGCGAACACCGGCGGCCAGCGCTTCCACCAGAGGCCCGGCGCCCACCAGCGCGTTGTAGTCCTGCTCCATGCGGCGTACGTCGCGGAAGGCTTCTTCACAGGCGGCAATGTAATCGACGCTGCCCGAACGCAGGCTGTGCTCAAAGGCATCGAGGAACAGTTGCTTGAGCTTGGCCGCAGTGATTTCGCGCATGTGCAGCAGGTTGATAAACAGGGCGCGGAACGTCTTCATGCTCTGCTCGCTGGTGGAACGCAGCGGGATCAGCGTCAGGTCCAGCGGAATCGAGGTGTGCCCGCCCACCAGCAGACGGCGCAGTTCGTCGGGCTTGAGCTCATAGGCCTTGAGACCATTGCGCTCAAGGTTGGTGAACAGCTCCTTCTGCCGCAGGCAGGTGTCGTCTTTCTGATAATGGGCCAGGTCCAGTTTGCCTGCGTAGGCAAAGAACTGGTGACCGAAGCCGCCACCCGGGCCACGGCCGACCACGCCGATCACATGGGGGCCATGGGGCAGTGAGACTTCGACGAGGATGTAGCTGGTGTCGGACGCAAAGTAGAAGCGGCGCGACTGTTCAAGGCTGTACTTGCCGAAGCTCATGTCTGACATGCGCGCCAGAATCGGGAACTGCAAGGCATTGATCGAAGCTGATTTGCCGAGGTTGTTGGCACCGTACACCGACAGTGGGTGCTCAAGCGGGAAAAGGCCCAGGCTGTAACCGGCGGTATTCAACAAGGCAAAACGGCGTATTCCGTAGCGTTCCTGGCTCATGCATCCATCTCCTGTTGCTCGGCGGCAATGGCGCGTGCCAATGCGGCTTCTTCGTCCTCTTCCTCGGGCTCAGCGTCATCGTCGATCAACACCGGCGTGGGCAGCGGCAGAATGCTGTGCAGGCTGGCGGCCAGATCGCGGTCTTGCTGAACCGACAGGCAAACATCCAGGAAGCGGTGCATCGGCGGCAGAAAACGGTAGATCCCGGGCTCTTCGCTGGCGAATCCGAGCTGGGTCATGCGGCGCATGATCTTTTCTTCCAGCTCTTCGTGGGAAGTGACCTCCGCCTGTACAAACAGATCACGGTATTTATCCAGCAGCGCAGGCAGCTCATCGCGGCCCAGGCTGCCACCATCGAGCACGGCAATCGGGTCGCGACCCTGATCGGCCAGATGCTCGACGATGATAAAGGTGAACAGTGCCAGGCGTTGTGCGGTCTTGTTCACTTGCGCGGTGGCGGTGTCGGGCACGAAGTAATAAAAGCCGCGGGTATCACACACCAGCTCAAAGCCCAGTGCCTTGAACAGGGCGCGGTATTGATCCTGAAAGTTTGACAGTTGCGCGTACAGCTCCGGGTCACGACGGCTGACGTGGTAACCCTTGAACAACTCGCGAAAGATCGGCGCAAGTTGGGACAGTTCTGACAGATCAAGATGCATGGAGAGGGCTCGCTGTAGTCTCGGTTGCGTCTTCGTTGCGAGAAAGCAGGGCGAAGGAACGCAGGCTGACCAGATGTTCGTGGGTGTGATAATCGCGGCGCTCCAGGCGTTCGCGCACGAAGCGTTTTTCCCGTGACAGGCGGGAGAACCAGTACAGCAACTCGTCGGTGTCACCGTCTGGCTCCTGTGCCAGCAGCCAGTTCATCAAGTCCGGCATTGGCAGCGCGTCGCTGCAACGATCGAGCATTTCCTTGACCGTACGCGGCGCTTTGGGTGTTTCGCCCCGGTGGGCTTTATGCGCCTTGGGGAAACGTGCCGGTTTTGCTTCGAAGCGGGCCAGCGCATACACGTAGGCCTCCACCTGACTGGCGCTGCCCAAAAAGGTACTTTGCGGGCGCGTGAACATCGGCATCGAGGCTTGCGGCACGGCGTCCAGCCCTTTGCGGCGGATGGCTGCCAGCGCCAGTGCGGCGCCACGGGTCACGGCATTGTGCCGGCGCGCTTCTTCACGCAGCGGCAGCAACAGCTCGCGGGCATGGCGCAAAGTCAGCTGGGCGCTGGTTTGCATCTCAAGGATCCGCGCATGGGTGCGCAGCAACATGTCGTCGTCCACCAGATGGCCGAGTCGCTGTTGCTCGCTGAGCATGCGCAGCAATACGTTTTCAACCTTGCGCACGCCTTGCTCGAAAGCACCGTCGGCGTTGACCAGCTGGATCATGGGCTCGACGTATTCGTCCCACGTTGCCAGAACCTCGGCATAACGCTGGCGCAGCGGGATCTGCCGGTCGCTGGTCTTGGCCCGCTCGGCTACCGCGACCAGGGCCTGTTCGTCATTGGCGAGTTTTTTCAGCACATCGCGAACGCGCATATCGAGCAAGCGCAGCTGGCGCGCCAGATCATGACCGTCACGGATGTCGAACGCATCCTGGATGTACCCCGCCAGACGCTCCAGATGACGCAGATAGGCTTCGATCTCCAGGCACAGGCCAAGGCGGTGCTCGCGCCTCAGGTAGGCCAGAAAATCGAGGATCTGTGCATTTAACTCAAAGCGGTTCGGGCTTTTGGCGACCGGCACCAGAATATCCAGCCGGATCCAGCTGTCGAGGACGTTGGTGATGTCCTGTGGCGTGCTATCCACTTGATGGATAGCCAATTGCAGACGTAGTTCGCTGAGGCTCAACGTGCCTTGGTCGAAGTGTTCACACAAAGGCTCAAGGAGTGCCCAGTGCTCGGCAAGGGCACGTAATACGCGCTTGGGTTCGATCATGGGAGGGCCGGTCAATTGGCAATGAAAGTTCTCGATTGTACTGCAACGTGCCGTCGAGTCATCACTTGACGATCAGAGGCGCAACCTGCCGAGCATCCGTTTTTCATCAACGGGGGGCGGGAAGGGCAGAAGGGCGGTAGAATTGCCCATCTTTAGTTATCCACAGATGGCCGCCCCTTGTTGAACGAGTCCCGCCGCCGCGCGTATATGACTGCCATGCAGGTGGTCAGCTGGTTACCGCGCACCGAATTGCCATTTGCCGCGCCTTCGCGGCCCGAGCTGCTGGTGCTCCCCGAGCCGCCCGCAGAGCCCGTGATTACGCGGCCTGCGGTCAAGGCAGTGGCGGCTGCGAGCGCGCCTGCAGAGCGGCCAAAGATCGAAGTGCCCCGGCCTTCGATCTCTGTGCGTGCGGCCAGCAAGCCCGTGGTTGAAGCCGAACCGGTACCAGTCACGCCCAAGGTGGTGCAACTGCCGCCGCCGCGCTTTGCCTTGCAGTTGCTGCGGGCCGGGCGTTGTCTGGTGCTGGTGGAGTTACCCACAGGCAGCGCGTTCCAGAGCCGTGATCCGGCGTATTTATTGTTAAAGGACATGTTGCGCGCTGCCGGTCTGCCCGACAGCCCGCAAATCATTGGCGAGCCCGTACGCTGGCCGTTGTTGCGCCGGGGCAATGTCGACCAGGGGCCGGAAGCCGCGCGGGAATTCGTGCAGGGCTTTGTCATGGCCCGTCTCGAAGAGGCCGAGTGTGCCTGCTTGTGGCTGGTGGGGCTGCCAGCGGTGCGTTTTGCCGGTGAGGCAGACGCGCAAGCGTTTAACACTGAACTTGCAATTGAAGGGCTGGGCTGCGCATGGGCGCTGCCGGGTCTGGAACTCTTAATGGATGAGCCACAACGCAAAGCGCATGTGTGGCAAGCCATGCGCCGGCTGATGGCGCGCTGGAAACAAAACGATGAGTGACGCTGTAACCTTTCGTCCGATGACCGAGGCGGACCTTGAAGCCGTATTGAAAATTGAATACGCCGCCTTCAGCCACCCCTGGACCCGCGGTATTTTTCTCGACGGTCTGGGGAAATACCAGATCTGGCTGATGTTTGAAGGCGAGCAGCAAGTGGGCCACGGGGTGGTGCAAATCATCCTCGATGAAGCACATTTGCTGAACATCACCGTCAAGCCGGAAAGCCAGGGCCGTGGCCTGGGACTCAAATTGCTCGAGCACCTGATGTCCATTGCCTATGCCAACAAGGCCCGGGAGTGTTTCCTGGAGCTGCGCGACAGCAACACGGCTGCGTTCAAGTTGTATGAGCGTTATGGCTTTAACGAAATCGGCCGCCGCCGTGACTACTATCCGGCGGTTGGCGGACGTGAAGATGCAGTCGTGATGGCCTGCACCCTGGTCGACTGACCCGCACCGCCACCCTGCAGGAGCTGGCTTGGCAGGATCTGGTTTGGTAGGAGCCGGCTTGGTAGGAGCTGGCTTGCCAGCGAGCTTTTAACAACATACAGCTCGCTCCTGCAGGTGGGGTGGGAGCTGGCTTGCCAGCGATCAAGTCATTCAGGTTTGCGCCCCACCGGATCTATATCTGCCAGCTCCGCTTCGTCCAGGCCGTGGCCTGCGCCAATTTCACTTTCCTTGACCACGCTCAGATCCCAGTCTGCTGCGCCACCCCGTTCTTCCATTGCCTCGTAGGCATCCCGTGCACCGTCCTCGGGTATCAGCATCTGCGCATCCAGATCATCCGGGTCCGAGCCATTGCCCGGCAGTGCCGCTCCGCTGATTTCCCGGTTGCGCGGGCGATTGTCACCAATATGGCGCTTGTACTCTTCATCGGTCACCAGATCATCCAGCGACTCGCGGGTATCCTGGGGGTCGTCAAAGTCCAGCGGTTCAACCGAGCCCATGCGGTCTTCCATATCGTCGATGTCCTCGGGTTCTTCTGCTCCAAACGGACGACGTGAATCAGTCATGGTAATTCCTCATAATGTGAGTCCTGTTACGGTGGACTCTAGACGATCCTGAAGATTCCACGTGACCCCGACCAGCGGTTGGCTGTCAAAGCAGCGCATCAACTCTTGAGGCTTCACAGCATGAACGAACTACAAGACCTGATTGATAACAACGAACGCTGGGCAGATGCGATCAAGCAGGAAGATCCCGAATTCTTTGCCAAACTGGCCCGCCAGCAAACGCCGGAATACCTTTGGATTGGTTGTTCGGATGCGCGGGTACCGGCCAACGAAATCGTCGGCATGCTGCCTGGCGACTTGTTCGTACACCGCAATGTGGCCAATGTGGTGCTGCACACCGACCTCAATTGTCTGTCGGTCATCCAGTACGCAGTGGATGTATTGAAGGTCAAACACATTCTGGTCACCGGCCACTATGGCTGTGGCGGGGTGCGGGCTTCGATGAAGGACCAGCAGCTGGGTCTGATCGACGGCTGGCTGCGTTCGATACGCGACCTGTATTACGAGAACCGCGAAATGCTGGCGCTGTTGCCGACCGAGGAAGAGCGCGTCGACCGTTTGTGCGAGCTCAATGTGATCCAGCAAGTGGCCAACGTGGGGCACACCAACATTGTGCAGAACGCCTGGCATCGCGGGCAGAAGCTCTCGGTCCACGGCTGCATTTACGGCATCAAGGACGGCCGCTGGAAAAGCCTGAACACCACCATCAGCGGGTTGGACCAGTTGCCGCCGCAATACCGCTTGCGCCCGGCAGGGGCGGTGTGAAACGCCCCCGCCACCTGTAGCCGCGAGCTTGCTCGCGATGGCAGCCCTGAACGCCGGGGTTGCCATCGCGAGCAAGTGTTTCGCTGTTACGGCATCACTGGCGGCACGTAGGTCAGCGTGGTCCCCAACGCCCACAGCAGAAACAGCACCAGGGGCGTATGCACCAGCAGTTGCACGAATGAAAAGCCAATCAGGTCCCGTGCCTTCAATCCCAGCACGCCCAGTAGCGGCAGCATATAGAACGGGTTGATCAGGTTCGGCAAGGCTTCGGCCGCGTTGTAAATCTGTACGGCCCAGCCCAGGTGGTATCCCAGATCATTGGCCACCTGCATCACATAGGGCGCTTCGATAATCCATTTACCGCCGCCTGACGGAATGAAAAAGCCCAATATCGCCGAATACACCCCCATCAACAGGGCATAGGTGTCATGGGAGGCGATCTGCACGAAGAAGGACGAAATGTGATGGGCCAGGGTTTGTCCGTCAGTGCCTTTGACCACCGTCATCAACGCGGCAATCGAACCATACAGCGGGAACTGGATCATCACGCCAGTGGTGGTGGGCACCGCGCGGGCTACCGCATCGAGAAAGCTGCGGGGGCGCCAGTGCAGCAGCGCGCCGAGCATCAGGAACAGGAAGTTATAGGTGTTGAGCCCCGAAATGGCGCTAATCGCCGGTTTGGTCGAAAACTCATGAAACAGCCAGCCGCCAGCCAGCAGTACCAGCAAAATGGTCAGCAGCGGGCTGTACTCCAGCCATTCGCCGGGCCGGGTACGCGGGGGCAATTTGGGTGTGCTGAAGGTCGGGTCAATTCCGCAGGCGGCGGCATCACGTGCCGAGTCCGGGCCCGGAGCCGTTGCGTAGGCAACGATCAGCGAGACCACCACCAGCGCCGCCAGCAATACGCCGGACTGCCACAAAAAGATGGTTTCAGTGAACGGGATGACCCCGGTAATCGACAGGATCGACGGCGGCAGACTGGCCGGGTTGGCCTGTAGTTGTGCGGCAGATGACGACAGGCCCAAAGCCCAGACTGCACCCAGCCCCAGGTAGGCGGCGGCACCGGCGGCGCGATAATCCATGCGCAAGTTGGTACGCCGGGCCAGTGCACGTACCAGCAGCCCGCCAAACACCAGCGACAGGCCCCAGTTGAGCAAGGATGCAACCATTGAAATCAGGGCCACCCAGCACACTGCCTGGCGCCCGTTTTTCGGGACCTTTGCCAGCTTGTCGATGAGTTTCACGGCGGGCGGTGAACTGGCGACCACATAGCCGCCAATCACGACGAAGGCCATTTGCATGGTGAACGGGATCAGGCTCCAGAACCCGTCGCCGAATGCCACGGCGGCGTCGGTGGGTTTGGCACCCATCGCCATTGTGGCCAGCGCCACCGTGATCACGGCAACGGCGGCAAATACCCAGGAGTCGGGGAACCAGCGCTCGGCCCAGTTCGAGCAGCGCAGGGCAAAGCGGGCAGAGCGGCTGTCTGCAATCTCAGCGGCCATGGAAAATACCTCAGTGTTCTTATGATTATTGAAGGGCCGGTTTCAGCCTGGCGTGCACAATAAATCAATTCGCAGGTATTTCCGATGGGATAAAGGGTGAACCAACGCTCGGGGTCTACAGTCACTGACTATAAGCGGCAAGCCTGTCGCTTTGTGACGACCAGACAACTTGGAGTTCAAGATGAAAGAGCACACATGTGACTGTCCGAACTGTAATTGCAAGGTAGGCGCCAATGGCATTGAGCGCGATGGCAAGCACTACTGCTGCCAGGCCTGTGCTGACCATCACCCCAAAGGCCAGGCGTGCGCCACCTCCAGCGGCTGCCATTGTGGTGACAAGGGGTAATCAGCCAAACCTCGCGCAGTTCTGCACTGCGCGAGTCCTCTGGCGAAGAGCCGACTCAAGTGGCTCGCCACTTCACATCCGCAACACCGTGTTTTTCCACTTCCAGACGGCTGGATTTGTTCTCGTTTTCACGACCTGGCCGGCCGATACGTACCACCCCCGCATCACACCCGGCCCAATGCCACGCAACGGCGTTATCCATGCGCGCCAGGCGGATGATGAAAGATTTAGGGGCCCCGTGCAGTGTGTATTCAATAACGTAAAGCTTTGCCGAATTCATGATTCAAAAAAACCTCCCTGTGGTTTCTAAGTGAGTCTCTGGTCATCAAAAAATTCCGTTTAAATGACAAAGGGCGAGGTGTTCTTCGACCCGGGTATCGCCAGCGAGCAGCATTGCTATGCACACCTAGGGTAGCCCTTAACAAAAATAACCCCCCGATCTGCGAAAAGGCGCTGCTGCAGGGGTAAACTCCCGGCTTTCCTGAAGGAGTTTCTATGAGTCTTTACCAGCCTGGCATCCTCGCCAAACCCGTACCCTCCCAGGGGCGCTACATGTTTTTTGCCCTCAAGTCCGTAGAAGCACTGCCGGCAGCGCTCGACGTTCTGTCGCAGTGGGTGGATGGCAAAAGTGTAGTGGCAGGCTTCGGGTCGCCTCTGGTAATGGCCCTGGGCGCGAAAGTTCAAGGTTTGCGGGTGTTCCCGGCACTCAATGCCATGGTTGAAAACCCGTCGACCCAGCACGCACTGTGGCTGTGGTTGCTGGGTGATGACCGCGGCGAACTGCTGCATCGCAGTCAGAAGATCGAGACCGCGCTGGCGTCTGCGTTCAACGTGCTGCAAGTAACCGAAGGCTTCCGCTACGGCTCCGACCGTGACCTGACCGGTTATGAAGACGGTACCGAGAACCCGGTGGACGAAGCGGCGGTAGAAGCGGCCATCGTGGCCAATGCCGGCCCGGGCCTGGACGGTGGCTGTTTTGTCGCGGTGCAGCAGTGGCAGCATGATCTGAACGGTTTTGCCGCGCTGCCCCAGGCCGAGCAGGACAACATCATCGGCCGTCGCCTGAGCGACAACGAAGAGCTTGAAGAGGCACCGGCTTCGGCCCACGTCAAACGCACCGCCCAGGAGAGCTTCTCGCCTGAAGCCTTTACCGTGCGCCGTTCCATGCCGTGGACTGAAAACGGCAAGTCCGGGCTGATGTTTGTCTCCTTCAGTCGCACCCTGAATGCCTTCGAAGTTCAGTTGCGTCGGATGAGCGGTCTTGAAGACGGCATCGTTGACGGCCTCTACCGTTATAGCCGGCCATTGAGCGGCGGTTATTACTGGTGCCCACCGCTGAAAGACGGGCGTATGGATTTGAGCGCGGTTCGCCCGGCTTAACCCTGTAGCGCATTTCTTGTAGGCGCCGCCGGACGCAGCCTGGTTCCTCGTCAGCTGCTACGGGGGGGAGTGCTTTCAGGAATTGTCTGATTATTTTTATCATGCCCCGGCCTCAGGCTAGGGGCATGAAATCCACTCCCCAAGCCGCCCGAAAACTTCTCCATCTTTTTGCCTGCGGCCTGTTAGTTGCGGTTTTCGCGAGCTCGTTCGTTTACCTGCGGGCAGTCTTTAACGAAGAAGTGTCCCAGCGCCGCAGCGTCATGAACGAGGCAGTGTTCAACGCTCAGGATTTTTTCGTCAGCCGCCAGACCTTGCTCAAAAGTCTGGTCCTGGCAACGGTGCCGGACACCGCACTGTCTCAAACGCCTGACAGTGTCGATCCGCTGGAAGAGATAAAAATCAGTCTGGGCAGTGAAGCGGGCCATTGGAGCCTGTGGCTGACCCGACGCATGATGGACTATCTGTACGAGAGCAAAGTCAATCTGCTGTACGTCCCGCCAGCCGATCAACCCGAGGTGGTACGTCTGTTTGACGCATCCCCCGGTCTGGACCCCCTCTTGCCCCGGGTGGTCCTGCAACGTCTGGCCGAGGAGGGCGACAGGGCGTATTCCTTTGATGATGACCTCTGGCTGACCGACAACAAGGTCCTGGACTCCCCGTTCTATTTATTCGCACGCCTTGATAGCCGCAACCTGTCTTCCGGCTGGTTGGGCATTGAAGTTGAGGTCCCGGACCTGATCGAGGCTTTACGCAGTGATAGCGCTGGCGATTTCATGTTGCTGGACGGTCAGGGGCAGATCATTTTCACCAATGCCGCGCAGTCCACCCTGGTGGATTCATTACACGCCCTGGAAGCCAGAAACTCGTTTGGCTTTATTGGTTCAGGGTGGTTGCCCGACAGCCTGGCGATCCGCAAAAAACTGGGTTATTCAGGCTGGCAAATCGTCTATGCCGTGGACATTAAATCGTTGCTGCCAGTATTGGGCTGGCCTTTGGCGGTTTGTGTGCTGCTGTTCATTGCCGTCTGTATCGGGCTGCGCTTTTTGATCGTGCGCATCGACCGGCGCCTGATTACTCCGGGTGAAAACCGTATCCAGGCGCTGGTTGAAAGTGAGGCCTTCAGTCGAGCTGCCTTGCAGGTCGCGCCGGTCGCCTTGTGCGTCATTCGCCGCACGGACGGCACGGTGGTGCTGGAAAACTCGCTTTCGCAACAGTGGCTGGGCCTTAGCAGTGAGCGTGGCAAGTTGTGCCATGGCTGGATTCATCGCGCTTTCGACGAGTCCGACCTGAGCAACAGCGATGAAGTCGAGATGGAAGATGGTCGTCTTCTTTACCTCGCGTTTGCACCGACCCGTTACAAGAGTGAAGACGTGCTGATTTGTGCGTTCAGCGACATAAGTGCGCGCAAACAGATAGAAGTGACGCTGGAGCGTGCCCGGCAGCTGGCGGATCGGGCCAATGAGGCCAAAACCTTGTTTCTGGCGACCATGAGCCATGAAATCCGTACGCCTTTGTATGGTGTTTTAGGCACCCTTGAATTGCTGGCGCGCACCGATCTCAACGATCAGCAAAACAACTATTTAAAAGCCATCGAACGCTCTTCCGGCAATCTGTTGCAGCTGATTTGCGACGTACTGGATGTGTCGCGTATCGAGGCGGGCCAACTACAGCTTGAGCTCAACACCTTCAGCCCGATGGAATTGATAGAGGAGGTGATTCAGGGATACAGCGGTGCTGCTCAGGCCAAGGGCCTGCAGCTGTTTGCCCTGATTGATTCGACGGTGCCCGAGTGGCTCAGCGGGGATGTCACCCGTATCCGCCAGATCCTCAACAACCTGCTCAACAACGCCCTGAAATTCACCGACTACGGAAAAGTCGTGCTGCGCCTGAAAATGGACAGCCGCGATGATGAGCGGGTCATGTTGCACTGGCAGGTTTCGGATACCGGTAAAGGGATCGCCCATGAAGAACAGGCCCACTTGTTCGAGCCCTTTTATCAAGTGGAGTCTGCCAAGCACGTGGTCGCGGGTACGGGGCTTGGGCTTTCTATCTGCAAGCGTCTCATGCACTTGATGAACGGCACCATGCGGTTGGTCAGCGAGCCGGGCCTGGGCAGCAGCTTTACCCTGCATTTGCCCTTGGTACAGGTCAAGGCCCCTTCGCGCCTGAGCCCCTTGGGCAAATTGTCTTCCAGTGTTGTGTATGTGGTATCGCCCCTGCGCGAGCTGGCTGAATGTTATTGCGCCTGGTTACGACGCTGGGGCGCACGGGCTCATCTGGGAGCCCCGAAGCAGGGCGATGCCTGTGACGATGGGGTGTTGCTGGAACTGCACCCGGGCTGTGCCCGGCAATTGTTGGAGCCCGACTGGACGGGGCCGCTGGTGGTGGCCGCCAGTCACAGTTCGCAGCCACTCTCGACTGCCAATCCTTGCTGGCACGCCGACCTCAACAGCTTGCAGGACGTATACCGCGCCCTGTGCGAGGCGCAGGGCATGCGCACAGACAGTCATTTAAAAACGGGAGCCGCCAGGGCAGAGCTCAATCTCGGATTACGAATCCTGGTTGCGGAAGACAACGTCATCAATCAGCTGATTTTGCGTGACCAGCTCCAGGAGCTGGGCTGCACAGTGACATTGGCCAGTGATGGTCTGGAGGCGCTCGAGCTCTGGCAGCACGGGACATTCGATCTGATTTTGACCGACGTCAACATGCCAAGAATGAACGGTTATGAGCTGGCCACCCGGTTACGGGCCATGAATATTACTGAGCCAATCATCGGAGCAACGGCCAAGGCCATGCCCGACGACTCCGAGCGTTGCCTGAACGCCGGGATGAATCACTGCCTGATCAAGCCTTTCACGTTGCACACCCTATACAACTGTCTTCAGCACTTTAAAGGAGGATCCAGTGAAGCCCTATCGTGTACTGGTCGTCGAGGATCATCCCTTTCAGCATGAGTATTTACTGAATGTATTCAGCGAAGTGGGGGGCTTTGCAGTTGACACCGTTTGGGACGGCGCGGGTGCCCTGCAATGCCTGGCCCGTAATGACTATGACCTGCTGCTCAGCGATTTGCTGATGCCGGGCATGGATGGCGTGCAATTGATCCAGAGGATTGCGGCCCTGAAAAAAACACCGGCGCTGGCGCTGATGAGTGCCTCGTCGCGGCGAATGTTGATCAGTGCGGGCCTGGCGGCGAAAAACCTGGGTATTACAGTGGTCGGCCTGATTTCCAAGCCGGTGGAAATCAATGCCGTCATGCGTTTGAAAGAGCGTATGGCGATCTTCCGGCTCAACGGCGCCATGGACCCTGCGCAGGGTATACAGGTCGATCCGCAAAGTATCGAAACGGCCATGGGCAACGGCCAGATCCAGGCGTGGTTCCAGCCCAAGAAGTCTCTGCGCGACGGCAATATTCTCAGCGCTGAAGCGCTGGTCCGTTGGGCTCACCCCGAAGTCGGGCTGTTATTGCCCAAGGACTTTCTTGCGCTCTTGATCAACCAGGGGCTGGAGGAGCGACTGCTGTGGCTGATGCTCGAGCAAACATTGCAGGCACAAAGAAAGTGGCGCGAGCAGGGATGGGATATCCCGGTTTCGATCAATTTGCCTACTCACTTGCTGGACAACCACGATCTGGCCGACCGCTTGCGCGATTATGTGATGGCCGATGGCGGCGAGCCGCGCAGCATCGTGTTTGAGCTGATGGAAAGCTCAACCACAGAAGAGCTCAGTAACTACTATGCTGGCGCCTGTCGCTTGCGCATGATGGGTTTTGGCCTGGCCCAGGATGACTTCGGCAAGGGTTTCAGTTCCTATTTCAACCTGGTCTCAACCCCCTTCAGCGAACTCAAGATCGACCGTTCGCTTGTGCATGGCTGTGTTGAAAATGAAAATCTGGCCTCGGCCCTGCGCAGTCTCGTGGAGCTGAGCCGAAAGCTGGGACTGACGGTGGTTGCTGAAGGGGTCGAGACACAGGCAGAACTTGCATTCTTGCGTAGCATTGAGTGTGATCAGGCCCAGGGATTCCTGATCTGCGGCGCCGTCTCATGCACAGATTTCGAAACCCTGTTGCTCGAAGACAGCTCCTGGCCAACCTGCAACTAGCCCCTGCAGGGCATTCCCGCTTTAGTTGCGTCATCAATATGGAGTCAGGCAATGCGCGAGTTAAAGGTTGTGATTGCCGACGATCACCCGGTGGTCCTGGTGGGGCTTCGGGAAGTGATTCAACGGGACAAGTGTTTCAATCTTGTCGGCGAAGCCCTGAATTCGTCGCAACTGGTAGAGCAGCTGGTAGTGCATCAACCTGCCTTGTTGATTACCGACTTCAACATGCCCGGTGATGAGACCTTTGGTGATGGACTGCAGCTGATCGAGTACCTGATTGAACATTTTCCGGGGGTGAAAATCCTGGTGCTGACCATGGAGAGTAATCCGCTGATTATTTCTCGCTTGCTGGAAATGGGCGTGGCGGGAGTGATTGCAAAAAATCATATCCATCAAGAAATAGGTAAAGCGCTGAATGCTCTGGCCAAGGGTCGGCCCTATGCCGGGGCGGCGGCTCCGGCCACGTCGGTAATCACCAACCTCAAGGTCATTGATGAGCGTTTCTCCACACTGTCACCCCGCGAAGTTGAAGTGTTGCAGCTGTTTGTGGCCGGCAACAGCGTGGGGGACATCGCCCGTCAGTTAAATCGAAGTGTCAAAACAGTCAGTACACATAAAGTGTCTGCGATGCATAAGCTGGAAGTGCTGAATGACCATGCTTTACTCACTTACTGCATAAAGGCTGACCCGTGGAACCTGTAGTCGTTGCCCGGGCACGGGGCTGCGAATGGCACGAAAGAACCCGACAGATCACAGTCCCATAGGGGCATGCGACTACACAGAAAGTTGGAGTTAGGTAAGCCATGGCGCAAATGAAAGTCTTGTTGGCCGATGATCACCCGATTGTGTTGATGGGGGTGCGTGAAATCATCGAGCGCGACCCGCGTTTCAAAGTGGTGGGCGAGGCGCTGAGTCCGTCCGGATTAATCGAAAAGATTTCGCTACTGCGTCCTGACGTGATTATCACGGACTACAACATGCCGGGTGATGAACATTACGGCGATGGCTCGCGTCTGGTGGAATACCTGCGCCGGCACTTTCCCGAGCCGCGGATCATAGTGCTGACAGTGATTTCCAATCCGCAGGTTTTGACCTGGTTGTATGACTTGGGCATCAGCGGGGTCATATCCAAGAGCTCGGGGCTGGAGCAGATTCTGGTCGCACTGGATGCGTTCTATCGGGAGGGGCATTACCAGCAAGACATGCCTGAGGGTACGTCGAGTGAGGAGCTGGATGATGTTGCGCAAAGGCTCAGTCAATTAACCGTCAAGGAATTCGAGGTCCTGCGACTGTTTGCTTCTGGCATGGCGGTCGGGGAAGTTGCGCAGAGCCTGAACCGCAGTATTAAAACGATCAGCACCCTGAAGATCTCGGCAATGCGCAAGCTTGATGTCGACAATGATCAGGCGTTGCTGATCCTGTGCCTCAAAGCCAATCTGTTCACCTGACCGAGCGGGTTTACTGGTAGATCATTTCCATCAACAGCGTTGAACTGTAGCTGCCGACTGCGGGCATTTGATTGCCGATCCTGACTGGCCGCACCGAGAGCTTGAGCTTTAACAGTGTGTCTTCAACTGCGAAGGCATGCTGTTCACCCAGGGTCAAATCCACCGTGTTGACGCTGCTGCTGACATCACTCAGGCGGGTTTTCAACCCCACTCGGTCAAGGGTGGTGCGCAGCGTGTTGCTGTCAAACGAACCATTGCCCGCGCTAAAGCGCAGCAGCACCTGGCTGCCTTTGAGGCATTGAAAGTTCAAGTCCACATCAGTCCATTCAGAACTGTCTGCGCTCAGCACGCTCAGGCTCGCCTTGGGGATATCGACACTCTGCGACGTCGGGAAACTGGCCGTGCAGGGCGGTTTTATCAGGGTGCCGGTAATATCGAGCCGGCTGGCCTCCTCATCGCCATACGCTGTGCCGCAGCACAGCGTTACGCTCGCCAGCAGTGCTGCAATCAGGCTGCCTCTGGCCTGTATGAACATCTCACAGGTACTCGAGGGTAATGACCGACGAACCGGTGAAACTACCCTCGGTCTGTGCGGCGATCGCAATCAGCTTGGCGGTCAAACCAAGGTTTACGGTGCCGCTTTGATTGGTCAGGTTGCGTTTGGTGCCGGTGACATTGGCCACGGAGTTGTCACTTTTCCACGACAACATATACACAAGGTTGGTCTTGCTGGTAGTCGCATAAGTGGTGGAGCCTGAATAGACGCCCGAAGCCTTGATGCTGACGTTCAGTGCCGAGTTGGCCGGGCAGTTCAGAGTGACCGGAATATCCACGCTGCTGGCGCTGCTTATCTGGTCGGTGCGAATGCTGCCAAAGTTGGCAGTCAAGGTTTTGCTGCTGGTCAGGGAGCAGGGCGCTTTGGTCAGGGTGCCACTGACGTTGATGGTGACGGTGTCGTCTGCATACGAAGAGGTGCACGCCAGACCAGTGAGAAGGGCTGCAGCCATTGATAAGCGCAAGTTCATGATCGGTTCCTGTGGTCATTCAGAGATAGTTGATGTTGAGGGTGTATTGGCTGGTGAAACTTCCAGTGGGTGAAACACTGGTATTCAGGCGCGGCCGGAAACCTAGGCGAATGGTATTGGCGCCTGTAGTCAGGTTGAGCGTACGCGGACTGTTGAAGGTCACGGCAGAGTTGTTATCGGCCCAGGTGGCGGCCATCGACAGGCCGGCCAGGGTGGTCGCCGAAACCCCGGGGCTGCCACTCACAGCGCTTTGCGTGGGCACCAGCGTGGCGGTTGCCTGGGTGCCGCGGGTGCAGTTCAGCGTGACATTTGCCAGTTGCTGCGAAGTCGCGAAGTCATTTGAATTCAAAGTACCAAACGGCAAGTTCAGCGCACTGTTTGAACTCATGGTGCAGGCTGGATTGATAATCCTGAATTTAAGGGTCAGGGTTTGAATCTTGTCGACATAACCTTCATAGCCTTTGATTGAGGTACTCGTCAGGTTAAAGGTAATCGAGTAGTTACCAGGGTTCTTTACACCGTAGGGCATGTAATACAGCACGCTATAGGGAACGATGGTGCCGACGGGCAACCTCTGGCAGACATTGCCGTTGGGGGACATGCAAGTGGTTGATGCGACGCCCCAAGGCTGTTCGGGTACTACTCCTCCAGCATCCGACCACGCATAGATGGGCCAACCGGTGTCTATTGTGCCGGTCCAGACCTGGGTGTGTTGCAACGATGAGCCATAAGGGAAATTGCGCGTCACTCGGCAACTGCCGGTCATTCTTGTTTCGAAATACTGCCCCGGGGCCAGGTCGCCCAGATTCACCACACCTGTGGTGCCTGTCGGGGTACAGGCCAGGTTGTTTTCAATCAGTGCAAAGGCCTGTTGGCAACCAAGGCCCAACAGCAAGCCAAGCAGCAGCAAGCAGCGTTTAATCCGGCGCGAGCCGGGCAGCAGGTTTGTTGAGTTATGCATCGGGAGTACCTTGAGTGTCTGCATGGGCGGCCGACGGGGTATCGCAACTGATCTGCAGTTGGCCGATGCCCGTGTCTGACAGCGTGTAATTGTTCAGGTCCAGATCTGTGGCGCACCACTGCCGGCCGCTGACATTGATCACCAGTCGCGACTTTTCGGGTACGCCAGTCAGAAATACCCGACCCTTGTCTGCCACCATGGCGTTGCTCAATAAGGTGCCGTCCAGTCCATAAACCTGAGCCTCGGCAGCAAAGGGTGCCGGCTTGCCATCTTTGGCGCTGAGGCTGATCAACAGGCGGCGACCATTGCGGGTCTCGAAGTTGGCCAGTACAAAAGCGCCACGATTGGGGGTCACTTCCTGCACCAGTTGCTCGACGTCGGTGTTGTCCGATAACGAGTCGGTATCGAGCGCTACCTTGTTTTTGCGGTAGGGCTGGGCAGAAGAAATAATCGTGTAACCGCTGCTGTTGGTTTTGACCCCGCTTTTGGTCAGCACACCGACGTCCCCGGCACCGGGCGTGGCCACGATGATGTTGGTCTCGCCCAAAGGCTGGGTGAACATCAGGGTGTCACCGGTGGCGACGATCGCACCCTCCACGCCATAGTCCGTCTGGCGGGTGTTCTGGTCCTTGTTGTAAGACCCGTGCCAGATGGCATTGGCCGCGTTGTAACGGGCGGCAACCGAACCGCCGAGCAAGCGCTCGTCGTCACTGACTTGCTGATTGATGCCCAGGTTGTAAGACAGGGTGTCGTTGGGGAAATACGAGCCGCTGAAGGTGGCGTTGCGGCTGGCATTGCCGCCCGAATCCTGGCTGTTGCTCAGGCCCAGACGGCTGCTGCTGCCCGGATCGCCCAAGGGAATGCTCACGCTCAACGATACGCTGCGAATGTCATCACCGACGCCGCTGTTCTGCGCCAGGCCCAGGTTGTAGGACGCGCGCCCGACACTGAAGCTGTAGCCCAGTTGCACCGAGGTATTGCTCTTGGCCAGGTTCCAGTAATCGGTTTTGGTCAGGTTGGCGTACATGCCGCCATAGGAGCCGAATTGCTGCGATACGTTGGCGGTAAAGCTGCTTTTCATATGGCCGCTCAAGTACGGGGTATACATCGCACTTTCGGTCAGTGTCTCGTCCACATAGGGTTCGAGGGAGTTGTTGGCGCGCGCATTGATCGCTTCGTTAAAGCTGTAATAACCGCTGGTGGAGTAGCGGTAGCCAATCAGGCTGAAGCTGGTGTCGGTCAGATCGATGGACTTGGAATAACGAAAACGAAAAGACTGCCCCGACAGGGTCTTGGAGTCCGGGCCCATGTCGTCGCTGATGGCATGGGTCACGTCCAGCGAAATGGCGCCGAAACCCGAAAAGTCGTGGGCAAAGCCCGCCAGCACGGAGTGGTACTGTTCACTGACGATGGTGCCACCGAACAGGGTGGTACCGTCAGTCAGACCCCGGCGGTAGGTGCCTTGTACAAAGCCCGGCTTTTGCGGGTTCAATGCACCGTCTGCAGGGCGATACTGGCCGGCGGTCACGGCGTAGCTTTGTTGACCTTCGCGCAACATGTAGGGCACGGACGAGAACGACTGGACATACACCTGACGCTCGCCATTGGAGCCTTCAACCGTGACTTCGATATCACCGTTGCCCGAGGTCGAGTACAGATCCTTGAGCGCAAACGGGCCGGACGGCACCCACTGTTCGCTGATCACATAGCCGCGCTGGCGCAACGTCACCAGCGAGCGGCCATTGGCCACGCCACGAACTACAGGCGCGAAGTTGCGCGAGTCATCCGGCAGCATGTCCAGATCAGAAGCAATGCCCACACCGCGGTAGGAAATCGTGTCAAACAGATCGCTGTCGGTTGAGCTTTCACCGACCGTGGCAATCGCCATCAGGTTGCCCAGGTCCCGCTGCACATAGGTGTCCACGGACTTCCAGTTGCCATCGACGTTGGTACTCTTCTGCCAGGTCGAGAAGTTGCGAAAGCGCCAGGCCCCGCTATTGAAACCGCTGTGCACACTGCCGAACTGGGACTGACGATTGCCGTACTGGCTCTCGTAGTGGCTGCCTGAAAAGTTATAGTTGGCAAAAGCGACTTGCTCGCCATCGCTCCAGCTTTTACGGCGGGTAGCGAATGGAATGCTGCCGATATAAGCCTGGGGCACTTGCAGGTCAAGCTGCTGTTTATTGAAGTCGTAGTCATAGGTGATACCGGTCAGGTCGCCCTGGAAGTACACACAGTTGTCAGCACTGATCTCAGTGTTTTTCAGGCGCTCGGGGTCAACGCCAAAATCAGTCAGGGCCTGAAGGCTGAAGCAGGGAAACAAGCCTGAAGGGGTCGATGTCTGGCTCGGCGTTTCGCGGACAAACTGCAAGTCGCGCTGTTCGAGATAACGATTGCTCAGTGACAGGTCGACACGATAAATACCCGGAAGTTGGCTTTGGCTCATGGCTTTTACTTGCTCGGCTACTTCGGCCGAACTGTTGCCGCCACCAATTTCCAGAAAGGAAGAATCGAAGCTGTAGTCTGCGCGAACGGCAGTCGTTGTGAGACTGATCGCACTGAGGGACAGAAGGCCCCAGTAGTTTATTCGGCGCGCGAAGGCGCACATGCGCAATCGCAGCATGAGAGAGTTCTTCCAGTCGGCGTGTAGTTCAGTATTCAGCGAGCAATAACAGGTGTTGTCTTGACCGTACTGCCGTATTCGTTGATGTAGCTGAATTCGAGGGTGTCGCTGTTTTTAAACGGTATTTTTGTAGTAATTGAACTACCGGGTTTTATGACTTCGGGCAGGCCTGTGCTGGCGTTGTTGTTAATCAGCAGTTCACTGACTACCACGTTATAGCCCGACGGGTTATGCACACTTAAGTGGCCGCCATCCGCTCGCCATTGAAGCCCTTCAACGGCTTGTACCAACGTGCCTTTCAAGTCGGCAGGGCGGTAGAACAGTTTGATTGTGGTCTTGAGTGCAATTTGCAGCACGTTTTGATTGCGTTGTTCTTCACTCAGGGCCGGGATGGCTTTTACGTTGAGAAAAAACAGGCTTTCTTTATCGGTGGGCAAGTTTTGCGCGTTGGTCGCAATTACCCGCAAGATATTCTGGCTATTGGCATCCAGGCGAAACAATGGCGGGGTGATGATGAATTCATCTGCGCTCTCATCCGGTTTGTCGAATGTGCTGACCCAGGATTGCACCAGATACGGTACGCCGTCGTCACCGGAGTTTGAGAGTGAAAGATTGGCTTCCTTGTCTTTGCTTTGATAAATAACCCGCGTAGAGCCGACATTGACGCCTGCTTGAATCTGGGGCAGCCAAAAGACCGCTGCCAGTGTCAACAAGGCTGCAATTTTTAAACGCATGAAGGGTGTCCTCTGTTTAACCTAACGACCGAGCTCGCGATTGAACGCGAGCTCTTTCGTTTAAAAACATGAATTACTTGTAAGTAACGTCGAAGCTGGCCAGGGCGTTAACTTTACCGGTGCCGATACCGCTCACTTCTTCAGTGTCTGCCGCCAGACGTACATAGGAAGCGGTGAAATCGAAGGTGTTGCCTTGAGGGCGCAGTACGTAATCAGAGCTGGCGGTGTTCAGTGCCAGTTTGGAGCCGGTGCGTGCATCGTTGATCTGAATGCCGACGCCAGTGATCTGGTTTTCACCGGTCATGCCCAGTACGGTTGCATCAGTAACGGCTTGTTGGCCGCTGAACTTGATGGAGGCGTTTTTCAGGGTTGGGCCGCTGCAGTTCTCCAGAGAGATGGAGAACGGAGTGGCGCCGGCTGTAGAGCCAACAGTGCTGGCGAAGTCAGCGATACGCACCTGGCCCATATCAACGGATTTCTTCACGCTTTCGCTGTTGATGGTGCATGGGTTGTCGTTGATGACGCCGGTGAATTCAACCTGGCCGTCAGCCGCTTGAGCAGTCGCCGCTGCCATGACGATCAGCATCGAAGAACCACAAAGTGCCGTGTATTTACCTATTTTTTGAAACATGGGAGACGTCCTTTACAAACAGATGAAGTGTGATATTCATTTTAAGTGTCAGCCTGACAGCGGCGTGCCGCAGCAGGTGTTGCACAGGATGCAGCTGAACGTGGAATAGCCCCATCAGACGATTCCTGTTCGTCGTTTCAAGCGTGGTCCAGGGCGGGCAAAGTGCTGTTTTTTGTAGCTCTCAAAGTGCGTAGATACCTTGGCAGCTAGTGGGCTTGCCAGGCTCCATCCAGCTAAAAGACGGCGCTGAATAATGAAGCAAGCAAAGGTACGTCTCGGTGCACTGGCATTGAGTTCATTGCGACTGAACAAGCTGTTGCTCCTGCTGACCGGACTTGCCCTGTTGCTGGTGGGCATGAGTTATTGGGCCGTTAACCGTTTGTTGATGGAGGAACGCGAAAAGACCGAATTCCACTTCGCACGGTTGATTGAAAGTATTCATGAACACGAAGACTTTTTACGCATTGGCGCTGAAAGTTATGACCACGCCAGTGGCAACTTTTCGATGGACAACAAGCCGCGCTCGCACATTGAATTGATGCGTCAGGACAACGAGGTTTTATTTCAAAACCGGGACACGGCCAAGTCCCTGCCGTTTACCGTCAGTCAGCGCGACACGTTCAGCCTGGATGATATGCAGGGGGTTTATTCGTTTGGCGTACAGTTGACCGATCTGTTCACGGCTTACTGGTCCGATTCTTATTATTCGGCACCGCAAGTGTTTGTCTTTTCACCCACCGCCCAGTTTTCCATTGCCGTCCCCGGTATTGATGGCACCCGCCAGTACCCGCTGTTGTTCAAGGATAATTTCTTTGCAGTGACCAAGCGTTTGTACGACGCGTTTTTGCCCCGGCGTCAGGCGCTCAACAGTGATCAAGTGTTGTGGATGAAAGCTCCGCTCGAGCTCATTCAGAAGCGCAAATACATAGTGGGCGCTATCAAGGTCAATCTTCCCCAGCGCTTTATGCAGGCGGCTAACGAGGGGAGTTCGGTGATTCTCAGCGCCTTGCTTGATGTCAGCGATGTGAGTGACCTTGAACGCTTGTTGATGCGCCCCACCAACAGTCGCCTGACCCTGATCTCCCCTGCTGGCGACGTGTTGTTGGGTGATGCTCGGAATGTCGAAGAGCTGGCGCCCGGGCTGAGTTTTACCCGTGACGGTCTGCGCTTCAAATTGACCTCAGGCGGGGCCGACCCCTGGATCGGCCTGTACGCCATCACGTATCAGAACTTCTTTGGCTATGCGAAATGGCCCTTGATGGGCGCGGCGGGCCTGTTTGGGTTGTTCGTCCTGATTGGCTGGCGCGTCAACCGCTGGTATCGGGTGCGGATCATCGAGCCTGCTCAGCGCTCCAGCCAGTCCCTGGCTGAAAGTGAAGAGTTCAATCGGGTCATGCTCGATAACGCGCCCGTTGGCCTGTGTGTGGTAGAGCGTGCAACCGGCGTCATATTGCTGGAGAACCAGCGCGCGCAGCAGTGGCAGGGCACGCCTGAACTGATTGCCTTGTTGAAGCGTGATTACGCCGAACGCGAGCCGGGTGAGGTCCAGCTTGAAGTGGCCGGGCGTTATCTGCAGGCCTGTTTTGCATTCGCCCGCTACAAGGGCAGGGATGTGGTGCTGTGCGGTTTCAATGACATCACCCGGCATGTGGATGACGCCAATCTGATGGAGCAGGCAAGGCTCGCGGCCGATGAAGCCAGCAAGGCCAAGACCCTGTTTCTGGCCACCATGAGCCATGAAATCCGCACCCCTCTGTACGGGGTGCTGGGCAATCTGGAGCTACTGGAACTCACGCCTCTGAATGAGCGCCAGCACGAGTACCTGAAAACCATTCAACGCTCATCCGCCGTTCTGTTTCAGTTGATCAGCGATGTACTGGATGTATCCAAGATCGAGTCGGGGCAAATGGCGGTACAAGCCCAAGCCTTTTGCCCGCTGGATTTACTTGAAGATTGCGTGCGCAGTTACTCGGCGGCAGCGAGCAATAAAGGCTTGAAACTGTTCGCCTGTGCGGACGCAAACTTGCCGCCACTGGTATGCGGGGATGCAGTGCGTATCCGGCAAATCATTAATAACTTGCTGAGTAACGCGATCAAGTTCACCGATTCAGGCCGGGTTGTTCTCAGGCTCAAAGTGACCGGCATTGAACCGGACCATGTGTCGCTGCAGTGGCAGGTTTCTGATACCGGTATCGGTATCAGCGAGCAGCAACTGACCCGCCTGTTCAAGCCTTTTTCCCAGGTCGGTGGCAGCGAGCGGGCAGGCGGGGCAGGGCTGGGTTTGTCTATCTGCTCGCGGTTGAGTGAAATGATGGGCGCCAACTTGCGGGTGGTCAGTGAGCCGGGACTTGGCAGCAGCTTCTCATTACAGATGTCCTTGCCCGTCATTGCCGGCGCGCTGCTCAACAGTGCAGACATTGATCTGCGCAATGTGAATATCCATGTCCGTGCGCCGCTCAAGGATATCGGCCAGAGCCTGGTTGACTGGTTGTGTGCCTGGGGCGCGCGGGCGCAGTTATTGCCGGTCTCGGAAGCTGAAGACCGGGATGCGATCCTGCTGGATATCGTCACGGGTTCCACGCAATCGCAACAAGCTGCGGGTGAGCGCGTCATTGCGACTGCGTCGGGCCGCAGCCAGGCGCAAAGGACGGCTCGGGGATGGGAGGTCAATGCGTATGACATCCGGGCGATTGCCAGAACCTTGATGCAGGTGGCGCAGGGAACTGCACCGCAGTTGAGCGCCACTGTGCCGCAGCCGCAGGCAAGTCTGGAGTTGAATGTGTTGGTGGCCGAGGACAATCCGGTCAACCGCGAAATCCTCAAGGAGCAGCTTGAAGCCCTGGGTGTTCGAGTGACATTGGCAGAGGATGGTGAGCAAGCCTTGGTGCGCTGGAGCGAAGGCTCGTTCGATCTGGTGATCACCGATGTGAACATGCCCAGGCTCGACGGTTATCAGTTGACCCGGCGCTTGCGTGAGCTTGATCCGGCTGTACCGATTATCGGTGTGACCGCCAATGCCATGCGTGAGGAGGGTGAACACTGTCTGGAAGTCGGGATGAATGCATGGCTGGTCAAACCCTTGAGCCTGAGCACCTTGCGCCAGACCCTGTGCGCTTATTGCCCGCAGACAACGCAGGCCCCTGCGCCCGTGCTGGAATCCGCCGCCAGGGCTGAACCCGCAGACGACCTTGAAGGCTGGATTACGCTTTCGCCGGCCATGCATCGCCTGTTTATCAGCACCCTGCAGGAGGACCTGACCCAGGCCGGGCTGGCGCTGCAGCAAGGCGACAGCGCGACACTGGTCAGTTATGTGCATCGAATCAATGGTTCATTTGCCACGGTCTGCGCGGTCAATCTGGCGGCGGCATGCAATGAGTGTGAAATCGCCTTGCTGCGTGAGTCCTTGAACCCTGAGTCAGCAGTGGCGATCAAGGCATTGCTTAACCGCCTGCACGGCGTGGTGGCGAGGATGGTTGAAGGGGAGCTGTACCCTGAAGGTTAGCGATGCAGGCTGAGAGCGGGTTCGGCCCGCTCGCTACAAACGCAGCTTGCGACGGATTCTTTCCACCCGGTCACTGTTAGGGCCCGCCAGCTCCTGGCGCTCGCGCAGGGTTGCAATGTAACTCTCGCGGGTTCGCAGGATATGGCGGCTGAGCAGGGTCGCCAGCGCGCCATGCTTGCCCGCCTCGGCGAGCTCGATCATCTGCCGGTGATCGTTGAACGAACGGTCCGGCTCATGCCGGGCGCGCCGGGCCAGATGCGTGCGCAAGGCCGCGACACGGCCCAGGTTGCGTTCGTAGGCGTCCACCAGATAACGGTTGGCGCTGAACTTGAAAAAACTCAAGTGGAACTCGGTGTCGGCAGCGCCGTAGGCCAGCCTGTCATCCTGCTCCAGCGCCATGATCATCTGTGCCAGGGCATCGCGCAGTGCCTGCAGGGTGGCCTCGGGGTTACGCTCAAGCGCACGACGCGAGGCTTCGACCTCCAGGGTCACACGGTGCTCGCAGAGCTCGACTATGTCGTCTTCGGTCGGGCTGAACACGTAGCTGCCGGATTTGGCCACCACGTTCACCAGGCCCTCGGTCTGCAACAGCGCCAGGGCTTCGCGAACCGGCGTGCGGCTGACCTCGAAGGCGGCGGCCAGACTTTCTTCGGACAGCGCCTCGCCCAGGTCGAAACGCGCCGAGACAATGGCTTCACGGATCTCATTGGCCAGACGCATGGCGAGGGACTTTTCTACGGATTTGCTCATCGGATCTACGCAGGTTTTGTTCGCCGAGCCATGGCTCAAGGCTGTGTGGGGCATCATGATAACGGAACATCAGCTTTAAACTTGTATACTAGTTGTTGTACCTTAGATTCGTCCCCCAACAATAATATGGACGTTTCAATGGCCACTTCCCAAGCGCTTCAGTCATCTTCTTTGCCCACCTTGTTCGATGCCTTGCGCGAGCTGCTCGGTGAGCGTTTAAGCACCAGCCGTGCCGAGTGCGAGCAGCACGGCCGTGGTGAGTCTTACCACCCGACCTTGCCGCCGGACGCGGTGTGCTATGCCGAGTCCACAGCCGAGGTCGCAGCCATCGTCAAGCTTTGTGCCGCGCAGCGGGTGCCGATCATCGCCTTTGGTGGCGGTACTTCACTGGAAGGGCATGTGGGCGCCACCCGGGGCGGGGTTTGTATAGACCTGAGCCGCATGCAGCGGATCATTACCGTGCGTCCTGATGATCTGGATGTGACCGTCGAAGCGGGCGTCACGCGCATGCAGCTCAATGCCGAACTGCGCACCACCGGGCTGTTCTTTCCGGTCGACCCCGGAGGCGAAAGCACCCTGGGCGGCATGGCGGCAACCCGCGCATCAGGGACCAATGCCGTGCGCTACGGCACCATGCGCGAGAACGTATTGAACCTCACCGTAGTACTCGCCGATGGCCAGGTGATAAAGACCGGTGGCCGCGCGCGCAAGTCGGCAGCAGGCTACGACCTCACCCGCTTGTTTGTCGGTTCGGAAGGCACGCTGGGGATCATCACCGAAGTCACTCTGCGGCTTTACGGCATTCCGGAAACGACGTCAGCGGCCGTCTGTACCTTCCCCACGATCGCGGCGGCGGTGAGTTCGGTGGTCTCCATCATTCAGTACGGCATCCCGGTGTCGCGCGTTGAGCTGCTGGATGCGCGCACGGTGCAGGCGGTCAATCGCTTTTCGAAGATGGCGCTGGCCGAAACGCCGACCCTGTTTTTCGAGTTCGCCGGCACCCCGGCCAGTGTGGCGGAGCAGGTAGAGCTGACTCGCGAGATTGTCCAAAGCAATGGTGCGCTAGGGTTTGAGGCAGCAGCGGATGCCGATGCGCGCAATGGCCTGTGGCGTGCCCGGCACAATGTGCACTATGCGATGCAGTCCATGCGGCCAAATGCCCGGATCTGGAGTACTGACGTGTGTGTACCGATTTCGGCGCTGACCCGATGCATTACCGAAACCGCCGAAGATGTCGCCAGGGTCTCTTTTTTCGTCGGAGTGGTGGGGCATGTGGGGGATGGCAACTTCCACCTGGGGCTGGTGGTCGATCCGGATAACGAGGCAGAAATGGCCGAGGCCGAAGCGCTCAATGAGCGTGTGGTGGAGCGCGCCATTGCATTGGAGGGTACGTGCACCGGTGAACACGGCATTGGTTCGGGGAAGATCAAGTACATGGGCCTGGAGCACGGAGCGGCAGTCGGTGTCATGCGCCTGATCAAACAGGCACTGGACCCGCTCGGCCTGATGAACCCGGGCAAAGTCTTGCCTGAGGCTTGATGCTGGAATTTCAGGCCAGCCACTTCAGTGCTGTTGATGATGGTGCCGAAAGGGGAGCAGGCGTGGCGTTTTCCGGTTTGCAAGAGCGAGGGCAAAACCAATACCCCAGACACAAGAAAGCCCGCACTAGGCGGGCTTCTTGTTGGTTCGATTTCATCTTGCGATGAGCCTGAACCGGTGTTTGGTGGCTACACAGGGACTTGAACCCCGGACCCCAGCATTATGAATGCTATGCTCTAACCAACTGAGCTATGTAGCCAATGGCGCGCATTATTCCCTCGTACTGGACATGTGTCAAGCAAATATCTGAAATTTTTCTCTGTGCTATCAATTGCTTAAGGATTTCATGCCTGGAATGGAAATCTTCTGTAAAAAAATGGCACATTGACGCACCTGCAAGTGCACATTCACCTGTTGTCCGGAAACTAAAATGTCCCTTAGCAACGCTCAAACAAAAACAACCGAGTCCTCCTCTGTCCCGCAATCCAGCCCCTTAGTCATGCGCATCATCGGTGCCGTGGCGCTGGCGCATCTGATCAATGACCTGATCCAGGCGGTACTGCCGTCGATCTACCCGATGCTCAAGGCCAAATATGACCTGACATTTACCCAGATCGGTCTGATTACCCTGACGTTCCAGCTCACCGCTTCGCTGTTGCAGCCCTGGGTCGGTTATTACACCGACCGTCATCCCAATCCGCTGCTGTTGCCCGCGGGCATGGTGTGCACCCTGATCGGGATTTTGATGCTGTCCCAGGTTGGCAGTTTTCCGCTGATCCTGGTCGCAGCGGCTTTGGTGGGTGTCGGTTCGTCAACCTTCCACCCCGAAGCGTCCCGGGTAGCGCGACTGGCATCAGGCGGGCGCTATGGTCTGGCGCAATCGACTTTTCAGGTCGGCGGTAATGCCGGCTCTGCCTTCGGTCCGCTGCTGGCGGCGGCGATCATCATTCCTTTTGGCCAGGGCAATGTGGCCTGGTTCGGCCTGTTTGCGCTGTTCGCCGTAGGGCTGCTGTACGTCATCAGTCGCTGGTACCGCAATCACTTGAACCTGTTCAAGCTCAAAGCCGGTCAGAAGGCCACCCACGGCCTGTCAAAGCAGCGTGTCATCGGTGCGCTGGTGGTATTGGGGCTGCTGGTGTTCTCCAAGTACTTCTACATGGCGAGCCTGACCAGCTATTACACCTTCTTCCTGATTGAAAAGTTCGGCGTATCGATTGCCAACTCGCAGATGTATTTGTTCCTGTTTCTCGGAGCGGTTGCGGCGGGTACGTTCTTCGGCGGCCCCATTGGTGACAAGATCGGCCGCAAGGCGGTGATCTGGTTCTCGATTCTGGGTGTGGCGCCGTTCACCTTGCTGCTGCCCTATGCCGACCTGTTCTGGACCAGCGTCCTGAGCGTCATTATCGGCTTTATCCTGGCTTCGGCCTTTTCAGCCATTGTGGTGTACGCGCAGGAACTGGTGCCGGGCAACGTGGGGATGATCGCCGGCATCTTCTTCGGCCTGATGTTCGGCTTTGGCGGCATTGGTGCTGCATTGCTCGGCCATCTGGCTGACATTCACGGCATCGAATACGTTTACACGCTGTGTTCATACCTGCCGCTGTTCGGAGTGCTGGCGATCCTGCTGCCACGAACCAAAAAAGTTTGATCAGCGGCAGCCAGGGGTCATCGAGTATTTTCGATGACCCTTTTTTCGTCTGTTTGCGTGGTAAAGCCAAACGTCAGCAGGGCACTTTCAACGGTGCTCATGTGCTGTAAGCACAGTTGCCACGGTGCGGAAACCGCATCGGCCAGCTGATCTTTGGACACCGCCACCAACTCTGGCCGCTCATCATCCCTGGCGATGGATGCACATCCTGCGGCGACGTTGCTCAGCCGTTCATGCAGCGAGGCCGGTGGTGGCCCTTGCTCCTTGCGCAAGGCATCGGCAAAGGCTTCGGCGAACAGCAGGGAGCTGGCGTACAGGCGCACGGCGTGACGTTCGTAACGCCCGGCAATGTCCTTTACCTCACGGGATACAAAGCGCCCGCGCAGCGTCCAGCGCGCGGTGTTGCGAGCCATGCTGATACCGTTTTCCAGGGCAATCAGGCTGTCGTGAGCGCGAGAGAAGATCTGCACCGCACTTTGAGCCTTGGCCGCGTCCTTTGCTTCGAGGGCCTGAAGACTTTTGCTGAAGCCCGAGGCGAGTTTTTCCAGCAGGTCTTTTGCCGAGCTATCAATGATTCCGATGGGGTTGGGCGTAAGCAATATCTGGCTGAAGATCAAGCCCACGGACGCACCGACCACCACATCCAGCATGCGCACAAAACCTGCGCTTTCAGGGCCGACGGCCAGCATCAATACTGCAGAGACCCCGGCTTGAATCGGCACCACGGGGCCCTGGCCGTAAAGGGCTGCAATGGCGATAGCAAAGAACGTGGCAAAGCCGATTCGCAGCAAGGGGTAGGAGTCCGGCAGCCACAAGGCGGCCTCGCCCACGATAATCCCGGTGGCTACCCCCAGCATCAAACCCAAGGCTTGCTTGCCATGGCTGGGCAGGCCGGGGGCCAGGCAGACGACGGCGCTGATGGCGGCAAACACCGGGTGCACATGGCCAAAGAAATATTTGGCGAGAATCCAGGCCAGTGCAGCCGCGATGGCCGATGCCAGAGCGTCGCGCCAACCTGAGGCCCAACGTGTTTTGACTTTGTCTGCAATGGAGTCTGCATAGTTACTGAGGGATTTGGCACTGGGGATCATCGATGCTCCCGATCTTGGTGAAGGATGGCATTAACCATAGACCCTTACTGCCCGGCAGAGTGCGGGAGGGCGCCTGAACAAACCCGGGACCAAAAAAAACCGCGCCTGGGCGCGGTCTTTTTATACGTGTGGTGTTTTACACGTTGAAGCGGAAGTGCAATACGTCGCCGTCTTTAACGATGTATTCCTTGCCTTCCAGACGCCATTTACCGGCTTCTTTCGCACCGGCTTCACCGTTGAACTTGATGAAGTCGTCGTAGGCGATGACTTCGGCACGGATGAAGCCTTTTTCGAAGTCGGTATGGATCACGCCGGCAGCCTGCGGAGCTGTAGCGCCCACTTTCACGGTCCAGGCGCGTACTTCCTGTACACCGGCAGTGAAGTAGGTTTGCAGGTTAAGCATTTCGTAACCGGCACGGATCACGCGGTTCAGGCCCGGCTCTTCAAGACCCAGGGCTTCAAGGAACATGTCCTTTTCTTCGCCGTCATCGAGCTCGGCAATCTCGGCTTCGATCTTGTTGCAGACCGGAACCACGATCGCGCCTTCTTCTTCGGCAATGGCCAGCACTACGTCGAGCAACGGGTTGTTTTCGAAGCCGTCTTCAGCCACGTTGGCGATGTACATCACCGGCTTGGTGGTCAGAAGGTGGAAGCCTTTGATGATTTGTTTCTCATCGGCGTCCATGTTCTTGATCAGGCTGCGTGCCGGCTTGCCCAGGGTGAAGTGGGCAATCAGCTGCTCCAGCAGGGCTTTTTGAGCGACTGCGTCCTTGTCACCGCCTTTGGCGTTGCGCGCGACTTTCTGCAGTTGCTTTTCGCAGCTGTCGAGGTCGGCGAAGATCAGCTCAAGGTCGATGATTTCGATGTCGCGCTTGGGGTCAACGCTGTTGGAAACGTGGATCACGTTTTCGTCTTCAAAACAGCGGACTACGTGAGCGATGGCATCGGTTTCACGGATGTTGGCCAAAAACTTGTTGCCCAAGCCTTCGCCTTTCGACGCGCCGGCCACCAGGCCTGCGATATCGACGAACTCCATGGTGGTGGGCAGTACGCGCTGGGGTTTGACGATGGCAGCCAGTGCCTCCAGGCGTGGGTCGGGCATCGGCACGATACCGGTGTTCGGTTCGATCGTGCAGAAGGGGAAGTTCTCGGCCGCAATACCAGACTTGGTCAGGGCGTTGAACAGGGTGGACTTGCCGACGTTAGGCAAGCCGACGATGCCGCAGTTAAATCCCATGGTGTTTCCCCTCGGATAAAGAGTCAGGCCTTCTGGCTGTGCAGGTTTTTCATCGCACGGTTCCATTCCCCGGCGAGGATATCCGGCAGCACGCCGAGGGCAAAATCGATGCTGGCGTCCAGTTTTTCCTGTTCGGCGCGAGGCGCTCGACCCAGAACAAAATTGGACACCATGCTGGCGACGCCTGGGTGGCCAATGCCGAGCCGCAGACGGTAGAAATTATTGTTGTTTCCCAGTTGCGCAATGATGTCGCGCAGTCCGTTATGACCTCCATGGCCGCCGCCCAGTTTGAGCTTGGCAACGCCGGGTGGGAGATCGAGTTCGTCGTGGGCCACCAATATGGATTCAGGCGCAATGCGGTAGAAACCGGCAAGCGCCGCAACGGCCTGGCCGCTTCGGTTCATATAGGTGGTGGGAATCAACAGACGAACATCCTGACCCTGGTGGCTGAAACGCCCGGTCAGGCCAAAATACTTGCGGTCCGCAACGAGGTTGACCCCGTTTGCCGACGCGAGACGCTCAACAAAAAGGGCCCCTGCGTTATGCCGGGTCTGTTCGTATTCGGTGCCTGGATTTCCCAGGCCAACGATCAGTTTTATGGCGGTCACGACAAGGGCCCTTCTATGGAGTTGTGGATAACATCGCCACTGACAGTTAGCGGCGAAAGCGGACAAAAAAGCGGGTTTACATGAGTAAACTTCGCGATCTTGTCCGCTTTACTCGCTGCGTGTTAGCTCGCGATGTTTCTCATAACTCCAACGACAGAGTAATGAATTACTCTGCGTCTGCTTCTGGTGCAACGCGTGGCGCGTGAACGTTGGCTACTGCCAGGTCGTTACCGTGAGCCAGAGCTACGAACTCAACGCCTTTAGGGGCGGTGATGTCAGACAGGTGAATGATCGAGCCGACTTCGGCGTTAGCCAGGTCAACTTCGATGAATTCAGGCAGGTCTTTTGGCAGGCAGCTAACTTCGATTTCAGCAACAACGTGCGAGATCTCGCCGCCTTTCTTGATCGGAGCAGCTTCACCGATGAAGTGAACCGGTACGATTGCAGTCAGCTTCTGACCAGCAATAACGCGTACGAAGTCAGCGTGCATCACGTGGCCTTTAGCCGGGTGACGCTGCAGAGCTTTGATGATTACGTTTTGCTTGACGCCGCCAACGGTCAGTTCGATAACGTGGCTGTAAGCAGCTTCGTTTTCGAGCAGTTTGGCAACTTCTTTAGCCAGCATGCTGATGGATTCAGGGGCTTTTTCGCCACCGTAAACTACAGCTGGAACCAGGCTTGCGAGACGACGCAGGCGGCGGCTCGCACCTTTCCCCAGGTCGGAACGCACTTCAGCATTCAGAGTAAAATCGTTCATGTTGTATCTCCAAAATAACCACATCCGACCTAGCGTTTGCGACCAGCGCTATGGACGGTATGGGCAAAAAAGCCCCGCCCCAACAGGCTGCTGGGGCGGGGCGCTTTTCGTCAGCGGGATGTCAGAGAAGGGCAGGGCCCTTATCGGAACATCGCACTGATCGATTCTTCGTTGCTGATGCGGCGAACCGCTTCAGCCACTACCGGTGCGATATCCAGTTGACGGATACGCGTACAGGCTTGTGCGGCAGCGGACAGCGGAATGGTGTTAGTCACCACCAGCTCATCCAGCATGGAATTTTCGATATTCTCAATTGCCCGACCCGACAGCACAGGGTGTGTGCAGTAGGCGAACACTTTGGAAGCGCCATGCTCTTTCAAGGCTTTAGCCGCATGGCACAGAGTGCCGGCGGTATCGACCATGTCATCAACCAAAATACAGGTACGCCCTTCGACATCACCAATGATATGCATCACTTCCGAGTGATTGGCTTTCTCACGGCGTTTGTCGATGATACCCAGATCGACGCCCAGGGATTTGGCAACAGCACGTGCACGCACGACGCCGCCGATATCCGGGGACACAATCATAAGGTTTTCAAAGCGCTGATCTTCGATGTCATCCACCAGAACTGGGGAGCCATAGATGTTATCTACAGGAATATCGAAGAAACCCTGAATCTGGTCAGCATGCAAATCAACCGTGAGAACACGATCGATGCCGACTACGGTAAGCATGTCAGCGACAACTTTTGCGCTGATAGCCACACGTGCGGAACGCGGACGGCGATCCTGACGGGCATAACCAAAGTAAGGAATAACAGCAGTAATACGAGTAGCTGAGGAGCGGCGGAAGGCATCAGCCATCACGACGAGTTCCATCAGGTTATCGTTGGTCGGAGCACAAGTCGGCTGAATGATGAAAACGTCTTTACCGCGGACATTTTCATTAATCTCAGCGGTAATTTCGCCGTCAGAAAATTTTCCGACAGAGATGTCACCGAGTGGGATATGCAGCTGACGTACGACACGCCGAGCCAGATCGGGGTTAGCGTTCCCCGTAAAGACCATCATCTTGGACACGCGCAGTACCTGAAGGCTGAGGGTAACCTGGATGAGTATAAGAAATGGCAGGGGCGGCTGGATTCGAACCAACGCATGGCAGGATCAAAACCTGCTGCCTTACCGCTTGGCGACGCCCCTGTATCTGTTGCTACGAGTACCGTGTACCCGTTTCCTTTGCCAGATCTTGTAGCTTGCGATGCAACATCGAAACGTTGCTTCCTTTTGCTACAAACCCTGTAAGGGTGTCTGTCAGAAGGTGCAGCACTTTATCAGCATCTGCTTCGTTTGGGAAGGCCCCAAATATACAACTTCCAGTTCCAGTTAATTTTGCTTCGGTATATTTACCTAACAAATTCAAAGCGTTACGTACTTCTGGATAACGCTCCTTAACTACTGCTTCGCAGTCGTTTCGGCTGTTTCCCTTGGGAACGGGGCGCACTTTAATGGGCAAAGAGTCACGTGTCAACAAAGGATCTGAAAATATTTCTGCAGTACTTACAGATACTTGCGGGACAAGTACTAAATACCAGGGTTCTTCCGGATCAACTGGTGTAAGAATTTCGCCAACACCTTCAGCGAAAGCGGCGTGGCCGCGTACGAAAACCGGGACGTCAGCCCCCAGGCTCAGGCCCAGTGCTGCAAGTCGATCGATGCTCCAGTCCAGTTGCCAAAGATGATTGAGTCCCAGCAACGTGGTTGCCGCATTCGAACTGCCGCCTCCGATGCCGCCGCCCATGGGCAAGACTTTTTTGATCCGGATGTCTATTCCCAGGGAGCAGCCGGATTGTTCCTGAAGTTTTTTTGCCGCCTTCACGATCAGGTTTGCATCGTGCGGGACTCCGGGAAAATCGGTGTGCAGGCAGATAACGCCATCATCACGTACTGAAAACGTCATTTCATCGCCGTAGTCGAGGAATTGAAACAGCGTTTGCAGTTCGTGATAGCCATCTTCGCGACGGCCGAGAATGTGCAGCATCAAATTCAGTTTCGCCGGGGAGGGCAAAACCAGAGCATCTTTTTGCATGTCATTGACCTAACTGACGGGGTTGCCAATCTTTAACCACTAGGGTGACGTCCAGATCCGGGCCATGCAGCTTGACCCGCTCGGGCAGCCAGAAGCCGTTCTGTTCGACGTAGCTTAAATATTCGATTTTCCAGCCATCCTGCTCCAGATTCGCCAGGCGGCTATCGGCATTCAGGGTCACGCGACTTTTGCTGTCCGGTGCTGGCAAGCCGCGCACCCACCACACCAGATGTGATACCGGCAGGCTCCAGCCCAACTGTTCGCCCAGCAATTCTTCGGGCAAAGTCGCTTCATAGCGGCCCTGATTGGCGACTTCCAGACTGACCTTTCCGGGACGACCGGTCAGGCGGGCAGCGCCCCGGCCCAGCGGGCCCGACAGGCGAATATCGTAATAGTCCTGACGTTGCAGCCAGAACAGCGTGGCGCTGCCTGAATCCTTTGGTGCGCGAATTCCGACCTTGCCGTTGATTTGCCAGCCGTCGAGTTGGGTCAGTTGCTGTTTATGTTCTGACCACAGGGCCGGGCTGCCGTGGCCCTCAACCGATTCACGGGCGCCAAAACCCGCGCAGCCGGCGAGGAGGGCAATCAGGCCAAAGGCAATCAGGTGACGCAGATGACGAAATAACATGATTTAAAGACTCTCCGATCCGGTCAGGCGCAACACGGTCTTGCGCAGGATTGGGCTTTCAGGATTTTCTTTAAGGAACTTGCTCCAGATCTGCTTGGCTTCGCGCTGTTTACCATTGGCCCACAGAACTTCGCCCAGATGCGCAGCCACTTCCTGGTCCGGGAAGCGTTCGAGGGCCTGACGCAGCAAACGTTCCGCCTCATCCAGATTACCCAGGCGGAAATTGACCCAGCCCAGGCTATCGAGCACGGCCGGGTCGTCCGGGTTCAAGTCGTAAGCTTGCTGGATCAGCACTTTGGCTTCGGCATAGCGGGTGGTTCGATCTGAAAGGGTATAACCCAGCGCGTTCAATGCCATGGCATTGTCGGGTTCGCGCTGGATGATTGCGCGCAGATCGCGCTCCATCTGTTGCAGATCGTTGCGCTTCTCGGCCAGCATGGCGCGTGAATACAGCAGGTTCAGATCATCGGGATACTGTTTGAGTGCCTGCTGCAGGACATTCCAGGCCCGATCGGTCTGATTGTTCGCGGCCAGGGTCTCTGCTTCTATCAAGTACAGCTGGATGGCGTAGTCCGGCTGCGCATCGCGGGCGGCGGCCAGTTTTTTCGAGGCTTCATCTGCGCGGCCGTGGCTGACAAGAATATCGGCCTGACGCAGTTGCGCGGGCAAATAGTCATTGCCGGGACCTACCAGGGCATATTCGGCGAGAGCGCCCTGTGGGTCATTGCGCTCTTCGGCAATGCGACCCAGGTTCAAGTGCGCAGAGTCGACATGACTGTCGCGCTCGATCAACTCTTCCAGATAGCCCTGGGCTTCATCCCAGTTTTTACCTTCGAGGGAAATCAGCGCCAGCGAGAAGCGCAGCTCATCGTCTTCAGGGTACTGCTCTGCGAGGCTGGCGAACTGCGTTTTGGCCTCGGCCATGCGGTTCTGTTCAATCAGGGTGCGCGCGTATGTCAGCCCCAAACGTTTGTCATCGGGGTACTGGCGAATGCTTTTTTTCAGCAGCGGCAGGGCTTCATCACCGCGATTGAGGCTTTGCAGCAAACGAGCCCGCAGCAACACCGGGGCGACTTCGCCATCCTGGGGCGGATTCTTTTCCAGCAACTTGAGGGCGCCTTCAGTGTCACCGTCCTGTTGCATCAGCAAGGCCTTGCCGAAAATCAGCTGGCCGTTGTCCGGGTGCTTGACCAGCAGGCGATCAAAGCTTTTCTGCAGGCCGGCACGGGTATCGGCATCTGTTTCTGAAGCCGACAGGGCCAAAAAGTCGAAGTGAGTGTCGCCTTTGGCCTGCAGGACTCTCTCCATGTACACCATGGCGTCGTCATAACGACCGTTGCGCGCCAGCTGAATGGCAGCCGCACGTTGTGCCTCAAGATCGTCCGGCGCGTTTTTAGCCCAGATCAGCGATGTATCGAGAGCGGCCTGATCGGCGCCCAGGTACTCGGCAATTCGCAAGGCGCGCTCGGCAATGCCGGGATCTTGCGTATTGATCGCCTGGGTGACGTAGTTGTCGAGAGCGATATCCAGACGATTACGTTGGCCGGCCAGCTCCGCGCTCAGCAGGCTGTACAGCGTTTCTTCGCTGAACGAGCCATAAACCGTGGGTTTTTCCGGAGTGGAAGTAGCCTCTTCAGCCGGCGATGAATCATCCGGTGACGTGGGGGCCAAAGCCTGGCAGCCACTGAGAAGGACGAGAGAGAGGAGCAACGCGGAGGATCTATTCATATAGGAGAAGGGCGACTTACCTGCGGTCCGGGCATCATGACACATGCGACAGGGCAAACCCTAACAGGTGCGACTATCGAATATCTGGGTCAATGGATGTTTGATAATTGGGCTTCAAGAGAACTTAACTATAGAGACAATAGTCAGCAATGGTTGTTCTGAATCTGGCGAAGTAGGACAATTGTCGGCTTCTCGTCATCATCAGCGATCTTGAATGGCCTTCCTCGCACTCGGTATTAACCACAAGACTGCTTCAGTAGACGTCCGCGAGCGCGTGGCTTTTACTCCAGAGCAGTTGGTTGAGGCCTTGCAGCAACTCTGCCGACACACCGACAGCCGCGAAGCTGCGATCCTCTCCACCTGCAATCGCAGCGAGCTATATATAGAACAGGACCACCTTTCGGCAGACTCGGTGCTGAAGTGGCTGGCCGACTATCACCATCTGAGCCTCGAAGAATTACGTGCCTGTGCCTATGTCCATGAAGACGATGCTGCCGTTCGTCACATGATGCGTGTGGCTTCAGGCCTGGACTCGCTGGTGTTGGGCGAGCCACAAATTCTCGGCCAGATGAAATCGGCCTATGCCGTGGCGCGTGAGGCGGGCACGGTCGGGCCTTTGTTGGGGCGGCTGTTTCAAGCGACCTTCAACTCGGCCAAGCAAGTGCGCACCGACACCGCCATCGGTGAAAACCCGGTTTCGGTGGCGTTTGCCGCCGTGAGCCTGGCCAAGCAGATTTTCAGCGACCTGCAGCGCAGTCAGGCCCTGCTGATCGGCGCCGGCGAGACCATTACCCTGGTCGCCCGTCACCTGCATGAGCTGGGGGTAAAACGCATAGTCGTGGCCAACCGTACACTGGAGCGTGCCAGTACTCTGGCCGAGCAGTTCGGGGCGCACGCGGTGTTGCTGTCGGACATTCCCCAGGAGCTGGTGCACAGCGATATCGTGATCAGCTCCACCGCCAGCCAATTGCCGATTCTGGGCAAAGGCGCGGTGGAAAGCGCTTTGAAACTGCGCAAGCACAAACCCATTTTCATGGTGGATATCGCCGTCCCCCGGGATATCGAGCCAGAAGTCGGCGAGTTGGACGACGTTTACCTCTACACCGTCGATGACTTGCACGAAGTGGTCGCGGAAAACCTCAAGAGTCGCCAGGGCGCAGCCCAGGCAGCGGAAGCGCTGGTCAGCATTGGTGCTGAAGACTTCATGGTGCGTTTGCGTGAGCTGGCGGCAGTGGATGTACTCAAAGCCTATCGCCAGCAAAGCGAGCGCCTGCGTGATGAAGAACTGCAAAAGGCCCAGCGGATGCTCGCCAACGGCAGCAATCCCGAAGACGTGCTGGTACAACTGGCACGCGGCCTGACCAATAAATTGCTGCACGCACCCAGCGTGCAGCTGAAAAAGCTTTCCGCCGAAGGCCGCCTCGATGCGCTGGCCATGGCCCAAGAACTTTTTGCCCTCGGTGAGGGCTCATCGGATAGCTCTGCGGATAAAAAATAGTAATGAAAGCGTCACTGCTGAATAAGCTGGACATCCTCCAGGACCGTTTTGAAGAACTGACCGCGTTGCTTGGCGATGGCGAAGTCATCTCTGATCAGACCAAATTCCGTGCCTATTCCAAGGAATACGCGGAAGTAGAGCCCATTGTTGCAACCTACGGGCAGTGGCTGAAGGTACAGGCCGACCTTGAGGGCGCCCAGGCGTTGCTCAAGGATAACGACCCGGACATGCGCGAAATGGCGGTTGAAGAAGTCCGCGAAGCCAAAGAACGGCTGCTCGAGCTGGAACAAGACCTGCAACGCATGCTGTTGCCAAAAGACCCGAACGACGGGCGCAACGTATTCCTTGAGATTCGCGCCGGAACCGGCGGCGATGAAGCGGCCATTTTTGCCGGTGACCTGTTCCGCATGTACTCGCGTTACGCTGAGCGTCGTGGCTGGAAGCTGGAAATTCTGTCGGAAAACAGCGGCGAGCATGGCGGCTACAAAGAAGTCATTGCCCGGGTTGAAGGCGAGAATGTTTACGGCAAGCTGAAGTTCGAGTCGGGGGTACACCGCGTACAGCGGGTACCGGCGACCGAATCCCAGGGGCGGATTCATACTTCTGCGTGCACCGTGGCGGTACTGCCGGAGCCGGACGAGCAAGAAGCGATCGAGATCAACCCGTCCGACTTGCGCGTCGATACCTATCGCTCTTCGGGCGCGGGTGGTCAGCACGTTAACAAGACCGACTCGGCCATTCGCATCACGCACTTGCCATCGGGCATCGTGGTGGAGTGTCAGGAAGAGCGTTCCCAGCATAAAAACCGGGCGCGGGCGATGTCCTGGCTTTCGGCTAAATTGAATGACCAGCAAACCAGCGCCGCTGCCAATGCGATTGCCAGCGAACGAAAATCCCTGGTGGGCTCGGGGGATCGCTCCGAGCGCATCCGGACTTACAATTTTGCACAAGGGCGGGTCACCGACCACCGTGTCAATCTGACCCTGTATTCCCTGGATGATGTACTGGCTGGCGGTGTTGATGCCGTTATTGAGCCGTTATTAGCGGAATTTCAGGCTGACCAACTGACGGCCCTGGGTGAGTAAATGACCATTATTGCCAGCTTGTTGCGTGCCGCAGAACTGCCAGACTCGCCAACGGCGCGCCTGGATGCGGAACTGTTACTGGCCGCAGCCCTGGGCAAGTCGCGCAGTTACCTGCACACATGGCCCGAAAAAATTGTCAGCAGCGAATCGGCTTTGACCTTTTCCGGCTACCTGCTGCGTCGTCGTGCCGGTGAGCCTGTTGCCTACATTCTGGGTCAGCAGGGCTTCTGGAAGCTGGACCTTGAAGTTGCGCCCCACACGCTTATTCCCCGTCCTGATACCGAACTGCTGGTCGAAACTGCGCTGGATCTGCTACCCGCCAGCCCCGCCAGGGTTCTGGATTTAGGTACCGGCAGCGGTGCAATTGCCCTGGCCCTGGCCAGTGAACGCCCTGCGTGGCACGTCACTGCGGTCGATCGGGTACTTGAAGCCGTAGCCCTGGCCGAGCGTAACCGTCAGCGCCTACAGCTTGAAAACGTCCATGTACTGACCAGTCACTGGTTCAGTGCGTTGGCTGATCAGCGCTTCGACCTGATTATCAGCAACCCGCCTTATATTGCCGCGGGCGACGTGCACCTGGCCCAGGGCGATGTGCGTTTCGAGCCTGAAAGCGCATTGGTCGCCGGTGTCGATGGTCTGGACGACATTCGCGAAATTATCCAGGCCGCGCCACAACACCTGAACCCAGGGGGCTGGTTGATGCTCGAGCACGGGTACGATCAGGCCGACGCTGTTCGCCAGTTGTTATCGGGTGCAGGTTTTGCACAGGTCGAAAGCCGCAAGGACCTGGGCACCCACGAACGCATCACCCTGGGTCGCCTGCCGTGCTGAGCGATGAGGAACTGTTGCGCTACAGCCGACAGATCCTGCTGCAACAGGTCGATATCGAAGGTCAGCTCAAGCTGAAAAACAGCCGTGTACTGATCGTCGGTGTGGGCGGGCTGGGTTCGCCAGTGGCGCTCTACCTGGCGGCTGCCGGGGTTGGCGAGCTGCACCTGGCCGATTTTGACAGCGTCGACCTGACCAACCTGCAACGCCAGATCATTCATGACAGCGCCAGCATCGGCCAGAGCAAAGTCGATTCGGCCATGCAGCGTCTGGCCGCGATAAACCCGCAAATCAAGCTTGTTGCCCACCGTTCGGCACTGGATGCCGACACGTTGGCAGATGCCGTGTCGCAGGTTGATCTGGTACTCGATTGCTGCGACAACTTCGGCACCCGCGAAGCCGTGAACGCGGCCTGCTTCGTGGCGCGCAAACCACTGGTCAGTGGTGCGGCAATTCGCCTTGAGGGGCAGTTGTCGGTGTTTGACTCCCGCCAGCCGGCGAGCCCTTGCTACCACTGTTTGTATGGTCATGGCAGCGAAGACGAACTGACCTGCAGTGAAGCCGGAGTCATAGGCCCGCTGGTAGGCTTGGTCGGCAGTCTGCAGGCCCTCGAAGCCCTGAAACTGCTGGCCGGCTTTGGTGAGCCGCTGGTGGGGCGTCTGTTGTTGATCGATGCCCTGGGCACGCGGTTTCGCGAACTGCGAGTCAAGCGCGATCCCGGGTGCAGCGTATGCGGTACGGGCCATGAATGAAGCACCGGTAGGTGTTTTCGACTCCGGTGTCGGCGGTCTGTCGGTGCTGCGGGAGATTCATGGTCTGTTGCCCAATGAGTCACTGCTATATGTGGCGGACTGCGGACACATTCCCTACGGCGAAAAAAGTCCTGAATTTATTCGCCAGCGCTGCGCCGTGATGGCGGATTTTTTTCAGCGCCAGGGGGCTAAAGCTCTGGTGCTGGCATGCAACACTGCCACCGTAGCCGGCGTTGCGCAGTTGCGTCAGTCTTACCCCGACTGGCCCATCGTCGGTATGGAACCTGCGGTCAAACCGGCTGCTGCGGCCACACGCAGCGGGGTGGTGGGGGTACTTGCAACCACCGGTACTTTGCAAAGTGCCAAATTTGCCGCCTTGCTTGACCGCTTTGCCAGCGATGTACAGGTGATCACCCAGCCGTGTCCGGGGCTGGTGGAGCTGATTGAAGCCGGTGACTTGCTCAGCGACGAGCTGCGAACCCTGTTGCGCGGCTATGTCGAACCGCTGGTGGCGGCGGGTTGCGACACCATTATTCTCGGCTGCACCCATTACCCCTTCCTCAAGCCCCTGCTGAGCCAGATGCTGCCGTCTTCGATCATCCTGATCGACACCGGCGCCGCAGTGGCCCGCCAGCTCAAGCGATTGTTGAGTGAAAGAAGCCTGCTGGCAGCGGGCCCCGCCCGGCAAACACAGTTCTGGACCAGCGCCTCGCCGGAGCACATGCAAAATATCCTGCCGCTGTTGTGGAATAAATCAGGGAGTGTGCAAAGCTTCGGTTTGTGAAAAAAGTGTGAAAAGGTTCAAGACGGTTGAACTTTCGGGCGGTGACTGGATTCTTAGCGCTTGTCTGATGAGGCACACAACAATGATCTTTGCATACGGAAGCGGGATTTTCTTATGAAGCGATTTTTTTGCCTGGCTGCGCTGGCAGCCACTGTTCTGGGGCACAGCTACACAGCACAAGCGGCCGGTATCGAGTTTGGGGTAGGGCACACCAGTGAATCGACCATGACTTATCGGCTGGGCTTGAAGTCCGATTGGGACAAGAGCTGGCTGCAGAGTGATGTTGGTCGTCTTACAGGTTATTGGGATGGGGCTTACACCTACTGGGAAGGTGACAAGTCATCTGCGAACCACAGCTTGTCGTTCTCGCCTGTATTTGTGTACGAGTTTGCCGGTGAAACGGTCAAGCCTTATGTAGAGGCCGGCATCGGGGTCGCAGCGTTTTCCCACACTGAAGTTGAAGGCAACAAGCTGGGGACGGCTTTCCAGTTTGAAGATCGCCTGGGTTTTGGCCTGCGCTTTACCGGTGGGCATGAAGTGGGTATTCGAGCGACTCATTACTCCAATGCCGGGCTATCGAGCACCAACGACGGTATAGAGAGCTACGCCCTGCATTACACAATGCCGCTGTAACGTACGTCTTCCCTGTAGGAGCGAGCTTGTCTCGCGAGCTTTTCAGCGTGATATGCCATACCGCAAAAGCTCGCGAGCAAGCTCGCTCCTACAAGGGATCAAACCGCTACCGATAGGCGGTTGTGATGCCTTGACGTTCGTTCAGGCATTCAACATCACCCATCTCGAACTCGCGGCAAATCAGCGGACGCTTTTCGTAGAATCGAGGCGCAGCATGACCTCGCCGCCCCGGTCTGCCGCTGTAACGTACGCCTTCCCTGTAGGAGCGAGCTTGTCTCGCGAGCTTTTCAGCGCGATATCCCATACCGCAAAAGCTCGCTCCTACAAGGGATCAAACCGCTACCGATAGGCGGTTGTGATGCCTTGACGCTCGTTCAGGCATTCAACATCACCCATTTCGAACTCGCGGCAAATCAGCGGACGCTTTTCGTAGATGGTGCACATCATGGTGTTGCGATCCAGCGCTGCACACCAGCCATCATCGAGGCGCAGCATGACCTCGCCGCCCCAGTCATCGGTGTCGATAAAGCGCTCGGGCACGCCGGTGTCGGTGATCAACATCACTTCCAGTTGGCAGCAGCATGCCGCGCACGTCGAACAGGTGACGGCGGGTTCGGTAATTTCGGTCAGGGGGATGTTGGTCATAGGCGCGCAGTGTAAGGCAGAGCAGCTGTCAGGTGTAAAACCGCTGACAAACCGCCATTCATCCCTGTAGGAGCAAGCTCATTCTCGCAGCGGAAGTTGGGCTGTCTGCGTGCCCGCCAGCCATTGCAGCGCCGGGAACAACCCCGCCCATAACACCGCAAGCAAGACCAGGGTCGGCCACAGTCCGAACCCGAATTGCACCGCCCCCAGCCGTTGCCCTGCGTAATACGACAATGGCCCGCCAACCGCGCCCAGCAGCACCGCCCGCCATGCCGGTCGTGCCGTCCATGCCAGGCAATGGTTCAGGGTGGTCGCCAGTAATGCCCAGAGCAGCATCAACCAGAACGGGATCAAAATCCCCTCCTGCCGGAACTCAAAAACCCCGGCATTGAGCAGCAGGCTGTCCACCAGGGTGCCGAGCAAGCAGACGTAAATGATCAAGCGTACTTCTGTCCACCGGGCACTTATCCACAGTCCGTTCACCAGTAGTACGCCCGCCGGCAGTAGTAACCACAGGCTATTGCCACCCAGCACACAGGCAAACCAGCCAAGCTGGAACATTCCGGCATTGGCCAGCAGCTTCAGATCAAGCATCAAAGCGCCCGAGCAAGGGTTGCGGCATGGCCCCGGGTTTGGCCAGCAACAATTGCGCGGTGCCGATACTGCGTTCGAGGAAGCCACCTTCGCAGTAGCACAGGTAAAATTCCCACAGACGCAGGAAGTATTCGTCATAGCCCAGCTCGGTCAGACGGCCGTGGGCGCGGCGAAAGTTCTCATGCCACAGGCGCAGGGTTCTGGCGTAGTGCAGGCCAAAGTCCTCCATATGCATCAGGTTCATGTCGGTATCGCGGGTGACGATCTCGAGCATTTTCTGCACGCTGGGCAGTGCGCCGCCGGGGAAGATGTAGCGCTGGATAAAGTCCACGCCGGTTTTGGCTTGCTCGTAACGCTGGTCTCGAATGGTGATGGCTTGCAGCAACATCAACCCCTGGCTCTTGAGCAGGTGCGAACACTGTTTGAAGTAGTTGGGTAAAAAATGATGGCCGACCGCTTCGATCATCTCGATGGACACCAGTTTGTCGTACTGCCCGGTCAGATCGCGGTAATCCTCCAGCAACAAGGTCACCTGATTCTGTAGACCCAGTGCCTCGATACGCTCCCGGGTGTAATCGAATTGTTCCTTCGAGAGTGTGGTGGTGGTCACTTTGCAGTGGTAATGCTGCGCGGCAAAAATTGCCATGCTGCCCCAGCCGGTGCCGATTTCCAGCAAGTGGTCTTCGGGCTTGAGGTCGAGCTTCTGGCAAATGCGTTGCAGCTTATTCAGTTGGGCCTGCTCCAGGCTGTCGTCAGGGCTGAGGAACTGCGCCGCTGAATACATCATGGTGGGGTCGAGAAACTGCTCGAACATCTCATTGCCAAGGTCGTAATGAGCCGCAATGTTTTTTTGCGAGCCTTTGCGGGTATTGCGATTGATCCAGTGCAAGCCCCGTATCAACGGGCGTCCCAGGCTGGCAAGCCCACCCTCCATGGCGTCCAGAACCTTCAGGTTGCTGACCAGTACCCGGACCACTCTGGTCAGGTCGGGCGAGCTCCAGTAGCCGTGGATAAATGCTTCGCCGGCGCCTATGGAACCGTTGCTGGCGATCATCCCCCAGACACCGGGGTCGCTGATGTGCACTTCGCCGATCAGTGTCGCGTTGCTGTCACCGAACAGATGGCGCTCGCCATTTTCAGTCAGCACCAATTGTCCGTGCTGCAGCTGGCTGAGTTGACGCATGACTCCGCGCCGCAGCAGTACGCTGGTCAGATTGTAGGTACTCAATCGTGAGGTTTTGCTCACCAGGCTAGGGCTTTTCATGACGTTTATCCTTGGGTTGCAGGGCGGCAATACGAAAGGCGCCGTCGGCGGCCTGATGGGAAAAGATCGGCGTACGTTTGAGAAACAGGCGCAAGGCTTGCCAGTAAATGGCCAGGCAAGTCTTTGCCGTCATCCATGGAAATTGCCGCAAGTAGCGATGCAAACCTGGACGGTCGAGCGCGCTGCGTTGCAGATTGAGGGTGGCATCGAACATTTTCAGCTCACCTTGCCAATCCGCCATATGCACACCGAGTCGGGCAGCGGGCGGGCTGAAACTCATGCGGTATTCCAGATCGCGGGGCAGAAAAGGCGAGACATGAAATGCCTTGGCCACGGCAAAATGCTGATGGCTGTCACCCAGGGCCGGGAGCACGTAGTGATAGTGCTCGCGCCACGGGGTATTGCTCACTTCGCACAGGATGGCAGCCAGTTGCCCGTCAGCCTCGTAGCAATAAAAGAAACTCACCGGGTTGAAACTCAAGCCCCAGCTGCGGGCCTGAGTCAGTAAGCAGATGGCACCTTGGGGCGTATGCCCGAGGGCTCGGGCGACTTGTTGGCGAACGGCATCCATCAGGCGCATGCCGGTCCTGGTGTAATCCTTCAGGTAATCGGTTTCGCGAAACGAGAAGGGTGCAAAGCGGCTTTTTCCAGCCAGTGGTGACAGCCCCAATACAGCATCCTGTTCGTCCAGGTCGAGATACAACAAGCCGATGCGGTAGCGGAATGCATGGCTGGTCGGCGCAAAACGCCGGTGGGCGATCCAGCCGCTGTACAGGGCGCTGTTCATAGCTGTTGGCCGAATGCTGAGGCGACACGCAAAGCGCTGACCACCCCGTCTTCGTGAAAGCCGTTAGCCCAGTAAGCACCGCAAAAATAGCTGTGCTGCGGCCCCAGCAATTCTTGCCAGCGCCCTTGGGCGGCTACGGCATCGAGGCTGTATTGCGGGTGGGCGTAGGTGTATCGGGCCAGCACTTGCAGCGGGTCGATGGCCTCGGTCTGGTTAAGGCTGACGCAGAATGTGGTCTCGCTCTCGATCCCCTGCAGGATGTTCATGGCGTAAGTCACGCTGGCGCGGCGTTGTCCGACATCACCCAGTCGATAGTTCCAGCTGGCCCAGGCCTGTTTTCGCTCAGGTAGCAGTCGGGTATCGGTGTGCAGGACCACGTCGTTATCGGCGTAGGGCAGGGCGCCGAGGATTTGCTGTTCGGCGACTGTCGGCCGGGCCAACAGCTTTAAGGCCTGATCGCTATGGCAGGCAAAAATCACTTTGTCGAAGCGCTCGCTGCCTGCCGGGCTGTGGATGAGTACACCCAGGTCGTCGCGTTCAACCGCCGTAACCGGGCAGTTGAGGCGAATGTGTTCGGCAAAGCCTGCGCTCAGCGGTTGTACATAGGCGCTCGAGCCACCTTCGATCACTCGCCACTGCGGGCGATTGGTGATGCTCAGCAAGCCGTGGTTCTTGAAGAAGCGGATAAACGCCTGCAGCGGAAATGCCTGCATCTCGGCCAGTGGCATGGACCAGATCGCCGCGCCCATCGGCACAATGTAGTGCTCGATAAACCGGGGGCCATAGCCACGCTGCTGCAGGTAGTCGCCCAGTCGGGTGTCGCTGGCAATGCGCTGTTGTTGCAGGTCGCGTACGGCCTGGCGATTGAAACGCAGGATATCGCGCAACATGCCCCAGAACCCGGGGGACAACAGGTTGCTGCGTTGGGCGAACAAACTGTTGAGGCTGTTGCCGTTGTATTCGAAATTGCGTCGGGGGTCGTGCACCGAGAAGCTCATCTCAGTGGCTTTGGAGCGCACCCCCAGTCGATCGATCAGCTTGATGAAGTTGGGATAGGTCCAGTCGTTGAACACGATGAAGCCGGTATCAATTTGATAGTGACGCCCGCCGATGCCGACATCCACCGTATGGGTATGCCCCCCCACCCAGTCACTGGCCTCGAACACGCGGATCTCGTGTTCTTTATGCAGTAAATAGCCACAGGTCAGGCCTGAGATGCCGCTGCCAATGATCGCGATTTTCATGATGGTGTCTCGTCAGAAGTCCGTGCCAGGCGTTTTCCAATCGCCAGTTGCAGGCGTTTTGGCAGGCTCGCCATCAGTTTGAGAGTGGCGATAAATGACCAGGGAAAAGCGATTTCCAGCGGGCGGTTTTCCAGACGCTGGCAAATATGCTGTGCGGCTTTGAGTGCAGGCCAGCGCATGGGCATGGGGAAATCGTTTTTTGCCGTCAGCGGGGTGTCAACGAAGCCGGGGCTGACCAGGGTGACATCCATTCCCTCGTGGGCGAGATCGATGCGCAGTGACTCCAGCAAGTAGCGCAGTCCGGCTTTTGACGCGCCATACGCTTCGGCCCGTGGCAGGGGCCAGAAGGTCACGGAACTGACCACGCCCACCAGGTGCGGGCGGGTGCCTGCACGCAGTAAAGGCAGCGCACTTTCAAGGCAGTAAGCGCTGGCCAGTAAATTGGTGCGCACCACGCGCTCGATCAGGGCTGCGTCGAAATGCCGGACGTCGACATACTCACAGGAGCCGGCATTCAGAATCACGCAGTCCAGCGCGCCCCAGGTGTGGGCGATCCGCTTGCCGATTTCCCGCACTTGCAGGCTGTCGGTCAGGTCGCCGGGCACCAGCAGCACCTGCCCCGGGTAGCGTTCGGATAACGCTTGCAGGGGGGGCAGGGTGCGGGCACTCAATGCCAGGCGGGCACCGCTGTTGAGCAGTTGTTCCGCCAGGTGAGCACCAATCCCGCTGCTGGCCCCGGTAAGCCAGATACGCCGTGTCTCAGCCATCGCACACCTCGTAAAGCTGGCGCGACGGCAGATTCTTGAACGCGCTGAGGGCCCGTTCGCGACTGTGTTTCAAGTCGACAATTGGCCGCGGATAATCGGCAACCCCAAACAGGCCGCCGGCAATGGCCGGGTTATGAATCTCTTTTTTATTCAGCGTCGCAAGTTCTGGCAGCCAGTGCTTGATGAAGCGACCTTCGGGGTCGAAGCGCTCGGACTGACTCAAGGGGTTGAAAATTCTGAAGTAGGGCACCGAATCGGTCCCGGTGGATGAGCTCCACTGCCAGCCGCCGTTGTTGGCTGCCAGATCGCCATCAATCAAGTGCTGCATAAAGAAGCGCTCACCCTCGCGCCAGTCGATCAACAGGTTCTTGGTCAGGAACATTGCCACCACCATCCGCAGGCGGTTGTGCATCCAGCCGGTTGCCAGCAGTTGGCGAATGGCCGCGTCGATGATCGGGATACCGGTGCGCCCCTCTTTCCATGCCGCCAGTTCTTGTGGGGCATCACGCCAGGGCAAGAACTCGGTGTCGGCTCTGAATGCGCGATGCCGGGAAACCCGTGGGTAACCCACCAGAATATGTTTATAGAACTCGCGCCAGATCAGTTCGCTGATCCAGGTCGCGCAGCCGACACTGCCGCTTTCAAATTCGCCGTTGTTGCTGAGCAGTGCTGCATGCAGGCATTGGCGGGGTGAGATAACGCCTGCTGCCAGGTAGGGCGAAAGCTGGCTGGTGCCAGGTTTGGCGGGCAAGTCGCGCTCTTCTTTGTAGTAGTGGATTTGCTCGTCGGCGAAGCGTGCCAGGCGCTGCCGGGCTTCGTCTTCCCCGGCCGGCCAGAGTGCGCGCAGGGTTTCGTCGGGCGGCGCAAAGCCGCTAACAGATTGAGCAATCGCATCCCGGGCAATGGTCAGCTGCGCCTGGGGCCGGGGTGTGGCCACTATGGGCGGCAGTCCCGTGTGCAGGCGCTCATAGCAAACCTTGCGGAACTGGCTGAATACCTGAAAGTAGGTCCCGGTTTTGGTCAGCACACTGCCGGGTTGAAACAGCAGTTGGTCGAGGTGACGATGAAAGCCGATGCCCTTGGCGTCGAGGGCACGGGCGACGGCTTGATCGCGCCGGGTTTCATGGATGCCGTATTCATCATTTACATGCACGTCCTCAATGCCCAACTGTTGGCACAGTTCAACCAGCACCGCGGGGGCCTGGTCCCAGGCGGGCGCGCTGCGAATAAGTAACGGGATATTCAGTTGCTCGAGGCTGTCGCTCAGGACGCTCAGATTACGCAGCCAAAAATCGACTTTGCACGGCGCGTCGTCATGGGCCAGCCATTGCTCGGGGCTGATGAGATACACGGCCACAGTGGGGCCGCGTTCAGCGGCGGCGCTCAGGGCGGTGTTGTCGTTTTGGCGCAAGTCGCTGCGCAGCCAGATCAGTTGCATGTTTATTCCTCTAGAACAGTCCGAGCTGGCTGAGCCGTTGATGGGCTTCAAGGGGATCGCGAGCAAGAGACAATCCTGCGATTTCAGTAGTACTTACGGCCAGCTCGGCGCTATGGATGCATACCGTCGGTCCGGCTATCAGGATCGGGCAGTCAACGCCCTTCAGTAGCTTTGGCAGTTGCTGGGGGTTCAGGGTCTGGCTCGAATAGAGGACCACGGCGGGTGATTTGAGGCGTTCCACCGCCATTGCCAGTTCACCGCCGGGCAGGGGCGCGTCGAAGACTTCAACCGGGCAGTGGCTGCTGCTGACCAGCCAGGCGGTGAGCCACAGCTGGGCTTCGAAAGGCTGGGGTGAATGGTTGATCAGCAGGATGGGCTTGCCTTTGAGTGAGCGATTGTTGTGGTAGATACGGGCGCCCAGTTTGCTGCGTAGCCAGGAGCTGAAAAACACTCGCTCCAGTTGTGCCCCGAACTGGCCCTGCCAGCGTTGTTCCAGCTCGCTCAACAGCGGGATCAGCAGCTGTTCGCACAGGGTGTGGGCCGGATACAGCGACATGACCTGATTGAAGTTGTCGTCCAGTCTGCGCCCGGCCAGCTCAGTGATCGCCAGCGTCAGGGCCTGGCTCCATGCCAGCCAGTCGTTGTCGACGGGTTCGCGGTGGCTCGGGGCCAGGTCGAGCAGTGGCTTGACCTGGCTGACCGACACCCCGCGATTGAGCCAGGTCAGAATGTGCTGGATTCGCTGGATATGGGCGGCTGAGAACAGGCGATGACCTTTGGCGGTGCGGTGCGGGACGATCAGGCCATAACGCCGCTCCCAGGCGCGCAGGGTCACGGCATTGACCCCGGTGATGCGCGCCACTTCGCGTATCGGCAGCCAGCCTTCGGCCAGGGCCTGGTTGTAGTCGGGTGCGGCAGAGCTGGTCTGCGAAAGGTCCTGATTCATGGTCAGATCGCATTGCGCAGGCTGAGGTTTTCCGGGTGCGGTTGCAGGTACACCTGCCGCGAGATATAGGGATCCGGATGCTGGCGAAAATGATGCTTGAGCAGTGTCAGCGGCACCACCAACGGCACAATGCCGTGCAGGTACTGGCCAATCAGGTACTGCATTTCTTGCTTGTCTTCGCGGCTGAGGGACTGTTTGAGATAGCCGCTGATGTGTTGCAGCACATTGGTGTGAGTGCGGCGCGTGGCGCATTTTTTCAGGGCTTTCATCAACTCGCTGAAATACTGCGGGGCAATTTCGCGAGGGTCGCCCTTGCCCAGGCTCCCCAGCATGTTGCCCAGGGTTTTGTACTGTTCGGGGTGGTGGGCCATAAGCTGGTATTTATAGCGGGCATGAAACTCGGTCAGGGAGCGGCGGGTGATGCCGTCTCCGAGCAACTGTTGCCAGGCGCTATAGGCGTAAACCCGGGTCAGAAAGTTTTCACGCAATACCGGGTCGTTGAGGCGGCCTTCTTCTTCAACCGGCAAGTCCGGGTGCGCGGCGCAAAACGCTTGTGCGTAAATCCCCCGTCCTCTCAACTCTGCGGGGCGTCCACCGTCCTGATAGACCTTGACTCGCTCGAGTCCGCAAGACGGCGACTTTTGCATAAAGATGTAGCCGCAAATGTCTGTGTGCGCTGCGGCCATGGCCACAGCGTAATCGTGCAGTGGCCGGGTTACGTCCATAGCGCTGTCGACACTGCCTACGGCTTGGGGTTGGGCAGGGTCGCCGATCAGGCGAATGGGCTGGCGCGGAATGCCCAGCCCGATGGCGACTTCGGGGCACAGCGGGACGAACTCGAAATACTCACTCAGGGCCTGGCTGCACAGTTGCGAAGCCTTATGCCCGCCGTTGAAGCGAACTTCGGCGCCCAGCAGGCAGGCACTGATGGCGATTTTCGGTTTGTCGCGGGCTGAGACGGCGCTGACCATGGGATGAACCTCCAGGAATTACTTGTACATCTTTGTAGCGATGTACAACCTGGTTTCATCTTAGGCTTTGCCTTGTACAAGTCAATTATCCTGTACAAGTATTTGGGGCTTCTACAGGAGCGAGCCGTTTTTAAAAGATCGCCAGCAAGCTCGCTCTTACAGAGGCTATACGCCAGCCCTGGGCTTTATTCGAGGTGTTCGATCAAGCGCCGGGCTGCCTCCTGGCCACTGAGCCACGCGCCTTCGACCCGGCCTGACAGGCACCAGTCGCCACAGGCATAAAGCCCCAGATCGGCATCGGTCAGTGCTCCCCATTCATGGGCGGTGGAAGGCCGGGCATAGAGCCAGCGATGGGCCAGACTGAAGATCGGCGCAGGCATGGGGAAGTGCATCAGTTCGGCAAAGGCACCGTGCAAGTGCTCGATGACTGCTTCTTTGGACAGATCCAGGTTTTGCCTGCTCCAGGCGCTGGTGGCATGCAGCACCCAGGTGTCGGGCTTGTGCTCACGCCCCGGTTTACTGCTGTTGCGGGCTAGCCAGTCCAGCGGGCTGTCTTGCACGAAGCAGCCATCCATTTTGGTTTCCAGGGGCGTATCGAAAGCCAGGGCGACGGCCCAGGTCGGGTCCATTTTCACTCCGGCCGCGGTGCTTGCCAGTTTGGGCGCACAAGCAAGCAGGGCGGTTGCCTGAGGTGCCGGCGTTGCCACTATCACATGGCTGTAGGGGCCGTGACTGACCTCGTCGGCATCCAACAGGTGCCAGTGTTTTTCACCGCGTATCAAGTCAGTAATACGGCATGCAAACTCAACCTTGAAATGGCCGAGCATGCCGCGGGTAATCGCGCTCATGCGCGGGCTGCCTACCCAGCGGGTCTGTTCGTCCGGTGACGGTGTGAGCTGGCCGTTCTTGTGGTTGTACAGATGAGGTTCCCACTCAGCAGCCCAGCCCAGGGCTTGCCACTGCTGGACCTCATCGACAAAGCGGCGATCGCGGGCAGTGAAATACTGGGCTCCAAGATCCAGTGATCCCGCATCACTGCGCTTGCTCGACATGCGTCCGCCGCTGCCGCGGCTTTTATCGAACAGATGCACAGTGTGCCCGGCCTTGTGCAGTGCCCTTGCGGCAGACAATCCGGCGATGCCGGCCCCGATAATTGCGATAGGTACAGTCATATTGGCCTCAATCCCTATTTGCCCAGTCAGCTGCACAAACTACGATGCCGCCAATATCTGTACAAATTAATTTATTAGTATAAGTTTTAGTGCGCTTGCCGGGCCAGCCTAGCCTATTCTTTATGAAGCCAGCGGCCCGAAGAAATGGGAATTTCTTTAAAAATAGACCAGTGCACCCGATAAAACTCCCAGCGAGGATCAACTCATGCACATTTTGCTGACCGGCGGTACAGGCTTGATCGGGCGCCAGCTTTGCCGTCACTGGCTTGCGCAAGGTCATCGCCTGAGCGTGTGGAGTCGTCGCCCTGATCGCGTGAGCGAATTGTGCGGTGCCGGCGTAAGAGGCGTCGCCACACTTGAAGAACTTGGCCAGGAGCCGATTGATGCGCTGATCAACCTTGCCGGCGCGCCGATTGCCGATCGGCCATGGACACGCAAGCGCAAGGCGTTGTTGTGGGGTAGCCGGATTACGCTGACGGAAACCCTGGTGACCTGGCTGGCCAGCCGCGAACAAAAACCGTCGGTGCTGGTGTCCGGTTCGGCAGTGGGCTGGTATGGCGATGGGGGTGAGCGCGAGTTGACCGAAGAGTCGCCTCCGGTGAGCGAAGACTTCGCCAGCCATTTGTGTATTGCCTGGGAGGAAACCGCGCAACGCGCACAGGCCTTGGGCATTCGTGTGGTGCTGGTGCGTACCGGCCTGGTGCTGGCGGCCGAGGGCGGCTTTTTGTCGCGCCTGTTATTGCCTTTCAAACTGGCGTTGGGCGGGCCGATAGGTAATGGTCGGCAATGGATGCCATGGATTCATATCAATGACCAAATTGCCCTGATTGATTTTCTTGTGCATGAGAATGCCGCGTCGGGTCCTTATAATGCCTGCGCGCCGCATCCGGTACGCAACCTTGAGTTCGCCAAAACCCTGGGCAGCGTGTTGCACCGTCCGGCGTTCATTCCCGTTCCCGCCTTTGCCTTGCGCGTTGGTCTGGGCGAATTGTCACAGTTATTGCTGGGCGGCCAACGGGCCACGCCGGCCAAATTGCTGGCAGCCGGTTTCACTTTTCAGTTCACCGATTTGCGTGCGGCCCTGGATGATCTGTCCGCCCGCCTCTGAAATAGGATGTTGCATGACCGAGCACGCACTATTACTGGTTAACCTGGGTTCGCCCGCGTCTACTTCGGTAGCCGATGTACGCAGCTACCTGAACCAGTTTCTGATGGACCCGTATGTGATCGACATGCCGTGGCCATTGCGCCGCCTGATCGTGTCACTGATTCTGGTCAAGCGCCCCGAACAATCGGCCCATGCCTATGCCTCCATCTGGTGGGATGAAGGCTCGCCGCTGGTGGTGCTCAGCCGTCGCCTGCAGCAGGCGATGAGCAAGGAGTGGACCAAGGGGCCGGTAGAACTGGCAATGCGCTATGGCGAACCGTCCATTGAAACCGTGCTCACACGTCTGGCGGCCAAGGGCATTCACAAGGTCACCCTGGCACCGTTGTATCCACAGTTTGCCGACAGTACGGTCACCACCGTGATTGCAGAAGCCAAGCGGGTGATCAAAGCCGCAAAGCTGGGCATTCAACTCTCCATCGTGCAGCCGTTTTACGATCAGCCCGAATACCTCGACGCACTGGTGGCGAGTACCCGGCCGCATCTGGAGCAGGATTACGATCATTTACTGCTCAGTTTTCACGGTTTGCCCGAGCGCCATCTGCATAAACTCGATCCGACCGGTAATCACTGCTTCAAAAATGCTGACTGCTGCCAGAATGCTTCGCCGGCAGTATTGGCAACCTGCTACCGGGCGCAGTGCTTGCGTACGGCCCAGGAGTTTGCCGATCGCGCCGGGTTGCCGGCGGGCAAATGGTCGGTGGCGTTCCAGTCCCGACTGGGCCGGGCCAAGTGGATCGAACCCTATACCGAGGCACGCCTGGACGCTCTGGCCAAAGACGGAGTGAAGAAGATTCTGGTCATGTGCCCGGCGTTTGTGGCGGATTGCATTGAAACGCTGGAAGAAATCGGCGATCGCGGTCGCGAGCAGTTTATTGCGGCGGGGGGCGAGGAGCTGGTGCTGGTACCGTGCCTGAATGACAACCCTGAGTGGGCGGCAGCGTTGAATACCTTGTGTGAGCGGGCGCCGCTGGCGCTGTAAAACTCCGCTTGCAGATACCTTGTGGAAGCCTGGCAGGCCAGGCTTCCACAGGATCCTGGGGGACTTGCCGATTTAGATAACCGGCCCGTCACCTTTCTTGTGTTTCCAGCTGTCATTGCCCGGCAACAACAGATTCAGCGCAATGGCGACGATGGCACACAGGGCGATGCCCTTGAGGCCGAAGTCTTCCGGGCCCATGCCGGTGCCAATCAGCACTCCGCCGATACCGAACACCAGGGTCACCGAAACAATCACCAGGTTGCGGGCTTCGCTCAGATCGACCTGATGGCGAATCAGGGTGTTCATCCCGACCGCAGCAATTGAACCGAACAACAGGCATAGAATCCCGCCCATCACCGGCACTGGAATGCTTTGCAGCAGTGCGCCGAACTTGCCGACAAATGCCAGGCTAATGGCGAAAATCGCCGCCCAGGTCATTATTTTCGGGTTGTAGTTCTTGGTCAGCATCACTGCGCCGGTCACTTCGGCGTAGGTGGTGTTGGGCGGACCGCCAAGCAGGCCGGCAGCGGTGGTGGCGATGCCGTCACCGAACAGGGTGCGATGCAGGCCGGGCTTTTTCAGATAGTCGCGGCCGGTCACGCTGCCCACGGCAATCACTCCGCCGATGTGTTCAATGGCCGGGGCCAGGGCCACGGGGACGATAAACAGAATCGCCTGCCAGTTGAACTCGGGAGCAGTGAAGTGCGGCAGGGCAAACCATGGGGCGGCGGCAATCTTGGCCGTGTCCACTACGCCAAAGTAAAACGCCATCGAGAATCCCACCAGCACGCCGGCAATGATCGGCACCAGGCGGAAAATGCCTTTACCGAACACGGCTACGATCAGGGTGGTCAGCAGGGCTGGCATCGAGATCAGCATGGCGGTCTGGTAGTGGATCAGCTCGGTGCCATCTTCAGCGCGGCCCATGGCCATGTGCGCTGCAATCGGGGCCATTGCCAGACCAATCGAGATGATCACCGGACCAATCACTACGGGAGGCAGCAGGCGGTCAATAAAACCGGTGCCTTTGAGCTTTACCGCGAAACCGAGGAAGGTGTACACGAAGCCTGCTGCCATCACGCCGCCCATGGTCGCGGCAAGGCCGAACTGGCCTTTGGCGAGAATGATCGGGGTAATGAACGCAAAGCTTGAAGCCAGAAAAACCGGCACCTGGCGCCGGGTCACGATCTGGAACAACAGAGTCCCGAGACCCGCGGTGAACAGCGCGACGTTAGGGTCGAGGCCGGTAATCAAAGGCATCAGGACCAACGCGCCAAAGGCCACGAAGAGCATCTGCGCGCCAGATATGATCTGGCGCCAGAGCGGGTCGTTGAACTCGTCCTGCATGTTATGCGTCCTTTTGCTTGGTGCCGAAGATCTTGTCGCCAGCATCGCCCAGGCCAGGAATGATGTAACCGTGTTCGTTCAGACGCTCATCGATGGAGGCGGTGTAGATGACGACGTCCGGGTGAGCGGCTTCTACAGTGGCAATGCCTTCTGGGGCGGCAACCAGCACCATGGCGCGGATTTCTTTGCAGCCGGCTTTCTTCAGCAGATCAATGGTGGCAACCATGGATGCACCGGTGGCCAGCATCGGGTCGATGATCATCGCCAGACGTTCGTTGATTTCCGGTACCAGTTTTTCCAGGTAGGTGTGGGCCTGAAGGGTTTCTTCGTTACGGGCTACACCGACTGCGCTGACTTTGGCGCCCGGAATCAGGCTCAGTACACCTTCGAGCATGCCAATGCCGGCACGCAGGATCGGGACGACGGTAATTTTCTTGCCGGCGATTTTTTCAACTTTAACAGTGCCGCACCAGCCTTCAATCTCGTAGGTTTCGAGGGTCAGGTCTTTGGTGGCTTCATAGGTCAGCAACGCGCCTACTTCCTGAGCAAGCTCGCGGAAGTTCTTCGTGCTAATGTCTGCGCGGCGCATAAGGCCGAGCTTGTGACGAATCAGCGGGTGGCGTATCTCGCGAATGGGCATGGGTAAAGGCTCCGTGGGCAGGCAAAAAAAGCGGCCTAGATTAATCTAATACGGGGTGATGTCCTACTAAACATTACTGCACGTTAGTCCATAAATACTTGATCTGAGCCATGCGGGTGCGTACCTTTGCCCGCTTTTCTTGCACAACCCCCCTGGAGAGCGTCATGTCTGCTGATCTCGAGCATATCCGTCAAATCATGCGAGAGGCTGACTGCCTGTACACCGAAGCTGAAGTCGAGGCAGCCATTGCCCGCGTTGGCGCGCAAATCACGGCCGAAATGGCCGAGACCAATCCAGTAGTATTTTGTGTGATGAATGGCGGCCTGATTTTTGCGGGCAAGTTGCTCACCCACCTGAAGTTCCCGCTTGAAGCGTCTTACCTGCACGCGACGCGCTATCGCAATGAGACCACTGGCGGCGATCTGTTCTGGAAAGCCAAGCCAGAAGTGTCGTTCATTGACCGTCATGTTCTGATCATTGATGACATCCTCGATGAAGGTCACACCCTGAGTGCCATCGTCGAGTTCTGCAAACACGCAGGTGCCCGTCAGGTGCATACGGCGGTGCTGATCGACAAGGACCATCAGCGCAAGGCGCGTCCGGACCTGAAAGCCAATTACGCGGGTCTGCCGTGCATTGACCGCTACCTCTTCGGTTATGGCATGGACTACAAGGGATACTGGCGCAATGCCGCCGGGATTTATGCCGTCAAAGACATGTAATAAAGGACGTTGAAACCATGACCCGCCCCAGCTTTCTCGATCAATCGCTCTTCAACGACCTGGCAGAGAAAGCTGCCGGCAACCCCCGTGGTCGCCAGCATCACAACTTGCATCAGATGGAAGAGGCCTGCCATCGCATGGTGGTGGGGCTGCAACCCTCCACCTATGTTCCGCCGCACCGGCACCTGGGCAGCGACAAGGCTGAGACCCTGCTGGTACTCAAGGGCACGCTTGGCGTCCTGATTTTCGATGAAGAAGGTCGGGTGCTCGACAAGCGCGTATTGCAAGCCGGAGGCGGGAGTCTGGGGGTCGATCTGCCAGCAGGTATTTTTCATGGGCTGGTGGTGCTTGAGAACGACAGCCTGATGTTCGAGTGCAAAGCCGGGCCTTATCGGCCGGTTGGAGACGGCGAACTGGCACCCTGGGCTCCTCGCGAGGGTGAGCCCGCAGTGGCCGAGTATCATTGCTGGATGCGTGCGCAATTTGATTAAACTGCGGGTTGACGCTGGCTAACTAAACGTCTGATTCCGCATACGATCTTCCTCCCGATCGCCATCAGGCTGACTCGATATGCTGGCTATTTTCCTTCAGACACTCTCTATCACGGCTCCCGTGTTTGCCATGCTGTTTCTGGGCGTTGTGCTCAAGCGCGTGGGCTGGATCAATGACAACTTTATCCACACTGCGTCGGCACTGGTGTTCAACGTCACCATGCCGGCCTTGTTGTTTCTGGGTATTTTGCATGCCGATCTCAGGGCCGCCTTGCAGCCCAAGGTACTCGGCTATTTCACCGTAGCGACGCTGGTCAGTTTTGCCCTGGCCTGGGGCTGGTCGATCTGGCGTTGCCCTCGTGCTGAGCGGGGTATCTACACTCAGGGCGCGTTTCGCGGCAACAACGCGGTCATCGGCCTGGCCCTGGCGGCCAGCATGTATGGCGATTACGGTATCTCCCTGGGGGCAGTGCTCGCGGCCCTGGTGATTCTGCTCTACAACACCTTGTCGACCATCGTGCTGGCGGTGTACAGCCCGGTGATCAAGTCCGATCCCTGGAGCATCTGTAAAAGCGTGTTCAAGAACCCGCTGATCATCAGCGTGCTGGTGGCAGCCCCTTTTGCTGCGTTCAAGATCGGCCTGCCCCATTGGCTGCTGACCTCGGGTGAGTATCTGGCGTCGATGACCTTGCCGCTGGCGCTTATATGTATCGGCGGCACGCTGTCGTTGGCGAGTTTGCGTAAAAGTGGTGACCTGGCGCTGAGTGCAAGCCTGGTGAAAATGGTCAGCCTGCCATTACTGACCACGCTGGGCGCCTGGCTTTGTGGTTTCCGGGGGGCCGAACTGGGGACTTTGTTTCTGTACTTTGCCAGCCCCACAGCTGCCGCCAGCTATGTCATGGCCCGGGCGGCCAACGGCAATCATGAACTGGCAGCCGCGATTATCGTGATCACCACCCTGATGGCTGCGATCACCACCAATATCGGGATCTTTGTGTTGCAGTGGGGCGGCTGGATCTAGCCAGCCCCGGGTGGTCACAGCGTGGCTCAGTGTTGTCGACGCCAGGCGCGCAAGGTGCTGAGCAGCAGAAACACCAGCAGCGCCGGCAAGACATAAAACAGCATCAGGTGCTCGAGCCTGCCGGCCAGGGGCATGCCGGTAGTAAAGGACACCACGTGCAGTCCGTAAGCCAGGTACAGCGCCAGAAGCAATATGCCTTCGCCGCGGGTGACGCGGTATCCGGTATAGAACACGGGCAGGCACAGTGCCGCGACGCCCAGCATGACCGGCAGGTCGAACGTCAGGGCATTGGGCGAGACCGACAGGGGCTCCGGTGCCACAAGCGCCGTGAGGCCGAGCACACCCAGCAGGTTGAAGACATTACTGCCGATCACGTTGCCGACGGCAATCTCGCGCTGGCCGCGCAGGGCTGCGATCAGCGAGGTGGCCAGTTGTGGCAGCGAGGTGCTGACAGCAATGATGGTCAGGCCGATGATGCGTTCGGACAGTCCCCACTCGGTGGCAATGTCGACCGCTGCGCCCAGCAGCAGGTGCCCGGCCAGACCCAGCAAGACCAGGGCGGCAAGCATTTGCAGGCCGTTGCGCAGGCTTGAAGTGCGGGGCAGGTCGTGGCTGGCGTGATGATGGCCGCTGTGGCGTGACTGGCGCAGCAGCAGACCGAAATAGACCAGCAGGCCGCAGAGCAATATGACGCCATCCAGGCGGTCGAGTTGCCTGTTCAGGGCCAGGGCGAACACCAGACCGCTGGCCAGGATCATCAGTGGAATGTCCAGGCGCACCAGCTGGCGTGACACGCGCAGTGGAATAATCAGTGCCGAGAGGCCGAGAGTGACCAGAATATTGAAGATATTGCTGCCGATGACGCTGCCGACGGCAATGTCCGGGGTGTCATTGAGCGCGGCTTGCAGGCTGACGGTCATTTGCGGCGCGCTGCTGCCCAGGGCGACCACCGTCAAGCCGATCAGCAATGGGCGCACTTTCAGATTGGCGGCTATACGCATGGCGCAGCGCACCAGCAGTTCGGCGCCAGCAATCAGTAAAACAAGGCCGCAGAGCAGTTGCAGCAAGCTCCACGGTGATAATGCGTTCAACCCTAAAATGTCCGGCACTCCTCAATTAATCGCTCAAGCCTTGAACCCTGACTTTGGCTGTACCGCTGCTCAGCATACCCAACTGTTTTGCCGCCTGGCGTGAAAGATCGATCAGCCGGCCCCGGGTATGGGGTCCGCGATCATTGATGCGCACGATGACAGACTTGTTGTTGCCAAGGTTGGTGACCAGTACCCGGGTGCCGAATCGCAGGCCGGGGTGGGCGGCGGTGAGACCATGCTGGTTGAAGGGCTCGCCGCTGGCGGTCAGTTTGCCGTGATGGCGGGCGCCGTAATAGGAGGCAATGCCGGTTTTGTCATAGCCGCGGGGGTCTATGTCATGGCTGGCACAGCCGGCGAGCAAGCTGAGCAGGGCGCAGGCGCCGAGTAGCCGCTTCATGGGGGAATCCTTTTATTGCGGGGTGTGTGGGGTTACCCAAATCCTGTGGGGGGCTGGCTTGCCAGCAATGACATCGTCTCCGTTCAATGGACCAGTCGCTTTGTCTGAATCGCTGGCAAGCCAGCTCCCGCGGGAGATCCGGGGTCAACAGATCTCCCGCGGGATTGTTGCTTAGCCTTCGAGCTTGCTTTTGAGCAGTTCGTTGACCTGTTGCGGGTTGGCTTTGCCTTTGGAAGCTTTCATCGCCTGGCCCACGAAAAAGCCGAACATCTTGCCGCGTTTGGCTTCATCGGCCGCGCGGTATTGTTCGACCTGTTCTGCGTTGGCCGCCAGCACGTCGTCCAGCACCTTCTCGATCGCGCCGCTGTCGGTCACTTGCTTGAGACCGCGCTTGTCGATCACTTCGTCGGCGCTGCCTTCACCATTGGCCATGGCTTCGAACACCACCTTGGCGATTTTTCCGGAGATGGTGTTGTCGGTGATGCGCAGCAACATGCCACCCAGTTGCTCGGCGCTGACCGGCGACTGGTCGATATCCAGGCTTTGCTTGTTGAGCAGGCTGCCCAGTTCAACCATGACCCAGTTGGCCGCCAGTTTGGCGTCGCCGGCGATGTTTACCACTTTCTCGAAGTAGTCGGCCTGTTCACGGCTCGAAGCCAGTACGCTGGCGTCATAAGCGGAAAGGCCGAACTGCGACTGGAAGCGCTCGCGCTTTTGCGGTGGCAGTTCCGGCAGGGTGGCGCGCACGTCTTCGATGAACGAATCTTCGATGACCACCGGCAGCAGGTCCGGATCGGGGAAGTAACGGTAGTCGTTGGCTTCCTCCTTGCTGCGCATGGCGCGGGTTTCGTCCTTGTTCGGGTCATACAGGCGCGTTTGCTGAATCACCTTGCCGCCGTCTTCGATCAGCTCGATCTGACGTCGTACTTCGCTGTTGATGGCTTTTTCGATAAAGCGGAACGAGTTGACGTTTTTGATCTCGCAGCGGGTACCGAACTCAGCCTGGCCAACCGGGCGAATCGACACGTTGCAGTCGCAACGCAGCGAACCTTCGGCCATGTTGCCGTCGCAGATGCCCAGGTAGCGCACCAGGGCGTGCATCGCCTTGACGTAGGCTACGGCTTCCTTGGCGCTACGCATGTCCGGCTCGGAAACGATTTCGAGCAGGGGCGTACCGGCACGGTTCAGGTCGATGCCGGTGGAGCCGCTGAAGTCTTCGTGCAGGCTTTTGCCCGCGTCTTCTTCCAGGTGCGCGCGGGTGATGCCGACACGTTTGACGGTGCCGTCTTCCAGAGTGATGTCCAGATGGCCCATGCCGACGATCGGCAACTCCATCTGGCTGATCTGGTAGCCCTTGGGCAGGTCGGGGTAGAAGTAGTTTTTGCGGGCAAACACGTTGTGCTGAACGATTTCGGCATCAACCGCCAGGCCAAACATGACGGCCATGCGCACGGCTTCCTGGTTCAGCACCGGCAATACGCCAGGCATGCCCAGATCAACCAGGCTGGCCTGGGTGTTCGGTTCGGCACCAAAGGTGGTGGCGCTACCGGAGAAAATCTTCGATTGGGTGGCGAGCTGAGAATGAATTTCCAGCCCGATCACAACTTCCCATTGCATGTGTTTCTCCTCAGAAGCCGGCAGGTGAGCGCAGATGCCAGTCGGTATTCAACTGGTACTGGTGCGCGACGTTGAGCAAGCGACCTTCCTGGAAGTAGGGCGCAAGCAACTGCACGCCGACTGGCAGGCCATCGACAAAACCGGCCGGCATCGACAGGCCCGGCAGGCCCGCGAGGTTGGCGGTGATGGTGTACACGTCTTCCAGGTAGGCAGAAACCGGGTCGCTGTTTTTAGCGCCGATTTTCCAGGCCGGGTTAGGTGTGGTCGGGCCGAGGATGATGTCGACTTCATTGAACGCAGTCATGAAGTCGTTTTTGATCAGACGACGGATTTTCTGCGCTTGCAGGTAGTAAGCGTCGTAGTAGCCAGCCGACAGGGCGTAGGCACCTACCAGGATCCGGCGCTGTACTTCCGGGCCAAAGCCTTCGGCGCGTGAACGCTTGTACAGGTCGGTGAGGTCTTTCGGGTCTTCGCAGCGGTGGCCGAAGCGCACGCCGTCAAAACGCGACAGGTTGGAAGAGGCCTCGGCAGGGGCGATCACGTAGTACGCAGGAATGGCGTGCTGCATGTTGGGCAGGCTGATGTGCTTGATCACGGCACCCAGCTTTTCGAGCTCTTTGATGCTGGTGTGGATCAGCTGCGCGATACGCGGGTCCAGGCCTTCGCTGAAATACTCTTTCGGCACGCCGATGCGCAGGCCCTGCAGCGAACCGTTGAGGCTGGCGCTGTAGTCCGGCACGGGTTCGTCGATGCTGGTGGAGTCCTGCGGATCAAAACCGGCCATGCCCTGCAACAGGATGGCGCAGTCTTCTGCAGTGCGGGCCAGCGGGCCGCCCTGGTCGAGACTGGAGGCGTAGGCGATCATGCCCCAGCGCGAAACCCGTCCGTAGGTAGGTTTCAGGCCGGTGAGGTTGGTCAGGGCGGCCGGCTGGCGGATCGAACCGCCGGTATCTGTGCCCGTTGCAGCAGGCAGCAGCCGAGCGGCAACGGCCGCAGCCGAACCTCCCGACGAACCCCCTGGCACGTGCTCCAGATTCCACGGGTTTTTCACCGCGCCGTAGTAGCTCGACTCGTTGGCCGACCCCATGGCGAATTCGTCCATGTTGGTCTTGCCCAGGCTCACCGCGCCTGCAGCGGCCAGTTTGGCGACCACGGTGGCGTCATACGGGGCCTTGAAGTTGTCGAGCATCTTCGAGCCGCAGCTGGTGCGTACGCCCAGGGTGCAGAACAGGTCCTTGTGACCGATCGGTGCGCCCAGCAGTGCGCCGGTTTCACCGTTGGCGCGACGTGCGTCAGCGGCCTTGGCCTGCTCGAGGGCGAGGTCTTCGGTGAGGGTGATGAAGCTGTTGAGCTGAGGATCGAGCTGGGCGATACGCGCCAGCAAGGTCTTGGTCAGCTCTTCGGAAGAAAACTTTTTATCGGCGAGTCCGCGGGCGATCTCGGCCAGAGTCAATTGATGCATGCAGGCTCTTTCCCTTTACTCGATGACTTTCGGAACCAGATAAAGGCCATTTTCGACCGCTGGTGCGATGGACTGGTAAGCCTCGCGATGATTGCTTTCAGTCACGACGTCTGCGCGCAGGCGCTGGCTGGCTTCCAGGGGGTGGGCCAGAGGCTCGATACCGGTGGTGTCGACAGCCTGCATCTGATCAATCAGCCCCAGAATGCTATTCAGGGCTTCGGTGGTGCGTGGGATATCAGCATCATTGAGACCCAGACGGGCCAAATGAGCGATTTTTTCCACGTCGGAGCGTTCAAGCGCCATGGGATTCTCCAGTGGAAAACAGGACGGATGCTATCCGTGTGTTAGATTGTCGGAACACTACCGCATTTCTACGGTCATATGGCCGCGATTGTGGGGGTTGGTGCTCTGAAAAGCTGCCAATTTAACATATTGGCGCCTTGCCCAAAATCCCTGTCGTTGTTAGAGTTTGCCGCACTTTTTTACCCACGCGTTGCCTAGGGTCCCTTTCCCATGTTCAAGAAACTGCGTGGCATGTTTTCCAGCGATCTTTCCATCGACCTGGGCACTGCCAACACCCTGATTTACGTGCGTGAGCGCGGTATTGTCCTGAATGAGCCATCGGTTGTGGCTATTCGGACGCACGGTAACCAGAAAAGTGTCGTTGCTGTCGGCACCGAGGCCAAGCGCATGCTGGGCCGTACACCGGGTAATATTGCAGCCATTCGTCCGATGAAAGATGGCGTTATTGCCGACTTCAGCGTTTGCGAAAAAATGCTGCAGTACTTTATCAACAAGGTGCACGAAAACAGCTTTCTGCAGCCAAGCCCCCGGGTTCTGATTTGCGTACCTTGCAAATCGACTCAGGTAGAGCGTCGCGCCATCCGCGAATCGGCACTCGGTGCCGGTGCCCGTGAAGTGTTCCTGATCGAAGAGCCGATGGCAGCTGCTATCGGTGCCGGCTTGCCGGTTGAGGAAGCACGCGGCTCGATGGTTGTCGATATCGGTGGTGGTACCACTGAAATCGCGCTGATCTCCCTGAACGGTGTGGTTTACGCCGAATCCGTACGGGTTGGCGGCGACCGCTTCGACGAAGCGATCATCACTTATGTGCGCCGTAACTACGGCAGCCTGATCGGTGAATCGACGGCCGAGCGCATCAAGACCGAAATCGGTACGGCTTTCCCGGGCGGTGAAGTGCGTGAAGTAGACGTGCGTGGCCGTAACCTGGCGGAAGGTGTACCGCGTGCCTTCACCCTGAACTCCAACGAAGTGCTCGAGGCTCTGCAAGAGTCGCTGGCAACCATCGTTCAGGCCGTGAAAAGTGCACTGGAACAGTCCCCGCCAGAGCTGGCTTCGGACATCGCCGAGCGCGGTCTGGTACTGACCGGTGGTGGCGCCTTGCTGCGTGACCTCGACAAGTTGCTGGCCCAGGAAACCGGTCTGCCGGTAATCGTTGCCGAAGACCCGCTGACCTGCGTAGCACGTGGTGGTGGCCGTGCGTTGGAAATGATGGATAAACACACGATGGACTTGCTTTCCAGCGAATAAGATCGCGTGGTGCAGTCCCATGGTTATCACCAGAAGGTAGCACTTTGCAGTGCTGCCTTTTGGCGTTTATCTTCTGTCAATCTTCATCCAGGCCGTTTTGAAGCCGTATGAATAAATTGAACACTTGCCTGGGAGGAGCGGCTTATTAAACCGCTCTTCGCCAAAGGCCCCTCATTGGGCGTGCGCTTGTTGGTGCTGGTCGTGCTATCGGTCGCGCTAATGGTAGTGGATGCCCGCTTCACATTGCTCAAACCCGTGCGCAGTCAGATGTCGCTGGTGCTGATGCAGTCCTACTGGATCACCGATTTGCCGCAGCGCTTGTGGCAGGGTGTGGCCAGTCAGTTCGGCAGTCGTACCGAACTGGTCGCGGATAACGAGAAACTCAAGACCGAAAACCTTCTGCTTCAGGGGCGCATGCAAAAGCTGGCCGCCCTGACCGAGCAGAACGTCCGCCTGCGCGAGTTGTTGAACTCTTCTGCGCTGGTTAACGAGAAGGTTGAGGTGGCCGAGTTGATCGGCATGGACCCGAACCCCTTTACCCATCGCATCATCATCAACAAGGGTGAGCGCGACGGCGTCGTGCTGGGCCAGCCGGTACTCGATGCTCGCGGCCTGATGGGGCAAGTGGTCGAGTTGATGCCCTACACCTCGCGGGTTTTGCTGCTGACCGATACCACCCACAGTATTCCGGTGCAGGTGAACCGTAACGGTTTGCGTGCCATCGCCAGCGGTACGGGCAATCCCGAGCGTCTGGAATTGCGCCATGTGGCCGATACAGCGGATATCAAAGTGGGCGATTTGCTGGTCAGCTCGGGCCTGGGGCAGCGTTTCCCGGCCGGCTATCCCGTGGCAACCGTCAAAGAAGTGATTCACGACTCGGGTCAGCCGTTCGCCATTGTGCGTGCCGTTCCGACCGCCGCCCTGAACCGCAGCCGCTATTTGCTGCTGGTATTCAGCGACAGTCGCACCCCCGAAGAGCGGGCCAACGATGCCGCCAAGGCCCAGGAGGCCGAGCAAAACGGTGAGGCGCCGCCGATCATTCCGGCAACCGTGCCCAAACCGGCAGCGCCTGTGGTTGTACCTGCGCCAGCGCCTGCTCCGGTTGCTACCCCGGTTGCGCCTGCGGTCAACGCCGTGAAAAAACCTGTTCCAGCGCCAACCCCCGCCGCGGCCACCCCGCCAGCAGCTGCGCCGGCCACGACTCGGGAGAGGCAATAATGGCGAGTACTCGTTCGAATAATGGCTGGATCATCTGGCTAACGTTCGCCATCGGCCTGTTACTCAGCATTTCACCGATGCCGCAGTTCATGGAAATCCTGCGCCCGCTCTGGCTGGCGTTGCTGCTGGCTTTCTGGACCCTCTACATGCCGCATAAAGTGGGCATGGTCACGGCCTGGTGCCTGGGGTTGGCCGAAGATGTGCTGTACGGCACGTTGCTGGGGCAGAACGCGCTGATTTTGACCCTCATCACCTTCCTCGTACTGTCGCTGCAGCAGCGTCTGCGGATGTTCCCCATGTGGCAGCAGAGTCTGGTGATCCTGGTTATTTTCGGTCTGGCCCAACTGGCCCAGTTATGGCTAAGTGCTTTGACCGGCAACCGTCAGCCGACCCTGGCCCTGATTCTGCCTGCGCTGGTCAGCGCACTGCTCTGGCCATGGGTCAGTTACGGGCTTCGCGGGTTGCGCCGACGCTTCAAAATCAATTAACAGGAGCGCGAGCCATTTCCTGGTTTGTGCACTTTGACAGGGAGATGTCACGATGCTTTCGCTTTATCTGGCTTCCGGTTCGCCACGTCGACGTGAGTTACTGACTCAAATCGGCGTGCCGTTCAACACCATCAGTGCTGCCATTGATGAAACCCCTCTTGCGAATGAGTCCCCTGCGGCCTATGTCGAGCGCCTGGCGCACGAAAAGGCCAGGGCGGGATGCGATCGGCTGCTCAAATCCATACTCAGTAGCACTTTTTGTGTGTTGGGCGCCGACACTGCTGTGGTACTTGATGGCCAGATACTCGGCAAGCCGGTCGATGAGGTCGATGCCATGGCTATGCTCATGGCGCTATCCGGCCGCGAGCATGAAGTGCTGACGGCCATTGCGATTATGGATGCCGAGCGCTGCGAAACCCGCGTGATACGCAGCCGGGTCAGCTTTCGAAACATCAGCAAACAAGAAGCCAGACTGTATTGGGCCAGCGGTGAACCTCAGGATAAAGCAGGCGGTTACGCCATCCAGGGGTTGGCCGCAGTCTTTGTTTCAGGCCTCAATGGCAGTTATTCGGGCGTAGTGGGGTTGCCTGTGTGCGAAACCGCAGAACTGCTGGGGCATTTCGGCATACCCTGTTGGCAAAACCTTAACGTGCACTGAATTGTGCACCTACGAGACGTGGCACTAATGTGATGACGCCTGAACGAGACCCAGCCATGAGTGAAGAGATCCTGATCAACATCACGCCGATGGAATCGCGCGTGGCGGTGGTAGAGAACGGTGTTCTGCAAGAGGTGCATGTCGAGCGTACCCAGCGCCGGGGCATTGTTGGCAATATTTATAAAGGCAAGGTGGTCAGGGTTTTGCCCGGCATGCAGGCTGCCTTTGTCGATATCGGTCTGGATCGTGCTGCTTTTATTCACGCTTCTGAAATTTCCCTGCGCGAAGGCCAGGCCGTTGAAAGCATCAGCGCCCTGGTGCATGAAGGCCAGAGCCTGGTGGTGCAAGTCACCAAAGACCCGATTGCCTCCAAGGGCGCGCGTCTGACCACCCAGTTATCCATCCCTTCACGCTATCTGGTGTACATGCCGCGCACGGCCCATGTCGGTATTTCGTTGAAAATCGAAGACGAAGCCGAGCGTGAGCGCCTTAAACAGGTGGTCAGCGATTGCGTGGCCAAAGAGGGGATCAAGGAAACCGGTGGTTTTATCCTGCGCACGGCGGCCGAGGGTGCCGGGGCAGATGAAATCCTGATGGATATTCGTTATTTGCGGCGGCTGTGGGACCAGATCGGAGCACAGATCAAAACCGTCGGTGCCCCGACCGTGATCTATGAAGACCTGGGCCTGGCGTTGCGCACACTGCGTGACCTGGTCAGCCCCAAGATTGAAAAAATCCGCATTGATTCCCGCGAGACCTTTCAACGGACCACGCAGTTTGTTGCTGAACTGATGCCGGAAATTGCCGACCGCCTCGAGCACTACCCGGGCGAGCGCCCGATTTTTGATTTGTATGGCGTCGAAGACGAGATCCAGAAAGCACTGGATCGCAAGGTACCGCTCAAGTCCGGCGGTTATCTGGTGGTTGACCCGGCAGAAGCGATGACCACCATCGACGTCAACACGGGTGCGTTTGTGGGGCACCGCAATCTCGAAGAAACCATCTTCAAGACCAATCTGGAAGCTGCCACCGCCATTGCCCGGCAACTGCGCCTGCGCAACCTGGGCGGCATCATCATTATCGACTTCATCGACATGGAAGATGAAGAGCACCAGCGTCAGGTATTGCGCACCCTCGAAAAACAACTCGAGCGTGATCACGCCAAGACCAACATCATTGGCATTACCGAGCTGGGTCTGGTGCAGATGACCCGCAAGCGCACCCGCGAAAGCCTTGAGCAGGTACTGTGCGAGCCCTGCGTGTGCTGTCAGGGGCGCGGCAAGCTGAAAACCGCAGAAACTATCTGCTACGAAATTTTCCGTGAAATTCTGCGCGAAGCTCGTGCTTATCAGGCTGTTGGCTATCGTGTATTGGCTAACCAGAAAGTTGTCGACCGCTTGCTGGATGAAGAATCGGGCAACGTCGCGGAGCTGGAAGGATTTATCGGGCGTACGATCCGTTTTCAGGTCGAAACCATGTATTCCCAGGAACAATACGACGTGGTGCTGCTCTGAAGTATCCTGCATGCCGCATTAAAAAGGGGCTAACTCCTGCCCCTTTGATCATCATTGAAGGGGCCGCCTGACATGGAGCGTCTGACACGCTTTTTTGCCGCGTTGACCCGCTGGGGATTAGGGGCCTGTGCCCTGATTTTGGTACTCACGGCGTTGTACGTCAGCCTGGGCCGCGAGCTCACGCCGCTGATCGCCGAATATCGCCTGGAAGTCCAGAACAAAGCCCGTGAAGCCTTGGGCGTGCCCTTGACCATTGGCAGCCTTGAAGGGCGCTGGGATGGCATGGGGCCGGTGCTGCTGGCCCACGATGTCATGGTCGGCGAGGGCAACAGTGCCCTGCGTCTGGATCAGGTACAGGTGGTTCCCGATGTCTGGGCCAGCCTGCTGAACCGCGACATTCGCCTCGCCCATGTGCAACTCGATGGCCTGCAACTGAGCTTGCGTCAGGACCAGGCCGGTCATTGGGCGCTTGAAGGTTTTGCGCTTCAGGACGATCAGCCGCTGGACCCGGAGCAATTGCTCAATCAACTGCAGCAGGTTGCCCGGGTGTCCCTGCTCGATAGCCAGGTAACTCTGGAACCCTGGAAGCATGCCCCGCTGACCCTGACTTATGTGGGGCTTACCCTTGATGCGGGTGCCTCTGATCAGCGTCTCGATACCCGCTTCACCCTGCCTGACGGCCAGCCTGTGGCGATGAGTCTCAAAACTCAAATCCAGGCCGGTCACTGGCGTGACGGTGCAGCCCAGGCTTATCTGAGCCTGCCACAAAGTGATTGGGCTAAATGGCTGCCAGCCAGCCTGATCAATCCCTGGAAAGTGTCTGAGCTAAAAGCCGGTGGCGAATTCTGGTTTAACTGGAGCAAGGGCTCGGTGCAAAGTGCCGTTGCGCGCTTGAACGCGCCATCCATGCGCGGTGCTTATGCAGAGCGCAAGCCTGAGGCGATTGAGGACCTGGCAATGCGTGCCTGGATTCAGCGCGCAGATCAGGGCTACAAGGTGGTGCTGGACTCGCTGGCGATGAATGTGGGCAAGAGCCGCTGGGAAACCCGCATGCAACTGCAACAGTTCGCAGCCACTGATAAAGAACTGGAGCGCTGGCATCTACAGGCCGATCATCTGGACCTGACCCCGATCACCCCGTTGATGGACTCCCTCGCGCCGGTGCCAGAGGCCGCCGCTGAAGTCATCGACCAGCTGAAAGTGACGGGCACATTACGTAATGTGCTGGTCGACTACCGGCCCGCTGCGACCGACGAGCAAAAGCTCAGTTTCGCAGCCAACTTGCAGCAAGTGGGCTTCAACGCCACCCACGGTGCGCCGGCGGCACGGAATGTCAGCGGATTGATCAGCGGCGACCTGGGCAAGGGCGAGCTGCGACTGGACAGCAAAGACTTCTCGCTGCACCTGGAGCCGATTTTTGCCAGGCCCTGGCAATACCTGCAGGCCAACGCCTTGCTCACGTGGAAGCTGGATGAAAACAGCTTCACCCTGATAGCACCTGCCATCAAAGTGCTGGGGGAAGAAGGCAAGATTGCCGCTGACTTCCTGATCCGTATTCATATGGATCACTCTGAAGAAGACTATATGGACCTGCGGGTCGGCCTGACCGATGGTGATGGGCGCTTCACTCCAAAATACCTGCCTGAGGTATTGAGCCCGGCGCTCACCGAATGGCTGAGTACGGCCATCATCAAGGGCTCGGTTGACGAAGGTTTCTTCCAGTATCAGGGCTCGCTCAGTCACGATGCGGTGGCCGCCGCGCGCAACATCAGCCTGTTCTTCAAGGTTCATGGCGCCGAGCTGGATTTCCAGCCCGGCTGGCCCCATGTGCGCAATGTGTCGGGTGATGTATTCATCGAAGACAGCGGCGTACGCATCATGGCCAGCAAGGGCCAGTTGCTCGACACCCAGGTGCGCAATGTCGCGGTCAGTATTCCCCACGTGCCGACTGGCAAGGTCAGCCACCTGTACCTGGACGGTGACTTCGACGGTGGCCTGGGCGACGGTTTGAAAATCCTCCAGGAGGCGCCGATAGGCACGGCTGAAACCTTTGCCGGCTGGCAAGGCGAAGGCTCGCTCAAAGGCCGGGTCGACCTTGATATCCCGCTGGAGAAAGGTGTCGAACCGAAAATTCTGGTGGACTTCAAAACCGACAAGGCGCGTTTGAAACTGAGCAATCCCGAACTTGAATTGACCCAGCTCAAGGGCGACTTCCGTTTTGACAGCGCCAAAGGTTTGAGCGGCAAAGGTATCAGTGCCAGGGCTTTTGATCGTCCGGTCACCGCGCAGATATTCGCCGATGGCAAACCTGGCAGGCTGAGTACCCGGGTTGTTGCCAGTGGTCAGGTCGGGGTCAAGAAACTCACCGACTGGCTCAAGTTCTATCAGCCGATTCCGGTCTCCGGGGATTTGCCTTATCAACTGCAACTCACCCTGGATGGTGCGGACAGCCAGTTGCGGGTCAGCTCCAGCCTCAAGGGGGCGGTGGTTGACCTGCCTGCACCCTTCGGTCTGGCCGCCAACCAGACCCGCAACAGCGTATTTCGCATGACCTTGCAGGGCGCCGAGCGCCGTTACTGGTTTGACTACGGTGATCTGGCAAACCTGACCTTCGCTGCGCCTGACGGCAAATTCGAAGACGGTCGTGGCGAGTTGTTTCTGGGGGCTGGCGATCCCGTGTTGCCACCCGGTAAAGGGTTGCGTATTCGCGGCGTGCTGTCGGAACTGGATGTTGCTCCCTGGCAGGCACTGGTCGAGCGTTATGCGGGCAAGGACCCCGGAGGCAGCGCCAAGCAGATGCTCAGCAGTGCGGATTTCAAAGTCGGCAAGCTGAACGCGTTTGGTACGCAACTGGATCAGGTCAGTCTGCAAATGAAGCGCAGCGCGGCGTCCTGGGGCTTACAGATCAATAGCAAACAGGCCACCGGCGCAGTGACCTTGCCCGATGCCAAAAATGCCCCGATCGTGATCACTATGCAGACCATTCGCCTGCCGGCGCCTGATCCCAAGGCGGTGACTGACGACAATGCTCCGGACCCGCTGGCTTCGGTTGATCCACGCAAAATACCGGCGCTGGACATCATCATTCGCCAGCTTTATCAGGGGTCTGACTTGTTGGGTGCCTGGTCGCTGAATGTGCGGCCGAACAACCGCGGCATCAGCCTCAACAATCTGAACCTGGGGCTCAAGGGCTTGCTGCTCGAAGGCTCGGGCGGTTGGGAAGGGGGAGCCGGTGCCAGCAACAGTTGGTACAAAGGCCGTATCGGCGGACGCAACCTGGCCGATGTCCTGAAGAACTGGGGCTTTGCGCCGAGTGTGACCAGTAACAATTTCCATGTCGACGTCGATGGGCGCTGGCCCGGTTCTCCGGCCTGGATCGGCCTCAAGCGCTTCTCGGGCACTCTGGATGCCTCGCTGAACAAAGGTCAGTTTGTCGAGGTCGATGGCAGCGCTCAGGTGCTGCGTATCTTTGGCCTGCTGAACTTCAATGCCATCGGCCGCCGCTTGCGTCTGGACTTCTCGGATCTGTTTGGCAAGGGCCTGAGCTATGACCGGGTCAAAGGCGTGCTGAATGCCACAAATGGCGTTTACAGCACCTCTAGACCCGTCCTGATGACCGGGCCGTCGACTAACCTTGAACTCAGCGGCACGTTGAATATGATCACCGACCAGGTCAACGCCAAGTTGCTGGTCACGCTGCCTGTGACCAACAATCTGCCCCTTGCGGCGCTGTTGGTGGGCGGGCCGGCGGCAGGCGGAGCAATGTTCTTGCTCAACAAGTTGATCGGTGATCAGGTGTCGCGCTTCGCCAGCGTGCAATACAGCATCCAGGGCCCGTGGGCTGATCCGAAGATCACCTTCGACAAGCCTTTTGAGAAAAACTAGGAGTAGCATGGCGTCAGACATTTCAAGGAGTGCGCCATGTCGTTTGCAGTGATTCAGATGGTCAGCCAGAGCGATGTGCTGGCCAATCTGGCCCAGGCCCGCCGCCTGTTGGAGCAGGCCGCCGGGCATGGCGCGCGGTTGGCGGTATTGCCCGAAAATTTCGCGGCTATGGGTCGCCGGGATATCGCCGATATCGGCCGCGCCGAGGCCATGGGGCAGGGGCCGATCCTGCCATGGTTGAAACAGGCCGCCCGAGACCTCAACTTATGGATAGTGGCGGGTACTTTGCCGCTGCCGCCCGAAGGGCAACCAGATGCCAAGGTCAATGCCTGCTCATTGTTGATCAACGCCGATGGCGAGCAGGCCGCGCGATACGACAAACTGCACCTGTTTGATGTGGACGTGTCTGACAGTCGTGGCCGTTACCGTGAATCCGATGACTATGCGCCCGGGGCACAGGTAGTGGTGGCAGATACCCCGGTTGGCAAACTGGGCCTGAGCGTATGTTACGACCTGCGTTTTCCGGAGCTGTATAGCGAACTGCGGGCTGCCGGGGCTGAATTGATTACCGCGCCTTCGGCCTTTACCGCCGTTACCGGGCAAGCACACTGGGACATACTGATCCGTGCCCGGGCGATAGAAACCCAATGCTACCTGTTGGCTGCAGCCCAGGGTGGCGTGCATCCCGGGCCGCGTGAAACCTGGGGACATGCTGCAATTATCGACCCTTGGGGGCGCGTACTGGCAGAGCAGGCCCAGGGCGAAGGGGTGCTGCTGGCCGAGCGCGACAATGCCGAGCAGGCGGCCATCAGGGCGCGCATGCCGGTGGTGAATCATCGACGATTTTTTTCCCGGGGCGCTCAGGAGCAGGTTTAGAGGCGTTTCGGTCAGATGCATTTTTTGTGGGAGCTGGCTTGCCAGTGATAGCAGCACGGACAGAGACAGATCAACTCGTCTGCATCGCCGGCAAGCCAGCTCCCGCAGTAATTTTCAGGCCCGTGGGTTCAGCACTCAAAGATGCTGAAGCAGGGGCCAAGACGGAGTGAATATGAGCGACTTGTTGACCTCAGTCAGCGAACATCTGCTGGCACCGGGCGGTGTCACCATTGAAAGCCTGCAAAGTGTTTTGGGTGATCTGGCCGGGCCGGGCATCGACGCAGCAGATCTGTATTTCCAGGGCCAGATATCCGAGTCCTGGGCGCTGGAAGACGGCATCGTCAAGGAAGGCAGCTTCAGCCTTGATCAAGGTGTCGGCGTGCGCGCCCAGTCTGGCGAGAAAACCGGATTTTCCTACAGTAACGCCATCACCCTGGAAGCACTGGGCCTGGCTGCACGTGCTGCGCGCTCGATCTCGCGCGCGGGGCAAAACGGCACCGTTCAGGCTTTCACCACCCAGGACGTGGCGCAGTTGTATGCGCCCGACAACCCGCTGGAAGTGATCAGCCGCGCAGAAAAGGTCGAGTTGCTCAAGCGTATCGATGCTGCTACCCGGGCCCTTGATCCGCGTATTCAGCAGGTCACCGTGAGCATGGCCGGGGTCTGGGAGCGGATCCTGGTGGCATCCACCGACGGCGGTCTGGCTGCGGATGTGCGGCCTTTGGTGCGCTTCAATGTGAGTGTCATCGTTGAGCAAAATGGCCGTCGCGAGCGCGGCGGTCATGGCGGTGGCGGGCGTACCGATTACCGCTACTTCCTCACTGAAGACCGTGCCATGGGCTATGCCCGTGAGGCGCTGCGCCAGGCACTGGTCAATCTTGAGGCCGTACCGGCTCCAGCGGGCACCATGCCGGTGGTACTGGGTTCCGGCTGGTCCGGCGTGTTGCTGCACGAAGCAGTCGGTCATGGCCTGGAAGGCGATTTCAACCGCAAGGGCAGTTCGGCCTACAGCGGGCGCATGGGCGAGATGGTTGCCTCCAAGCTGTGCACCATCGTTGATGACGGCACCCTGGCCGGTCGTCGTGGCTCGCTGAGCGTGGATGACGAAGGCACCCCGACCGAGTGCACCACGCTGATCGAAAATGGCGTACTCAAGGGTTACATGCAGGACAAGCTCAATGCCCGACTGATGGGTGTGGCCCGCACCGGCAATGGCCGTCGCGAGTCCTACGCGCATCTGCCGATGCCGCGCATGACCAACACCTACATGCTGGGTGGCGAAAGTGATCCGGCCGAAATCATTGCTTCGGTGAAGAAAGGCATCTACTGCGCCAATCTGGGCGGCGGACAGGTGGATATCACCAGCGGCAAGTTCGTGTTCTCCACCAGTGAGGCGTACATGATCGAAGACGGCAAAATCACTTACCCGATCAAAGGCGCGACCCTGATTGGCAACGGGCCGGAAGCGATGAGCAAGGTGTCGATGGTCGGTAACGATCTGACGCTGGACAGCGGCGTGGGCACGTGTGGCAAGGATGGGCAGTCGGTGCCGGTGGGTGTGGGTCAGCCAACCTTGAAGATTGACGCGATCACCGTAGGCGGTACAGGCGGGTGATAAAGACTGGGTGGACTGCAATGCAGCCCACCCATTGGTCGGGGATCAACGCAGACCGCGTTGAACCTCGTCCAGGTCACGAATGTACTTGAACAATTTGCGGCTTGCGGCCGGCGCCTTGTTATGGGCAAGTTCGTGTTGAGCCTGACGCACGAGCGAACGCAATTGCTGGCGGTCGGTCTCGGGGAAATCGGCAACGAACTTTTCAAGTACGTCGTCGGAGCCCGCAATCAAGCGGTCACGCCAGCGTTCGAGTCCGTGGAAACGTTCGTTGTATTGGCGCGAAGAGGCATCTACTTGATCAATCAATGCAAGGATTTCGTCGATCGGTTGATCACGCATCAGCTTGCCGATGAACATCATATGGCGCTTGCGCGCAATATTGGCCGTGTGTTTTGGAGCATCTGCCAGAGCCTTGCGCAAGGCGTCGGTCAAAGGCAGTTTTTTCAGCAAATCAGGCTTGAGTGTCGTGAGACGCTCGCCCAGATCAACCAGAGCATGCAGCTCTTTCTTGACCTGTGTTTTGCTTTTTTCGCCGTCGAAGGCGTCGTCGTAAGAATCAACCATGGTGGCAGTCCGCAAAGAAACGCCGCCATGATAACCAGTCGGGGGCCGCTTGTCCGGCCCGGTCGCTCGGCGGCCCTGCCGAAAACAGAATTTGAGTGGAGAAAACCATGAGTGCAGTACAAAGCGTCGGCCCGCAGGCCTTGCCGGCACTGCAGGAGCAAGTAGAGCAAATCATCGCTGAAGCCAGGCGTCAGGGGGCCAGCGCCTGTGAAGTGGCAGTGTCACTGGAGCAGGGGCTGTCGACTTCTGTACGTCAGCGCGAAGTTGAAACCGTTGAGTTCAACCGCGACCAGGGATTTGGCATCACGCTCTATGTGGGTCAGCGCAAGGGGTCGGCCAGCACTTCGGCCACCGGTCCCGATGCCATCCGCGAAACCGTTGCGGCGGCTCTGGCAATCGCCAAACACACTTCTGAAGATGAAAGCTCGGGCTTGGCCGACGCCAGCCTGATGGCGCGCGACCTGAAAGACTTTGATGTCTTCCACACCTGGGATATCACCCCGGAACAAGCCATCGAAAAAGCGCTGGCTTGTGAAGCCGCGGCATTCGAGGCCGACAGCCGCATCAAAAACGCCGACGGCACCACCCTGAGCACCCACCAGGGCTGCCGGGTGTATGGCAACAGCAACGGTTTTATCGGTGGCTCGGCTTCGACCCGCCACAGCCTGAGCTGCGTGATGATTGCCGAAGGCGACGGCCAGATGCAGCGTGACTACTGGTATGACGTTAATTGCCAGGGTGAGTTGTTGATGGATGCAGCAACCATCGGCAAGCGCGCAGCAGAGCGGGCGGCCCGGCGACTGGGTTCGCGTCCGGTGCCCACCTGCGAAGTGCCGGTGCTGTTCTCGGCCGAGTTGGCCGGCGGCTTGTTTGGCAGCTTCCTGGGGGCGATCTCGGGGGGCAACCTGTACCGCAAGTCATCCTTCCTGCTGGACGCGATGGGCCAGCAGATCTTCCCTGAATGGCTGACCCTGGATGAGCGCCCGCATTTGATGCGTGCCATGGGCAGTTCGTCGTTCGATAACGATGGCCTGGCCACCTACGCCAAACCGTTCATCAAAGACGGCGAGCTGGTGTCCTACATCCTCAGCACCTATTCCGGACGCAAGCTGGGCCTGCCAAGTACCGCCAACGCGGGCGGCGTGCACAACCTGTTCGTGACCCATGGCGATGAAGACCAGGCCGCGTTGATCCGGCGCATGGGGCGCGGTTTGTTCGTCACCGAGCTGATGGGCAGCGGGCTTAACATGGTGACGGGGGATTACTCCCGTGGCGCCGCAGGTTTCTGGGTCGAGAATGGCGAGATCCAGTTCCCGGTTCAGGAAGTGACCATCGCCGGCAACATGCGTGACATGTTCAAGCAGATCGTTGCCGTAGGTAATGACCTGGAGTTGCGCAGCAACATCCGCACCGGCTCCGTGTTGATTGAACGGATGACGGTGGCTGGCAGCTAATTCCTCCCGGCGTACACCAGGGCGTATCACCTGTCGGGGGGATACGCCTTTTTTGTGTCTGCACAAGATTGCGCGGCACAGCCTTTAGCAGGCTTGTGTTGATAATCAATATCGCTTAATAATGAATCTCATTATCGAGTGAGCCTGGGTCATGAGTTCTGCCTTGCATGAAGGGCCTTATCTGGAAAGCTGGCGCTGGATGAGCCGCCAGATCCGTTGCGGGCTGGCGCCTGATGAACCGCGCCTGATTGAGCACTACCTGGCCGAGGGCCGCTATCTGGCCTGCTGCACGTCAACGTCGCCCTGGACGATTGCCGTGACCAGCTTCCGGCTGCTGCTGGACACCGCAAGCGACACTGCGCTGCCCTGGCAGTGGCGCACCCTGTGTCTGGACCACGCCTGGCGTCCGCTGCGCGATATCGAAACTCAAGCCCTGTGTGCCTGCCGCCTCAAGCACTGGCAAAGCTTTGCCTGGCGATTGGCAACCTGCGAGCTCGAGCCCTCCATTTCTCTAACAGAACTGCTGCAAGGATTTCCCGATGAGTAATACCCGTATCGAACGTGACAGCATGGGTGAATTGCACGTGCCTGAGGCTGCGCTGTATGGCGCCCAAACCCAGCGTGCGGTGAATAACTTCCCGATCAGTCATCAGCGCATGCCCGCGCAATTCATTCGCGCACTGATCCTGGCCAAGGCTGCCGCGGCCAAGGCCAACGTAGAACTCAAGCAGATCAGCGAAGCGCAGGGCAGCGCCATAGTCGAGGCCACGCAGATTCTTTTGGCCGGCGATTTCATGGAGCACTTCCCGGTGGATATTTTCCAGACCGGCTCGGGCACCAGCTCCAACATGAATGCCAACGAAGTGATTGCCACGCTGGCCTCCCGGGTACTGGGAGAGGCGGTCAATGCCAATGATCACGTCAACTGCGGGCAAAGCAGCAACGACATCATCCCCACCACCATTCACGTCAGCGCCGCGCTGGGCCTGCATGAGGAGCTGCTGCCGGCGCTGTCCCATCTGGTGCAGGTGATTGAGCATAAGGCTGAACAGGTTCACGTTTACGTCAAAACCGGCCGCACGCACCTGATGGACGCCATGCCGGTGCGCATGAGCCAGGTTCTCAATGGCTGGGCGCAGCAGCTGCGGGCCAATATCGGGCACTTGCACGACCTGCAGCCGGCCCTGCAATCGCTGGCACAGGGTGGCACTGCTGTGGGCACCGGGGTCAACGCGCATGCGCAATTCGCCGGGCTGTTCAGTCAGCAGCTCAGCGCACTGACCCATGTGCAGTTCACGCCGGGTAAAGACCTGTTCGCCCTGATCGGTTCGCAGGATACCGCCGTATCCGTCTCGGGCCAGCTCAAGGCTACGGCCGTATCGCTGATGAAAATCGCCAACGACCTGCGCTGGATGAACTCCGGCCCGCTGGCCGGCCTGGGCGAGATCGAGCTTGAAGCCTTGCAGCCGGGCTCTTCGATCATGCCGGGCAAGGTCAACCCGGTGATTCCTGAAGCCACGGCCATGGTTGCGGCCCAGGTGATCGGCAATGACACGGTGATCACCATCGCCGGTCAGTCCGGCAATTTCGAACTGAATGTGATGTTGCCGGTGATTGCCCGCAACCTGCTGGGCAGCATCGAACTGCTGGCCAATTCCAGCCGTTTGCTGGCGGACAAGGCGATCGCCAGCTTCAAGGTTAACGACGCCAAGCTAAAGGAAGCGCTGTCGCGCAACCCGATTCTGGTGACGGCGCTGAATCCGATCATTGGCTATCAAAAGGCCGCTGAAATAGCCAAGACCGCCTATCAACAGGGGCGCCCGGTGATAGACGTTGCCCTTGAATACACAGATCTGCCACGCAGCCAGCTTGAAGTCTTGCTCGATCCCGAGAAGCTGACAGCCGGCGGCGTTTAACCCCTCGCCTGGAGGTTCACATGGAGCACTGGAAACGCACGATCGAAAGAGCCAATCGCTGTTTCGCTGAGGGCGAGCTGGTCGATGCCCGCGAGCATTATCTGCAAGCGCTTGCGCTGGCCCAGGTACTGCTCGAGCGCTGGAGTGATGCCGATGAGGCGGTGGCGGCCTGCGTTATTTCGCACCACAACCTGGCAGATTTGCATCTGCGCCTCAATCAGCCAGAGGAGAGCGTCGAGTACCTCTGCGCCATTCACCAGCGCTTGTTGCAAACCATGCAGAACCCGCGTCTGGGGCCGGCATTGCGAGAAGCAGCGCTGCGTCAGAGCAGCAAAACCTATGTCGAGCTTTTGAACTTCATCAGCGATCACGGCGAATACCCGCGTTCCAATCTGTTGCTCAAAAGACCCGTGGCGCAGTCCGGTCACGGGTTTTCAACAGTCAGCGGCCATCATCCAGGAGCACATTGATATGACTTTTACCTTGCCTGCCTTGCCTTATGCCTACGACGCACTTGAGCCGCATATCGATGCGCAAACCATGGAGATTCACTACACCAAGCATCACCAGACCTATATCAACAACCTGAATGCCGCAGTGGAAGGGACTGAATGGGCGCAGTGGCCGGTTGAAAAATTGCTCGCCGGAGTTCAGCAACTGCCGGAAAAGCTGCGGGCCGCAGTCATCAACCAGGGTGGCGGACATGCCAATCACTCGCTGTTCTGGCAAGTCATGAGCCCGCAGGGCGGCGGTAATCCGGACGGTGCGCTGGCCAAGGCGATTGATCAGCAACTGGGTGGCCTGGAACTGTTCAAGGAGAACTTCACCAAGGCCGCCCTGACCCGTTTTGGCAGCGGTTGGGCATGGTTGAGCGTGACCCCGCAAAAGACCCTGGTGGTGGAAAGCAGCGGCAACCAGGACAGCCCGCTGATGAATGGCAACACCCCGATTCTGGGGCTCGACGTATGGGAGCACGCTTACTACCTGCGCTATCAGAATCGCCGTCCGGAATACATCAATGCGTTTTACAACGTGATCAATTGGCCAGAAGTGGCGCGCCGGTATCAAGCAGCGATTGCCTGAGCCTACTTAAAAGGATTCGGGCCGATTATGGGCACGCAAATATTGGCAGTCGGCGGGGTGCGGATGTTCCGTTATGCCCTCGGCATGCTCTTGCTGTTGGCGGGCACGGCCTTGTTGGTGGCCAAGGGACTGCTCTGGCTGGACCTTGAGCCAAGAATGTTGCGGGCGTTGCAGGGTGGATCGCTCTGCGCGCTGGGCACCGCTTTAGGCGCAGTACCGGTACTGGTCATCCGCAAAATGCCGGTGGCGGTGAGCGATACCTTGTTGGGCTTCGGGGCCGGGGTGATGCTGGCAGCCACGGCTTTCTCGCTGGTTGTGCCCGGCATTGCGTCGGCCCAAAGCCTGGGGTTGTCATCATGGGCGTCGAGCGGGCTGGTCAGCGCGGGCATCCTGCTGGGAGCGTTCTGTCTGTTTTTGCTCGATCGCAAGGTCAGCGGAGCGGGGCCGGAGATGTTCCTCAACCGGCCTGGCGAGCCGCTGATTGCGCCACGTATCTGGTTGTTTGTCATTGCGATTGTGGCGCACAACATTCCTGAAGGAATGGCGGTCGGGGTGTCGGCAGGGGGAGGCATGCCGGATGCCGATAGCCTGGCGATGGGCATCGCCCTGCAGGATGTGCCGGAAGGTCTGGTGATCGCATTAGTGTTGGCGGGTGCCGGGATGTCGCGGGTCAAGGCATTCCTGATTGGCGCCGCTTCCGGTCTGGTCGAACCGGTATTTGCGCTGCTCTGTGCCTGGCTGGTGAATTTGGCCGAGGTGTTGTTGCCACTGGGCCTGGCGCTGGCAGCCGGAGCCATGTTGCTGGTGGTGACGCAAGAAGTGATCCCCGAGTCGCGGCGCAATGGTCACGAGAAGCTTGCAAGCCTGGGGTTATGCGTCGGGTTCTGCTTGATGATGGTGATGGATACGGCGTTGGGGTAAACGCTGCAAACTGCCGGGGGAGCGTCTAGCGGCGCTCCTGCAATTGGCTATTCGCCCTCGTCAAAGTAGTTGTTGATGAGTTTGACCAGTGCATCCAGTGCTTCCTGCTCTTGTTCGCCCTCGGTCTTGAGGTGGATCTTTGTGCCCTTGCCAGCGGCCAGCATCATCATGGCCATGATGCTTTTACCATCGACCATGGATTCTGCGGTACGTCCTGCTCTTACCTGGCATGGAAACTGTCCGGCTATGCCTACGAACTTGGCGGATGCCCGAGCGTGCAAGCCCAGCTTGTTGATGATTTCAATTTCCAGTGCAGGCATCGCGGGGTTGATCCTTTCAAGTAAGGTCGCGGTGGCGAACCTGGACATTCTTCAGAGTTTGTTGCAGGCATTTGCCGAGTCGCTCGGTCAGATACACCGAGCGGTGATGACCGCCAGTGCAGCCGATCCCTATGGTGACATAGGCGCGGTTGCTGGCGGCGAAGCGGGGTAGCCATTTGAGCAGGTAGCTGGAGATGTCCTGGAACATCTCTTCGACATCAGGCTGCGCTGCCAGGTAATCCGCAACGGGCTGATCCAGCCCTGACAGCTCGCGCAGTTCGGGCTTCCAGTAGGGGTTGGGCAAGCAACGCACGTCAAATACCAGGTCGGCATCGACCGGCATGCCGCGCTTGAAGCCAAACGACTCGACCAGAAAGGCGGTGCCGGGTTCAGGCTTGTTCAGCAGGCGCAGCTTGATGGTGTCGCGCAGCTGATACAGGTTCAGATTGGTGGTGTTGATCGTCAGGTCGGCAAGGTCGGCAATGGGCCCGAGCAACTGGCTCTCATCACGAATGGCCTCGGCCAGTGAACGGCTCGCGCTGCTCAGTGGATGCCGCCGACGGGTTTCCGAGAAGCGCTTGAGCAAGGTTTCTTCATCGGCGTCGAGGTACAGAACATCGCACTGGATATGCCGGTTGCGCACTTCTTCAAGCAATTGCGGAAAGCGTGACAAATGGCTTGGCAGGTTTCGCGCATCGATCGATACCGCCACCAGCGGCTGTGCCAGTTCAGTATGAATCAGTGCACGTTCCGCCAGCTCTGGCAGCAAGCCGGCGGGCAGGTTGTCGATGCAATAGAAACCGTTATCTTCGAGGACGGCGAGGGCGGTGCTTTTACCGGAGCCGGAGCGTCCGCTGACAATGACTAGGCGCATGATAATTAACCGTTCTGTACGTCCAGAACAACCTGATACAGCGCTTCGTTACTGGGTGCGCTGCGTAATCGTTCACGCACATCTTTGCGGTCGAGCATGCTGGCGATCTGCCGCAGCAGTTCCAGGTGTGCGTCGGTAGCAGCTTCTGGCACCAGCAAAACGAACAACAGGTCGACCGGCGCGCCATCGATGGCGTCGAAATCTATGGGAGCGTCAAGATGTAGCAAGGCACTGACAGGCGACTCGCAGCCCTTGAGGCGGCAATGGGGGATGGCGATGCCGTTACCAAAACCGGTGGATCCCAGTTTTTCACGGGCAATAAGGCTCTCGAAGACATCTTGCATTTCCAGACCCGGCACTTCGCGGCTGATCAGGGTGGCAATTTGTTCGAGTGCGCGCTTTTTACTGCCGCCCGGCGCGTTCACCAAGGAACGGCCGGGGGTCAGGATATTTTCAAGTCGAATCATGGTTATGGAGTATTAACGACCCGTGGCGCCCTGGAGCAGGCTTTGGGTCTTTTCCTTATGCTTTTTCAGTTGGCGATCAAGCTTGTCGTAGAGGCTGTCAATGGCCGCATACATGTCTGGATCGACGGCATTGGCGACAACTTCGCCACCGTGAATGTTGAGGGTGGCCTCGATTTTCTGTTTTAGTTTTTCAACAGAGAGAATCACCTGCACATTGGTGATCTTGTCGAAGTGACGTTCCAGCCGTGCGAATTTTTCGTTGATCGAGTCGCGGAGCGCTTGGGTGACTTCCAGATGTTGTCCACTGATGTTGACTTGCATGCAGTTTCTCCTTCTGTTGCCATTGCATAAAGTGGCAGGCCGACCAGCCTGCCACTGAAACGCTGTGGCCCGTGGCTTACATCAAACGCTTGCGTTCGCTCGAAGGCGCTATCCCTAAGGATTCGCGGTACTTGGCGACGGTGCGACGGGCCACCTGAATACCTTGTGCCTCCAGTAAACCAGCGATCTTGCTGTCACTCAACGGCTTTTTCTGATTTTCAGCCGCCACCAGTTTTTTGATGATGGCGCGTATCGCAGTGGACGAGCATTCACCCCCTTCGGAGGTGCTGACGTGACTGGAAAAAAAGTACTTCAATTCATAAATGCCCCGCGGGGTATGCATGAATTTCTGGGTGGTGACCCGGGAAATGGTTGATTCGTGCATGCCGACGGCTTCTGCAATGTCATGCAGTACCAAAGGTTTCATTGCCTCGTCGCCATACTCCAGAAAACCGCGCTGATGCTCCACGATCTGGGTCGCCACTTTCATCAGGGTTTCGTTGCGGCTCTGCAGGCTTTTGATGAACCAGCGCGCTTCTTGCAGCTGATTGCGCATGAAGGTGTTGTCGGCGCTGGTGTCGGCACGACGAACGAATCCTGCGTATTGCGGGTTGACCCGCAGGCGCGGTACCGACTCCTGGTTAAGCTCGACCAGCCAGCGTTCGTTGTCTTTACGAACGATCACGTCAGGCACGACGTATTCGGCTTCGCCGGATTCGATCTGCGACCCCGGACGTGGATTAAGGCTCTGTACCCGTTCGATGACCTGGCGCAGTTCGTCTTCTTTGAGCTTCATGCGGCGCATGAGCTGGCTGTAGTCGCGGGCGCCCAGCAGGTCGATGTAATCGGTTACCAGGCGCTTGGCTTCGTTCAACCAGGGCGTGTTGGCCGGTAGCTGGCGCAATTGCAGCAGCAGGCACTCGCTCAGGTTGCGCGCACCAATGCCGGCCGGTTCGAATTGCTGGATACGGTGCAGAACGGCTTCGATTTCATCGAGTTCAATGTCCAGCTCGGGATCGAACGCCTCAAGGATCTCTTCGAGAGTTTCGTCGAGATAGCCCTGGTTGTTGATGCAGTCGATGAGGGTGACGCCGATCAGTCGGTCGGTGTCGGACATCGGTGCCAGGTTCAGTTGCCACAACAGGTGACTTTGCAGGCTCTCACCGGCCGAGGTGCGGGTGGTGAAGTCCCATTCGTCATCATCGTTGCTGGGCAGGCTGCTGGCGCTGGTTTGATAAACGTCTTCCCAGGCTGTGTCGACGGGTAGCTCATTGGGAATGCGTTCGCTCCAGTCGCCTTCTTCCAGGTTGTCCACAGTAGGCGCGGACTCTTGATAGGAAGGTTCCTGGATGTCGCTGTTGGGTTTTTGCTCAATGTTGTCGGCTAAAGGATCTGAATTGTCGAAGTCGTCGCCGTCTTCCTGGCGCTCGAGCATCGGATTGGATTCCAGAGCCTCCTGGATCTCCTGTTGCAGGTCCAGGGTCGACAATTGGAGCAGGCGGATGGCCTGTTGCAGCTGCGGTGTCATCGTCAGCTGCTGGCCCATTCTCAGGACTAGCGATGGTTTCATGGCTGGGGCTTAAGACCTTATTCGCCGGCGCGCATGGCGCCATCCACTACCAAGGCGCGTGAGCGCCAAACATAAGCAAATTATATGCCTGAAACCGGTGCGTTTGCCTAGAGCACCAAGGTAATAAAAGTCGTGACGACTTTTTGCTGTCCTTGGCGCCCGGAAATTCGCGATGCATCTGGCCTTACAGGCGGAACTCGTGGCCCAGATACACTTCTCTGACCAATTCATTGGCCAGAATGGTTTCAGCATCACCTTCGGCTATCAACTGCCCATCGTTGACGATGTAGGCGGTTTCGCAGATGTCGAGGGTTTCACGGACGTTGTGATCGGTGATCAGTACGCCAATGCCCTTGGCCTTGAGGTGATGAATGATTTGCTTGATGTCGCCCACAGATATCGGGTCAACGCCGGCAAAGGGTTCGTCGAGCAGGATGAATTTCGGGGCGGTTGCCAGTGCCCGGGCGATTTCGACCCTGCGTCGCTCACCACCGGACAGGCTCATGCCGAGGCTGTCGCGGATGTGGCTGATGTGGAACTCCTGCAGCAGGCTTTCGAGTTCCTTGCGACGACCGGCCTTGTCGAGTTCTTTGCGCGTTTCGAGGATCGCCATGATGTTATCGGCGACCGAAAGCTTGCGAAAGATCGAGGCTTCCTGGGGCAGGTAACCGATGCCGGCGCGTGCGCGGCCGTGCATGGGCTGGTGGCTGACATCCAGGTCGTCGATCAGTACGCGTCCCTGGTCAGCCTGGACCAGGCCGACAATCATGTAGAAGCATGTGGTCTTGCCTGCACCGTTAGGGCCGAGCAAACCCACGATTTGCCCGCTGTCGATTGACAGGCTGACATCACGTACCACCTGGCGACTCTTGTAGCTTTTAGCCAAATGCTGGGCTTTGAGGGTTGCCATTACTGGGCCTTCTGCTGGTCGGTTTTCTTCTTCGGCTGGATCACCATGTCGATGCGCGGGCGTGGTGCGGTGACTGTGGAGCCATTGGCGCGTCCGGCGTTTGCGACCTGTTTCACCGTGTCATAGACGATCTTCTCGCCTTCGGTGGTGTTGCCGTCGTTGATGACCTTGGCCTTGTCGATCAGCACAATGCGGTTTTGCGGCGCATGGTACTGAATGGTTACGGCGTAGGCCTGAACCGGCTTGGAGTCGGTTGCTTTTTGCAGCTGCTCGAAATAGGCCAGGTTGCCGACTGAGGTCACGATATCAATTTCACCCGCAGCATTGCGGGTAATAGTGACGGTGTTGCCGGTGATTTTCATCGAGCCCTGGGTGATGATTACATCGCCCTTGTAGGTCGCGACGCCTTGTTTGTCATCCAGCTGGGCTTCATTGGCCTGGATGCGGATTGGCTGTTCGTTATCGTTCGGCAGAGCCCAGGCGCTCACGCTTCCCAGTGCTGCGCTCAGGCTGAGCAATAAAGGGAGGGATTTAACGAGACTCATACTGTCCTCTTACGTTGGACAGCAGGTCCATCCTGCCGTCTTTCAAATATGCTTTCATGCCCTTGCCAGTTGTTACGCCGCCAGCGCCGTCGATTCTAACGTCTCGCTCGGTCTGCGCATATTGCTTCTGGGGGAATACAGTCATGCGGGAACTGGTAATAACCGTAGTGCGATTTTTTTCATCTGTGCGGGCCACACGTACCGAGTCGATCAGCTCGACCTCGGTGCCGTCCGGATTAACTTCTCCGCGCTCGCTCTGTACGTGCCACGGGAAGGCCGTGCCGCGGTACATTTGCAGGTCGGGCTTGGTCATCAGGGTGACTTCCGATGACAGCACATGCTCGATTTTGTCGGATGTCATTTCATACTGCAGTTTGCCGTCCGGCAAGAACTGCAGGCTGCGCGCATTAAGCGCGTAATAGTCGATAGCGCTTTCATCGACGGCCGCTTTAGGGGTGTCGAGAAAACGTTCGGGGCTGATATTCCAGTAGCCAACTGATGCGAACAACGCAGCAATGACCGTGAATAACAGGATGTTACGGATCTTTTTGCTCAGCATGGAAAACTCTATAGGTAGGCTGCGTGGGCCGCGTCTAGACGGCCTTGAGCGCGCAAAATCAACTCGCAGAATTCGCGTGCGGCACCTTCTCCGCCTCGTGCCTGAGTGACGCCATGGGCGTGCTCGCGAACAAAGCTGGCAGCATTGGCAACTGCCATGCCCAGACCAACTCGGCGGATAACCGGTAAATCAGGCAGATCATCGCCCAAATAGGCGACCTGTTCATAGCTTAGGTTGAGTTGGCCAAGAAGCTCGTCCAATACCACCAACTTGTCTTCGCGCCCCTGATACAGGTGCGCGATCCCCAGGTTTTGTGCGCGACGTTCAACCACCGGGGTTTTACGGCCGCTGATAATCGCGGTCTGAACCCCGGCGGCCATCAGCATCTTGATACCCAGACCGTCCAGCGTGTTGAAGGTCTTGAACTCGCTGCCGTCTTCAAGGAAGTACAGGCGGCCGTCGGTCAAAACCCCGTCAACGTCGAAAATGGCAAGTTTTATGTCTTTGCCGCGCTTGAGTAGTTCAAGGGTCATTACATCACTCCTGCGCGTAGCAAGTCGTGCATGTTCAAGGCACCAACCGGCCGGTCTTCCTTGTCGACTACAACCAGTGCGTTGATTTTGTGGTCTTCCATGATTTTCAAGGCTTCGGCGGCGAGCATGTCGGCCCGTGCGGTTTTGCCATGGGGGGTCATGACTGCATCAATGCTTGCGTTGCGGATATCGATTTCGCGATCCAGGGTTCTGCGCAAGTCACCGTCAGTGAAGATTCCGGCCAGGCGACCATCTTCTTCTATAACCACGGTCATGCCGAGACCTTTGTGCGTCATTTCCATCAATGCATCCTTGAGCAGCGTGCCGCGGACAACCTGCGGCAAGTCTGCGCCCGAGTGCATGACGTTTTCGACTTTCAGCAGCAGGCGGCGGCCCAGGGCTCCACCGGGATGCGAAAAGGCAAAGTCCTCAGCGGTAAAGCCACGGGCTTCGAGCAAGGCTATGGCCAGAGCATCACCCAGCACCAGCGCGGCAGTAGTCGAGGAGGTCGGTGCCAGGTTCAACGGGCAGGCCTCCTGAGCCACGCGGGCGTCCAGGCTGACATCGGCGGCTTTGGCCAGTGGCGACTCGGGGTTGCCGGTGATGCAGATCAACTGGATACCCAAACGCTTGATCAGGGGCAGCAGGGTGACGATCTCTGCAGTCGACCCCGAGTTGGACAGCGCGAGAATAATGTCATCTCGGGTAATCATGCCCATGTCGCCATGGCTGGCTTCGGCCGGATGGACGAAAAAAGCGGTGGTACCGGTGCTGGCCAGAGTCGCAGCAATTTTGTTGCCGATATGCCCGGACTTGCCCATGCCGACCACGACTACCCGGCCCTTGCTGGCCAAAATCATCTCGCAAGCGCGTACGAAGTCTGCGTCGATATGAGCCAGCAAACCTTCTACGGCTTGCAGTTCGAGGCGGATGGTACGCTGAGCAGATTGGATCAGGTCGCTGGATTGGCTCATGTTTGAAGTCAGATAGCCTGAGAAAAGGCAAAGATTATAGCGGTAATGCGCAATTCCCTCACGCTAGATCGTCGTGCTTTGTTGTCTGCGCTACAAACTACTGCCGGGATTACAGCTGAATCGAATTTATTTCGCTGTCTGGAACCTGATACGGCACTCCTTCGGCCTTGGGCGGTCACTATCAGCAGTGCTATAGTTCGCCGCCAGTTCGGCCCGCTCAGGGAACGCGCCTCCCGATAAAGGGGCAAAGTGTCCGGGTGAGAGGCAGAGGCTGCATCGCAAGGAGTTTAGATGAGCGCCGATAACGCCTACGCGGTCGAGCTGAAGGGAGTGTCCTTCAAGCGCGGTACGCGCAGCATCTTCAATAATGTCGATATTCTGATTCCGCGTGGCAAAGTCACGGGAATCATGGGGCCTTCCGGCTGCGGCAAGACCACCCTTTTACGTTTGATGGGAATGCAACTGCGTCCCAGCAGCGGTGAGGTGTGGGTCAACGGTCAGAACCTGCCGACGTTGTCGCGCAGTGATCTGTTCGATGCCCGTAAGCACATGGGGGTGTTGTTTCAAAGCGGGGCGTTGTTCACCGACCTGGACGTATTCGAGAATGTGGCCTTCCCGCTACGGGTTCACACCCAGTTGCCGGAAGAAATGATTCGCGACATCGTGCTGCTTAAATTGCAGGCGGTGGGACTGCGCGGAGCCATTGATCTGATGCCCGACGAGTTGTCTGGCGGCATGAAGCGCCGGGTTGCCCTGGCGCGTGCGATTGCCCTGGACCCGCAGATCCTGATGTATGACGAACCTTTTGTCGGGCAGGACCCCATCGCAATGGGGGTTCTGGTTCGCCTGATTCGTCTGCTCAATGATGCCTTGGGCATCACCAGCATCGTGGTTTCTCACGACCTGGCTGAAACAGCGAGTATCGCTGACTATCTGTATGTAGTCGGCGATGGTCAGGTGCTGGGGCAGGGTACGCCCGAAGAGTTGATGAACGCCGATAACCCGCGTATTCGTCAGTTCATGAACGGCGACCCGGATGGTCCTGTTCCGTTTCACTTTCCGGCGTCGGACTACCGAACCGATCTTCTGGGGAAGCGCTGATGCGCAAGCATTCAATTATGGATCGTGTCGGACTATTCGGCCGGGCCGGTATCGATATCGTCTCGGTACTGGGCCGTTCGGGGATATTCCTCTTTCATTCTTTGCTGGGGCGTGGCGGCATTGGTGGCGGGTTCGGACTGTTGCTCAAGCAGCTGCACTCCGTGGGCGTCATGTCGCTGGTGATTATCGTGGTGTCCGGTGTGTTCATCGGCATGGTCCTGGCGCTGCAAGGCTTCAGTATCCTGTCCAGCTACGGCTCCGAGCAGGCGGTCGGGCAGATGGTTGCCCTGACGCTTCTGCGTGAACTCGGGCCGGTGGTCACTGCGCTGTTGTTTGCCGGGCGTGCGGGCTCTGCCCTGACCGCCGAGATTGGCAACATGAAATCCAGCGAACAACTGTCCAGCCTGGAAATGATCGGGGTCGACCCGCTTAAATACATCATTGCCCCGCGCTTGTGGGCCGGGTTCATTTCCCTGCCGATACTGGCGATGATCTTCAGCGTGGTCGGGATCTGGGGTGGTTCGTGGGTCGCGGTTGACTGGCTGGGCGTCTACGACGGCTCATACTGGGCCAACATGCAAAACAGCGTAACCTTCAGTGGTGACGTACTTAACGGGATCATCAAAAGCATCGTTTTTGCCTTTGTGGTGACCTGGATTGCCGTGTTCCAAGGTTATGACTGTGAGCCCACTTCAGAGGGGATCAGCCGTGCCACTACCAAGACCGTGGTGTATGCCTCGTTGGCAGTCCTCGGGCTGGACTTTATTTTGACTGCCTTGATGTTTGGAGATTTCTGATGCAAAACCGCACCATGGAAATCGGTGTCGGCCTGTTTTTGCTGGCTGGCATCCTGGCTTTGTTGTTGCTTGCCCTGCGAGTCAGTGGACTGTCCCCGACCGCCAGCACCGACACCTACAAGCTCTACGCCTACTTCGACAATATTGCCGGTCTTACCGTGCGCGCCAAAGTCACCATGGCGGGCGTGACCATCGGCAAGGTCACGGCAATTGATCTGGACCGGGACAACTTCACTGCCCGGGTCACCCTGCAGCTCGAAAAGAGCGTGGATAACCTGCCGACCGATTCGACAGCGTCTATTCTCACGGCTGGCTTGCTGGGGGAGAAATACATCGGTATCAGCGTCGGCGGCGAAGACGCTGTGCTCAAAGATGGTGGCACCATCCATGACACGCAATCATCGTTGGTCCTTGAAGATCTGATCGGGAAATTCCTGCTCAACACCGTTAGCAAAGAAGCCAAATAAGGAGCTTTTAGATGATTTCTCTCTTGCGCCGTGGCCTGCTGGTAATTCTGGCAGCAGCCCTTCCTTTGGTGGCAAATGCTGCTCCGGGGCAGTCTGCCCACGACATCGTTTCAGATACCACCAACCGCTTGCTGGCAGACCTGTCCGCCAATAAAGAGCTGTACAAGACCAACCCGAGCAAGTTCTACGATGCCCTTAACGGCATTGTCGGGCCTGTGGTGGACGTCGACGGTATTTCCAAAAGCATCATGACCGTGAAGTACTCGCGTAACGCCACCCCGGCGCAAATGCAGCGCTTCCAGGAAAACTTCAAGCGCAGCCTGATGCAGTTCTATGGCAATGCCTTGCTCGAGTTCAAGAACGAAGGCATTACCGTGTCGCCGGCCAAGGATGAAAGTGGCGATCGCACCAGCGTCGACATGACGGTGAAGGGCGACAAGGGCGCGATTTATCCGCTGTCCTACACCCTTAACAAGGTCAACGGCGAGTGGAAAGTCCGTAACGTGATCATCAACGGTATCAATATTGGCAAGCTGTTCCGTGACCAGTTCGCCGACGCCATGCAGCGCAATGGCAACAATCTGGACAAGACCATCGATAACTGGGCAGGCGAAGTTGCCAAGGCCAAGCAAGTTACCGATCAAGCAGCTCCCAAGGCTGCCGGCCAATGAGTGAGGCGGCAGTGACCCTGGCCGGCGAAAGCGAGTTGCGCCTCAGCGGCGTACTCGACTATCAGACCGGCCCTCGCTTGCGCAAGGAAGGTCAGGCCCTGATCAAAAAGGCTCTGGCCAAGACCCTGGTGGTGGATTGCTCGGCGGTCACCAAATCCAGCAGCGTCGGTTTGTCGCTGCTGCTCTGTTACATCCGTGATGCACAAGCCCTGAACAAGCCATTGAGCATCAAGGCAATGCCCGAAGACATGCGCGAAATCGCCCAGGTCTCGGGCTTGACCGAGTTGCTGGCACATCATTAATAGCCATTTATAGAAAAGCCCCCCGTCAGAGTCCTGTTAAGTGGGGTTCGCAGGCGCGGGGCTTTTTTGTATGATGGCCGACCCGCGCGCATCAGGCGCCGATTGAGGTTGAGCATGCAGGCCGTAGAAGTGAAGAGCTTTCTTGAAGGAAAGCTGCCTGGAACCCAGGTAGAAGTTGAGGGCGAAGGCTGCAACTTTCAGCTGAACGTGATTAGTGACGAACTGGTGGCCTTGAGCCCGGTTAAGCGTCAACAAAGCATCTATGCCCATTTGAACCCTTGGATTGCTGATGGCAGTATCCACGCGGTCACTATGAAATTCTTCAGCAGCGCGGCCTGGGCCGAGCGCACCTGAGCCCCCTGAGCCCATTGGCGTCGAGATTGTTATGGATAAATTGATTATTACCGGTGGTGCTCGTCTTGATGGCGAAATCCGCATTTCCGGGGCGAAAAACTCCGCTCTGCCAATTCTTGCTGCAACCCTGCTGTGCGATGGCCCGGTTACCGTTGCCAACTTGCCGCACTTGCACGACATCACCACCATGATCGAGTTGTTCGGTCGCATGGGCATCGAGCCTGTGATCGATGAAAAACTCAGCGTCGAAATCAACCCGAATACCATCAAAACCCTGGTGGCTCCGTACGAACTGGTTAAAACCATGCGTGCGTCGATCCTGGTACTGGGCCCGATGGTTGCCCGTTTTGGCTACGCTGAAGTTGCGTTGCCAGGCGGTTGCGCAATCGGTTCGCGTCCGGTCGACCTGCACATCCGTGGCCTTGAAGCCATGGGCGCAGAAATCGATGTCGAAGGCGGTTACATCAAAGCCAAGGCGCCAGAAGGCGGCTTGCGCGGTGCCAACTTCTTCTTCGATACCGTCAGCGTAACCGGTACCGAGAACATCATGATGGCCGCCGCACTGGCCAAGGGCCGCAGCGTTCTGCAGAACTCTGCCCGCGAGCCTGAAGTCGTCGACCTGGCCAACTTCCTGAACGCCATGGGCGCCAAGGTCAGCGGTGCAGGTACCGACACCATCACCATTGATGGCGTTGAGAAGCTGCACCCGACCACTTACAAAGTAATGCCGGACCGTATCGAAACCGGTACTTACCTGGTGGCTGCTGCAGTGACCGGTGGCCGGGTCAAGGTCAAGGACACTGATCCGACCATCCTCGAAGCAGTTCTTGAAAAACTCAAGGAAGCTGGCGCCGAGATCACCACCGGTGAAGACTGGATCGAGCTGAACATGCACGGCAAGCGCCCGAAAGCGGTGAACGTGCGTACTGCACCGTACCCGGCGTTCCCGACCGACATGCAGGCGCAGTTCATTTCGCTTAACGCCATTGCCGAAGGCACGGGTGCAGTGATCGAGACCATCTTCGAAAACCGCTTCATGCACGTATACGAACTGCATCGCATGGGCGCCAAGATCCAGGTCGAAGGCAACACGGCCATTGTCACCGGTACCGAAACCCTCAAAGGCGCGCCAGTCATGGCGACCGACCTGCGGGCATCGGCCAGCCTGGTGATCTCGGCGCTGGTCGCCGAAGGTGACACTCTGATCGATCGCATCTACCACATAGACCGCGGCTACGAGTGCATCGAAGAAAAATTGCAAATGCTGGGTGCCAAAATCCGCCGCGTTCCGGGCTAGTTTCTGGTATTTGGCATCATGGGCACAGGGATGGTGTCCAGCCGCCAGGTGACGTAACGGCTTGCAAGCGTTACCTTACCCGGCCTCGAATCGTTCAAGTCGAGCCTGATTATCAGGCTCGATGCATGTCCGGCACCGCTTGTGTCCGGACATAAGTACCCTGATAAGGACTTACGTTTCCCATGTTGACCATTGCACTGTCCAAGGGCCGTATCCTTGACGACACCCTGCCGCTTCTGGCTGAAGCAGGTATTGTGCCGACCGAGAATCCGGACAAAAGCCGCAAGCTGATCATCCCGACCTCCCAGCCCGACGTCCGCCTGCTGATCGTCCGCGCCACTGACGTGCCGACCTATGTAGAGCATGGCGCGGCCGACCTCGGTGTGGCCGGTAAAGACGTGTTGATGGAGTACGGTGGCCAGGGCCTCTACGAGCCGCTGGACCTGCAGATTGCCCAGTGCAAACTGATGACTGCCGGTGCCATCGGGGCTGCCGAGCCCAAAGGCCGGCTGCGCGTAGCAACCAAGTTCGTCAATGTCGCCAAGCGTTACTACGCCGAACAAGGCCGTCAGGTCGACATCATCAAGCTCTATGGCTCGATGGAGCTGGCCCCGCTGATTGGCCTGGCCGACAAGATCATCGACGTGGTCGATACCGGTAACACCTTGCGTGCCAATGGCCTGGAACCCCAGGAATTCATTGCCGCCATCAGCTCCCGTCTGGTGGTCAACAAGGCTTCGATGAAGATGCAGCACGCCCGTATTCAAGCCCTGATCGACACCCTGCGCAAAGCAGTGGAATCGCGACACCGCGGCTGACTCACCTGCGCGGCCCGGGGTCTTTACCCTGAAGTCGCGCCCATCCATCCGTGTAATAGCCAGAAATCTCAGGTACCCGCGCGGATGGCTTGGTAGTCTTGCGGTGCCTGTGCTGTGCAAAACCATAAACTCTAAGCATTCGCCAATTTCCGAGGCCCTCGCTATGACCGCTCCCACTGCAATTCGCCGACTCAACGCTGCTGACCCGGACTTCGCGCAGCATCTGGATCATCTGCTGAGCTGGGAAAGTGTGTCTGACGACTCGGTCAACCAGCGTGTGCTCGACATCATCAAAGCCGTACGCGAACGCGGTGACGCCGCACTGGTTGAGTTCACCCAGCGTTTTGACGGGCTGAGCGTCAAGTCGATGGCGGACTTGATCCTGCCCCGCGAACGCCTTGAGCTGGCACTGACCCGCATCACGGCCCCTCAGCGTGAAGCGCTGGAAAAAGCCGCGCAACGGGTTCGCAGCTACCACGAAAAACAGAAGCAGGAATCCTGGAGCTACACCGAAGCCGACGGCACGGTGCTGGGCCAGAAAGTCACGCCACTGGATCGTGCCGGCCTGTACGTACCGGGCGGCAAGGCGTCGTACCCGTCGTCGGTATTGATGAACGCGATTCCGGCCAAGGTGGCAGGCGTCACCGAAGTGGTGATGGTCGTGCCGACGCCCCGTGGCGAACTCAATGAACTGGTACTGGCAGCTGCCTGTATCGCCGGTGTCGACCGGGTGTTCACCATCGGCGGCGCCCAGGCGGTTGCGGCATTGGCCTACGGCACCGAAAGCGTGCCAAAAGTCGACAAGGTGGTCGGCCCCGGCAACATCTACGTTGCCACTGCCAAGCGCCACGTGTTCGGTCAGGTCGGCATCGACATGATCGCCGGCCCTTCGGAGATCCTGGTGGTGTGCGATGGCCAGACGGATCCGGACTGGATCGCCATGGACCTGTTCTCCCAGGCCGAGCATGACGAAGATGCGCAAGCGATTCTGGTCAGCCCCGACGCCGAGTTCCTCGACAAGGTGGCGGCCAGCATCGCCAAACTGCTGCCAACCATGGAGCGGGCCGAGATCATCAACACTTCGATCAATGGTCGTGGTGCGCTGATTCTGGTCAATGACATGCAGCAAGCCATAGACGTAGCCAACCGCATCGCCCCGGAGCACCTTGAGTTGTCGGTTGCCGACCCGCAAGCCTGGCTGCCGCAGATCCGCCACGCCGGTGCGATCTTTATGGGCCGTCACACCTCCGAGGCGCTGGGCGACTATTGCGCCGGTCCCAACCACGTATTGCCTACGTCCGGTACCGCGCGTTTCTCTTCGCCCCTGGGTGTGTATGACTTCCAGAAGCGCTCCTCGATCATCTTCTGCTCCGAGCAGGGCGCTTCCGATCTGGGCAAGACGGCCTCGATTCTCGCCCGTGGAGAATCACTGACCGGCCACGCCCGTAGTGCCGAATACCGGATCATTGCTGACAGCGAACAGGGGCAATAAGCATGAGTAAATTCTGGAGTCCGTTCGTTAAAGAACTGGTGCCTTACGTGCCGGGCGAACAACCTAAGCTGGCCAGACTGGTCAAGCTCAACACCAACGAAAACCCCTATGGCCCTTCGCCAAAAGCGCTGACAGCGATGCAGGCGCAGATAAACGACAACCTGCGCCTGTACCCGGACCCGAACAGTGACCTGCTCAAACAGGCGGTTGCCGAGTATTACGGCGTGCAGACCGGCCAGGTGTTTGTGGGTAACGGCTCTGACGAAGTGCTGGCCCATGTTTTCAACGGTTTGTTTCAGCACGACAAGCCGCTGCTGTTCCCGGACATCAGCTACAGCTTCTATCCGGTTTACTGCGGCCTGTATGGCATAGAGTTCGACGCGGTGCCGCTGGACCAACAGTTCCAGATCCAGCCTGCGGATTACGCCAGGCCCAATGGCGGCATCATCTTCCCCAACCCCAATGCTCCGACCGGCTGCCTGCTGGCACTGGATGCCATTGAGCAAATACTCAAGGCCAGCCCGGATTCCGTGGTGGTCGTGGATGAGGCCTATATCGACTTTGGCGGCGAGACGGCCATCAGCCTGGTCGACCGCTACCCGAACCTGCTGGTGACGCAAACCCTGTCCAAGTCCCGCTCGCTGGCCGGTTTGCGTGTAGGGCTGGCGGTGGGGCATCCCGACCTGATCGAGGCGCTGGAGCGGATCAAAAACAGCTTCAACTCCTACCCGCTGGATCGCATGGCGATTGCCGGTGCGGCGGCGGCGTTCGAAGACCGTGAGTATTTCGAGCACACCTGCAAAGTCGTGATCGACAGTCGCGAGCAAGTGGTCGGGCAGCTACAGGCGCTGGGGTTCGAAGTGCTGCCATCGGCGGCGAACTTCATCTTCGCCCGTCACCCGGAACATGATGCGGCCGCGCTGGCGGCAAAATTGCGGGAGCAGGGGGTGATAGTGCGTCACTTCAAGCAACTGCGCATCGCCCAGTTCTTGCGCATCACTATCGGCACGCCGGAGCAGAATGCGGCGTTGATTGAAGGCTTGTCCGACCTGTAAACCTGCTCTCCTGCTCGCGAGTTTTTAAAAGATCGCGAGCAGGGTCGCTCCTGCAGGTTATTCCTCTTGCTGCGGCGGCTGCTCTTGCGGTGGACGCAGGCCAACCTCGGCGGTGAGCTTGATCTCTTTGCCATTGCGCATGACGACTATCGACACCTTGTCCGAAGGCTTGATGCGCGCCACTTGATTCATTGAGCGGCGGCCGTCGCTGGCCGGTGCACCGTCAATGCTCAAGATCACATCGCCCAGTTGCAGGCCGGCTTTCTGCGCCGGGCCGTCACGGAAAATCCCCGCCACCACAATCCCTGTGCGTCCGGCCAGGCCAAAGGACTCGGCCAGCTCAGCAGTCAACGGCTGCACCTCAATCCCCAGCCAGCCCCGAATCACTTGCCCGTGTTCGATGATCGACTTCATGACTTCCATCGCCAGGTTGATCGGGATCGCAAAGCCTATGCCTTGTGAACCGCCGGACTTGGAGAAGATTGCAGTGTTGATGCCGGTCAGGTTGCCATTGGCATCCACCAGTGCGCCACCGGAGTTGCCGGGGTTGATCGCGGCGTCCGTCTGAATGAAGTCTTCATAGTTGTTCAGCCCCAACTGATTGCGGCCGGTGGCACTGATGATGCCCATGGTAGTGGTCTGGCCGACCCCGAACGGGTTACCGATCGCCAGGGCGATGTCACCAATGCGCAGGGTGTCCGAGCGGCCGATGGTGATCGCCGGCAAGTTTTTCAAATCGATCTTGAGAACCGCCAGGTCTGTTTCCGGATCGCTGCCAATCACCCGGGCCAATGTTTCGCGGCCGTCCTTGAGTGCCACCACAATCTGGTCGGCGCCCGTTACCACGTGGTTGTTGGTCAGCAAATAGCCCTCGGGGCTCATGATGACCGCCGAACCCAGGCTGGACTCCATGCGTTTTTGCTTGGGCGCGTTATTGCCGAAGAAGTGCCGGAACTGCGGATCTTCGAACAGGGGCTTGGCGTTTTTGTTCACCACCTTGGTGGTGTACAGGTTGGCCACAGCGGGCGCCGCGCGGGTCACGGCGTCGGCATAGGTGACCGGGCCCTGCTGCACGTAAGTGGTTTGCGGGGCCTGCTGCAGATTGACGTCCTGGCTCGGCAACCCGACCCACTGCGGGTAGCGCTGAATAATCAGCATGGCGACAAGCACGCCCGCCAGTAGTGGCCAGCCGGAATAACGCAAAGCCTTAAACATTGAACTCAGTCCTGAAGGTTGCAGAGCCATCTTGACGGCCCATAATGGCGGCCATTATACGAGGGCCGAACGCCTCTGAACGCTATATTTAGGAGTCTTTTATGGCTGTTGCCCTGAGCACACTGGTAGAAGAAGCAAATCGTTACCTGAACTGCGCTGCAATCAGCGATTACTGCCCCAACGGGCTGCAGGTCGAGGGCCGGCCACAAGTGCTGCGAATCGTCAGCGGCGTGACCGCCAGCCAGGCGTTGCTGGATGCGGCAGTCGAGGCCCAGGCCGATCTGGTGCTGGTGCACCATGGTTACTTCTGGAAGGGCGAAGACCCCTGCATCACCGGGATGAAGCAGCGCCGCCTCAAAACCTTGCTCAAACACGATATCAGCCTGCTGGCGTATCACCTGCCCCTCGACCTGCACCCCGAAGTTGGCAATAACGTGCAACTGGCGCGGCAGCTGGACATCACTGTTGAAGGGCCGCTGGACCCGAACAACGCCAAAGTGGTGGGGTTGGTGGGTTCTTTGGCCGAGCCGGTGACGGCCCGTGATTTTGCCCGCCGTGTGCAAGAAGCCCTTGGCCGTGAGCCGTTGCTGATTGAAGGCAGTGCAATGATTCGCCGCGTAGGCTGGTGTACCGGTGGCGGTCAGGGTTACATCGATCAGGCGGTACTGGCCGGGGTTGATCTGTACCTGAGCGGCGAAGCGTCGGAGCAAACTTTCCACAGTGCCCGGGAAAACGACATCAGTTTCATTGCTGCCGGCCATCACGCCACCGAGCGTTATGGTGTGCAAGCCCTGGGTGACTACCTGGCCCGCCGCTTTGCCCTTGAACATTTGTTCATCGACTGTTCGAACCCGATTTAACCCTTATGCCCTCTGGGGAGCAGCCGGTCGGCACTCGATTGGCCGCGGGCCTTCAAGATCAAAACATCGCGAGGCAAGCTCGCTCCAGCAGAGGTAAAGAGGCAAACTCGTCGATCTATTCTTAGACCGTTTCGATCTAGTTGGCGCCCTCAATAGAAGAGAGCGCTGTGCTAGGATTCTCCCCTCGAACACGGCCCGCAGGCCGTTCATAAGATAGCTTTCGTGAGTAGCCATGGTCGACAAACTGACGCACCTGAAACAGCTGGAGGCGGAAAGCATCCACATCATCCGCGAGGTGGCAGCCGAGTTCGATAACCCGGTAATGCTGTACTCGATCGGTAAAGATTCTGCCGTGATGTTGCACCTTGCACGCAAGGCGTTTTTCCCAGGCAAGCTGCCGTTTCCGGTGATGCATGTCGACACCCAGTGGAAATTCCAGGAGATGTACCGCTTTCGCGACAAGATGGTTGCCGAGCTGGGCCTGGACCTGATCACTCACGTCAACCCGGACGGCGTGGCGCAAGGGATCAACCCCTTCACCCACGGCAGCGCCAAGCACACCGATATCATGAAGACCGAGGGTCTCAAGCAGGCGCTGGACAAATACGGTTTTGATGCCGCCTTTGGTGGCGCGCGCCGCGACGAAGAAAAGTCCCGTGCCAAAGAGCGCGTGTACTCTTTCCGCGACAGCAAGCACCGCTGGGATCCGAAAAACCAGCGCCCCGAGTTGTGGAACGTTTACAACGGCAACGTCAACAAGGGCGAATCGATTCGCGTGTTCCCGTTGTCGAACTGGACCGAACTCGATATCTGGCAGTACATCTATCTCGAAGGCATTCCTATTGTGCCCCTGTACTTCGCGGCCGAACGCGATGTGATCGAGAAGAACGGCACCCTGATCATGATCGACGACGAGCGCATCCTTGAGCACCTGTCTGACGAAGACAAGGCTCGCATCGTCAAGAAAAAGGTCCGTTTCCGTACGCTTGGCTGCTACCCGCTGACCGGCGCGGTGGAGTCCGAGGCTGAAACCCTGACCGACATCATCCAGGAAATGCTCCTGACCCGAACTTCCGAGCGCCAGGGCCGAGTCATCGATCACGATGGTGCCGGCTCGATGGAAGATAAAAAACGTCAGGGTTATTTCTAAGGGGTTGTCATGTCGCATGTATCTGATTTGATCAGCGAGGACATCCTCGCCTACCTGGGCCAGCACGAGCGCAAAGAGATGTTGCGCTTTCTGACCTGCGGCAACGTCGACGACGGCAAGAGCACCCTCATCGGGCGCCTGCTGCACGACTCCAAGATGATCTACGAAGATCACCTGGAAGCCATCACCCGTGACTCGAAAAAGAGCGGCACCACCGGTGACGACATCGACCTGGCGCTGCTGGTGGACGGTCTGCAAGCCGAGCGCGAGCAGGGCATCACCATTGACGTGGCGTACCGTTATTTCTCGACCGCCAAGCGTAAATTCATCATTGCCGACACCCCGGGCCATGAGCAGTACACCCGCAACATGGCCACCGGTGCTTCGACCTGTGACCTGGCGATCATTCTGGTGGATGCCCGTTACGGCGTGCAGACCCAGACCCGTCGCCACAGCTTCATCGCTTCGTTGCTGGGCATCAAACACATCGTGGTGGCCATCAACAAGATGGACCTCAAGGACTTCGATCAGGGTGTTTTCGAGTCGATCAAGGCCGATTACCTGAAGTTCGCCGAAGGCTTGCAGATGAAGCCCACCAGCATGCACTTTGTGCCGATGTCTGCCCTCAAGGGCGACAACGTGGTGAACAAAAGCGAGCGCTCGCCGTGGTACACCGGCCAGTCGCTGATGGAAATTCTTGAGACCGTTGAAGTGGCGGCCGATCGCAACCTCACCGACCTGCGCTTCCCGGTGCAGTACGTGAACCGTCCCAACCTGAACTTCCGTGGTTTTGCCGGTACGCTGGCCAGCGGCATCGTGCGCAAGGGCGACGAAATTGTGGTGCTGCCGTCGGGCAAGAGCAGCCGGGTCAAATCCATCGTCACCTTTGAAGGTGAACTGGAACACGCTGGTCCGGGTCAGGCGGTGACGCTGACCATGGAAGACGAAATCGACATCTCCCGTGGCGACCTGTTGGTGCATGCCGACAACCAGCCGCTGGTGACCGACAACTTTGAGGCCATGCTGGTGTGGATGGCTGAAGAGCCGATGTTGCCGGGCAAGAAATACGACATCAAGCGTGCCACCAGCTATGTGCCGGGTTCGATCGCCAGCATCGTCAACAAGGTCGATGTAAACACCCTGGAAGAAGGCCCGGCCAGTGCCTTGCAGCTGAACGAGATCGGTAAGGTCAGGATCAGCCTCGATGCACCGATTGCGCTGGATGGCTATGCCAGCAACCGCACCACGGGCTCATTCATTATTATCGATCGCCTGACCAACGGCACCGTCGGCGCGGGCATGATTGTCGCCCAGCCGCAGAGCCATGGCAGCGCGACCCATCATGGCGAACTGGCCCATGTGACCACCGAGGAGCGGGCCCAGCGTTTTGGCCAGCAACCGGCCACCGTGCTGTTCAGTGGTCTCTCCGGGGCGGGCAAAAGCACCCTGGCCTACGCCGTTGAGCGCAAGCTGTTCGATATGGGGCGTGCAGTGTTCGTACTGGATGGCCAGAACCTGCGCCACGACCTGAACAAGGGCTTGCCCCAGGATCGTGCCGGGCGTACCGAGAACTGGCGTCGTGCTGCCCATGTGGCGCGTCAGTTCAACGAAGCCGGTTTGTTGACCCTGGCCGCGTTCGTGGCTCCGGATGCCCTGGGCCGTGAAGAGTCCAAGGCACTGATCGGTGATGATCGCCTGCTGACCGTCTATGTGCAGGCATCTCCGGCCGTATGTGCCGAGCGTGACCCGCAAGGGCTGTATGCAGCCGGTGGCGATAACATCCCGGGAGAATCTTTCCCGTATGACGTGCCGTTGAATGCCGATCTGGTGGTCAATACGCAATCGCTGTCGCTGGATGAAAGTGTGAAGCTGGTACTGGAACTGTTGCGCAAACACGGCGCTATCTAAGCCGTACGAAAAAGCCCGCCACCGAGTACTCGGTGGCGGGCTTTTTTATGCGCGTGTATTTCCCCTCTGCAGGAGCGAGCTTGCTCGCGATCTATTCCAGGCACGCGAGCAAGGGGATAGCTCAGGCGCCGGGGTATTTGCGATGCAACTCGTCCAGCAGCCGGTCCTTGTTTTCCCACAAGGTATTGATCCAGCTCTGAAACGCCCGCTTGTACTCAGGGTCCTGGTCGTAGTTTTTACCGATAAACCCGGCCGGGATTCTCAGCTCTTCGAAATCCACCACCACCTCCCGCACGTTGCCGCACAGCAGATCCCAATAACCCGGTCTGCCGCCTGGGTAGTGGATCGTCACGTTGATGATTGATTGCAGCTGTTCGCCCATCGCATCCAGGACAAAGGCAATGCCGCCGGCCTTGGGCTTGAGCAGGTAGCGAAACGGGGAGTTCTGCTGCGCGTGTTTGGCCTCGGTAAAGCGTGTGCCTTCAACGAAATTGAAAATCGCTACCGACTGGTTTTTAAACTTGGCGCAGGTTTTACGGGTGGTGGCCAGGTCCGCGCCTTTTTTCTCCGGGTGTTTGTCCAGGTAAGCCTTGGTGTAGCGCTTCATGAACGGGAAGCCCAGAGCCCACCACGCCAGACCGATCACCGGGACCCAGATCAGCTCCTGCTTGAGGAAGAACTTGAGCGGACGAATACGTTTGTTGAGCACGTACTGCAGCACCATGATGTCAACCCAGCTCTGGTGGTTGCTGGTGATCAGGTAGGAGTGCTGGTAGTCCAGCCCCTCAAGGCCTTCGATATGCCAGCGGGTCTTGCGCAGTAAATCCATCCAGCGCGAATTGTTGCTGACCCAGGCTTCGTGGATCCGGCGCATCAACTCGTCGGTCACACGCTGCGCTGCCGGGAATGGCAGGCACAGCTTGAAAATGGCAACTACGAACAGCGGCGTGCAACACAGGATAGTGTTGATCGCCAGTAGCAATGAAGCGATGACGCCGCGTAACGGCGCAGGCAGGAAATCCAGCATTTACACATCCATAGGTCGGTTGGCGGCTTGAATCGCCGTGAGGGCGATGGTGTAGACAATGTCGTCGACTTGCGCGCCGCGAGGCAGATCATTTACCGGTTTGCGCAGACCTTGCAGCATAGGCCCAAGGCTGACGCAATCGGCGCTGCGTTGTACCGCCTTGTGCGTGGTGTTGCCGGTGTTCAGGTCCGGGAACACAAAGACCGTCGCCCGGCCCGCCACTTTGCTGTCGGGGGCCAGTTGTCTGGCGACCGCTTCATTGGCAGCGGCGTCATATTGCAGAGGCCCGTCGATCAGCAATGAATGCTGGGCCTCATGGGCCAGCAGGGTGGCTTCGCGTACTTTTTCGACCTCTTCGCCACTGGCCGATTCGCCGCTGGAGTAGCTGATCATTGCCACCCGCGGGGTAATGCCGAAGGCGGCGGCCGAGTCGGCGCTTTGCAAGGCAATTTCGGCCAGTTCACTGGCAGACGGATGCGGGTTCATCACGCAGTCGCCATATACCAGCACTTGTTCGGGAAACAGCATGAAGAACACCGATGACACCAGGGTGCAGCCCGGTGCCGTTTTGATCAGTTGCAGGGCCGGGCGGATGGTGTTGGCGGTCGAGTGAATAACCCCGGAAACCAGCCCGTCCACTTCGTCCAGGGCCAGCATCATGGTGCCGATCACCACGGTGTCTTCCAGCTGTTGCTCGGCCATCGGCGCATTGATACTTTTGGTTTTACGCAGTGCCACCATCGGTTCGACGTAACGCCCGCGAATCAGATCCGGGTCCAGAATCTCCAGCCCCTCAGGCAGCTCGAAACCGTGGGCCTTGGCCACTGCCAGAACCTCTTCAGGTTTGGCCAGCAATACGCAGCGGGCAATTCCGCGGGCATGGCAAATGGCAGCCGCCTGCACGGTCAATGGCTCGCTGCCCTCGGGCAGGACGATGCGCTTGTTGGCTTGCTGGGCCCGCTGGATCAGTTGATAGCGGAACACCGCCGGGGTCAGGCGCATTTCCCGCGGGGTGCCGCAGCGTTGATGCAGCCAGTTGGCGTCCAGATGGCCGGCAACAAAGTCGGTGATGATTTGCGCGCGCTCGCGGTCATCAATCGGGATTTCCTTGTTCAGCTGGTTGAGCTGGTTTGCCGTGTCATAGGATCCTGTACTCACTGACAGCACCGGCAGCCCGGCCTGCAGCGCGCCACGGCACAGTTCCATAAGGCGCGGGTCGGGCTTGGTGTCGCTGGTCAGCAGCAGCCCGGCCAGCGGCACGCCATTCATGGCCGCAAGGCTGACAGCCAGAATAATGTCATCGCGATCGCCGGGGGTAACCACCAGCACCCCGGGTTTGAGCAGTTGCAAGGTGTTGAGTACGGTGCGGGCGCACAGAATGATTTTCGACATGCGCCGGGTTTCGTAGTCCCCGGCATTCAGCACCTGGGCACCCAGCAGGTCGGCCACGTCGCGGGTGCGTGGCGCGTTGAGTTCGGGTTGATAAGGAATGCAGCCCAGCAGTCTGAAATCGCCACTGCGCAGCAACGGCGAGTGCTCTTTGAGGCGCGCCGAAAAAACTTCCATGCTTTCGTCAGTGCGCACCTTGTTGAGGATCACGCCGAGCACTTTCGGATCTTTGGGGCCACCAAACAACTGTGCCTGCAATTCAACCCGGCCGGAGAGCTCGGTCAGCACTTCGTTTTCCGGGGCCGACACCAGAATCACCTCGGCATCCAGGCTCTTGGCCAGGTGCAGGTTGACCCGTGCGGCGTAACTGGCGGTGCGGGTGGGCACCATGCCCTCAACGATCAGTACATCTTTACCAATGGCTGCTTCTTGATAAAGGCTGATGATTTCTTCGAGCAGTTCATCCAGTTGGCCGTCACCCAGCATGCGTTCCACATGGGCCAGCCCCAAAGGGGTTGGCGGCTTGAGACCGTGGGTGCGGGCGATCAGTTCGGTCGAGCGCTCAGGGCCGATATCACCCGGATGCGGCTGGGCAATCGGCTTGAAAAAGCCGACTTTCAACCCCGCGCGCTCCAGCGTGCGAACCAGTCCGAGGCTAATAGATGTCAGGCCCACACCGAAATCAGTGGGGGCAATAAAGAAAGTTTGCATGCGAGCTTCCTGACGTGGCAGTGCAGGGCAGCGTCCGATGTGCGGGACGGGTGCCTGAATCAATTGCCAAGATTAGCGCTATCTGCGTCTTGAGCACACCAGCCACAGGTAAAGGGCTGACCTATTTTTTTCTGGCGTTGCTGCGGGTCAAGGACCCAGGGCCTGGATTGCCAGGGTGGCTGGTGACGAAGGTGCTGGGTATGGCCACATGACAACACTGCGACCCAGTGCTGCTCTTCATCTTGACGCCAGCCAATGATCGTTGAAGTTTTCAAAGTTATCCGTTGGTCTTTGTTGTATTCGCTTTCGGGCGATTGCTTGGTTAGACTTGCGAACTCACTTATTTTTTTGCAAAAGGTCTCGCCCCATGACGATCGCCGCCAACAAGGCTGTCTCCATCGAATATACCCTGACCAACGACGATGGTGATGTCATCGATAGCTCTGCCGGCGGTGCACCGCTGGTTTACCTGCAAGGCGCAGGTAACATCATTCCGGGTCTGGAAAAGGCGCTTGACGGCAAGGCCGTTGGTGAAGAACTGACAGTGACCGTTGAACCTGAAGACGCTTACGGCGAGTACTCTGCCGAACTGGTCAGCACCTTGAGCGCCAGCATGTTCGAAGGCGTAGACACACTGGAAGTGGGCATGCAGTTCCACGCTTCCGCGCCGGACGGCCAGATGCAGATCGTGACTATCCGTGATCTGGACGGTGACGACGTAACTGTAGACGGCAACCACCCGTTGGCAGGCCAGCGCCTGACCTTCAAGGTCAAGGTTGTTGCTGTACGTGACGCGAGCGAAGAAGAAGTTGCTCACGGTCACGTGCACGGTGAAGGCGGTCATCAGCACTGATCACTGCTGCTACGCTCAATTGCGAGCTAGCCAGAAAAAGGCGCCTACGGGCGCCTTTTTGCTTTTTGAAGAATATGGCAATCGGCACTTCAGGCGATTGTTTATACATGGCCCGGGAATTCAGGAGTTTGTCATGAGCGCTTTTCACGAACTTAATCTCCACGCACTGGACGGCAAGCCGCTGCTCCTGGAAACCTTCAAAGACCAGGTTGTACTGGTGGTGAATGTTGCCTCGAAATGTGGATTGACCCCGCAATATGCCGCGCTGGAAAACCTTTATCAGCAGTACAAGGCCAGGGGCTTCAGGGTGCTGGGGGTGCCCTGCAACCAGTTCGCCGGACAAGAACCGGGCACTGAAGAGCAAATCCGCGAATTTTGCAGCCTGAACTATGGCGTGACTTTTGAACTGAGCGCCAAGCTGGACGTAAACGGTCCGGAGCGTCATCAGCTGTATCGCTTGCTGGCCGGCGAAGGGGCAGAGTTCCCGGGTGACATCAGCTGGAACTTCGAGAAATTTCTGGTGGGGCCGGACGGCCGCGTGCTCGAACGCTTTTCACCGCGTACCGCACCGGACGATGCGACGGTTATTCAGGCGATTGAAAAAGCCCTGTCCTAAACCGGCACTTCGACGGCGCCGGTGCAGCCCCGGGCAGCCCGCAGCAAATGGCCTTCGAACTGCTCGATGATGCCCTGCCAGCTTTGACGGCTGGCATGCCGGCGGGCATTGAGACGAATGGTGCGCAGGGTTTCCGGGTCTTCGAGCAGCCAGCAGGCGGCTTCAAGCCAGGCATACTCATCACCCGGCATGGCCAGCACGCCGTTATAGCCATGGCGAATATGCTGGCCGGCAGCGGCCTCGTCATAGGCCACGACCCCCAGCCCCGAGGCCTGGGCTTCAAGCACCACGTTGCCAAATGTCTCGGAAAGGCTTGGAAATAAAAACACATCTGCGCTGGCGTAATGGTTGGCCAGTGCTTCTGCGCACTGCACCCCGCAAAAAACCGCCTCGGGCAACGATGCCTCTAGAGCAGCCCGCTTTTGTCCGTCACCGACCACAATCAACTTGAAGCGCCGTGCCGGATAGCGTGCTTGCAACGCATCAAGGCAACGTTTGAGGGCTCCGAGGTTTTTTTCCGGTGCCAGGCGCCCGACATGTAGTAGCGCAATATCGTTTTCCCTCAGGCCCCAACTTTGGCGCAAAGACATTTGTCGTCTGGACGGACTGAACAGCTGACTGTCGACGCCGCGGGCGAGTAACTCCAGCCGCTCGAAATGTCTGCGCGTCAGTTCCAGGCGCTGGCTGGCACTGGGCACCAGGGTCAGGCTGGAGCGGTTATGGAACCAGCGCAGATAGCGGGTCAGGGCGCGGCTGAAGAAGGTCAAACCATATTGGTTGAAGTACTGTTGAAAGTTGGTGTGAAAACCGCTGACCACCGCGATGCCCAGGCGTCGGGCAACACGCAATGCACACAATCCCAATGGCCCTTCAGTCGCGATGTACACCACATCCGGGCGCTGCTGCTGCCAGCGTCTGGTCAGCCTGTGGGTCGACGTCATGCCCCATTGCAGACCCGGATACCCCGGCAAAGGCCAGCCCCGACATAGCATCAGCGTCGGGGTACTGCGCTGGTTGGCATCCTCAGTCTGGCGCGGGCGCACCACTTCCACGAGATGATTGCGCGCACGCAAGCCGTCACTCAAATGGCTGAGGGTATTGGCCACTCCATTGATTTCGGGCGAGAAGGTTTCAGTGATCAGGGCTATGTGCAGGGCTGTTGTCATGACCTCAGTGTCAGGTACAGCCATGTCGACAATATGTCAGCGCCATGTTGGATTTATGACGCGGGCAAAAATAATAGCTGCAGGTGCCTCGCGTCAGAGCATTGCGAGGCCCCTGCAGTGATCAGGCTCTGGTTCTGGCCAGTGCTTCGTCGCCCCGCTCACGCACCCAGAACAGTGTCGCGCCTGCGACAGCGGCCGGCATCATCAGAATGTTGACCACCGGAATCAGCAGCACCAGATACACGATCCCGCCAAAGCTCAGGCTCTGCCAGCGCTTTTCACGCAGCCAGGCGAGCATCTCATTCCACCCAAGCTTGTGGTTGTCCGCCGGGTAGTCGATGTACTGGATGGCCATCATCCAGACCCCGAAAATCAGCCACAGGGGCGCGGCTACCAAATTGAGCACCGGAATAAACGACAGGATCAGCAGGGCAATCGCCCGCGGCAGAAAATAGCCCAGCTTGCGCATTTCACGGGCCAGGGTGCGTGGCACCATGGCGATCAGTTCGCCCCAGCTAAAAGGCGGCGAGTTATCCACCCCGCGCACCACAGCTTCGACTTTTTCCGAGAGAAAACCGTTGAAAGGGGCAGCAATGATATTGGCGAGCATGGTGAAGGTGAAAAACACCATCAACGCCACCAGCACCACGAACAGCGGCCACAATAAATAGTTGAGGAAGCTGAGCCAGTGGGGCAGCGACGGCATCAGGGCATCGACCCACAGGCTGAACTGGTGCCCGGCGAAATAAATCAGCCCGACGAACAGCACCAGATTGATCAGCAGTGGCAACAGCACGAACAGGCGCAGGCCAGGGCTGAGGACCAACTTGAGGCCTTCACGCAAGTACTGTGGGCCAGAGAGAACGGGTGCGGGCATAGTGTGCTCCGAGCAGTGGAAAACCGGGCGACCTTAACGGCTTTATCTGTAGGGCGAAAGTCTTGCGTAAGAATCGACAATTGCTGTAACAAAGACGTCCAGGCATCTATTTGACTACATAGAGACCAGCTATGAGCTGGATTGTTATTGCGTATTTCCTTACTCTCTGCGGCCTCTATACGCTGCACCTATATTTTTCAGGATCTGCGTGTTTCAGGCGTTGCCTGAGCAGGTTTGCGATTTCTTTTTATTCCAGCCGGTCAATCGGCGTTCCGACCCGGTTTCGACACGGGCGGTCATAGGAGTGAGTCATGTCTGAAGTACGTCATTCGCGTGTGATTATTCTGGGTTCCGGCCCTGCCGGTTACAGCGCCGCGGTCTACGCGGCCCGCGCCAACCTCAAACCACTGCTGATCACGGGCATGCAGGCTGGCGGTCAACTGACCACCACCACCGAAGTCGATAACTGGCCGGGGGATGTTCATGGCCTGACCGGTCCGGTCTTGATGGAACGCATGCGCGAACACGCCGAGCGTTTTGAAACCGAGATCGTGTTTGATCATATCAACGCCGTTGATCTGAAAAACAAACCGTTCAGCCTTACCGGCGACAGCGGTGTTTACACCTGCGATGCGTTGATCATTGCAACAGGCGCCAGCGCCCGTTACCTGGGTCTGCCGTCTGAAGAAGCGTTCATGGGCAAAGGCGTTTCCGCCTGTGCCACCTGTGACGGTTTCTTCTACCGCAACAAGCCTGTGGCTGTGGTTGGCGGTGGCAACACTGCTGTTGAAGAGGCGCTGTACCTGGCCAACATCGCCAGCAAGGTGACTCTGGTTCACCGTCGCGAAACATTCCGCGCCGAGAAGATCCTGATCGACAAGCTGCACGCACGTGTGGCTGAAGGCAAGATCGAGCTCAAGCTCAACGCCACCCTGGACGAAGTGCTGGGTGACAACATGGGTGTGACCGGTGCGCGCCTGAAAAACAACGATGGCAGCTTTGACGAGCTGAAAGTCGACGGCGTCTTCATTGCCATCGGCCACACGCCGAACACCTCGTTGTTTGAAGGCCAGTTGGAACTCAAGGATGGCTACATGGTTGTGCAGGGCGGCCGTGAAGGCAACGCTACTGCCACCAGCATCGAAGGTGTGTTTGCGGCCGGCGACGTGGCTGACCACGTCTACCGTCAGGCCATCACTTCGGCAGGTGCGGGCTGCATGGCTGCACTGGACGCCGAGCGCTACCTGGACGGCCTGCAGAACGCGCAGTTCTGACAGTTTGCGACATAAAAAAACCGGCTTCGGCCGGTTTTTTTGTGTGCGGCAAATTGTAGGAGCGAGCTTGCTCGCGAGATTTTCAGAGCAGCAAAGAAGAGCTCGCGAGCAAGCTCGCTCCTACAGGGTCAACGGCGGGGCGGTGAATTCAACCCCGGCCAGACCATGGGCGATCAACCCGCGGATGTTGCTGTGGTCCGTGCCGTCCGGAGTCGCCACCACCGAGCGATAGTGCTCGCCGAAAGCCAGCAGCGCTTCTTTATCGCTCAGGCCTTCCAGCAGGGCCAGACCCAGTGTTTTGCACGAGCCCTCATTCTGCCCGGCCGCGTTCTCTACACCACCATTGGTGAAGGCTTGTGGCTGGTAATTGTAGTGCGCTGCGATAAACGCCAGGGTATCGGCGAACAGGTGCTCGCCGCTGTTGAGGCTGGCGCGCAGGGTATTCAAATCAGTCATGCTTTTTTCCTGTAGCGAAGGCCGCAGCCTGTTCGGCGCTGGCTTCTTTCTGGTATTGGGATTTCCACTCGGCATAAGGCATGCCGTACACCACTTCACGGGCGTCATCGAGGCTGAGGTCGATCTGACGCTCGTCCGCCGCTGCCTTGTACCACTTGGACAGGCAATTACGGCAAAAACCCGAGAGGTTCATCAGGTCAATGTTCTGCACGTCCTTGCGGCTGTCCAGGTGCGCAACCAGGCGACGAAAGGCGGCGGCTTCGAGTTCAAGGCGTTCTTGGGGCGTCATGGGATTCACCGACATTTAAAGGGTGGGTGCCTGGCGGCTTGCCGCCAGCGTAATTGAAACCGATTCGGCGAAGCGCAACGCGTGCGGCTTGTCGACTTCGACTTCGGCGTACAGAACGGCGCCATTGGCCATGACCAGATCCAGCAGTTCCTGGGTCAGACGCTCAAGCAGGGCGAAGCGATTGTCTTCGACATGCTGGATCACCGCTTTGGTGATGGTCCGGTAATTGAGGGCGTGATCGATATCGTTGTCACGCACGGCTTGCTGGGCGGCATAGAGGATGGTGAGGTTGATCAATACATCCTGCTTGTTGAGGATTTCTTCCTCGTTGATCCCGATGTACGTGCGCAGACACAGGTCTTTGACGCGGATGCGGGCCATTCCTGGCTGAAGTTGTGGCATTAAGACTTGCTCCGTCCTATCAATTGCAGGAACTCCATGCGGGTGCTGGATTCGCGAAATGCGCCGAGCATGACCGAGGTGTTCATGGTTGAGTTCTGTTTTTCTACGCCGCGCATCATCATGCACATGTGCCGGGCTTCAATCACCACGGCAACACCGGCGGCCTGGGTAATGTCCTGAATGGCATCGGCGATTTCCCGGGTCAGGTTTTCCTGGATTTGCAGGCGGCGGGCGAACATGTCGACGATGCGGGCAATTTTCGACAGGCCCAGCACTTTGCCGGTCGGGATATAGGCCACATGCGCCTTGCCAATGAACGGCAGCAAATGATGCTCGCACAGCGAATACAGCTCGATGTCGGAGACGATCACCATTTCATCGCTGTCCGAGGCAAACAGGGCGCCATTGACGATGGTTTCAACGCTTTGTTCGTAACCATGACACAGGTACTGCATGGCTTTTGCTGCGCGTTCTGGGGTGTCGAGCAAGCCTTCGCGGTCAGGGTTTTCACCGAGACCGATGAGGATCTCGCGATATTGCTCAGGCAGTGTTGCGCTCATGAAGTACTTCCTCGGGGACGGCTATTTGAGATGCCGGCCGCCATTGACGGTCAAGGTGGTGCCGGTCACATACGGGTTATCCAGCAGGTAGCGCAGGCTCTGATAAATCACCTCGGCGCCGGGTTCAATCCCCAGCGCCGACTTGGCCAGGGTGCTGGCGCGGTACGCCGCGTCATCGTCCGGGTTGAACATCAGCAAGGCCGGGGCAATGCCGTTGACTTTGATGCGTGGCGCCAGTTTAGCGGCGAATGACAGGGTCAGGCTGTCGAGCCCGGCCTTGGTCGCGCAATAGGCAATATGCTTGCTGCTGCCCTTGCGTGTGACATCGTCGCTGATATGCACAATGTCCGCTGGAGTCGAGCGCTCCAGCAGTTCAGTGCAGTGCAGGTTGATCAGGTAGGGGGCGAGCATGTGCACGCTGAACATTTGCGTGAAGGCAGCGGTCTGGTCGTCGACGGTATCCACAAGCCAGGCCGAGGCATTATGGACGATGGCCCGCAGCGAGTCAGTGTGGCTTTTCAGGCGCTGGATAAAATCGAGAATACCTTCTTCGTTTGAAAAGTCGGCAAACAGCGTCGTGGCGCCCAGTTCGCGCAAGGCTTGTACGCCGGGTTTTTCACTGCGGTAGGTGATGATCACCCCATGACCGTCCGCCAGCAGTTGCCTGGCGCAATGCAAACCAATGCGCTGGCCAGCGCCAGTGATCAGAATCGGTGCAGAAGGAGAGGGCATGACGGACTCGGTGAGGTAAGGCCGGAAACTGTCGCGGCGTAGTAGCAAAACTATACCAGCGTCCGCGACGTAACGGCCAAGCCCGAATCCGGGTTTAGCTGCGATGGGATGCGATTGCGCCGGCCGGCGGCTTGTTTGGAAGGCTGTGAAGCCATTTGGCCAGCAAGTGGGTTGAGAGTGGAATAAACCAGAACACCATCAGCGGGGTCAGGGCCAGGGTGCTGACAAATATGCGTGGCAGCAAACTCAGCTCGCCCAGCACCGGGCCCAGTACAAAGTTGAACAGCAGTGACACCGGAAAGAAAGCCAGCCAGATGGCCACCGCTTGCTTCCAGCGGGGCGGGCGCTGACCGCTGGCACCGAACCAGCCATCGATACCCTTCACGCGGCGCTCTGAAGGATGGGCAAACAGGTCACTGCCACGCAGCAACCAGGCCTTGCGCGAGACCGAGTGTTCCCAGGCGTGGAGGGTGGCTTCGTCGGCAAAGCGGAAAATGATCTGAAACTCGTCATCGCCCGCAGGCGGGGCCAGAACGCCGGAGCCCAGGTAACCGGGAAAGTCTGTGGCCAATTGCTCACCCTCATGCAGCCAGGCGATCAATTCCTGATAGCGGCCTTCAGCGACACGGCGTGCAACCAGCAAGGTGACAGGAGTGGTAGACATTGTGTATCTCCAGAAGGCTGATGCTGCCCGGGTAGGGCAGCCACAAAACACAGCACCGGGGTGGTGGGCCGTGTTCTGGAAAACAAGCAAGGATTGTTCCTCCTGAGCTCTTTTGCGCCGGTTTGTATCGCTGACAAGTCTGATCCCGCAAAGCATCGTGAAAATCCCGGCCCCTGTTTGAGCACCAGATGACGCGATGAGGCGTAGAATCCCCTGCATATCCTCTTGGTCCTTGCCCTCCAATGCCCGTGATTACTGAACTTGAGCCCGTAGCGTTATCTGCCGATTGCCCTGAACAGCAAGGCTTGTATCCGATCAGGGAAGTCGCGCGGCTCACAGGCATCAACCCGGTGACCCTGCGCGCCTGGGAGCGGCGCTACGGTCTGATCCAGCCAACGCGCACCATAAGCGGGCATCGTCTGTACTCCGTGACCGATATTGAGACAGTGCGCCGGGTCATGGGCTGGCTGGAGCGCGGGGTGGCCGTCAGCAAAGTCGCGCAGTTACTGGCCAACGACTCTGCACATGAGCGCCCGCAGCCTGTCGCCAATGAGCACCGTGAATGGCAATGCCGTGCAGGGGCTGCGCTGAGTGCATTCAACGAGCCCGAGCTGGAACGCCTGTACGGGCAGATTTATTCCGGTTACCCGGCAGAAACCGTTTTCCAGGATATTTTTCTGCCGCTGTGGCAGCAACTGCTCAGGGGGCGGGATGAGTTCGGCCGCACCAGTGAATGGCTGATGCTGGACGGGTTCCTGCGCGCACGGGTACAGCACCGGCTGCAGATGCAGGCGGCACAAGCCGCACAGTGTGTGGTGATGGTTGCAGTGCCGGAGCTGTGTCATGAGCTGGAGCTGCTGGTCGCCGGCTTGCTCCTGAGCCGCCACGATCGGGTGGTCAGGGTGTTGGCGACAGGGCAGCCACTGGACGAGCTTGCGCTGATTTGCGAGAAGATCAGGCCCCAGGCCGTTGTGCTGTTTGCTCAGCGTACCCTGGGCGCCGCGCACCATCGGCGGCTGACGCGGTTGGCGCCCAGCCTGAACTGTCCGCTGTTTTTGGCGGGCGAGGCTGTGCACACGGCGCAAGAGGCGCTGCAGGGAACATCGGTTGTCTGTTTGGGGCGCCAGGCTGCTGGGGTGAGTCAGCAGCTGGATGCTGAACTCAAGGGGCGCTGAGGGCTATGAGCTGTGAAATGCCGGATGCGCCAGACGATGCTGTTGCAGGATGAACTGGCGCAGACGCTCGGTCTGGCCTTTATCGTGCTGGCCAAGCCGGTAGGCATACAGGCCTGATTCGGTCTTGCGCTCCAGCGTGCCGCGTACGGCGATCCGTTCATAGCCCACGGGGCTGAACCATTGGGCAAACTGACGCGGTGGCTGACTGTTGTTGCGCACCTCCACCAGCAGTCCCTTGAACGATACCTGGGTGACCCACAGGTTTCCGGGTCTGGCCCGAATATTCTCCAGTGCCACCGGTTCTTCCAGGGTCAGGCGCCACGGGCGGCCAAGGGGCCCGTCTTCAAAAATGCTCGGCGCTCCCAGCTGCAAATGCTGTGCATGGAACTCGTCTTCCACCAGGCTTAACGGAAAGCTCATTTGCTGGTCGGCAAATTGCGCCTGGATCGTGACTTGTTCATGGGCGGCCAGGCGGGTGAGCAGATCACGTATTTGCGAGACCCCTTTAACCGTGAGGCTCGACGAAGCGTCCCGCTGATTGAGCTGCGGGTTCTGATGCATCGTCTGGATAAAATCCAACTCGTCCTGAGTCAGAAGGGTCTCGTGGGACATTATCTGGCTCGTAAATTAGCGTTACAAATCAGCGCAGGTGAGACTAAGACCCTCAAATCTGTGTTTTGTTAACTCCGTTCGTCGCCTTGAGCGCCTGGAGTTCGGCTTTTACCCCGGCCAGTTCGGCTTCCAGTTGCGCAACCCGCTGTTGGGCTTTGACCTGGGCCGTGACATCTTTTTGCACGCCAATAAAGTAGGTGAGCTGATCGTTCTCGTTAAACACGGGGGTGATCGACAGCTCGTTCCAGAAATGCGCACCATCCTTGCGATAGTTGCGCAGTATCTGGCGAGTCGGCTGGCCGCTGGCGATGGCATCGCGGATCAATTGCAGGCCGGTTTGATCGCGGTCACCGGCCTGCAAAAAGCGACAGTCCTGATACAAGATATCGTCGCTGCTGTAACCGGTGAGCGTTTCAAACGCCTTGTTCACGTAAATCAGAATGTTGTCTTCGCCTTCCTGTTCGGCAATCACAATGCCGTCCTGGGACGCGTCCACCATGCGTTGCAACAAGTGGGAAGTAATCATCGTGGGGTTCTCCGGAGGGGCGGCAAAGTGCTGGCATTTTAAGCCGGTCGCAGGTGCAGTCTACGTGCCATCACCGAAAGCTGCGCCTCACCTGCTAATATCCCGGACTTTTAGTCAGTTACAGGATCAGATTGATGAAAGTCGCCATCCTTTCCGGCTCGGTGTACGGCACCGCAGAAGAAGTCGCCCGCAACGCCAGACAACTGCTGACCGATGCCGGCTTTGAGGTTTTGCTCAATCCTCGCGCCCGCCTGGCAGATATTCAGGCCTTCGCTCCTGAAGCCTTTTTGGCCGTCACCTCGACCACGGGCATGGGCGAGCTGCCCGACAACCTGATGCCGTTGTACTGCGAGATCCGTGATCTGCTGCCGGCCGCCTGGCGTGGCTTGCCCGGTGCCGTGATCGCCCTTGGTGATGAAAGTTATGGCGACACTTTCTGCGGCGGCGGCGAGCAAATCCGTGAGCTGTTCGCAGAGCTGGGGCTGCGCGAGGTGCAGCCCATGCTGCGCCTGGACTCCAGCGTCACCGTTACCCCGGAAGAGGACGCCGAGCCCTGGCTGCAGGACTTGATCAAGGCACTGACGCAATAACCGGCCGCTCGCGCAGCAGCTCCAGCCAGGCTTGGGCTGCCCGCGACAAATAAGCCCCGTCGCGCCAGATAAAGGCGATATCCCAGCGCAGGTAATCCGGCGCGATCAGCTTCAAACGCACGACCCCCGGCCGTACCAGAGCCCGGGCCACCACGCTGGGCAGCAGCACCACGCCTTGTCCGGCGGCCACCAGCGCCACTAAAAAATCCGATTGCCCGCTGCGGCCACCTTCTTTGGGTGTGAAGCCCGATTGATGGCACGCCTGCAGCAAACGCTCGTTGAGCATGAAGCTGCGCTGGTAGAGCAAAAACGGTGTATCGGCCAATTGCTCCAGACGCACGCTGCCGTCCTGTGCAAGCGGATGATCCTCCGGCAGCAGCGCATCCAGCGGTTCATCGCAAAACGGTTGATAGCCGAACAGCGGGTTTTTCGGGGTCAGACTGCCGCCCAGCTCCAGTTCTCCGCTCATCACCGCCTGCTCAATATGCATGCTGCCGCCTTCGAGCAGTTGCACCTGAATATTGGGGTAACGCCGCCGGTACTCGGCAAACAGGCTGGCGAACAAGGTATTACTGCCCAGTAGCGGCAGCCCTACCCGTAACTCGCCCCGGGTCAACTGGCTCAAGTCGTCCAGCTCGCTGAGCAGCTCATTGTGCAGGCGCAGCATGCCTTCTGCGCGCTGCAGCACCACATTTCCCGCCGCCGTCAGGCGCACCTGCGAACCCAGGCGATCGAACAGTGGCGTGCCAAGGTTCTGCTCAAGTTGCGCCACCTGTTTACTCACCGCTGACTGGCTGATATGCAGCAGATGGGCGGCCTGGGTAAACCCGCCCTGACGCGCCACTTCAACGAATGTGCGCAGTTGTTTGAATTCCATGTGCGTGATTCCGTTTTGGAATAGCTTCCAGTCTAACAATTCGTTTTAGGGATGGAAGGCCTGTCTTTAAACTGAAGTCCAGTCTGCACTGGAACCCATATGAAACGCTTCGATGTAAAACGCTTTGCCCGTCTGGTCAGTGAGGTGGCGGTATTGCTGGCCATTTATTTTCTCGGCTGTCAGATCGCGGCGTGGTGGCACCTGCCAATACCCGGCGGGGTGATTGGCATGGTCTTGCTGCTGCTGGCATTTGCCCTGGGGCTGATCAACCCGGCGACCCTGCAATTGGGTGCCGGGGTATTGATGGCCGAAATGTTGCTGTTCTTCATCCCGGCGCTGATGAGCCTGCTCGACTACGGCGCACTGGTACGCGATGACGGATGGCGGATATTGCTGGTGATCGGGGTCAGCACCTTGTTGGTCATGGTGGTGACCGCCTTTACCGTCGAAGCCGTATGCCGCTGGAGACTGCGCCATGAAGTTTGAATGGATGCCTGTGTTCTGGCTGATCCTCACCCTCGGGGCCTACGGTCTGAGCCGCTGGCTATACCGGCGCACCGGGCGCTATCTGCTGTCGCCGCTGATTCTGGTGCCTGCCCTGTTGCTCGCAGTGGCCGTACCGCTACACACCGCCTATGCCGAGTACTCAAGCGATACCCATTGGTTGATGCTGGTATTGGGCCCGGTGACAGTGGCCTTCGCCGTGCCGATCTGGCAGCAGCGCAAGTTGCTGGCGCGGCATTGGGTCGCCTTGTTGCTGGGGATGCTGGCGGGGAGTGTGGCCTCCATTGGCAGCTCATTCTGGCTGGCCAGGGCACTGGCGCTCGACACATCGCTGACCATGTCTTTGGTGCCCCGTTCCATCACCACGCCGTTCGCCATGCCCCTGGCCCAACACCTGGGCGGAGTCCCCGAACTGACTGCGGTGTTCGTAATGTTTACCGGTGTATTTGGCGCACTGCTGGGGGGGATTCTGCTCAAGTGGCTACCGCTGCGCAGCAGTCTGGCGCGGGGTGCCCTGTTCGGCATCGGGGCCCACGGAGCGGGGGTCAGCCGCGCCCGCGAGGTCGGCAGTGAAGAGGGGTCAGTGGCGGGGCTGGTCATGGTCCTCACCGGGATCCTCAACCTGTTTGCGGCGCCATTGCTGATGCTGCTGCTTTGAACCGCGGCAAATTCCGGGCATAAAAAAGGCCGCTGAAGGACAGCGGCCAACGAAGACGTTCATCAAGGAGCAACAAATCAACGTCAGGGTAAATCTGGGGGAGAGTCGAGTTGACTCAATCCGTGTGACCGGCAGCCGTGCCGGAAAGTTCGATAAGAATAATGGCTGTCTTGTTATGGAGTAAGGCCGCTTTTCGACAATCTCTGTTACCGCTTCGGCAATAGTCGAAAGCCGAACCAGGCGCCACAGTTATACCGCGGCAGGCGTTGTTAACCCGGTTGATAACCCATCCGCCAGCTGATGGCCGTGCTCGCTTCCAGCAGCCGCTTGGCTGCGGGGCCGTTTTCATCGGCATGGAACAGCGACGCCGGCCCGACCACGGTCAGTACGCCAGCCACATGACCGGTGGCATCAAACACCGGTGCCGATAATGCATCGACCCCGGGCATCAGCAAGCCATGGACAAAATGCAATCCCCGTTCACGGATCTGTACACCGGTTGCGGCGTAGGTTTCAGGTTTTTTCAGCGGATGAATTTTATCGGTTTGCAACTCCAGCTCGCGCAATGTGGCGGTTTCCCGGTCAGGCAGAAAGGCATTGAACACCAGCCCCGTGGACGAACTCAGCAGGGGCAGCACCGAACCCAGTTTGGTCACCACCGTGACTGCGCGAACCGCGGCTTCAATATGCACCACGGTTGCCCCCTGATTGCCCCACACCGCCAGAAAGCAGGTTTCATTCAAGTCATCGCGCAGTTCGGCCATGGGCAGGGCGGCGACTTTCAGCACATCCATGCTGTTGAGTGCGGCCAGCCCCACACGTAACGCCTCACGCCCCAGTCCGTAATGATTGGTGGCTGCATTCTGCTCGGCAAAACCACTGGCGATTAATGCCTGCAAGTAGCGATGCACCTTGCTCGCCGGCATTTGCACGTGCTCGGCCAGACGCGACAGGGAAGTGGAAGGTGACAGCTCGGCCAGGGCCTTGAGGATGTCAGTGCCGACTTCGGCGGAGCGCACTTTCTGTTTGCCAGTGCTGTCGTTACTGCTGCGTGGCTTTTCCATGGGCTGCTGGGATCTCGGGACGAATGGGCGTCTTTATAGCTTGACGCTTAATACCAATCAAATTACGTTATACGTAATTGAATTACGATAAAAATAACGCAGCGACGCGCAAGCTGTTTTCGGGCCGGGCGCAGTCAGCTGTATTCTCCACACTGGAGGCGCCATGAACCTCGACTCGTCTTTGTCCGATCCCGTGTATCAATCCGGGTTTGGCAATGAATTCAGCAGCGAAGCATTGCCCGGCGCGTTGCCGGTCGGCCAGAACTCCCCGCAACAAGTCCCTTACGGCCTGTACACCGAGTTGTTGTCGGGTACCGCGTTCACCATGGCACGCAGCGAATCGCGCCGCACCTGGATGTACCGGATCAAGCCATCAGCCAACCACCCGGCATTCGTCAAGCTCGGGCGGCAACTGGGCGGCGGCGGATTGGGCCCGGTAACCCCCAATCGCCTGCGCTGGAACCCGCTGCCAATCCCGGATGAGGCCACAGATTTCATTGACGGTCTGGTGGCTATGGCGGCCAATGGCGCTGCGGACAAACCTGCGGGTATCAGCATTTACAGCTACTGCGCGAACACCTCGATGCGGCGCGTGTTCTTCAACGCCGACGGTGAATTGCTGCTGGTGCCTGAGCAGGGCCGTCTACGGATTGCGACCGAGTTGGGAGTGCTGGAGCTTGAGCCCCTGGAGATTGCCGTGATCCCCCGTGGCCTCAAGTTCCGTGTTGAACTGCTCGACCCGCAAGCCCGTGGCTACGTGGCCGAAAACCATGGTGCGCCGCTGCGCCTGCCGGATCTGGGCCCCATTGGCAGCAATGGCCTGGCCAATCCCAGGGATTTTCTGGCCCCGGTGGCCCACTACGAACATAACGGGCAACCGACCCCTCTGGTGCAAAAATTCCTCGGTGAGCTGTGGGGTTGCGAGCTGGATCACTCGCCACTCAACGTGGTCGCCTGGCATGGCAATAACGTGCCGTACAAATATGACCTGCGGCGCTTCAACACCATTGGCACCGTCAGCTTCGATCATCCCGACCCCTCGATCTTCACGGTATTGACCTCGCCCACCAGCGTGCCGGGTCTGGCCAACCTCGACTTCGTGATCTTTCCGCCGCGCTGGATGGTGGCTGAAAACACCTTCCGGCCACCATGGTTCCACCGCAACCTGATGAACGAGTTCATGGGCCTGATCCAGGGCAGTTACGACGCCAAGGCCGAGGGGTTCCTGCCCGGCGGTGCTTCGCTGCACAGCTGCATGAGCGCCCATGGCCCGGACGCCGAAACCTGTACCAATGCCATTGCAGCAGAGCTGCAACCGAGCAAAATCGACAACACCATGGCCTTTATGTTTGAGACCAGCCAGGTGTTGCGCCCCAGCCGGTTCGCCCTTGAATGCCCGCAGTTGCAATCCAGTTACGACGCTTGCTGGGCTTCGCTGCCCACAACCTTCAACCCGAATCGGAGATAAACATGACCCAGTCCACATTTACCCGCAGCTGGATCGCCTCCGCCAACGGCCACAGTGATTTCCCGTTGCAAAACTTGCCCATGGGGATCTTCAGCCTTAATGGCTCGGCGCCCCGTAGCGGTATCGCCATCGGCGAGCACATTTTTGATCTTGAGGCGGCGCTGGCTGCCGGTTTGTTTGAAGGTCAGGCCAAGGTCGCGGTGGAAGCCTCGCTGGGCGGCGCCTTGAATACCTATTTTGCGTTGGGCCGCAGTGCCCGGGTAGCCCTGCGCGAACGCTTGCTGGAGCTGCTGGGCGAGGGCAGCACCCTGCGGGGCAAGATCGAAGCCCAGGGTGCGAAACTGCTACCGCTGGCGGCGGATTGCCAATTACACCTGCCGGCCAAAATCGGTGACTACACCGATTTTTATGTCGGCATCGAACACGCGAAAAACGTCGGCAAACTGTTTCGCCCTGACAATCCTTTGCTGCCCAACTATAAGTACGTGCCAATCGGCTACCACGGCCGCGCTTCCACCATTCGCGCATCGGGTGCCGAGGTGCGTCGTCCTAAAGGACAAACCTTGCCCGCCGGTCAGACCGAGCCGACTTTTGGGCCCTGTGCACGTCTGGATTACGAACTGGAACTGGGTATCTGGATTGGCCAGGGCAATGACCTGGGGGATGCCATCCCGGTCAGCGAAGCGGGCGAACACATTGCCGGTTTCTGCCTGCTCAACGACTGGTCGGCGCGTGATATCCAGGCCTGGGAATACCAGCCGCTGGGGCCGTTCCTGTCCAAAAGCTTCATCACCAGCATTTCCCCGTGGGTGGTGACGGCCGAAGCGCTGGAGCCGTTCCGCCGCGCGCAGCCGGCCCGTCCTGAAGGCGACCCGCAGCCCCTGGCGTACTTGCTCGATCCCAAGGATCAGGGCCAGGGCGCGTTGGGCATCGAGCTCGAAGTGCTACTGCTGACCCAGGGGATGCGTGAACAAAATCTGCCGGCCCATCGACTGGGCTTGAGCAACAGTCTGAACATGTACTGGACTGCCGCGCAGCTGGTGGCTCACCACAGTGTCAACGGTTGCCAGCTGCAATCGGGCGACCTGTTCGGTTCGGGCACCCTGTCGGGCCCTGACCGCTCGCAACTGGGCAGCCTGCTGGAAATCACCGAGGGCGGTAAACACCCGATCGAACTGGCGTCGGGCGAGGTTCGCAAGTTCCTTGAGGACGGCGACGAAATCATCCTGCGTGCCCGTTGCACCCGTGAAGGGTATGCCTCCATCGGTTTTGGCGAATGCCGGGGCAAGGTCGTCGCTGCGCGCTAAAGGAGCGAGCCATGCAACTCTTTACCTACTACCGCTCGACCTCGTCCTACCGGGTGAGGATCGCGCTGGCGCTTAAAGGTCTGGATTATCAGGCGGTGCCGGTCAACCTGATTGCCGCTGGCGGCGGCGAGCACCGCCAGCCGGCATATCTGGCGATCAATCCCCAAGGCCGGGTACCGGCCTTGCGTACGGAGGAGGGCAGGGTGCTGACCCAGTCCCCGGCGATTATCGAATACCTCGAGGAGCGGTATCCGCAGGTGGCGTTGCTGTCCGAAGATCTGGACACCCGTGCCCGCGAACGTGCGGTGGCAGCCCTGGTGGCCTGTGATATTCATCCGCTGCACAACGTCAGCGTGCTCAATCAACTGCGCCAGACGGGGCAGACCGAAGAGCAGGTCATGCAATGGATAGGTCACTGGGTCAGCCAGGGCCTGGCGGCCATTGAACAACTGATTGGCGATAGCGGCTATTGCTTCGGCCCGGAGCCCGGGCTGGCGGATGTGTACCTGATCCCGCAGCTGTATGCGGCTGAGCGCTTCAAGGTATCGCTGGTGCCATACCCGCGGATCGCCCGGGTTGCGGCATTGGCAGAGCAGCACCCCGCGTTTGTCGCTGCACACCCCGCGCGGCAACCGGATACACCCGCCTAGCGGCACACAAGACAATGGCCGGGCCGGGGTTCAGACGCACAAACTGTAGCCCCGGCAGGTTATGTCTGAAACCCTGAAAACAGCTCAGACTTATTCCTGCGCACTTCAACGATTTTTCTGGCGCCACCTATACTGGCGTTTACCTTTTATCGTTCGAGGGCTGGTTAATGTTTGCTCTCATGCAAAGTGCTCATGTGGAGTCGTTGCACCTCAGTGTCGATCCTGTCACCGGGCTCAAGGCAGTGATTGCCATTCATAGCAGTCGTCTGGGCCCCGCCCTGGGTGGCTGCCGTTATCTGGCGTATCCCAACGATGAAAGTGCAGTCAACGATGCCATCCGCCTGGCCCAGGACATGAGCTATAAAGCGGCGCTGGCCGGTTTGGCGGTGGGCGGCGCCAAGGCAGTCGTCATGCGGGCGGCCCATGTCGAAAGTCGCGCGGCGCTGTTTGAAGCATTCGGTCGCTGTGTCGAGCAACTCGATGGACGCTATATCACCGCGATCGACAGCGGCACCTCTACCGCCGATATGGATTGCATTGCCCAGAGCACCCGCCACGTAACCAGTACCACTGCGGCAGGCGACCCGTCACCGCATACGGCGATGGGGGTGTTTGCCGGTATTCGCAGCACTGCGTCGTCGCGTCTGGGCAGTGACAACCTGGAAGGATTGCGGGTTGCCGTGCAGGGGCTGGGCAAGGTCGGTTACGCCCTGGCCGAGCAACTGCATGCGGCGGGTGCCGAGTTGCTGGTGTGCGATACCGATCCCGGTAAAGTTCGCCTGGCCATGGATCAGCTTGGCGCCCATCCGGTTGCCTGTGAAGCCTTGCTCAGCACCCCCTGTGACATTCTTGCACCCTGCGGCCTGGGCGGCGTGCTGAACTGGCACAGCGTGGCGCAATTGCGTTGCTCGGCAGTGGCCGGCTGTGCGAACAACCAGCTGACCAACCTGCAAGTTGCCGATCAGCTCGAACGTCGGGGGATATTGTATGCGCCTGACTATGTGATCAATTCGGGCGGTCTGATTTACATGGCGCTGACCCATGAAGGCGCGACCCCCGAGGCCATTAACCAGCAGTTGTTGCGTATCAGCCAGCGCCTGACGGGCATCTACGCCCACGCCCAGGCCGAGAAGCGTTCACCGGCACGGGTTTCCGATGAGCTGGCGCAGCGGTTGTTGTACCCCAAAAGCACTGCGACCTCATCGTAGGCGCAGGCTTGCCCACGAAGCTGATTAAGCCGAACAGCCAGACCTTCAGGCCATTGCCAGCAATCGAGCATCCACCGGCTGCTCCAGCAGGTTGCTTGCCTGACAGGATTGATCAGCGGCCAAAAAACGGGTCTCGAACGCGACCAGCCCGGCATGCTGGTTGTGCAGGGCCTGGATCTGCTCCAGCACTGACTGTTTTTTGTCGGTGATGGCGTTTCGCACCACATCCCATGGCAGTGCCTGGCCGTGGTGCTCATCAAGAATCGCCAGCATTTCCTTCAGTTTGAAGCCCAGTTGCTGGGCGCATTTTATGAACATCAGCCGCTCGACACTCTGCTCGCTGTAGAAGCGATAGTTGCCACGGCGCTGCGGCGGCGGCAACAGGCCGATGTCTTCATAGTGACGAATGCTTTTGATGGTGGTGCCCGATCGTTGGGCGGCTTTGCCGATGTACATGAAAAGTCCTTTTTAATGGCCGCCCGCATATTGGAGCCTTACCTGGCAGCGAGTTTGCGGATTTGCCCGAGCCAAATGTCCCGCTGCCTGGCGGTTGAATCCAGAATCGGGCCGAATGTCAGGGTCACGAGGGGTTTTATGCCACAAAAGGCCAGAGTGGTCCTGCGCATTTGATGCAATGCCGGCATGCAGTACACCCATTTGTAATACCAGGGCGGGGTGTCCATGGTCACCAGCAGACAGGCGCTGCGTCCTGACAACAGTTTCTCTGGAAAAGCTTTGCCCTTGCGGTAGCTAAAGGCGAAGCCGGGTAGCAGGATGCGCTCGAGAAAGCCTTTGAGCAAAGCCGGAACCCCGCCCCACCAGACCGGAAACACCAGTACCAGATGCTCCGCCCAGGTGATGTCAGCCTGGGCCTTGAGCAAGTCCGGCTCCAGCGGCTGGATCTGTTTATAACCCTCGTGCAGCACCGGATCGAAACACAGGGCTGCGAGATGCAACACGCGGACATCCTGACCGGCGCCAATGGCCGTTTCGACATAGCGCTCGGCCAGGGCTGCACAAAAGCTGTCGGTAGAGGGATGTCCCAGAATTACCAGTACTCGCTTGCTCATCATTACACCAACCTGAAAGACGGCCTTTCAGGATAGGGTCTGCCCCCAGGGGGAGAGTCAAGCGAGGGCTCGGTGCTGTTACTCGCTTTCGACCAGCAACTCGGACAGGGCGTCCGGCTGGCTCTTGAAGGCCTTGGCAAACACATCGCGGTTTTTCGCCATGTAAATGCCGGCTTCTTCGACCTGCTGCTCGCTCAGCGACGGCACGGCTTTTTGCAATACTTCAGCCAGCAACTCTGCAAGTTCCAGCATTTTGTCATGACGGTCAGCTTCGGCTTTATCCATGAACAAACGCTCCAGATCTCGGCTGCTGCGGTATACCACTTCGACGGCCATTTACCACCTCATATGCCTTCACGTAAATTATCTAGCGATTACTGTATTTATATACAGCGAAAAGAATAAGCCAATCCCCGGGATTTGAATAGCGGCTTTTTTACTCTAGCCGCAATTGGTGTGCGCAGCGGGCATCCGAGGTGTCTAATAGCCGGCCGCCACCATCTCACTGGGGATGCCTGGCCTTATTTCTGCATGCAGAAAGGGCCATGTACATGCGGATGATCCGTTCGAGTCGATTCAAGGAGCTGCATCGTGAGAGTTAACAAAGCTGAAAAGCTACGTCGCCAGGTTCATGAACTGGCCGAATCGATGGGCAATCTGTTCGTCGAGACCTTCCACTATATGGCGTTGTTTGCCATTGGCGCAGTCACTGCCTGGGCGGCGGTGATGGAATTTTTGCAGATGGTGGAGAAGGGCAATATCTCCATCGATGACATTCTGCTGCTGTTCATCTACCTCGAACTGGGCGCCATGGTCGGAATTTATTTCAAGACCAACCACATGCCGGTACGTTTCCTGATTTACGTGGCGATTACGGCCTTGACCCGCTTGCTGATCTCCAACGTCTCCCATCACAACCCGCCGGACATGGGCGTGGTGTACCTGACCGGAGCGATCTTGTTGCTGGCGCTGGCGATTCTGGTGGTGCGCTATGCATCGTCGCAGTTCCCGTCGGTGAAAATAGAGAACCCCCGGCGCAAGACCGGCGCAGGTTCAGGTGAACACCCGGAAGTGGAGAAGGGCGAGTTGTAGACGCTGTGTAAATTTGTCTCCTGCAGATTTGCGTCTCGGCAGTTTCTTCAAAGCATAAAAAAGGGCGGGCTTACCGAAGTAAGCCCGCCCTTTTTAGTACGCTCTGGGCGCTGAATCAGCTGATTTTATCGAGTTCTTTTTCTTTCTCCAAAAACTCTTCTTCAAGCAAATCATCAGCAGTCTGTTTTGGCTCTTTTTCTTCAAAGCCTTCAACGGCCAGTTTAGGGGTGTGTTTGCCACGCAGCTTGCCGAAAAGGTGCTCCAGCTTGTGCTCCAGTTTTGTCGCGGCACCTTCTACCGCTTCTGTCAGGGAATCAGCGTCGTGGGAAACGAGAAATGGCTGGTGTCCTTTAGGTCGTGCCTCCATTTTGCAACGTTTGTCTTTAGTACCTGACTTGCCACCGTTTTCATCGCTGACATGCACGATGACTCGAGTCAGGTCTTCCAAATGACGTTCGAGCGTAACTTCAACTGTCGCTGTTACCCAGTTCTGGGTACGTACGTCAACGGCGATGTTCTTATCGGAAAAGACTTCAGTTTGCATAATTCTTCCCTTATATAGCGTGCTCGTGTGAGGTCTGACGGCCTCGTGTATTCAAAGGTTCCTCGTCATCGCTCAGTTACAGTGTTTGGGCCGATGAACAAATATTTCAAGCACTATTTTCTGCAAGTCTCGCCAGCCATGACCGGCGTCAGTCTTTGATGAGACGGACAAGCCCGCGTGTGCAGGCTATGGTCGATTTATATCAAAATGCGACGACGGCTCGCCGGCTCAGATTATGTAGAACAGCATCAGGCTGCAGGAGCGAGCTTGCTCGCGAACGGTCTGCAATCATGGCGAAAAGCTCGCTCCTGCGGGGGCTGGCTCAGGTTCCGGGTTCAATCGACACCCGTAGCTGCAGGCCGTCATCTATTTTTGCATCTGATAATGTTTATCATTAGTATCGCTTTCCTTTTCGACCTGTATACCGATCCCCCACCCATGACCTCTCCCGATCTCAATGAAGGCCCCGGCAGTGACACGCGTCATGGACGAGCGCATTTTCTGCAGGTGTTTTTATCTCAGCGGTTACAAATGGAAGCCCTGGTGAGCCGCCGTGTCGGATGCCGGGCTACGGCGGCCGATCTGGTTCAGGACTTGTTCCTGCGGTTCTGGCGCCGGCCCCTGGTACAGGTCGAAGAACTCAGCACTTATTTACTGCGCAGCGCCGGAAATATCGCCATCGACCATCTGCGCAGCGAAGGGGCTCGCGGGCGGATCAATCAGCACTGGCAGCCCGAGTCGGACGCCCGCAGCTGCGAGCCCCAGGCAGCACTGGAGGCGGGCAATGACTTGCGCCAGGTCGAGGCCGCCTTGCGCAGCCTGCCCGAGCGCACCCGGCATATATTTTTGCTCAACCGGATTCACGGTCGTACCTATGCCGATATCGCCAGGGTCATGGGACTGTCTCAAAGTGCCGTCGAAAAACACATGATGCGCGCCCTGGAGGCCTGCAAGGCCAGTTTGCGTGAGCCGCCAGCAGGGGCCGCGCCGTGATCAATCGTCCGGATATTGCGGTCACTGCCGAACAGGAGCGCACCGCGCTGGCGTGGCTCAGTGTGTTGCACGATCAGCCCGACAGCGGTGATCAAGCCACCTTCAGCCGTTGGCTGCTGGCCGATCCCGCCCACGCCGAGGCGTACTCCCGGGCGCAAGTGATATGGGAGCTGAGCGAAGTGGCGGGCAGTACTTTGGCGGCCGAAGAGGCGCAGGTGTTGCAAGGTTACTTGTCGGCGATCAAGGTTTCCCGGCGCAGCAGAATCAAGCACTGGTCCAGTGGGCTGGCGGTTGCTGCGTGCCTGTTGTTGACGGTCGGGGTGTTCGCGGGCTGGCAGCCGATACGCTGGCTCGATAATCTTGGCGCCGATTACGTCAGCGCGCCGGGGCAGGTACGCACCGTGACCCTGGCTGATCAGTCACGGGTCACGCTGGATGCCGACAGTGCCATTGCGGTGAATTTCAGCGCTGGTGAGCGGCATGTGGAGTTGCGGCGCGGGGTTGCGTTTTTCCACGTTACCCATACCGGCGAACCCTTTGTGGTGGATGCCAGTGGTGGCGAAGCGCGGGTACTGGGCACTGAGTTTGAAGTACGGCTGCAGCCTGCCGGGGTGCAAGTTACCGTGTTATCCGGCCGGGTCGGGGTCAAGGCGGGGGAGCACGCGCCACAGCAGATTCTTGCGGCTGACCAGCAAGTGGCCTATGCCGACGGTGCTGTGAGCGATGCGGTGCAACAGGTCGACAGTCAGGCCCGACTGGCGTGGCGCAGCGGCTCGCTGAGCTACTACAAGACGCCGCTGGCCGATGTGGTGGCCGATCTGAGGCGCTACTACCCCGGGCAAATCCTGTTGCTCAATAGCCAGTTGGGCACACGCCGCATCAGCGCCAGCTTCCCCACTCAGGACCCGCAAGCAGTGCTTGCCTCCCTGCAAGGCGTGCTCGGGTTTGAACAGCACACCTTGTTCGGGCGGGTGATTGTGCTGCGTTGAGTTTCATACATGTTGATTGATCGTGGGAGCTGGCTTGCCAGCTCCCACAGGATTTTTTTCAATCAAGGGGTGAGGTAAACCCCGGGGCCATCCGTGTAGTGCTTGAAAATGCGAAAAATTCGCATTCCGTATCAGGTTGGCACACAGGTCATGAGCATGAAGTCCACGTCAGCGGCAGGCGGTTCGGTTAAACAGTGGTTGAGCGTTTCGGCTTTGATGGCCGGTCTGGTGTTAACGCCTTTGTCTGTCGCCATGGCAGCCGGTGCCACTGTGCAGCAAACCGGTGCTCTGTTTGATTTCAATCTGCCGGCCGAGCCGTTGCCCCGGGCCCTCAGCGACTTCAGCCGGCTGACCGGCCTCAGTGTGGTCTACACCGACGAAGCACCCTTCGGCCTGCAAGCCCCTGCGGTCGAAGGGCGCATGGGTGCCGAGCAGGCGTTGCAGCAGTTGCTCGCGCAGTCGGGCTTGAATGCACGGCGCACCGATGCCAGCACCTTTGCCCTCGAACCCCGACCCGAGGCCGGCGCCCTGAACCTGGGGGCCACCAGCATCACCTCCCAGGCCGTCAGTGACACCAGCTATCAGCCCCCGGCCAGCACCTCGGTGATGCGTGGCACGGGCACGTCGATGGAGATTCCGCAGACCATCAACGTGGTCGCCGCCCAGGTCATTCGCGACCAGGTGCCGCGCAATCTGGATGACGCGCTGAACAATATCAGCGGCATCACCCAGGGCAACACGCTGGGCGGGACCCAGGACTCGGTAATGAAACGTGGCTTTGGCGACAACCGCGACGGGTCGATCATGCGCGATGGCATGCCGCTGGTGCAGGGCCGGGCGCTGAATGCCGCCACCGAGCGGGTCGAAGTGCTCAAGGGGCCGGCGTCCTTGCTCTACGGAATCCAGGACCCGGGCGGGGTGGTCAACGTGGTCAGCAAAAAGCCGCAACTGCAGCAGTACAACGCACTGACGGTAAAAGGCTCCAGCTATGGTGCCGGCAAAAACGGCAGTGGCGGGACACTGGACAGCACCGGACCGCTGGGGGATTCCGGGCTGGCCTACCGGATGATCATCGATCACGAAGATGAAGATTACTGGCGCAACTTTGGCCTGCACCGCGAGACCCTGATCGCCCCTTCGCTGGCCTGGTATGGCGACAACACCCAGGTGCTGCTGGCCTACGAACATCGCGAGTTTCTGACCCCCTTTGACCGGGGCACGGCGATCAACCCGGCCACCAATCATCCGCTGGATATCCCGGCCACGCGCCGCCTCGACGAACCCTTCAACAACATGCAGGGGCGCTCGGACCTGTATCGCCTTGAAGTCGATCACGACCTCAATGACAACTGGAAAGCCCATTTCGGCTACAGCTGGAACCGCGAAACCTACGACGCCAGCCAGGTCCGGGTGACTGCCGTCGACCCGGCCAGCGGTACCCTGACCCGCAAAATGGATGGCACCCAGGGCGCCATCACCACCGACCGCTTCACCACTGCCAGCCTGCAAGGCAAGGTTCAGGTTGCGGGCATGCAGCATGATCTGGTGTTCGGGGTGGATGACGAGTACCGCAAAATCTATCGTGCGGATCTGATTCGGCAGAACAGCCAATACCCGTTCAGCTATCTCGACCCGGTATATGGTCGCGAAGTGGCGGGCACCACGGTCAGCGCCAGTGACAGCAACCAGACCGACTTGCTGCGCAGCGATTCATTGTTCGCCCAGGACTCCATCCACCTGACCGATAAATGGATTCTGGTGGCAGGCGGCCGTTTCCAGAAGTACGACCAGCTCGCGGGCAAGGGCATCCCGTTCAAGGCCAACACCGATACCAACGGCGTCAAATGGATACCGCGGGCGGGTCTGGTCTATCAATACAGCGATGAATTGTCGTTCTACGGCAGCTACACCGAATCGTTCAAGCCCAACTCCAGCATCGCTCCCCTGACCGGCGGCGTGGTGCTGGATTCGGCCATCGCCCCGGAGCAGGCCAAGTCCTGGGAACTGGGGGCCAAACTGGATATTCCGGGGCGCATCACCGCCAGCGCGGCGCTGTTCGACATCAAAAAGCGCAACGTACTGGTATCCACCACCGTGGGTGATGACACGTTGTACTCGACGGCAGGCCAGGTCAGCTCCCGCGGCCTGGAACTGGATGTCAGCGGTCAGTTGAGCGAACAGTGGAGCCTGATTGGCAGTTATGCCTACACCGATGCCGAAGTCACCAAGGACGCCACCTACCAGGGCATGCGCTTGCAGAACGTGGCTAAAAACAGCGGCTCGCTATCGGCGGTCTATGACTTTGGCAACATTGTTGGCGGCGACAAATTGCGGGTCGGTGCCGGAGCGCGCTATGTGGGTGAGCGTGCAGGCGACGCCCTGAACGATTTCGACCTGCCGTCCTACACCGTGGCCGATGCCTTTGCCACCTACGACACCCAGCTCGAAGGGCAAAAGCTCAAAGTGCAGCTCAATGTCAAAAACCTCTTCGACCGGGTTTACTACACCTCGGCGGCGAGCCGGATGTTTGTCTCCATGGGTGATGCGCGGCAAGTGAGCGTATCCACCACCCTGGAGTTCTGACCCGCCCCCGCCCCCTGTAGGAGCGAGCTTGTCTCGCGAGCTCTTCAGCAATCTCGCAGGCAGCCCCGCCCCCTGTAGGAGCGAGCTTGCCTCGCGAGCTCTTCAGCCAGCCCCGCCCCCTGTAGGAGCGAGCTTGCCTCGCGAGCTCTTCAGCAATCTCGCAGATAGCCCACAGCTCGCGAGGCAAGCTCGCTCCTACAGGTTAATTTGGTTGATGTTGTGGCTTTCAAGGCCTGAACGCCGCCCGATACTCCCCCGGCGTCCCCCCCAGGGTCTGTTTGAACCGGTTGGCGAAGTGGCTGGCGCTGGCAAAGCCGCAGGCCAGTGCAATGTCACCCAGCCCCATCGCGCTGTTGCGCAGCAAATCCCGGGCGCGAGCCAGGCGGCGCGCCAGCAGATACTGGTGAGGCGGCACGCCGAAACTCTGGCGAAACATGCGGGCAAAGTGGTAAGGCGACAATGCGCAGTGCGCGGCCAGTTGGCCAATGTTCAACGGCTCGGCCAGCTGCTGCTCAATCATGTCCACCAACTGGCGCCGTTGATACGCCGCCAGCCCGCCCTTGAGTTGCAGCCCGCTGCGCATCCCCACCTGACTGAGCAACGCATGATCGAGCAACTCGCTGGCCAGGCTGCTGGTGAGCAGGCGTTCGCCGGGTTCGCTCCAGTTCAGCTGGATCAACTGATGAAAGCGCCGGGTTTGTTGTTCGTCATCGAAAAAGGTGATTTCGCGCAGTTGCAGCTCGCGAGGTTCGCGGTCGAGCAATGTCACGCAACCCAGGGCGAATTGCTCCTGGCTGACATACACATGGGCCAGGCGAATGGCGCCATTGATCACCCAGGCCGACTGATGATCGGCAGGCAGCACGCAGAGTTTTCCCGGCGCACCCGTTGCCCCCGGCTGCTCCCGGCGAAAGGTCCCGGTGCCGCCCGAGATGTAGCACGACAGGGTGTGGTGAGTCGGCGCCTGATAGTCGCGGGCATCGTGATGGTTGGTCCACAAGGCTGCGGCCATACCGTCACCGAGCTCGGCACTGTGCTCCAGACGGGCATTGGGCGAGCGGCTCATGGATTGAAAAACTTGCAGGGTATCGAATGCAGACATGGTGATTACTCCAACCCTTCGCATCCTACTCCGTCGCATCAGCGCTGCCAGCCCCGGGGCCACAAAAGCGCAAGAATCTGCAAGTGCGCCCCGGCATTGCAACGCAGACTGCAAGCCATCTCCAGGAGCTTGCCATGAACCTATCCCTGTACTTGTTGACCGTGTTGATCTGGGGCACGACCTGGATCGCCCTCAAACTGCAATTGGGGGTGGTGGCCATACCGGTGTCCATCGTCTATCGCTTTGGCCTGGCGGCACTGGTGCTGTTCGCGGTGTTGTTGCTGACGCGTCGGCTGCAAACCATGAACCGGCGCGGGCATCTGATTTGCCTGGCGCAGGGCCTGTGTCTGTTCTGCGTCAACTTCATGTGCTTTTTGACCGCCAGTCAGTGGCTGACCACAGGCTTGATCGCCGTGGTGTTTTCCACCGCCACGCTGTGGAACGCGCTGAACGCGCGGATCTTCTTCAAGCAGAAAATCGCCCGCAACGTAATCGCCGGAGGTGCACTGGGGTTGTTCGGGTTGGGGCTGCTGTTCTGGCCGGAGTTGAGCGGGCATACCGCGACCCCGCAGATCCTGCTGGGGCTGGGGCTGGCATTGATCGGCACCCTGTGTTTTTCGGCGGGCAACATGCTGTCGAGCCTGCAGCAAAAAGCCGGGCTCAAACCGCTGACCACTAACGCCTGGGGCATGCTCTATGGCGCCGGCATGCTGGCGCTGTACTGCGCCTTCAGCGGCATTGCGTTCACCATGGAATGGAACACCCGTTACATCGGCTCGTTGTTGTACCTGGTGATCCCGGGTTCGGTGATAGGTTTCACCGCCTACCTGACCCTGGTCGGGCGCATGGGCCCGGAGCGGGCAGCGTACTGCACGGTATTGTTTCCGCTGGTGGCACTCAATGTGTCGGCGTTTGCCGAGGGCTACCAGTGGACAGCACCGGCACTGGCCGGTCTGGTACTGGTGATGCTGGGCAACGTGCTGGTGTTTCGCAAACCCCGGGTGGTACCTATGGCCGCAAAGCTGGCCTGAACCTCGAACACCGCCCCACCTGTAGGAGCGAGCTTGCTCGCGAGCTGTTCCAAAAGCTCGCGAGCAAGCTCGCTCCTACAGGATCAGATCAGGATCAGATCAGTGCCGTATCAGCCTTTAAAGACCTGCGGGTTCACCAGATCCTGCGGGCGTTCGCCCAGCAGGGCACTGCGCAGGTTGTCCAGGGCACGATTGGCCATGGCTTCCCGGGTTTCATGGGTCGCCGAGCCGATGTGCGGCAAGGTCACGGCGTTTTTCAACGCAAACAACGGTGACTCTGCCAGCGGCTCTTTCTCATACACATCCAGTCCCGCGCCGCGAATCGTACCGTTTTGCAGAGCTTCGATCAGCGCCGGTTCATCCACCACCGGACCACGGGAGATATTCACCAGAATCGCGCTTTTCTTCATCAGCCCCAGCTCGCGCCGGCTGATCAGGTGTCTGGTTTTTTCGCTCAGCGGTACCACCAGGCACACGAAATCGGCTTCGGCCAGCAACTGGTCCAGGCTGCGGAACTGCGCCCCCAGCTCTTGCTCAACGGCAGTCTTGCGGCTGTTGCCGCTGTAGAGGATGGGCATGTTGAACCCCAGACGACCACGACGGGCGATGGCCGCGCCGATATTGCCCATGCCCACAATGCCCAGGGTCTTGCCATGTACGTCGCTGCCAAACAACGCAGGCGGTACGCTGGCCTGCCATTGCCCGGCCTTGGTCCATGCATCCAGTTCCGCCACCCGGCGGGCGCTGCTCATGATCAGGGTGAAACCCAGGTCAGCGGTGCTTTCGGTGAGCACGTCCGGGGTGTTGGTCAGCATGATCCCGCGTTCGTTGAAGTAGTCGACATCGTAGTTGTCGTAGCCCACCGACACGCTGGAGACCACTTCCAGCTGCCTGGCGTTCTCCAGTTGCTTGCGCCCCAGCTTGCGGCCCACGCCGATCAAACCGTGGGCGTGGGGCAGGGCTTCATCGAACTGGGCATTGAGATCGCCCAGCTTGGGATCGGGCACGATGACGTTGAAATCCTGTTGCAGGCGCTCGACCATCCGGGGGGTGACACGGCTGAAGGCAAGTACGGTTTTCTTGGTGCTGGAAAGGCTCATCTGAACAAGACTCATCGGCTGTCGGGAATGTAAGCACGCTAACATTCCCGCCGTTCATCCGCCAATACCTGAAGGTTTCGACTGTCAGCTATAGGTCGCCAGCTCAGTCTGATGGGCTGCCAGAATCTCCGGCAACGACCCGCGCATGTACTCCACCCAGGTTTTGATCTTCGCATCCAGGTACTGGCGCGAGGGGTAGATGGCGTACAGGTTCAGTTCCTGGGAACGGTACTTGGGCAGCATGCGCACCAGGGTGCCGTTGCGCAGACCTTCGATGGCCGCATACACCGGCAAAATGCCGACGCCCATGCCGCTGGTTATGGCGGTTTTCATCGCATCGGCCGAGTTGACCAGAAACGGCGAGGAGTTGATCAAGACCATCTCCTGACCTTCCGGCCCTTCGAATACCCATTTATCCAGCGCGATCACCGGGCTTACCAGGCGCAGGCAGGCGTGGTTGAGCAGGTCGCCGGGCTTGTCCGCGGTGCCATTGGTTTTCACATAGCCGGGGGAGGCGCAGACGATGCTGTAGGTGATGCCCAGACGTTGCGAAACAAACCCGGAATCCGGCAGCTCGCTGGCGAGCACGATGGACACGTCGTAGCCCTCGTTGAGCAAGTCCGGCACGCGGTTGGCCAGGGTCAGGTCGAAGGTCACATCAGGATGGGTCTTGCGATAACGGGCGATGGCGTCGATCACATAGTGCTGACCGATGCCGGTCATGGTGTGCACCTTGAGCTGGCCGGCCGGGCGCGAGTGGGCGTCACTGGCCTCGGCTTCGGCTTCTTCGACATAGGCCAGGATCTGCTCGCAGCGCAACAAATAGCGTTTGCCGGCTTCGGTCAGGGCGATGCGTCGGGTGGTGCGGTTGAGCAGGCGGGTTTGCAGGTGGGCCTCAAGGTTGGAGACCGCGCGCGAGACGTTGGCCGTGGTGGTATCCAGCATGGCAGCCGCGGCGGTGAAACTTCCGGCTTCGGCTACGCAACTGAAGGCGCGCATGTTTTGCAAAGTGTCCATGGAGTGCTCTCAAGTAGGGGCAACGACAACAAGCAGCGACAAATTGTGACACGAAGTTTCAGCGTTTACTGGCAGGTTTGCATAAGACCAACGGATTATCCCAAGAATGGTAATAAAGATTCACATTAATGCCAGCTTATCGCTGCACCTGCCAGAGCCTAGAATTGTGTTCTTCAGTTTTATCCCTCCTTTCTCCCTCAGGTATTTGCAGCAGTGCAACGTCGCATCAGCAGAGAGCTTAAAGCCCTCAGTGTTCTGGCTTTATCGTTGGCATTAAACGGCTGCATCAGCTTCGGTGGTATCGGTCCAAAAGACACGATGCTCGCCGCTAATACTCTGGTCACCGACGAGGCCATTGAAAACGCCGCGCAAGACGCCAACTGGCCCAAGGCTCAATGGTGGCACGCTTATGGCGACCCGCAACTGGATGCCTGGATCAGCCTTGCAGTGCAGGGTAGTCCAACCATGGCCATGGCTGCCGCCCGTGTGCGTCAGGCCCGGGCCATGGCCGGGATCGCCGAGTCGGCGCAGTCGCTGCAGATCAATGGCGACTCGACGCTCAAACGCCACAACTGGCCGTCTGACCAATTCTATGGCCCCGGTGAGCTGGACAATTCCACCACCTGGGACAACAACGCGGCATTGGGCTTCAGTTTTTCCCTCGACCTGTGGGGCCGCGACAGCAACACCACCGAACAGGCCGTGGACATGGCGCACATGAGCGTCGCCGAAGCGCGCCAGGCGCAACTTGAATTGCAGAACAACGTGATTCGCGCCTATATCCAGTTGTCCCTGCACTTTGCCCAGCTCGACATCATCGAGTCGACCCTGCACCAGCAAGAGCAGATCCTCGATCTGGCGCAAAAGCGTCTGGACGGCGGCATCGGCACGCATTTCGAAGTCAGCCAGGCGCAAGCCCCGCTGCCCGAAATCCATCGCCAGATCGACGCCCGGGAAGAAGAAATCGCCCTCACCCGCAACCAGCTGGCCGCCCTGGCGGGCAAAGGCCCGGGGGAGGGTGCTCGTCTCAAGCGGCCGGTGCTGGCGCTCAATACCGCACTCAAACTGCCTTCCAGGCTGCCGGCCGAACTGCTGGGCCAGCGTCCGGACGTGGTGGCCAGCCGCTGGGAAGTGGCGGCCCAGGCCCGTGGCATTGACGTGGCCCATGCCGACTTCTATCCCAACGTCGACCTGGTGGCCAGTCTTGGCTTCATGGCCACCGGTGGCGGCGCCCTGGAGTTTCTGAGCGCGAAAAAACTCAACTACAACGTCGGCCCGGCGATTTCGCTGCCGATCTTTGATGGCGGCCGCCTGCGCTCGCAACTGGGTGTGGCTGCCAGCGGTTATGACATGGCCACAGCTAAGTACAACCAGACCCTGGTCACTGCGCTCAAGGGCATTTCCGATCAGTTGATCAAGCGCGAGTCCATGGACAAGCAGCAGGTGTTCGCCGCCGAGTCGGTTGCGGCAGCACAGAAAACCTATGACATCGCCATGCTTGCCTATCAGCGCGGCCTCACCGACTACCTCAACGTTCTCAACGCGCAAACCCTGCTGTTCCGTCAGCAGCAAGTGCAGCAGCAGGTCCAGGCCGCACGCCTGGTTGCCCATGCCGAGTTGGTGACAGCGCTGGGTGGCGGCCTTGGTGCCGGCAGCGATGTGCCGAAACAAGATCGTTACGTGCCCGACAAACCGCCAGCTGTCATGGCGCCGTTTGTACATTGATGCTCAACCCCGAGAGCCTGTAAATGAACCACTTGCCCGCCCCGGTACGCTGGCTGTATTCCCTGGAATGGCGCCGTGGCTTCTATGACTGGGCGCGCAGCGATGGCGTGACCTGGGTGCACATTTTCAAAGTATTGGTCGCGGCCTTTTTGACCCTGTGGCTGGCCATGCGCCTTGAGCTGCCACAGCCACGCACCGCGATGATCACCGTATTTATCGTGATGCAACCGCAAAGTGGCCAGGTGTTCGCCAAAAGTTTTTACCGGTTTTTGGGCACCCTGACCGGCTCGGCGGTGATGGTCGCGCTGATCGCTTTGTTTGCTCAGAACACCGTGTTGTTCCTTGGCTCGCTGGCGATCTGGGTCGGCATCTGCTCGGCCGGCGCGGCCCGTTGCCGTAACTTCCGGGCCTATGGTTTTGTCCTGGCCGGTTACACCGCAGCGATGGTCGGCCTGCCCGCACTGGCCCATCCCGATGGCGCCTTTATGGCCGCGGTCTGGCGAGTGCTGGAAATCTCCCTGGGCATCCTCTGTTCTACGGTGGTTAGTGCTGCGATCTTGCCCAAGACCGCAGGCGCGGCCATGCATGACGCGCTGTACAAACGCTTTGGGGTCTTCGCCGGTTTTGTGGCTGAAGGCCTGCGGGGGCAGTCCTCGCAAGAGGAGTATGAAGCCAGCAACGTGCGTTTTATCGCCGAGAGTGTTGGCCTGGAAGGCATGCGCAGCGTAACGGTGTTTGAAGACCCGCACATGCGTCGTCGCAGTGGCCGTTTGAGTCGTTTGAACAGTGAGTTCATGGCCATCACCACCCGCTTCAATGCTCTGCACCAATTGCTTGCGCGTCTTCGTAGCCGCGGTGTGGTGCAAGTGGTATCGGCCATCGAACCGGAACTGGAATTGCTCGCGCAGTTGCTCGAGACCTACGCCGGGCGCTCGTTGACGGACAAGGACGCGGTGCTGCTGGCCGAGCAGCTGGAGACATTCAAGGCCGGCCTGCCGGGGCATGTGCGTGCACTGCGGGTGAGCTTCCTTGAAACCGATCCGGGCCCTTCGGATTTCCTGGACTTCAACACGGCCTATGAACTGTTGTTCCGCTTTGTTGACGACCTGCACAACTACGCACAGACCCACGCCTCGCTGGTCGATCACACCCACGAGCGGGAGCGTTGGGACCAACCCTTCATCTCGCAAACCAACTGGTGGTCGGCGGCCGCCTCGGGGATTCGGGCAGCGTTCATTCTGGTGGTGCTCGGCACCTACTGGGTGATGACGGCCTGGCCCAGCGGCGCCACCATGACCCTGATTGCCGCTGCTACCGTGGGGTTGTCCGCAGCCACCCCCAACCCCAAACGCATGGCGTTCCAGATGGCCTGCGGCACCTTTATCGGTGCGTTGGTGGGCTTTGTCGAAATGTTCTTCGTACTGCCCCGCATCGACGGTTTCCCGCTGTTGTGCCTGGTACTGGCGCCGGTGATCATATTTGGCTCGTTCCTCACCTCGCGGGCCAAATACGCCGGGGTTGGCCTGGGCTTGCTGATCTTTTTCAGTACCGGCTCGGTTCCGGACAACCTGACGATCTACAACCCGTACCAGTTCATCAATGACTACATCGCGATGGTGCTGGGCATGCTGGTCTGCGCGGCAGCGGGGGCGATCATTCTGCCGCCCAACAGCCGCTGGTTATGGAGCCGTCTGGAGCAGGACCTGCGCGAGCAGGTGGTGTACGCCATCAGCGGCAAGTTGCGCGGTCTGGGTTCCAGCCTGGAAAGCCGTACCCGCGACCTGATGCACCAGGCCTATGGTCTGGCTGCCGGTCAGCCCAAGGTGCAGCGCCAATTGTTGCGCTGGATGTTTGTGGTGCTGGAAGTCGGCCACGCGATCATCGAGTTGCGCAAGGAGCAGGCAATTCTGCCTGTGCATCCGGCCTACGCCGAGTCTCAGCCATGGCGGCAGGCCATCCGGGTGATGGGCCGGGCGCTGGTGCGTCTGTTCATCGCGCCCAGTAACAGCAACCTTGAACGTGCACTGATTGCGGTTGATCACGCCATCGGCCGGGTTCAGGCCACCGATGAACCGTTCGCTCGTAACTTTGATACCTCGGCGCTGGTCCGGGTGCAGAGCTACCTGCACTTTATCCGTACCTCTCTGCTTGATCCGCAATCGCCGCTGGCGGCCTACGCCCGGCCGCAAGGAACTGAACATGCCTCGTGAAATCGCCTTCCACGGCGTCTACATGCCCAGTATGACCCTGATGTTTTTTATCGCGGCGGGGTTGGCATGGGGCTTTGACCGACTGATTTCCGGTTACGACCTGTACCGCTTCTTCTGGCACCCGGCGCTGCTGCGCCTGAGCCTGTTTGCTTGTCTTTTTGGCGCCATGGCGCTCACTGTTTACCGTTGAGACCGATCCGATGAAAAAGTTTTTCAGCCTGCTTGCCACCTTGCTGGTTCTGGCCCTTGCCATATGGATCGGCCGCACCCTCTGGGAGCATTACATGAATACCCCCTGGACCCGTGATGGTCGGGTGCGGGCCGATATTATCAACGTTGCTGCCGACGTTAACGGCTACGTGGTCGGGGTACCGGTCAAGGACAACCAGTTGGTGAAAAAGGGCGATGTTCTGCTGGAAATCGACCCCGAGCACTACCAGATCATGGTCAAGCAGGCGCAATCGCTGGTGGCGTCTCGCAAGGCCACCTGGGAGATGCGCAAGGTCAATGCCCATCGCCGGGCAGACATGGACAGCATGGTGATCTCCCGCGAGAACCGCGACGACGCCAGCAACATCGCCGACTCGGCCCTGGCCGATTACCAGCACGCCCTGGCCCAGCTGGACGCGGCGCAACTGGACCTCAAGCGGACCAAGGTACTGGCTACGGTGGACGGTTACGTGACCAACCTCAATGTGCATCGCGGTGACTATGCACGGGTCGGCGATCCGAAAATGGCGGTGATCGACATGGACTCGTTCTGGGTTTATGGCTTCTTCGAAGAAACCAAACTGCCGCACATTCGCGTGGGCGACAAAGCCGACCTGCAGATGATGAGCGGCGAAGTATTGAAGGGCCATGTTGAAAGCATTTCCCGGGGCATCTACGACCGCGACAACCCCGAGAGCCGGGAGCTGGTGGCCGACGTTAACCCTACATTCAACTGGGTGCGCCTGGCGCAGCGGGTACCGGTGCGGATCCACATCGACGAAATCCCCGACGGCTTCCTGCTGGCAGCGGGCACCACCTGCACGGTGATCGTGCAGCAGGATGCAGCAGCGCAATAATGTTTTTTTGTGGGAGCTGGCTTGCCAGCTCCCACAGGGCCTGCCCGGGGTATCAATCCGAGCTGAAGGTCTCATGCAAATGGCGCCACAGCACCTTGGCACTGGCGTCCTTTTCAAACACCACGGTGGCGCGTCGATCGGTACGGTTGCCGTTGTGTTCCTCTTGCAACTCGCGGTAGCTGACCACCGCGCCGTCCCCATACAGGGCGATGCCCTTGAAGTCACTCAGGGTGATCTTCAGCCCCGGACGGGCACCGCGCAGCTGTTCAAACAGCGCCTCTACAGCGTTCGCATCCAGCTCTTTGCCGCTGGGCGTGATCATCGAAAACTGCTCTGAAAAACGCCCGAGCAAGGTGGGCAGCACCCCAGGCTCAAGTCCGGAAAACCAGCCTTCAATCTCGACGTGGGTTTCGGTTACAAGGTCGAAGTAGCGCGAATAGTCAGTCATCAATTTCTCTTCGGTCAGGGTGCCAGCAACGCCAGCACGCGTGGGGTATTGAGGCGTAACACTGCAAACAGCGGCAACAGGGTCAACGCGGCGCCGATGGCAAAGCATAGGGCAAAGGCGCGGGGCGTCGAGGTGAGCGCGGTCAAAGCCGCGAACAGGCCCATCATCAACGCCGGGCCGAGCAGAAAACTCAACTGCCGGTTGATATTCCACAGCGCGCTGGCATGGCCCATGCGCTGGGCACTGACATCAATAAACGCGGTGTTTTGCGCGGTACTGCTGCACAGGCTGCCGCCAAAGCCAATGAGTCCGTACAGCGCCATCGTCTGCCATGTGCTTGATGCATCCACCTGGATCAACAGCGCAATACCCGCTGCCTGGGCCGTCATGCCCAGCAGGAGCAGGGGTTTTGGCCCGAGGCGATTGAATTGATAGCGGCTCAGGCTAATGCCCAGGGCCGAGGTCAGTGCCCACGGCAGCATCAGGGCCCCGGTCTGCGCGGGGCTTAAACCCGATTGGTGAAAATACAAAATACTCACCAGCTGGGTGCCGATAAAAATCCCGGGGATGAACAGATAAGTGAGCATCGCCACCCGCAACAACGGGCTTTTCAGCAAGCCCCCCATGCTCCGGGCTCCGGTTGCCAGGCTGTGGTAATTCAGCGTCGGGCGTGGGGTCGGGGGCGACTCTGATTTGAGCCAGCAGCCGGCCAGCAACAGCGCCAGTAACGCCAGCGGCAAGTTGGCATAAAACACCCAGCGCCATGACCATGCCTCCACGATCCGCCCACCCAGGGTCGGCGACAGCGCGGGCACCAACAACGCCACCAGCAAAATCACCGAGGTCAGGCGAGCCCGTTCGCGTACGGGGAAATGCCGATAGACCATGGCCTGGCCGACCGGAATCAATAACCCGCCGCCCAGCCCCTGCAGCAGGCGCCAGCCAATCAGCGCCTCAATCGAGCCTGCCTGCGCCACGCCCCATGACGCCAGGCTGAACAGCAAGAGCGAGGCCATGATCAGGCGCTTTTCGCCAAACACTGCCGCCAGCCACACGCCGGGGATGATGACCAGGGTCAGGCCGAGCATGTAGGCATTGCCGACCCAGCCCAGCTGGCTGACCGAAGCCTGCAGTTGCTGGCTGATGTCGGGGTAGGCAATGGCGGCGGCGAACATGTTCAGCAGATCCAGTGCGAAGCCCAGTAAATACACCAGGGCGATTTTATTGCGATAGGCCATGACCGGCTCCTTGATTGCGCCGGGCACAGTAGGCTGCTTTTGCGATTGGAGGAACGGCGTCCGGGCTGCTAGATTGTCAAAATTATTTTGACAATGGGCGGTATTCAGCATGGTCAGTCTCGATCGATTCGACACCTTCAAAGCTGTGGTCGAAGCCGGTTCCCTGACCGCCGCCGCCGATTTGCTGGGCCAGACCCGCGCGGTGGTGAGCTTTAATATCAAGCGGCTGGAGGCCGAGCTGGGGGTGACCCTGCTCACGCGCAACACCCGGCGGCTGGCGCTGACCGAGGCCGGCGAGCGTTTTTATCTGCACTGCCTGAGCATGCTGGAAGCCGCGCAACTGGCGATAGACGAAGCCCGCAGCGAACACACCGAGCTCAAGGGCACATTACGCATTACCACCACTGTGGAATATGCACTGGCCAAGGTGGTGCCGGCGCTGGAGCTGTTTCGCGACCTGCACCGCGATCTCAAGGTGCAGTTGTCCACTTCATCGACCCACGCAGACTTGATCTCCGAGCGTTTTGACGTGGCCTTGCGGCTCGGCCGGGTGGTGGACTCCAGCCATCGGGCCGTGCAATTGAGTACTTTCGCTATTCTGCCCGTGGCCTCACCGGCATTTGTCGCCAGCGTGGCGCCCATCGACTCCGTGCATGCCCTTGAGCAGACCCCGTGGCTGGAGCACGGGCGGGTCGGGGAGTTGAGTATCAGCCATGTCGGTCATGCAGCGACTCAGGCCTATCAACCCAATCCCGCCAGGGCGCGGATCAAGGCCGACAATTCCTCGGTGTTACGCGCCTTTGCCCTGACCGGGCAGGGCGTGGCGATCCTGCCCGACTGGCTGATCGAAGACGACTTGCGCACCGGCCGCCTGATTCACCTGCTGCCTGAATGGCAACTGACCCGCCAGGGGGTGTACGCCCTGTATCCCGATACCCGCCATCTGCCGCTCAAAGTGCGGGTGTTTATCGATTTCATGAAACACCAGAGCTAAAAAACGGCAGGCGCGAGCCTCTAAAGCTCGCTCCTACAGGTGACAGTTCTTCAGTTCCCGGTATTTAACCCGAACCGCTTCATGAGGATTTTTTGCAGCAGGCAGCCCGGCAGCAACGCGGCCAGCAGCGGCAGGGCACGGCTGCCATTGCCGTAACGCAATAGCGCCGGCGGCCTGGTTTTTTGCGTGGCGTTGAACACCGCTTCGGCAAGCGCTGCCACCGGCGTCGGCTTGTCTTGTGAAGCCCTGGCGCGAGCGCGGATACCTTCACGCATCGGCCACCAGGGCGAATCCTGGGCAATCAGCACTTCAGCCTCGGCGCAGGCATTGCTGGCGAACGAGGTATCGATGGCGCCGGGCTGTACTTCCAGCACGCGAATGCCAAAGGGGGCCAGTTCCATGCGCAGGGCATCGCTCAGGGCGTGCACGGCGGCTTTCGAGGCGCAGTAGGCTCCGGCAAACGGAGTGACCAGCACCCCGGAAACGCTGCCTATGTTCACCACCAGTCCGTTGTTGCGGCGCAATGCCGGAAACAGGGCACGGGTGACGCCGACCACGGAAAAAACATTGGTTTCAAACTGGCGCTGCATGCCCTCGACGCCGGCATCGAGCACCGGACCCATGGCGCCATAACCGGCGTTGTTGATCAGCATGTCCAGACCGTCATCGGCCAGACGTTCGGCCAGGAGCGCCAGCGCTGGCGGATCATTCACATCCAGTTGCACCGCGTTAAACCCGGCCGTGGCCAGTCGGGCCACATCTTGCGGTTTGCGGGCACAGGCCCAGACCTCATGGCCGGCCTTGTGGAAGACATCGGCCAGCGCGCGGCCAATGCCACTGGAACAACCGGTGATCAAGACACGGGGCATCAAAAAATCCTTAGTTGGAAAAGCTGCCTTGCAGGCGCTCTGCGCGAAATTCCAGGGTCTGCGGGCGATAGCCGGCGCGCAAGGTCGGCATGGGCAAACAGTCATGCCAGCTCGCAGCGCCTTGCAGCTCGCCGGGTCCGCGATAGCGCGGGGCAGTGTAGAGGTTGTCGGCGAGGTTGACGGTATCGCCCGGAGCATAGGCCGCGATACGCCAGCTCAGCTCGATCAGCGGTACGTCATTGCCATTGCGCAGGGTAACAGAGAGGGGGCGGTCAGCCGGGCATTCGCCGGGGGCATAAGTAATGCGCAGCTCAAGCCGTGCCAGTTGCCGGGCTTCGCGGTTGTCCAGCCACGCCACTGAGGCTGCCACCAGACCCAGGCCGATCACTGCCGCCAGCGACACCGGCAAGGCCTTGGACGGATAGCGCAGCAGCAGGATGAGCCAGGTGAAGATCAGTAAAACGCCGATAAGCATGACGCTCGCCTTGACTGAAGATGAGCTGTCAGCATGAGGGGTGAAGCGCGCGGCATCAAGCACGATGCCGCTCTGCGGCACTTGTAATCGCTGCCGCAGGCTGCGAGGTCTTTTGTTCGCCGCAGAGCCGAAAGCAATGGCCTGCGGCAGCGACTACTGGGCGATGGTCTTGATCGACACGCCACGGCCCACTGGCGTCGAGCGTCCGTATACATCTTCAAAGCGCTCGATGTCGTCTTCGCCCAGATAGCTGCCGGACTGCACTTCGATGATTTCCAGGGCGATTTTCCCCGGGTTGCGCAGGCGGTGGACCGAGGCAATCGGGATATAGGTCGACTGGTTTTCGGTGAGCAGGAACACGTTCTCGTCGCAGGTCACCTCTGCCGTGCCCGAAACCACGATCCAGTGCTCGGCGCGGTGGTGGTGCATTTGCAGCGACAGGCAGGCGCCGGGCTTGACCGAAATATGTTTGACCTGGAACCGCCCGCCCATGTCCACCGAGTCATAGGAGCCCCACGGACGATAGACCTCGCAGTGGTTCTGGGTTTCGCTGCGGCCTTGTTTGTTCAGGGTGTTGACCATCTGTTTGACCCCCTGAACCTTGTCCTTGTGGGCGATCATCATTGCGTCTTTGGTTTCCACCACCACAATGCTGTCCAGACCGATCACCGATACCAGTTTGCCGTTGCCGTGGATCATGCAGTTGGTACTGTCCTGAATGACCACATCGCCCTTGCAGACGTTGCCGTTGACGTCTTTTTCATTGACGTCCCACAGCGATGACCAGCAGCCCACGTCACTCCAGCCTGCGGTCAGCGGGACAACACAGGCGCGCAGGGTTTTTTCCATCACGGCATAGTCGATGGAGTTGTCCGGGCAGCAGGCGAAGGTGGCGTCGTCGATGTCGATGGTGTCGACATCCTGCTGGCTGCGCTCCAGGGTCAGCACACAGGTGTCATAGATATCCGGCTCATGCTGTTTGAGCTCTTCGAGAAAGCGGCTGGCGCGGAACAGAAACATGCCGCTGTTCCAGAAATAGCCGCCGCTTTTGACAAACTCGGCAGCGCGTTTGGCATCAGGTTTTTCGACGAAGGAAGCGACCCGGCTGACGCCTTCGGGCAGTAAGCCGTCGGCTGCGGACTTGATATAGCCGTAGCCGGTTTCAGGCTTGAGGGCCGGCACGCCGAACAACACCATTTCGCCGCGCTCGGCGGCCACGGTGGCCAGGGCCAGCGCCCGTTGCAGGGCTTTCTGGTCTTCCAGTACGTGGTCGGCGGGCAGTACCAGCATCAACTCGTCGCGGCCTTCATTGATCAGCATCATCGCCGTCAACGCCACGGCGGGCGCGGTGTTGCGCCCGAAAGGTTCCATGAGGATGCGCTGGGTCTCGAGCCTGCGGTTGGCCAATTGCTCATTGACGATAAAACGGTGGTCTTTGTTGCACACCACGATCGGCGCCTGCATGCCTTCGAATACCAGGCGTTCGAGGGTTTGCTGGAACAGGGTCTGCTCGCCGGTCAGGGCCAGAAACTGCTTGGGAAACTGCTTGCGCGACAAAGGCCACAGACGCGAACCGCTACCACCAGAAAGAATTACCGGAATCATGTTGTCTCTCCAAATCTGAAAAAGGTTTTCCCCGTAGGAGCGAGCTTGCCTCGCGATTTTTTGATTGTTGAAACAACATCAAAAGATCGCGAACAAGCTCACTCCTACAGACAAGGGCAGGCTTTTAGCGGGTCGAAACCGGGCGCTTTACCCAGGTCGGCGAGACGCTGGCGCCGCTGCCGATGACGTACAGCACGGCGGCTTCACCGCGTTCCAGGGCTACAGGCTTGAGATCGGTGATTTTTTGCTCGCCATCGAACAGCGCAAAGCTGACCTTGACCGGGTTGATCTCGCGCTCGCCCCGGCCCTTGGCGGCCACGGCCTTGACCACCTCGGTCTTGCCGTCTGCGGTTTTCAGGGTCAGGGTTTTATCGGTGAGGTTCTGCACCCGCACCAGGGACTTCTGTTTGTTCTTGAACGGTGGTTCTTCAATCAATTGCGGCTGGCCGCTGGCGCTGTTGACCAGGGTGTAATAGTGATCGGCGGCCAGTTGCACCGACAGGTTCTGACTGCCGACTTTGGCGCTGTAATCACCCTGGGGCATAAAGCTGAACTCGCTGCTGCCCTGGGCGGGCACGTCATCGAGGGCGGTGTTGCCCACGGTGGCACTGACTTGCTGGGGGCTGGCGTTGAAAATACGCACAAAGCTCGAGCCCTTCGGCGCAACCGGGCCGTAGAGGGCGGCATCACCGCCGGCCAAGGCTTGCATTGAGAGCAGGCTCATGCCCGCAACCAGCGCGAGGGATTTGGCGAGACGACGTGGAGCAGGTGTAAACGGCATGGCTTTGAATGACATCAGTAGTACCTCTCTTTCAGTTTTGCGCCCGGTCGGGCGTCTCGGATTCAGCAGTGTTCTGTGCGACTTGCGGTTGGCGGCCGGTGGCCTGTTTCAGACTCGCGACCCACTGCGGGTCGGCGTCGCCAATCTCGTTGTCCACCGGCAGGTAACGCTCGGGGAATTCCCAGATCAGCACCTGGGGCGGGCTGTTTTTGAACCCATCGCTCTGCAGGTAAGCGAGCATCGGCAGGATCGGCCCGTGGCCGTCTGTGGAGTCATTGATCACATCACTGCGCAGCGCCTGTTTCAGGGCGCCGACAAAGTTCCAGTTGGGGTTGGCGCTGTAGCTGGTACCCACCAGCGTCACCGGCACTTCGCTGTCGGTGAACAATGAATCTTCGCTGTCAGCAGCCGATTCGGCGGGGCGGGTGCTGCGTTTTTCCAGGGGTTCGGACGGCGGCAGCAGGTTGCTGAACAACGGGTCCAGTGGCAGGAACCGCTCCAGGTCGCCGTTGTGTTGCACAACTTTTTGCGCCTGGGTCACAAACTGTTGCGGGCTGCCGCTGAGGGGGAATTGCTCGGCAATCGAAGCCCCCAGTTGTTGGGCCGCAATCAGTGCGCCGTCCGGCGTCCAGTGCGTGTCGGTACGCAAGAACACCTGGGCCCCGGCCTGCTTGGCCTGTTGCAGCGGGCCCAGCAGGTCTGGCGCCAGCACCTTGCTGGCGGCCAGGCGGGCATGGAAGTCACGGTACAGATCGGCATAAATGGCGGCCGGGCGCTGCTCACCCATATGTTCGGGATACAGGCGCACCTTGGTCGGCACCACGGCCATTACCAGTTTGATCCCGCGTTCCTCGAGGGTCCGGCGCACGCCCTCAACCAGGGCATAGTTGTCTGCCACGTGCTGCTCGGCATCGGGCCACGGCTTGAACTCCTCGTCGCTGTACAGCCATTGATCGCGGCCCAGCACCACGCCGGGGCGACCTTCGTTGAACAGGGTGAAATCCAGTGCTGCCCAGAGGTTGGTGCCCAGACGCTTGATCGGGAATTCATCGTTGTAACGGGTTTCGACGGCTTTGCTCCAGCGACCGTTGAGTACGGTGTCTTTGTCGGTGGTGTTGAAACCGATGAAGCTGCGCGTGGCCAGCAGCCCCAGGCCCACCAGCAGGCCGCAGAAGAAGGTGACGTAGAGGATGCGTAAAGTCCGGTTCATGGTCGGCTCCCCTTAGAACTGGAAGTAGAGGAACGGCGAAAAGCTTTGCGCCGAAAGTTTGAGAATCGAGGCGATGAACAGCAGCACGATCAGGCTGCGCATGGCGTAGCGCGGCCAGTCAGCGACCCAGTACGGCGGTTGCACAGTGGCCTCGGTGCCCTGGGTATAACCGGGCAGGTGCAGGCTGCCCGGCACATCGCCGGGGACGGCCTTGATCAGGCCCGGTTGCGCGGTGGCAGGGCCGTCGGCGTCTGTTTTGCCGGCTGTTTTTGGCGTGTTGTACAGGTCGCGCAGGCCGAAAAAGGCCAGGGTCAGGTAGGCAACGATCAGGGTGGCAACCTGCAGGCCGGTGAGGTTGGCGCTGTTGAGTTCCGACAGTGACCACTGGCCGAAGCTGAACATGGCGCCATACATGCGAGCGGCGACGTGCAGGTTTTCGGAGCGGAAAATCACCCAGCCCAGCACCACGATGAAGAAGGTCAGTACCCAGCGGATCGGGTTCAGGGCCCGGGGATTGGTGTTCAGGCCCAGGGCTTTTTCCAGCGCCAGCCACAGCCCGTGCCAGGCCCCCCACAGGATGTAGGTGATGTTGGCGCCGTGCCACAAACCGCCGAGCAGCATGGTCAGGAACAGGTTGCGGTAGGTGGTCAGCGTGCCTTTGCGATTGCCGCCCAGGGTGATGTACAGGTAATCACGCAGCCAGGTGGACAGGCTGATGTGCCAGCGGCGCCAGAACTCGGTGATCGACTGGCTGATGTAGGGCTGTTTGAAGTTTTCCATAAAACGGAAACCCATCATCAAGCCCAGGCCGATCGCCATGTCGCTGTAACCGGAGAAGTCGAAGTACAGTTGCGCGGTGTACGCCAGCGCGCCGAGCCAGGCATCACCGGTGGTCGGGTCCTGCAGGGCAAAACAGTGATCGGCGACCACTGCCAGGGTGTCGGCGATGAACACCTTCTTGATAAAGCCCTGCATGAACCGCGTGGCGCCCTCGCTGAATTTATCCAGGGTGTGGGTGCGGTTGTTGAACTGGTCGGCCAGGTCGCGAAAGCGCAGCACGGGACCGGCAATCAGGTGCGGGAAGATCGCCACAAAGGCGGCAAAGTCGATGAGGTTGCGGGTAGCGGGGGTGTCACCGCGGTACACGTCGATGATGTAGCTGATGGACTCGAAGATGTAGAACGAGATCCCTATGGGCAGCAGTACGTTGGTCAGGATAAACGGGTCGAGGCCGACCGAACTCATCATGGCGTTGATGCTGTCGACGCCAAAGTTGGCGTACTTGAAGTAGCCCAGAATCGCCAGGTCGACCACTACCCCGAGCAACAGCCAGCGCTGGGCAGGTTTGGTGCGCACCCCGGCGGCCCCGACTTTGAGGCCGATCCAGTAGTTCCAGAGGGTGACGGCGATAAACAGTGCCAGGAAATCCACCCGCCACCAGGCGTAGAACCCATAGCTGGCGAGCAGCAGCAGCAGATTGCGATAGCGTTGCCCGCTCAAGTAATACAGCGCCAGAAATACTGGCAAGAACATAAACAGGAACACATTGGATGAAAAAACCATCCTGACTTCTCCGTGTTGACCAACAGTAAAGGGCCAGGCCCCCCCAAACCCCCCATGAAAAACTCGGGGGGGTAAATCGATGCAATCCCTTCTTCGCGTTTTCCCTTTTCCCCTCTGTAGGAGCGAGCTTGCTCGCGATCTTTTGATCTTTTGATCTTTTGATCTCGAAGAGCTCGCGAGCAAGCTCGCTCCTACAGAAGGGTCAGGGTGGTGGGCTATTTGCCTTTTTCGTGGGCCGGGTCGTAGACCCTGGTCAAGTCACCACCCAGGCGAAAGGTCTTGAACGGTTGCATGCCGCGTTTCATTTCAATCACCTGCGGGGTGCAGGTGTAGAGGGTGCAGAACGGTTCGAGCCAGGCGAATTTGGCGTCGACTTTCAAGTCGGTCATGTCCTGCTTCTTGCCGTTCTTTTGTTCGAACTCATCCGGGTTCTTGACCCCGCTGAGCACGCGCTCGCCCAAGCGTTTCAGGGCGCCGTTGTTTTCGTTGCGCAGGTCCACGCCATTGACCAGGGCAAAGCTGGCGATCATCGACAGGGGCGGCAGGGCGTAGTTGTGATAGGCCAGGGCGCGTTGCTGGCGCTTGAGTTCGTTGGGCAAAAAGCCCTGGGCGTCGACTTGACTGGCGCCGACCCTGAACTCTTTCACCGACCAGTCGAACAGGTCGCGACGGTTGGTGGCGATGGCGGTGGCCATCACTGACCAGGCCGACCAGTACGAGTGGTTATTGGTTTTTTCCAGCGGCAGGTTGTCCCAGTCGCTGACCACCTGATCCGCCATTTTGCTGAACCAGGCCTCGATCACCTGCGCCTGCTGTGGATGCCGGGCCAGGGGCTGCGAACTGGAGAATTTCAGGCGGATATAAGACGAGGCCATGCTGCCCAGCGCCCATTTGCGCATCGACTTGCCGGTGTGATTGAAGTCTTTGCTCATCAGCGCATCGGCCTCGGCCCAGGCAGTGAGCCAGTTCAGCGTGCATTCAAGCTGTTGCGGGCGACCGTCACGCATGAACTGCATCACCTTTTTACTGGTACTGCGTTCCAGGGTGGTGATGCCGGAGGTGGCGTCGCGGAAGGCTTTTTCCGAGTCGAGATTAAGTGTCGAGCGGGCCTTGTCCGAGCCTTCGTATTTGCTGCGAAATTCCAGCTTGCCGGTATACGGCTGCGGCATGCTCCCGCAGTCGTTTTTGAAATCGCCGGTTTTAAAGGCTTCCACCGGGGCGTAATAACCCTGGGGCGGGCGCAGTGCTCCGGCGGCGTTGGCGGTGCTGGCAAACATCGCCAGCCCGAGAAGGGCGGGGGTCAGTAATGAACGTAGTGTGATCGGTGCAGTTGGCATCAGATACCTCATCGTCCGGCCTGCGCGTCGGGATGCGCAGGGGAGGGGAATACGTTGCGTTTGCAGAGTCGGGCCTCGACTTTCTGCGGCTCGGCCCCGGCTTGCGGGCCCTCGATTTCAATGGCCAGCAAGTTCTGGCTGGCCCAGTCTTCGTCAGTGCGCAGCTCGAAGGCGAAACGCCCGTCGGTGTCGGAAGTGGTCGGCTTGTCGATTTTCAGATTCTCGTGGCGTCCGTTCATGTACCAGAGGGTGGCTTGCAAGGTTTTCACCGACGGATCGGCGAAGCGGATGTCGATTTGGTGATTGGCGTTGCGCAGGTCCAGGTTGCGGCTATTGACCAGCATCTGGTTCGCGCCGGGCTTGAGCGTGGTGCTGTTGCTCAGGAGCGCGGGCTTGCCTTGGCAACCGTTGTCGAGCAGGGCCAGCATTTGCCGGTAGGTGATCTCCTGATCGAGGCGATACAGCGGCGAGAACTCCCAGATCAGCACCTTGGGCGGGGTTTTCTGGAATTCTTCGCTGCCCAGGTACTGCAGCATCGAGCCCTCAAGGCCGCCACCGGGGAAGGCGACGTTGAGCACGTCGGCACCGATGTACTGCTCCAGAAAGCCCGAGAAGTTGTAGTTCTTACCGCTGTGGCTGGTACCCACCAGGGTGATCTGCGGGTTGCCCGAATCACCGAACAGGTCGCCGTCAGCGGCTTCGCCCCTGGGCTCGGTGCTGAACTGGTCCATGTACTGCACGGCATAGCTGGTGCCGCATAACTGGCCGGCCATGTTGTGCAGGGTGCCGGTCTTGCCCATGCGCCCGGAGATTCTGGTTTCGAATTCACGCCGGGGAATATCGGCGAAAGCGGGGATTTTTTTCACCGTGTCGGCAACGATTCTGGCGGTGCGTTCGGCGCCGTAGGGTGTCCAGTGCTGGTCGCCGCGGAAGTAGAAATCGTGGGCCTGTCTTTCGTTGGTCAAAGGCGACAGGTCAGGCACGTGGTAGCCCATTTTGGCGAAGCGCCCGAGCATGGCCTGGTAGTTTTTCAGGGCCTTGTCGTAGTCGTAGCGGTCACGCTCGGCAGGCATCAGTTTGTTGCGGTTGACCAGCCCGCGGGTCGGTTGATACACCACCACCAGTTCCACACCTTTGCTTTTGAACGCATCGTGCAGTTGCTGCATGCGTCGGTAGCCGGCAGGGGTAGTATCGAATTCGGTGCGCAGGTCTTCCTGGGTGCGGAACAGCCAGTCGCCTTCAGCCTGCACCAGGGTGGTGAAGTTTTGCTGGTAGCGGGTGGTGTAGTTTTTCGCATCGTGGGCTTGGGGGCACAGGTTGCAGCAGGGTTCTGCGTTGAACGCCGGGGCTTGAATCTCATCTGCCTGCACGCCGGCACTGACAGCGAGGATGGCGGCGGTCAGGCCCGACAAGCTTAGAAATTTGATCATTTTGGGGGGCATAACAGTCATCCTCAGTCGCGCATTTCGGTCTGGCGTTCAACGGGGTCGATCAGCACGGCTTTTTGCTGGCGCACCAGCAGGTCGAGAATCTCGCTCTGACGCTCACCCAGAATGCCGTTGAAGCTGATGCCGCTGGATTTGCTCGGGGCCAGCATCGATACCCGATACAGCTCGATGCTCAGGGGCGAGTCGATACTCAGCGGGCCGCTGCCGTTACCGGCCAGTTCGCCGCCCACCAGGATCAGTGACACCTGGGTGTCGAACGGGTCGAGGTCGATATCGCGATCGGTATCGGTCAAATCCTTGATGTGGCCGTAGATGCCGGTCAGGCCGTTGGCCAGGGCGATGTTTTCGTACAGCCGGATATTCACGCTGTTGCGCACCCGGATTCCGTGGCGACGGTTGTTGATCACCTTGTTGCCCCACAGCAGGTTGTCGCCGCTCTCGTACAGGGTGATGCCGTCGGTGTGGTTCTGGAAAATCTGGTTGTCGGCAATCAGGTTGTTGGAACTGTTGCGGTCGATCACCAGGCCCGACAACTTGTTGTCATGGCTGCGGTTGTTGAAGATGAAGCTGTCGTTCACCTCGCGGGAAATGATGATCCCGTGCTTGCGCTGGGTCCCGAATACATCGTTGTCGGCGATGATCAGCCCGCGGGAACGGTCATGGGGGTCGATGCCGTAGACGATGTTGTCGCGGTAGGTGTTGCCCTTGACTACAAAGTCGCGGGTTTCATAGCAGTAGAAGCCGTACCACATGTCCGAGAATTCGGAGCCCAGGATCCAGCCGGTGGGCTCATCGCGCTTGACCACCTTGGCCATGTTGGGTGTGTACTGGGAAATACTCACCCCGTACGACTTGCTGTTGGCGTAGCCGAAGCTGGCCATTGTGCTGTTGACGATATAAGTCTCGGTGCCACCCCAGGCCAGCAGGAACGGGCGAAACTCTTTGGCATCACGGAAGGTCGCCGGGCCGTTGGCCTTTTCGCGCCAGCCGGTAACCTTGGTGTCGCGTACGAACAGCTGGCCGTCGTTGACCATGAACGCACCGGCTTCTTCGGACAGGCGCAGTTCCCTGGTGCTGCTGTCGATGTCCAGAATGCCCTTGTGTCCGACCACGATCGGCAAGCGTGCCAGGTACACCCCCGGTGCGGTTTCGCTGAAGTATTTTTTCGGCAGGCGGCGGGCCAGATCCTTGAGGTTTACATAGCCGTCGTCGATGAAAATTGCCTGGGGGATACCGCCCTGGCGCACCACCCATTCGGCCATCTTGTTGTCGCCGCCGATGAAATCCTTGAGGGCGTTTTCCTGCATCATGCGGCGCACGCTGACCTTGCCGGCGGTGCTGCGCACGATCTTGGCCGCAACTGCTTCGGCGGTGTAGCCGCTGATGTCGGGCAGTGCCGGTTTGGCTATTTCCAGCGGCGCACTGGGGGCAGTACGCACGGTATAGGTCCTGGCCTGTTGCAGCTCTTTGGCCAGGCCCGGGCGCAGTGGCTCGACATTGCCAAAGGCGACTGAACTTGCCAGCAGCAGGGCGCCGGCCAGCAGGCTGATTGCGCCTTTATTGGCAGGATGGTTCATCTCTCGCACTCCCGTTGGCGTGGTCATCAGAAGCGCCAGATCACGTCGACAAACGCGCGGTGCATGTATGAGTCGACGCTTTTGCCGTAGGCATCGCCGGGCTTGAATACACCGCCGCGAAAGCGCACCAGCGCCGAAGGTTCATCGATGGACTGGCTGAGGGCGGCCGGCAGCAGGCCTTGTTTGAAGTACTTGGTGACCACCAGGTCCATTTCCTGACCGAGGTCGTTTTTGCCGTCGACCAGCGGCAGCGAGGTGCTGGAGAGCAGGCCGCTGGTGGGGTCTTCGCTGTTTTCTACGGCATTGATGCCGTTGCTGCCCACCGGTTTGCTGGCGTCGACGCGCCAGAACTTGTGATAGACCAGGCTGGCGTCGTAGTCCTCGCGCAACTGCCACGAGGTGAACAGGCTGGCGCTCTGGATGTTCTGCATCTCGCCACGGAAGGCTTCGCCGAAACGGTGGACCCGCGAGCGGGTGCCGGTGAAGCTGGAGCGGTTGCTCTCAAGCCCGGTCTGCTGGTAGTCGGCGCTGGCCCGGGAGTAGGCAGCGCCCACTTGCCAGTTCGGATCCAGGCGCAAACGTACCCCCAGGTCGGTGGCCCAGCCGTCGACGTCGTCACTGGTTTTGGCGTCGGCTAGGGTGCGCCCGTCGACCGTCGAGGTGGCCAGGGTGTCGCGCTTGCCGGTCATGCCGGTGACGCTGGCCCAGTAATTGACGGTGTTGCTGTTGCGGTAGTTGTAGGCGTCGCTGTTGGCCTCGATACCGAGCCAGGTCAGGTCGCCGTTACGGGTTTTATCCAGGGCGTCGACTTCTGCGCCTTCGTGTTTGAGCTTGCCGTCGTCGTGGCTGTGGTGGGCGCGGACGCCGACCCATTGGCCGGGCTGCCATTGCGCCGAAATGTCGCCGTACAGGTGCAACCGGTCCTGATCGTCCGGGGCCAGTTCGCTGAGGTCGGTGCGGTACTCGCTGAAGCGCTGGGCAGCACCGAGGTTGGCCTTGAGCAGGGTGGTGTCGAAGGTCCAGTTCAGGGCTTCGATATTGGTATCGCGCCACATGCCGTCATCGTTGTGCAGGCGCTGGCGTCCGAGTTTGAGCTGCTCGCCGGGGTAAGCGGTGAAGCCTTTGTAGCCGATCCAGAATTCGCGCAAAGCCAGATAGCTTTTGTCCGGTTGGCGCGCGTCATTGCCGCTGCTCGATTGCTCTTGATCGGACTGCTGCAGGGTATCGGTTTCAATAATGTCGCTGGAGGTCACGGCCTGGCCCATGGCGTAGGCGCTCCAGTTACCGCGCTCGCCATATACCCAGGGGCGCAGGTCCAGACCCACGCCGTTGACGTCGCCTCCCTCGCGGGTGCCCAGGTCGCGGTCGTCTTCGGACTGGGCGGTGACTTTCAGGTCCAGCCCGAAATTCTGCTCGTCGGTCAGGGCGGCCAGGGTCGGACACGACCACAGCAGGGCGAAAGACAGACCAATGCCGGCTTTCACAAAGGGATTCAGGGTCATAGGGCTTCCTCGCCGTTTTCTTGTTCCAGCGACTGCACGGCCAGGGCGTTCTGGCTCAGGCTGGCACGCAGCGCTTGTTCTTTTTGCAGCAGGCGCCGGGCTTGTGCGCGCTGCTCTACGGGTAACTGCTCGTCGAGTTGCGCGGCCAGCTCGTTGCCCTGCGGGGTGTCCTGGACTTTGGCCAACTGGCTGAATACATAGGCATTGAGCAGGTTGGGGCGGGTGCCCTTGCCCTGGGAGAACAGCTGGGCGATGGCGAAGTCGGCGCTGTTCTGGCCGTTGCGGGCGGCCTTGAGCAAATGATCGAGGGCTTTTTGCGGGTAGACCTGGCCCAGGTAGCCCCGGCGGTAGATCTGCCCCAGGTAGTAATCGGCGGCCACTTCTTTATCCACTGCCTGCAGGAAATGCGCCTCGGCTTTTGCCGCGTCCGGGGTCAGCCACTTGCCGTCGTAGTACAGCTTGCCCAGCAACAGTTCGGCTCGCGGCTGGTCTGCGGCCCGGCCGTTGTCCAGGTACTCCTGCAATTGCGCGACATCGCCTTGTTCCGGGAAGTCGTAGAGCAGTTGCGCGAGGCTGACCCAGGACGCCGGGTAAACCGGTGCGATGTTCTCCAGCAGCGACTTGGCCGTGTCCGGGTCGGGAGTGCCGAAGGCGGTCAGCACCCGGGCGACCCCGTCGACCCGCTGGGCTGATGCCGTGCCACGGCTGTAAGCGTTTTGCAGTTGCTTGAGCAGGTGTGCCTGTTGCTCGGTTTTGCCTTGTTTCTGATAAACCGTGGCCAGCTCGACGTAGCAGCTGTCATTGCTGGCCAGCGCCTGCTTGCAGATGGATTCGACTTGATCCAGATGCTGGTCGTAGGTGTCCTGGATGCGATAGAGGGCAATTTGTGCCAGGCCCGCCTGGGGATAGCCGGCCGCGAGCCACTGGCTGATTTGTTGTTGCGGGTTGACCTCGGGGAAGCTCTGCGGGTGCTGCAAATACAGCATGGCCAAAGGCGTGAGGCTGCTGGCGTCGCCGCTGGCAAAGGCTTGCTTGAGCAAGGTTTGCGCTTCGTGCAGTTCGGCTTCGCTGGCGCCTGGCTTGGCTGCCAGCAAGCGACCCAGGCGCGCCTTGGCCCGGGGCGAAGTTTTCGCCGCTGCCCGGTAGGTGGCTTCGGCTTTTTTCAATTGCCCGGCGTCGCGGCTTTGCATCCAGATATCGGCCAGGCCAACCTGGGCCTCGGTGTAGCCCAGGTCTGCCAGCACTTGGTAGTTCTGTTGCGCGGTGGCGATATCGCCGCGCTTGAGCGCTTCATTGGCCAGGCGTTGATCGGGCAGGCCGGAACAGCCGGCCAGGGCGATGGCCAGCAGACATAGCGCGGTAATCTTGTGGGAGCTGGCTTGCCAGCGATACGGTCCATGGGGTTGGCCTGCAACACCGGGGGGATGCAATCGCTGGCAAGCCAGCTCCCACAACTGATTGGGGGTAGGGTTTGTCATGGTTAAAGACCCGCGGCCATGGCTTTGTCGATCAGCCAGTTCAGCGACGGCCCCCGGTCGCTGCTGACTTCAACCGGGCGGCCGGTGAGGGCGCTGTCGAGCGGGGCGTCCGGCTTGATTTGCACGCGGATGTCCGAGGACAGGTTGTCGCTGTCCAGGCTGGTGCTGCTGATGATCTTGCCGCTGCGCACGGCGTCTTCACCGGCCACCTGGAAGTTGACCCGGGTGCCGGGCAGTACGTTGCCAAACTGGCGATAGCTGAAGCGTGCTGCCACGTCGGCTTCACTGTTGCGCGGTACCAGTTTGAAAATCACGTCGCCCTTGCTGGCGTACTGGCCGTTGGCGACCAGTTGCTCGGCAACCACGCAGTCACAAGGCGAGGTCAGGGTGCCGGTCATTTGCTTGCCGAACAGGGTTTCGATGTTTTCGGGTTGCAGCTGGTTTTCGTCCAGATGGCCCTTGAGCACATCGAGCATGCTGGTGCTGAAGGTGGCCAGGGGCGCGCCGTTGGCCGCCAGCCGGTCATCCTTGATCAGGCTTTGCACGGTGCCGTCGCGGGGCATGGTGATGTTCAGGCCCTGCACGCTGACCAGTGCCGACTGGGCGTGGGTCACGAAGTACAGGCCGTAGACCGATTTGGCCACGAAGCCGAAGGCCAGCAGGCCGACGACAAAAATCCCGGCGCTGAAGGTGACGGCTTTGAACCGCCCGAATGGGCTCATGCCGCTGCCACCGTCCTTGACCTTGCGCGCCTTGGTGAAGTTGTCGCGCTGCAGGGTGGCCAGGACTTCGCCCATGGTCACGATGTCGCCGCTCAGGTGCGAGGTGATGAGGTGGCGCAAGGTGGCAATGTCTTGCAGGTCGAGGTTCTGGAACTGGCAGCCGACGCGACCGGTCTGGCGGTCTGCGTTGCGCACCAGCAGGTCGACGTCCATCGTCAGGCCCAGGTTGTCGATCACAAACTGTAAGCGCCCCTTGATCAGGTCGCCGGCCTTGAAAGTCTGGTTGGCGGCGTTGAAGCTCAGGCCCCCGGCCGAGAGGTCAATCAGCTTGACCTCCATCGGCGTACGATCAGCGCCGGAAAAGTGCAGCCTAGCCGGGATTTTGACCCGCGCATGCTGACGCTGGGCTTCAGATTCGTGGACAACGTTGGCGTTTACTTGAGTGTTCATAAGGTCTTGTTCCTGGTTAATTCGATCGAAGCGGTTCAGACCATCAGCAACAGCACGGCGACGAAGATGCTGCCGGCGGAGAAGGTCATGGTCCGGGACGACCAGGTGTTGAACCAACGTTGAAAGCTGGCCAGATCACGGGTCAATTTGGTGTCCTGACGGGTCCAGGATTGCTGGTCGAGGCGGAAGAACACGTAGATCTTCACCAGGGCGCCAACGATCTGGTTGTAATAAAGAATCAGCGGGTAGGCCGGGCCGATCCGGTGCCCGGAGCAGGCGAGTAACAGGGTCAGAATCAGGCGGGTGAAACCGATCCACAGCAGGTAGGCGATGAGGAAACTGATGCCGTATCGGGCCGTGGCGATCAGCGCGGCGGTCAGGCCCAGCAAAGAGGTCCACATCGATACCCGCTGGTCGAACAGCACCAGGCTGGTGAACAGGCCCAGGCGTTTGACCCCCAGGCCCAGGGCCCGGGCGTTCTGGCGCAGGTTGTTGCCGTACCAGCGAAACATCAGTTTGCGGCTGGCCTTGATAAAGCTTTTTTCCGGCGGGTGTTCCACGGTGTAGATGGCGGCGTCCGGCACGTAGAAGGTGTCGTAACCCAGGCGCATCAGGCTGAACCAGCTGGACTTGTCATCGCCGGTCAAAAACTTGAAGCGGCCCAGGCGCCAGTGCTGCAGCGAGTCGCTTTCCACATCGGCGATAAAGGCCGGGTCGGTGACCACATTGGCGCGGAATACCGACATGCGCCCGGTCATGGTCAGTACGCGTTTGGACAGGGCCATGGAGCACATGTTGATATGGCGCTGGGCGAAGCGCAGCTTGTGCCATTCGCTCATGATGTAGCCGCCGCGCACTTCACAGAATTCGTTGGTGGTGAGGCCGCCGACATTGCCGAACAGCTGAAACCAGGGCACGGTTTTGCGTACTACGCCGGGGGCGAGCACGGTGTCGCCGTCAATCACTGCAACCACTGCGCGGTCATCCGGCAGATGGCGGGAGATGGCGCGAAAACCAAAGGCCAGGCCATCGCGCTTGCCGGTGCCGGCGATGCGTACGAAGTCCAGTTTGACCCGGGCTGGCGGGTTGAGGCGTTGCCACATGCTTTTGACCAGCAACTCATCGGATAGCTCGACCAGCGAGCAGACGATGGTGGTGGGCAGGCCGCAGTCGATCGCTTCACGAATCACCGAGCTGTACACCTGGGCGGTGGTCAGGGCGTCGATGCGAAAACTGGTGACCATCAGGAACACGTGGGAGGGGTCGGCAGACGTGCCCAGCTTGCGCACTTTGCGCCGCAGGTGCGGGTACACCACATATAAAAACAGCATGCCGCGCAGGAAGTGCGTGGCACCCATTGAGTAGCGCCAGATACCCACGGCGCCAATCAGGAAAATAAAGTTTTTCGACTCGGCGTCGAAGATCGATGTCGGCAGCGCCAGGGCGAGACCCATCAACAGTGTCAGGTAAAACAGCCAACCGGCGGCCTGGAGAAGGCCGTTTTTAAGCCTGGGCATGATCAGTATCCGTTTGGGTTCTGCGCGGCCCCGCAGGAGCAAGCTCGCTCCTGCGGGGGGATATCGGTTTGTTACCAGCAGATGCCTTCAGTGCGGCCGGTTACGCTGGTGGCCCGGGACATGAAGCCCACCAGGTCGATCACTTGTTTGCCGTGGGGGGCGTTTTGCGCCAGGGCGCGGAATTTTTCGTCGCGGTTACCCAGGATGATCAGGTCGCTGTTGTTGATCACTGCGTCAAAATCCGAGTTGAGCAGGGACGAGACGTGGGGGATTTTCGATTCGATGTAGTCTTTGTTCGAACCATGAACGCGGGCGTATTCGACGTTGGTGTCGTAGATGCTCAACTCGAACCCCTTGCCGATCAGCATTTCGGCCAGTTCAACCAGCGGGCTTTCACGCAGGTCATCGGTACCGGCCTTGAAGCTCAGACCGAGCAGGGCGACTTTGCGTTTGTCGTGGCTGGCGACGATGTCGAAGGCGTTCTGTACTTGTGATTCGTTGCTGCGCATCAGTGAGTTGAGCAACGGTGCTGCAACGTCCAGGGAGCCGGCGCGGAAGGTCAGTGCACGGACATCCTTGGGCAGGCACGAGCCGCCGAAGGCAAAGCCGGGGCGCATGTAGTACTGCGAGAGGTTGAGGGTTTTGTCCTGGCACACCACGTCCATCACTTCGCGGCCATCCACGCCGACTGCTTTGGCGATGTTGCCGATTTCGTTGGCGAAGGTCACTTTGGTGGCGTGCCACACGTTGCAGGTGTACTTGATCATCTCGGCCACTTCGATGTCCTTGCGGATAATCGGGGCGTCGAGTTCTTCGTACAGTGCCTGCAGCACATCCCCGGAGGCGGTGTCGAGTTCGCCGATCACGGTCATTGGTGGCTGGTCGTAGTCGGCGATGGCGGTGCTTTCACGCAGGAACTCAGGGTTTACTGCGACCCCGAAGTCGATACCGGCTTTTTTGCCCGAGCATTGCTCAAGGATCGGGATCACGACATTTTTCACGGTGCCCGGCAATACGGTGCTGCGTACCACGATGGTATGGCGCGAGGTTTTGTCACGCAGCACCGCGCCGATTTCACGGCACACCGCTTCGATGTAGTTGAGTTCCAGGTCGCCGTTTTTCTTGCTCGGCGTGCCGACGCAAATCATCGACACATCGCTTTCACGAATCGCCGAGGCAAAATGGGTAGTACCGCGCAGGCGGCCGGTCTGGATGCCCCGGGCCAGCAGTTCGCCCAGGCCGGGTTCAACGATGGGCGACTTGCCGAGGTTGATCAGGTCGATTTTATCCTGGGAAATATCCACTCCGATAACTTCGTGGCCACGTGCAGAGAGGCAACCGGCGCACACGGCACCGACGTAACCCAAACCAAATATGCTAATGCGCATCGCGTATACCTCTGTCATCTAAAGTGTGGGCGAGCCAGGAATTACGGCGAATAAAGTCCGCAACGCCAGGAATCGGCATTGTTAATGTTCAAACTTTTTTAAGTTGTGCGAATGGCAGTCAACTGATGATTTACTGCAAGGCGTGCCGGGTGAAGGGGGCAGCCGTGTATTGTCGATGATCGTCTGTAAATCGTTGGTTTTTAAACGATTTAATGCCGCTCGTGATGAGGGGTGACGCTCATTTTTATCACGCTTACTTCAGTCGTATATACCTTCGAAGTTGGAGCCTTGGTTGTAAGTCATATCCTACAATCCTTGTAATAAATGTTACGGGTTCTCTGAGCGGCGCTTATGGACATAGTTCCAATCCGTTGATCGCGTTTTCTCGGAATATGAACATTTACGAAAAAGATGGCACTGGTCTCATATTGATGGCACTTGAGGTTTGGCCCTTTAATTACGGGTAGTTAGTTGTGGCTAATAGTTAAGTGCCATTACCGGACAAAAAACAGGGTGCCATTACGAAAAAAATTCACCGTTGTCGAGTGAATTTAAGTTCATGGAGCACAGAGACAGGATTTTTACAGCGCGACGCATGCTCTGTGGGGCAGAGCTGCGTCATAAGGGCGGGGGTTACTCGGGGGCGTGATCACGCAAGAAGACCAGCAGGTCAGGTTTTGACTGCTCGGCACTGTAGCGATAGCCCTGCTCATCGAACTGCTTGAGCAGTTCCGGGTTATTGATCCGCTCCTTGATCACAAAGCGGCTCATCATGCCCCGGGCTTTTTTCGCATAGAAGCTGATGATTTTGTGCTGACCGTTTTTCAGGTCCTTGAATTCGGTGTTGATGATGCGTGCGTTCAGGGCCGGTTTTTTGACCGCCGAGAAGTACTCGTTGGACGCCAGGTTGAGCAGCACGTCATCGCCCTGTTCGGCCAGGGCCTCATTCAGCCATTCACTGATGCGCGTGCCCCAGAACGCGTAAAGATCCTTGCCTCGGGCATTGGCCAGCTTGGTGCCCATTTCCAGGCGGTACGGCATCATCAGGTCCAGTGGGCGCAGCAGGCCGTACAGGCCCGAGAGCATGCGCAGATGAGTCTGGGCGTAGTCAAAGTCGGCTTCACTGAAGTCCACGGCGTTGAGGCCGGTGTACACGTCGCCCTTGAAGGCCAGCAGCGCCTGCTTGGCGTTTTCCGGGGTGAAGGCCGGTGTCCAGCTACCGAAACGGGCGGCGTTGAGGCCCGACAGCTTGTCGGATAGATGCATCAGTTCGCCAATCTGTTGCGGGCTCAGCTCGCGCAATTGCTCGATCAACTCCTGGGAGTGGTCCAGGTATTGCGGCAGAGTGAACCGCGCAGTGGCCGGCGGCGTCTGGTAATCGAGGGTTTTGGCGGGTGAAATCACCATCAGCATGGGGTCGTCTCCTTTTAGCGTCGGGCGATTCTAGGCGCTGGCGGGTTTTGACTCCACCTATGGTGGTGATAGAAAGCCCTCGTCGCTGACAAGGTACGAGGTTGCAACAAGGGCCGAAGCAGCCTCAGCAAATCCTTTCGCAACCTCGTGCCTCGTCAGGGACTACGGTGCGGTTATAGTGCTGGCAGTTATTTAAAGGGGAACTGATCCGTGCGCATTGCTCTTTTTTTCTGCGCCTGGCTGCTGGGTTCGGGGGCTGTCGCCGCAACCAATGAACCCGCGACGCTGGACCGCAGCACCTGGCCCGAACAATTGCTCAGCCCGGCTTTGTTCGATGTGGCCTCGCGTGCCGAAATCCTGACCTTCGCCCGTGAATTGCTGACCAGCGAGGCACTTGATGACGACGCCCTGAAGCAGCGCCTGAATCTGAAAATCATCAACATCGACGAGATTGATGGCGTTCGGCGCAGGATGTGGCTGCGGCTGCTGGCCAATTATGATTTTGCCCAGCAAAGCTGCGACCAGGACGCATCGTTTTGTTATTACGTCGACGACATGGCCAGTTTGCGTGAGCAGGCCGGCAAGTTCGAAGTCGCCGATGATTCGTTTTATGCCGCCTGGGCCGGGCCGAGTCGCGAGTTTCACCGGCGCTATCTGGATGAGCAATTGCGCCTGGCGGCACTGTTCCCGCAAATCAGCAGCGAAATCGGTCTGTTTGGCGATCAGGAATTCAACGGCGACGAGATGAATGACCGGCTGTTCATGCTGACCTTTGACAGCGGCCCGACACAGTTGCCGGGCAACACGGACTGGTTGACCGACTATCTGCGCAAGCAGTCCATCAGTGCCACTTTCTTTGTCTTGGGCAACGGTCTGCAAGGGCGACTCGATAAAAGCTCGGAAGCGGCAGTGCAAGCGCTGTACAAGGGGCAATGCGTGGGCGTGCAGGGCTGGGAGTATCGTTCCCATAGCCATTGGCAAGACTGGCAGGGTTCGATCTTGCGCAGTGTGGCGTTGGTCAGGCAAGTGGTGCCGCAGAACTACGTTCCCCTGTTTCGTCCGCCTTATGGGCAGCGTCGGGCGGACAGCGCCGGGTTCTTTGGGGCACAAGGCTTGAAAGTGGCGCTATGGGACATTGATTCCCGGGACCTGGCTGCCAGCCTGACCGCCGAACAGTCGGCGCAACGGGTGTTGAGCCTGATGCTGCTGTGGCGCCATGGGGTTATTGTCTTTCACGATACCCAGGACAAGGTGCGCAGTGCAGTGCCCTGGCTATTGAAGGCGACGGCGCAGAGCGGGCTTGGCTGGGAGGATTGCGCGAAGGCTATGTAGGAACGAGCTTTTCAAACAGCTCGTTCCTGCGGGGCTGGGGTAACAAAAGATTACATATAGACCTCTGACTCTAGCTGCGCTTCGGGCATCCGCCAAGGCTATTCGTCAGTCTGAAAAATAAATTCCTTATTCGTTAAAAATCCTTTTTTTTGTCACACGTTTAGGAGTATTACGAAGACAGACCGCCGAAACCTGCACCACAGGTGGCGTCTTCCAGGACCCATCGGGAAGGGTATTCATCTGAACGCATCAGATGAGTTCGGCAGTCACTTCGAGGCGCAGCACTGTTGAGGTATTGCGTCGAATGGCTCCCACAAAGGTGACCGAGTATGGATGATCACGGACGCACTCCTTCTTCCAACCAGCCAATCCTTTATGTGCTCGATACCAATGTTCTGATTCACGATCCAAACGCATTGCTTAACTTCGAGGAACACCACGTCACCATCCCGATGACGGTGCTCGAAGAGCTCGACAAACTCAAAACCGGCAAATTACTGGTGGCTGCGGAATGTCGCCAGGCGATCCGTCTGATTGATCAGACACTGGGCGCGTCTTCTCCCGAAGACGTCGAGTTGGGCGTACCTATTCTGCGGGGCAAAAGCGGTCCCAAAGGCTTTTTATCGATTCTGATGAACAAGCGCCGGGAGCCCAACGCGCTGCTGCCTGAAAACCTCAACGACAACATCATCATCAACCAGCTGATCGATCTGCATACCCGTGACCCTGCGCGGCGTGTGGTGCTGGTGACCAAAGACATCAACATGCGCCTCAAGGCCCGGGCGTGCGGGATCGCCTCCGAGGACTACAGCACTGACCAGCTGGTTGACGACGTGGCGCTGCTGCCCCGTGGCTATCACACCATGACGGGCTCGTTCTGGGACCGGGTCAGCAAGGTCGAAACCCGTCAGGGCCATGGCCGTACCTGGCATCAGGTGCAGTTGATCGACAACCTGCCGGCCGTGCATATCAACGAGTTCATCATTGATGAACAGGGTTTTGTCGGCTGGATCAAAGAGATCCGCAAGGACCACCTGCTGATTCTCGACCTGCATCAGGAGCCGCTGCTGCATCAGGAAGCGTGGGGGCTCAAACCGCGGGATATCTATCAGGCGCTGGCGCTGTTTGCCTTGCTTGATCCGGACATTCATCTGGTCAACCTGTCGGGTGCGGCGGGTTCGGGGAAAACCATTCTGGCGCTGGCCGCCGCCATCGAACAAACCATGGTCAGCAAGCGCTACCGGCGCATTATCTGTACCCGCAGCGTGCAAGGGCTGGATCAGGAAATCGGCTTCTTGCCGGGCACCGAAGCCGAGAAAATGGAGCCCTGGCTGGGGGCCATCACCGATAACCTTGAAGCCTTGCATATGGAGGACGAAAACACCCATGGCAGCGTTGATTACATCCTGAGCAAGGTGCCGTTGCAGTTCAAATCCCTGAACTACATCCGTGGCCGCAGCTTCCAGCAAAGCCTGATCCTGATTGACGAGTGCCAGAACCTGACACCGCACCAGATGAAAACCATCATCACCCGTGCGGGCGCAGGTTCGAAAGTGGTGTGCCTGGGCAACCTGGCGCAGATCGATACGCCTTACCTGTCGGCCACCAGTTCGGGGCTGACCTACCTGACGGAGCGTTTCAAGGACTTCCCCAACGGTGTGCACATCGCCCTGCAAGGGGTACCGCGTTCGATTCTGGCCGAGTACGCCGAATCTCACCTCTAAGTTAACCCGGCAATAAACCTGTAGGAGCGAGTTTGCTCGCGAGCTTTTGAACAGCTCGCGAGCAAGCTCGCTCCTGCTTCAGTAGCCTGAGGTAAGCTTGCTCGGCTTACGCGCTGTTGCAGTCTGTTGTTCGGGTTCAGGCATGCAGCGCTCCCAGGAGTTGGCCAAGACAGGAGAGTCGGGTGTTATTGCGTAATATCGATTTGAATTTGTTGGTGGTGCTCGATGCGCTGCTGACTGAAAAACACGTGACCCGTACCGGAGTCCGTTTGCATTTGAGTCAGCCCGCCATCAGCCACTCGCTGAATAAACTCAGGGTGTTGCTCGATGATCCGTTGCTGATTCGCCAGGGCAACGAGGTGGTGCTCAGTGCGTTGGCGCAAAACCTTCAGGCGCCACTCAAGGAGATCCTGGGGCAGATTGAAACCTTGCTCGGCCAGTCCATCGACTTTGTGCCGGCAGACTCGCAACGTACCTTGCGCATAGCCATGTCCGATTACGGGGCCGCGATCGTGCTGCCAAAATTGCTGGTGCAACTCAGGGCGCAGGCGCCGGGCACCTCGCTGGTGGTAATCCAGGACAGCCGCCTTGGCATGCTTGAGCAAGTGGGGCAGGGCAGGATCGACCTGGCCATCGGTGTGTTTCCCGCTCCGGGGGCGGATATCTGCACTGAGGTGCTGTTTGAAGAAACCTTTACCTGCCTGCTCGACCGTCGTTCTCTGCCTGAAAATGGTGTGCTTGATCTGGACAGCTACCTGGCGCGCCCGCACCTGCTGGTGTCGATGGACGGCAACACCCGGGGAGAGGTCGATAACGTCCTGCGGGCCCGGGGTTTAAAACGTCGGGTGGCGGTCAACGTGCCTCATTGGGGCACGGCCCCCGGGATGATTGCCGATACCGACCTGATCCTCACCGTGGCCACCCGCACCCTGACCAACGTGCCGTTTGGCGACACCCTGGTGGCAATGGCGCCGCCGCTGACGGTTGCCCCGTTCAACTATGTGCAGGCCTGGCATAACCGTTTTAACCAGGACCCGGCCCATCGCTGGTTGCGCGAACTGGTCAGGCAGGTGAGTGCCTGATCTCCTGATCACCTGATCACCTGATCTTTCGATCTGTAGGAGCGAGCTTGCTCGCGAGCTTTTGATCTTGAAGAGCTCGCGAGCAAGCTCGCTCCTACAGTTTTGGCAGTTTTGGCAGTTTTGGCAGTTTTGGCATTTGGGGCAGTGTTGGCATTTGGAGCAGTTTTGGCAGTTGAGACAGTTTTGGTGGCTAAGGCAGTTGAGACAGTTGAATCATTTCGTCAGCCCCGTGAGGCGATGACAAACCCCGCCAGCACTACGCTCACCCCGAGGATTTTCTGCAGGCCCGGAGTGTTCTTTGGCAGTCCGAGCAAGCCGAAGTAATCAATCACCAGGGAAATAATCAACTGGCCCAGCACCACTGCCATGATGAAATTGAGTGCACCCAGGCGCGGTACGCTGATCAGCGCGACGGTGATGTAGAACACGCCGGCCAGGCCGCCGAGCCAGATCCACCAGGGGCCGTTCAGCAAGGCGCCAAGGTGGGGGCGCGGGACTTTGACGATAAGCATCACCAGCGCAATGGCGACACTGCTGACCAGCAATGAAATGACGGTGGCCCAGAATGGATGTCCCAGCGTCACCCCCAGCCGGGCGTTGCTGGCGGCCTGCAAGGGCACCGCAACGCCGGCCAGCAGGCTCAGGGCAATGGCAATAAATAGTGGCATGAGTACGGTCTCCAAAGTTTCAACCGTTGTACGGCCAAGACGCGCAGGTGGCCAATTCGATGTTCTGATGCTCGGTATTCGCGGGGTCGATGGCCTTGAGCCGGGCCCCGGGTTTACAATCGCGGCTCCCCTCTGGAGTACTCCCCTGTGCTGACTCATCTGGATTCCCAAGGCCGCGCGAACATGGTCGATGTCACCGATAAAGCCGTGACATCCCGTGAAGCGACGGCACAAGCGGTGGTGCGCATGCGCCCTGAAACCCTGGCAATGATCGTCAGCGGCGGTCACCCCAAGGGCGATGTTTTTGCCGTGGCGCGGATCGCCGGAATCCAGGCCGCGAAAAAAACCTCGGATTTGATCCCGTTGTGCCATCCGCTGATGCTCACCAGCGTCAAGGTTGAACTCAGTGCCCAGGACAGCGATGCAGTACTGATCGTGGCGCGCTGCAAACTGTCGGGGCAGACCGGCGTCGAGATGGAGGCCCTGACCGCCGCCAGCGTCGCGGCCCTGACTATTTATGACATGTGCAAGGCTGTCGACCGTGGCATGAGCATCGAAAGCGTACGCGTGCTTGAAAAGCTCGGTGGCAAGAGCGGGCACTTTCAGGCTGATGCCTCATGAAACTAAAGGTGATGTTCTTTGCCCGTTACCGCGAAGCCCTGGGGCTGGATGGCGAAGCTGTCGAAGGCCCGTTCACCTCCATTGAGCAGTTACGCGGGCACCTGGTGCAGCGGGGCGGAGCCTGGCAAGTATTGGCCGAGCCCAACCTGATGTGCGCGCGCAATGAAGAGCTGTGCAAGCCTGACGAGCCCTTGGCGGACGGCGACGAAGTGGCGTTTTTCCCGCCCGTGACAGGAGGCTGAAGATGACCGTTAGGGTGCAAGCGGCAGCCTTTGATCCGGGGGCGCAGGTCAATGCGCTGCACGCGGCCAACCTGGGGGTGGGCGCGGTGGTGAGTTTTGTCGGCTATGTGCGCGACTTCAACGACGGGCGCGATGTGGCGGGGATGTTTCTGGAGCACTATCCGGGTATGACCGAAAAAGCCCTGGACAAGATCGTCCTGGAGGCCGAACAACGCTGGCCGCTACTCAGGCTTGAAGTGCTGCACCGGGTTGGCGCGCTTGAACCGGGGGAGCCGATAGTCTTTGTCGGTGTTGCCAGCGCCCATCGTCAGGCCGCATTCGATGCCTGCGCCTTTGTCATGGACTACCTGAAAACCCGGGCGCCGTTCTGGAAGAAAGAACAGACCGGCGATGGACCGCGTTGGGTCGAAGGTCGCGTGAGCGATGAGGAAGCAGCGGACCGCTGGAAGAAATAATACCCCTTGGGAGCGAGCTTGCTTACGAGCCGTTAAAAGCTCGCGAGCCAGCTCGCCCCAGAGGGAGATGATCAGGCCGTTACAGTCGGATCATGGGGCTTGCGCACGGCCCGTACTACAGGTCGCAGCAATTCAGTCGGCGGTGTTTCGCAGCTGATTTTTTTGCCCAGCAAGGCTTCGATCGACGGCAACTGATAGGAGTCGTCTTCACCGGCAAAACTGATCGAGACGCCGCTGGCGCCCGCCCGGCCAGTACGGCCAATGCGGTGCACGTAGTCGTCCGGCACTTCGGGCAGGGTGAAGTTGATTACGTGACTGATACCGTCGATGTGAATCCCGCGTCCTGCCACATCGGTGGCCACCAGTACGCGGATCTTGCCTTCGCGGAAACCTTCGAGGGTCTTGATGCGTTTGTGCTGCGGCACGTCACCCGACAGTTGCGCGGCGTTGATGCCGTCACGCACCAGGCGTTCTTCGATGCGGCGCACTTCATCCTTGCGGTTGGCGAAGACGATGACCCGCTCCCAACCGTTGTCGTTCACCAGGTTGAACAGCAACTTGTACTTGTCTGCCCCGGCAACCGCGTAAACGTGTTGCTCCACCATGTCGCTGGCGACGTTGAGCGCTTCGATTTCGACAATGGCCGGGTCGGTGGTCCATTGCTTGGCCAGGTTCATCACGTCCTCGGTAAAGGTCGCAGAGAACAGCAGCGTCTGGCGCTCGGCTTTCGGTGGGGTCTGGCGAATGATCTGGCGTACTTGCGGGATAAAACCCATATCAAGCATGCGGTCGGCTTCATCGAGCACCATGACTTCGACCATGTCCAGATGCACTTCGCCGCGCTGGTTGAAGTCCAGCAGACGGCCCGGGGTGGCTACCAGAATGTCGCAATGGCGGGCTTCGAGCTGTTTCAGCTGCTTGTCGAAGTCCATGCCGCCGACGAATGTCATGACATTGAGGTCGGTGTACTTGGTCAGGTCGGCTGCGTCTTTGGCGATTTGCACCACCAGCTCGCGGGTCGGCGCAATGATCAGTGCGCGCGGCTCGCCCATGTAGCGTTCTTTGGGCGGCGGGGTCTGGGTCAGCTGGCTGATGATCGAAATCAGGAACGCGGCAGTTTTGCCGGTACCGGTCTGGGCGCGACCGATGGCGTCACGGCCGCTGAGGGTATAGCCCAGTACGCCAGCCTGAATCGGGGTGCAGTACGGAAAACCCAGGTCTTGAATGGCGTGCATCAGCTCCGGGGCGAGCTTGAAGTCGTGAAAACGGACTTTGCCTTCTTGTGGCTCGACCACGAAGTCTTCGAGTTTCCAGGGAGTGACCGGCGGCTTGGGGGCCGCTTCACGCCGTGGTTTTGCAACTTTGGGTTGTTCGATCTGAACCGGTTCAGGAGCGGGCTGTACGTCGGGAGTGTCCACCGAGGCTTGAGCAGGGGCAGAGCGGCCAGGCTGTTGCGCGTCGGTGCGCGGGCTGGTGGTGCTCGAAGGTGTCACTGAAGCTGATGCGAGTGGCTCAGCCTCGCTTTTACCGAATATTTTTTTGAGTGCTTTGAGCACGGTCATCTCATCAGTTGGTTAAGGAGTGTACGCCGGGCAGTGTAATGCAAGTCGCGTGCTCGGCGTAGTGAACGACAGGATGTTTCGGTTTTAGCCCAGATGTTTGGCCAGCCAGGCACCGATGTCGCTGATCTCTTTGGGTAACACTTCATGACCCATTGGGTATTCCTGCCATGTTACGGCCACACCCGCAGCCTTCAATCGCTCATAGGCCGTGCGGCCCATGGCGTTTTGCACCACTTCGTCGTACTGGCCATGCAGGCACAGGGCCGGGATCCGTTGCTGACTGGCGGATAACGGCAGCACGTCAGTGAAGGTCGGGGCATAGGTGGAGAGGGCAAGTACGCCACCCAGTGCACCTTCATATCTCACATAGGCGGTGTGATAGACCACGGCGCCGCCCTGGGAAAATCCGGCGAGGAAAATCCGGCTGGCGTCTATTCCGGCCCTTTTCTGATCTTCGATCAAGCTGAGGACGGTTGCCGCGGACTCTTCCAGCTCTTCTTCGCTGATGGAACGCGCCGGGCTCATGGCCTTGATGTCGTACCAGCTGGGCATGGCATAACCGCCATTGATCGTCACCGCGCGGGTGGGGGCCTGGGGCAAAACAAAGCGGGTGGTCAATAACTTCTCTTGCAGCATCTCGGCCACCGGCATGAAGTCATAACGGTCGGCGCCCAGGCCGTGGAGCCAGATAACACAGGCATCTGCAGGCTTTTGGGGCTGGATAAACAGGGGTTCGGTCATGGCTGCTCCATCGTTGTGCGTGCGCGCGGCTTGGGTGCGCGGCAAAGGTGCGTGTTCGTCAGGAAATTACAGAAGATGTCGCCTGCTTGAACGTTTTATCAGCAAATGCGACCTGAAATGTTCAAGGCTTCAGAGTGGTACGCGCTTTGCTATGTGGACAGGGACGTTAATGCGTTCACCTTCGGCGGTAACACTAACAGGCTATTGCCGATGGAGGGACAGCAAAAGCCCGAGGTTGAAGTTAGACATGGAATTCAACAGCTCAAGGGAGCGCTTCGGTTCGAAGGCTGGTGCGATATACCCATCGCTCAAGGCTTATGCCGCGTGACCCAATAAAAAGCCGACACGGGTCAACATCGCCTCACAAGGGGGCGGCGGGTCTTGTTCAAACACAACAAAAGCAGTACTTGGAGGTTTGAATGAAGCAGTTGAAATCCACCCTGGCTTTGGCCACCGCAGCCATCGTGTTGAGCGTTAGCGGTTTTGCTCACGCAGGCGCGACGCTCGATGGCGTTAAAAAGAAGGGTTTTGTGCAGTGTGGCGTCAGCGATGGTTTGCCGGGTTTTTCGGTGCCTGACAAAGACGGCAAGATTCTGGGGATCGATGCCGACATCTGCCGTGCAGTGGCCGCCGCCGTGTTTGGCGATGCAACCAAGGTCAAGTTCAGCCAGTTGAACGCCAAGGAGCGTTTCACCGCGCTGCAATCGGGCGAAGTCGATGTGCTGTCGCGCAACACCACCTGGACCAGCTCCCGTGACGCGGGCATGGGCATGGTGTTTGCCGGGGTTACCTATTACGACGGCGTCGGCTTTCTGGTCAATAACAAGCTGGGGGTAAAAAGTGCCAAGGAACTGGACGGTGCAACCATTTGCATCCAGGCCGGTACTACTACTGAGCTCAACGTGTCGGATTACTTCCGGGCCAATAACCTGAAATACACTCCGATCACCTTCGACACCTCCGACGAAAGCGCCAAGTCGCTGGAAAGCGGGCGTTGCGACGTGCTGACCTCCGACAAATCGCAGCTATATGCACAGCGCAGCAAGCTGGCGAACCCGAATGACTACGTGGTGTTGCCGGAAACCATCTCCAAGGAGCCCCTGGGCCCTGTGGTTCGCAAGGGTGACGAGGACTGGTTCAGCATCGTCAAGTGGACCCTGTTCGCCATGCTCAACGCTGAAGAAGCCGGCATCACCTCGAAAAACGTCCTGGCTGAAGCCAAATCCACCAAGAACCCCGATGTTGCCCGCTTGCTGGGTGCTGACGGCGAATATGGCAAAGACTTGAAACTGCCAAAAGACTGGGTGGTGCAGATCGTCAGCCAGGTCGGCAACTACGGCGAAGTGTTTGAGAAAAACCTCGGCAAAAGCACTCCTCTGGCCATCGACCGCGGGCTGAACGCCTTGTGGAACAACGGCGGCATCCAATACGCACCACCTGTGCGCTGATGGACCTGTCACCCGGTGGGCCAACCACCGGGTGACGTTCTGATCCATTTTTTCAGGGGCACTTCATGCAGACTAAAGTCGGCGCACCCAAGCCGAGGCTCAGCCTCAGCGATCCACGTGTGCGTGCGTGGTTATTTCAGATCATCACCGTCGCGTTGGTGGTCTTCATGGGCTGGTATCTGTTCAACAATACCCAGACCAACTTGCAACACCGGGGTATCACTTCGGGTTTTGACTTTCTTGAGCGCAGTGCCGGGTTTGGTATTGCGCAGCATCTGATTGATTACACCGAGTCGGACAGTTATGCCCGGGTGTTCGTGATCGGCCTGCTGAACACGCTGCTGGTGTCGGTAATAGGTGTGATCCTGGCGACCATCCTCGGCTTTATCATCGGTATTGCCAGGTTGTCCCCCAACTGGATGATCAACAAGCTGGCGACGGTTTACGTCGAGGTGTTCCGCAATATCCCGCCTTTGCTGCAAATCCTGTTCTGGTACTTCGCGGTCTTCCTGACCATGCCGGGGCCACGTAACAGCCATAACTTTGCTGACACTTTCTATATGAGCAGCCGTGGCCTGAACATGCCTGCGGCCATTGGCACCGACGGGTTCTGGCCGTTTGTGGTCAGCGTGCTGCTGGCGATTGTGGCAGTGGTGCTTATGGCACGCTGGGCCAATAAGCGGTTTGAAGCGACCGGTGTGCCGTTCCACAAGTTCTGGGCCGGGCTGGGCCTGCTGCTGGTGATCCCGGGGTTGTGCATGCTGATCTTTGGCTCGCCGGTGCACTGGGAAATGCCGCAGCTCAAGGGCTTCAACTTTGTCGGTGGCTGGGTGCTGATTCCGGAGCTGCTAGCGCTGACCATCGCGTTGACTGTTTACACGGCGGCGTTCATTGCCGAAATCGTGCGCTCGGGGATCAAGTCGGTCAGCCATGGCCAGACCGAAGCGGCGCGCTCGCTGGGCCTGCGCCCCGGGCCGACACTGCGTAAGGTGATCATTCCCCAGGCGCTGCGGGTAATCATCCCGCCGCTCACCAGCCAATACCTCAACCTGGTGAAAAACTCGTCGCTGGCGGCAGGTATCGGTTATCCGGAAATGGTTTCACTGTTTGCCGGTACGGTGCTTAACCAGACCGGGCAAGCGATTGAAGTCATCGCCATCACCATGAGCGTTTACCTGGCCATCAGCATCAGTATTTCGCTGCTGATGAATTGGTACAACACGCGCATTGCGCTGATCGAGCGATGAGGACGGGACTATGACAACTCATGTTTTCAAACCCGACATGCCGCCGCCGGGTAACCGCATCGGCATCGTCGCCTGGGCCCGGGCCAATCTGTTTTCCAGTTGGCTCAACACCTTGCTTACGCTGTTTGCCTTTTACCTGATCTGGTTGATCGTGCCGCCGCTCCTGAGCTGGGCGATCTTTGACGCCAATTGGGTGGGCACGACCCGGGCCGACTGCACCAAGGACGGCGCCTGCTGGGTCTTCATTCAGCAGCGCTTCGGCCAGTTCATGTACGGCTATTACCCCCGCGACCTGCGCTGGAGGGTCGATCTGACGGTGTGGTTGGCCGTGATCGGTGTGGCGCCGTTGTTTATCTCGCGCTTCAAGCACAAGGCGATCTACGGCCTGGGCTTTTTGGTGCTGTACCCGGTACTGGCTTACAGCCTGCTGCATGGCGGTTACTGGGGGCTGAGCAACGTGGCCACCAGCCAGTGGGGCGGCCTGATGCTGACCCTGGTAATTGCCACGGTCGGCATCGCGGGTGCTTTGCCGCTGGGGATTTTGCTGGCGCTGGGAAGACGCTCGGACATGCCGGCCATTCGCGTGGTGTGCGTGACGTTCATCGAGTTCTGGCGCGGCGTGCCATTGATCACCGTGCTGTTCATGTCTTCAGTGATGTTGCCGCTGTTTCTGCCCGAAGGCATGAACTTCGACAAACTGCTGCGGGCCTTGATTGGCGTGATCCTGTTCCAGTCGGCCTATGTCGCGGAAGTGGTGCGTGGTGGTTTGCAGGCCATTCCCAAGGGGCAATACGAAGCCGCCGCCGCGATGGGGCTGGGTTACTGGCGCAGCATGGGGCTGGTCATTCTGCCCCAGGCCTTGAAGCTGGTGATCCCCGGCATCGTCAACACCTTTATCGCCCTGTTCAAGGACACCAGCCTGGTGATCATCATCGGTCTGTTCGACCTGCTCAACAGCGTCAAACAGGCTGCTGCCGACCCGACCTGGCTGGGTATGGCCACCGAAGGCTATGTGTTTGCGGCGTTGGTGTTCTGGATTTTCTGTTTTGGTATGTCCCGCTACTCCATGCATCTGGAGCGCAAGCTGGACACTGGCCACAAGCGTTAGGTAGGAGTGCGACATGAGTGAAGCAATCAAGAAACCTGCGAGCCCTGAAGGCATTATTCAAATGCAGGGCGTCAATAAATGGTACGGCCAGTTCCACGTGCTCAAGGACATCAACCTTAACGTGCAACCCGGGGAGCGGATTGTATTGTGCGGGCCTTCCGGTTCCGGCAAATCGACCACTATCCGTTGCCTGAACCGCCTCGAAGAGCACCAGCAGGGGCGTATCGTGGTTGATGGGGTTGAGCTGACCAACGACATCAAGCAGATCGAAACGGTGCGCCGTGAGGTTGGCATGGTGTTTCAGCACTTCAACTTGTTCCCGCACCTGACCATCCTGCAGAACTGCACGCTGGCGCCGATGTGGGTGCGCAAGATGCCCAAGCGCCAGGCCGAAGAGATCGCCATGCATTATCTGGAGCGGGTACGGATTCCGGAGCAGGCGCACAAGTTTCCGGGGCAGTTGTCCGGTGGTCAGCAGCAGCGGGTAGCGATTGCCCGGGCGTTGTGCATGAAGCCTAAAATCATGTTGTTCGATGAGCCGACTTCAGCCCTCGATCCGGAGATGGTCAAGGAGGTGCTGGATACCATGATCGGCCTGGCCGAAGACGGCATGACCATGCTCTGCGTGACCCATGAAATGGGCTTTGCCCGTACCGTGGCTAACCGCGTGATCTTTATGGACAAGGGTGAAATCGTCGAGCAGGCAGCTCCGAACGACTTCTTCGACAACCCGCAAAATGACCGGACCAAAATGTTCCTGAATCAGATTCTGCATTAACAGCCCCCCCTGTAGGAGCGAGCTTGCTCGCGAGCTCTTCCGCGCCCCGGTAAACAGCTCGCGAGCAAGCTCGCTCCTACAGTTTTGTGGCGTTAGGCATCCCCCGTCTCCCGCAGAAAATGACCGGACCAAACTGCTCCTGAATCAGATTCTGCATTAACCGCACACCTCCCCGTAGGAGCGAGCTTGCTCGCGAGCTCTTCCGCGCCCCGGTAAACAGCTCGCGAGCAAACTCGCTCCTACAGTTTTGTGGTGTTAGGCATCTCCCGTCCCCCGCAGAAAATGACCGGACCAAAATGTTCCTGAATCAGATTCTGCATTAACCGCACCCCTCCCCGTAGGAGCGAGCTTGCTCGCGAGTTTTTCCGCTCCCCGCCAAGGCTTTTGCAGACCTTTTAGCCTGTGGTCGATTGCCCTTGCGCAGGGGGCTGACTACCATGTTGGGCAACTCATCAGAGGACTGTGCTGACAGGCGTACCGCATGTCAGACACTTCCCGCTATCAAGTCATGGCGCTCTGCCGGACTTCTTGACTGCCCAACACCGGAGATCCCATGCCGCGCAATGCCTCGCCATCGATAAACAATACCGAACCGGTGCGTCATCTGGATGATCTGGAGGAGTTGCTGATCGATGCCGAAGCCGACGACGAGCAAGTACAGCTAGCACCAGTGGCGGTGTTACGTCCCTGGCTGCTGCTGTTGGGTCTGGTGCTGGTGGCGTTGAACCTGCGTCCGGCGTTGTCGAGCATGGCGCCTTTGCTCTCACAAGTGTCTACCAGCCTGGGCCTGTCTGCTGCCCAGGCGGGCTTGTTGACCACCTTGCCAGTGCTTTGTCTGGGTGTGTTTGCGCCTCTGGCGCCGATTCTGGCCCGGCGCTTCGGTACTGAGCGGGTGGTGCTGGGAATTTTGCTGACGCTGGGCGGCGGGATTGTCCTGCGCAGCTACCTGGGGGAAGTCGGCCTGTTTGCCGGGAGTATTCTGGCGGGCGCCAGTATCGGTGTGATCGGTGTGTTGTTGCCCGGCATCATCAAGCGCGATTTTGCCGGACATGCTGGGACGATAATGGGGGTCTACACCATGGCCTTGTGCCTGGGGGCTGCCCTGGCGGCGGGTGCAACCGTGCCGTTGAGCAATTATCTGAACGACAGCTGGGCGCTGGGGCTGGGATTTTGGGCGTTACCTGCGCTGGTGGCGGCCATTTTCTGGCTGCCCCAGGCCGGCAAGCGCCAGGGGGCGCACAAGGTGGCCTACCGGGTGAGTGGCCTGATACGTGACCCGCTGGCCTGGCAAGTGACGCTGTACATGGGTTTGCAGTCTTCTCTGTCCTACATCGTTTTTGGCTGGCTGCCTTCGATTCTGATGGGCCGTGGCCTGACCCCGACCCAGGCCGGGCTGGTGATGTCGGGTTCAGTCATTGTGCAACTGATCACGGCGCTGAGCGCTCCCTGGCTGGCGACGCGGGGCAAGGACCAGCGCCTGGCAATCGTATTGATGATGAGTATGACCCTGGCTGGCCTGTTCGGCTGTCTGTATGCACCGCTGGATGGCTTGTGGGGCTGGGCGATTGTGCTGGGTCTGGGGCAGGGCGGTGCATTCAGCCTGGCGTTGACCTTGATCGTGCTGCGCTCGCGCGATGCCCATGTGGCGGCCAATCTGTCGGGCATGGCCCAGGGGATCGGCTATACGGTGGCATCCATGGGGCCGTTGGCGGTGGGTGTGGTGCATGAAATGACCGGTGGCTGGAGTGCCGTGGGCTGGATTTTCGGGGTGATCGGCATCATCGCCATCGCCGCCGGGCTCGGGGCAGGGCGGGCGCTGTATGTGAATGCGCTGAGTGAAAAGATTTGAAGCCATAGTGTTTCGGCTCCTTGCAGATTATCTTTTGTAGAACCCTGAACCCCGCGGATCCTGCCATGAGCCAAGACCACCAAGCGTTGATCACTCGCTTCTATCAAGCTTTCCAGCGGCTGGATGCTGAGGCAATGAGTGCCTGTTACACCGACGATGTATTGTTCAGCGACCCGGTGTTTGGTGAATTGCGCGGTCGCCGTGCCAGCGATATGTGGCGCATGCTGACCTCGCGGGCCAAGGATTTCAGCCTGACCTTCGATCAGGTGCAAGCAGATGCCCAACGTGGCAGTGCGCATTGGGTAGCCACTTATAGGTTTATCCCGACCGGGTTTACCGTTATCAACGATATTCAGGCGCGCTTTGTGTTTCGCGACGGAAAAATCTGCGAGCACCACGATCAGTTCGACCTGTGGCGCTGGTCGCGTCAGGCGCTGGGTACCAAGGGTTTGTTGCTGGGCTGGACGCCACTGGTGAAAAATGCCATTCGGGCTCAGGCGCGCAAAGGGCTCGAAGCCTTTGAGGCCAGTCGTTGAAGGTGAGTTCCAGACCCTGGTTTGTGTACCTGGTGCGGGCTGCTAACGGCTCGCTGTATTGCGGGATCAGTGATGATCCGGTGCGTCGTTTTGCCAAACATCAAAGCGGCAAGGGCGCGCGTTTTTTTGCTTCAAGCCCTGCCGTTGCCCTGGTCTATACCGAGTCCTGGCCCGATAAAGGTGAAGCGCTGCGTCAGGAACGACTGATCAAAAAGCTCAAAAAGAGTGCCAAGGAATGCCTGGTGCAAAGCCAGGCAGGTCAGTTTGATTAAGTGCGTTATGCTGCTGGCTTACTCTTTTGCGGCGGATAACTGAATGTCAGATTTGATTCTTCATCACTACGCGGCTTCCCCTTTCGCACAAAAGGCCCGCCTTCTACTGGGCTTCAAAGGGCTGTCCTGGCATTCGGTACATGTCCCGCCCATGATGCCAAAACCCGATCTGACGGCGCTGAGCGGTGGCTATCGCAAGACTCCGGTATTGCAGGTGGGGGCGGATGTCTACTGCGACACGGCTTTGATTGCGCGCCGGCTGGAGCAGGAGAAATCGATCCCCGCCTTGTTTCCTCTCGGTCAGGAAATGGTGGTCAGTGCCGTTGCTGCGTGGGCTGACTCGGTGGTGTTTCAACATGCGGTGAGCCTGGTGTTCCAGCCGGAGTCTGCCGCGGTACGGTTTGCCAAAATGCCCCCGGACATGCTCAAGGCGTTCGTGGCCGATCGCGCGGCATTGTTCAGCGGTGGCAGCGCCACCCGCATTCCCGCCGAACAGGCGGTATTGCAATGGCCAGTGATCATGGGCCGGCTCGAGCAGCAGTTGCAACACGAGCAGGGCGATTACCTGTTCGGTGAGCCCTCGATTGCCGACTTCGCGCTGGCGCACTCGCTGTGGTTCCTTAAAGCCACGCCGGTGACTGCACCTCTGGTTGATGCTTATCCGGCCGTTGCGGCCTGGTTGCAGCGAGTTCTGGACTTCGGCCAGGGCACACCGATTGAAATCACCGCCGAGCAGGCGCTGGCGATTGCCAAAGGCGTTGAGCCGGTTGCCTTGCCTGAGTTCGATTCGGCTTTTGGCTTCAGCAAGGGCCAGCGGGTTACGGTTGCGGCAACCGACTACGGGGTTGACCCGGTAGCGGGCGAGCTGGCCCATATCGGCGCAGAAGAGCTGGTAGTGCGTCGCGAAGACCCACGAACCGGAGTGGTGCATGTGCACTTTCCGCGGATCGGGTTTCGGATTGAGGCGGTGGGTCAATAAGCACGGGGCGCTTGCATCGCTGGCAAGCCAGCTCCCACACAAACTGTGGGAGCTGGCCAACGATGCAATTCAGGCAAAACGATTCCCACTGCTGCTTTTGTGGGAGCTGGCTTGCCAGCGATTAGATTCGGGAAATTACGGTTTTGCTGAGCCGCAGGGTTATTTCAACGCGGCCATTATCGCATCCGGGTTGAAGTCCCTGAGCAGTGTGCCGTTCACGTCCAGAATCGGAATTCCACGTCCGCCCAGTGCCTCATAGGCCTGGCGGGCGGCGGTATCCTTGTCTATATCAAACTCTTGATACGGGATGCCTTTCTGATCCAGAAAGCGCCGGGTGGCCTTGCAGTAGCCACACCACTCGGTGGAGTACAGCACCACCCGGGCACTGGCCCGGGTTTGCTCGGGCACCGCCGCCGAGGGGTCAAGCACTCGCTCGATCTTGCCCCAGTTCTGAAAGATGACCACCACCACCAGAACAAACAGGACCTTCTTCAAGATGCCGTTGAGCATTACTTGTTGCGCTTGAGCTGGTCGAGCAACTGGGTGGGCAGGCCTTTGATGACCAGGGTTCCGGCTTCTTCGTCGAATTCGATCTTGGAGCCCAGCAGATGGGCCTCAAAGCTGATGGACAGGCCCTCGGCACGTCCGGTGAAGCGCCGGAACTGGTTCAGGGTGCGTTTATCTGCCGGGATCTCCGGGGACAGACCGTAGTCCTTGTTGCGGATATGGTCGTAGAAGGCTTTCGGGCGCTCTTCGTCGATCAGTTCGGACAACTCGACCAGGCCCATGGGTTCACCGATCTTGGCCTGGCTGCTGGCGTAGTCGACCAGAGTCTTGGTTTTTTCCCGGGCCGACTCTTCAGGCAGGTCTTCGCTTTCGACGAAGTCGCTGAACGCCTTGAGCAGGGTGCGGGTTTCGCCGGGGCCGTCGACGCCTTCCTGACAGCCGATAAAGTCGCGGAAATACTCCGAGACTTTCTTGCCGTTCTTGCCCTTGATAAACGATATGTACTGCTTGGACTGCTTGTTGTTCTGCCACTCGGAAATATTGATCCGTGCGGCCAGATGCAACTGGCCCAGATCCAGATGCCGCGAAGGGGTGACGTCCAGTTCCGAGTTCACCGCCACGCCGTCGCTGTGGTGCAGCAGGGCGATAGCCAGGTAGTCAGTCATGCCTTGCTGGTAGTGGGCGAACAGCACGTGACCACCCACCGACAGGTTGGATTCTTCCATCAGCTTTTGCAGGTGCTCCACAGCCACGCGGCTGAAGGCGGTGAAGTCCGTGCCGCCTTCCAGGTATTCCTTGAGCCAGCCACTGAACGGGTGGGCTCCGGACTCGGCATGGAAAAAGCCCCAGGCTTTGCCTTGCTTGGCGTTATAGCTTTCGTTGAGGTCCGCGAGCATGTTCTCGATGGCTTGGGACTCGGCCAGTTCAGAGTCGCGAGCGTGGAGAACAGCGGGCGTACCGTCGGGTTTTTTCTCAATTAAATGGACGATGCAATGACGGATCGGCATGGGTTTCTCGGCGAGTAATGAGAGGACAGGGTGCGCACCCCGCAAAGGCGTCAAGTGTACCCCACCTGAGCGCCGGGTCGGGGTTTGGGGCGCTTGAGACGGGTGTTGACGGTTTTTTTACGGTTTTAAGCCTATAAAGCTGACCAAATGGCTAGGTAGAGGCGGATATTTCGCTGTCTCTGTGCTAGTTTTGCCCGGTCTTGCGCTCGGAAACGGCGCAATGCATGCATTCAGCATGTGTCAGGTCGAACCAAACCCCGTTTTAGCTATCTACATCCGCGATTCGTCGTGAAAGCTGGCGGGTGTGCCAGACCCTTGAGATCTGGCTCGATGGCTGACATTGCACTCTGCAAACCAAATGAATTTGATAGGGAAGGAACATCTCAATGGCTATTACTAAAGACCAACTGATTGCCGATATCGCTGAAGCTATCGACGCGCCAAAAACTACCGCGCGTAACGCTCTGGACCAACTGGCCCAGATCGTTGCTGATCAATTGGAAAATGGCGGCGAAATCACTCTGCCAGGTATTGGCAAACTGAAAGTGACCGAGCGTCCTGCCCGCACTGGCCGTAACCCTTCGACTGGCGCTGCCATCGAAATCGCCGCCAAAAAAGTTATCAAGCTCGTTGTGGCCAAAGGCCTGACTGACGCTGTTAACAAGTAAGACTGTTTTAAAAAAGCCGCGCTTCGAATCACTTCGAAGCGCGGCTTTTTTTTGGGCGAAAATCCTGAAAACACCGTCTTCCCTTGCAGGAGCGAGCTTGTCTCGCGATCTTTTGATTTTGTAAAAGATCGCGAGACAAGCTCGCTCCTGCGGGGTTACAGGGTGCTTACTTCCAGTTCTTTTCGCGCCACATTTGCTGCTGGTCCTTGTCATGGAACGTCCAGGCTACAAAGCGGCTCTGCTTGTTACCCTGGGACATGTCGACGACCTGGCTTTCACGGGCACCGGCTTTTTTCAGCGCGGTCTGGATTGCCGGCAGGTTGGACGCCTTGGACACCAGTACGCTGAACCACAGGATCTGACGGGCCACATGCACGCTTTCGCGGATCAGTTGGGTCACAAAGCGCTGCTCGCCGCCTTCACACCACAATTCGGCCGCCTGGCCACCAAAGTTCAGAACCGGCAGCTTGCGCTTGGGATCTGCCTTGCCCAGTGCGCGCCATTTACGCTCACTGCCGCGTGTAGCTTCGTCCAGGGAGGCGTGGAACGGCGGGTTGCACATGGTCAGGTCGAAACGCTCAGTGCTCTCCAGCAGGTCCAGCAGGATCTTCTGCGGGTTAGGTTGCAGGCGCAGGCTGATGGCTTTGTTAAGACCGTTGGACTGCACAATCGCCTTGGCCGCCTTGACTGCAGTCGGATCGACTTCAGTACCCAGGAACTGCCAGCGGTACTCGCTATGGCCGATCAGCGGGTAGACGCAGTTGGCGCCCATGCCGATGTCCAGCACGCGAACGTTCTGCCCGCGGGGGATTTCGCCGTCGTTCATGCTGGCCAGCAGGTCGGCCAGGAAGTGCACGTAGTCGGCGCGTCCCGGAACCGGCGGGCACAGGTAGTCGGCCGGGATGTCCCAGTGGGCAATGCCGTAGAACGCCTTGAGCAGGGCGCGGTTGAACACGCGTACCGCGGTCGGGTTGGCAAAGTCGATGCTCTCTTTGCCGTACGGGTTGATGATGACGAATTCGGCCAGTTCAGGGCAGACCGAAATCAGTTGCGGGAAGTCGTAACGGCCCTGGTGACGGTTGCGCGGGTGCAGGCTGGGCTTGACGCGCGGCTCGGCCGGTTTGGCCTCGGCAGCGGACTTGGGCTTGTGGCGTGTGGCTTTGGAAGTGCGTGGGGTCGTCATGTTCAATTCATTCCACAAAAGCAATCGCGGGCAAGGCCGCCCCAGCAGGGTTGAACCCTGCGGGAGCGGCCTTGCCCGCGATCAGGTGCGCAGCGTTATTACAGGCTGGAAATCCGCGCGTGCTGTTCTGCCAGTTTGCTCAAGGCCTGTTCGGCTTCGGCCAACTTGGCACGTTCTTTCTCGATGACTTCGGCCGGAGCCTTGTCAACGAATGCGGCGTTCGACAACTTGCCGCCAACGCGGGCAACTTCGCCGTGCAAGCGCTGGATTTCCTTGTCCAGGCGCGCCAACTCTGCATCTTTGTCGATCAGGCCGGCCATTGGCACCAGCACTTCCATCTCGCCAACCAGAGCGGTGGCGGACAGCGGTGCTTCGGCGCCGTCTTGCAGCACGGTGATGGATTCGAGTTTAGCCAGCTTTTTGAGCAGGGCGTCGTTCTCGGTCAAACGGCGCTGATCTTCGCTGCTGACGTTTTTCAGGTACAGCTGCAAAGGCTTGCCAGGACCGATGTTCATCTCGCCACGGATATTGCGCGTGCCGAGCATCAGGCCCTTGAGCCATTCGATATCATCTTCGGCAGCCTGGTCGATGCGGGCTTCATTCGCCACCGGCCATGGTTGCAGCATGATGGTCTTGCCTTCGACACCGGCCAGCGGCGCGATGCGCTGCCAGATTTCTTCGGTGATGAACGGCATGAACGGGTGTGCCAGGCGCAAGGCCACTTCCAGTACCCGCACCAGGGTGCGACGCGTGCCACGCTGGCGTTCAACCGGAGCGTTTTCGTCCCACAGCACAGGCTTGGACAGTTCCAGGTACCAGTCGCAGTACTGGTTCCAGATGAACTCGTACAGGGCTTGAGCGGCGAGGTCGAAGCGGAACTGGTCGAGGTGACGGGTCACTTCGGCTTCGGTGCGCTGCAGCTGCGAGATGATCCAGCGGTCAGCCAGTGACAGTTCGTAGGCTTCGCCGTTCTGGCCGCAGTCTTCGCCCTTGTCCAGCACGTAGCGCGCGGCGTTCCAGATCTTGTTGCAGAAGTTGCGATAGCCTTCAACGCGGCCCATGTCGAATTTGATGTCGCGACCGGTGGATGCCAGCGAACAGAAAGTGAAGCGCAGGGCGTCGGTGCCGTAGCTGGCGATGCCGTCAGCGAATTCGTCACGGGTCTGTTTTTCGATCTTCTTCAGCAGTTTTGGCTGCATCAGGCCGGTGGTGCGTTTGGCCACCAGGTCTTCGAGCTCGATGCCGTCGATGATGTCCAGCGGGTCCAGGACGTTGCCCTTGGACTTGGACATCTTCTGGCCCTGACCGTCACGTACCAGGCCGTGTACATACACGGTCTTGAACGGAACTTGCGGGGTGCCGTCTTCATTTTTCACCAGGTGCATGGTGAGCATGATCATCCGGGCAACCCAGAAGAAAATGATGTCGAAGCCGGTAACCAGCACGTCAGTTGAGTGGAAAGTTTTCAGCGCGTCGGTTTTTTCCGGCCAGCCCAGGGTGGAGAACGTCCACAGACCCGAACTGAACCAGGTGTCGAGCACGTCGTTGTCCTGTTGCAGCGCAACATCCGGGCCCAGGTTGTTCTTGGCCCGGACCTCGGCTTCGTCGCGGCCTACATAGACCTTGCCCGACTCGTCGTACCAGGCCGGAATCCGGTGGCCCCACCACAGCTGACGGCTGATGCACCAGTCCTGGATGTCGCGCATCCACGAGAAGTACATGTTTTCGTACTGCTTGGGTACGAACGCGATGCGGCCATCTTCAACGGCGGCAATGGCCGGTTCAGCCAACGGCTTGGTCGATACGTACCACTGATCGGTCAGCCACGGCTCGATGATGGTGCCCGAACGGTCGCCCTTCGGTACTTTCAGCGCGTGATCGTCGACGCTCACCAGCAGGCCTGCGGCCTCGAAGTCGGCGACGATTTGCTTGCGCGCTTCGAAGCGGTCCAGACCGGCATACTTGGCCGGCAGGGTGCCGTCGATGGTTTCGTTCAGTTTGCCGTCGAGGTTGAACACCTGGGCGGCAGGCAGTACCACCGCGTTTTTGTCGAAAATGTTCAGCAGCGGCAGGTTGTGGCGCTTGCCGACTTCGTAGTCGTTGAAGTCGTGGGCCGGCGTGATTTTCACACAGCCAGTGCCGAATTCAGGATCGCAGTAATCGTCAGCAATGATCGGGATGCGACGGCCAACCAGTGGCAGCTCGACGAATTTGCCGATCAGGGCCTTGTAGCGTTCGTCTTCCGGGTTTACCGCAACGGCAGCATCGCCGAGCATGGTTTCCGGACGGGTGGTTGCAACTACCAGGTAGTCCAGGCCTTCAGCGGTTTTGGCGCCATCAGCCAGCGGGTAGCGCAGGTTCCACAGGAAACCTTTCTCGTCGTGGTTTTCCACTTCAAGGTCGGAAATGGCGGTGTGCAGCTTGGTGTCCCAGTTGACCAGGCGCTTGCCGCGATAGATCAGGCCGTCTTCGTGCAGGCGCACAAAGGCTTCCTTCACGGCTTCGGACAGGCCGTCGTCCATGGTGAAGCGTTCGCGGCTCCAGTCTACGGACGAGCCAAGGCGACGAATCTGACGGCTGATGTTGCCGCCGGACTGATCTTTCCATTCCCAGATCTTGTCCAGGAACTTCTCGCGGCCCAGGTCGTGGCGGTTCAGACCTTGTGCTTCGATCTGACGCTCAACCAGCATCTGGGTAGCGATACCCGCGTGGTCGGTGCCCGGCTGCCACAGGGTGTTGCGACCCTGCATGCGGCGGAAACGGATCAGGGCGTCCATGATCGCGTTGTTGAAGCCGTGGCCCATATGCAGGCTGCCGGTGACGTTCGGCGGCGGAATCATGATGGTGTACGGGTCGCCCGCGCCTTGCGGGGCGAAATAATTCTGTTCTTCCCAGGTTTTGTACCAGGAAGTTTCAATGGCGTGCGGCTGGTAGGTCTTATCCATGCGCGGCGGGACCCTATTGGCATTAATTCAGGAAAGCCGGCAAGTATAGCGGGGCGGGAGGCAGAGGGCGAGTTGTGCAGGGAACCTATTGCTTCTGCGGGAACGCTGCTGGGTAAAACCTGTGGGAGCTGGCAAGTCAGCTCCCACAGGAGCGGCATGTGCTACATCGCCGATCAGCTCTGATGCTGGGCGAGCAAGCGCTCCATATGTGCATCGAGGCGGCGTTTGATTTCGGTTTCGATGTGCGGGGCGAAGTCGTTGATCACGTCTTGCATGATCGCTTGCGCCGCAGTGCGCAGCTCTTTGTCCAGATGAACCAGCAGTGCGTCCGGCGCTTTTTCGGCTTTGGGGGCTGGCGCTATGCCGGCCAGCGGTATTTGCGCAGGTTCGGGCTCTTCGCTGATCACTTCAGAGAGCAACGGAATTTGCGCTTCTTCGCCACCCACCATTTCCGTCAGCAGGGGAGGTTGCAGATCTTCATCTCCCAGCAGCTGGCGAATGGATTCAAGATCATCGAGCAGGTGTGCGGCTTTTTGCGGCGAATTGGAGGTGTCCATCGTGTGCTCAGAGTCGTTGTAGCTTGTGGTCTTGCAGAGGATAGCCCTGTTCACGGTAGAAGCGGAAACTCTCCCGTGCGGCCAGTCGGACGGCGGGGTCTTCGACCACGACTTCAGCCACGCGGGCGAAGCGTTTGAAGAATTCGGGGACTTTAAGGTCCAGGTTGATCAGTAAGTCCTGATGGCTGGCTGGTGCCTCGCCCAGGCCCATGAGTATCACGCCATCGGGCTGGTCTTCAGCGTTGCTGTGGGGGACGAAGCTTTCGCCCTTGAAGCGCCACAGACGCTCATCCAGATCCTGGCGTTGCGCTGCATCGCTGCAGTGCAGGTACACCCGGTGCCCGAGGCGCCAGGCTTTGTCCGCGAGTTTGCAGGCAAAATCCAGGCGTGCCGAAGGGTCGGCGCTGGGAAGGATATAAAAGTCGACTTTGCTTAATTCTGGGGTCATTGCAATTCCTGAATCGGGGCCGCGCCGCTATTAATAAGCAGCGCAGCCTTCGATTGTCAGCTTCAAGCGTTGGCGCGATCCAGCAGGTACTGAGTCAGCAGTGGCACAGGGCGGCCGCTGGCGCCCTTGTCCTTGCCGCCGCTGACCCATGCGGTACCGGCGATGTCCAGGTGCGCCCAGTGGAAGGCCTTGGCAAAGCGCGACAGGAAGCAGCCGGCAGTGATGGCGCCGGCCTTAGGGCCGCCGATGTTGGCCATGTCGGCAAACGGGCTGTCCAGTTGTTCCTGGTACTCGTCGAACAACGGCAGCTGCCAGGCGCGATCGTCGGCTTGCTTGCCGGCTTCCAGTAGCTGGCCGATCAGTTCGTCGTTGTTGCCCATCAGGCCCGAGGTGTGAGCACCCAGTGCAACCATGCAGGCGCCGGTCAGGGTGGCGATGTCGATCACGGCCTGGGGTTTGAAACGTTCGGCGTAGGTCAGGGCATCGCACAGCACCAGACGGCCTTCGGCGTCGGTATTGAGGATTTCCACGGTTTGCCCGCTCATGGTGGTCACGATGTCGCCCGGACGCGCCGCGCCGCCGCTTGGCATGTTTTCGGCGCAGGCCAGAATGCACACCAGGTTGATCGGCAGTTTCAGCTCGAGCACGGCGCGCAGGGTGCCGAACACGCTGGCAGCACCGCCCATGTCGTACTTCATTTCATCCATGCCGGCACCCGGCTTGAGGCTGATGCCGCCGGTGTCGAAGGTGATGCCCTTGCCGACCAGTACAAACGGCTTCTCGGATTTCTTGCCGCCCGAGTAGTTCATCACGATCAGGCGTGGCGGCTGGTCGCTGCCCTGGCCGACGGCGTAGAACGCGCCCATGCCCAGGTCCTTGATTTTTTTCTCGTCAAGGATCTCTACTTTCAGGCCTTTGTGTTCCTTGCCCAGCTCTTTGGCCTGTTCGGCCAGGAAAGTCGGGTGGCAGATGTTGGGCGGCAGGTTGCCCAGATCGCGGGTGAACGCCATGCCGCTGGCAATGGCCTGGGCGTGGGTCACGCCACGCTGAACTTCAGCCTGTGCAGCCTTGATGGTCAGCAGGGTGATTTTTTTCAGGGCGCGGGGTTCTGCTTTCTGGCTTTTGAAACGGTCGAAGCTGTATTCGCCGTCGGCCAGGGTTTCTGCCAGCAGGCGGGTTTTGCCGTAGCTGTCGCGACCCTTGACCACCAGTTCGTCGAGCGCCAGCACGGCATCACTGCCGCCCAGGCCTTTGAGTACGTTAAGTGCGGTGCTGATGATTTTGCGGAACGGACGGTCGCCCAGTTCTTCATCCTTGCCGGTGCCCAGCAACAAAACGCGTTCGGCTTTCAGGTTCGCCAGGCTGTGTAGCAGCAGGCTCTGGCCGGTTTTGCCGGTGATGTCGCCACGCTTGAGTACGGCGCTGATGGCGCCGCCGGTGAGTTCGTCAATGGCCTTGGCGGTGTGGTCGAGCTTGCGGCCTTCACCGATGGCGACCACGAGAGTGGCCGTTTTCAACGTTTCTGGGCTGACGCTTTTTACAACCAGTTCCATGTCCGGGTCCCTGAATCAAATGGTCAACGTGCGCACAAACGGCAGTGTTTGCTTGCCTGATAAATGAGGCGCCTCACCTGTGATCCAGGCGGGCGTCAAGGCAGGCAGTTTGAACCCCGTCAGTCGGGCCTGACAACCCTCGCTTGCGCGCATATTGCAGCTTTGAATACTTGGGTGAGCAAGCGCAGTGACAGGCGGGGTCATTCACAGGATAATGCGCAATCTTTTTCAATGGCCCGGCTCATCCATTTGAGCCTGTGTCGACTGGTTATGTCGCTTGTTTGGCCGCCTTAGCCTGACGACCCTGGAGTGTCTGGTTTGATCGTCTTCCGTTATCTGTCCCGCGAAGTCCTGCTTACATTGAGCGCTGTCAGCGCTGTGCTGCTGGTCATCATCATGAGCGGTCGTTTCATCAAATACCTGGCCCAGGCTGCATCCGGGGCTATGGATCCGAGCTCGTTGTTCTTGATCATGGGCTTTCGTCTTCCGGGCTTTATGCAGCTGATTCTGCCTTTGGGGCTGTTTCTGGGCATTTTGCTGGCATACGGGCGCATGTATCTCGAAAGCGAGATGACCGTGCTGTCGGCCACCGGTATGAGTCAGCAGCGCTTGCTGGGCATTACCATGGTGCCGGCTGTCATCGTCGCCCTGATTGTGGCCTGGTTGAGCCTGAGCCTGGCCCCGCAAGGCGCCAATCAGTTTCAGCTGCTGCTGAACAAGCAAGATGCGCTGACCGAATTCGACACGCTGGAGCCGGGCCGCTTTCAGGCATTGAATGACGGTTCGCGGGTCACTTATACCGAACAGTTGACCAATGACCGGACCCACCTGAACGGGGTGTTCATTACGCAGAAGCCCGCGGCTCAGAACGGCAAGGATCGTGGCATTACCGTGCTGGTGGCAGAGAAGGGGCGTCAGGAAGTGCGTGCCGACGGCAGTCGCTGGCTGATTCTGGATAACGGTTACCGTTATGACGGTAACCCGGGGCAGGCCGACTACCGTGCCATTCAGTACGACACCTATGGTGTGTTGCTGCCCAAGCCTGATGTCAGCGATGAAGTGACCGACCGCGATGCGATGCCGACCATGGATCTTGTCGGTAACCCGGATATTCGTGCGCAAGCCGAACTGCAATGGCGTTTTTCCATGCCGCTGCTGGTCTTTATCGTGACGCTGATCGCGGTTCCGCTGTCTCGCGTTAATCCGCGTCAGGGGCGCTTCCTCAAGCTGTTACCAGCCATTCTTCTTTATATGGCGTATGTGACCGCTTTGATTCTGGTCCGCGGTGCTCTGGAAAAAGGCAAGATTTCACCGGCGCTCGGTTTGTGGTGGGTGCATGGCCTGTTCCTGATCATTGGCCTGTTGTTGTTTTACTGGGAGCCTTTGCGCTTGAAACTGGCGAATCGCCGTAGCGTGAAGGAGATGGCCCGTGGTTAAGCTCGATCGCTATATTGGTAAAAGTGTGTTCCTGGCGATCCTGGCGGTAACCGGGATCATTCTGGGGCTGGCGTCGCTGTTCGCGTTTATCGATGAGGTAAAGAGCGTCTCCGATACCTACACGATCATGGACGTTTTCAGTTTTGTCATGCTGACAGCGCCGCGCCGCATGTATGAAATGTTGCCGATAGCGGCGCTGATCGGCTGCCTGATTGGTCTGGGCAGTCTTGCGAGCAACAGCGAACTGACGATCATGCGTGCGGCCGGTGTGTCCACCGGGCGTATTGTCTGGGCGGTCATGAAGCCAATGCTGGTACTGGTGCTGGCCGGCATCCTGATTGGCGAGTATGTCGCCCCGGCAACTGAAACCGTTGCCCAGGCCAACCGTGCACTGGCCCAAGGTGGCGGTGACGCACAAAGCTCCAAGCATGGTCTGTGGCATCGCCAGGGTGATGAGTTCATCCATATCAACGCTGTTCAACCAAACGGCATGCTGTTGGGCGTAACCCGCTATCGGTTTGATAAAGAACGTCATCTGCTGTCGGCGAGTTTCGCCAAGAAGGCCCAGTTCGACCAGGATCAATGGCTGTTGAGCGATATTGCAACCACGGTTTTCCATGAGCGCAGCACTGAAGTCATCAAGGTGCCTGAAGAGCGTTGGGATGTTTCGTTGAGTCCGCAGTTGCTCAATACCGTGGTCATGGCTCCGGATGCGCTGTCCATCAGCGGCCTGTGGAATTATATCCACTACCTGAAAGATCAAGGTCTGAACAACGGCCGTTACTGGTTGGCATTTTGGGTGAAAGTGCTGCAGCCACTGGTTACGGCGGCGCTGGTATTGATGGCCATCTCCTTTATTTTCGGGCCGTTGCGTTCCGTCACCCTGGGGCAGCGCGTGTTTACCGGTGTGTTGGTGGGCTTTGCTTTCAAAATCGCGCAAGACTTGCTGGGGCCGGCCAGTCTGGTGTTTGGCTTCTCACCGCTGTTTGCGGTACTGCTGCCGGCCGGTATTTGTGCGCTGGCCGGTATCTGGCTGTTGCGCCGGGCACGTTGATGAACTGCTCTTGATGCAATCAGAAGCCTCTATCACGCGATAGGGGCTTTTTTGTGCGGGGCTATTGGCCTGCGGACGTGACGCTTGGCGCGCGGATCAGGTACAATTCCCGGCTATTTTTCGGCGGGCAGTCTGCCTGCGACTTTTTTTGAGTGTTGACCCGTGAGTGATTTGAGTCATATCCGCAATTTCTCCATCATCGCCCACATTGACCATGGCAAGTCGACGCTGGCCGATCGTTTTATTCAGATGTGCGGCGGCCTCGCCGAGCGCGAAATGGAAGCCCAGGTTCTGGACTCCATGGACCTCGAGCGCGAGCGCGGGATCACCATCAAAGCCCACAGCGTCACCCTGTATTACACGGCCAAAGACGGCAAAACCTATCAGCTGAACTTCATTGATACCCCGGGCCACGTTGACTTCACCTACGAAGTCAGCCGGTCTCTGGCGGCGTGTGAAGGTGCGTTGCTGGTGGTCGATGCCGGGCAGGGCGTAGAAGCCCAGTCCGTAGCCAACTGCTACACCGCCATCGAGCAGGGCCTTGAGGTTATGCCGGTCTTGAACAAGATCGACTTGCCCCAGGCCGATCCTGATCGCGTCAGGGATGAAATCGAAAAAATCATTGGTATCGATGCCACTGATGCCGTGACATGCAGCGCCAAAACCGGCCTGGGCGTCGACGAAGTGCTTGAGCGCCTGGTGCAGACCATTCCTGCGCCGACCGGCAACTACGAAGATCCGCTGCAAGCGTTGATCATCGACTCCTGGTTCGACAACTACCTGGGCGTTGTGTCCCTGGTTCGCGTGCGCCACGGCCGCGTGAAAAAGGGCGACAAGATCCTGGTCAAGTCCACCGGCAAGGTGCATCTGGTCGACAGCGTGGGTGTGTTCAACCCCAAGCACACCGCGACCACTGATCTGAAAGCCGGTGAAGTAGGCTTCATCATCGCCGGTATCAAGGACATTCACGGTGCGCCAGTGGGCGACACCCTGACCTTGAGCTCCACCCCGGATGTTGACGTACTGCCAGGTTTCAAGCGGATTCAGCCGCAGGTCTACGCGGGCTTGTTCCCGGTCAGCTCTGACGACTTCGAAGACTTCCGTGAGGCCCTGCAAAAGCTCACGCTGAACGACTCGTCGCTGCAGTACACCCCGGAAAGCTCCGACGCCCTGGGCTTCGGCTTCCGTTGCGGGTTCCTCGGCATGCTGCACATGGAGATCATCCAGGAGCGCCTTGAGCGCGAATACGACCTGGACCTGATCACCACGGCGCCTACCGTAATTTTTGAGCTGCTGCTCAAGACCGGTGAAACCATTTATGTGGATAACCCGTCCAAGCTGCCGGACGTGTCCTCCATTGAAGACATTCGCGAACCTATCGTTCGTGCCAATATCCTTGTGCCTCAAGAGCACCTGGGTAACGTCATTACCCTGTGCATTGAAAAGCGCGGCGTTCAGCATGACATGCTGTTCCTCGGCTCCCAGGTGCAAGTGACTTACGATTTGCCGATGAACGAAGTGGTTCTGGACTTCTTCGACCGTCTCAAATCCACCAGTCGCGGCTATGCTTCGCTCGACTACCATTTTGACCGTTATCAATCGGCCAACCTGGTCAAGCTTGATGTCTTGATCAACGGCGAGAAGGTTGACGCACTGGCTCTGATCGTTCACCGCGACAACGCTCACTACAAAGGGCGTGCGCTGACCGAGAAGATGAAAGAGCTGATTCCGCGTCAGATGTTCGATGTGGCAATTCAGGCTGCCATTGGTGGCCAAATCATTGCGCGCTCGTCTGTTAAAGCGCTCAGAAAAAACGTACTGGCCAAATGCTACGGTGGTGACGTTAGCCGTAAGCGCAAGCTGTTGGAAAAGCAGAAAGCCGGTAAAAAACGCATGAAGCAAGTGGGTAACGTGGAAATTCCACAAGAAGCCTTCCTTGCAGTGCTCAGGTTGGATAGCTAGGTCCTATGTCACTAAATTTCCCGCTGTTGCTGGTCATTGCTGTTGCCGTGTGCGGTTTGCTGGCGCTGCTCGATTTGGTCTTCCTGGCACCTCGCCGGCGCAAGGCCATTGCCAACTATCAAGCCAGTGTTACACCGGCTGATACGCAGGTAATCGAAAAGCTCAACAAGGAACCGTTGCTGGTTGAATACGGCAAATCGTTCTTCCCTGTGTTGTTCATCGTGCTGGTATTGCGTTCGTTTCTGGTTGAGCCGTTCCAGATTCCGTCCGGCTCGATGAAGCCAACCCTGGATGTGGGCGATTTCATCTTGGTGAACAAATTTTCCTACGGGATCCGCTTGCCGGTTCTCGATACGAAAATCATCGAGGTGGGTGATCCGAAGCGGGGCGATGTGATGGTGTTTCGCTACCCTAGCGATCCGACGGTCAACTACATCAAGCGTGTAGTCGGCCTGCCGGGCGACAAGATTCGCTACACCAGCGACAAGCATTTGTACGTCAACGATCAACTGGTTGCCGAGCAACTGGTGGGAACGGAGCCGGGCACCCTGGGCAGCGCGGAGCTCTACAAAGAGAAGCTGGGCGAAGTCGAGCACATGATCCGCAAGGAAATGAGCCGTTATCGCGCGCCGCCTGACAAGGAGTGGACGGTTCCGGCCGGTCACTACTTCATGATGGGTGACAACCGCGACAACTCGAACGACAGCCGTTATTGGGATGATCCGAACATTCCCAAAGACGAACTGGGCATGGTTCCCGACAAGAATATCGTCGGCAAGGCCTTCGCTGTCTGGATGAGCTGGCCGGAACCCAAGACAAGCAACCTGCCGAACTTCTCGCGGGTTGGGTTGATCAAGTAGCCAAGACGGCGCTGTTAATAACAGCGCCGAATGCTTTTCAGGCGTCCGAATAAATTCGGAGGTCAGCGGTTCTTAAGGTCGTCATGCCGCTTCAGGCATGCCGGCCAACAGTATTCAGGATGTGGATTTGAACAAAGCGTTAAGTGTGACGGCGGCGAACAGCCTGTTCCCTGTCCATTTGCTATGCGATAAACGAGCATCACTGATCCCTAATATCGGTCCGGTGGTGACATTCGGCCACGAACTCAGCGTGGGTAAATCGTGAGTTTTTCTTTAGAGCGTTTAGAGCGTCAGCTCGGCTATACCTTCAAAGACCAGGAGCTGATGATTCTGGCCCTGACACACCGCAGTTTCGCGGGGCGCAATAACGAGCGTCTCGAGTTTCTGGGGGATGCCATTCTTAATTTTGTAGCCGGCGAAGCGCTGTTTGACCGCTTTCCGCTGGCTCGGGAAGGCCAGCTGTCGCGCTTGCGTGCCCGCCTGGTAAAAGGTGAAACCCTGGCCGTCCTGGCCCGTGGTTTTGAACTGGGCGAGTATCTGCGCCTGGGCTCGGGTGAGCTCAAGAGCGGTGGTTTTCGCCGTGAGTCGATTCTGGCCGATGCCCTCGAAGCGCTGATTGGCGCCATTTACCTGGATGCGGGCATGGATGCCGCCCGTGACCGCGTACTGGCCTGGCTTGCCAGCGAGTTCGAGACCCTGACCCTGGTCGACACCAACAAAGATCCAAAGACCCGCCTGCAAGAGTTCTTGCAGTCACGTGCCTGTGATCTGCCACGTTACGAAGTGGTAGATATCCAGGGCGAACCGCATTGCCGCACATTCTTCGTTGAGTGCGAAATTGCCCTATTGAATGAAAAAAGCCGGGGTCAGGGTGTGAGCCGTCGTATTGCCGAACAGGTAGCGGCCGCCGCAGCACTGATAGCCCTTGGCGTGGAGAATGGCCATGACTGATTCAACTGCAACACGCTGTGGCTATGTCGCCATTGTTGGTCGACCAAACGTGGGTAAATCCACACTGCTGAACCATATTCTGGGTCAAAAGCTGGCGATCACTTCGCGCAAGCCACAGACCACCCGCCACAACATGCTGGGGATCAAGACCGAAGGCAACGTGCAAGCGGTCTATGTCGATACCCCGGGCATGCACAAAGGTGGCGAGAAAGCCCTGAACCGCTACATGAACAAAACTGCATCGGCTGCGTTGAAAGACGTTGATGTGGTGATTTTTGTCGTTGATCGCACCAAGTGGACCGACGAAGACCAGATGGTCCTCGAGCGTGTCCAGTACGTGACCGGTCCTTTGATCGTGGCCCTGAACAAGACCGATCGCATTGAAGACAAAGCCGAGATGATGCCGCATCTGAGCTGGCTGCAGGAACAACTGCCGAACGCCCAGATCATTCCGATCTCCGCTCAGCATGGTCACAACCTTGAAGCCCTTGAGCGTGTGATTGCCGATCATCTGCCGGAGAACGAGCACTTCTTCCCGGAAGACCAGATCACTGACCGCAGCAGCCGCTTCCTGGCCGCAGAGCTGGTACGTGAGAAAATCATGCGCCAGATGGGTGCCGAACTGCCGTACCAGATCACTGTCGAGATCGAAGAGTTCAAGCAGCAGGGCAAAACCCTGCACATCCACGCATTGATTCTGGTTGAGCGTGATGGCCAGAAGAAAATCATCATTGGCGACAAGGGCGAGCGTATCAAGCGCATCGGTACCGAAGCGCGCAAGGATATGGAACTGCTGTTCGACTCCAAAGTCATGCTTAACCTGTGGGTGAAAGTGAAAGGCGGCTGGTCCGACGACGAACGCGCCCTGCGTTCCCTGGGCTACGGCGACCTGTAACAGGCTGTAATCTGCGGCGCGACAATCGCTGGCAAGCCAGCTCCCACAAGGTCAGTTCAAGACTTGTGTGGGTTGGCAGCTCAGCTTTCACAAGGTCAGTTCAAGACTTGTGTGGGTTGGCAGCTCAGCTTTCACAAGGTCAGTTCAAGACTTGTGTGGGTTGGCAGCTCAGCTCCCACAAGATCAGTTCAAGACTTGTGGGCTGGCAGGTCAGCTTTCACAAGGTCAGTTCAAGACTTGTGTGGGTTGGCAGCTCACCTCCCACAAGACCGGTTCAAGACTTGTGTGGGTTGGCAGGTCAGCTCCCACAAGATCAGTTCAAGACTTGTGTGGGTTGGCAGCTCAGCTCCCACTAGATAGGTTCAAGACTTGTGTGGGCTGGCAGGTCAGCTCCAAAAGGTCAGTTCAAGACTTGTGTGGGTTGGCCGTTCAGCTCCCACAAGGTCAGTTCAAGACTTGTGTGGGTTGGCAGCTCAGCTCCCACAAGGTCAGTTCAAGACTTGTGTGGGTTGGCAGCTCAGCTTTCACAAGGTCAGTTCAAGACTTGTGTGGGTTGGCAGCTCAGCTCCCACTAGATAGGTTCAAGACTTGTGTGGGCTGGCAGGTCAGCTTTCACAAGGTCAGTTCAAGACTTGTGTGGGTTGGCAGGTCAGCTCCCACAAGACCGGTTCAAGACCTGTGGGAGCTGGCTTGCCAGCGATGGCTCCCTGGAAGTCGTCCAGGGTTTTCAGGATTAAAACTCTCCATGTCCAGCAAAACCCCCATCCCGCAACTCGCTTACGTCCTGCACAGTCGCCCCTATCGTGAAACCAGTGCCCTGGTGGATTTCCTCACGCCTCAAGGCCGGCTGCGGGCGGTGCTGCGCAGTGCGCGCGGAAAGGCCGGGACTCTGGCGCGGCCCTTTGTCCCGCTGGAGATCGAGTTTCGTGGGCGTGGCGAGCTGAAAAACGTCGGACGCATGGAAAGCGCCGGTATTTCAACCTGGCTCAATGGCGAAGCGCTGTTCAGCGGTCTCTACCTTAATGAGCTGCTGATTCGCCTGTTACCTGCTGAAGATCCGCATCCCTCTATCTTTGATCATTACGCGGCGACCTTGTTGGCGCTGGCTGAAGGCCGGCCGCTGGAGCCTTTGCTGCGGGCCTTTGAATGGCGTTTGCTGGATGACCTGGGCTACGGCTTCTCATTGTCGCTCGATATCCATGGCGAGCCGGTGCAGGCAGACGGCCTGTATCGGTTGCAGGTGGATGCCGGGCTGGAGAGGGTATGGCTGCAGCAGCCCGGGCTGTTCCATGGCGAGCAATTGCACGCCATGGCTGAGGCTGACTGGAGTGCACCGGGGGCATTGCTGGCAGCCAAGCGCCTGATGCGCCAGGCATTGGCGGTGCATCTGGCAGGCAAGCCGCTGGCCAGTCGTGAGTTGTTTCGCAAGACCTGAATAGACCGGTATGCTGTGCGCCGAATCTTCAACTCTTCAGGAGAGCCCTCGTGACTACCAGTAACCGCATTCTTCTCGGCGTGAATATCGACCACGTAGCCACGCTGCGCCAGGCGCGCGGCACCCGTTACCCTGATCCGGTCAAGGCTGCCCTGGACGCAGAAGAGGCGGGCGCTGACGGCATCACCGTGCACTTGCGCGAAGACCGCCGGCACATCCAGGAGCGTGATGTACTGCTGCTCAAGGATGTACTGCAAACGCGCATGAACTTCGAAATGGGCGTCACCGAAGAAATGATGGTATTTGCCGAGCGCATTCGCCCGGCCCATGTCTGTCTGGTGCCCGAGACCCGTCAGGAGCTGACTACCGAAGGTGGTCTGGACGTTGCCGGGCAAGAAGCGCGGATCAAGGCTGCCGTCGAGCGCCTGGCGAAAATCGGTTGTGAAGTCTCGTTGTTTATCGATGCCGATGAGCGGCAGATTGCGGCTTCAAAACGCGTCGGTGCCCCTGCTGTCGAGTTGCACACCGGGCGTTATGCCGATGCGCAAACCCCGACCGAAGTGGCCGAAGAGTTGCAGCGGGTGGCTGATGGCGTGGCATTTGGCCTGGCGCAAGGGCTGATCGTTAATGCCGGTCATGGCCTGCACTACCACAACGTTGAAGCGGTGGCGGCGATCAAGGGCATCAATGAGCTGAACATTGGCCATGCCTTGGTGGCACATGCTCTGTTCGTTGGCTTCAAGTCGGCAGTGGCCGAGATGAAGGCACTGATTCTGGCGGCGGCAAAGGCTTAAACCCGGTCACGGCTCGACGGGTATTGGCGGTGCTGGCTTAAAGCTGCGGCTCTTCTTTAGGCTTGGTCTTGTTGATACCCGGTATGTGCAGCTTGCCGTCAGCGGTCTGGTCGCCCTCAAGCTGTGGCTGTGTGGCCCATGTCAGGATGTCGTAGTAACGACGGATGTTGGCCACAAAGTGCACGGGCTCGCCGCCCCGGGCGTAGCCATAGCGGGTTTTGCTGTACCACTGCTTCTGCGCAAGGCGAGGCAGCATTTTTTTCACGTCCAGCCACTTGTTCGGGTTCAGGCCTTCTTTCTTGGCCAGCTTTCTCGCGTCATCCAGGTGACCGCCGCCAACGTTGTAGGCCGCCAGTGCAAACCAGGTGCGATCGGGCTCTTCGATATCGTCGTCCAGTTCGCTCTTGATCAGTGCCAGGTACTTGGCACCGCCCATGATGCTTTGCTGCGCGTCCAGGCGGTTGGACACGCCCATGGCTTGTGCAGTGTTCTGGGTCAGCATCATCAGGCCGCGAACGCCGGTTTTGGAGGTGACGGTGGGCTGCCACAAGGATTCCTGGTAGCCCATGGCTGCCAGCAGGCGCCAGTCGACCTGTTCCTTTTTGGCCGCATCCTTGAAGAATTTTTCGTATTTGGGCAGGCGCTGCTGCAGGTGCTGGGCGAAGGTATAGGCGCCGACGTAACCCAGTACGTCGACGTGGCCGTAGTAACGGTCCTTCAAGCGTTGCAGGGTGCCGTTCTTTTCGACCTTGTCCAGGTAGGCGTTGATCTCGTTGAGCAGGCTGTTGTCTTCACCGGCCATGACCGCCCAGCGCTGGCTGCGGGCATCACCCAGGTCAAAGGCCACGCGAACGTTGGGGAAGTACACCTGGTTCATTGCCACTTCGTTGGAGTCGACCAGGGTCAGGTCTATCTGTCCTTCATCGACCATGCGCAACAGGTCGACGACCTCGACAGCGTCGGACTCTTCGTATTCGATTCCTGGATATTGCTTCTTGAGTTCGGCAAGTTGCTCGGCGTGGGAGCTGCCTTTAAGCACCATGATGCGTTTGCCCACCAGATCGGCGGCATTGGTGGGGCGCGACTGACCGTTGCGGTAGATGATCTGGGGCGTGACTTCAAGGTACGGGTGAGAGAATTTGGCTTGCTGCAGGCGTTTCTCGCTGCTGACCAGACCGGCAGCAGCTAAAGCGGGACCGTCAGGTTTACCCAGCTGTATGAAGATGTCGTCCAGGTTGTCGGCTGTTTCGATCTTCAGTTCGACGCCCAGATCGTCGGCAAAGCGCTTCACCAGCTCGTATTCGAAGCCGGTTTCGCCGTTGCGATCTTCGAAGTAGGTGGCCGGGCTGTTACGGGTGATCACCCGCAGTACCCCATCCTCCTTTACGCGCTCAAGGGTACTGGGTTTTTCAACGCAGGCACCGAGCATCAGGAAGAGTCCGGTTACGAGTAGCCATCTGGCTCCACGCTGGCGGAATGCAGTTAGAGAAAACATTCGCGCAGTATACGCAAAGCAGCACGGGTGCCATATCTCGACAATTTACGGTCATTCTGATAAAAGCTGCCAAAAACGACAAAACCCTTATGGAATGGGGTGTCGGGGGCTGTTTAAAGATCATGACCGCCCATCCACAAACGCTCTGATAGCTATAAAGAATAAGGCTTTGGTCGGTTAACGGCCTTTGGCGCACGTCAGGTGTGCCGTTTCGGGTGCCGTTAGCGCCGGTTTAGGCTAGAATGCCGGGCCTCAAAGCATACCCCTCCCGAGGCTGTCCCGAAGATGTTGATCCTGCGCGGCGCTCCTGCCCTTTCTGCCTTTCGCCACAGCAAACTCCTTGCACAACTGAGCCTGAAGGTTCCGACTGTCACTGGTTTGTATGCTGAATTCGCCCACTTCGCCGATGTTACCGGTGAGCTGACCAGCGATGAACAGCAGGTCCTGGCTCGTCTCTTGAAGTACGGCCCTAGTGTGCCGGTCCAAGAGCCCAGTGGCCGACTGTTCCTGGTGTTGCCGCGGTTCGGCAGCATTTCCCCTTGGTCGAGTAAGGCCAGCGACATTGCCCGTAACTGTGGCCTGGCTAAAGTCCAGCGCCTGGAGCGTGGCATTGCGTTTTACGTGGCCGGTCAGTTCAGCGACGCTGATGCAGAGCTGATTGCAGCGGCACTGCATGACCGCATGACGCAAATCGTGCTGGGCAACCTTGAGCAGGCTTGCGGTCTGTTCAGCCATGCCGAGCCCAAGCCGCTGACGGCGATTGACGTGCTGGGCGGCGGTCGCGCAGCGCTGGAAAAAGCCAACGTCGAGCTGGGCCTGGCTCTGGCTGAAGACGAAATCGATTACCTGGTCAATGCGTTCAACGGTCTTGGCCGCAACCCGCACGACATCGAACTGATGATGTTCGCCCAGGCCAACTCCGAGCATTGCCGTCACAAGATCTTCAATGCCAGCTGGGACATTGACGGCCAAAGCCAGGATAAAAGCCTGTTTGGCATGATCAAGAACACCTACGTGATGCACAGCGAAGGCGTGTTGTCGGCTTATAAGGACAACGCTTCGGTCATCGTCGGCAGCGTGGCAGGGCGTTTCTTCCCGGACCCTGAAACCCGCCAGTACGGCGCGGTGCAGGAGCCGGTGCATATTTTGATGAAGGTTGAGACCCACAACCACCCGACCGCCATTGCCCCGTTCCCGGGCGCGGCGACCGGCTCCGGTGGCGAGATCCGTGACGAAGGTGCTACCGGTCGTGGCGCCAAGCCAAAGGCCGGCCTCACCGGCTTCACCGTTTCCAACCTGCAAATCCCGGGCTTTGAACAGCCATGGGAAGTGCCGTACGGCAAACCCGAGCGCATCGTTACCGCGCTGGACATCATGATCGAAGGCCCGCTGGGCGGCGCCGCGTTCAACAACGAATTCGGCCGTCCGGCCCTGACCGGTTACTTCCGTACCTTCGAGCAGTCGATCACGACTCCCCGTGGCGAAGAAGTGCGCGGTTACCACAAGCCAATCATGTTGGCCGGCGGCATGGGCAACATCCGCGCCGAACACGTACAGAAAGCCGAAATCACCGTTGGCTCCAAGCTGATCGTGCTGGGCGGCCCGGCAATGCTGATCGGCCTGGGTGGCGGTGCAGCTTCCTCCATGGCCACCGGCGCGAGCTCGGCCGATCTGGACTTCGCTTCGGTACAGCGCGAAAACCCGGAAATGGAACGCCGTTGCCAAGAGGTCATCGACCGTTGCTGGCAACTGGGCGACAAAAACCCCATCAGCTTCATCCACGACGTGGGCGCGGGCGGTCTGTCCAATGCCTTCCCGGAACTGGTCAACGACGGTGAGCGTGGCGGTCGTTTCGAACTGCGCAATATTCCCAACGACGAGCCGGGCATGGCTCCGCACGAAATCTGGAGCAACGAATCCCAGGAACGCTATGTAATGGCGGTGGGCGTTGCCGATTTCGAGCGCTTCAAAGCGATCTGCGAACGTGAGCGTTGCCCGTTTGCCGTGGTCGGTGAAGCCACTGCCGAACCGCAGCTGACGGTTACCGATAGCCACTTCGGCAACAACCCGGTGGACATGCCACTGGAAGTGTTGCTGGGCAAGGCACCGCGCATGCACCGTTCGGCCGTCCGTGAAGCCGAACTGGGGGATGACTTCGATCCGTCCACGCTGGCCATCGGCGAGTGTGTCGAGCGCGTACTGCATCACCCGGCCGTGGCCAGCAAAAGCTTCCTGATCACCATCGGCGACCGGACCATTACCGGCCTGGTAGCCCGTGACCAGATGGTAGGTCCGTGGCAAGTGCCGGTTGCTGACGTTGCGGTCACCGCCACCAGCTTTGACGTATACACCGGTGAAGCCATGGCCATGGGCGAGCGTACTCCGCTGGCACTGCTGGATGCTCCGGCATCGGGCCGTATGGCCATCGGCGAAACCCTGACCAACATCGCGGCTTCGCGGATCGGCAAGATCAGCGACATCAAACTGTCGGCCAACTGGATGTCAGCGGCGGGTCACCCCGGCGAAGACGCCCGTCTGTACGACACCGTAAAAGCGGTCGGTATGGAGCTGTGCCCTGAGCTGGGCATCACCATTCCAGTGGGCAAAGACTCGATGTCGATGCAAACCCGCTGGAGCGAAGAGGGCACTGACAAGACTGTCACCTCGCCGCTGTCGCTGGTAGTAACCGGTTTTGCTCCGGTGCTCGATGTACGTCAGACCATGACCCCGGTGCTGCGCATGGACAAGGGCCTGACCGATCTGATCCTGATCGACCTGGGCCGTGGCCAGAACCGCATGGGCGCCTCGATCCTGGCCCAGACTTACGGCAAGCTCGGTAAACACGCCCCGGACGTGGATGACGCAGAAGACCTCAAGGCCTTCTTCGCCGTGATCCAGGGCTTGAATGCCGATGGCCACCTGCTGGCTTACCATGACCGTTCCGACGGTGGTTTGCTGACCAGCGTGATGGAAATGGCGTTCGCCGGTCACTGCGGTGTCAACCTGGCACTCGACGGCCTGGCTGAAACCGCTGCCGACATTCCGGCCATCCTGTTCAACGAAGAGTTGGGTGCGGTGGTTCAGGTGCGTCAGGACTCTACTGCTGACGTACTCGCACAATTCAGCGCCGCCGGCCTGGGTGAGTGCGTGTCGGTAATCGGTCAACCGCGCAATTGTGCAGACGTCACGATCACCTTCAATGGCGAGACCGTTTTCGCCGGTCAGCGCCCTCTGCTGCAACGTCAGTGGGCTGAAACCAGCTACCAGATCCAGCGTATGCGTGACAACGCAGACTGCGCCCAGCAAGAGTTCGACGTGCTGCTGGAAGAAGACAATCCGGGCCTGAGCGTTCAGCTGAGCTTTGATGTCAACGCCAACATCAGTGCGCCGTATATCAAGAAAGGCATTCGCCCACAGGTTGCCGTACTGCGCGAGCAGGGCGTCAACGGCCAGGTTGAAATGGCGGCGGCGTTTGACCGTGCCGGTTTCAACGCGGTCGATGTGCACATGAGCGACATTCTGGCCGGCCGTGTCGACCTCAATGACTTCAAGGGCATGGTTGCGTGCGGTGGCTTCTCCTACGGTGACGTACTGGGTGCCGGTGAAGGCTGGGCCAAGTCGGCCCTGTTCAACGCCCGTGCACGTGATGCGTTCCAGGGCTTCTTCGAACGTACCGACAGCTTCACCCTGGGTGTTTGCAACGGTTGCCAGATGATGTCCAACCTCAGCGAACTGGTACCGGGCAGCGAGTTCTGGCCGCACTTTGTGCGTAACCGTTCCGAGCAGTTCGAAGCCCGGGTGGCAATGGTTCAGGTACAGGAGTCGAACTCGATCTTCCTGCAGGGTATGGCCGGTTCGCGCATGCCAATCGCCATCGCCCACGGTGAAGGCCATGCCGAGTTCGCCAGCCCTGAAGCCCTGCTGCAAGCCGATCTGTCGGGTTGCGTGGCACTGCGCTTCGTCGACAACCACGGCAAGGTTACCGAGAGCTACCCGGCCAACCCGAACGGCTCGCCGCGCGGGATTACCGGTCTCACCAGCCGTGACGGCCGTGTGACTATCATGATGCCGCACCCGGAGCGGGTATTCCGCGCCGTGCAGAACTCGTGGCGTCCTGAAGAGTGGAACGAAGATGCGCCTTGGTTGCGCATGTTCCGTAACGCGCGCGTGTGGGTCGACTAAGGGCATGTACAAGCTCAGCTTCTTCGTTCCTCCAAGCCACGTCGAAGTGGTCAAGGATGCTGTATTCGCTGCCGGTGGCGGGCGGATCGGCAACTATGATCACTGCGCCTGGCAGGTATTGGGCCAGGGCCAGTTTTGCGCGCTGGACGGCAGTCAGCCGTTTATCGGGCAAACCGGTCAGGTCGAATATGTCGGGGAATGGAAAGTTGAGCTGGTCGTTGCCGATGATCTGATCCATGGGGTGGTGGCTGCGCTCAAGCACAGTCACCCCTATGAGACGCCCGCTTATGAAGTGTGGCGACTGGCGGACTTGTAACCCCCAAACACCAACCTGTAGGAGCGAGCTTGCCTCGCGATGCAAACAATGCGCGGTTTCTGAGAAAACGCATTGAGACCATCGTGAGGCAAGCTCGCTCCTACAGTTCGTTCAGCGTGCGTGATCTGGCCTGATCAATCGCGCCAGCGCTTCGCTCAACCCCTGCGCCTGTTCCCCCACCAATACATGCCAAACGCCATCGGCGTGCTGGCTGATGCCCTGGCTTCCCAGTGCCTTGAGCTGGCTCTGCGACAACGAACGCTGGTCTCCCAGCTTGATCCGCAAGCGGGTGAGCGCTACGCACTCGACGTGCAATACATTGCTGCTGCCGCCCAGCGCGCCCAGCCATTTGTTGGCGGCCTCGTGCCCGACCTCGTGCGCCGGTTCCACCGCAGGGGCTTGAGCCTTGCTGACGGCGGGCGAACGGCTGACCCGGGTTAGCGCCAAACGTATTTCATCGGCAATGCTGTCGGCCATCGGCCCGACCACTACTTGCAGGCTGCCCGCGCGGCCGGGACGCATCACCCCCATGGCGCCCAGCGCCTTGAGTTCGCTGTCCTTAGCCTTGTTGCGATCGGCCAGCTCCAGGCGCAGGCGCGTGGTGCAGGCGCCGACGGTGAGCAGATTGTCCGGGCCACCCAGCGCCTGGATATAGCCATCGGCCCGCTGGTTCTCGGTGAGGCCGGCGGTTTCTGCCACCGGGTTGTCTTCACGGCCCGGGGTTTTGAGTTTGAAGCGGCGGATGCAGTAATCAAACACCAGGTAATAAATGGCGAAGTAGACCAGCCCGACGGGAAAGATCATCCAGCCATTGGTGGACTTGCCCCAGCCCAGCAGCATGTCGATGGCACCACCGGAAAAGGTGAAGCCCAAATGGATATTCAGCAGGTTGGTGATGGCCATCGACAGCCCGGTCAGCAACGCATGCAACAGATAGAGGAAGGGCGCGAGGAACATGAAAGCAAATTCGATGGGTTCGGTGACGCCGGTCAAAAACGCGGTCAGCGCCAGTGACAGGAAAATCCCGCCCATCAATTTGCGCCGCTCCGGCAACGCATTGCGGTACATCGCCAGGCACGCAGCCGGCAGGCCAAACATCATCACCGGGAACATGCCGGTCATGAATTGGCCGCCCTTGGGGTCGCCCGCGAAGTATCGGGTCAGGTCGCCGGTCACCACTTGCCCGGCGTCGGTGGTAAAGCTGCCGAACACGAACCACGCCATATTGTTAAGGATATGGTGCAGCCCGGTGACGATCAGGATGCGGTTCAGCACGCCAAAAATGAACGCCCCCAGGCTGCCGCTTTCGAGCAGCAACACACCCAGGCTATTGATGCCTTCCTGAATCGGTGGCCAGATCAGGCCGAACAGGGCCCCCAGGGCTACGGCGGCAAACCCGGTGACGATCGGCACAAAACGCCGGCCGCCAAAAAACGCCAGGTATTCCGGCAGTTTGATGTCCTTGAAGCGGTTGTACAGCGCCCCGGCCATCAGGCCGCTGACGATCCCGGCGAGCATGCCCATGTTGATATGGGGGTCCAGGGCCTTGAGGGTCGAGATCAGCACCAGATAACCGATGGCCCCGGCCAGGCCCGCAGTACCGTTGTTGTCGCGGGCAAAACCCACGGCAATGCCGATGGCGAAGATCAGCGCCAGGTTGGCGAAAATCGTGTTGCCGGCGTCGTGGATGATTGCGATGTTGAGCAAGTCGGTGTCGCCCAGCCGCAGTAGCAGCCCGGCAATGGGCAAAATCGCAATCGGCAGCATCAACGCCCGGCCAAGCCGCTGCAGACCTTCGATGAAGTATTGATACATGAGAAATTCTCCGTCGTTGTTTTTGTTGTTGTCAGTCGGAAAGCGGCCAGTACTGATGACAGGCCTCGCGTACAGATTTTGCGTTGCTCATGTTCAGCAGTTTCTGGCTCAGTGTTTGACACATTCCGGCGTCCAGCTGGCGGACCCTGGCCTTGATTTCACCGATTTGCAGCGGGCTGACCGACAGCTCGCGAACCCCCAGGCCGATCAGCACCGGGGTGGCCAGAGGGTCGCTGGCCAGTGCACCGCATACGCCTACCCAGCGTCCGTGCTTTGCCGCACCGGCACAGGTATGGGCGATCAGGCGCAGCAGCGCCGGATGCAGGGCATCGACCCGTGAGGCCAGCCCTGCATGGTCGCGGTCCATGGCCAGGGTGTACTGCGACAGGTCGTTGGTGCCGATGGACAGAAAGTCCGCGTGCTCGGCCAATTGTTCTGCCATCAGGGCCGCTGCCGGCACTTCAATCATTACCCCCAGTTCCGGGCGCTGGCTCAGGCCCATTTCGCCGCGCAAGGCCTCCAGGCGACGGCGGATATGCAGCAGCTCGTCGACCTCGGTGATCATTGGCAACAAGATGCGGCAGCGTTGTACCGGGCTGACCTGCAGCAGGGCGCGCAGTTGCTGATCGAGGATGTGCGGATGCATCTGTGCCAGGCGGATGCCGCGCAGGCCCAATACCGGATTGGCTTCGGCGGGCAGCGGCAGATAATCAAGTTGCTTGTCGCCGCCCACATCAATGGTGCGAATGATCACCGGCTTGTCACCCATCGCATCGACCACGCCCTGGTAGGCCGCAATCTGCTCCTGTTCATTGGGAGCAGTGCTGCGATCGACAAACAGGAACTCGGTGCGCAGCAGTCCGACGCCATCTGCGCCATTGGCATGGGCGCCGGCCGCTTCGTGGCTGGAGGCAACGTTGGCGGCAATTTCGATCTGCAGCCCGTCACCGGTCACTGCCGGTTCGTGGGCGTGCAATTGCTGCCGGGCAAAGCGTTGCTGACGGGCGAGAATGCTATTTTGCACCTGTTCGATGCGTTCGGCGCCGGGGCTCAGTTCCAGGCGGGCGCTGTCGGCGTCGAGAATCACCTGTTGTCCGGCCGGCAAGTCCAGCAACCCTGAACCCAGGGCCACCAGGCAAGGCAGGCCTTTGCCCCGGGCCAGAATCGCGACATGGGAGGTGGCCCCCCCTGCGGCCATGCATAAACCGGCAACTTGCTGTGCGCTGAGCATCAGCAGGTCGGAAGGGGTCAGCTCGTGTGCGGCAACAATGGCTCCGGGCGGCACCTGGCACTGGGCACTTTCCCCCAGTAATGCTCTGAGAACCCGTTGTTGCAGGTCATGCAAGTCGTTGGAGCGTTCAGCCAGCAGGGTATTGCCCAGTTGCTGCAGAATCGCGCATTGCTGCTCGATCGCATCACTCCAGGCGTGGGCCGCATTGCGGCCCTGGGCGATGGCGCCGTGGCTGGCCTGCAGCAGCTCGCTGTCTTCGAGCAAGGCCCGGTGAGTGTCGAAAATGGCTTCTTCGTCGAGGTTACCCTCGGCCCGGGCCTGGATCAGGGTCAGGCGGATCTCGGCGCGCACCTGCTCCAGCGCCGAATGCAGCGCCTGCATTTGCTCCTCGGGGAGGTGATTGCCGAGGTCGGGAGGCAGTTGCACGGTGCTTAAAAAATACAGCGCACCACTGGCCAGACCGGGGGCCGCACTCACTCCGTTCAATTGTCCTTCTTGATTGATGGGGCGAGCGACGGCCGGCAGCACTTTCAGCGTGGCAGCGGCCGGTCTGACCTGATCTTTGGCCAGTGCGGCCAGAATGGCCTGCAGCGCGGCGTCGGCATCCTCGCCGGCACAGCTGACTTGAACTTCATCGTGCTCGCTGATGCCCAGGGCCAGCAGCCGGACAATACTGTCGCACGGAGCCGAATTGGCGCCGATGTGCAGCCGGCAAGTGCTTTTGAAACCCAGTGCTGTTTGCCGTATCAGCGCAGCCGGACGTGCATGCAGGCCACCGTGGTGAGTTATGCGCACGCTGCCTTGGGCCTGCCCCTGAGAACTGTCGGTCGCGGTAACGGCGGCCTCGATCTGGCGCGCGGCTATCTGCAGCAGTGGCTCGCCGGCCACGGCGGTGTCGTGTTGCAGCAGTTGCAGCGCGAACCGATCGCCATTGGTCAGCACCAGCAGGCTGATCAGGCTGGTGCAGCGCTGGGCGATGTAATCGGGGTCGAAGCGTACCAGGGGCTGGCCGTTGCTGATCTGCTCGCCGTTTTCCACCAGCAGTTGAAAACCTTCGCCCTGTAGATCAAAGGTGTCCAGCCCCACATGCAAAAGCACCTCGGCGCCATTATCGGCACGCAGGGTCAGGGCATGGGCGGTCTTGGCCACGTGCACGATCACCCCGTCACAGGGCGCATACAAACAGTCGTTCAATGGGTCGATGGCAATCCCGTCGCCCATTACGCCGCTGGAAAATACTTCATCCGGCACCAGGGCGAGTTTGATGATCGGCCCGCTGAGCGGCGCACTGAGGGTGAGCTTTTTATTATTGTGCATGGCGCGATACTCATTAAACCTGCGGGGGAAGACAACTCAGTGGGTACGGGTCACTTTGCTCAGGAACCGTGGCTGATCCGGGTCCAGCCCCCGGGCCTCGGCCAGACCGGCAGCCATCACGTAGAAACTTTGAATGGCCAGGATCGGGTCCAGATCCGGGTGTGCCGCCTGGCTCAACGTCAGGTCGCGCTCGGCCACATCATCCGGGGCCGCCAGCAGCACCCGGGCGCCGCGCTGGCGCATGTCACGGGCCAGGGTCAGCAAGCCCGCCTGCTCCACACCCCGAGGGGCGAAAATCAGCAGCGGGTAGTCTTCTTCGATCAGGGCCATCGGGCCGTGGCGCACTTCGGCACTGCTGAAGGCTTCGGCCTGCAGGGTCGAGGTTTCCTTGAATTTGAGCGCGGCTTCCTGGGCGATGGCAAAGCCCGCGCCCCGGCCGATCACCAGCAATCGCTGGGCATCGCGCAAGGTCTCGATGGCTTTGCTCCAGTCCTGGGCGCAGGCGTCGCGCAAGTCGGCGGGCAGCAGGTGGCCGGCCTCAAGCAGGGCTTTATCATTGGCCCAGTGCGCAACCAGGCGGGCACCGGCACTCAAGGTGGCGATAAAGCTTTTAGTGGCTGCGACGCTGATTTCGGCGCCGGCACACAAGGGCAAGCTGTAGGAGCAGGCGGCTTCCAGTGGTGTGTTTTCGGCATTCACCAGCGCCACGCTCAGTGCCCCGCGTTCACGCAACAGGCTCAGGCTGTCGATGATGTCGGGGCTCTGGCCGGACTGGGAAAAGGCAAATACCGCCTGGCCCTGCACCCGCAGCGGGGACTGGCGCAAGGTCACCACTGACATCGGCAACGACGCCACGGGCACGCCCACATGCTGCATGGTCAGGTAGGCAAAGTAACTGGCGGCATGGTCGGAGCTGCCACGGGCCAGGGTCATGGCTACGTCGGGCGGGCTGGCCCGCAGGTCGCGGGCAAGGTCGATCAGGCGCGACTCCAGGTTGAACAGTTGACGTTCGACCGCTTCGCTCGCGGACCGGGCCTCTTCCAGCATTTTTGACGGCTTGTTAGAAGACAAGTGCTTCCCCTTCGACCATGACAGCGGTGAGATTCAATGAACGGTCCAGGCGCACGCAGTCGGCCCAGCTACCGGGCTGCAAACGCCCGCGTTCGGTAATGCCGAGGTAGTCGGCCGGGTACTGCGACAGGCGTTGCGAGGCTTCGGCCAGTGGCAGGCCGATTTTCACCAGGTTGCGCAGTGCCTGATCCATGGTCAGCGTGCTGCCCGCCAGCGTGCCGTCTGCCAGGCGTACGCCGCCCAGGCATTTGGTGACGGTGTGGCTGCCCAGTTGGTATTCGCCATCGGGCATGCCGGTGGCTGCAGTGGAGTCGGTGACGCAATACAGGCACGGAATCGCACGCAAGGCTGCGCGAATGGCGCCGGGATGCACGTGGAGCAAGTCGGGGATCAGTTCGGCAAAACGCGCATGGGCCAGGGCGGCACCCAGAATGCCGGGCTCGCGGTGATGCAGCGGGCTCATGGCGTTATACAAATGGGTGAAGCTGGTGGCGCCCGCATCCAGTGCGGCCACGCCTTCTTCATAACTGCCCAGGGTATGCCCCAGCTGCATGCGAATGCCCCGGGCGCTCAGGGCGCCGATCAATTCGATATGGCCGGCGATTTCAGGGGCGATGGTGATGACTTTGATCGGCGCCAGACTCAGGTAGTCCTCGACTTCGGCCATCAGCGCGGTATGGGCGAAGTTGGGTTGAGCGCCGAGTTTGCCGGGGTTGATAAACGGGCCTTCGAGATGCACCCCCAGTACCCGCGCGCAGCCGGCCGGCCGTTGCTGACAAAACTCGCCGAGGGCACCGAGCACGCGGCTGATCTCGTGATTCGGCGCGGTCATGGTGGTGGCCAGCATTGCCGTAGTGCCGAAGCGCAAGTGGGTGCGGGCGATGGTGTCGAAGGCCGGTGCGCCTTGCATGATGTCTTTGCCGCCGCCGCCGTGCACATGCAGGTCGATAAAACCGGGCAGCAGGTAAGGCAAGTCGTTGTCGGCCGGGTCACAAGGGCTGCCCTGGATGCCGAGGACTTTGCCGTTCTCGTGCAGCAGGCGGCCGCGGACCCAGCCTTGGGGCGTGAGGATGTTGTCTTCGGACATGTACAGCCCTCCGGGGGTGTTGTCGGGTCAGCGGCGCAGTTCGGCCACAAAATCGTAGAAATCGTTACGGCAGTAGGTATCGGTGACTTCGATGGGGGTGTTGTCTTCGAGGTAGCCGACCCGGGTCATCAGCAGCATGGCGGCCCCGGGTTCGATCCCCACCAGGGCGGCAAACTCTGCGCTGGCGTTGATCGCCTGAATATGTTGCAGGGCGCGGACCACCGGTTTGCCGATGCTGTCCAGATACTCGTAGAGCGAGTCGCCAAGCACCTGCGGCTGCGGGATCAGGGAAGCGGGCAGGGCGCTCATTTCGATGGCCATGACCGTGTCATCGGCTTTGCGCAGGCGCTTGAGGCGCGCGACTTTATCCGTGGGGGACAGCGCCAGGCGGATCAGCTCTTCATGGGTCGGCTGGGTGATTTCCCGCTGTAACCACTGAGAGCCAGGTACGAAGCCCTTGAGCCGGAGCATTTCGCTGAAACTGGACAGCCGCGACAAGGGTTGCTCAAGGCGCGGGGTGATGAAGGTTCCGGAGCCCTGGCTGCGGCGGATCAGGCCTTGTTCGAAGAGAATTTCCAGGGCTTTGCGGGCCGTGACGCGAGACAGGCCCAGTTGTTCGCTCAGGCTGCGCTCCGAAGGCAGCGCCTGCTCGGCTTTCCAGACCCCGGCATGGATCGCGGACTCCAGGTTTCGGGCCAGTTGCAGGTACAACGGCGTGGCCAGACGGTCATCCGGGCGCAGGTCGGCGAGGGTGGTCATAGGGCTGTTCATGGTGGTGGATCCGATGCGGTTATTGGAGTTTTGTCGCCCGGTAATGGCGCGAAAGTAATACCACTTCAATACCAAGTCAACGCATGCTCAGGCGCGTTTCCCGCCGAAAACAGGGTGTTTGGCCGTTGTGATTTTATTTGGTGTTTAAGTGGTATTAGGAGTGCGCTGAAGGCGCCGAGATGCTGCGGGCCCGTTCGGGCCCGGCGACAGGTAAAGGTATTAGGAGTAGGCGGGAGGGTGTAACGGGGACAAAAGGTAATTTATTTTTGCTTAAGGCCGGATTTCAACCAGGGTGCCGTCCTTGACCAGGCTCCAGACTTCACGCATTTCGTAGTTTTTCATCGCGATACAGCCATCGGTCCAGTCCAGGGTATGGAACAGCTCTTCGGGATTCTCTTCGGAGTCCGGCGTACCGTGGATCATGATCATCGACCCGGGGTTCAGACCTTGGCGCCGGGCTTGGGCCGCGTCACTGACGTTGGGGTAGTTGATATGCATCGCCAGGTTGAACTTGTCGCTTTTTTTGCGCCAGTCGACCCAGTAAAGGCCCTCCGGGGTGCGTTTGTCGCCCTCCTGCAGTTTTGGCCCCTTGGGTTGTTTGCCCAATGAAATGCGGTAGCTCTTGATCGGTTTGCCATCGCTGATCAGCTGCAGCTTGCGGGCCGACTTGAGTACCAGGATTTTTTCGATTTTTTGCCCGGCTTTGATCGTCTGTGTTGACTGGGCCGGTTTGAGGACCTGATTTTTATCGACGGGTTTGCCATTCACGGTAATGACAACGGAAGCTTGGCAAGTAACAGCAAACGACAGGCAGAGGGCAGCGAGCAACCAACGCATTAGAGGGATATTCCTGAATTACACGGCAAACAACATTATTGTTGGGGTTTGGTCAGGCCGGCCAGAGGCGCCACGGCCTCGCTGCGTACCGGGTAGAGGTTACCCGGGCGGTCGGCGAAAAAGCATTCTAAGGTACGGCTGACCGTGCGAAAAGCCAGCTCTGACCAAGGGATGTCGGCTTCATCGAAAAGCCGCACCTCAAGGCTTTCTTCACCTGCGGCAAAGTCCGGGGTCAGCAGCTCGGCGCGGTAGAACACATGTACCTGGTTGATGTGGGGTACATCGATCAGGGTATAGATAGCCAGGTTTTCGACCTTGGCACAGGCTTCCTCGAGGGTTTCGCGGCGAGCGGCCTGTTCAACGGTCTCGCCGTTTTCCATAAACCCGGCAGGCAGTGTCCAGTACCCTTTGCGCGGCTCGATGGCGCGTCGGCACAGCAGCACCTGAGTGCCCCAGGTGGGCAGGCACCCGGCAACAATATTGGGGTTCTGATAATGAATGGTCTGGCAGTGGTCGCAGACATAGCGCAGGCGCGAATCGCCTTGCGGGATATGCTGGCTGACAGAATGACCGCACTGGCTGCAAAATTTCATGCTGGGTTCTCTGATAAGGCGCTTATCTTGAGGCTGAGTCGGGCTGGCGGCAAGTGCCGCGGTGGTTGCTGCGACACTGCGGGGCTTGGGTGCCCGGTGCGATTTGGTGCATGATGCCCGATAAGTGACGGATCGAGATGACCTATGCTGGACGAGCTGCTTGGCCGTGTGAGCCGCTATACCCCACGGACTCTGGAAACAGATCGGCATTTTCCCGAGGCGGCAGTATTGCTGCCGGTGACGCGCAGTGCTGAACCCGAACTGATTCTGACCCTGCGTGCCAGCGGGCTGTCGACCCATGGTGGTGAGGTGGCTTTCCCAGGCGGGCGGCGCGATCCTGAAGACCCGGATCTGATCTTTACCGCTCTGCGTGAGGCCGAAGAAGAGATCGGCCTGCCGCCGGGCCTGGTGGAGGTGATCGGTCCCCTCAGCCCCTTGATCTCGTTGCACGGTATTCGCGTAACCCCCTATGTCGGACTGGTACCTGACTACGTTGAGTATCTGGCCAACGATGCCGAGATCGCTGCGGTGTTCAGCGTGCCGCTGGAGTTCTTCCGCCAGGACCCGCGCGAGCATACCCACCGCATCGATTACCAGGGCCGCAGCTGGTATGTGCCGAGTTACCGTTTTGGCGTGTACAAGATCTGGGGGCTGACGGCGATCATGATCGTCGAGCTGATGAACCTGCTCTACGACGACGTCAATATCAGCCTGCATACTCCGCCTGAACGCTTTATCAATATTTAGAGCTGTCAGCAGACAGCCGCTCAGCCTTGAGGACACTCCCATGAAATATCGCTTGGGCGACTCGCTCGTCGAAACCCATCCCGACAGCTGGACGGCCCCCAACGCCACCCTGATCGGCAAGGTACGGCTGCAAGAGGGTGCCAGCGTCTGGTTTAACGCTGTGTTGCGTGGCGACAACGAACTGATCCTGATCGGTAAAAACAGCAACGTGCAGGATGGCGCCGTCATGCACACCGACATGGGCTACCCATTGACCCTGGGCACCGGTGTGACCATTGGCCATAACGCCATGCTGCATGGCTGCACTGTGGGTGACTACAGCCTGATCGGTATCAACGCAGTGATCCTCAATGGCGCAAAAATCGGCAAGCATTGCATCATCGGTGCCAATTCGCTGATCGGTGAGGGCAAGGAAATCCCCGATGGTTCGCTGGTCATGGGCTCGCCCGGCAAAGTGGTGCGCGACCTCACCGACGAGCAGAAAAAACTGCTGGAAGCCAGTGCGGCGCACTATGTGCACAACGGCCAGCGTTATGCCCGTGACTTGCAGGTGCAAGAATAATGAGTGATACAGAACGCCCGGTGGCCTCACCCTGCGTGAATATTTGCGCGCTGGACGACGATGATCTGTGCACCGGCTGCCAGCGTTCGGTGGCCGAAATTACCCGTTGGAGCCGCATGACCAATCCTGAGCGCCGTGAGGTGCTGGCGTTGTGTCATGAACGCGCGAAATCCAGTGGCATGGTGTGGACGGTGGGCAGCCTGTAGCCCCTGCCGCAGGCTGCGATATACCCTGTGGGCGCTGGCTTGCCCGGGATGCAGGCAATGGGCACTTCGAGGCTGACTGCGGGGCTGTAAATCCCCGGCAAGCCGGCTCCCGCGGTCGAACTGTCCAGCCTCGGTGTACACGCTACAAAATCAGGCATGACTCAAGTACCCTGTGCGCCTTATTCAGAGGTATCACCAGGTCCCATGTTGTTTCTAATCGCTTATATCGCCAGCGTCGTGCTGATCAACTACGCGTTTTCGACGGCGCCGCACCTCGATATCATCTGGTCGGCCTGGGGCGGGCTGGTGTTCGTGCTGCGGGACATGGTGCAAATCCGCTTCGGCCACGGCGCCATTCTGGCCATGCTGGCGGCGCTGGTGCTGTCGTACGTCACCTCTGATCCCTCTATTGCCCTGGCCAGCGCTACCGCGTTCGCTGTATCGGAGTGTATTGACTGGCTGGTGTTCTCCATCACCAAGCGCCCGTTGCATGACCGGTTGTGGATCAGCTCTGCGCTGAGCATCCCCCTCGATACCTTTATCTTTTTCGGCATGATCGACGCCTTTACCCCGGGCGTGATCCTCACTGCCATGGCCTCCAAGTTCGCCGGTGTCACCTGCGTATGGCTGGCCATGGCCTGGCGTCTGCGCAAAGCCGCTGAGCGCTCGCGGATCATGTAAAATGCCGGCCTTTCTTCCCAGCAGGCGCAAGCGTTGCGAGCGCCTTCGATGATTTGCTTCCTTGAGGACCTGAAATGACCCGTATCGGAACTCCACTGTCGCCTACCGCGACCCGCGTAATGTTGTGTGGCTGCGGCGAGCTAGGCAAGGAAGTCGTCATCGAATTGCAGCGTCTGGGGGTCGAAGTCATCGCTGTCGATCGCTACGCCAACGCCCCGGCCATGCAGGTGGCGCACCGTAGCCACGTGATCAACATGCTGGACGGTGCTGCCCTGCGTGCCGTGATCGAGCTGGAAAAGCCGCATTTTATCGTTCCGGAAATCGAAGCCATCGCCACCGCGACCCTGGTCGAGCTGGAAGCTGAAGGCTTTACCGTGATCCCTACGGCCCGTGCGACCTCGCTGACCATGAACCGCGAAGGCATTCGCCGTCTGGCGGCTGAAGAGCTGGACCTGCCAACTTCGCCGTACCACTTTGCCGACACCTTCGAGGATTACAGCAAAGCGGTGCAGGATCTCGGTTTCCCGTGTGTGGTCAAGCCGGTCATGAGCTCGTCGGGTAAAGGCCAGAGCCTGCTGCGCAGTGCCGACGATGTGAAAACCGCCTGGGACTACGCTCAGGAAGGTGGACGGGCGGGCAAGGGCCGGGTCATCATCGAGGGCTTTATCGACTTCGATTACGAAATCACCTTGCTCACCGTACGCCATATCGGCGGCACCACGTTCTGCGCCCCGGTTGGTCACCGCCAGGAGAAGGGCGATTACCAGGAGTCCTGGCAGCCCCAGGCCATGAGCCCGATTGCACTGGCTGAGTCTGAGCGTGTGGCCAAGGCCGTTACCGAGGCGCTGGGTGGCCGTGGTCTGTTTGGAGTCGAGCTGTTCATCAAGGGCGATCAAGTGTGGTTCAGCGAAGTTTCGCCGCGCCCCCATGACACAGGTCTGGTGACCCTGATTTCGCAGGATTTGTCGCAGTTCGCGCTGCATGCGCGGGCGATTCTGGGGTTGCCGATCCCGTTGATCCGTCAGTTCGGACCCTCGGCTTCGGCAGTGATTCTGGTGGAAGGGCAGTCGACCCGCACCGCGTTCTCCAACCTGGGAGCGGCCCTGAGCGAGCCGGATACCGCCTTGCGTCTGTTCGGCAAGCCCGAGGTCAATGGCCAGCGCCGCATGGGCGTGGCACTGGCCCGGGATGAGTCGATTGAAGCGGCACGGGCCAAAGCGACCCGTTCGTCCAAGGCGGTTGTCGTAGAGCTATAACCCCCCGCAACAACCTGCTGTAGGAGCGAGCTTGCTCGCGAGCTTTTTGCACAGCTCGCTCCTACAGGTTTAGATGACCTTGTTCAGGTCTGCCTCTCTGGTTTCCTTCAAGCACAGTACAGCGATCAGGCTGAGTACCGCTGCGCCTGATACATAGCCGCCAACCCAGCTCAGACCGCCCATGCTCACCAGTTTCTGGGCGAAGAACGGTGCGGCCGAGGCGCCGACAATGCCCCCCAGGTTGTAGGCCGCCGATGCGCCGGTATAGCGCACGCGGGTGGGAAACAGTTCAGGCAGCAGGGCTCCCATCGGAGCAAAGGTCACCCCCATCAAGAACAACTCGATGCACAGAAACAGTGCCACCCCCCAGGTCGTGCCATGGGTGAGCAATGGCTCCATCAGAAACCCGGACAAAACTGCCAGTATGCCGCCGACAATCAATACCGGTTTACGTCCGTAACGGTCGCTGGCCAGGGCTGACAGTGGGGTGGCCGCGGCCATGAACAGCACGGCAAAGCACAGCAGGCCGAGGAACGTTTCGCGGGTGTAGCCCAATGTCGAAACGCCATAGCTGAGTGAAAATACGGTCGAGATGTAGAACAGTGCATAACACACCACCATCGACGCAGCGCCCAGCAGCATGGGTGCCCAGTACTGGCTGAAGAGCTCGACGATCGGCATCTTCACCCGTTCGTGCTGGGCTACGGCCTTGGCGAAGACCGGTGTTTCTTCCAGTTTGAGACGCACATACAGGCCGACCATCACCAGAGCAGCACTCAGCAGGAACGGGATGCGCCAGCCCCAGGAGCGGAACTGTTCATCACTCAGGGTCAAGGCCAGTGCCAGAAACAGGCCGTTGGCTGCGAGAAAACCAATCGACGGACCCAGTTGCGGAAACATGCCGAACCAGGCGCGCTTGCCTTTGGGGGCGTTTTCGGTGGCTAGCAAAGCTGCGCCGCCCCATTCCCCGCCGAGCCCAAGCCCTTGGCCAAAGCGCAGCACGCAGAGCAGGATCGGTGCCCAGGCACCAATGGTGGCGTAGCCCGGCAGGACGCCGATCAGGGTGGTACACACCCCCATCAACAGCAGGGAAGCGACGAGGGTGGACTTGCGTCCTACCCGGTCACCGAAATGGCCAAACAGAAATGAACCCAGCGGGCGTGCGAGAAAGGCTATGCCGAAGGTCAGGAACGCCGACAGCATCTGTGCTGTGCCGGATGTCTGCGGGAAAAAGACCGGGCCGATAACCAGCGCGGCGGCGGTGGCATACACATAAAAGTCGTAGAACTCGATGGCGGTGCCAATAAAGCTGGCTGTAGCGACACGGGCTGTGGAGTTGGCCGGCTTCTCGGGCGAGGCTTCGCTGTAGGTGGTGCTGGTGGTCATGCGCATATCCCTGACAGTTATAAGCTCGTTGACCTTTATCAGCCTTGGCGGCGGACAGGGCAGAGCGTTTTTTATGGTCGTTTGGCCAGTGGGGGCAAATGCCAGTCAGTCAGGCGAGCGCAGTCTCAAGCGGGGAGATAAACCGGTGGGAACTGCTCAGCCAGCTCCCACTGAAGATATGCGGTGTTTTAATCGACTGGCTTTACCCCGCAAGCGGGGTGTAAGCGGAAATGATTATAGGGAGGCCTGTTCGAATGTAACAAGACCTTACGCGGCGATTAAACCGCGGGTTTGACGCTGTTGTGCCAGATCAGTACGCGGCTGACGCGGTTTTCTTCGGTTTCGAGAATTTCCAGGCGATAGCGGCCGATCTTCAGGCAAACAGTGGTTTCGGGAATGGTTTCCAGTGCTTCGGTGACCAGCCCGTTAAGGGTTTTCGGACCGTCGCAAGGCAGGTGCCAGCCCAGGGCCTTGTTCAGTTCGCGGACCGAGACTGCGCCATCAACCACAAAGCGGCCGTCGGGCAGGGGATCGATCAGCGGGTTATCGATGTTTTGCTCGTCCTCGAACTCACTGACGATCTCTTCGAGGATGTCTTCCAGGGTCACGATTCCCAGTACTTCTCCGTATTCATCGACCACGACGCCCAGTCGGCGTTGTTGCTTGTGGAAGTTGAGCAGCTGCAGCTGCAGGGGCGTGCTTTCAGGAACGAAGTAGGGCTCGGTGCAGACGGCCAGCAGCGCTTCCTTGGTGAGGCTGGCATCCGTCAGCAGGTGCTGGACGTGGCGGGTATTGAGGATGGCTTCGACCTGGTTGATGTCGTTATGAAACACCGGCAGGCGTGTGCGCTTGGTCTGGCGCAGTTGCTCGATCAGATCTTCGATGGAGTCGTCGAGGTTCAGGCCTTCGACTTCGCTGCGCGGGATCAGGATGTCGTTGACCGTGATGTTGTCCAGCGCATGGATGCCGGAGAGCAGTTGCGGCCGGCTGGCGGAGAGTTCGTCGTCTTGCTGGGCAGGTGTGTGGCGCGTCTGCGGCACCTCGGCACGAAGGACCTTCCTGTTGTTTGTGCCCCATAGAAAACCGGCGAACAGCCCGGCTGCTGCGATCAAAAATGCCAGAACTGCCAGCATCGGCCCGGGGGGCAAGCTATCCATAATCATCGCCCGTCAGATATGCAGAATGTATTCACGAACCAGCTTGCTGCCAAAGTAGGCCAGCATCAGCAGGCAGAAACCGGCAAACGTCCAGCGTATGGCTTTGTGTCCGCGCCAGCCGAGGTGGTGGCGCCCCAGCAGAAGTACGCTGAATACGATCCATGCCAGGCAGGCCAGCAAGGTTTTATGGACCAGATGCTGGGCAAACAGATTGCCCAAAAACATCCAGCCGGAGATCAATGACAGTGACAGCAGCGACCAGCCGGCCCACAGGAAGCCGAACAGCAGGCTTTCCATGGTTTGCAGGGGCGGGAAGTTCTTGATCAGGCCTTTGGGGTGCTTGTTCTTGAGCTGGTAGTTCTGCAGGGTCAGCAGCAACGCCTGAAACACCGCGATGGTGAACATGCCATAGGCCAGGAGCGATAACAGGATGTGGGCGAGGATGCCGGGCTCTTCATCTATTACCTGAACCGTACCGGGCGGGGCGAACTGCGACAGCAGCACCGTGAGCATTCCCAGCGGGTATAGAAGCAGCAACAGGTTCTCGACGGGGATCCGGACACATGCCACCAGCGTTACGCCAATGACTGCTGCGGCAATCAGGCTGGCAGCACTGAAGAAGTCCAGTTCAAGACCCGCCGGGGTCATCAGGTGGGTGAACAGGCTCATGGCGTGGGCGATTACGGCGAGAATGCCGAGTGTCACCAACAGGCGTTTGTTCGCCTTTGCGCCTTGGCGCAGGCAAGTGCCTTGATAGAGGGTCGCAGCGGCATATAAACAGGCGGCGGCGAGGCTGGGTAGCAAACTCGGTGACAAGGGGAGCATAAATCCTGTTAGGCAAGCCCGAAAGGGCTGAGTTTGGCATACAACCGCCCATGCACGAAAGACTACATAAGCCGACGGCAAGGTGTCGTATGCGGCCAGTCTTCGCTATAATCCGCGACCTGCCCACGCCGCAGGCTCGCCGAGCATCAGTTTTACACGGGCTGGGCCGCAATAACCCCGGTCTACTTTGGGCCTGAAAGGATCGCGCATGTTTGAAAATTTAACCGATCGTCTCTCGCAGACGCTGCGCCATGTTACCGGCAAGGCCAAGCTGACCGAGGACAACATCAAAGACACCCTGCGTGAAGTGCGCATGGCGTTGCTGGAAGCCGACGTGGCTTTGCCAGTGGTCAAGGACTTCGTCAACGCGGTCAAAGAGCGCGCTGTCGGCACTGAAGTGTCGCGCAGCCTGACGCCGGGCCAGGCGTTTGTGAAGATCGTCCAGGCCGAGCTTGAAAGCCTGATGGGTGCTGCCAACGAGGACCTGGTCCTCAATGTCACGCCGCCTGCAGTAGTTTTGATGGCCGGTTTGCAAGGTGCGGGTAAAACCACCACCGCCGGCAAGCTGGCGCGCTTCCTTAAAGAGCGCAAAAAGAAAACAGTGATGGTGGTCTCGGTCGACGTTTATCGTCCTGCGGCAATCAAGCAGCTGGAAACCCTGGCGGCGGAAGTGGGGGTTACGTTCTTCCCGTCCGATATCAGCCAGAAGCCGGTGGCCATCGCGCTGGCGGCCATTGCTGAAGCCAAGCTCAAGTTCATTGATGTAGTCATTGTCGATACCGCGGGTCGTTTGCATATCGACGCCGAGATGATGACCGAAATCCAGGAACTGCACGGCGCCGTCAAGCCGGCAGAAACCCTGTTTGTGGTCGACGCCATGACCGGCCAGGATGCCGCCAATACGGCCAAGGCCTTTGGCGATGCGCTGCCGCTGACCGGTGTGATCCTGACCAAGGTTGACGGCGATGCCCGTGGCGGTGCGGCATTGTCCGTGCGCTCGATCACCGGCAAGCCGATCAAGTTCATCGGTATGGGCGAGAAGAGCGACGCTCTGGAACCGTTCCACCCGGATCGTATCGCTTCGCGCATTCTGGGCATGGGCGACGTGCTCAGCCTTATCGAGCAGGCCGAACAGACCCTCGATAAAGACAAAGCCGACAAGCTGGCGAAGAAACTCAAGAAAGGTAAGGGCTTCGATCTCGAAGACTTCCGCGATCAGCTGCAACAGATGAAGAACATGGGCGGCCTTGGCGGCCTCATGGACAAGCTGCCGAACATGGGTGGCGTGAATCTGGCGCAAATGGGCAACGCCCAGGGCGCGGCAGAAAAGCAGTTCAAGCAAATGGAAGCCATCATCAACTCCATGACTCCGGCCGAGCGCCGTGACCCTGACCTGATCAGTGGTTCGCGCAAACGTCGTATTGCCATGGGTTCCGGCACCCAGGTGCAGGACATCGGTCGCTTGATCAAGCAGCACAAGCAGATGCAGAAAATGATGAAGAAGTTCTCCGCAAAAGGCGGAATGGCCAAAATGATGCGCGGCATGGGCTCCATGATGCCTGGTGGCGGCATGCCGAAAATGTAAATTACCTGCCTGAGCGCTCGCGCTTGGGCGGCTCGCAGTGATGCGAGATACCCGGCAAACCCGCACGTGCGGGAGCCGACCTGTCGCCATTCGTGGCGGCCTTATAGCAAATCTTTATGGCATGTCGACTAGGCGCCAGAAAAAGACATTTGCAAAAGTCCGGATATTCCTTAGAATATGCGGCCTTTCGGGCACCTATGCCCGCTGTGCATTTAGATTTGCAGCACCGACTACAGGAACGATGTTCACATGCTAACAATCCGTCTTGCCCTTGGCGGCTCCAAAAAGCGCCCGTTTTACCACTTGACCGTTACCGATAGCCGTAACCCACGTGACGGTTCCCACAAGGAACAAATTGGCTTCTTCAACCCGGTTGCCCGTGGTCAGGAAGTTCGTTTCTCCATTAAAGAAGACCGCCTCGCCTACTGGTTGGGTGTTGGTGCACAAATGTCTGAGCGCGTTGCTCAGCTTGTGAAAGAAAACGCTAAGGCTGCGGCCTGAGCAATATGAGCGTGACGCCTGATCTTGCTGATGATTTGATCGTTATCGGCAAAATTTATTCAATTCACGGCGTTCGCGGCGAAGTGAAGGTTTATTCCTTTACGGATCCAATTGATAACCTGTTGGACTACAAAAAGCTGACGCTTCGGCGCGGTAATGAAGTACGACAGGCAGAGCTGGTCAGTGGCCGTTCTCATAACGGCAAGTTTCTGGTCGTGAAGCTCAAAGGTCTTGATGATCGTGACGAAGCTGGTCTTCTGCGCGAATTCGAGATCTGCGTGCCACGCAACCTGTTTCCTGAACTGACCGATGGCGAGTACTACTGGTACCAGCTGCAGGGTCTTAAAGTGACCAACCTCGAAGGGCAATTGCTCGGCAAGGTTGTTGATCTGATGGAAACTGGCTCGAACGATGTCATGGAAGTCAAACCTTGCCCAGGCAGCCTGGATGATCGTGATCGCTTGTTGCCCTATACAGAGCAATGTGTGTTGAGCATCGACCTGGAAGCGGGCGAGATGAAGGTGGATTGGGATGCGGACTTCTAAGCGTGGCTAAATTGCGCGTAGAAGTGATCAGTTTGTTTCCCGAAATGTTTTCAGCCATCAGCGACTACGGCATCACTAGTCGTGCGGTGAAACAAGGGCTGTTGCAGCTCACCTGTTGGAACCCGCGTGACTACACAACGGACCGGCATCACACTGTGGACGATCGCCCATTTGGCGGTGGTCCGGGCATGGTGATGAAGATCAAGCCTCTGGAAGATGCACTGGTTCAGGCCAGAGAAGCAGCCGGAGAGGCGGCGAAGGTAATTTACCTGTCGCCCCAAGGCCGTCAACTGAATCAGTCGGCGGTACGCGAACTGGCGAATGAGGAAGCATTAATCCTCATTGCAGGTCGCTATGAAGGCATTGACGAGCGTTTTATAGATGCTTATGTCGATGAAGAGTGGTCGATTGGTGACTATGTACTTTCCGGTGGCGAGCTGCCGGCGATGGTTCTGATTGATGCGGTTACACGACTGCTGCCTGGAGCTTTAGGGCATGCGGACTCCGCGGAGGAAGATTCCTTCACGGATGGTTTGCTGGATTGCCCGCACTACACCCGACCGGAGGTGTATGCGGATCAGCGTGTTCCCGACGTATTGCTTAGTGGCAATCATGCACATATCCGGCGTTGGCGTTTACAGCAGTCCCTTGGGCGGACCTTTGAACGACGCGCCGATCTTCTGGAAAGCCGCTCGCTTTCTGGAGAAGAGAAGAAGCTGCTCGAGGAATATATCCGCGAGCGGGACGATAGTTAACAACGTATCGATGGTAGATCAGACGATCTACCTTAGGAGCACAGCATGACTAACAAAATCATCCTTGCACTCGAAGCAGAGCAGATGACTAAAGAGATCCCTCCTTTTGCCCCGGGCGACACCATTGTCGTTCAGGTGAAAGTGAAGGAAGGCGATCGTTCGCGTCTGCAAGCTTTCGAAGGTGTAGTGATTGCCAAGCGTAACCGTGGCGTGAACAGTGCTTTCACTGTTCGTAAAATCTCCAACGGTGTTGGCGTAGAGCGTACTTTCCAGACCTACAGCCCGCAAATCGACAGCATGGCAGTCAAGCGTCGCGGTGACGTTCGTAAAGCCAAGCTGTACTACCTGCGTGACCTGTCCGGTAAAGCAGCTCGCATCAAGGAAAAACTGGCTTAAGTCCAGCTTCCCGATGCAGAAAAAAGCAGCCTTCGGGCTGCTTTTTTGTGCCTGAAATTTGTCAGTTTTTTGTTTGGTTGCAGGTAGTAAAATCATGGCTTCGCGTGAGCAAGAGATTCAACGTCGTACCGAATTGTCCGTAACCCGTATTACTAAAGCGGTATTCCCGTCCACCACCAATCATCACAACACCTTGTTCGGCGGCACTGCACTGGCCTGGATGGACGAGGTCTCGTTTATCGCCGCGACCCGTTTCTGCCGTTTGCCGCTGGTGACTGTGTCCACCGACCGGATCGACTTCAACCACCCGATTGCGGCCGGCTGCATAGTCGAGCTGATCGGGCGTGTGGTTAAAGTCGGCAATACCAGCCTCAAGGTTGAGGTTGAGGTGTATGTCGAAAGCATGAGCTGTGATGGTCGCGAGCTGGCGATCCAGGGCCTGTTCAGCTTTGTTGCCATTGATGATGACAAGCGCCCGGTACCGGTATTGCCAGGCTTTGCCCGGCAAGGCGAGTAATAACCAACACAGGTTGGAGCCAGCCTGGCTCCAACAGGCTAGGCGTCCTGCCTGATCAAGGCCAATAGCGTCCAGCCGGCTCCCGGCTTCAAATCGCTGTCTGGCGTCACCACATGCACCCAACTGTTGTGGTCGCGGGCAAACAGCAGTGTGGCGCGCTCGCCATGCAGGGCCTGGTAATCCTCCCAAGTGAAGTTTTCAGTCAGCTGAGTGCTGTATATCTCGGCACCGTTGTGCAGTTCACTGGCCAGTTGGGTATAGGTCAGGACCGGGTTGCCCAGTGATTGCCCACGATGCTCATGACTGGCGCGATGTTTGTCGGTGCGGCGGATTTCCTGACCACTGGCCAATGTATACAGGCGCCTGGGGCCAAATTCATGGCGAAAGCGGATTGCGGCCAGGGTATTGAGCTCACCCGATGGCGACAGCGCAAGCAGGTGCCCGAGGCCCACCAGGTCCAGATGCACCTCGGCGTGTTGCGAGGCCGGGTTGCCAAAGTAGGTCGGCAGATTCTCCATGCGCGCTGCGCGGATATTTTCCCAGTTGGAGTCGGTCAGCAATACGCGACTGCCCAGCTGTTGCAGGGCTTTGCCAATGGCCCGGGCCGGACCGTTGGCGCCGACGATCAGAAAGCCGCTGGGGGCTGGCTCGGCGACCTTGAGCAGGCGTGCCAGGGGGCGAGCAGTAGCACTCTGCAGCACAACGGTGCCAATGATCACGGCAAACGTCAGTGGCACCAGCAACAGCGCCCCTTCATGTCCGGCCTGATCCAGGCGAATTGCAAAAATGGCCGACACCGCCGCCGCAACAATGCCCCGCGGTGCGATCCAGGCCAGTAGCGTGCGCTCACGCCAGTTGAGTTTTGAGCCGAAAGTCGATAGCAGTACGTTCAGCGGGCGAGCAATGAATTGAATGATCAGCAGCAACACCAGCACCACGGGCCCCAGCGCGATCATGGCATGCAGGTCCAGGCGTGCCGCCAGCAAAATGAACAGGCCCGAAATCAGGAAAATACTCAGGTTTTCCTTGAAGTGCAGAATGTTGCGTACATCAACGCCCTTCATATTCGCCATCCATATGCCCATCAGCGTGACGGCCATCAGTCCTGACTCATGCATCACCGTATTGGAGGCAATGAATATGGCCAGCACTGTCGCCAGTGTGGCCAGGCTGTGCAGGTATTCGGGCAGCCATTGCCGGCGCAGGATATGCCCCATGACCCAGCCGCCCACGATGCCAAACAGGCTGCCGCACACAATCACTCCGCCAAAGGTCAGCAGGCTGTGGCTCAGGCCTTCGCCTGAAGCGCGGGTAATGATGAAGCTGTACACCACCACTGCCAGTAACGCGCCAATGGGGTCGATGACAAAGCCTTCCCAGCGCAGGATATTGGCGATCGACGCCTTGGGTCGCACCACGCGGAGCATTGGCACAATCACCGTTGGCCCGGTAACCAGTGTCAGGGTGCCGAACAGCAGCGCCAGCAGCCAGTCAAAGCCCAGCAGCCAATGCGTGGCCAGGGTAATCACCGCCCAGGTCGAGAGGGCTCCGATGGTAACCAGGCGGCGCACTACGCTGCCTATTTCGCCCCATTCGGTCAGGTGCAGGGTCAGGCTGCCTTCAAACAGGATCAGCGCCACTGACAGCGAAACCAGAGGCATCAGCAGAGGGCCGAACAGCTCTTGCGGATCAAGCCAGCCCAGAACGGGCCCTACGAGAATCCCGGTCAGGAGCAAAAACAGGATGGCTGGCAGTTTCAGGCGCCAGGCCAGCCACTGAGAGCCCAGGGCGGCGATGCCGATTCCTCCCAACGCCAGCAGAATCTGTTGTTCATTCATAAGGGGCTCCTGTGAGAACCTGTGGTTTATGGCATCAGCCGGCCATGAAAGACTAGCGGCCACTTTTGCAGTTCACCTTTTATTTATGCGCGGCCTGCGGGCTGCGCTTTTCGAGCGCCAATGCCTGCTATAGACAATCCACTTATCGACCGTTTCCTGGATGCCCTGTGGCTGGAAAAGGGGCTGTCGGACAACACCCGTGACGCTTATCGCAGCGATTTGGCGTTATTCAATGGCTGGTTGCAGGAGCGCGGTCTTGAGCTGGCCGGTGCCGGCCGCGAGCTGATTCTGGATCACTTGGCATGGCGCCTGGAGCAGGGTTACAAGCCTCGCTCCACAGCGCGTTTTCTTTCCGGAGCCCGTGGCTTCTATCGCTATTTATTGCGCGAAAAGCTGATTGCAGTCGATCCGACCTTACAGGTCGATATGCCGCAGTTGGGCAGGCCGCTGCCCAAGTCCCTGTCAGAGGCGGATGTCGAGGCTTTGCTCGCCGCCCCGGATCTGGCAGAAGCCATTGGTCAGCGTGACCGGGCGATGCTCGAGGTGCTTTATGCCTGCGGCCTGCGGGTTACCGAGTTGATCAGCCTGACTCTGGAACAGGTCAACCTGCGTCAAGGGGTGTTGCGGGTAATGGGCAAGGGCAGCAAGGAGCGGCTGGTGCCAATGGGGGAGGAGGCGATTGTCTGGGTTGAGCGCTACATGCGCGATGCCCGCCATGAGCTGCTGAACGGCCGCCCCAGCGATGTCATGTTCCCCAGTCAGCGCGGTGAGCAAATGACCCGTCAGACCTTCTGGCACCGTATCAAGCATCAGGCTCAAGTGGCCGGGATCGACAAATCCCTGTCGCCCCACACCTTGCGTCACGCCTTCGCGACCCACTTGCTCAACCATGGTGCCGATTTGCGGGTGGTGCAGATGCTGCTGGGCCATAGTGATCTGTCCACCACCCAGATTTACACCCATGTTGCGCGTGCCCGCCTGCAAGAAATGCATGCCCTTCATCACCCCCGGGGCTGAGCTGTTTATAGATGCTTGCGTCGGCTGGAGTCGGCCACGCAAGCCAACTGTGGTAGGCTTTGCCGGTTAATAAAGCGCGCCACCGGAATCCTTTTTTTCAGATCGTGATTTTCCGGTTTGGCCGCTTGTCCGCCCTCAGGAGTTCCCATGCGCGTGACCCGAATTTTTGCCGCCGCAGCCATTGCGTTGGTCAGTACCTTTTCTTTTGCCGATAGCGGTGCCGAACAAGCGATTCGCAAGAGCCTGGAAACGCTGCAACTGGATGTTCCGGTCGAGAGCATCAGCGCCAGCCCAATGGCCGGCCTGTACGAAGTCAAGCTCAAGGGCAGTCGCGTGCTGTATGCCAGTGCCGATGGACAGTTCATCGTCCAGGGCTATATGTTTCAGCTCAAGGACGGCAAGCCGGTCAATCTGACCGAGCAGGCCGAACGCATTGGCGTCGCCAAGTTGATCAATGGTATCCCGGTGGCAGAAACCGTGGTTTACCCGGCAATCGGTGAAACCAAGTCGCATATCACGGTCTTTACCGACACCACTTGTCCGTACTGCCACAAATTGCACGCCGAAATCCCTGAGCTGAACAAAATGGGGATTGAAGTGCGCTATGTTGCTTTCCCGCGTCAGGGCCTTGGCTCGCCGGGTGACAAGCAACTGCAGGCGGTCTGGTGTTCCACGGACAAGAAAGCTGCCATGGACAAGATGACGGATGGCAAGACGGTAGAGGCGCCTAAATGTGCCAATCCGGTTGCCAAACAGTTCGCCATGGGCCAGTCCATTGGTGTAAATGGTACGCCGGCGATTGTTTTGGCAGATGGCCAGGTCATTCCGGGCTATCAGCCTGCTGCGCAGGTTGGCAAGCTGGCACTCAGTGTTAAATAATCCTGCATCGTCACGGTAAGCCTTTGACGATCATGGCGGGGCGGTTCAGTGGCCCGGCTATTAATAGAGAACCGTGGCAATCCACGGTTGTTTTCCACGGCCGACCTTGAGTCGGCCGTTTTATGGGGAGTTCAGCGTGAATCCGGTCAAAGTAGGTATCTGTGGGCTCGGGACCGTCGGTGGCGGCACCTTCAACGTACTAAAGCGTAACGCCGAGGAGATTGCCCGCCGTGCCGGGCGTGGTATCCAGGTTGCGCAAATTGCCATGCGTACGCCAAACCCTCAGTGCGACATTACCGGTACCCCCATTACCAACGATGTATTCGCTGTTGCGACCAACCCTGAGATCGACATCGTTATCGAGCTGATTGGTGGTTACACCATCGCTCGCGAACTCGTACTCCTGGCCATCGAAAACGGCAAGCACGTGGTTACTGCCAACAAGGCGCTGATTGCGGTTCACGGCAACGAAATTTTTGCCCGGGCACAAGAGAAGGGCGTGATCGTTGCGTTCGAAGCGGCAGTTGCTGGCGGGATTCCGGTGATCAAGGCCATCCGTGAAGGCCTGTCGGCCAACCGCATCAACTGGGTTGCGGGCATCATCAACGGTACGGGCAACTTTATCCTCACCGAGATGCGTGAGAAGGGTCGCACCTTTGAAGACGTGCTGACTGAAGCCCAGGCCCTGGGTTACGCCGAAGCCGATCCGACGTTTGACGTCGAAGGCATCGACGCCGCACACAAATTGACGATTCTGGCTTCGATTGCGTTCGGCATCCCGCTGCAATTCGACAAGGCCTACACCGAAGGCATCACCAAGCTGACCACGGCTGACGTGAATTACGCCGAGGCGCTGGGCTATCGCATCAAGCACCTGGGTGTGGCACGCAGTACTGCCAGCGGTATCGAGTTGCGGGTGCACCCGACACTGATCCCGGCTGACCGTTTGCTTGCCAACGTCAACGGTGTAATGAACGCAGTCATGGTCAATGGTGACGCAGCAGGCTCAACCCTGTTCTACGGCGCCGGCGCCGGCATGGAGCCAACCGCTTCGTCGGTGGTGGCAGACCTGGTGGACGTGGTGCGTGCGATGACCTCCGATCCCGAGAATCGCGTCCCGCACCTGGCCTTCCAGCCGGATTCGCTGTCCGATCACCCGATTCTGCCAATCGAAGCCTGCGAAAGCGCTTATTACCTGCGCATCCAGGCCAAGGACCATCCGGGCGTACTGGCCCAGGTGGCCAGCATCTTGTCGGAGCGCGGGATCAACATCGAATCGATCATGCAGAAAGAAGTTGAAGAACATGACGGTCTGGTGCCGATGATTCTGCTGACCCACCGTGTGCTCGAGCAGCACATGAACGATGCGATCGCAGCGCTTGAAGCACTGCAGGGCGTTGTGGGTCCGGTGGTTCGCATCCGCGTTGAGCATCTTATTTAATTAAGCAGCGGCAAGCGCCAGGCTGCAGGCTGCAAGTCAAGCCAATGCGCTTTTACTTGCAGCTTGTCGCCAGACAGCTTGCCGCTCAAACCGAAGGTTTGAAACCATGCGCTATATCAGCACCCGTGGCCAGGCACCGGCCCTGAACTTTGAAGATGTCCTGCTGGCCGGTCTGGCCAGCGACGGCGGTTTGTACGTACCGGAAAACCTGCCGCGCTTTACCCAGGAAGAAATCGCTTCCTGGGCCGGCCTGCCGTATCACGAACTGGCTTTTCGGGTCATGCGCCCGTTTGTCACCGGCAGCATTCCTGACGCCGATTTCAAAAAGATTCTCGAAGAGACCTACGGCGCGTTTTCCCACGCAGCTGTAGCACCACTGCGCCAGCTCAATGGCAACGAGTGGGTCCTGGAGCTGTTCCATGGTCCTACGCTGGCGTTCAAGGACTTTGCCCTGCAACTGCTCGGACGCTTGCTCGACTATGTGCTGGAAAAACGTGGCGAGCGCGTGGTTATTGTCGGCGCTACTTCCGGAGACACCGGGTCTGCGGCCATTGAAGGCTGCAAGCACTGCGAAAACGTCGACATCTTTATCCTGCACCCCAACAACCGGGTGTCCGAGGTACAGCGTCGCCAGATGACCACGCTGTTCGGCGACAACATCCACAACATCGCCATCGAAGGCAACTTCGATGACTGCCAGGAGATGGTTAAGGCCAGCTTTGCCGATCAGGACTTCCTCAAGGGCACACGCCTGGTGGCAGTGAACTCGATCAACTGGGCGCGGATCATGGCCCAGATCGTTTACTACTTCCACGCAGCCCTGCAACTGGGCGGCCCGCATCGCTCGGTTTCGTTCTCGGTGCCTACCGGTAACTTCGGCGATATTTTTGCCGGCTACCTGGCGCGCAACATGGGTTTGCCGATCAATCAGTTGATCGTTGCCACCAACCGTAACGACATTCTGCACCGCTTCATGAGCGGCAATCAGTACGCCAAGGACACCCTGCACGCGACCCTGTCGCCGTCGATGGACATCATGGTGTCCTCCAACTTCGAACGCCTGCTGTTCGATCTGCACGGCCGTAATGGCGCGGCAGTTGCGGGTCTGATGGAAGCCTTCAAGCAAACCGGCAACTTCAGCGTTGAAGATGATCGCTGGACCGAAGCGCGTCGTTTGTTCGATTCGCTGGCAGTCGATGATGAGCAAACCTGCGAAACCATCGCCCAGGTGTTTGCCGAAACTGGCGAAGTGCTGGACCCGCATACCGCTATCGGGGTCAAGGCCGCCCGTGAGTGCCGTCGCAGCCTGGATATTCCGATGGTTATTCTGGGCACTGCGCATCCGGTCAAGTTTCCTGATGCGGTAGAAAAGGCTGGTGTCGGGAAAGCGCTTGAGCTACCAGCGCATCTTGCTGATCTGTTTGCGCGGGAAGAGCGCTACACCGTTCTGGCCAATGACTTGAAAGCCGTACAAGCTTTTGTCAGCCAGCATGGCAATCGCGGCAAGCCACTCTAAGTCTTGCGTATGTTGAAGCCCGTCATTTGACGGGCTTTTTTATTTGTGGCTGATAAGGTGCTGCCGGCCCGGTCTGCCACCAAGAAGTTTCCTGTCGGTATTTAGGAATCATCCGATGTTTATTGCTGGCCATCCGCTCTAGAGTCGACTCCCCTGCGCCAAGTACGCGTTATGCTCCAAAGGCCCATGATGCGCTCCCTGAAAGTTTTGATTGTTGACGACAACCCTTTCCAGCTGATGTCGTTGCATCAGATGTTGAATGCCTATCACATATTCGATGTCCTGGCGGCTGACAACCTAGAGTCTGCCCGGGGCTCGCTGGCCAGGCGCGGGGCCATCGATGTGGCCATTTGTGATTTGTATCTGGAAGCCGCCGACGCACTGCAGCTGATCCATGAAATGTCCGCCAAACCTGAGGCGCCGGCACTGATTTTTGTCGGCGGGGCCGAGTCCCATGTCCTGGAAAGTGCGGTAAGCACAGCCCGCAAGGATGGTCTCAGGGTGTTGGGATATTTGCCCAAGCCGGTGACTGTAACCGGCTTGGGGCTTTTGCTGGACTCCTATCAGCAGAGCCGCGCAGTGGCCGGGGCTTGATAGTGCGAATTGATTGCATATGCCGGGGAACCTTTCCCGCAGGTGCTATGTCAGATTCAGCATCAACAGGATCAAGCTTATTGCTCCGATGCTTGTAGCCTGTTGAGTGGGTCTTCATGACCTTGTTAAATCCCGGGTTGTCTCCCCACTGCCCGGGATTTTTTTTGTGCTTTTTTTGTCATTGCCCCTGGCCGTCCCGGGGTTCTGGCAGTCGCCGGTGTGGCCGGCCCCGGGGCATATCCCCGCCGGGGCGTGCAGTCCCTCATGGCCGATCAGCGAGTATGGCGTTGACTCTGCGAATGACTTCGCGCCCTTCAGGGGTATTGGTACAGCCGATGTAAATGGGCTGGTAGGCGGGGGCACCGAGGATGCGGTAGAAAATCAGCGACTCAGGATTGAGCCCTTGTTGTCTTGCCTTGGATTGAATCTCCGGCCAATAGCCCAGCAGCGCCTGAACCCGGCCGGCACTCTGCATGTGCAGCAAACTGCCCAGCGGATCGTTGCCGTAGTGGATGAAGAGCTGGTGTTTGCGGCCTTGTGACACTTGAGCATCAATCCATGGTCCGTAGCTGCGCTTGGCGATGACGCCGAGCTTCAAGGTTTGAGCGTCGAGCATGGCCGTCAGGTCTACCGCCTTGTCGCGGACAAAGGGCTCAATCAGTTTTTGATCTTCGCGTCGAATCACCAGGCCATTGCCATGCAAGCCGATGACCGGGCTGGAATAGACAATTGAGTGGGCGCGCCTGGGGTTCCATACCAGTGCCGGGTCGCAGGCCAGCGAAGCTTCTTCGAGCATCCGAATGGCCCGGGCCCGATTGACCGGCAAGATGACGTGCTGATATTGCGGCATGCCTGTCATCAATGCGGGCATCAGCTGGTCAATGAGCCCCTGACCTTTTTGCGGGCCATCGCGCACCGTCAATGGCGGCAGATCGCGCATCAACCAGATGAGCTTTGGTGCCGCCAGAGTCTCTGGGGGCCAGGCAAGCAATGCCAGCGTGACCAGACCTGCGCAAATGCCGCGCCACTTTGAGTGCCGGGTCATGGTGCTGATCTTTTCCCGTAGCAACTAACAATCACCGGTCAAATGGCACCTGCCAGCTTGAGCTCAGCGATGGCTGCAGCGTCGTAGCCCAAACCGCTCAGCACTTCATGATTGTGTGCACCCAGCTCCGGGCCCACCCAGTCGGCGGAACCCGGGGTCTCGGATAGCCGCGGTACGATCCCCGGCATCTTGAAGTCTTTACCGTCAGGCAGTTTGGCTTGCAGAAACATTTCACGGGCCAGAAATTGCGGGTCGGTGAACATGTCTTCTGCCGAAAAAATGCGACTGGCCGGGACCTGGGCAGAGCTCAGTTGTTCGAGCACGGTCTGCAGCGGCAATGAGGCCACCCAGCGATCAATCACGCCGTACAGCTCGTCACGGCGGGCGTCGCGTCCGTCGTTGCCGGCAAGTTCAGGGTCATTGGCCAGGTCATCCCGGCCGATGATGAGCATGAACCGTTTGAAGATGGCATCGCCGTTGGCGCCAATTTGTACGTGCTTGCCGTCCTGGCTGGTGTGGATCGAGGAGGGGGTAATGCCGGGCATGATATTGCCGGTGCGCTCGCGAATAAAACCGAACACATCGAACTCGGGCACCATGCTTTCCATCATTGCGAAAATCGCCTCGTACAGTGCGACGTCAACCACTTGCCCCTGGCCGCCGTTAACCTCGCGATGACGCAACGCCATCAGGGCGCCAATCACACCCCACAGCGCGGCAATCGAGTCACCAATGGAAATGCCGGTACGTACCGGAGGGCGATCCTCAAAGCCGGTGATATACCGCAGCCCGCCCATGGATTCACCGACGGCACCAAACCCCGGCTGGTCTTTCATCGGCCCTGTCTGGCCAAAGCCCGAGAGGCGCACCATCACCAGCTTCGGGTTCAGGGCATGCAGTACATCCCAGCCCAGGCCGAGTTTTTCCAGAACCCCGGGGCGGAAGTTCTCGATCAGGATATCGGCGTCTGCCAGCAATGCCTTGAGCACGTTGAGGCCGTCAGGATGCTTGAGGTTCAAGGTCAGGGATTTTTTGTTGCGGGCCTGGACGAACCACCACAACGAGGTACCTTCGTACAGCTTGCGCCATTTGCGCAGCGGATCACCGCCGTCGGGGGATTCAACCTTGATCACCTGGGCGCCAAATTCGGCGCAGATGCGCGACGCAAAAGGCCCCGCTATCAGGGTACCCAGTTCGACGACTTTGAGGCCTGAAAGGGGTTTGGTGGCGAGTGGCATGGGTAGTCCTTGTCCAGGGCGAGCGAGTAGAGCCTTTTAACATAGGTGGCAGCACCTGTCTTATCTGTGCGTTTAGCCCTCTTGCACAAGCGTGCCCTTACAGTTGAATTGAGCGCAGGCGGGGGTGTATCGGTTAGACTTGGCGCCTTTCTCCGTATCAAGAAGCCCGTTCATGGCCCAGCCGTCCACGACTTACAAGTTTGAACTGAATCTCACCGATCTCGATCGCGGGGTGTATGAAAGCGTCAAGCAGACCATCGCCCGTCACCCGTCTGAAACTGAAGAGCGCATGACCGTGCGTCTTCTGGCGTATGCCTTCTGGTACAACGAGCAGCTGGCTTTTGGTCGTGGTCTTTCGGATGTCGACGAGCCGGCACTGTGGGAAAAAAGCCTGGACGACCGCGTTCTGCACTGGATCGAAGTCGGCCAGCCCGATGCCGATCGTCTGACCTGGTGTTCGCGCCGTACTGAACGCACCAGTCTGCTGGCCTATGGCAGCCTGCGCGTTTGGGAAGGCAAAGTGATCCCGGCCATCAAGAACCTGAAGAACGTCAATATCGCGGCCGTTCCGCAAGAGATTCTTGAAGTCCTGGCCAAAGACATGCCGCGCGTTATCAAGTGGGACGTGATGATCAGCGAAGGCACGATTTTCGTGACCGACGATCGCGGCCAGCACGAAGTCCAGTTGCAGTGGCTGCAGGGCGATCGCGGTTAACAGAGCACATGAAAACTGCTGCGCTCGACAATACTGCGTTAAAGGCAGGCCCGGACTGCTCATTTTCACCCCGTAAACTGCGCGTCCTCGCCTGCTTTTGCCTTGTCTTGCCTTCGCTCGCGACGTTTTCAAGCGACCTGTACAAGTACATTTTTCAATAAGAGCCTCCATCCAGCTTATGCGCATCGAACCTCGTCCACTGCCCGAAATCCTGCCTTTTCTGGGCGAAATGCCGACATTGCTGACGCGTCTTTACGCCGCCCGTGGCGTGCAGTCGCAAGCGGAACTGGACAAGAGCCTGGCGCGGCTGATTCCGTATCAGCAGCTCAAGGGCATCGATGCCGCCGTGGATTTGCTGGTGGTGGCCCTTGAACAGCGCCAGCGCATCCTGATAGTCGGAGACTTTGACGCCGACGGCGCCACGGCCAGTACCGTCGGCATGCTCGGTTTGCGTCTGCTGGGCGCGGCCCATGTCGATTACCTGGTGCCTAACCGTTTCGAATATGGCTACGGCCTGACCCCGGAAATCGTCAAAGTCGCATTGACCCGCACGCCACAGTTGCTGATCACCGTCGACAACGGCATTTCCAGTATCGAGGGTGTGGCAGCGGCGAAAGAGGCCGGGTTGAGCGTTCTGGTCACCGACCACCACTTGCCGGGCAACGAGCTGCCGGCGGCTGATGCCATCGTCAATCCCAACCAGCCGGGCTGCGAGTTTCCGAGCAAGGCACTGGCGGGTGTCGGGGTGATCTTCTATGTGCTGATCGCTTTGCGTGCTCGCCTGAACAGTCTGGGCTGGTATCAAAACAGCAAGGCGCCAAACATTGCCGAGCTGCTGGACCTGGTGGCCCTGGGCAGCGTGGCGGACGTGGTGCCGCTGGACGCCAACAACCGGATTCTGGTGCATCAGGGGCTCGAACGCATTCGGGCCGGGCGTGCGCGGCCGGGGCTCAAGGCCATTCTTGAAGTGGCCAAGCGTGACCACTCGCGTATTACCTCCACCGATCTTGGATTTATTCTTGGGCCGCGCCTGAATGCCGCCGGTCGTCTGGACGACATGAGCCTGGGTATCGAATGCCTGCTCACCGACGACGCCAATGCCGCGCGGGAAATGGCCGCGCAGCTCGACGAAATGAACCAGGATCGCAAGTCCATTGAGCAAGGCATGCAGCGTGAAGCGCTGGCCCAACTCAAGGAGCTGCCGGTTGAAAGCATGCCGTTTGGTTTGTGCCTGTTCGATCCGGAGTGGCACCAGGGGGTGATCGGGATTCTGGCTTCGCGCCTCAAGGAGCGTTACTTCCGCCCGACGTTCGCGTTTGCCGATGCGGGTGACGGCATGCTCAAGGGCTCCGGTCGTTCGGTGGCGGGCTTTCATATCCGCGATGCGCTCAGCGTGGTGGCTGCCCAGCACCCGGACCTGATCAGTAAATACGGCGGCCACGCCATGGCCGCAGGCCTGACCCTGCCCGAAGCGAACTTCGCGGTGTTTTCCCGTGCGTTCGATGCCGAAGTGCGGCGTCAACTGCGTGAAGAAGACCTGACGGGGCGATTGATGTCGGACGGCAGTCTGGCGGTAGAAGAGTTCCATCTGGAACTGGCGCGGGCCCTGCGCAATGCCGGGCCATGGGGGCAGCACTTCCCCGAGCCGCTGTTTCATGGGGTGTTTCAGTTGGTGGAGCAGCGAATTGTCGGGGAGCGCCACTTGAAAGTGGTGCTCAAAACCGAGTGCGGCAGCGTCAAGCTGGACGGCATTGCCTTCGGAGTTGACCGCGAAGTGTGGCCGAATCCGACCATTCGCTGGGTTGAACTGGCCTATAAACTCGACCTCAACGAATTTCGCGGCAACGAAACCGTACAACTGATGATTGCCCACATCGAACCGCGTTAACCCCGGCGCTCAACCCTTGCGGGAGCTGGCAAGCCAGCTCCCGCAATCTGTACAAAAGATGAACCCCACCTCTTGCAGGGTTGTCGACTAGGCTCTAGGTACGCTTGTTCCCTGGAGCCTGCCCACTGTCATTAGAGGTGACCCATGAGTCTGCTGCTAGAGCCCTATACCCTGCGTCAACTGACCCTTCTCAACCGCATTGCGGTCTCGCCAATGTGTCAATACTCCAGCGTTGACGGGCTGGCCAATGACTGGCATCTGGTGCATCTGGGCAGCCGTGCTGTTGGCGGCGCCGGTCTGGTTTTTACTGAAGCTGTGGCGGTAACCCCTGACGGGCGTATCACCGCGCAGGACCTTGGCTTGTGGAACGACGAACAGATCGAGCCCCTGCAGCGCATTACCCGCTTTATCCGGGCCCAGGGTGCCGTGGCCGGTATTCAGCTGGCCCATGCCGGGCGCAAGGCCAGCACCTATCGTCCCTGGCTGGGCAAGCAGGGCAGCGTCAAAGTGGAAGAGGGCGGTTGGGTGCCGGTCGGTCCTTCGCCCATAGCCTTTGACCCGCGGCACACTGCCCCGACCCAGCTCGACGAAGCCCAGATCAACGACCTGATTCAAGCCTTTGTCGATGCCGCCAGGCGGGCACTTGTGGCTGGTTTCTCGGTGGTTGAAATTCACGCTGCCCATGGCTACCTGCTGCATCAATTCCTGTCCCCGCTGAGCAATCAACGGCGCGACCAGTACGGTGGCTCCTTCGACAACCGTATTCGCCTGGTGCTGCAAGTCACCAAGGCCGTACGTGACATCTGGCCTGAAGAGTTGCCGCTGTTTGTCCGGGTATCGGCGACCGACTGGGTGGAAGATGGCTGGAACCCGGACGAAACCGTAGAGCTGGCGCTGCGCCTCAAAGCGCTGGGGGTCGATCTGGTGGATGTGTCTTCGGGGGGCACCGCCGCCAATGCCGAGATCCCGGTCGGGCCGGGGTATCAAACCCGTTTTGCCGAGCGTGTACGCAAAGAGGCAGGCATCGCCACCGGCACTGTAGGCATGATTACCGAGCCGGCTCAGGCAGAACATATTCTGCGTACCGGTCAGGCCGATTTGATCCTGCTGGCCCGCGAGCTATTGCGTGACCCCTACTGGCCGCTGCACGCCGACGATGATCTGGGCGGCCAGAAGGCGATTTGGCCAGCCCAGTACCAGCGTGCCACTCACCGCGACCAACCGATACACGAGTCGGATCTGCGCGACTGAGATTCTCCCCTGCCACCCATTTACGAGAGGTGTTTAATGAATACGCGTGGATTGCTCGATCAGTTGCTCAAGTCCGGTCAACAGATGTTGCAGAATAAAACCGCGGGGCAAAGCACCCCCTCCGGCTCAGACAAAGGTGGACTGGGCGGCCTGCTGGGAGGCTCCAGCGGGTTGGGCGGGTTGCTTTCAGGTGCCGGTGGCGGTGCGCTGGCGGCAGGCGTGCTGGGGATGTTGCTGGGCAACAAGAGTGCCCGCAAATATGGCGGGCAGGCCCTGAGCTATGGCGGTCTGGCCGCGTTGGGGGTACTGGCCTACAAAGCCTACGGCAACTGGCAGGCCAACCAGGGTACGGCGCCGCAAACAGAACCGCAGACGATCGACCGGGTAGCGCCCCAGCAGGTAGAGCAACACAGCCAGGCGATTCTCAAGGCGCTGGTTGCAGCGGCCAAAGCTGATGGTCATATCGACGAGCGTGAGCGCCAGCTGATTGATGGCGAGTTCAGCAAGCTGGACGGTGACCCGGCCCTGCAGCAATGGCTGAAAACCGAAATTGACAAGCCACTGGACCCGGCTGAAGTGGCGAGTGCTGCCAGCACCCCGGAAATCGCTGCCGAAATGTACATCGCCAGCCTGCTGCTGGTGGATGAAGAGAGCTTTATGGAAAAGGCCTATCTGCAAGAACTGGCCAAGCAACTCAAGCTCGATCCGGGCCTGAAGGCTGAGCTGGAGTCCCAGGTTAAACAGGCGGCGGAGTAACCCTTTACTGCAGGAGCGGGCATTTTCAAATGCCGGACAGCTCGCGATCAAGCTCGCTCCTGCAGCTTTATGAATATTTTTGCAGATTGCTGTGAGATCAGTCTCAGCGCCCATACGAATCCTCGCGTACCCTCGGCTATACTCCCCATCATTTGAATGGCTCCCCGAGGATTGACTGTGAAGAACTGGACGTTGCGCCAACGCATTTTGGCGAGCTTTGCGGTAATCATCGCCATCATGTTGTTGATGGTCGTCGCGGCTTATTCTCGCCTGCTTTCAATCGAAAGCAGCGAAGAGACAGTCCGGGCCGACTCGATTCCCGGGGTCTATTACAGCTCGATGATTCGCAGTGCCTGGGTGGACAGTTACGTCTTGACCCTGCAACTGGTGGGCTCGTCCAACCAGCGCGACCTGAACAATGAAGACCGCAAACTGTACGCCAGCTACGAAGAACGGCTGAAGCTTGAGCTGGAGAACTATCGCGGCACCATTTTCGATAAAAACGATCGCGCCGCGTTCGATGAGTTTGAGCGGCTGCATCAGCAATACGCGCAGATTCTGGCGAACGTGCTTGAGCTGTACCAGGCCAAGCAATTCGCCCAGGCCCATACCATGGTCACCGAGCAATTGGCGCCGGCCTGGATGGCTGGACGCAAACAGCTCAACAGCGTAATTGACGCCAATCGCTCCTCGGCTTCCGAAGCCACCGAAAACATTGCTCATTCAGTCATGACCGCCAAAGTCAGCATGCTGGTCTCGCTGCTGATTGCCGTACTCGCCGCCGCCCTCTGCGGCTATCTGTTGCTAAAAGCGATCATGTCGCCCATGAAACGTATTGTTTCGATTCTGGAAGTGATGCGTTCCGGTGACCTGAGTTCACGCCTGAACCTGGAGCGTAAAGACGAGTTCGGCGCGGTAGAAACCGGCTTCAACGACATGATGACCGAGCTGACCTCTTTGGTGTCACAAGCCCAGCGCTCCTCGGTGCAGGTCACCACCTCGGTCACCGAAATTGCCGCGACCTCCAAGCAGCAACAAGCCACCGCGACTGAAACCGCGGCCACCACCACGGAAATTGGCGCGACTTCCCGCGAAATCGCAGCCACTTCCCGTGATCTGGTACGCACCATGACCGAAGTCACCTCGGCTGCCGATCAGGCGTCGATCCTGGCCGGCTCCGGGCAGCAGGGTCTGGCGCGCATGGAAGAAACCATGCATCAGGTCATGGGCGCCGCCGATCTGGTCAACGCCAAACTGGCGATCCTTAACGAGAAGGCCGGCAACATTAACCAGGTGGTAGTGACCATTGTTAAAGTGGCCGACCAGACCAACCTGTTGTCTCTGAACGCTGCCATCGAAGCAGAGAAGGCCGGTGAGTATGGCCGTGGCTTCGCCGTGGTCGCCACTGAAGTCCGCCGCTTGGCCGATCAGACCGCCGTGGCCACTTACGATATCGAACAGATGGTGCGCGAGATTCAGTCAGCGGTCTCGGCTGGCGTAATGGGCATGGACAAATTTTCGGAAGAAGTCCGCCGCGGCATGTTCGAAGTGACCCAGGTGGGTGAGCAGCTATCGCAGATCATCCATCAGGTTCAAGCGTTGGCCCCGCGGGTGCTGATGGTCAATGAGGGCATGCAGGCCCAGGCCACAGGCGCGGAGCAGATCAACCTTGCACTGGTACAACTGGGGGATGCCAGCAGCCAGACCGTCGAGTCTCTGCGTCAGGCCAGCTTTGCGATCGATGAGCTCAGCCAGGTTGCCGTCGGGCTGCGCAGCGGCGTTTCGCGTTTTAAAGTCTGATGAGCGATCCTCGGGCCAAATCCAGCGGTGGGGGAGCGCCGAACAATCGCCTGTTCCTGGTGTTTCATATCGGCGATGAACGTTATGCCTTGCCGGCCACCGATGTGGTCGAAGTGCTGCCGCTTCTCCCGCTAAAACCTATTGCCCATGCCCCGGCATGGGTGGCTGGCGTGTTTACCCATCGCGGGCAGGTGGTGCCGGTGATCGATATCAGCGCCATGACGTTCGGCCAGGCCGCTGTGGCCCGCACCAGCACCCGGCTGGTGCTGGTCAACTATCGCGGGCAAGTACTGGGTTTGATGCTTGAGCAGGCCAGCGACACGTTGCGCTGCAACCCCGCGGACTTTCAGCCCTATGGCCTGGATAACCGCGATGCGCCGTATCTGGGCCCGGTGCGCAGTGACCAGCATGGGCTTGTGCAATGGATCAGTATCGATGAACTGCTGAGCCCGGCGGTTTCTGCGCTGATCTTCGCCGCGCACCCGGATGACACCGGCCCACAGGTGTACCCATGAACGCCGATCAGCGGTTTTTCGATTTTTTGAAGAAATGCATCGGTCTGGATGTGGCTTCAGTAGGTCCGGCCATCATCGAACGTGCTGTTCGTCAGCGCTGCATGGCGTTGAACATGCTTGACCATGATGATTACTGGCAGCGTTTGATCAGCTCCCAGGATGAACAGCAAGCCCTGATCGAATCGGTGATCGTGCCCGAAACCTGGTTCTTCCGTTACCCCGAATCATTTTCCACCCTGGGGCGCCTGGCCAGAAAGCGCCTGGCCGAAATCGGCAGTCGCCGGACCCTGCGTATCTTGAGCCTGCCCTGTTCAACCGGTGAAGAGCCCTATTCGATTGCAATGGCGCTGTTTGATGCCGGTTTTGCCGCGTATCAATTCAAGGTGGACGCGCTGGATGTCAGCCCGCTTTCGGTGCAGCGGGCTCAGTCTGCGCGGTACGGAAAAAACTCATTTCGCGGGCAGCAAACGGATTTCCGTGAGCGCTATTTCAGCCTTGTGGACGACGCTTATCAACTGTCGAGCAGGGTCTGCGAGCAGGTCAGCTTTCACGTCGGTAACTTGCTGGACCCGGCCCTCCTGGCCAGTTACCCACCCTATGATTTTGTGTTTTGTCGCAACCTGCTGATCTATTTCGACCTTAAAACCCAGCAGCAGGCACTGGATGTGCTCAAGCAATTGACCCGTACCGATGGCGTGCTGTTTATCGGTCCGGCCGAGGGCAGCCTGCTGGGCCGGATGGGCATGCGCTCGATCGGTGCGCCGCAGTCGTTTGCTTTTTGCCATAGCCACGAGCCATTACCCGCGGCCCGCCCGGTGCTGGCCGAATTCAAGCCGCTGGTCCGTCCGCAACCGCCAGCGGCGCCACCGGTCATCCGGCCATTTGCCCCGCGCCCCCAGTCCTTGGCACCGCGCCAAACGGACTCGCAGGCTGCTGAGCCCAAGGCCCTGCTTGAACAAATTGCGCTGCTGGCCAATGCCGGCAAGAGCAGCGAGGCCCGTGCTGCCTGCGAGCAATTACTGCAATTGCATGGCCCGCAGGCCCAGGCCTATTACTGGCTGGGTTTGCTCAGTGACGTCCAGGGCCAGACGGCTCAGGCCCAGGGGTTTTATCGCAAGGCGTTGTACCTGGAGCCCCAGCATGCAGAAGCCCTGGCACACCTGGCGGCCTTGCTGGCCTCACAGGGTGATGTAACAGGCGCTCAACGCTTGCAGGAGCGCGCGGCCCGTAATGAGCGATCCGTTCACAGTGAGCGTAAACAATGAGCGGTTTAACAGCCCAGAACTTGATCCACTCCGAAGCGCAGGACATTGATGACTGCTGGAACCGTATCGGCATCTTCGGCGATAAATCCTGTGCGCTGCTGGCTGAACATATCCATTGTCGTAACTGCTCGGTGTATTCGGCTGCGGCCACCCGCTTGCTGGACCGCTACTCGTTTGAGCAGGAGCATGTGGCCCAATACTCCCCCCGGGAGCTTGAGCGAAAAGTGGCGACCCGCTCGCTGATGATCTTTCGTCTTGGGGATGAATGGCTGGGACTGGCGACGCGCTATCTGGATGAAGTGGCCCCGCTGCAGTCGATCCATTCACTGCCGCACCAGCGTTCACGTGCGCTGTTGGGGGTAGCCAATGTGCGCGGCGCCCTGGTGCCCTGTTTGTCGCTGGTCGAGCTACTGGGCCTGGACCCGACATTGGCGGGGCCGGCATCGCTGCGGATCATGCCGCGCATGCTGATCCTGGCCGCACAAGGCGGGGCAGTGGTATTGCCAGTGGATGAAGTGGATGGCATCCACAACATTGAAGAATCTGTTTTGAATGGCGCGTCACTCTCGGGCGAGCAGGCCAGTGCCAAGTACACCCGTGGCGTATTGCTGTGGAAAACCCGCAGCCTGCGCTTGCTGGACGAAGAGCAATTACTGGGCGCGATCGCCCGGAGCCTGACATGACCCCCGAGCAAATGCGTGACGCCTCGTTGCTTGAGTTGTTCAGTCTTGAGGCCGAGGCCCAGACCCAGGTCCTGAATGCCGGCCTGTTGGCGCTGGAGCGTAACCCGACTCAGGCCGACCAGCTCGAAGCCTGCATGCGCGCGGCCCACTCCCTCAAGGGGGCGGCGAGAATTGTCGGCGTGGATGCCGGGGTCAGCGTTTCCCATGTCATGGAGGATTGCCTGGTCAGTGCCCAGGAAGGCCGTCTGTACCTGCAGCCCGAGCATATTGATGCCTTGTTGCAGGGCACTGACTTGTTGATGCGTATTGCCACACCAGGCAGTGCCAATGTCGGCCCGGCCGACATTGATGCCTATGTCGGGCTGATGAACCGCTTGCTTGATGGCGGCGACAGCCATGTCTCGGTGGCGCCCCCGGCGTTCGACGTGTCGCAGCTGTTGCTGCCCCCGGAGCCGGCCGTGCCTGTGGTTGAGCTGGCGCTGGAGGCTGACACCGCTCCGGAGCCTGGTCTTCGGTCCCGGCGCCGTACTGATACTGGCGAACGGGTGTTGCGGGTCACCGCCGAGCGGCTCAACAGTTTGCTCGATCTGTCCAGCAAGTCATTGGTCGAAACCCAGCGGCTCAAGCCTTATCTGGTGACGTTGCAGCGCCTCAAGCGCATGCAAAACAGCGGTCTGAAAGCATTGGACAACCTGCGCGACCAGCTCAAGGTGCTGGATCTGAGCCATGAAGCGCAAGAGGCCTTGACTGATGCGCGGCGGATACTGGCTGAGTCCCAGCATTTGCTGAGTGAACAGACTGCCGAACTCGACGAATTTGGCTGGCAGGCCGGCCAGCGCGCGCAATCGCTGTACGACACCGCGCTGGCGTGCCGCATGCGGCCATTTGCCGATGTGCTGGTCGGTCAGGAGCGCATGGTCCGTGATTTGGGGCGCGCCCTGGGCAAACAGATCCGCCTTGAAATCGATGGCGAGAAAACCCAGGTCGACCGTGATGTACTGGAAAAACTCGAAGCGCCGCTCATCCATTTGCTGCGCAATGCCGTCGATCACGGGATTGAAACGCCGGAACAGCGGCTGCTGGCCGGCAAACCTGCCGAAGGCCTGATTCGTTTGCGCATCTCCCATCAGGCGGGTTTGCTGGCGCTGCAGTTGAGTGATGACGGCGCGGGTGTTGATCTTGAACGTTTACGCCAGACCATCGTCGAGCGCCAGTTGTCGACGGCTTCCACCGTGGCACAGCTGAGCGAAGAGGAACTGCTGGCCTTTCTCTTTCTGCCGGGCTTCAGCCTGCGCGACACCGTGACCGAAGTCTCCGGACGCGGCGTCGGGCTGGATGCGGTGCAACACATGGTGCGCCTGCTGCGGGGCGCAATCGTCCTGGAGCAGACTTCGGGGCAGGGCAGTCGTTTCAGTCTGGAAGTGCCGCTGACCCTGTCCGTGGTACGCAGCCTGGTGGTTGAAGTGGCCGACGAAGCCTATGCCTTTCCACTGGCGCACATCGAGCGCATGCGCGACTTGATGCCCGATGAAATCGTGCAGCTCGAAGGTCGCCAGCATTTCTGGCACGAAGGGCAGCACGTGGGGCTGGTGGCTGCCAGCCAGCTGTTGCAGCGCCCTCCAAGCCAGAGCGAGGATGAAACCCTCAAGGTGGTGGTCATTCGCGAGCGTGATGTGGTGTATGGCGTGGCCGTCGAGCGTTTTATCGGTGAGCGCACGCTGGTGGTACTGCCCCTCGATCCGCGCCTGGGCAAGGTGCAGGATATTTCGGCCGGAGCCTTGCTCGACGACGGGTCTGCGGTACTGATTGTGGATGTCGAAGACATGCTGCGATCCGTGGACAAACTGCTCAATACCGGGCGTCTGGAGCGAATTGACCGGCGTAACCGCCACGCCGCGCAACTGACCCGCAAACGCATTCTGGTGGTGGATGACTCGCTGACGGTACGCGAGTTGCAGCGCAAACTGCTGATCAACCGGGGCTACGAAGTGGCCGTGGCCGTTGATGGCATGGACGGCTGGAACGCCTTGCGGGCCGAGCACTTCGATTTATTGATCACCGACATCGACATGCCGCGCATGGATGGCATCGAACTGGTCACGCTGTTACGACGTGACAACCGTTTGCAATCAATGCCGGTGATGGTGGTTTCGTATAAAGATCGGGAAGAGGACCGCCGGCGCGGACTGGATGCCGGGGCCGACTATTATCTAGCGAAAGCCAGTTTCCATGACGATGCTCTGCTTGATGCAGTGGTTGAGCTCATTGGAGGAGCTCAACCATGAAAATTGCCATCGTTAACGACATGCCCATGGCAGTTGAAGCCTTGCGCCGGGCGCTGGCTTACGAGCCTGCCCATCAAGTGCTCTGGGTGGCCGCCAACGGCCTGGAAGCCGTGCAACGCTGTGCCGAGAACACCCCGGACCTGATCCTGATGGACCTGATCATGCCGGTGATGGACGGCGTCGAGGCTACGCGGCGGATCATGGCTGAAACCCCGTGCGCCATCGTCATAGTGACGGTTGACCGTGAACAGAATGTCCATCGCGTGTTCGAGGCCATGGGCTTTGGCGCGATGGATGTAGTGGACACTCCCGTGCTGGGAGGAAGTAACCCCAGGGAAGCGGCCGCGCCCTTGCTGCGCAAGATCCTCAATATTGGCTGGTTGATCGGGCAAAGTGAAAAAAGCGTCACTCCGGTTTCTGCCCAGCCCCGGATCTCGGGTTTTCGGGGCGGGCTGGTGGCTATCGGTTCGTCGGCAGGCGGCCCGGCCGCCCTCGAAAGCCTGCTCAAGGGGCTACCGAGGAACTTTGCGGCGGCCATTGTGCTGGTCCAGCATGTTGATCAAGTCTTTGCGGCCGGGATGGCCGAGTGGTTGAGCAGCTCGTGCGGTCTGGACGTGCGCCTGGCGCGACACGGTGAGACGCCACAGGCGGGGACGGCTCTGCTGGCCGGGACCAACCACCACATCCGGTTGTTGAAGAACGGCACCCTGGCCTATACCGCCGAGCCGGTAAACGAGATTTATCGACCCTCGATCGATGTATTTTTTGAAAGTGTTGCCAGGCACTGGCATGGTGATGCGGTGGGTGTTTTGTTGACCGGCATGGGGCGTGACGGGGCTCAAGGGCTCAAACTCATGCGCCAGCAAGGTTTTCTCACCATCGCCCAGGATCAACTGAGCAGTTCGGTGTATGGCATGCCCAAAGCGGCAGCCGCCATCGATGCCGCGGTTGAAATTCGCCCCTTGGACATGATTGCGCCACGCTTGCTGGAGATATTTGCCAAATGACTGGTAAAACCCCGCTGGACTGGCTTGAAGGTGGTAATTCAGGTGAACGCGCATGAGTGACTTGCAGTTGGACGACGTTAAAACTGACGAAAACTCGGCCATGGTGTTGCTGGTAGACGATCAGGCGATGATCGGCGAAGCCGTACGTCGCGGGCTGGCGCTGGAGCAGAACATAGATTTCCATTTCTGTGCCGATCCCCATCAGGCCATTGCCCAGGCGATCCGCATCAAGCCGACGGTGATCCTGCAGGATCTGGTCATGCCGGGGCTTGATGGCTTGACCTTGGTGCGCGAATACCGCAACCACCCGGCCACGCAGAATATCCCGATCATCGTGCTTTCCACCAAAGAAGACCCGTTGATCAAAAGTGCGGCCTTCGCGGCCGGGGCCAATGACTATCTGGTGAAACTGCCCGATAACATTGAGCTGGTGGCCCGTATTCGCTACCACTCGCGCTCTTACATGACGTTGTTGCAACGTGATGCTGCATACCGGGCGTTGCGGGTCAGTCAGCAGCAATTGCTGGATACCAATCTGGTATTGCAGCGGCTGATGAACTCCGACGGCCTGACCGGGCTGTCCAATCGCCGGCATTTCGATGAGTACCTGGAGCTGGAGTGGCGCCGCGCCTTGCGTGAGCAGACCCAGCTGTCCTTGTTGATGATCGACGTCGACTATTTCAAGTCCTATAACGATAGCTTCGGTCATCTGGATGGCGACGAAGCATTGCGCAAAGTGGCCGCGGCCATTCGCGATGCCAGTAGCCGTCCTTCCGACTTGCCGGCCCGCTATGGGGGTGAAGAGTTTGCCATTGTGTTGCCCAACACCTCCCAGGGCGGTGCCCGGCTGGTGGCGGAAAAACTGCGCCAGGCGGTGCAGGGGCTAATAATCCCGCATATATCGCCTGCTCCCGGCAGCAGCCTGACCATCAGCATTGGTCTGGCTACCCTTACCCCGCAGCAGGGCGGCACCTGCCGTGAGCTGATTTCCGCAGCGGACAAAGGGCTGTACCTGGCCAAGAACAACGGTCGTAACCAGGTAGGAATCTCGTAGCCGCTGCCGCAGGCTGCCAAGGGTTGCGTAGCAACCCGTTTCCTTGAGGCCTCCCGCGGCCTCGTCGCAGCCCGACAGCGACTACAGATGATCCAGAGCTGAATTCATCGAGCCTTAACCCCGCCAGACGGGCTGCTGATACGGGCTGTTTCCGGTATACTCCCCGGCTTTGTAAAAATCGCCTACGAGTGCCGCCAGCCATGGAAATCAACCCGATCCTTAACAGCATCAAGGACCTGTCAGAGCGCTCCGAAACTATTCGGGGGTATCTTTGACTACGATCAAAAGCATGAGCGTCTGACCGAAGTCAATCGCGAGCTTGAAGATCCGAGTGTCTGGAACAACCCTTCGTACGCCCAGGAGCTGGGGCGCGAGCGCTCCCTGCTGGCGCAGATCGTTGAAACCCTCGATGAGATGCACACAGGTCTGGCCGATGCCAAAGACTTGCTGCTGATGTCCGCCGAGGAAGAAGATCAGGCCGCTGTCGATGACGTCGCCGCAGAAGTCGAGCGTCTGCGCGAAGCCCTTGAAAAACTCGAATTCCGCCGCATGTTCAGTGGTGAGATGGACGCCAACAACGCTTACCTGGACATTCAGGCAGGCTCTGGCGGTACCGAAGCGCAAGACTGGGCCAATATCCTGTTGCGGATGTATTTGCGCTGGGCCGACAAGCGCGGCTTCGATGCCACCATCATGGAACTGTCTGCAGGTGAAGTGGCCGGGATCAAAGGCGCAACTGTACACATCAAGGGCGAATACGCATTTGGTTGGTTGCGCACCGAGATTGGCGTCCATCGTCTGGTCCGTAAAAGCCCCTACGATTCGGGCAACCGTCGTCATACCTCGTTCTCGGCCGTATTCGTATCGCCGGAAATCGACGACAACATCGAAATCGACATCAACCCGTCAGACCTGCGGATCGATACCTATCGTTCCTCCGGTGCCGGTGGTCAGCACGTAAACACCACCGACTCGGCCGTTCGTATTACCCACGTTCCGAGCAACACCGTAGTGTGCTGCCAGAACGAACGATCCCAGCATGCGAACAAAGACACCGCGATGAAAATGTTGCGGGCGCGTCTTTACGAGCAGGAAGTGCAGAAGCGTAATGCTGCCTCCCAGGCCCTGGAAGATACCAAGTCGGATATCGGCTGGGGACACCAGATCCGCTCGTACGTACTCGACGCCTCGCGGATCAAGGATTTGCGTACCAACATCGAGCGCAGCGATTGCGACAAGGTACTCGACGGCGATATCGACGAATACCTGATTGCCAGCCTGAAACAAGGGCTGTAAGTCGCGCAACAACACGTAAAGTGCGCAGCCGGTGCGATGCCTTCAAGGCGCGCCAAAGCCCGCTTCCCCCTGTCGCAAGGCGGGGGCAACGAACCTGTGATGGAATTTTTTAAGACATGAGCGACCAACAACTCGACCCGCAAGACCTGCAACAGGAAGAAAATACCCTGATCGCCCTGCGCAAGGAAAAACTTGCAGCCGAGCGCGCCAAGGGCAATGCCTTCCCGAATGACTTCCGTCGCGACAACTACTGCGCCGATCTGCAGAAGAAGTACGCCGACAAGACCAAGGAAGAGCTGGCTGAAGCCGGTATTCCGGTCAAGGTTGCCGGTCGCATCATGCTTAACCGTGGCTCGTTCATGGTGATCCAGGACATGACCGGGCGCATCCAGGTCTACGTCAACCGCAAGACCCTGCCGGAAGAAACCCTGGCCGCCGTGAAGACCTGGGACCTGGGCGACATCATTGCCGCCGAAGGCACCCTGGCCCGTTCCGGCAAAGGCGACCTGTACGTTGAAATGACCAATGTGCGCCTGCTGACCAAATCCCTGCGCCCGCTGCCGGACAAGCACCACGGTCTGACCGACACCGAGCAGCGCTACCGCCAGCGTTACGTTGACCTGATCGTCAACGAAGAAGTGCGCCACACCTTCCGTGTGCGTTCCCAGGTGATTGCGCACATTCGCAGCTTCCTGATGCAGCGCGACTTCCTTGAAGTGGAAACGCCGATGCTGCAAACCATCCCGGGTGGTGCAGCGGCCAAGCCGTTCGAGACCCATCACAACGCTCTGGACATGGACATGTTCCTGCGCATCGCGCCTGAACTGTTCCTCAAGCGTCTGGTGGTTGGCGGTTTTGAAAAAGTGTTCGAGATCAACCGCAACTTCCGTAACGAAGGTGTCTCGACTCGTCACAACCCAGAATTCACCATGCTGGAGTTCTACCAGGCTTACGCCGATTACGAAGACAACATGGACCTGACCGAAGAGCTGTTCCGTGAACTGGCTCAGCTGGTTCTCGGGACTACCGACGTGCCGTACGGCGACAAGGTGTTCCACTTCGGCGAGCCGTTCGTGCGTCTGTCGGTGTTCGACTCGATTCTCAAGTACAACCCCGAGCTGACCGCCGATGACCTGAACGACATCGACAAGGCTCGCGCCATTGCCAAGAAAGCCGGGGCCAAGGTGCTGGGCTTTGAAGGTCTGGGCAAGCTGCAGGTAATGATTTTCGAAGAGCTGGTCGAGCACAAGCTGGAACAGCCGCACTTCATTACCCAGTACCCGTTCGAAGTGTCGCCGCTGGCACGTCGTAACGACGACAACCCGAACGTGACTGACCGTTTTGAACTGTTTATCGGTGGCCGTGAAATCGCCAACGCTTACTCCGAGCTCAACGATGCAGAAGACCAGGCCGAGCGCTTCATGGCCCAGGTAGCTGACAAGGACGCGGGCGATGACGAAGCCATGCACTACGACGCCGACTTCGTACGCGCACTGGAATACGGCATGCCGCCGACTGCCGGTGAAGGTATTGGCATTGACCGTCTGGTGATGCTGTTGACCAACTCACCGTCGATTCGCGATGTCATCCTGTTCCCGCACATGCGGCCACAGGCGTAACGCTAGAAAATAAAAAGCCGCCGACTGAGGCGGCTTTTTATTGCCTGACACCCGGTGATGCGCCGATTCTGGGAGCTGGCTTGCCAGCGATGCAGGGAACATGGTTTTTAGTTGATGTAATCGCCGGCAAACCGGCCCCACAGCCAACCAGTCTCGTCAGTGGCACCATTGTCTTCAACACAAGGAGTCTTTCGTGAACCTAGCCAGGGCTCAAGAAGGGGCGGCGCATGTCGCTACGGCGGTAGCCGAAAGTGTTCAGTATCAAGGGCGCAAGGCCAGTCGCCACGGCAGTGAGCAGCGCCGCCAGCAGATTCTCGATGCGGCCATGCGCATTGTTGTGCGTGACGGCGTGCGTGGCGTGCGGCACCGGGCGGTTGCGGCTGAAGCAGGGGTGCCGTTGTCGGCGACCACCTATTACTTCAAAGACATCGATGACCTGCTTAATGACACCTTCGCCCAATATGTCGAACGCAGCGCAGCCTTTATGGCCAAGCTGTGGCTGAGCACTGAAGGCCAACTGCGTGAACTGGTGGCCTATGGCGATGGCAGCCCGCAATCTCGCGCGCAACTGGCCGATGAAATCGCCCGCATGGCCGCCCACTATATCCAGCACCAGTTGCTTACCCGTCGCGAGCACCTCATGGCGGAACAGGCTTTCCTCCAGGCGGCGTTGCTCAACCCGCGCCTGGCGGTTCTGGTCAGGGCTCATCAACAGATTTTATGGCAGGGTACGTGCCAGATATTACAGGTGCTGGGCTCGAAACAACCGCAGCAGGACGCCAATGTCTTGACGGCGATAATCGGTCGGATGGAATATCAGGACCTGCTTAACGGTGCGCAGCCAGAGGCCGATGCTGGCCGACTCGCTACTCTCACGCGTTACATGCACTTGGTACTGGCCGCTCTATAGAAGGATGCAGGCATGAAAGCTTGGCGCGTAATGCTTATGGCACTGTCGTTTTTAATGTTGAACGGTTGTCTGGTGACCTTTAACGAGGCACCGCTGGTGGCCGAGACAGCGCCCCGGCAGTTGCTGGGAAAATGGGTCAGCAAGGATGCCTGGGGGCAGGCGCGCAACCTGTTGATCAGCGCCATCGACAAACAACACTATCAGGCAGTGGTCTACCCCGCGGGTGAGCCCAAGGCCCAGGAACGCTACAGGTTCATCGTCGCTCGTCATGGCAGCCGCTGGTACGCATCGGCCGCGCTGCCGGCAAAGCTGGGTGGCCACTACACACTGAGCGGTTTTGAACTGACCGACAGCAATGAACTGGTGGTCTACGATCTTGATCTGGACCAGATCAAACAGGCCATTGGCCAGTCGGCGCTGAGCGGTGACGCCATCGAAACTGCCGAGGGCCCCGGCGCATTGATCAACAGCCCGTCGGCCAAGGTCTTTGCCTACCTGGATGATCCGGCCAACTCCGACGTATTCGTGGAAGCTGCCCGCTATCAACGTGTGGTCAAGTAACCCAACATTCAGCCCATTCAAGGAGCACCGGGTGGACGACTACCAGCGCACGATTCGCACATTGTCAGACCGTATCGTACTGGCGCAAACACCGATCCGCGTACTGGATGCGGTGAAGTGGGACGACAGCATCCGTCAGGGTTTCTTCAAGGCCAAGGGCAAGGAAATGCCGGCGGTCAATCGCGACTATTACCTGGGGCGGCCGCTGTCCTTTGACTCCGGGGCGGTAAAGCTGGAGTTCCAGAACATCGAGCGCGATATCACCCGCCAGCTGGGGCAATTCAACCCGGTCGGGCAGATCATGCGCCGCATGTGCAAAGAGTACCGCATGGTGGTGCGCATGCTCGAAGCCCGTGGCACTGAAGACTTCGGGCTGATTTCCCAGGAACTGTACGGGGCTGCGTCCGACGCCTTCCATGCCGGCGACCCGACGCTGGCCGATCTGGGGCTGATGATGTCCGATTACCTGGACAACATCGACGGGCGCGGCGACCTCAAGGACGAAGCCAAGACCCTGACCGCCAAAGATGCCGTGGGCCTGCTGCAAAGTCGCTTGAACAAGGTGTTTGGCGAGGCCGAGGAAACCATCCGGGTATTCGAGTCCGACGGTATTGTTGCGGACGCCGCGGCGGGGGCGGATTACATCAAGATTCGCGCCGACGCGATGTTCAACGAGCGCGACGTGCGGGCGCTGGAGGTGCATGAGGGGCTGGTGCATGTGGGCACTACGCTCAACGGGCAGAACCAGCCGATATGCACCTTCCTCGCCAAAGGCCCGCCATCCTCGACGGTGACCCAGGAAGGCCTGGCGATCTTGATGGAAATCATCACCTTTGCCTCCTACCCGAGCCGCCTGCGCAAACTGACCAATCGCACCCGCGCTATCCATATGGTGGAAGAGGGCGCCGACTTCATGCAGGTTTACGAGTTCTTCCGTGAGCAAGGCTTTGAAATGTCGCAAAGCTATGGCAATGCCAGTCGGGTTTTCCGCGGCTCGGTGCCAAATGGCCTGCCATTTACCAAAGACTTGTCCTACCTCAAGGGCTTCATCATGGTTTACAACTACATTCAGCTGGCCGTGCGTAAAGGCAAGCTGGAGCAAGTACCGTTGTTGTTCTGTGGCAAGACCACCCTGGAAGACATGCGAACCCTGCGCCAACTGGTGGATGAAGGCCTGGTGGTAGCGCCCAAGTACCTGCCCGAACAGTTCCGTGACATGAACGCACTGGCGGCCTGGATGTGCTTCTCCAACTTCCTCAACCATCTGAGCCTGGACCGGATTGAAGCGGATTACTCCAACATCCTGTAACCCTTGAACAGCCGGTAGTCGCTGACCCAGGCTGCGAAGGAGTGCGAAGCAATCCGTTATTCTGAAAACCATACGCACGGACCTCATCGCGGCCTTGGGCAGCGACTACAAATGGTGACTTGTTAGATGAAAATCCTGGCTGCCCTCTGCCTGCTGTTGACCCTCAGCGGATGCAGCTCATTGCTGTTCTACCCCGAACCTGGCCAGCCGATTACGCCAACTGCCGCGGGTTTGAAATATCGTGATGTAACCCTCACCGCCGCCGATGGCACGCGCCTGCATGGTTGGTGGCTGCCCGCCAAAGCCGGGGTGCCGCTCAAGGGCACGGTGCTGCACCTGCATGGAAATGGCGGCAACCTGGCCTATCACCTGGGCGCCACTGCCTGGTTGCCCGAGCAGGGTTATCAGGTGTTGATGCTCGATTATCGCGGCTACGGCCTGTCCGCGGGCGAGCCCGGTTTGCCTGCGATCTATCAGGACATCGACGCCGCTTTCGAGTGGTTGCAGCAACAACCCGAAACCCGGGGTCAGCCACTGATCGTGCTGGGGCAAAGCCTGGGCGGGGCGATGGGTGTGCATTACCTGAGCCGGCACCCTGAGCAGCGGGCCCGGATCAAGGCCATGGTGCTCGATGGAGTACCGGCCAGCTATCGCGAAGTGGGGAAATTTGCATTGAGCACTTCGTGGCTGACCTGGCCCCTGCAAGTCCCTTTGTCATGGCTGGTGCCCGACGCAGACAGCGCCGTGTATGCCATGCCGGAAATGGGCGGGGTACCGATGCTGATCTTCCACAGCATGGATGACCCGATCGTGCCGCTTTCCAATGGTCTGCGACTGTATCAAGCTGCGCCCCCGCCCAAGGTGTTGCAACTGACGCGCGGCGGCCATGTACAGACGTTTGCCGACCCGACCTGGCGTCAAGTGATGCTGCGTTACCTGGATGACCCGCAACACTTCAATGGCGTACGGCGCTTGGGCGAAATCCCCAATTACCCCGCCTCACCCGATTCGATTAATGCTGCAGAGAGCCCGCAATGAGTGAAGAACGCAACGCCATCCCCCTGATCATTACCGGTATTTGCACCATCATCGGCACCGTGGGAGCCCTGTGGTACTACGGTTACCTGCACTTTGCAAAACCCGAAGACGCACTGCTGCTCAGCGACTTCACCATGCTCAAGACTATCCCCGGGGAGGACTACAAGGTGTCGCTGACGCCGGCCAATCAGGTGGCGCAGTGCATCGATGGCATCGTCGTACTGTTCGACACCGAGCAAAAAGGTCTGACCGGGGTGCTGGTCAACAACAAGAAACAAGCGGTGCACTGTCTGGTCCAGAAGGCCCTGCAACCCTAAGAGCGAGCGCTTGAACAGCCCGCTCCTGCAGGATTGCAGTTGCTCACAAAAAAGCCCCGCCTGATTGCTCAGGCGGGGCTTTTTATTTGCGCTTACAGACTTACTTCATCGACGAGCGCGGAGCTACCGGCTGGTTGTCGTTGGAGATGGTCACTTCAACCCGGCGGTTCTGGGCACGGCCCGAGTTGCTGTTGTTGTCAGCCACCGGATATTCCTTGCCGTAGCCCTGGGCGACGATGCGCGTAGGATCTACCCCGGCACGCACCAGCGCCGCCTTGACGGCGTTTGCACGACGTTCAGACAGGTTCTGGTTGTACGAAGCCGAACCCTTGCTGTCGGTATAACCTTCAACAATCACCTTGCGGTCCGGGTTTTTGATCAGGTAGTTGGACAGTGTGGTGATGCTGTCACGGCTGTTGGGCTTGAGGCTTGCCTTGTCGAAATCAAACAGCACGTCACCGAAGGTCACCAGAGTGCCGCGTTCGGTCTGCTTGGCGTTCATGCCTTGCAGTTGCTTGATCTGCGCATCACGGGCGTCCAGCAGTGCTTGAGAACGGGCCGCTGCGGAGTTGTTCAACTGGTTTTCAGCAGTACGCAACGCAATGGTCTGCTTGGCCACTTCAACCCGCTGGTTGGTCAGATAGGCCAGCTGGTCCACTTTGCTGTCATCCTCTTTGTCCATGTAGGCCTTTTGCGCCTTGTCCAGCCATTCGCTGGCATCCTTGGTTTCCAGCGCGGCTACCTTGGTGGCTTGCGGGTTGGCCTGCAGGGCCGAGAAATTGGTCTGGGCATTTTCCAGGTTGACGTTCGGCTGGTGGGAGCATGCAGCCAGGCCAACGCTTAGAGCCAGCAGGGCGGGGATCAGTACTTGATTACGCATAATGTTTGTCCTTTATATCGATTAGGAATGCTGTGTCTGGGCCAGAGGCAAAAAGGGGCAGCGCTTATTGAACGCTGCGCATACCTTCCTGACGCAGTTCCTGGACGGCTTTCTGAGCATCCTGTACGGCCTTCTCGGCTTTTGCGGCCTGGGCTTTGCGCTCTGCTACGCGGGCATCCCATTCCGCTTGTTCAGACAGACGACGGGCGTCTTTGTAGTTCTTGTCATGCATGGCCATCTCGGCCTGCTTGAGCTTGTCCTGTGCCGACTTCATTTCTACCGGAGCGTATTCAGTGCCACCAGCGCTTACGGCGTTGTTGACCGCCGCCTGGGTCACTGCGTACTGCTCCGACGGAGGATTGCCAGCGCAACCGGCCAGAACGAAGCTGGCACCGAGTGCCAGCGCGGCCAGTTTTAGCCCGCGCAGGCGAGGCGAGTTGGTTTTGACAGTGCGGGTCATCATGGTCTTCGACTCCATTGGGAAGCTCCTTATAAAAATCAAGTTCCATCACGACTAAGGCATCACACGGGAGTGTTGGAACACAGGTGCAAGAGGTGATGGTTATTGGCTGTGACCCGAACGATTTTTGAATAGTTCAAATTAAATGGTGGCGCATTGCCTAAAAAATTCTGACCGTTTGGTCAGGCGTTTTTTGCAGGCTTTGGTACTGGATCTCTTGTCAAAAGCAGTCCTCGCAACGCACTCTTGGGCAGGAGCTGGTCCCCGGAATCTGCTGGAGAAATTGCTGATGACCGATATTGATGCACGCTTGCGCGATGATGTTCACCTGCTGGGTGAGCTGTTGGGAAATACCATTCGTGACCAGTACGGCGAAGCATTTCTCGCCAAGATCGAGCGTATCCGCCAAGGGGCCAAGGATGACCGGCGCGGCACCACGGGCGAGGAGCTGAGTGCCATTCTGGATGCCCTGGGCGACGATGAAGTTCTCCCCGTTGCGCGGGCGTTCAACCAGTTTCTGAACCTGGCGAACATCGCCGAGCAATACCAGCTGATTCACCGTCGCGAAGAAGGCCAGCCACAACCGTTCGAGTCGCTGGTGCTGCCCACCTTGCTGACCCGGCTGCTGGACGAAGGGCATGACCCTGACACCCTGGCGCGGCAAATCGGCCGTCTCGACATCGAGCTGGTGCTCACGGCCCATCCCACTGAAGTCACGCGCCGTACCCTGATCCAGAAGTACGATGCCATTGCCGAACAACTCGCAGCCCAGGACCATCGCGACCTGACCCAGGCCGAAAAGTCCCGGATCGAGCAGCGTCTGCAACGCTTGATAGCCGAGGCCTGGCACACCGAAGAAATCCGCCGTACCCGACCCACCCCGGTGGACGAGGCCAAGTGGGGCTTCGCGGTCATTGAGCACTCCTTGTGGCAAGCCGTGCCGCATATGCTGCGCAACGCCGATCAGGCGCTGCACACGGCCACTGGCCTGCATTTGCCTTTGGAAGCAGCGCCTGTGCGTTTTGCTTCCTGGATGGGCGGCGACCGTGACGGCAACCCCAATGTCACCGCCAGTGTGACTCGCGAAGTGCTGTTGCTGGCGCGCTGGATGGCGGCTGACCTGTACCTGCGTGATATCGACAAACTGGCCGCCGATCTGTCGATGCAGCAAGCCACTGCCGAACTGCTGGCGGTAGCGGGGGATGGCGCCGAACCGTATCGCGCGGTCCTCAAGCAGTTGCGTGAGCGGCTGCGGGCGACCCGCAACTGGGCGCATAACGCCTTGAGCAGCGCCCAGCCTGCACCGGACGGGGTGTTGCAGGACAACCGCGATCTGCTGGCACCGTTGCAACTGTGCTACCAGTCGTTGCATGCCTGCGGCATGGGGGTAATTGCCGACGGGCCGCTACTTGATTGCCTGCGTCGTGCGGTGACGTTTGGCTTGTTTCTGGTGCGCCTCGATGTACGCCAGGATGCGGCCCGCCACGCCTCGGCCATGACTGAAATCACCGATTATCTGGGCCTGGGCCGCTATGAAGACTGGGACGAAGATGCACGTCTGACCTTCCTCAACCGCGAACTGGCCAACCGTCGACCGCTGTTGCCGGGTTACTTCAAACCCGGGGCCGACACCGCCGAAGTGCTGGCCACCTGTCGCGAAGTGGCTGCAGCACCGCAGGCTTCGCTGGGCTCCTATGTAATCTCGATGGCGGGGGCTGCCTCTGACGTGCTGGCGGTGCAACTGCTGCTTAAAGAAGCAGGGCTGGAGCGCCCGATGCGCGTGGTGCCGTTGTTCGAAACCCTGGCCGACCTCGACAATGCAGGGCCGGTGATCGAACGCCTGCTGCTGTTGCCGGGGTACCGCGCACGCCTGCATGGCCCGCAGGAAGTGATGATCGGTTATTCCGATTCGGCCAAGGATGCGGGCACCACCGCAGCGGCCTGGGCGCAATATCGGGCCCAGGAAAAACTGGTCAATATCTGCCGCGAGCAAGAGGTTGAACTGTTGTTGTTCCATGGTCGCGGTGGCACCGTGGGCCGTGGCGGCGGTCCTGCCCATGCGGCGATTCTGTCGCAGCCGCCGGGCTCTGTGGCGGGGCGATTCCGCACCACCGAGCAGGGCGAAATGATTCGCTTCAAGTTCGGTTTGCCGGACATCGCCGAGCAAAATCTCAACCTCTATCTGGCTGCAGTGCTGGAAGCCACTTTACTGCCGCCGCCGTTGCCCGAGCCGGGCTGGCGGGTGCTGATGGACGAGCTGGCTGGCGATGGGGTCGAGGCTTACCGCGCAGTGGTGCGGGACAATCCGCAGTTCGTCGAATACTTCCGCCAGTCCACCCCCGAGCAGGAGCTGGGCCGCTTGCCGCTGGGCAGTCGTCCGGCCAAGCGCCGGGCAGGGGGGATTGAAAGCCTGCGTGCCATTCCGTGGATTTTTGGCTGGACCCAGACCCGTCTGATGTTGCCCGCATGGCTGGGTTGGGAGACCGCATTGAGCCGGGCGCTGGAACGGGGGGAGGGCGAACAGCTGGCACAAATGCGCGAGCAGTGGCCGTTCTTTCGGACCCGTATCGACATGCTGGAAATGGTCCTGGCCAAGGCCGATGCCGACATCGCACGGCTCTATGACGAGCGTCTGGTAGATCAGGAACTACTGCCATTGGGTGCGCATTTGCGCGACTTATTGTCGCAGGCGTGTTCGGTGGTGCTAGGTTTGACCGGTCAATCGCAATTGATGGCGCACAGCCCGGACACTCTGGAGTTCATCCGTTTGCGCAACACCTACCTGGATCCCCTTCATCTATTGCAGGCAGAACTTCTGGCCCGTTCAAGGCGCCAGCAAGCGGCCCAGGACAGCCCTCTGGAACAAGCGTTGCTGGTAACTGTGGCCGGGATTGCTGCCGGCTTGCGTAACACCGGTTAAGCCAAAAGCAAGACTGGTTGTCGTGCAACGGGCCCGGGAGCGCTGAAGATTTGCTGCGGATCCCCGGGCTCGAACGACACTTTATTGTAGGGTTGCGAGCTGCGACACCTGGCCGCAAGTGCGCGTTTGCTAGAGATTATTCCTGGTTTGGCCTGCTTGTGTGGGCCGGGCCTGCTGTGTATCTTGATCAGCCCTTGGCCGTTTTGACGGCCATAACCCGATTTTGAGATTGGCCCAAAGAGGCGAGTCTGTTGTCATTTAAATAAAAATTTGAGGAGCATATCGATGCGCGTAATTCTGCTGGGAGCTCCCGGGGCCGGTAAAGGTACTCAGGCAAAGTTCATCACTGAAAAATTTGGCATCCCGCAAATCTCCACCGGCGACATGTTGCGTGCAGCGGTAAAGGCCGGCACCGAACTGGGCCTGATCGCTAAGAGCGTGATGGACAGCGGTGGTCTGGTATCTGATGACCTGATCATCAATCTGGTTAAAGAGCGTATCAGCCAGCAAGACTGCAAAAACGGTTTCCTGTTCGACGGTTTCCCGCGCACCATTCCGCAAGCCGAAGCACTGGTTAAAAACGGCGTCGAGCTGGATCACGTGATTGAAATCGCGGTTGACGATGAAGAAATCGTTCAGCGCATTGCCGGTCGTCGTGTTCACGAAGCCTCTGGCCGGGTTTACCACACCATCTACAACCCGCCAAAGGTTGAAGGCAAGGACGACGTAACTGGCGAAGAGCTGATCCAGCGCAAGGACGACACTGAAGAAACAGTTCGTCATCGCCTGTCGGTTTACCATTCGCAAACCAAGCCGCTGGTAGCCTTCTACCAGAACCTGGCTGAGACTCAAGGCAAGCCGAAGTACAGCCACATCGAAGGTGTAGGCTCGGTTGAAGCCATCACCGGCAAGGTACTTGAAGCGCTGAGCTGATCGTCGAATTGCTCTGATACAACAGCCCGCTTGCGGGCTGTTGTTGTTTATACTGCTGCACTTTTTTCAATTCTCAATTCTGACGGGAACACCGATGAGCACCTTGCTGGCCCTGGATACCGCGACTGAAGCTTGCTCTGTTGCCCTGCTGCATGATGGCAAGGTCACGAGCCACTACGAGGTGATCCCGCGCCTGCATGCGCAAAAGTTGTTGCCGATGATTAAAGACCTGCTGGCTGAGGCCGGGGTTGAACTGTCAGCCGTCGAAGCCATTGCTTTCGGGCGCGGGCCGGGAGCCTTTACCGGGGTGCGGATTGCCATTGGCGTGGTGCAAGGTCTGGCCTTTGCCCTGGAGCGCCCGGTGTTGCCGATCTCCAACCTGGCGGTATTGGCCCAGCGTGCCCATCGCGAGCATGGCGCGACCCAGGTGGCGTCGGCCATTGATGCGCGCATGGACGAAGTGTATTGGGGTTGCTACCGCGAGCAGGCGGGTGAAATGCGTCTGGAGGGTGCTGAAGCCGTATTGCCACCGGAAGTGGCCGCCTTGCCTGCCGGTGCCGGCGGTGACTGGTTTGGCGCGGGGACCGGTTGGGGTTATGCCGAGCGTTTGAACGTCAAACCCTACGCGATGGATGCGGGCATGTTGCCCCATGCTGAAGACCTGCTGACCCTGGCCCGCTATGCCTGGGAGCGCGGTGAAGCCATCGCCGCCGACCTGGCGCAGCCGGTGTACCTGCGTGACAAGGTAGCCACTCCAAAAGCAGAGCGTTGATCGGGACAGGCAGCACAGCCCATTCTCTGTAGGCGCTGGCTTGCCAGCGATACAGGCAACGCGGTTTATCAGGCAGGGCGGCGGGGATTTGCTTACTTGGCCCAACGTCGCTAAATTGCCTTTATCGCTACCGAGCAAGCAGCCATGCGCATAGACGGCTTTTCCTCCCGGTCCTACCCCGTCAAGCGCAAGCAGCGTAAAGATCAGGCGCTGGTTGATGAGTCGGTGGAGGACAGCGAAACCACGTTTGAAAGCGCCCCCCAAACTGCTCGCACGCCACCCTCCGGTGAGCGTATCAACTCGTTCCCCGTCCGTTCTCAAGACATGATCTTCCAGCGCTCCATGAGCAAAAGTGCGGCCAGCGCCCTGGCCAGCTATTTGACGACTGCCGGCTTCGTCGATTGGGAAATAGAAGAGCAGGTGCTGGACCTGTACATTTGAGCCCATGAAAGATCTTCCTTACTACCTGGGTTGCCCGTCCTGGAGCGAAAGCGCCTGGCGCGAAGGGCTGTACCCGCAGAATGCCCGGCCAGCGGAATTTCTGGGCCTGTACGCTCAGGTCTTCAACGCTGTCGAAGGCAATACCACTTTCTATGCCCGTCCCGCGCCAGCCACTGTCGAGCGCTGGGCACAAAGCCTGCCCGGACATTTTCGCTTTACTGCCAAGTTCCCCAGGGATATCAGCCACGGCGGTGATCTGCGTGAACAAAATCATGCGGCCGAAGATTTCCTGCAGTTGTTGCGACCTCTTGGGGCGCGCGTAGCGCCACTTTGGCTACAACTCCCGGCCAGCTTCGGGCCTCAGCGTCTGGCAGAGCTGGCGAGCTTCATGGACGCTCTGGAGCGCCCGTTAGCGGTGGAAGTGCGCCACCCTGAGTTCTTCGCCAAAGGGGATAGCGAACGCTTGCTCAATCGCTTGCTCAAAGATCGCGGGGTGGAGCGTATTTGCCTGGATCCGCGGGCGCTGTTCAGCTGCACTTCGACCGATCCGGCGGTGCTCCACGCCCAGGCGAAAAAGCCCAGGGTGCCGCCCCGTCCGGCAGCCTTCACTCAATTCCCGCAAGTGCGTTTTATTGGCCGGCCGGAGCTGCAAGCCAACGACCCGTATTTAGTGCCCTGGATTGACAAAGTCGCGGGCTGGATCGAGGAAGGGCGCACGCCTTACGTGTTTCTTCATACGCCGGACAATCACCGCGCTCCGGAACTGGCGCGGCGCTTTCATCAACAGTTGAGCGAAAGGTTACCGGGGTTGCCCGCATTACCCGAGTTGCACCAACCCCAGGCGACAGAACAACTGGGACTGCTTTAAGCCGCCAGACGCATATTGTTGATGACCAATGGTCTGGCCCAGCCAAGATCGAAGTCCATGGCCCGTTGTTGCTCGATCAGGGTCAGGGGGTCGAACGGCTCGGCAGGCTTGTCGAGCAAGTCCATTTCAAACTCGGCAATCGGCAGATGCAACGGCCGTGGTTCAGGCCCCGGGCCCGGATCAGGCAGCGGATGGCCGAAAGCCATAACCCTCGGGCGTACCCAGGTGGTTTCGAAGTCCTGTTGATGCTGCTGTGCACTCACTTGTTCTGCGGCAAAGGGTGTGGCGGGCGGTGGCAGCAAATCCGGATCGAACTCGGCAATCGGTAAAAACAACGCTTCAGGGGGCTGCAGTTCGGTGTCCTGCACCTGGCAATGTCGCTGGGTCACGATATTGCCCAGCAGGTCGCTGCCACCCCGGGGCTCAACCTGCTCCTCCACGGCCTGCGGGGTTGCTTCAATCGCAGGGAACTCCGACGTCGCGCATTGTTCGGCCAATGCCTGGGCGTAAAAGTCCTTCCACAGGTGGTTGACGCTACCCGTGATCTGCGAATTGTGCCGGCCAAAGTCGCCAATTGGGGCGATAAAGCCGATGGATGTGCAATGAATGTCTGACATAGCTCTCGGTCGACGCCCGGCTCTGGCAAAATGCCGGATATTTCATTTATCGGCAGCCTTTGCCGATCATTAAATTTTTGAGCGTGTTTTTAGATGAGTGAGCAAGCAGCAGGCTGTCGTATCAAAGTCGAAGCATTGGGCGAGGCCTATCAGGCCCTGGCCGGGCAATGGGCTGAACGTCTGGGTCTGCCTCTGGCCGAGCCCGAGGCTGAGTTCGCCTTGCAAGTGGGCGCGCAGGGGTTGCAGCTGCAACAACTGGGGCCGGACGCCCCGGGCCCGGTGCGGGTCGACTTTGTAGAGGGAGGGGCGGCCCATCGACGTTTGTTTGGTGGCGGTACGGGGCAGATGATTGCCAAGGCGGTCGGCGTACAGCAGGGCGTGCGTCCGCGGGTACTGGACGCCACGGCGGGTTTGGGCAAAGACGCGTTCGTGCTGGCGAGCCTGGGTTGTGAAATGAGCCTGATCGAACGTCAGCCGCTGATCGGAGCGCTACTTGAAGATGGCCTGGCCCGCGGCCTGGACGACTTTGAGGTGGCGCCGATCGTGTCACGCATGCACTTGCTCAAGGGCAACTCGATTGAGGTGATGCGCAACTGGGAAGGCGAGCCGCCGCAAGTCATCTACCTCGACCCTATGTTTCCGCACCGTGAGAAAACAGCCTTGGTGAAGAAGGAAATGCGCCTGTTCCGGCCATTGGTGGGTGATGACAATGATGCTCCGGCCCTGCTTGAAGCGGCGTTGGCACTGGCCAGCCACCGGGTAGTGGTCAAGCGCCCGCGCAAGGCACCGTGCATTGCCGGGCCCAAGCCGAGCCATGCGCTGGACGGCAAGTCGAGCCGTTACGATATTTATCCGAAGAAAGCGCTAAAGCCCTGACCCCGATCTTCCTGCAGGAGCGAACTTGCTCACGATCTTTCAAGCGCAAGAGATCGCGAGACAAGCTCGCGCCTACAGGGGCGGTGTGATCAGAGCGGGCGATACGCACGCATGAAAACCCCCACCACTTCCTGCACGTGCGCCTCGGCGCCCGCATCGTCCAGCGGCTCGCCGCAGCCATAGAGCAGGCGAAAATTGGGTGAGCCCTTGAGCATGCAAAAGAAGTGCTCCGCTGCGTAGTGCGGCTGATCAATCTGCAATTCACCGGTGCGGTGGATTTTTCCCAGCAGACGCTCCATCTCCAGCACCACTCGCTCCGGCCCCGCCTCAAAGAAAATTTGCGACAACTTAGGGTCCTGGCTGCCTTGGGTCATCATCAGCCGATGCAGGTTGAGTGACTCCTGGCTGTTTATCAGGCTGTGGAAACCCCGGGCAATGTTCAGCAGCACCGCCTCGACCGGTGCGCCGCCAGGCAATTCAAAAAACAATTCCGGCAACTGATCTGTGCACTTGGCCATGATCGCCGAAGAAAAGAGCGTCTCTTTGTCGGTGAAATGGCTGTAGACGGTGAGTTTTGACACGCCTGCCAGGCCTGCGACCGCGTCCATGCTGGTGCTGGCATAGCCCTTGGTCAGAAACAGGGTTTTCGCCGCGTCAAGGATCGCCTGGCGTTTTGCCATGTCCTTGGGACGCCCGAGTGCATTGGGGGGTAAAGGATTGTCAGACATTCTCGTTTATTACTGGACTGGTGAGTTTGGTATTAATAACATGCCGCCCAGTATAAATATTCCAAGCCCTATTAGCGAAAGGTCATCTCCATGTTGCGCCATGCCTTGCCCCGCGCTGTGCCTGTGTGTCTGGTGTTTTTGTTATCCGCGTGCGGCCATGAAGAGCCTGCTCAAATCAGCATCAGCCCGGCAATGGTGGAGCAGCCACAGCCTTCTGCGCTGGCGAGCCAAAGCTATCCGGGTGAAGTCCGGGCCCGGTTCGATCCGCAACTGGCGTTCCGCATTGGTGGCAAAGTGACCCGACGCCTGGTGGATGAAGGTGAGCGGGTCAAGGCCAATCAGCCGCTGGCTGAGCTGGACCCGCAAGATGTGCGCCTGCAACTGGAGGCGACCCGGGCCCAGGTTGCAGCGGGGCAGGCCAACCTGAATCTGGTGCGAGCGGAACGTGACCGCTACAAAACCCTGCTCGACCGGCAGATGGTCAGCCGTTCGCAGTTCGACAATGCCGAAAACCTCTATCGCTCGGGTGAAGCCCGGCTCCAGCAGCTCAAGGCCGAGCAGGACGTGGCCAGCAATCAGGCCAGCTACGCAGTGTTGCGCGCGCCCCAGGACGGGGTGATCGCCCAGCGCCAGGTTGAGGTCGGCCAGGTCGTGGCCGCAGGGCAAACGGTGTTTACCCTGGCTGCCGACGGCGAGCGTGAAGTGCTGATCAGCTTGCCGGAGCAAGCCTTCGGCCGTTTCAAGATTGGCCTGCCGGTTTCGGTTGAACTGTGGTCGCAGCCCGATCAACGCTTCAGCGGGCGCATTCGCGAACTGTCGCCTGCGGCTGATCCCCGGTCGCGGACCTTTGCCGCTCGTATCGCCTTCACTTCCGGCAAGGTGCCGGCCGAGCTGGGGCAAAGTGCCCGGGTCTTTATCCAAAGCGAAGGCGTGAGCCCGTTGTCGGTGCCGCTGTCGGCATTGAGCGCTGAAAATGGCGCGACCTATGTCTGGCGTGTCGGCCCGGGCAACAAGCTGGAGCAGGTTCCCGTGCGTACCGGGCCCTTTGGCGAGAAAAACGTGCCGGTGCTTGAAGGTCTCAAGGCTGACGACTGGATTGTCTCGGCCGGGGTGCACGTGTTGCATCCTGGGCAGCAAGTGCGGCCGGTTGATCGCTCCAACCGAACGATCAATGTTGCGGTGAAGGAGTAATCCCGATGGGTTTCAACCTTTCCGCCTGGGCGTTGCGCAATCGTCAAATCGTACTGTTTCTGATGTTGTTACTCGCTATCGTCGGTGGGCTTTCCTACACCAAGTTAGGGCAAAGTGAAGACCCGCCGTTCACCTTCAAGGCCATGGTGATTCGCACGTTGTGGCCGGGTGCCAGCGCCGAGGAAGTCTCGCGCCAGGTGACCGAGCGCATCGAAAAGAAGCTGATGGAAACCGGCGATTACGAGCGGATTGTTTCGTTCTCGCGACCTGGCGAGTCACAAGTGACCTTCATGGCCCGTGACTCAATGCCTTCGGCGCGGATTCCGGAGCTGTGGTATCAGGTCCGAAAAAAAATCAGCGACATTCGCCAGAACCTGCCGCCGGATATTCAGGGACCATTTTTCAACGATGAGTTCGGCACTACTTTCGGCAATATCTACAGCCTGAGTGGCGAAGGCTTCGACTACGGGGTGCTTAAAGACTACGCCGACCGCATCCAGATCCAGCTGCAACGGGTCAAGGATGTGGGCAAGGTCGAGCTGCTGGGGCTGCAGGACGAGAAAATCTGGATCGAACTCTCCAACCTCAAGCTCGCCACTCTGGGCCTGCCGCTGGCGACTGTGCAACAAGCCCTCAAGGAGCAGAACGCAGTCTCTACCGCCGGTTTCTTCGAGACCCCGACCGAGCGTGTTCAATTGCGCGTGAGCGGCAATTTCAAAACCGTTGAACAGATCGAGGGGTTCCCGATCCGGGTGGGGGAGCGCACCTTGCGGATCAGTGATGTGGCGGACGTACACCGCGGCTTTAATGATCCTCCGGCACCGCGCATGCGCTTCATGGGGCAGGATGCCATTGGCCTGGCCGTGGCGATGAAAGACGGCGGCGATATTCTGGTACTGGGCAAGGCGCTGGAAACAGAGTTCGAACGACTCCAGAAAAACCTCCCCGCCGGGATGCAACTGAGCAAGGTGTCGGATCAACCGGCGGCGGTGAAAAGCAGCGTCGGTGAATTCGTCCAGGTGCTGGTGGAAGCACTGGCAATCGTGTTGCTGGTGAGCTTCTTCTCGCTTGGGGTGCGCACCGGCCTGGTGGTGGCGCTGACGATCCCGCTGGTGTTGGCGATGACATTTGCCGCCATGTACTACCTGGGCATCGGCCTGCACAAAATCTCCCTGGGTGCGCTGGTGCTGGCGCTGGGGCTGTTGGTGGATGACGCGATCATCGCCGTGGAAATGATGGCGATCAAAATGGAGCAGGGCTACGACCGGCTCAAGGCGGCGAGTTTTGCCTGGACCAGCACCGCGTTCCCGATGTTGACCGGCACCCTGATTACGGCAGCGGGTTTTCTGCCGATTGCCATGGCGCAGTCGAGCACCGGTGAGTACACCCGCTCGATCTTCCAGGTGGTGACCATTGCGCTGCTGGCATCCTGGATTGCCGCGGTGGTGTTCGTGCCGTATCTGGGGGCATTGCTGCTGCCGGATCTGGCGAAGATCCATGGGGCCAAACACGGCAGCGCGACGCCCGACCCCTACGGCACCCCGTTTTATCAACGGGTACGACGGCTGGTGGAGTGGTGTGTGCGTCGGCGCAAGACCGTGATTGTACTGACGGTGCTGTTGTTTTTAGGGTCGGTGGTGCTGTTCCGGTTCGTTCCGCAGCAGTTTTTCCCGGCTTCGAGCCGCCTGGAATTGATGGTCGATTTGAAACAGGCAGAAGGTGTCTCGCTGAGCAACACCAACGAGCAAGTCAAACATCTGGAAAGCTTGCTCAAGGATCACCCCGGGATTGCCAACTATGTGGCTTACGTGGGGACCGGTTCGCCACGTTTTTACTTGCCACTGGATCAGCAGTTGCCGGCGGCCAGCTTCGCCCAGTTCGTGGTGCTGGCCAAGAGCATCGAGGAGCGTGAAACCCTGCGCACCTGGTTGATCGAGACCCTTGATCAACAGTTTCCGGGGGTTCGCTCGCGGGTTACCCGTCTTGAAACAGGCCCGCCGGTTGGATACCCGGTGCAGCTTCGGGTGACTGGCGAGCATATAGAAGAGGTACGGGCCCTGGCGCGCAAGGTAGCGGCCAGGGTTCGGGAGAATCCCCACGTGGTCAATGTTCACCTGGACTGGGAGGAACCGAGCAAAGTGGTGTACCTCAATGTCGACCAGGACCGGGCGCGGGCTTTGGGCGTGAGTACGGCGAACCTGTCGCACTTCCTGCAAAGCACCTTGCTGGGCTCCTCCGTCAGCCAGTACCGGGAAGACAACGAGTTGATCGAAATCCTGTTGCGCGGCACCCCCCATGAGCGCACCGAACTGTCATTGCTGCCGAGCCTGGCGGTACCGACCGACAATGGTCAGAGTGTCGCCCTGTCGCAAATAGCGACCCTGGAATATGGCTTTGAAGAAGGCATTATCTGGCACCGCAACCGCCTGCCGACCGTGACCGTGCGCGCCGATATTTATGGCAAGGAACAACCGGCCACGCTGGTGCAGCAGATTCTGCCGACATTGCAGGATGTGCGGGCAGAGCTGCCGGACGGTTACCTGCTGGAAGTGGGCGGCACGGTTGAAGACTCCAGCCGTGGGCAGGACTCGGTGAAAGCCGGTGTACCGTTGTTTATCGTGGTGGTGCTGACCCTGTTGATGGTGCAGCTGCGCAGCTTCTCGCGCATGGTGATGGTGTTTTTGACCGCGCCGCTGGGGTTGATCGGAGTGACCCTGTTCTTGCTGGTGTTCGGCAAACCTTTCGGCTTTGTTGCGATGCTGGGCACCATTGCCCTGTCCGGGATGATCATGCGCAATTCGGTGATCCTGGTGGACCAGATCGAACAGGACAAAGCCGCAGGGATGGACCCCTGGCAGGCGATTATCGAAGCGACGGTACGCCGGTTCCGGCCGATTGTGCTGACTGCCCTTGCCGCGGTGCTGGCGATGATCCCGCTGTCCCGTAGCGTGTTCTTCGGGCCGATGGCGGTAGCGATCATGGGCGGGCTGATAGTGGCGACGGCCCTGACTCTGTTGTTCTTGCCGGCGCTGTACGCGGCGTGGTTCAGGGTGAAGAAGGTTTAACCCTGGCCTGAGGTGGGGGCATTGTTGAAGTGGGGGCTGGCTTGCCGGCGATGCAGGCAACTCCAGCCCCTACAGGATCATGCGCTGTTTATTGTTGAACCTGATCAACCCGCAGGCGAATCGGTTGCTGGGTTTTGGCATTCAGGTCGACGCTGTTGCGCTCAGTGGTGATGAACAACAACTGACCGTTATCTTCAATCCGTGCACTGACTGCATAGGTGTGGCCCGGTTTGACTTCAGCCGGGTCATAGCTCAGGTGGAAAGGCAGCGGAACCTGGCCTTTGACCGGGCCGCTTTGTTTGGCCAGGGTGACTGCCGGAGCGTCGGCCAGTGACACATCCTGCAGGCTCACTTCAAGGGTGGCGCCAGGCGGCAGGGCGATACGTTGCAGGTAAAACACTTCGCCATCGAGAGCGGCTTGCGGGGCAGGTGTCATAGAGCTGCAGGCTCCGAGCAGGGCAGTCAGGCTGAGTAAAAGGACTTTTTTCATGCGGGAGGCTCCATAGGGCAGGCATTAACGCCATGCGTTGAGAGGGCGCCTGCCAGACAAATGTTCAATCTGGCAGGCGCTTTTGCTTATTTAAGCGGTTTTTCCAAAGACAGCGGCGCTTGATCTGCCGGGTCTTCGCTGCGGTGCAAGGCCACCTGACGGATCGACAGGCGGATCTCGGCGGGCAGCACGCGTTTGGCCGCGCCTTCAGCCAGTTCGCCAAGCAGCTCGTGATAGCTCAACTTGCCGTTGGCGTCGCGACGCAAGACGTCTTCTTCGAGCAAGCTCTGGATAAAGTGGCGGAACAGGCTCTTGTCGAAGAACTCCGGGGCATTGAGGCCATGCAGGATCGACAGGCGCTGGGCCATCATGGTGCACAGGTCTTCCAGCTCTTCGGCGCTCAAGGTGTTCTGGCCGCTGTTGAGCAGCAACGAGATGGCCATGTAGAAGCGCTGCAGGGTTTGCGCAATGCTCCTGGACAGTAGCGTCAGCAGCACAAAATGCCGCGAGCTCGGGGCCGGGCGCAGGTACACAGCGTTTTCAAAGCGCAGCAAACCCTGTTCGACAAACGCCTCCAGCCACTGATCCACCACGCCGTCCAGCTCATCCTCGGACCAGCGGATAAACAGTTCCGATTGCAGGTACGGATACAGGGCGTGGGTGTAACGCAGGATTTGCTCGCGGGTCATGCGCGAGCTGCTCTGGAAGAAGCTGGCCAGCAACGCCGGCAGGGCAAAGATATGCAGCACGTTGTTGCGGTAGTAAGTCATCAGGACGGCGTTTTGCTCATCCAGGTACAGGACCTTGCCCAGTGCATCGCTCTGCTCGGAGAGCAGGTCCATGCTTTTCACGTGTTCGATCAGTGCCTGACCGTCGCCTTCAGGCACGGTGGTGTGGGGTGAATAGGGGACGCGGCGCAGCAGGGCCAGATACAGGTCCAGCACGCGGGCCATGGCCCGGTCATCCAGCGCCAGTTTGCTGGTGGACAGGAGCACCAGCGCCACCAGGTTGACGGGGTTGATGGCTGCGGCTTCGTTCAGGTGCCGGGCGACTTTCTCCCCCAGCCGGTTAGTAGCCCCGTGCAACCACTCAGGCCGGTACGACGGAGCCAGTTCCTGCTGGCGCCAGCCTGGTTGTTCCCCATCGAGAAACTCGGCGAGTTTGATCGGCTCGCCGAAGTTGACCGCCACCTGGCCAAACTTCTGTTTCTTGAGTGCGCCGATGACTTTGAAAATATCGAATACCGATTCTTTTTTCTTGCTCGCCCCGCGCAGCTCTCCGAGGTAGGTGCGGCCCTCCAGCACCCGCTCGTAACCGATGTACACAGGTACAAAGACGATCGGCATGCGCGATGAGCGCAGGAAGCTGCGGACGGTGATGGCCAGCATGCCGGTTTTCGGTTGCAGCATGCGCCCGGTGCGCGAGCGGCCGCCTTCGACGAAATACTCCACCGGGAAGCCTTTGGTGAACAGGGTATGCATGTATTCGTTGAACACCGAGGTGTACAGCGGGTTGCCCTTGAACGTGCGGCGCATGAAAAAAGCCCCGCCACGGCGCAGCAAGCGCCCCATCAGCGGCATATTGAGATTGATCCCGGCAGCAATGTGCGGCGGAGTCAGGCCGTTGCGAAACAGCAGATAAGACAGCAGCAGATAATCGATATGGCTACGGTGGCATGGCACGTAGACGATTTCATGGCCCTGGGCCACGTTCTGCACGCCCTCGATGTTGTGGATTTTGACCCCGTCGTAAATCTTGTTCCAGAACCAGCTCAGTATCACTTCAAAAAAACGGATTGCCGTGTAGGTGTAATCCGAAGCGATTTCGTTGGCGTAGCGCAGCGCCAGGGCTTTGGCTTTGTCCGCAGAGATATTCTCGCGCTCGGCTTCATCCACAATCGCCTGGCGTACGGCCGGCTCCTTGATCAGACCTTTGACCAGGTTGCGGCGGTGGGACAGGTCGGGGCCGATGGTGGCGGTTTTGAGGTTGCGAAAGTGCACTCGCAAAATGCGCTGGGCCATGCGTACCGTGCGTTCATGGCCCTTGTTGTGGTCAATCAGTTCGCGCAAATGAATCGGCGCGGAAAACTGCACGCGGGTCTTGCGCCCCAAAATAAGAATGCGCAGCAAGCGGCGCAGGCGCCCGGTGACTGCCCAGCTGTCGGCAAACAGCAGCTTCCAGGGGCTGGACTCGCTGTCGGGGGACTGGCCCCAGAACACGCTGACCGGGATGATTTGCGCGTCCTCGCCCGGGTTGAGGGTCAAGGCGTCTACCAGGCGGGTCAGCGCAGGAGGGGCGCCGCGCTTGTCCTGACGTCCCAGCCAGTCGGGCTCGGGGGTCAGGTAAAAGAACGCTTCGGGCTCGATCATGCTGCCAACGGCGACCGGCAGCACGGGGCGCGGCAAGCCGGCCTTGGTGCACTCGGCGTCGACCACTGCCAGTTCGGTCAGTGAGGGCGATTGCAGCACGTAGAACACCGGCCGGCTGCGATCCAGATTCAGTGTCAAGGACGACTGATTGATCGTTTCCGAGCGCACCCACAGGTACAGCAAGCGACGCAGCGCGCCAAATACAAGACGACGGAATGGGGAGCGGGTCATACGGCTTCTGCGTTAGTGGATTAAAACGAGTGTTTACTCGTGCCGGTAGTGTGCCGTATCTCTGGAAAATCGGCAAAAAAGCAGCGAACTAATATTGATTGAGTGTTTTTTTTGCTGACTTATACTCGGGGGTCTTTCGCCATGCTGCACAAGACCCAGTCTGCAAAAACCAGGTTCGAGCGAAAGTTCTCAAAGGGCTGATGGTAGAGCCCGATCAATAATAAAAAGGGGGAAGGATTCATGAGTACGCGCGTAACAGGCAGTGTGAAGTGGTTCAACGACGCCAAAGGCTACGGCTTTATTCAGTGTGCCGATGGTGCCGATGTGTTCGTGCATTACCGTGCCATTCGCGGCGAGGGGCATCGTTCCCTGGCCGAGGGACAGCAGGTCGAATACACCCAGGTCAAGGGTGACAAGGGCTTGCAGGCTGAGGATGTGGTGGGGTTGTAGGCAGGCCCTGTAGCCGCTGTCGCAGGCTGCGATAAGGGCCGCCGGCCCTTCAAACAGCAGGGGTGCTGCGCACCCCGTCGCAGCCTGCGTCAGCGGCTACATGTTTCACTTCAGGCCCCGGTTTTCCAGGTGATTTCTTCCTGACCGTCTTCGCTGATACGAATCCAGCGATCAGCGTCAGCTTCGCCCTGTTCCTCTTCCCACGTGCCCGGTGCGCAACGCACTTCGACGTTCAGCGCTTTGAAAGCGGCCTGGGCGCAGGCAATGTCGTCATCCCACGGGGTTTTATCGCTGTCCAGGAACAGGCTGTTCCATTTGCCGACGGCATTTGGCATCCAGGTCACAGGTATGTCGCCGGCGGTGCATTTCCACACCTGGCCTTTCTTCACCCAGGGGGTGCAGGGGCCCAGGGCCTCGCTAAGCCATGTAACGACGTGTTCATGACCGGCTTTGGCTTCTTTCAGGTAAATCTCAATATCGGGCTGGCGCATGGATGTCCTCACTGCGTATCTGAAAAATCCATTCGCGGATTAGTCGGGCCAGGGGCGGCTGCCCCTGGCCGTAAAGTGGGTTATTGAAGAATGAAGTAATCGTAGCGCATCGACACAGTGACCACTAAAGGCTGCGGGTGGTCGATGACCTGGGCCCGACGTTCGGCACTGGCACGCCAGCCATGGGGGGTCATGGCCAGCAGGTTGGCGCGGTCCTTGGGTTCACTCAGGCTGAGCACGAACTCCAGGGTTTCACTGTGCTGCAACTGCATGCCTTCAGGCACCAGCGCCAGGTGTTTGTCGTCAGCGTAGTCGCGTACTTCGTCGTACAGCCGTTCACGCAGCTCCATCAGGTGCCCGCGGGTCGGGCCTACGCGCATCAGGCCGCCGCCGGGGCTGAGCAGGCGTTTGGCTTCCAGCCAGTCCAGCGGGCTGAACACGCTGGCCAGAAACTGGCAGCTGTCATCGGCCAGTGGCACCCGGGCCATGCTGGCGATCAACCAGGTCAGGTGCGGGTTGCGCTTGCAGGCACGCTTGACGGCTTCGCGGGAGATGTCCAGCGCGTAGCCGTCGGCGTTGGGCAGCGCCTCGGCGATTTGCGCGGTGTAGTAACCCTCGCCGCAACCGATGTCGAGCCAGCGCTGGGGGGCGCGTTCGGCGGCCAGTTCAGCCAGTCGCTTGGCCACAGGCGCGTAGTGACCCGCGTTGAGGAAATCGCGACGGGCTTCAACCATGGCCTGGTTGTCGCCAGGGTCGCGGCTGTTTTTGTGCTGCACGGGCAACAGGTTCAGGTAACCCTGACGGGCGCGGTCAAAGCGATGGCCCGTAGGGCAGGCCACGCCATTGTCGACTGCGCTGAGGGGTTGCGAACAGATAGGGCAGGCAAGCATCAGGCAAGCAACCTGATCAGGGTCTGGTAGTAGATTTCGGTCAGCACGTCGAGATCGCTGGCCAGAACCCGCTCGTTGACCTGATGGATGGTCGCGTTGACCGGGCCCAGTTCAACCACTTGGGTACCCAGGGTCGCGATGAAGCGTCCGTCCGAGGTGCCGCCGCTGGTGGAGGCTTTGGTTTCGCGGCCGGTCACCTGTTTGATGCTCGACGACACCGCATCCAGCAGTGCGCCCGGCTCGGTCAGGAACGGCAGGCCGGACAGCGCCCAATCGATGTGCCAGTCCAGGCCGTGCTTGTCGAGGATGTCTGCGACACGCTTTTGCAGCCCTTCAACAGTGGACTCGGTGGAGAACCGGAAGTTGAACACCGCCACCAGATCGCCGGGAATCACGTTGGTGGCGCCGGTGCCGGAGTTCAGGTTGGAGATCTGGAAGCTGGTTGGCGGGAAGAAGGCGTTGCCGTTATCCCAATGCTCGGCGGCCAGTTCGGTCAGTGCGGGCACGGCCAGGTGAATCGGGTTTTTGGCCAGATGCGGGTAGGCCACATGACCCTGTACCCCGCGCACGGTGAGTTTGGCGCCCAGGGAGCCGCGACGGCCGTTTTTAACCACGTCGCCCACCAGAGTGGTGCTCGACGGCTCACCGACGATGCACCAGTCCAGACGCTCATTGCGGGCCTTGAAACGCTCGATCACGGCCTTGGTGCCGTGATGGGCCGGGCCTTCTTCGTCACTGGTGATCAGAAACGCCACCGAACCCTTGTGGTCCGGGTAGTCGGCGACGAAGCGTTCGGCGGCAACCAGCATGGAAGCAAGACTGCCTTTCATGTCGGCAGCGCCACGGCCGCAGAGCATGCCGTGCTCGTCGATCAAGGCGTCGAATGGGTCGTTTTGCCAGGCCTGCACCGGGCCGGTGGGTACCACATCGGTATGGCCAGCGAAGCACAGCACCGGGCCTTCGTTTTTACCGTGGGTGGCCCAGAAGTTGTCTACGTCTTCGATGCGCATGGGTTCCAGCTTGAAGCCGGCATCACCCAGGCGCTGCATCATCAGCTTCTGGCAATCGGCATCGATCGGGGTCACTGAAGGGCGACGGATCAAATCGCAGGCAAGTTGCAGGGTCGGCGAAAGGTCGGCGTGGGCCGTCATGGGGTGGACTCCGAAGCTGAGCGTGGCAGGGCACAAAAGGGCGGTTATCTTAAAGCAAAACGGCGACCAGAGGCCGCCGTTTAGTGGTTGCAGTCAATTTATACGGCCGGGTGCTCTTCTGGCGCTTCCACCGGTTTGGGCAGTGAAGACAAGAAGGCCATGATCAGCGCCGCCAGATACGGCAGCGACTGCACCAGCAGCATGACCACCCAGAAACGCATGTCGTTGCTCGGCAGGCCCTGGACCAGGAAGATCCCCAGTGCCGCGCCCCAGAGCAGCAGCATGATGAACACCTCTTCACGGGCTTCCGAGATGGCGACCCAGAATCCGTGATTGTCGGCGTTTTTCGGGGTGCGGAAGAACGGAATGCTGGTGGTGAAAAATCCGTACAGCACCGCTTTGGCGATGGTATGGGACAGGGCCAGACCTGCCAGGGCCGCGGCAAACGCGTCCTTGAGGTTGACCCCCACGGCGCGGCGGTACAGGAAGATGATCTTGCCTACCTTGAACACAAACAGGGCCAATGGCGGGATGGCGAAAATCAGCAGCGGCGGATCAACCCGCGTCGGCACAATGATCATCGCCGCCGACCACAGCAGGGCGCCCACGGTGAAGAAGATGTTCATGCCGTCGGCTACCCACGGCAACCAGCCCGCGAGGAAGTGATAACGCTGGCCACGGGTCAATTGCGTATCTTTGCCGCGCAGCAGGCTGGAGGCGTGACGCTTGATAATCTGAATCGCACCGTAGGCCCAGCGGAAGCGCTGTTTCTTGAAGTCGATAAAGGTGTCGGGCATCAGCCCTTTGCCGTAGCTATTGTGGGAATAGGCAGCGGAATAGCCTTTTTCGAACACGCGCAGACCCAATTCGGCATCTTCACAGATACACCAGTCTGCCCAGCCAAGCTCCTCGAGCACGGAACGCCGGGTCATGGTCATGGTGCCGTGCTGAATGATCGCGTCGCGGTCATTGCGGGTGACCATGCCGATATGGAAGAAGCCCTTGTACTCCGAGTAGCAGAGCTTCTTGAAGGTGCTTTCGTTCTGATCACGGTAGTCCTGGGGCGACTGCACGATGGCGATTTTCGGATCGGCAAAGTGCGGCACCATGTGCTTGAGCCAGTTGCGATCGACACAGTAATCGGAGTCGATCACGGCAATCACTTCGGCATCCGGCGCGGTGTGCGGGATCAGATAGTTCAGCGCGCCGCCCTTGAAGCCGGCCAGCGGGGCAACATGGAAGAACTTGAAGCGCGGGCCAAGGGTTGCACAGTAGTCGCGCACCGGCTCCCAGACCGCCGGATCCTTGGTGTTGTTGTCGATAATCAACACTTCGAAGTCCGGGTAGTCGAGGTTCGCCAGTGCATCGAGGGTCTGTTTGACCATCTCTGGCGGCTCGTTGTAGCACGGCACGTGGATCGACACTTTTGGCCGGTAGGCGTCCTCGTGTTCAACCGGCAGAAACTCGCGCCGCCGCTTGCGAATCCATACGGCCTCGGCCAGTTCATGGGCCTCGGTCAGCAGTACGATAAACACCCCGAACGCACCGAGCCCGAGCAGGATTCCTACGGTCAGACTGAACCAGGTGCTGTATTGCTGGCTGTAGTCGTAACCGATCCACACCAGCACCGACCCGCACAGGAACGCGGTGAAGGTCAGGAAAGTGCGGCCACGCTGACGCAGGGCGGAACCGTCGATCAGCAGCAAGGCCAGTGACAGCAGGCCCATGACCACTGAGCCAATGGCCAGTACCCGCCACTGCGGGATAGCCACTACCGGGCCTTCAAAGTTGAATTTTTGCTGGCGCGCGGCGTTGTACACGCCCCAGTACGCGCCTACCGAGCCTTCGTCACTGGCTTTCCAGGGTTGGTCGAAGGCTTCGATCACAAAGTAGTTGTAGCCGCGACGGTTAAGCGTATTGACCAATGTGCGCAGGTAAATGGCCTGGTCGGCCGGGGTCGCATCGGCGCCACCGCGCATGCGGCCGTTGCTCGGCCAGCCAACCTCCGAGAGCAGCAGCGGTTTTTTCGGGAACATTTTTTTCAGGTCGCGGGCACGGTCCAGGACGAACTCGCCGGCCTTGTCCACGGGGATAAATTCCCAGTACGGCAAAATGTGCGCAGCGATCAGGTCAACGTGCTTGGCCAGTTGCGGATATTTCTCCCAGATATGCCACTGCTCGGAGGTGGTGACCGGCACCTTGACGGCTGCTCGCACCCGGTCCAGCAACACGATCAAGTCTTCCGGGGTGATCTCTTCACGGAACAGGGCTTCGTTACCCACCACAACCCGCACTACGCTGCGCGAGTTATTGGCCAGTTCGATGGCTTTCTGGATTTCGCGCTCATTGCGCTCAAGGTCCGGACTGATCCAGATCCCGATGGTGACCCGCAAGCCGAACTCTTCCGCCAACTTGGGAATATCGCCCAGGGTGCCGTCGACCGAGTAAGTCCGGATGTTGTCGGTCAGCTTGCTGATGATTTCCAGATCGCGACGCATTTCGTCGTCGGTCGGGTACTGGTCTTTCTGCGGGTACTGGCCTTGCTGAAACGGCGAGTACGAAAAGCCCGAGATTTGCTCGGGCCAGTTAGGCGCAGAAACCGGGCGATTGATCAGCGCCCAGAAGCCGGTGAACAGGGCGGCGATGGCCAGCACCACCACCAGGTTGAGTCCAAATTTACGCGATGACATAACTATTTCGGGTTCCAAAGGGAGTGGAACGAAGATCGTTCGGCAGTTACCAAGCGGCGCGCATCCTACACCGCGCTCTGACCTACCGTACAGCGCACGGAATCAGGTCCGGCGTTTGGCAGCGGCGGCCGATTTAAGTTCTTGCTTTATTATTTGCAGCTCTTGCCTCGTTGTACCTCCAGGTATTAAAGCAGGCTTGGTCGCGCAGCCTCCAGGAAAGATACAAAACCCCGGGTCATGCCCCTATAATGCGCGCCGGTTTCAGGGTGATGGTCATGAGTACAGAAGATCCACGGTTTGCCGGTGTAGCCCGGTTATATGGCATAGAAGGCCTGGAGCGGCTGCGCGCGGCCCATGTAGCAATCGTCGGTGTGGGCGGTGTCGGGTCGTGGGCGGCAGAAGCCATCGCCCGTTGTGGCGTAGGTGAAATCTCGCTGTTTGATCTGGATGACGTGTGCGTCAGCAACAGCAATCGCCAGTTACACGCCTTGAGCACGACCATTGGTCGAGACAAGGTTGAAGTGATGGCCGAGCGTCTGCGTCAGATCAATCCTGACTGCAAGGTGCATGCAGTGGCTGACTTCGTGACTCGCGAAACCATGGCCGAATACATCACCCCCGATATCGATTGCGTGATTGACTGTATCGATAGCGTGAATGCCAAGGCAGCGCTGATTGCCTGGTGCAAGCGGCGCAAGATCCAGATTATCACTACCGGTGGTGCGGGGGGGCAGATTGACCCGACGCTGATCCAGGTCTGCGATTTGAACCGCACCTTCAATGATCCGCTGGCTTCAAAAGTGCGTTCGACCTTGCGCCGCGATTATGGCTTCTCGCGCACCATGACCCGTCATTACAGCGTGCCTTGCGTATTTTCCACCGAGCAGCTGCGCTATCCGAAGCCTGACGGCAGTATTTGCCTGCAGAAAAGCTTTGTGGGTGACGGGGTCAAGCTTGATTGCGCCGGTGGATTTGGCGCGGTGATGATGGTGACAGCCACTTTTGGCATGGTCGCGGCCACCAAGGCCGTGGACAAGATCGTGGCGGGCGTGCGGCGGCCCTCGGAGCGGGTGAAGCCTGCCTGACCGGCCCCGTTAATCGTCCCGATGCCATCGCTGGCAAGCCAGCTCCCACACTGTTTTTGTAGGCGCTAATACCCCGTGGGAGCTGGCTTGCCAGCGATGGGGGTTTAGCCTGCCAGCTCCCACACTGTTTTGTAGGCGCTAATGCCCTGTGGGAGCTGGCTTGCCAGCGATGGGGTTTAGCCTGCCAGCTCGCGCATCCGCTGCAATACGGCATTCAGCCCATTACTGCGCGACGGTGACAGCTGCCGGCTCAAGCCCAGCTGGTTGAACCACTCGGGCAAATCCACCTGTTGCAGCTGTTCGCCGGACAAGCCATTGACCCGTGCCAGCAATAGGGCGACCAGCCCGCGGATCAATCGTGCATCGCTACTGGCTGCAAACTGCCAGTGACCGTCGCGCAGCTCACCCAGCAACCACACCTGACTTTCGCAGCCATGCACGCGGTTGGCTTCGTTTTTGTCTGCCAGGTCAAGCTCGGGCAGGCGTTGCCCCCATTGCATCAGCAAGCGCGCGCGTTGTTCCCAGCCTGTGCAGTGTTCAAAACTGTCGAGGGCGGCCTGTGCATCGGCGGGCAGGGTCATTGCAGCAACTCCAGCGCCTGGTCCAGCGCCTCGAAAAAACGCTGTAAATCGTCGGAGTCGTTGTACAGCGCCAGCGACACGCGGATAGCTCCGGCCAGACCGAAGCTTTTGAGCAGCGGCATGGCACAGTGATGACCGGCCCGCACAGCGATGCCTTGCTCAGTCAGCAGATGTGCCAGGTCGGCATTGTGCACGCCATCAACCACAAAGCTCACCAGCGCCAGCTGTGGCGAACCCAGCAGGCGAACCCCCTGGCGTTGCGTCAAGCCGTCGATCAGCAGGCTGTGCAATGCGGCTTCGTGGGCTTCGACGGCTGCTTGATCCAGAGTGGACAGATAGCTGAGGGTTGCGCCCAGACCGATCACGCTGGCAATCGGCGGAGTACCGGCTTCAAAGCCCAGCGGTGCCGGGCGAAAGGTTGCGCTCTGGTAGTCAGCGTCTTGCACCATCTCGCCACCGAACTGCCAGTGCTGCAGGCGGGCCAGCGCTGCGTGGCGGCCAAACAGCACGCCCAGCCCGTCCGGGCCGTACAGTTTGTGGCTGGAGAAGACGTAAAAGTCGCAGCCCAGGGCGTTCACGTCATGCCGGCCATGGACGATGCCCTGGGCGCCATCAACCACGGTCAGCGCATTTTGCGCTTTAGCCAGAGCCAGCAGCTCAGGTAACGGCTGCCATACACCGAGCACATTGGATAACTGGCTGACGGCCAGCAGGCGGGTGCGGGGGGTGATCAGGCGGGCGGCGGCATCGAGGTCGATCACGCCGTCGGCATCCAGCGGCAGTATCACCAGAGTCAGTTTTCTACGCTTGGCAAGCTGTTGCCACGGCAGCAGGTTGGCATGGTGTTCCAGGGCGCTGATAACGATCTCGTCGCCCTGGGTAAATTGGTGTTCCAGCCCATAGGCCAGAAGGTTCAGCGCCGAGGTGGCGCCGTGGGTGAAAACAATTTGCCCGCAGTCGCTGGCGTTGAGCCATTGCGTCACTTTCTGACGGGTGTTTTCAAACGCCTGGGTCGCATGGGCGCCCGGCAGATGCTGGGCGCGGTGCACATTGGCTGCGCCATTGGCGTAGTAATGCTGCAGTGCGTCGAGCAGGGCCTGGGGTTTTTGTGTGGTTGCAGCGTTGTCCAGATAGGTCTGGTCCTGACGTTGCATGGCGGCGATGGCAGGGAAGTCAGCGCGCCAGGGGGAAGGCAAAAGCATGGTGTTCAGGGCTCTGTTGACGGGACCAGAGGCTGGCCCCGTCAGTGGCAGACAGACGCTTAGTTGTGAGCGTGCAGTGCTTCGTTCAGCTCGATGGCCGACTTGTGGGTTTTGCATTCCACAGCGCCGGTTTCCGAGTTGCGGCGGAACAACAGGTCTGGCTGGCCGGCCAGGTCACGGGCCTTGACCACTTTGACCAGCTGGTTGTTCTCGTCCAGCAGCGCGACCTTGGTGCCGGCGGTTACATAAAGGCCGGACTCAACGGTGTTGCGGTCGCCCAGCGGGATACCGATACCGGCGTTGGCGCCGATCAGGCAGCCTTCGCCAACCTTGATCACGATGTTGCCGCCGCCCGACAGGGTGCCCATGGTGGAGCAGCCGCCGCCCAGGTCCGAGCCCTTGCCGACGAATACGCCCGCCGAGACGCGGCCTTCGATCATGCCCGGGCCTTCGGTGCCTGCGTTGAAGTTGACGAAACCTTCGTGCATCACGGTGGTGCCTTCGCCGATGTAGGCGCCCAGACGGATCCGCGCGCTGTCAGCAATACGCACGCCGGCCGGAACCACGTAGTCGGTCATTTTCGGGAACTTGTCGACCGAGAACACTTCCAGCAACTCGCCACGCAGGCGGGCTTCGAGCTGACGCTCGGCCAGTTCGCCCAGGTCGATGGCACCCTGGCTGGTCCATGCCACGTTCGGCAGCAGCGGGAACACGCCAGCCAGGCTCAGGCCGTGGGGCTTGACCAGGCGATGGGACAGCAGGTGCAGCTTGAGGTAGGCCTCGGGGGTGGAGGTCAGGGCTGCATCTTCGGCCAGCAGGGTGGCGACCAGCGGCTTGTGGCTTTCAGCCAGACGGGTCAGCAGGGCGGCCTGGGCGGTGTCGATCGGTTTGGCGATTTCAGCCATTTGTGCAGCTTGCGCGGTGCTGAAGGTGATTGCCTGGTTGCCGCCGGTGTAGCCCAGGATCGGGGCGATGGCTGCGATCAGCTCGGCCGACGGGTTAAGCAACGGTTGGGCGTAAAACACTTCCAGCCATGCGCCTTGACGATTCTGGGTACCAACACCAAAGGCCGCGCTGAATAGGGTAGTAGACATGCAATTACCTCTTGAACATAAATAAATGGGCGGGCTTTAAAGAAGGGCCGCCGCATAAAGATCTGGCTTGAAGCCAATCAGGGTTTTGTCTCCGAGATCGAGCACCGGGCGCTTGATCATCGAGGGTTGGGCAAGCATCAGTTCAATGGCTTTCGCCTGGTCGAGATCGGCTTTGCGTTCGTCGTCGAGTTTGCGAAAGGTTGTACCGGCGCGATTGAGTACCACTTGCCAGCCGTGCTCGTTGCACCATTGGGTCAGGTGCTCGCGGTCAATACCGCTGGTTTTGTAATCGTGGAAGTCGTAGCGCACGGCATGCTCATCCAGCCAGGTGCGAGCCTTCTTCATGGTGTCGCAGGCCTTGATGCCGAAAAGGTGCAACGTCTTGTTCGAATCGGTCACTGGATTGCCCCTCCTTTGAATACGCCGGGAAATGATCGGTGGCGGATTATGCCATGAGCAGCGGCCTTGGGCTCGGCCGGGTGCAAGCTTGGCATGCCCGTGTGACAGGTCGTCGCATTGCGACTTTTGTTCAGCGGTCAGAGCCCGGGCTTAAAGGCTACTATGGTACGCAATGGGGAAATTGTTGCCTCATATGTTTTAAGGCTTATTGTTCGGGAATCCTGTTGATATGCAAACTGCCTATACCGTCCTCATCTTGCTGATGCTGGTGGGCGTCTCGCGTTTATTGGGGCGCGTGATTCCGCTGCCTCTGCCCCTGGTGCAGATTGCTGCCGGTGCAGTGCTGGCGTGGCCAACCCTGGGCTTGCACGTGGCGCTGAACCCCGAGTTATTCCTCTTTTTGTTTTTGCCGCCGTTGTTGTTCTCGGACGGTTGGCGCATGCCAAAGCGCGAATTCTGGCGCCTGCGGGGGCCCATTCTGACGCTGGCCGTCGGCTTGGTGCTGTTCACTGTCGTGGGGGCCGGCTACTTCATTCATTGGCTATTACCGAGCATTCCTCTACCCGTGGCGTTTGCCCTGGCCGCCGTACTGTCGCCGACGGATGCGGTGGCGGTATCGGCCATTGCCCAAAACCGGCTGCCGGCACCCCTGATGCATATGTTGCAGGGCGAGGCATTGATGAATGACGCGACCGGCCTGGTGACCTTCAAGTTCGCCCTGGCGGCAGCCATCACCGGGGTATTTTCCCTGGCCAATGCCAGCGTGACTTTTTTGCTGGTGGCTTGTGGCGGCCTGGCGATAGGTGTGGCATTGAGCTGGGTTGTAGGGCGCATGCGCTCGTGGATGATCACGCGGGGCTGGGATGATCCGGCCACGCATGTGGTGTTCATGCTTCTGCTGCCGTTTGCCGCTTATGTACTGGCCGAGCGCCTGGGGGCTTCGGGTATTTTGTCGGCGGTAGCGGCGGGGATGATGCAGAGCTGGCTGGATTTGTTGCCGCGGCAAACCAGTACCCGGTTACTGAACCGCAGCGTGTGGTCGCTGCTGGAATTTGCCTTCAATGGCCTGATTTTCTTGCTGTTGGGCCTGCAGTTGCCGGACATCATCAAAGCCGTCGTCAGACTGGAGCCCACACTGTGGCCGACCCTGATGTATCGCTGCCTGGATGTAGTGGTGATCTTTCTGGTGCTGTTGGCGTTGCGTTTTATCTGGGTGCAGAGCATCTGGCGCTTGTCCGGCTTGTTGCGCCGCTGGCGCGGCAAGGGTGAGTTGACCATGGTGCCGACTGCACGTTCCTGCTGGTTGCTGACGGTGGGCGGGGTGCGTGGGGCCGTGACGCTGGCGGGCGTGATGTCGGTGCCGCTGTTGATCAGCGAAGGCCTGGATTTTCCGGAGCGCGAACTGTTGATCTTCATTGCCGCCGGGGTGATTTTGCTGTCGTTGATCGTGGCCTGCATTGCCTTGCCCCTGTTGTTGCGCGGTATCCCCAAGAGTCAGGACGATGCCATGCGGGCTGAAGTGCGCGAGGCGTGGCGGCGCACGGCGGAAGCGGCGATTCATGCGCTGGAGGCTGAAGAGGTGGTCGAGCCCGAGAAGCAGGATGCTGCGCTGGCGGCATTGGCGGCTGAATTGAAGGCGCGGATCATGTCCGAGTACCGGCATCAGCTTGAGGTGTTCAATGATTCGGCGGAAGCTCAGGCGCTGGCGTCGCAGATGGACCATCTGGAAAGCCGTTTGCGGCTCAAGGCGCTCAGGGCGCAGCGGCTGGAGCTGTACAGCTTGCGTCGCCACCATGAAATCGGTGATGACGTACTCAGTGAAGTCCTGCGGGATCTGGACTTGAGCGAGGCCAACCTGGGAACCGTGAAGTAGCCCGACATCTGCAGCAGCGAGCTCGCCTCATGATCTTTAAAGATCGCGGGGCAAGTTCGCTGTTGCAGGTCTGGAGGTTATTTGCGGCGCAGAATGAACTCGCGAATCCGTTCTGCGGCTTCTACGCATTCTGCCAGCGGCGCTACCAGTGCCATGCGCACGCGGCCGGCGCCGGGGTTGAAGCCGTCGACTTCGCGGGACAGGTACGAGCCCGGGACCACAGTCACCTGTTCTTCGGCGAACAGGTCGCGGCAAAAGTCTGCGTCATCCCCTTCAACTTTGGGCCACAGGTAAAAGCCGCCGTCCGGGCGCTGTACGTCGAGGACCGGGCCCAGGATTTCCAGCACCGCATCGAACTTCTCGCGATACAGGTCGCGGTTGGTGCGCACGTGGGCTTCGTCGTTCCAGGCCGCAATGCTGGCCAGCTGGGTTTGAACCGGCATGGCGCAGCCGTGGTAGGTGCGATACAGCAAAAATGCCTTGAGGATCTCGGCGTCACCGGCCACGAAACCCGAGCGCAGGCCTGGCAGGTTGGAGCGCTTGGACAGGCTGTGGAATACCACGCAGCGTTTGAAATCTTCACGACCCAGGTCTACGCAGGCGCTCAGCAGGCCGACGGGCGGTGTCTGCTCGTCGAAGTACAGTTCGCTGTAGCACTCGTCGGCGGCAATCACGAAGTCATGTTTGTCAGCCAGGGCGATCAGTTTTTTCAGGGTGTCGAGGGGGATCAGCGCGCCCGTCGGGTTGCCCGGTGAGCACAGGAACAGGATCTGGCAGTTGTCCCAGGTCTCGGCCGCTACGGCGTCGAAGTCCGGGTTGAAGCCATGCTCTGCCAGGCACGGCAGGTAGTGCGGTTTGGCGCCGGCGAGGAACGCTGCGCCTTCGTAGATCTGGTAGAACGGGTTCGGGCTGATCACCAGCGCGTCGTCGCCACGGTTGACCACGGTCTGGGTGAAGGCAAACAGCGCTTCACGGGTACCGTTGACCGGCAGGATGTTGCGCGCCGGGTCGAGCCAGCCTTTTGGCACCTGGAAACGTCGCTCGGCCCAGCCGCCAATGGCTTCGCGCAGGGCCGGGATGCCGAGGGTGGTCGGGTAGACCGCCATCTGGTCCAGGTTGTCGGCAAGGGCCTTGGCCACGAAATCCGGCGAGCGGTGTTTGGGTTCGCCAATGGACAACGCAATCGGGCGTTTGTCGGTGTTGGGCTGCACGCTGCCAAGCAGGGCGCGCAGTTTTTCGAACGGATAAGGCTGAAGCTGGTTTAGAGCGTTGTTCATTGGATGCGGGTCTCGCTCGGCGGCGCTTAAATGCTCAGGCGCCACGGTTCAGGGGTTGAGTCTTTGTCGACGGTCAGCTGTTTAACGATGGCTTCCTGCAAACGCATGCACAGCTGCGGATCGGACAGCGGCTGATTGTTTTCGTCAGTAACGAAAAACACGTCTTCGACGCGCTCGCCCAGGGTGGCAATCTTGGCGTTCTGCAACGACAGGTCGAACTCCAGAAAAATCATCCCGATACGGGCCAGCAGGCCGGGCCGGTCGGGTGCGCTGAGTTCCAGTACGGTCACCGGGCGCTGCGCGTCATTGTGAATCGTCACCTGGGGCGGGAAAGCAAAATGCTTGAGCTGGCGGGGAACCCGGCGCTGGATGATGTTGGGGTAGTCATCGGGGTTGCGCAGCGCTTCAGTCAGGCCCTTGCGGATTCTCTCGACGCGGGCCGGGTTATTGCCGATCGTTTCGCCGTCGTTGTCGAGCACGATGTAGGTATCGAGGGTGAACTTGCTGCTGGAGGTGATGATTCGCGCGTCATGAATGTTCAGGTTGAGCTGATCCATCGCGGCCACGGTTACGGCAAAGAAGTCATGCTGGTCGGGCGCGTAGATGAAAATCTGGGTGCCGCCTTCGAACTCGCGCTGGGTGGTTTCCTTGATCAGTACCAGCGGGCCGCCATCGGCCGGTTGTTGCAGGATGGCCTCGGTGTGCAGGGCCACATCGGCCGAGGTATGGCGCAGGAAGTAGTCGTCGCCAAGCTGGGACCAGAGTTGTTCCACGTCGTCCTGGTCGTTGCCGTTGCGCACCAATATGTCCAGCGCGGCACTCTGGGTCTGGCGGATCTGCTCTTCGCGATCAACCGGGTTTTCCAGGCCGCGACGCAGTGCGCGCTTGGTTTCGGTGTAAAGCTGGCGCAACAGGCTGGCGCGCCACGAGTTCCACAGGGTCGGGTTGGTGGCATTGATATCGGCCACGGTCAGGACGTACAGGTAGTCGAGACGGGTTTCGTCGCCCACGATCTGGGCGAAGTCATGGATGACCTGAGGGTCGGACAGATCCTTGCGCTGGGCGGTGGTCGACATCACCAGGTGATTTTGCACCAGCCACACGATCAGGCGTGTATCCCACTGCGGCAACTGGTGGCGGATGCAGAACGCCTCGGCATCTACCGCGCCAATCTCGGAGTGGTCGCCATGCCGGCCTTTGCCGATATCGTGATACAGCCCGGCCAGGTAAATCAGTTCGGGCTTGGGCAGCTTGGCCATCAGCTTGCTGGCCAGCGGGAATTTCTCTGACACCTGGGTGTACTGCAATTTACGCAGATGCTTGATCAGGTTCAGGGTGTGGGCATCGACGGTATAGATGTGGAACAGGTCGTGCTGCATTTGCCCGACGATAAAGCCGAATTCGGGCAGGTAGCGTCCGAGAATGCCGTAGCGGTTCATCCGGCGCAGGTTGCGATGGATGCCGATCTTGCACTTGAACAGCTCGATAAACAGGCTGGTGTTGCGGATGTCTTTACGGAAGTCGTCGTCGATCAGGTAGCGGTGTTCGCGCAACAGACGAATGGTATCGGCCCGCACGCCCTTGATCTCGGGGTGCTGGGCCATCAGCAGGAAAATTTCGAGCATGGCAAACGGCGTGCGTTTGAACACATGGTCGCTGGTGGCCTCGATGTAGCCATCGTGCAGCTGGAAGCGCGAGTTCAGCGGGGCAGGCGGCGCGGCGTCGTCGGGGGCCAGAATCACTTCTTCGAAGTGCTGGATGATCAGATCGCTGAGCTGGGCGATGCTCATGACCACCCGGTAGTACTGCTGCATGAAGTTTTCGATGGTCTGTTTGGTATCTTCGCCGGTAAAGCCGAGCAACTCGGCGATGCTGCGTTGATGATCAAACAGCAGGCGGTCTTCAGCGCGGCCGGCGAGCATGTGCAGGGCGTAGCGGACTTTCCACAGGAACTCTTGCGAGGATGCCAGCAGGGCGTGCTCGCTCTCGACCAGGAAACCTTCACCCGCCAGGGCGCGCAGATTGAGGGTGCCGTACTGACGTCGGGCCACCCACAAAATGGTCTGGATATCGCGCAGGCCGCCCGGTGAGCCTTTGACGTTGGGCTCCAGGTTGTATTCCGTGTCGTTGTATTTGTGGTGACGAGCTTTCTGCTCGGCACGCTTGGCCAGAAAGAAATCCTTGCTGGGCCACATGTGGGAGGTACTGGTGACGTCCAGCATGCGCTGGCGCAGGCGCTCAGGGCCGGCCACGGTACGGCTTTCCATCAGGTTGGTGATGATGGTCAGGTCGGCACGGGCCTGCTCGGCGCATTCGTCCACCGAGCGCACGCTCTGGCCAACTTCGAGACCGATGTCCCAGAGCAGGGTCAGAAAGCGTTCGATGGAGTCGCGGAAAATTTCGTGATCGGCGTTGTCCAGCAGGATCAGCAAATCGATGTCGGAGTAGGGGTGCAGTTCGCCACGGCCGTAGCCGCCGACGGCAACCAGGGCGATATCGGCCTGGTTGCTCCAGCTGAACTGATCCCACGCCTGTTGCAGGATATTGTCGACGAACCAGGCGCGATCTTCGATCAGGCGTCGAATATCGCGGCCACTGCGAAAGCGTTCGTCCAGAGCCTCTCGCGCCTGGCGGATGGCCTTTTTGAAAGCGGCAATGGGGCTTGCCTTCAACGCCAGTTCGGCCTGGAACTGGCCGCGGTCAAAAAGTTCGGGATCCACCTGCGGCATCGATTGGCTTTCCTATCGCTGTAAGGCTTTTATATAGGGAGAATCTATATAGAGACTGCTTGAGGTATCAGGCCGAAACGCGAGGGATGGTGTCATCGCTGCGCAGGGTGAAGATCTCGTAGCCCGTCTCGGTCACCAGCAGGGTGTGTTCCCACTGCGCTGACAGCTTGCGGTCCTTGGTGATTGCGGTCCAGCCATCACCCAGAACCTTGGTATCGGCTTTGCCCTGGTTGATCATCGGCTCGATGGTGAAGGTCATGCCTGCTTTGAGTTCCATGCCGGTGCCGGCGCGACCGTAGTGCAGGATTTGCGGCTCTTCGTGGAAGACCTTGCCGATGCCGTGACCGCAGAACTCGCGAACTACCGAGAAGCCGTTCTTTTCAGCGTGCTTCTGGATCACTTCGCCGATGTCGCCCAGGCGGCAGCCCGGTTTGACGATTTCAATGGCCTTGTACATGCATTCCTGGGTCACTTGCGACAGGCGCTCGGCCCAGACCGGTACCTTGCCGACGTGGAACATGCGGCTGGTATCGCCGTGGTAACCGTCCTTGATGACGGTAACGTCGATATTCAGGGTGTCACCGTCTTTCAGCACCTTGTCGCCCGGGATGCCGTGGCACACCACATGGTTGATCGAGGTGCAGATGGACTTCGGAAAGCCTTTGTAGTTGAGCGGAGCGGGGATGGCCTGCTGCACGTTGACAATATAGTCATGGCAGATGCGGTCCAGCTCTTCGGTGGTAACGCCGGGCTTGACGTGCTCGGCAATCATTTCCAGGACTTCGGCGGCCAGTTTGCCGGCGATACGCATTTTTGCGATGTCCTCGGGGGTTTTGAGGGTGACGGTCATTCGGGCTCTCTTCGCGCGTTGGCGCTCATCATCAGGATTGCGGGGGTGCTTTGCTGCTGCACACCGCCATAAAAATGCGATTCTAACAGACGGTCGGCGATAATCATGGGCCTCTCGCCATCGCTTCTCTTAATAGAATGGGGCATTCTGGCTCTATTCCAGACCCTGCGCAAAAGGGCGAGGAAGAAAGTCTGATTCCGTGTTTCGTTTTTTGCGCATCTTGTGGTATAAAATGCGCCGCTTTCCGGGTATAGCCCGCTAAGCACAAACCCACACACGTATCGACACGATGACCTGGGTGCCTTCAGCTCGAAGCTGCTGGTTGGTCGTTGGGATACGTGGAGGCCTAACCCGACTTACTAAGGAACTACCATGTCCCAAGTCAACATGCGCGATATGCTGAAGGCCGGTGTGCACTTCGGTCACCAAACCCGTTACTGGAACCCGAAGATGGGTAAATACATCTTTGGCGCGCGTAACAAGATCCACATCATCAACCTTGAAAAAACCCTGCCAATGTTCAACGAAGCTTTGACTTTCGTAGAGCGTCTGGCCCAGGGCAAAAACAAGATTCTGTTCGTCGGCACCAAGCGTTCCGCTGGCAAGATCGTTGCTGAAGAAGCAACCCGTTGCGGTTCGCCGTACGTTGATCACCGCTGGTTGGGCGGCATGCTCACCAACTTCAAAACCATCCGTGCTTCCATCAAGCGTCTGCGTGACCTTGAAATCCAGGCCGAAGACGGTACTTTCGCCAAGCTGACCAAGAAAGAGGCGCTGATGCGCACTCGCGATCTGGAAAAGCTGGATCGTAGCCTGGGTGGTATCAAGGACATGGGCGGTCTGCCAGACGCACTGTTCGTTATCGACGTTGATCACGAGCGTATCGCGATCACCGAAGCTAACAAGTTGGGTATCCCGGTTATCGGCGTTGTCGATACCAACAGCAGCCCAGAAGGTGTTGACTACATCATCCCGGGTAACGATGACGCAATCCGCGCTATCCAGCTGTACATGGGTGCGATGGCTGATGCTGTGATCAAAGGCCGTAACCACGTTGCTGGCGGCACCGACGTTTTCGTCGAAGAAGCTCCGGCTGCAGCGGTAGTTGAAGGCTGAGTAATTAACGCCTAGCGTTTACTCAGTACGCAAAAAGGGGGCTTGGCCCCCTTTTTGCCACCTCGAAATCCATTTGTTGGAAGTTGCCCTGGCGTTGCTGTATCAGATTGCGGCTGGCAGGGTTGTATCGAGGCATGCTTCACACGAATTGAACGCCCGTTCGGTCGGGTGGAATGGTTGAAAACCTATCCAAGAGGAATTTTGAAATGGCAGAGATTACTGCAGCGTTGGTTAAAGAACTGCGTGAGCGTACCGGCGAAGGCATGATGGATTGCAAGAAAGCCTTGACCAAGGCTGGCGGCGACATCGAAAAAGCCATTGATGACATGCGTGCTTCGGGCGCCATCAAGGCTGCCAAAAAAGCAGGCAACGTTGCTGCTGAAGGCGCTATCGCAGTTAAAGTTGCTGAAGATGGCAAATCTGCCGTTATTCTTGAAGTTAACTCGCAAACCGACTTCCTGGCTCTGCAAGACGACTTCAAAAAATTCGTTGCTGACAGCGTAGAAAAAGCTTTCGCTGAGAAGCTGACCGACGCAGCTCCGCTGATCGCTTCGCAAGAAGCTGATCGTCTGGTTCTGGTTGGTAAAGTAGGCGAGAACGTAAACATCCGTCGCCTGGCCCGCATCGAAGGCGACGTTGTTGATGCTTACCTGCACGGCAACAAGATCGGTGTTGTAGTAGCTCTGAAAGGCGGCAACGCCGAGCTGGCACGTGACATCGCCATGCACGTAGCTGCAAGCAACCCTGAGTTCCTGCTGCCATCGCAAGTTTCCGCTGACGCTATCGAACGCGAAAAAACCGTGTTCATGAGCCTCAACGAAGACAAGATCAAAGGCAAGCCAGCAGAAATCGTTGAAAAAATGGTTGCCGGTCGTATCAGCAAGTTCCTGGCTGAAGCCAGCCTGGTTGAACAAGCTTTCGTTAAGAACCCGGAAATCAAGGTCGGCGAACTGGCCAAGAAAGCCGGCGCTGAAATCGTTTCCTTCACCTACTTCAAAGTAGGCGACGGTATCGAGAAGCCAGTTGATGACTTCGCTGCTGAAGTTGCTGCACAAGTGGCTGCAAGCAAGCAATAAGACGGTTCTAAACTGTCGACCCGAAGAGGCTGCCCGCTCACGCGCGCAGCCTCTTTTCAAATGGGTGGGGATTTTCCCTTCCCGGCGGAACCGGTTTACAAAATAGTGTTCCGATGGTGCTGCTGTGCAGTGCCAGCTAGAGTAAGCGCGGGCTGTAAACAGCCTCGCACAGATTTTTTATAAAACGCGGCAGGAGAGATTCGCAATGGCTCAGCAGGGCAGTGGTTATCAAGCTCGCTATAAACGCATTCTACTCAAGCTAAGCGGCGAAGCCCTGATGGGCTCTGAAGAGTTCGGGATCGATCCCAAAGTTCTCGACCGCATGGCGCTGGAAGTCGGCCAGCTGGTTGGTATCGGTGTTCAGGTAGGGTTGGTGATTGGTGGTGGCAACCTGTTCCGTGGGGCTGCGCTGAGTGCTGCAGGTATGGATCGCGTTACAGGCGACCATATGGGCATGCTGGCAACCGTGATGAACGCCCTGGCCATGCGCGACGCGCTGGAACGTGCGAATATCTCCGCCATCGTAATGTCGGCCATTTCCATGGTGGGCGTGACTGATCATTACGATCGTCGCAAAGCCATGCGTCACCTGAACGCCAAGGATGTGGTGATTTTTGCTGCAGGTACTGGTAATCCATTCTTCACGACGGATTCGGCTGCCTGTTTGCGTGCCATTGAAATTGACGCTGATGTGGTGCTCAAGGCAACCAAGGTCGACGGCGTGTACACCGCAGATCCATTCAAAGACCCGCATGCCGAGAAGTTCGATCATCTGACTTACGATGAAGTACTGGATCGCAAGCTGGGCGTAATGGACCTGACGGCTATCTGCTTGTGCCGCGACCATAAAATGCCATTGCGTGTATTTAACATGAACAAGCCCGGCGCCCTGCTTAATATTGTCCATGGCGGCGCTGAAGGCACTCTGATCGAGGAAGGTCAACAATGATCAACGAAATCAAAAAAGACGCTCAAACGCGCATGCAGAAATCGCTGGAATCTCTGTCCCATGCATTTGGCCAGATCCGTACCGGCAAGGCTCACCCGAGCATTCTGGGTAGCGTGATGGTGCCTTACTACGGCTCGGATACTCCGATCAGCCAAGTGGCCAACATCACTGTCAAAGACTCCCGTACCCTGCAAGTCGTAGCGTTCGAGCGCAATATGCTCGGTGCGGTAGACAAGGCAATCCAGAGCGCCGGTCTGAACCTCAATCCGACCAACCTGGGCGAATTGCTGCTGATCTCCATGCCTGCCCTGACTGAAGAAACCCGCAAGGTGTTCGCCAAGCAGGCCCGTGACGCAGCTGAAGATGCCCGCATTGCTGTGCGTAATATTCGTCGCGATGCGCTGAGCCAGTTGAAAGATCTGGTCAAGGAAAAAGAAATCAGCGAAGACGAAGAGCGTCGTGCTGCTGATGATATTCAGAAGCTGACCGACAAGGCTGTAGCTGATATCGAAACTGCCACCAAGCAGAAAGAAGCTGACCTGATGGCCGTATAAGGGTCTGGGCGTTTTATGGAAATGACCAAGCAGGCTGAGCCGTCATCGGTGCCGCGACACGTCGCCATCATTATGGACGGTAATAATCGCTGGGCGAAAAAACGCTTTATGCCGGGTGTTGCCGGGCATAAAGCGGGAGTGGATGCGGTTCGCGCAGTGATTGAAGTGTGTGCCCAGGCCAAGGTCGAGGTGCTGACGCTGTTCGCGTTCTCCAGTGAAAACTGGCAGCGCCCGGCAGCAGAAGTCAGTGCCTTGATGGACTTGTTCTTCCGGGCACTGCGTCGTGAGGCCAAGCGCCTCAATGAAAACAACATCAGTCTGCGGATCATTGGCGACCGCTCACGCTTTCATCCCGATTTGCAAATGGCGATGCGTGAAGCGGAAGCAATGACTGCGGGTTCTGAGCGCTTTGTGCTGCAGATCGCCGCTAACTACGGCGGTCAGTGGGACATCGCCCAGGCCGCTCAGCAGTTGGCGCGTCAGGTGCAGGCAGGGCATTTGCAGCCTGAAGACATCACCCCTGACGTGTTGCAAGCCTGTCTGGTAACGGGTGATCTGCCTTTGCCTGATCTGTGCATTCGCACCGGTGGCGAGCATCGCATCAGCAATTTTCTGCTGTGGCAGCTGGCCTATTCCGAGTTGTACTTCTCCGACCTGTTCTGGCCGGACTTCAAACACGAAGCCATGCGTCATGCATTGGCTGATTTCGCTTCTCGCCAGCGCCGCTTCGGTAAAACGAGCGAGCAGGTTGAGGCTGGAGCCCGGGTTTAATGCTTAAACAACGAATCATTACTGCTCTTATCTTGCTGCCAATTGCCCTGTGCGGTTTTTTCCTGCTTGAGGGGGCCGGCTTTGCGCTGTTTATTGGCCTGGTCGTGACCCTGGGGGCCTGGGAATGGGCACGCCTGGCGGGCTTTGAAGCTCAGCCGGCCCGCGTTGCCTTTGCTGCGGTTGTAGCCTTGCTGCTGTTTGGCCTGCACATATTCCCTGATCTGGCGCCATGGGTGCTGGGTGCTGCGGTTCTATGGTGGGCAGTGGCAACCTACCTGGTGCTGACCTTTCCGCAATCAGCGGTGCACTGGTCAACGACTGCGACCAAACTGGTCATCGGCCTGTTGATTCTGTTGCCGGCCTGGCAGGGTCTGGTGCTGATCAAGGCGATGGCGCTGGGTAACTGGTTGATCATGGCAGTGATGGTTCTGGTGTGGGGTGCCGATATCGGCGCCTATTTCTCGGGGCGTAAATTCGGCAAGCGCAAGCTGGCACCGAAAGTCAGTCCGGGCAAAAGCTGGGAGGGTGTATTTGGCGGCTTGTTGCTGAGCTTGCTGATCACCGCTGCGGTCGGTGTGGCGCGTGGCTGGAGCGCCTCCGAGATGTTTGCCGCACTGGTCGGTGCTGGCGTGATCGTATTGATTTCGGTGGTGGGTGACCTCACCGAAAGCATGTTCAAACGCCAGTCCGGGATCAAGGACAGCAGTAACCTGCTGCCTGGCCATGGTGGTGTTCTGGACCGCATCGACAGTTTGACTGCGGCGATCCCGGTATTTGCTGTATTGCTGTGGATGGCGGCGTCATGAGCCGTCCACAACAGATTACTGTTCTGGGGGCTACGGGTTCGATTGGCCTGAGCACCCTGGATGTTGTTGCCCGTCACCCTGATCGCTATCAGGTGTTCGGTTTGAGCGGTTACAGCCGTCTCGCCGAGCTGCTGGCGTTGTGCATTACCCACAAGCCAAAGGTTGTGGTAGTGCCGGATGATCGTGCGGCCAGCCAGTTGCTGGCCGGCCTGCGCTCGGCAGGGCTCGGTGTCGAGGTCCTGGTGGGTGAGGAAGGCCTGTGCCAGATTGCTTCGGCGCCCGAGGTTGATTCGGTCATGGCGGCGATTGTTGGTGCTGCGGGCTTGCGTCCGACACTGGCAGCGGTCAATGCAGGCAAAAAAATCCTGTTGGCGAATAAAGAAGCGCTGGTGATGACCGGCGACCTGTTTATGCAGGCTGTTCGCCGCAGTGGTTCGGTGCTGTTGCCCATCGATAGTGAGCACAACGCCATTTTCCAGTGCCTGCCGCAGGATTTCGCCCGAGGCCTGACTAATGTTGGCGTTCGCCGGATTCTGTTGACGGCGTCTGGCGGACCTTTTCGCCAGACCCCCCTGGCGGAGCTTGAGCACGTTACGCCGGATCAGGCCTGTGCCCATCCCAACTGGTCGATGGGGCGCAAGATTTCCGTAGACTCTGCCAGCATGATGAACAAGGGCCTGGAGTTGATCGAGGCTTGCTGGCTGTTTGACGCCAGACCGGACCAGGTCGAGGTGGTCATCCATCCGCAAAGCGTGATTCATTCGCTGGTCGATTATGTGGACGGTTCGGTGCTTGCCCAGCTGGGTAATCCGGATATGCGCACTCCGATTACCAATGCCCTGGCATGGCCTGAGCGCATTGATTCGGGGGTCGCGCCGCTGGATCTGTTTGCAGTTGCGCGTCTTGATTTCCAGCGCCCGGATGAGCAGCGCTTTCCCTGCTTGCGCCTGGCCCGTGAAGCGGCCATGGCGGGCAACAGTGCGCCGGCGATGCTGAATGCGGCGAACGAAGTAGCGGTTGCGGCCTTTCTTGATGGCCGAATCCGTTACCCGCAAATTGCCCGTATCATCGAAGACGTTTTGAACAGTGAGCCTGTGGTTGCAGTAGACGAGTTAGAGGCGGTCTTCGCCGCCGATACCAAGGCGCGAATGCGGGCTGAACAGTGGTTGAGTCGTAACGGCTGATAAGTGGTGCTTGCCGGAACCGGACAGGATCGCGGAGAAAGTAGATGAGTGCGCTATATATGATTGTTGGCACCCTGGTGGCATTGGGTGTGCTGGTCACTTTTCATGAATTCGGTCACTTTTGGGTGGCGCGCCGTTGCGGCGTCAAGGTTCTACGTTTCTCCGTGGGTTTCGGTACGCCTTTGCTGCGCTGGCATGACCGCAAGGGTACCGAGTTTGTCATTGCAGCCATCCCGTTGGGTGGCTACGTGAAAATGCTCGACGAGCGCGAAGGCGAGGTTCCCGCCGATCAGCTGGATCAGTCCTTCAATCGCAAGACCGTTGGTCAGCGCATAGCCATTGTCGCCGCCGGGCCGATCGCCAACTTCTTGTTGGCGATGGTGTTTTTCTGGGTGCTGGCAATGATGGGCAGCCAGCAGGTGCGGCCTGTAATCGGTGCCGTAGAAAGCGCCAGCCTGGCAGCTCAGGCCGGCCTTGTGGCCGGCCAGGAAATCGTTGCCATCGACGGCGAGCCGACCGTTGGCTGGTCGAACGTAAACCTGCAACTGGTCCGCCGTCTGGGTGAAAGCGGTTCTATCCAGATCGCAGTACGCGGGCCGGGCTCGGATGTCGAGACTTCGCATCAGTTGATCCTGCATGACTGGCTCAAGTCTGCTGACGAGCCGGATCCGATCAAGTCGCTGGGTATTCGCCCGTGGCGCCCCGAGTTGCCGGCAGTGCTGGCAGAGCTTGACCCGAAAGGCCCGGCACAGGCTGCCGGACTTAAAATCGGTGACAAGCTGTTGGCCATCAACGATCAGGCCATCAACGACTGGCAGCAGGTGGTTGACTGGGTTCGCGTGCGGCCGGACTCCCGTGTTGTGTTGCATGTCGAGCGCGACGGGGTTGCGCTTGATGTCCCTGTTACCCTGGCGGCTCGCGGCGAAGGTAAGGCGGCAACCGGCTATCTGGGGGCGGGGGCCAAAGGTGTCGATTGGCCACCGGCAATGATTCGTGAGGTCAGTTACGGCCCGCTCGCCGCAATCGGGGAGGGTGCAAAGCGTACGTGGACCATGAGCGTATTGACTCTCGATTCGCTGAAGAAAATGTTGTTCGGTGAGCTCTCGGTAAAAAACTTGAGTGGACCGATAACCATTGCTAAAGTGGCGGGCGCTTCTGCCCAGTCGGGCGTCGTGGATTTCCTGAGTTTCCTGGCTTATCTGAGTATTAGCCTTGGGGTTCTGAATTTGTTGCCCATCCCTGTACTGGATGGGGGGCATTTATTGTTTTATCTGATCGAGTGGGCGCGTGGTCGTCCCTTGTCGGATCGGGTGCAGGGTTGGGGGATGCAGATCGGTATCAGTTTGGTGATCGGGGTGATGTTGCTTGCTCTGGTCAACGATCTGGGACGTCTGTAAACACTTCGCTGAATTGCGAATCTGCCGCATTTTGCGGCAGTTTGTTTATTGCCAGTTGGAATAAGAAAGGACTTCATGAAACGTCTGCTGCTAACTGCGGTTCTCGCCGTACTGATGATCGCCGAAGTTCACGCCGAGTCCTTCACTATCTCTGATATTCGTGTCAACGGGCTGCAGCGGGTTTCCGCCGGTAGCGTGTTTGGTGCGTTGCCTCTGAACGTGGGTGAAGTAGCGGATGACCGCCGTTTGGTGGAATCCACTCGTGCGTTGTTCAAAACCGGTTTCTTTCAGGATATCCAACTGGGTCGTGATGGCAATGTGCTTGTCATTACGGTTGTCGAACGTCCATCCGTCTCCAGCATCACCATCGACGGTAACAAGGCGATCTCCACTGATGACCTGATGAAAGGGCTCAAACAGTCGGGCCTGGCCGAAGGTGAAATCTTCCAGCGTGCAACCCTTGAGGGTGTACGCAACGAGCTGCAACGCCAGTATGTTGCCCAGGGCCGCTACTCGGCCACGGTTGACACCGAAGTGGTGCCCGAGCCGCGTAACCGCGTTGCCCTGAAGGTCAACATCAATGAAGGCACGGTTGCTGCTATCCAGCACATCAACGTGGTGGGCAACACCGTCTTCCCTGAAGAAGATCTGGTTGACCTCTTCGAACTGAAAACCACGAACTGGCTGTCGTTCTTCAAGAATGACGACAAGTATGCTCGTGAAAAACTGTCGGGTGACCTTGAGCGTCTGCGCTCTTACTACCTCGATCGCGGCTATATCAATATGGATATCGCTTCGACCCAGGTATCGATCACCCCCGACAAGAAGAACGTCTACATCACGGTCAACGTGAATGAAGGCGAAAAATACAATGTCGGCGAAGTGAAACTGAGCGGTGACCTCAAGGTTCCTGAAGACCAGATCAAATCGCTGTTGCTGGTTCAGCCAGGGCAGGTGTTCTCGCGCAAGCTGATGACCACTACCTCCGAACTGATTACCCGTCGTCTGGGTAACGAGGGCTACACCTTCGCCAACGTGAACGGTGTGCCTCAGCCAAACCCTGAAGATCACACGGTAGCCATCACTTTTGTGGTTGATCCGGGCAAGCGTGCTTACGTGAACCGCATCAACTACCGCGGCAACACCAAGTCTGAAGACGTGGTTCTGCGTCGCGAAATGCGCCAGATGGAAGGTGGCTGGGCTTCGACTTACCTGATTGACCAGTCCAAGGTTCGCCTTGAGCGTCTGGGCTTCTTCAAGGAAGTGAACGTTGAAACTCCGGCTGTGCCAGGCACTGACGACCAGGTTGACGTGAACTACGCCGTAGAAGAACAGGCTTCGGGTTCGATCACTGCCAGCGTCGGTTTTGCCCAGAGCGCCGGTTTGATCCTGGGTGGCTCGATCACGCAGAACAACTTCCTGGGTACGGGTAACAAGGTCAGCATTGGCCTGACCCGCAGCGAATACCAGAGCCGCTACAACTTCAGCTACGTTGATCCGTACTGGACTGCAGATGGCGTAAGCCTGGGCTACAACGTGTTCTACCGCACCACTGACTACAAAGATCTGGACGTTGACGTTGCCAACTACTCCGTTGACAGCCTGGGTGCAGGCGTCAGCATGGGCTACCCGATCAGCGACACTTCGCGTCTGACCTATGGTCTGACCGTGCAGCAGGATGAAATCAGTACCGGTCAGTACACCGTTGACGAGATTTTCGACTTCGTAAACCGTGAAGGCACCAAGTACCTCAACTTCAAGGCATCGGTCGGCTGGTCTGAATCGACCCTGAACAAAGGTGTACTGCCAACACGCGGCAGCTCGCAGAGCCTGGTGCTTGAAAGCACGATTCCTGGCAGCGACCTGCAGTTCTACAAGCTAGACTACCGTGCCCAGCTGTTCCAGCCGTTGACCGACACTTACACCATGCGCCTGCACACTGAGCTGGGCTATGGCGACGGTTACGGTTCGACTGAAGGCCTGCCGTTCTACGAGAACTACTACGCCGGTGGTTTCAACTCGGTACGTGGTTTCAAGGACAGCGCTCTGGGCCCTCGCAGCACGCCTAGCTCGGGTAAAAACCCGGGCACCATCGCTGACCCTGATCAGGATCCGCTACCATTTGGTGGTAACGTGCTGATCCAGGGCGGTGTGGAAGTTCTGTTCCCGATGCCGTTCGTCAAAGATCAGCGCTCCCTGCGGACCTCTGTGTTCTGGGATGTTGGTAACGTGTTCGACACCAACTGCAAGGGCGATACCAAGGATTGCGACATCAGCTTTAGCAATATGGCCAGCTCTGTCGGTGTTGGCGTGACCTGGGTGACTGCACTTGGCCCGCTAAGCTTCAGCTTGGCAATGCCGGTCAAGAAACCGGATGACGCAGATACCCAGGTATTCCAGTTCTCCCTCGGCCAGACTTTCTAAAAGCCTGACTTTAGACACAGACAACAGATTTTTTAGGAGTGCATCGTGCGCAAGTTGACTCAATTGGTTCTCCTGGCTTCGGTCCTGGTCGCTGGCCCAGCCTTTGCTGATATGAAAATTGCCGTACTGAACTATCAGATGGCATTGCTGGAATCTGACGCTGCCAAGCGTTATGCAGTGGATGCCGAGAAGAAATTTGGCCCGCAACTGACCAAGCTCAAAAGCCTGGAAAGCAGCGCCAAGGGTATTCAGGATCGTCTGGTAAAAGGCGGCGACAAAATGCAGCAGGGCGAGCGTGAGCGTCTGGAGCTTGAATTCAAGCAAAAGGCCCGCGATTTCCAGTTCCAGTCCAAGGAACTGAACGAAGCCAAAGCAGTTGCTGACCGTGAAATGCTGAAACAGCTCAAGCCAAAACTGGACAGCGCTGTTGAAGAAGTCATCAAGAAAGGTGCCTTTGACCTGGTATTCGAGCGTGGTGCTGTGATTGATGTCAAACCTCAGTACGACATCACTCGCCAGGTTATCGAGCGCATGAATCAGCTGAAGTAATTATGACTGCGACTATAAAACTCGGCCAATTGGCCGAGTTCCTCGGTGCCACCTTGCGTGGCAGCGCGGAGAAAGAAATTACTGGGCTAGCCACTTTACAAGAGGCTGGCCCAGCTCAGTTGAGCTTTCTGGCCAATCCCCAGTACCGAAAATTCCTTGTCGACTGCCACGCGGGAGCTGTATTGCTCAAGCCGGACGATGCCGAGGATTATGTCGGTGATGCGCTATTGGTACCTGATCCTTATCTGGCATATGCCCGAATTTCCCACTTGTTCGATCCCAAGCCCAAGGCGGCGCCCGGCATTCACCCGACGGCAGTCATTGCTGTTGATGCGGTGATTGATCCGCTGGCCAGCATTGGTGCTTTTGCGGTAATTGAAAGTGGTGCTCGAATCGCTGCCGGCGTCACGGTCGGTCCCCACTGCTTTATCGGGGCCCGTTGTGAAATCGGCGAGGGCGGCTGGCTGGCACCACGGGTAACGCTTTATCACGACGTACGCATCGGCAAGCGCGTGGTGATTCAGTCGGGTGCTGTGCTGGGCGGTGAGGGTTTTGGTTTTGCCAACGAGAAGGGTGTCTGGCAAAAGATCGCGCAGATCGGTGGGGTAACCATCGGTGATGATGTCGAAATTGGCGTCAACACCGCCGTCGACCGCGGTGCTTTGGCCGATACGGTGCTGGGTAATGGCGTCAAGCTGGATAACCAGATCCAGATCGCCCATAACGTTCAGGTCGGTGACCATACGGCCATGGCTGCCTGTGTGGGCATTTCCGGTAGCACTAAAATCGGCAAGCACTGCATGTTGGCGGGTGGTGTCGGTTTGGTGGGGCACATTGAAATTTGTGACAACGTGTTCTTGACTGGTATGACGATGGTGACTCACTCGATTACCAAACCAGGCGCCTATTCTTCAGGGACCGCCATGCAGCCGGCGGCCGAATGGCGCAAGAGCGCGGCACGTATTCGTCAGCTGGACGATATCGCCAGACGGCTTAAACATCTGGAAAAGCACGTCGGGGAAGTGACCCCGGACGGTAAAGCTTCTTCAGAGGGCTAATACATTTTCCATATCAAGTGTGCATAGCCACTGGTTTGCTTCCTTGATTTGCTAGAGGAGCGCGCCTTAGTCGCGCGCGCCCAATCTTTATTACAGGCTTCCCCACGAAATGATGGACATCAACGAGATTCGCGAATATCTGCCCCACCGTTACCCGTTCCTGCTGGTGGATCGCGTAGTGGATCTGGATATCGAGAACAAGCGCATTCGTGCCTACAAGAATGTCAGCATCAATGAACCTTTTTTCAACGGTCACTTTCCGGCGCACCCAATCATGCCCGGCGTTTTGATCATTGAAGCGATGGCTCAGGCAGCTGGTATCCTTGGCTTCAAAATGCTCGACCTCAAGCCTGCCGACGGCACGCTTTACTATTTCGTGGGCTCCGACAAGCTGCGCTTCCGTCAACCGGTCACCCCGGGTGATCAACTGATTCTTGAAGCCAAATTTCTGAGCTGCAAGCGTCAGATCTGGAAGTTCGAGTGCCAGGCTTCGGTTGATGGAAAGCCGGTTTGCTCGGCTGAAATTATCTGTGCGGAACGCAAACTATGAGTTTGATTGACCCTCGCGCAATCATCGATCCGACGGCCATATTGGCCGACGACGTCGAGGTCGGCCCATGGTCGATCATCGGCGCAGGTGTGGAAATCGGCGAGGGGACAGTGATTGGGCCGCATGTGATTCTCAAGGGCCCAACCAGGATCGGTAAGCACAATCGTATCTACCAGTTCTCTTCGGTAGGCGAGGACACACCTGATCTGAAGTACAAGGGCGAAGAAACCCGCCTGGTGATCGGTGACCACAACGTCATTCGTGAAGGGGTCACCATTCATCGCGGTACCATTCAGGATCGCGCCGAAACAACCCTGGGCGATCACAATCTGGTCATGGCTTATGCCCACATCGGCCATGACAGCGTGATCGGCAATCACTGCATTCTGGTCAATAACGCTGCCCTGGCGGGCCATGTGCACATGGGTGACTGGGCGATCCTGTCCGGTTTTACTCTGGTTCATCAGTTCTGCCATATCGGCGCCCACAGCTTCTCGGGCATGGGCACCGCCATTGGCAAGGACGTACCGGCATTTGTGACGGTGTTTGGCAGCCCTGCGCAAGCGCGCAGCATGAACTTCGAAGGCATGCGCCGTCGCGGTTTCAGTGAAGACGCCATTCACGCGTTACGCCGCGCCTATAAAGTGGTGTACCGCCAGGGCCTGACCGTTGATCAGGCGCTGGCCGAACTGGCTGAGCCTGCTGCGCAATTCCCTGAAGTTGCAATGTTTGTTGAGTCGATTCAATCCTCCACCCGCGGCATTACGCGCTAGTCATGGCTAGATTGCGTATCGCGCTGGTGGCAGGGGAGGCTTCGGGCGACATTTTGGGCTCGGGGCTGATGCGGGCACTCAAGGCACAGCATCCTGATGTCGAATTTATCGGCGTCGGCGGCCCATTGATGGAAGCTGAGGGCATGAGCTCTTACTTCCCGATGGAGCGACTGTCGGTCATGGGGCTGGTTGAGGTGCTGGGTCGTTTGCGCGAATTGCTCAAGCGCCGCAAGCTTCTGGTCCAGACCCTGATCGCAGAAAGGCCCGATGTCTTTATCGGCATCGATGCGCCTGACTTCACGCTCAATATCGAACTCCAGTTACGTCGTGCCGGGATCAAAACCGTGCACTACGTCAGCCCTTCCGTGTGGGCGTGGCGTCAGAAGCGAGTGCTGAAAATCCGCGAAGGCTGCGATTTGATGCTGACCTTGCTGCCGTTTGAAGCCAGGTTCTATGAAGAGCACGGTGTACCTGTGCGTTTCGTCGGACACTCTCTGGCAGACACCATCCCGCTTGAGGCCGACAAAGCCGGTGCGCGTGCCGAGCTGGGGTTGCCTGAGGGGCCGCTGGTCGCTTTGATGCCGGGCAGTCGCGGTGGCGAAGTGGGTAAGCTGGGCGGGCTGTTTCTGGATGCTGCGCAAAAAATTCGTGAAGCACGACCTGATGTGCGGTTTGTCCTGCCTTGCGCCAATGCGGCGCGCCGGGCGCAAATCGAACAGTTGCTGGTCGGGCGTGATCTGCCCCTGACCTTGCTCGACGGCCGCTCGCATCTGGCCCTGGCGGCATGTGATGCGGTATTGATTGCATCCGGTACGGCCACCCTGGAAGCGCTGCTGTACAAGCGCCCGATGGTGGTGGCTTATCGTCTTGCAGGTCTGACCTACTGGATTCTCAAGCGTCTGGTCAAAAGTCCCTACGTGTCATTGCCCAATTTGCTGGCTCAACGGATGTTGGTGCCTGAACTGTTGCAGGATGCGGCTACCCCGCAAGCATTGGCGCAAACCCTGCTGCCCTTGCTGGACGGTGGCGAAGAGCAGACCCGGGGCTTTGACGAGATTCACCGTACATTGCGTCTCGACGCTTCCAATCAGGCCGCCAAAGCGGTGCTGGATCTGATTGCGCAATCCAAATGAGTAAAGTAACCATGCAAATCGGGCTGGACTTCAATCTGGTCGATCTGGCCGAAGACCTTGTGGCCGGAGTCGATGAGGTGGGCCGCGGGCCGTTGTGCGGCGCGGTAGTGACCGCAGCGGTAATTCTTGACCCTGCGCGTCCCATCGCCGGGCTCAATGATTCGAAAAAGCTCACCGAAGCGCGGCGTGAAAAGCTCTACGACGAAATCTGCGAAAAAGCCCTGAGCTGGTGTATTGCCCGGGCCGAAGTTGAAGAAATCGACGAGCTGAATATTTTGCACGCCACCATGCTGGCCATGCAGCGGGCTGTCGAAGGCCTGAGCATTACCCCCAAGCTGGCCATGATCGATGGCAACCGCTGCCCTAAACTGGCGATGCCGGCTGAGGCCGTGGTTAAAGGCGACAGCAAGGTTCCGGCGATTGCAGCGGCTTCGATTCTGGCCAAGGTCAGTCGTGACCGGGAAATGGCCGCCTTTGAGTTGATCTATCCCGGCTATGGCATCGGCGGACACAAGGGTTATCCGACCCCGGTACACCTCGAGGCGCTGGAACGCCTTGGTCCCACACCGATACACCGGCGTTCGTTTGGTCCGGTGCGTCGGGCCTGGGAAGCCCGCGAGGCGACCGAGATTTAGCCCCAAGGCTGATGTTTTTGCCAAGGCCCGGTACAATCCGGGCCTTGTTGTTTCTCAAAGCTTAAAGACAGGATCACCATGCCGGCTTCATTCGTTCACCTGCGCCTGCACACTGAATACTCCCTGGTCGATGGCCTGGTGCGGATCAAACCGCTGATCAAAACCCTGGCCGGGATGAATATGCCCGCCGTGGCGGTGACCGACCAGAACAACATGTGTTCTTTGGTCAAATTCTATAAAGCGGCCATGGGCGGCGGGATCAAGCCGATTTGCGGGGCTGACCTGTGGTTGTCGAACAAAGACCCGGAAAACCCGGTGAGTCGCCTTAGCCTGTTGGCGATGAATGGCGTCGGCTACCGCAATCTGACTGAACTGATCTCCCGTGGCTTTATTGATGGCCAGCGTAACGGCCAGGTCATTATCGAGCGCGAATGGGTAGCCGAGGCTGCTGAAGGCCTGATCATGCTTTCGTCAGCCAAGGAGGGTGAAATCGGCATCGCGCTGATCAGTGGCAACACTGAAGAGGCCGAGGTTCTGGCCCGCGAATGGATGACCGTATTCCCGGACCGGTTCTATCTCGAGGTTCAACGCACCAAACGTCCCAATGACGAAGAGCACCTGCATGCAGCGGTAGCGCTGGCAGAGACAGTCGGCGCGCCACTGGTGGCGACCAACGATGTGCGCTTCATCAGGCAAGAAGACTTCGAAGCCCATGAAACCCGTGTCTGCATCGGTGAAGGCCGGGCGCTGGACGACCCGCGCCGCTCGAAAAACTACAGCGACCAGCAGTACCTGAAAAGCGCCGAAGAAATGGCCGAGCTGTTCAGTGATTTGCCAGAGGCGCTGGTGAACTCGGTTGAAATCGCCAAGCGCTGCAACATCGAAGTAAAACTGGGCAAACACTTTTTGCCCAACTTCCCGATTCCCGATGGCATGACCATCGATGAGTATTTCCGCAAGGTGTCCTTTGACGGTCTGGAAGATCGCCTCAGCGTTCTGCTGCCTAAAGACACCACCGAAGACTATGACGCCAGGCGCCAGGTGTATGTCGACCGGCTGAATTTCGAACTGGATATCATCATCCAGATGGGGTTCCCCGGTTACTTCCTGATCGTAATGGACTTTATCCAGTGGGCTAAAAGCAACGGCGTACCCGTTGGCCCGGGTCGAGGGTCGGGTGCCGGGTCGCTGGTGGCCTATGTGCAGAAGATCACCGACCTTGATCCGCTGGAATACGACCTGCTGTTCGAACGATTCCTTAACCCGGAACGGGTATCGATGCCCGACTTCGACGTCGACTTCTGCATGGATGGTCGAGACCGGGTCATTGAGTATGTAGCCGAAAAGTATGGTCGCAACGCGGTAAGCCAGATCATTACCTTTGGTTCGATGGCTGCCAAGGCGGTAATCCGTGACGTGGCCCGGGTCCAGGGCAAGTCCTACGGCCTGGCGGACCGTCTGTCGAAGATGATTCCGTTCGAAGTCGGCATGACCCTGGAAAAAGCCTACGAGCAGGAAGAAATCCTGCGTGACTTCATCAAGGTCGATGAAGAAGCGGCCGAGATCTGGGACATGGCCCGCAAGCTCGAGGGCGTAGTCCGTAACGTTGGCAAGCACGCGGGTGGCGTTGTAATCGCGCCGACCAAACTTACCGACTTTTCGCCGATTTACTGCGACGAAGAGGGCGGCGGCCTGGTAACCCAGTTCGACAAGGACGACGTTGAGTCGGCCGGTCTGGTGAAGTTCGACTTCCTGGGGCTACGGACCCTGACAGTCATCGACTGGGCGCTGAAAACCATCAACCGTGATCGCGCCAAGGTAGACGAGCCGCCTCTGGATATCGCCTTCATTCCGCTGGATGACAAGCCGACCTATCAGTTGCTGCAAAAGGCCGAAACCACTGCAGTGTTCCAGCTTGAGTCGCGGGGCATGAAGGAGCTGATCAAAAAGCTCAAGCCCGACTGCCTGGAAGACTTGATCGCACTGGTGGCCCTGTTCCGTCCGGGGCCGCTGCAGTCAGGCATGGTTGATGACTTTATCAACCGTAAACACGGTCGTGCCGAACTGGCGTACCCGCACTCGGACTACCAGTACGAAGGGCTAAAGCCGGTATTGGCCCCGACATACGGCATCATTCTGTATCAAGAACAGGTGATGCAGATTGCCCAGGTCATGGCCGGCTACACCCTGGGTGGTGCCGACATGTTGCGCCGGGCCATGGGCAAGAAAAAGCCCGAAGAAATGGCCAAGCAGCGCGGCGGCTTTATCGAGGGTTGTGCCAACAACAATATCGATGGCGACCTTGCCGGTAACATTTTCGACCTGGTAGAGAAATTTGCCGGTTATGGCTTTAACAAATCCCACTCTGCCGCCTACGGTCTGGTGTCGTACCAGACGGCATGGCTGAAAACCCATTACCCGGCGCCGTTCATGGCTGCGGTACTGTCGGCGGATATGCACAACACCGACAAGGTCGTGACCTTGATCGAAGAAATTCGCACCATGAAGCTGCGTCTCGACGCGCCGGATGTGAATGCTTCGGAGTTCAAGTTCACGGTTAACGATGAAGGGCGGATCATTTACGGTCTGGGTGCGATCAAGGGCGTAGGCGAGGGGCCAGTAGAGGCCATCACCGAAGCTCGCCAGGACGGTCCATTCACCGATTTGTTCGATTTCTGCGCCCGGGTCGACCTCAAACGCATCAACAAGCGAACCCTGGATGGTCTGATCCGTAGCGGTGCGCTGGACCGTCTGGGGCCGTTTTTCCATGATGAACCCAAGGCCTGGCAGGCGAGTATCGACCAGAATCGCGCGGTATTGCTGGCTGCGATGGAAGAGGCGATCAAGGCTGCCGAACAAACCGCCCGCACCCACGACAGCGGGCATGCCGACCTGTTTGGCGGCCTGTTTGTCGAGGCGGATGCCGACGTCTACGCCAATCACCGCAAGGCCAAGGAGCTGACGCTCAAAGAGCGTTTGAAGGGCGAAAAAGACACCCTGGGCCTGTACCTGACCGGCCATCCGATTGACGAGTATGAAGGCGAGATCCGCCGTTTTGCCCGTCAGCGGATCATTGATCTCAAGCCGGCCCGGGATACTCAAACGGTTGCCGGCATGATCATCGCTTTGCGGGTCATGAAGAACAAAAAAGGCGACAAGATGGGCTTCATCACCCTCGACGACCGGTCGGGACGGATTGAAGCCTCGCTGTTTGCCGAGGCATTCCATTCGGCGCAATCGCTGTTGCAGACGGATGCGATGGTGGTGGTCGAAGGTGAGGTCAGCAATGACGACTTCTCCGGCGGCCTGCGCCTGCGGGTCAAGCGTGTGATGAGCATGGAAGACGCCCGAACCAGCCTGGCCGAAAGCCTGCGTCTGAAAGTTGTACAGTCCGCGCTCAAAGGTGATCAACTGCGCTGGCTGGGCGATTTGTTCAAGAAACACCGCGGCGCATGCCCGATCACCATGGAATACACCGGAGTGGGGGCCAAGGCGACGCTGCAGTTTGGCGAGACCTGGAGAATCGATCCGGCTGACAGCTTGATTCAAGCCTTGCGTGACCAGTTTGGGCGAGACAACGTCTTCCTCCAATACCGTTGACGGTCAGGGGTGCGAGAAGCGCCCTGACCTCGACCCTAATTTTTAATCTCGACCTGAGAGCGCCTGTCCCTTAAGGTAGGCGCGATACAGATCAACCGGCTGCCCCAGTTCGGTTAAAAGCACCAGCAAATGCTGGGTTTTAACTCTTCTGGCATGCTTTGCCGCCGACCCAAGACGGATGCTTATGAACCCGAATTTTCTTGATTTCGAACAGCCGATTGCTGACCTGCAAGCCAAAATCGAAGAGTTGCGCTTGGTTGGTAACGACAATTCGCTGAACATCAGCGATGAAATCTCTCGTCTGCAAGACAAAAGCAAAACGCTGACTGAAGATATTTTCGGCAAGCTGACCAGCTGGCAAATTGCCCGTCTGGCCCGTCACCCGCGCCGTCCTTACACCCTGGACTACATCGAGCACATCTTCACCGAGTTCGATGAGCTGCACGGCGACCGCCATTTCTCGGACGACGCTGCCATTGTTGGCGGTATTGCCCGTCTGGACGATCAGCCAGTCATGGTGATTGGTCACCAGAAGGGCCGTGAAGTGCGTGAAAAGGTACGCCGCAACTTCGGCATGCCGCGCCCGGAAGGCTACCGCAAGGCTTGCCGTCTGATGGAAATGGCCGAACGTTTCAAGATGCCGATCCTGACCTTCATCGACACCCCTGGCGCTTACCCGGGGATTGACGCTGAAGAGCGCAACCAGAGTGAAGCAATCGCCTGGAACCTGCGGGTGATGTCGCGCCTCAAAACCCCGATCATTGCCACTGTTATCGGTGAAGGTGGTTCGGGTGGTGCGCTGGCAATCGGCGTCTGCGATCAGTTGAACATGCTGCAGTACTCGACCTATGCGGTGATTTCGCCGGAAGGTTGTGCATCGATTCTGTGGAAAACCGCCGAAAAGGCGCCGGATGCTGCCGAAGCGATGGGCATTACTGCCGAGCGTTTGAAAGGTCTGGGTATTGTTGACAAGGTCATCACCGAGCCATTGGGTGGCGCGCACCGTGATCCGGTGGCGGCTTCCGCTTCGATTCGTGCCGAGCTTGCCTCCCAGCTGGACATGCTCAATAAACTCGATCACGAAGCGTTGCTCAAGCGTCGCTATGAGCGACTGATGAGCTACGGTCTCTGACAGGGGCATTGTAGGAGCCAGCTTGCGCGCGAGCTCTTCGTTGCTGCGTTGTAAGGCTCGCTCCTACAGGATTGTGCGATGTCCAACCTCTCAATCCTGCTTCTCAAAGCCCTCGAGCCCTGGCGCAATGCCGGGGCCTGGCATGTAGCGCTCTCCGGCGGTCTCGATTCGACCGTGTTGCTGCATGTTCTCGCTCAACTTCGTCAAACCCGTTCTCTGCCTCCTCTGAGCGCCATCCATGTCCATCATGGTCTTCAGGCTGCGGCAGACGCGTGGCCGGCCCACTGCCAGGCACTCTGTAATGCGCTGGGGGTGCCGCTGCAGGTTGTACACGTGCATGTGCAGGCCGGAGCAAGTCTTGAGCGTGCGGCCCGTGAGGCTCGCTATCAGGCGTTCGTGACGCTTACGCGAGCGCAAGAGGTGCTGCTCACCGGTCAGCATCGCGACGACCAGGCGGAAACCCTGCTGTTTCGTCTGCTGCGCGGGGCCGGAGTGAGCGGCCTGGCTGCGATGCCGCGTCAGCGTCGGCTGGGTGAAGGCAATTTATGTCGACCTTTGCTGGATGTGTCGCGCACCGACCTGGAGGCCTACGCGCGGGAACACAGCCTGAGCTGGATTGAAGATCCGTCCAATCAGCAGACCGACTTTTCGCGAAATTATTTGCGCCATGAGATTTTTCCGCTGCTGACCCGGCGCTGGCCGCAAGCAGCCGCCAGCATGGCGCGCAGTGCGGCCCACTGTGCCGAGGCGCAGGGCCTGCTCGATGACCTGGCCCGGCAGGACCTGCAAGCTGCGGGGGCGGTCAGCGAGTTCGACTGGCTCGGCTTGCCCTCGCTGGAGCTTGCGCCGATCACCTGCCTGTCACCGGCCCGGCAACGCAATGCGTTGCGTTACTGGCTGGCGGCATTCAGTCAATTACCGGATACCGATCATTGGGCCGGTTGGGATGCCTTGCGCGATGCCCGGGGCGACGGGCAACCGCTCTGGAAACTTGCCGAAGGCGAGTTGCACCGTGCAGGCGGGAGGATCTGGTGGCTGGCCGGTGACTGGTTGCGCCAGCCGCCAGCTTCTGTGCAATGGCACAACCCGCATCAGCCACTGATATTGCCCGGCAACGGCCAGTTACGTCTGTCGGGGGATATACCCGATGGCTCCGTGCAAGTGAGCTATCGTCAGGGGGGCGAGGTGATGACGGTGAAAAACCGTGGTCATCGTGACCTGAAGCGACTGCTCAACGAGCAGGGGTTGCCATTATTTGTCCGTGGCAGATTGCCGCTTCTGTATGTAAACGGGCAGTTATTGGCAGTGGCAAACCTCCCGGGACTGGACTGCGGCCCCTGTGGACGCTGGCAATTGCACTGGCTGCCAACTAAGAGCGATCAAGGTTTGAGCTGAAAGGGTGTTTCCGGTAGACTACGCTCCCTTCTTGATACAACTTCTGTAGATTCACCAGAATTGCAGATGTTGCCGATTACCAAGCAGTCTTTGCTGGGCGATTTTAAAAAAATGTGTGGCTTGTATCGAACCGTTGGTTTCCATCGGTCTGTTTCAACGCAGCAGTTTTTCGAAAGGTGCACTGTGACTAATGCTGGTGATTGGGGGCTTCGGCCTTCCTTCGCTTTCCCCGGCGGCTCTGACCGCTTTAACGCAGACTTCTAGGGTTTTTCATGACGCGCTACATCTTCGTCACGGGCGGTGTTGTTTCTTCATTGGGGAAAGGCATTGCCTCGGCTTCATTGGCAGCCATCCTGGAGGCGCGGGGACTTAAGGTCACCATGCTGAAGCTGGACCCCTACATCAACGTTGATCCGGGCACCATGAGCCCGTTCCAGCACGGTGAAGTGTTCGTCACACACGACGGCGCAGAGACCGACCTGGACTTGGGTCATTACGAGCGGTTTATCCGCACGACCATGACCCAGAACAACAACTTCACCACGGGCCGTGTCTACGAACACGTCCTGCGCAAGGAGCGCCGTGGTGATTACCTGGGTGCAACCATCCAGGTAATTCCGCACATCACCGACGAGATCAAGCGTCGAATCATCAAGGGCGCCGGCGATGCCGACGTAGCGATGGTTGAGATTGGCGGCACTGTGGGTGACATTGAGTCGCAACCGTTCCTCGAGGCAATCCGTCAGCTGCGCATCGAAGTAGGCGCCAAGCGCGCCATGCTGATGCACCTGACTCTGGTTCCGTATATCGCCACTGCTGGCGAAACGAAAACCAAACCAACGCAACACTCGGTTAAAGAATTACGTTCCATCGGCCTGCAGCCAGATGTTCTGATCTGCCGTTCCGATCACCATGTCGATATTTCCTCGCGTCGCAAAATCGCGTTGTTCACCAACGTTGAAGAGCGTGCGGTGATTTCGCTGGAAGACGCCGACACCATCTACCGTATCCCGGGCATGCTGCACGCTCAGGGTCTGGATGATTTTGTCGTTGAGCGTTTCGGTCTGGAATGCAACAGCGCCGACCTGTCCGAATGGGAACAAGTGGTCGACGCCAAGCTCAATCCTGAGCACGAAGTCACCATCGCCATGGTCGGCAAGTACATGGAACTGCTGGATGCGTACAAGTCGCTGATTGAAGCGATGAGCCACGCCGGTATTTCCAACCGTACCAAGGTCAACCTGCGTTATATCGATTCTGAAGACATCGAAAACAAAGGTACTGAACTGCTGGAAGGTGTCGATGCCATTCTGGTTCCGGGCGGCTTCGGTCTGCGCGGCGTAGAAGGCAAGATCACTGCGGTTCAATATGCTCGCGAAAACAAGGTGCCATACCTGGGTATCTGCCTGGGCATGCAAGTGGCGGTTATCGAGTTCGCACGTAACGTGCTGGGCTGGAAAGACGCCAACTCCACCGAGTTCGATCGCAACAGCGGCCACCCGGTTGTGGGCCTGATCACTGAGTGGGAAGACGCCACCGGTGCTGTTGAAACCCGTACCGAAACTTCGGATCTGGGCGGCACCATGCGTCTGGGTGCACAGGACTGCCAGCTTACCGCCGGCTCTCTGGTTCACGACTGCTATGCCAAGGACGTGATCGTTGAGCGTCATCGCCATCGCTATGAAGTGAACAACAACCTGCTGCCTCAACTGATGGAAGCCGGCCTGAAAGTAACCGGTCGCTCCGGTGACGGCGCGCTGGTAGAAGTGGTTGAAGCACCGGATCATCCTTGGTTCGTTGCTTGCCAGTTCCACCCGGAGTTCACCTCCACGCCACGTGACGGTCATCCGTTGTTCACGGGTTTCGTCAAGGCTGCACTGGCTCAGCACGAAAAAAACGCTTAAGCAGCAGGGTGTAATGGAAAGTCCGCGCAGGTTCTGGCGGACTTTCCAGAAGATCACCCTGGTTTTTGCGTGCTACTGACTACCGACGACCACGTGTTTGCCTTGGCAGCCGCGGTCGCCGATGTCTGCGGCAGACACTTCTGTGAAGAGTTTTCCGACAATAGAAACCGCATCACCCTCGTTTCTCCGGTAAAGTACCGCACGATTTCTCGGACCCCTGGCTCCGAACCTTATCGTCCTCAAGGCTGCCTGCAGATTGGCCCTTGTCGATGATGACAAAATTTCCCTCAGCTGCGTCGTTTTCGTCAACTTTGGAGTGTTTACAACAATGGCAAAAATCGTCGACATCAAAGGTCGTGAAGTTCTCGACTCCCGTGGCAACCCCACCGTGGAAGCGGACGTGCTTCTCGACAACGGCATCATCGGCAGTGCTTGCGCGCCTTCCGGTGCTTCCACCGGTTCCCGTGAAGCGCTGGAACTGCGTGATGGCGACAAGAGCCGTTACCTGGGCAAAGGCGTTTTGAAAGCCGTTGCCAACATTAACGGCCCGATTCGCGATTTGCTGCTGGGTAAAGACCCGGTTGATCAAAAAGCGCTGGACCACGCGATGATTGCGCTGGACGGCACTGAAAACAAAGGTTCCCTGGGCGCTAACGCCATCCTCGCTGTATCCCTGGCAGCTGCCAAGGCTGCGGCTCAGGACCAGGACCTGCCGCTGTACGCACACATCGCCAACCTGAACGGCACCCCGGGTGTTTACTCGATGCCGGTACCGATGATGAACATCATCAACGGTGGCGAGCACGCAGATAACAACGTCGACATTCAAGAGTTCATGGTGCAGCCGGTTGGCGCCAAGACCTTTTCCGACGCGCTGCGCATGGGTACTGAAATCTTCCATCACCTTAAAGCTGTACTCAAGGCTCGTGGCCTGAGCACTGCAGTGGGCGATGAGGGTGGTTTCGCACCTGACCTGGCTTCCAACGAAGATGCACTGAAAGTGATCTCCGAAGCTGTCGCCAATGCCGGTTACACCCTGGGCACTGACGTGACCCTGGCTCTGGACTGTGCGGCCAGCGAATTCTACGAAGACGGCAAGTACAACCTGTCTGGCGAAGGCCAGGTGTTCAACTCCGAAGGTTTCGCCGAGTACCTCAAAGGTTTGACTCAGCGCTACCCGATCATCTCCATTGAAGATGGCCTGGACGAGTCTGACTGGGATGGCTGGAAAATCCTGACCGACAAAGTCGGTGAGAAAGTTCAGCTGGTAGGGGACGACCTGTTCGTAACCAACACCAAGATCCTGAAAGAAGGCATCGATAAGAAGATCGCCAACTCGATCCTGATCAAGTTCAACCAGATCGGCACCCTGACCGAAACCCTGGAAGCTATCCAGATGGCCAAGGCCGCTGGTTACACTGCAGTGATTTCGCACCGTTCCGGCGAAACCGAAGATTCCACCATTGCCGATCTGGCAGTGGGTACTTCGGCTGGCCAGATCAAGACCGGCTCTCTGTGCCGTTCGGATCGCGTGTCCAAGTACAACCAATTGCTGCGTATCGAAGAGCAATTGGGCGCAAAAGCCAAGTACAACGGTCGCAGCGAGTTTCGCGGCTAAGCAGTTGGTGGTAAAAAGACAGCAGGTTGTGTCGGAATTTTCGCTTAGACGAGTTTTTTGACACTAATCTGAATCTATACAAGCCTGGGTTCTCCAGGCTTTGTACTATTGGTTGTTTACGTTTTTCGGCATGGCTGTCTTTTCACTGGATACCTGATATTCGATGCGCAGTCCTAATTGGTTGTTTCTCATCTTGCTCTTGCTGCTGGCTGGCCTACAGTATCGCCTGTGGGTGGGGAATGGCAGTTTGGCGCAGGTTACCGACCTGACCCAGCAAATCGCCGATCAGCATGCTGAAAACGAAGTATTGCTGGAGCGCAACCGTGTGCTGGATGCGGAAGTTCTGGAGTTGAAAAAAGGCATGGAGACCGTTGAAGAACGTGCTCGCCATGAGTTGGGCATGGTCAAGGAGGGCGAAACCCTCTACCAGTTGGCCCAATGAGTTCCCTGTCACCGGCCTTCTGGGCCGTGATTCCTGCCGCGGGCGTTGGTGCCCGTATGGCCGCGGACCGTCCCAAGCAGTATTTGCAGTTGGGCGGGCGCAGTATTCTGGAACACAGCCTCGGCTGTTTTCTTGACCATCCGGGCCTCAAGGGGCTGGTGGTCAGCATTGCCTCTGATGACCCTTTTTGGCCTTCCTTGCCCTGTGCCGCAGATCCACGGATCGCCCGGGTAGAGGGCGGGCGTGAGCGTGCCGATTCGGTGCTCAATGCGTTGCTGCATCTGCATGCACTGGGCGCGTCTGATGACGATTGGGTGTTGGTTCACGATGCCGCACGCCCGAACCTGTCCCGTGAAGATCTGGACAAATTGCTGCGCGAACTGGCCCTCGACCCGGTCGGTGGCTTGCTGGCGGTTCCTGCGCGGGACACGCTCAAGCGCGTCGACAAGCATGGCCGGGTGGTTGAAACCGTCGATCGCAGTCTGATCTGGCAGGCGTACACGCCGCAGATGTTCCGTCTGGGAGCATTGCACCGGGCCCTGGCTGATAGCCTGGTGGCAGATGCCAAAATCACTGATGAATCCTCAGCCATGGAGTGGGCGGGCCTCGCGCCGCGCCTGATCGAGGGTCGCTCGGACAACATCAAGGTGACCCGCCCCGAGGACCTCGAGTGGCTGCGGTTGCGCTGGGTCAATCGTTGATCCCTCTGTAGCAGCGAGCTTGCCTCGCGATCTTTTAAAAGATCAAAAGATGGCGAGGCAAGCTCGTTGCTACAGGTTTCTAACCCAAATACTCCTCTCGCTTTGCCAATCCTTCCTTCAGATAATCCACCAGCTTCCTGACCTTTGGCGACAAGTGCCGTTGCTGCGGATAGAGCGCCCAAACCGCGGTATTGGGTGGCTGATGAGTTTCTAGCAAAGACACCAGAGCCCCAGTCTTCAAATGCTCCAGCACGTAATAGTCCGGTAGCTGGCACAGCCCGACCCCCAGCAGGGCTGCATCCAGTACTGCCTGCCCGCTGTTGCAGCGCCAGTTGCCTTGCACCCGCTGCGAAAATTCGCGCCCGTCCTGCTGCAATTGCCATAGATCTGAGCTGCCAATCAAACAGTTGTGACGGCTCAATTCCGACAGGCTATGGGGGCGGCCGTAATGTTCCAGGTATGACGGCGATGCACACAGATACATACGTCGTGGTGCCAGGCGGGTGGCTACCAGTCGTGAGTCCTGCAGCCGGCCCAGGCGGATCGCCAGATCAAGGCTCTCGTGCACCAGATCCAATGGACGATTGCTCAGTTCGATATCGACCCGTAACTGCGGGTACAACCCCATAAAACGTGTCACCAGCGGCACGATAAAGCGTTCGCCGTAGGCCACTGCGCAGGTCATTCGCAGCATGCCTTTGGGTTCGCTGGCCAGGTCGCCGACTGCACGCAGGGCTTCTTCGCGGCCGTCTTGCAAGCGCTGGCAGTGCTGTAAAAATGTCTGACCGGCCTCGGTCAGGGTTACCCGGCGCGTACTGCGATAAAACAGGCGGGTTTGCAGGCGTTCTTCGAGTCGGGCGACCTGGCGGCTTATGTGCGATGACGACACGCCAAGGCGTTCTGCAGCAGCGGTGAACTGGCCGCATTCGGCCACCGCAACAAACTCATCAATGCCTTCCCAGCGGCTCTCATTCACAGTTGATTATCCCTGTATGGCAATAATGTTTTGCTTTTGTCCGGATTATTAATCAGTCAGCGCTGATTTACACTCCTGGTCTTGTTTTAACTTTGCTGGAGTCGATTGATGATCAAGTCACGTGCTGCCGTAGCCTTCGAGGCCAAGAAACCGCTGGAAATCGTCGAAGTTGACGTTGCGATGCCCAAGGCGGGTGAAGTGTTGCTGCGGGTGGTGGCTTCGGGTGTATGCCATACCGATGCCTACACCTTGTCGGGGGCCGATCCGGAGGGCATCTTTCCGTCGATTTTGGGCCATGAAGGCGGCGCTATAGTTGAGGCGATCGGCGAAGGTGTTACCTCCGTCGCAGTGGGCGATCACGTCATCCCGCTGTACACGCCGGAATGCCGCAAGTGCAAATTCTGCCTGTCAGGCAAAACCAACCTGTGTCAGGCGATTCGTGCCACCCAGGGTAAAGGCCTGATGCCGGACGGCACCACGCGCTTCTCCTACAAAGGGCAGCCAATTTTCCATTACATGGGCACCTCTACCTTTTCGGAATACACCGTGTTGCCGGAAATTTCGGTGGCCAAGATTCAAAAAGACGCACCGCTGGAGAAGGTCTGCCTGCTGGGTTGTGGTGTCACCACGGGTATTGGTGCCGTGATCAATACTGCCAAGGTCAAGCCGGGCGACACCGTAGCCATCTTCGGCCTGGGCGGCATCGGCCTTTCAGCGGTGATCGGCGCAGTAAAGGCCAAGGCCGCGCGGATCATTGCCATCGATATCAACCCGGGCAAGTTTGAAATCGCCAGGCAACTGGGCGCGACCGATTGCGTCAACCCGAAGGACTTTGATCGCCCGATTCAGGAAGTGATAGTCGACATGACTGACGGCGGCGTCGATTTTTCTTTCGAGTGCATCGGCAATGTGCAACTGATGCGTGCGGCACTGGAGTGCTGCCACAAAGGTTGGGGCGAGTCCGTCATCATCGGTGTCGCCGGTGCCGGTCAGGAAATTTCGACCCGTCCGTTCCAGTTGGTCACCGGCCGAGTCTGGCGTGGATCGGCCTTTGGTGGCGTGCGTGGGCGCACTGAGTTGCCAAGCTATGTCGACATGGCGCAAACCGGTGAAATCCCGCTGGACACTTTCATTACCCACACCATGGGCCTGGAAGACATCAACAAGGCCTTCGACCTGATGCACGAAGGCAAAAGCATTCGTACTGTAATCCACTTCTGACGAAGAGCTGCAAGCTACAAGCTATAAGCGGGAGAAACACATGCCTGCTTTTACTTGTGGCTTGCAGCTGAAAGCTTGGAGCTGTCCATGACACTGGAAAATATTTCCTGCCAGAAAAGCTTCGGTGGCTGGCACAAGCGCTACCGGCACCGTTCTGAAGTACTGGGTTGCGACATGGTATTTGCCGTGTACTTGCCGCCCCAGGCCGAGCAGGGCGCCAGGCTGCCGGTGTTGTACTGGCTGTCGGGTTTGACCTGTACCGATGAAAACTTCATGCACAAGGCCGGCGCTATGAAAATGGCCGCCGAACTGGGGCTGATTATCGTGGCGCCGGACACCAGCCCCCGTGGCGACGGGGTTCCGGATGATCCCGATGGCGCCTGGGATTTCGGCCTGGGTGCAGGTTTTTACCTGAACGCAACGCAGCAGCCTTGGGCTCAGCATTACCGCATGCATGATTATGTGGTGCAGGAATTGCCGGCATTGGTTGAAGCGCATTTCCCTGCCTCGCAAAAACGCGGGATCAGCGGACACTCCATGGGTGGCCACGGAGCTTTGGTTTGTGCGTTGCGCAATCCGGGACGCTATCAGTCGGTGTCCGCTTTTGCGCCGATCAGCAACCCGATGGATTGCCCGTGGGGGCAAAAGGCCTTCTCCCATTATCTGGGGGATGAGCGCTCGCGGTGGCGTGAATGGGACGCGTGCATTTTGATCAGCGAGGCCCGTGAAAAGCTGCCGCTATTGGTGGATCAGGGAGATCGGGACGACTTTCTGAGTGTGCAGCTCAAGCCCGAGGCACTGCAGCAGGCTGCGAAACTGGCGGGGCATCCGTTGAACTTGCGTCTGCAGCCGGGCTACGACCATAGCTATTTTTTCATCGCCAGCTTTATTGACGACCACTTGCGTCACCACGCGAGCGCACTAAGCGCTTAATAGTGGGTAGAATCACGCCCTGACTTAATCGGGGCGTTTTTTTATGCGTATTGGCCACGGCTATGATGTGCACTGTTTTGCTGAAGGCGATTTTATAACCCTGGGCGGCGTGCGGATCTCCCACAAATTCGGGCTGTTGGCCCATTCTGATGGCGACGTGCTGTTGCACGCACTCAGCGATGCTTTGTTGGGCGCTGCGGCGCTGGGCGACATCGGCAAGCACTTTCCTGATACCGACCCGACTTTCAAGGGCGCAGACAGTCGCGTCCTGTTGCGTCATGTCGTCGGGCTGATCCATGCCAAAGGTTGGAAAGTCGGCAATGTCGACAACACCATCATTGCCCAGGCGCCAAAAATGGCGCCGCATATTGAAACGATGCGCGCGCTGATTGCGGCGGATCTAGAGGTTGATTTGGACCAGGTAAACGTAAAAGCCACCACCACCGAAAAGCTCGGCTTTGTCGGTCGTGAAGAAGGCATCGCTGTGCATTCCGTCGCGTTGTTGGTTCGCGGATGAACGAGTTTGATCTGCTGGGGCCGCTGGCTTACGGCGAGCCTTTGGGGACCGCGGTGCTCAAGGCCACGGCTGAAGACTTCCAGGTTGATGAAGTGCTGGATATTCCGTTGTCCGGTGATGGCGAGCATCTGTGGTTGTGGGTCGAGAAGCGGGGGCTGAACACTGAAGAAGCCGCACGGCGGATCGCCAAGGCCGCAGGCGTGCCGCTGCGTACGGTCAGTTACGCAGGCTTGAAAGACCGTCAGGCCCTGACGCGCCAGTGGTTCAGCGTGCAGTTGCCGGGCAAGGCCGATCCTGACATGTCGGGCGCTGAAAACGACACCCTGCGAATTCTCAAAAGCACCCGCCACAAACGCAAGTTGCAACGCGGCGCCCATGCTGCCAACGGTTTCACCCTGCGCCTGACGCAACTGGCCGGGGACAAGGATGCGTTGGCGCAACGTCTTGAACTGATCGCCAAACAGGGCGTACCGAACTATTTCGGCACCCAGCGTTTCGGCTGGCAGGGCGGTAATTTGGGTGAGGCCCGTGACTATGCGGCGCGCAAAGCCTTGCCTGAGCAGCGCAATGTGCGCTCGCGGCTGTTGTCCACCGCTCGCAGTTATCTGTTCAATCAGGTGCTGGCGGCGCGGGTAGCCGATGGTAGCTGGCAACGTGCACAGGTTGGCGATTTACTGGCCTTTACCGACAGTCGCAGTTTCTTTGCGGCGGGTGAGGCTGAATGCAGCGACCCGCGACTGAGCATTCTCGACCTTCATCCCACCGGTCCCTTGTGGGGCGAGGGCGAGTCGCCGACCACCGGTGCAACCCATGAACTGGAACAGTCCGTTGCCGGGCGCGAAGCTGATTTGCGTGACTGGCTGGTTCGAGCAGGCATGAGCCATGAACGGCGTATCCTGCGGCTGCCCATTGGCCGGTTGACGTGGCATTATCCGGAGCCTGACATTCTGCAACTGGAATTTGTTCTGCCGGCCGGATGCTTCGCTACTGTCCTGGTGCGAGAACTTGTTGATCTGGTGCCTTTGGGTCAAACGGACAGCCTATGCGTATTCTGATTTCAAACGATGACGGGGTCACTGCCCCGGGTCTGGCCGCGCTTTATGGCGCGCTGGCCGATTATTGCGAGTGCGTGGTGATTGCGCCCGAGCAAGACAAAAGCGGGGCGAGCAGTTCACTGACGCTGGATCGGCCCTTGCATCCGCACACCCTGGCCAATGGCTTTATCAGCATTAATGGCACGCCGACCGATTGCGTTCACCTGGGCCTTAATGGTCTGTTGGAGCAGCAGCCGGACATGGTGGTCTCGGGAATTAACCTGGGTGCCAATCTGGGTGACGATGTGCTGTATTCAGGGACTGTGGCTGCGGCGCTTGAGGGGCGTTTTCTCGATCACCCTTCGTTCGCGTTTTCGTTGGTGTCGCGTCAACTGGACAACTTGCCGACAGCGGCCTATTTCGCCCGCAAGCTGGTTGAAGCGCACGGGGTGCTGGACTTGCCGCCGCGTACGGTCCTGAACGTGAATATTCCCAATCTGCCGCTCGATAAAATTCGCGGTATTCAACTCACGCGTCTGGGGCATCGTGCCCGTGCTGCGGCGCCGGTTCGGGTTGTGGATCCGCGTGGCAAGGCCGGCTACTGGATTGCGGCTGCCGGCGATGCAGAGGATGGCGGCCCGGGAACGGACTTCCATGCCGTGATGCAGGGCTATGTCTCGATCACGCCGCTGCAACTTGACCGCACTTTTGGCGATGGTTTCAAAAGCCTCGGTGTCTGGCTGGAGGGTCTGGGGTGATGGGGCGTGAACAGGATGGCCTGATGCATCGCGGCATTGGCATGACCTCCGAGCGTACCCGGGAGCGGCTGATTCAGCGCCTGCGGGAAGAGGGCATCGTTAACCAGAAAGTGCTTGAGGTTATTCGGCGTACGCCACGGCATCTGTTCGTGGACGAAGCACTGGCGCACCGGGCCTATGAAGACACGGCGCTGCCCATAGGCAACAACCAGACCATCTCCCAGCCTTATATGGTCGCCCGCATGAGCGAGTTGCTGCTTGAGGACGGCCCGCTGGACAAGGTCATGGAGATTGGGACCGGGTCGGGTTATCAAACCGCGGTTCTCTCGCAGCTGGTCGAGCGAATATTTTCCGTAGAACGGATCAAGGTGTTGCAGGATCGGGCCAAGGAGCGACTGCTCGAGCTCAACCTGCGTAACCTGGTGTTCCGATGGGGCGACGGTTGGGAAGGCTGGCCTGCGCTGGCGCCTTATAACGGCATTATCGTGACCGCGGTGGCGACCGATGTCCCCCAGGCGCTGCTGGATCAATTGGCCCCCGGCGGGCGCCTGGTGATTCCGGTGGGGGCAGGCGAGGTTCAGCAATTGATGCTGATCGTACGTGAAGAGCACGGTTTTGCCCGGCGGGTGATCGGCAATGTGCGCTTTGTGCCGCTGCTCAACGGGCCCCTGGCCTGAGTCTTTGTTCGGCCCTGCTGAATTATGGGGCCGGGTGCAGGTCATACTGCGCAGCGGTCGGGCTCTGTCGTTGCCTGAATTTTTTATGATTTGGCTTTGCCGTCTGTAAAGCTGTGTTGCCAGTTATACTTGCGCCAAACCATGGCCAATACTGGCGTACTAATATTTAGCCATCTTCAAAGGGAGCGGCGGGTGAGTCTCACAGTCATTGCGCAGCGTATGGGAACCAAAAGCTATCACAGACTGGTAGTCGGTCTATGCCTGAGTGCCGTCCTGGTTTTGTTGGCCGCGTGCTCCAGCACACCCAAGAATGGCGTGCGTGTGGTTGACCGCAACGGGGTCGCTCAGCGTCCGGCGGTAACAACCGGGCAATACGTGGTGCGACGTGGCGACACGTTGTTCTCAATTGCTTTTCGCTACGGCTGGGACTGGAAGGCTCTAGCGGCGAAAAACAATATTGCGGCTCCTTTCACTATTGTCCCAGGTCAAACAATTCGCTTTGACGGACGTGCCGGAACCCTGCCCGCAGGTGGCACCACCACGACTGTCGTCTCGAATTCTGCAGGCAGCAAAACCACGGTAATCAAACGCGCGAGCACCGCAGCAGCTGCGCCAGCGGCCGTTGCGGCACTGCCTGCAGGCCCTGCTCCCAAAGGCTGGGGATGGCCTTCTAATGGCATTTTGATTGGCAAATTTTCTTCAAACGGTAGTTTGAATAAAGGTATTGATATCGCCGGAGATTTGGGACAGCCTGTTTTGGCTGCGTCTGATGGGTCAGTTGTTTACGCCGGCAGTGGATTGAGGGGCTACGGCGAATTAGTCATCATCAAGCACAGCGATACCTACGTCAGTGCTTACGGCCACAACCGTAGGCTGTTGGTTCGGGAGGGGCAGCAGGTCAAGGTCGGACAGACAATTGCCGAAATGGGGTCAACTGGTACAGACCGGGTGAAACTTCACTTTGAGATTCGCCGTCAGGGTAAACCTGTAGATCCACTGCAATTCCTTCCACGCCGTTGATCGCTTACCAGCCTGTTCCTGATGTAGTTAAGGAACAGGCTCCAGCATTGCCAAGGATATAGGCGAAGCTTGAGCTTGAGGTCGAACTCACCAAAGGACTACAACAATGGCTCTCAGTAAAGAAGCCCCGGGGTTTGACATCGACGATGAGGTGCTCCTTATGGACTCCGGCATCGACAGCGACTTGATGTCAGAAGACGACGAATCAACCCCTACTGCCCGCACCAAGTCCAAAAAAGCGACCGCTACAAAACAGCACAAGTACATTGACTACACCCGGGCGCTCGATGCGACCCAGCTGTATCTCAATGAAATTGGCTTTTCTCCGTTACTCTCCCCAGCAGAAGAAGTTCATTTTGCGCGCTTGTCGCAAAGTGGAGATCCGGCCGGGCGCAAGCGCATGATTGAAAGCAACTTGCGTCTGGTGGTGAAAATCGCCCGTCGCTACGTCAATCGTGGGCTCTCGCTACTGGATCTGATTGAAGAGGGCAACCTGGGACTGATTCGCGCAGTAGAGAAGTTTGACCCCGAGCGCGGTTTCCGTTTCTCGACTTACGCCACCTGGTGGATCCGCCAGACGATTGAACGGGCGATCATGAATCAGACCCGCACCATTCGTTTGCCGATTCATGTCGTCAAAGAGCTCAATGTCTACTTGCGGGCTGCACGCGAACTTACGCAAAAGCTCGATCACGAACCTTCCCCTGAAGAAATTGCCAATCTGCTCGAAAAACCCGTCGCAGAGGTCAAGCGCATGCTTGGACTGAATGAGCGGGTGTCCTCGGTGGATGTTTCTTTAGGCCCTGATTCCGATAAAACCCTGCTCGATACCCTGACAGATGATCGACCTACAGATCCTTGCTAGCTGCTTCAGGACGATGACCTGTCGCAAAGTATCGATCAGTGGTTGTCTGAACTTACAGACAAGCAGCGTGAGGTGGTGATTCGCCGCTTCGGGTTGCGTGGTCATGAAAGCAGTACCCTCGAAGATGTTGGTCTGGAGATTGGTCTGACACGCGAACGTGTTCGGCAGATTCAAGTCGAGGGGCTCAAGCGTTTGCGCGAGATCCTTGAGCGCAACGGTTTGTCCAGTGAGTCGCTGTTTCAGTAACAGGCATCCTGCTCGCTAAAAAGCCCCGAAATATTCGGGGCTTTTTTGTGCCCGCAGAATCTGGACCGCTGCTGCCAAGGGGTTTTTTTGAGTGCGTGCGGGTGACCGGTCAGTCTCAAAAGTGCAGTCAGGCAGGGGTTGGAACTTTATCTGTCATGGGCTGTAAGCCTTTGCTTACCTTTCATGTAAGCCAAGGGCGAAAACAGGCTTGCGGATAGTTTGCTTCTGACTTTCATAGGTTGTAACTGATTGAATTTAAACATTTTTATTGTTTTGTTAAGTCTGATCCGGATTTAAAAACCCTAACTGATGCGCTTGCAGCCATTCTTAAAGTCTTTAGTATCTCAACTGTGCCGACGGATCGACACAGTGCTCAAGGATGAGTGCTCAGGGACAATCGCAGGACGTGATTCATCAGGATGATGAAAGGGACAAAAGGGAATAGGGAAAAAATGTGGGCGGGTCAAACCGCCCCTTTTTTTGCCTTGAAAAAAGTGGCTGCAGCGGCGATTCATCGTTGAGCCGGTTACCCGAATCAAACGCAAAACGCCCAGGGCAATGGCCCTGGGCGTTTTGCGTTACAGACAGAAAACAGGTGCAGTGTGCGCCTGTTCCCGGGTCAGGCGTTACAGCGCTGGATAGTCGATGTACCCGGTAGGGCCTTTAGCATAGAAGGTCTGCGGGTCTGCTTCATTGAGCGGTGCATCGGCCTTCAGGCGTGCTGGCAGGTCCGGGTTGGCAATGAATGGCACACCGAACGCGACAGCATCGGCTTTACCCGCTGCGATCCAGGCATTGGCACTGCCTTTTGTGAAACTCTCATTGACGATGTACGGGCCGCCAAAGGCTGCCTTGAGCTGTGGGCCGAGGCTGTCTGGCGCTTCATGCTCGCGGGCACAGATATAAGCGATACCGCGCTTGCCGAGTTCACGGGCGACATAGCCAAAGGTTTCAGCCAGATTGTCATCACCCATGTCGTGCAGGTCGGCACGTGGCGACAAGTGCACGCCAACCCGGCCGGCACCCCAGACATCAATGGCGGCATCGGTGACTTCGAGCAGCAGACGGGCGCGGTTCTCGATCGAGCCGCCATACTGGTCGGTGCGCTTGTTGGTGCTGCTTTGCAGGAACTGATCGAGCAAGTAACCATTGGCACCATGGATTTCTACGCCGTCAAAGCCTGCGGCCTTGGCGTTCTCGGCGCCGGCACGGTAAGCCTCGACAATGTCTGCAATCTCGGCAGTTTCCAGTGCGCGTGGGGTGGGGAAATCCACCTTTGGACGCACCAGGCTTACATGGCCTTTAGCTGCAATGGCACTTGGTGCAACAGGGGCTTCGCCGTTCAGATACATCCCGTGGGAGATCCGGCCAACGTGCCATAACTGCAACGCGATACGGCCACCGGCCGCGTGGACCGCCTTGGTGATGTTGCCCCAGCCGCGAACCTGGTCGGCAGACCAGATGCCGGGGGTGTCAGGGTAGCCGACGCCCATTGGCGTTACCGAAGTGGCTTCGCTCAGGATCAGCCCTGCCGACGCGCGCTGAACGTAATACTCAGCCATCAGCGCGTTTGGAACCCGCCCTTCATCGGCGCGGCAGCGGGTGAGGGGGGCCATGATGATGCGGTTAGGCAGTTCAAGGTCGCCCAGCTTGATCGGATCGAAAATCGTGGTCATTTATGCAGCCCTCTCAAGGATCAATGTGTGGCAGTGGCCAGTTCGGGATTGCCGTTCTGGCGAAAAGTAATCAGGGTGACCAGCAATGCCAGAACCGCCAGAACCGCGGCAGCTAGTGGCACGCTGGTGAGGCCGAAGCCGTGGGCAATCACGCTGCCGCCAACCCAGGCGCCCAGCGCGTTGCCGATGTTGAAAGCACCGATGTTCAGGGTGGATACCAGATTGGGGGCGGCCTTGCCGAAGGTCACGACGTTCACTTGTAGTGCGGGCACGGCGGCAAACGAAGCGGTGGCCCAGAGGAACAAAGTGATCTCGGTCGGAATCAGCGCGACACTGGTCCAGCTAAGAACGGTGGAAATAACCGCCATCGAGATGAACACGCCGATCAAGGTCGCGGCCAGACGCTTGTCAGCCAGCTTGCCGCCGATGATATTGCCCACGGTCAGGCCCAGGCCGATCAGCAACAAGGTCCAGGTCACACCGTTGGGCGAGACGCCGGTGACATCGCCCAGCAAGGGCGCGACATAGGTGAATAGAGTGAACATCGATGCGGAAAACAGCGCCGTCATGCTCAGAGAGAGCCAGATGCCAGCGCCCTTGAGTGCGGCCAGTTCGGCACGCATGTCGAGTTTCTCTTCGTCACGCTTGGCAGGCAGGAAGCGGATCAGGCCAATCAACGCCACCACGCCAATCACGGTCACCGCGAAAAACGTCGAACGCCATCCTGCCGCCTGACCGAGTGCGGTACCCAGGGGCACGCCCAACACATTGGCCAGGGTCAAACCGGTGAACATCAGCGCCACTGCCGAAGCGCGCTTGTTGGCCGGTACCAGGCCTGCAGCCACTACCGAGCCGATACCGAAGAACGCGCCGTGACACAGGGCGGTTACCACACGGGCAAACATCAGCACGTTGTAATCACTGGCCAGTGCGCAGAGCAGGTTGCCGATGATAAATATCACCATCAGCGCCACCAGGGCTGCCTTGCGCGGCAATTTGGCAGTTGCCAGCGCCATGAATGGCGCCCCGATAGCTACACCCAGTGCATAACCGGTGACGAGCCAGCCTGCGCCCGGGATCGACACACCAAGGTCCGCAGCGACATCGGGCAGCAACCCCATGATCACGAACTCGGTGGTCCCGATGGCGAAAGCGCTGAGCGCCAGAATGAGTAGCGAGAGGGGCATTGGAAATCCTTGTTAAAGCTCTTGGTTGATTGCGGCGAGGAAAGCCTTGATGGTTTCCTCATTGCGTTTGAAAAAGTGCCACTGGCCAACCTTCTGGCTGCTGATCAGACCAGCGCGTTGCAAGGTGGCCAGATGGGCGGAGACAGTGGATTGCGACAGGCCGAAACGTTGGTCGAACTGTCCGGCGCAGACGCCGTGTTCAGTGCTGTGATGCTGGTCGGGGAACTCCACTTGCGGGTTTTTAAGCAGGCAAATGATTTCTCGGCGTACTGGGTGTGCCAGCGCTTTTATTATTTCGTCGAGGTCGATCGGCATGGTGGTGGTGCTCATTGAAATGCAGCGTTATATCGCGAAGTTGCGAACTTTAAATCGTTATATCGCGATATACAAATACGATTTGCTTCTTGAATCAGCATAAATCGGTATATCGGGTTATAACGATATTGGTGTGGCAGTGTTAAACTGCCCGGCATGAATTATCTCGCACATCTGCACCTTGGCGGCCAGCGCCCTGACGAATTACTCGGAAGCCTGTATGGCGACTTTGTAAAAGGACGCCTGCAAGGCGAATACAGCCCTCAAATCGAATCTGCGATCCAGCTGCATCGAAGCATTGATGTATTTACCGATGCGCATCCCCTGGTCGATCAATCGCTGTCGCGATTCAGCCAGACCCGCCGGCGCTATGCTGGCATAGTGCTTGACGTTTTTTTCGACCATTGCCTGGCCCGGGACTGGGCGCAGTATGCCGAAGGTCCTCTGGACCGCTTTACCTCAGGTTTCTACCAGGTGCTGGTGACGCAGCCGCAATTGCCCAAACGTCTTGCCGCCATCGCGCCGCACATGGCGGCGGATGACTGGCTTGGCTCCTATCGGGATTTCGCGGTACTGGAACAAGTGTTCCGGGGCATTGCCCGACGTCTTTCGCGGCCAGAGGAACTGGCCGGGGCGATGGCGGATCTGCAGGCGCTGTATGAGCCCCTCAGTGAGGATTTCCGGGCGTTTTATCCGCAGTTACAGACGTACGCCAGACAACAGCGCTCGCTGTTGCCCTAGTCGCCCGGGTTCAAGTGTCCTGCACGCAGATGCCAGCGCCGGCAGGCTCGCTCCTGCAGTGACGCGGCGCACCACTGAGCACTCGGCTTATCGCCTCCTGGGCTCTATAGGCCAGCACGGCACGTTCCTGCCGGTCACAGGCAATTGGCTCAAGCAGATGAATCTCGACGTCCGCCTGTTCATGGCTGAACAGACGCAATAAATGGGACAGCAAATCATCATTGCCAATGAAGGGTGCTATCCGGTCGACCTCGCCATTGCGCAAGTAACGAATCGCAACCGGTTGCAGCGCCACCCGACTTTCAATGGCCGCCGACAGCAAACGCCCATGAAACGTGCGTACGGAGCGTCCATCGGTAGTGGTGCCTTCGGGAAACATCAGCAGCGGCAGTTGTTGTTGCAGATGCCGGCTCATTTGCTGGCGAACCAGCTGGCTGTCGCCCGCGCCCCGGCGAATGAACAGGCTGCCTGCCTTGGCGGCCAGCCAGCCAGCCACTGGCCAGCCGCGAACCTCGGCCTTGGACAGGAAAGACAGTGGCGTCAGTTTTCCGAGCAGGGCAATGTCGGTCCATGACACATGGTTACTGACCCACAGCATTGGCGTTGCAGGCACCTCGCCCACCAGGGTGACGCGAAAGGGCAGGGCAGCACACAGGCGGGTCATGAAAAATTGCGACCAGCGCTGTCGACGGGCCATCGTACTGTCCAGGTGCAAGCGCTCCATCAGCCCGAACAGACTCGCCATGCCCAGGCCCAGACTGACCACGGCGAGAACCCGCACTACCCGGCCATACTGGCGCAGGCGCTGCATTACACGGCCGCCTTGAAATGGCGGGCATATCGCGGGCACAACTCGTCACGCTTGAGCAGGATGAAGACGTCGGCGACCTGAAAATCCTCATCCCAGCACGGCTCGCCACAGATCTTTGCACCCAGGCGCATGTAGGCCTTGAGCAGTGGCGGCATTTCGGTGATGACGTTGGCTGGAATATCCAGGGCCGGCAGCGGTTTTTTAGGTACTGCACGCAAGTGCACGGTGCTCAGGTAGCGTTCACGCAGACGCTGCATGATCGCCTGGGCCTGGACGCCGCCGTCTTGCATCGGAATGCTCGCGCACCCCATCAGGTAGTGGTAATCGCCCTGATTGAGGACCTCGGCCAATTCACCCCAGAGCACAGCGATGGTGCCGCCATTGCGGTAGGCCGGGTCGACACAGGTTCTGCCGATCTCCAGCACTGAGCCCTGCAGGTGCGCCAGCCCGTGAAGGCTGAATTCTTCTTCGCTGTAAAAATGGCCGATGTTCAGCGCCGCACAATGATCGAGCAGGCGGGTGGTGGCTACCAGTTGGCCGCTATTGAGGTCACGAACGCCGATATGCTCGCAATGGGCGTCGTAATCATCCTCATCCAGTTCGTGTTCGGCACTCTTGAGTTTTGCCTTCAGCTCGCCGCCAAATACGCGAAAGCGCAGGGCTTGAGCTTCACGCAAGGCGCCGGGGCCGATCAGACGTTCTGCCTTCAGGCGTCGTTCTTGAACCGTGTCGCGGATACGGACGAGCTGGGACATTGCGAATCTCCGTGCAGACATGGTGCCTGCCTTGGTTTTCTGCCAATCGACTGAGGGGTGCAACTTCAGGCTAGGCAGGTGCAATGTCATCACCGTGACGTTTGGGTGATGCTTGTATGACAGGCTCTATGGGAGTGCTTTACTGGAGGAACTGTAGGATCGGATAAGCGTCCTAAGGCTGTATGAAAATTTTCCGCCACAGCACTTGCAAGTACCCGGACTCGGGGTAATGTTCGCCCACGTTTATCTGCCTATGAGTTTTTATGTTCAAAGCGTTTTTATCTTCTGCCTGCGCCCTGTGCCTGACCCTCGGCGTGAGCCTGTCTGCCCAGGCCAACTGGTACCTGGACGGTGAGTCCTCAAGGCTGTCATTTATCACCACGCAAAATGCCAATGTCGCCGACCTGCATCGTTTTTTAGTGCTGCACGGCAAGGTCGATCCTAAAGGCCGCGCGCAATTGCGGATCGAAATGGACTCGGTCAACAGTGCGGTGCCGTTGCGCGATGAGCGCATGCGCGACCTGTTGTTCGATTTCAAAAACTTCCCGGAAGCGCAAATCACCGCGCAGATCGATCTGCAGCCCATCAATGACCTGGCCAATGGTGCGCAACTGGAGCTGCACTTGCCGGTCACGGTAAGCCTGCGTGGCAAGCAGCACACCTACGAAGCCGAACTCTTGGCCACCCGTCTTGATGAGCGGCGTTTTCAAGTGGTGACACTTGAACCGCTGATGCTGCAGGCCGAAGACTTTGGCTTGCAACCCCAGCTCGAAACCCTGCGGAAAATGGCCGGCTTGTCGGCCATCAGTTTTTCAGTACCGGTGGGTGCGGTGCTGATTTTCACGGCCCGCTGATATGGCTGGCGCAGTGTTTCCATGGCGCAGCGCCAATCAATTCGAGTTGCTGATCGACGGCCCGCAATTTTTCCCTCGCATGCTGGCGGCTATCGACCAGGCGCAGGTACATGTCGATCTGGAACTGTATCTGGTGGAGGCCGGCGACTGTGCCGAAGCCATAGTCCAGGCCCTGGAACAGGCGGCCCGGCGCGAAGTGCGGGTGCGTTGTCTGTTTGACGGATACGGCAGTCTGGCGTTTACCCCGGGCTTGCGGCGCAGACTGACCGATGCGGGGGTAGAGCTCAGGTTTTACAACCGGTTGAGCTGGCGCCGGGGCCTGAACAACCTGTATCGCGATCATCGCAAGCTATTGCTGGTGGATCATCAATTGGCCGTGGTCGGTGGCACCGGGGTGACCGATGACTTTTGGCAGCCCGGCCAAAACACCTGCGACTGGCATGAAGTCATGGTCGCCATCCAGGGGCCGTTGGTGCAGGACTGGCAGATGCTGTTTGATCGCCAGTGGCGCGCCAATATCAGCCGTAAGGCCTGGAAACCTGCAACGCACTTCGGTTTGCCGCGTTTGCCGCGGGTCCCCGATGAAGGTGAAGGTATGGGGCGCGTGGCTTATGCCGATGCCCACCAGCATCGCGATATTCTGCAATCGCTGGTGCGTGGGATTAACAGTGCGCAACATCGCATCTGGCTCGCCACCCCCTATTTTTTGCCCACCTGGAGCGTTCGTCGCTCGCTGCGTCGTGCGGCGGGCAGGGGCGTCGATGTGCGCTTGTTGCTGACCGGGCCGCGTACCGATCATCCGTCAGTACGCTATGCCGGGCATCGTTACTACCCGCGGCTACTCAAATCCGGGGTGCAGATATTTGAATACCAGCCGTGCTTTTTACATCTGAAAATGGTCCTGATCGACGATTGGGTGAGTATTGGCTCGTGCAACTTCGACCACTGGAATTTGCGCTTTAACCTTGAAGCCAATCTGGAGGCGCTGGACCCGGTGCTGACTCAGGCAGTGGCCGCCAGTTTTGTCACCGACTTCGCCCAGAGCATGCCCATCAGCCTGCAAGCCTGGCAGTCACGTCCTCTATGGCGACGGGTCAAACAGCGAATCTGGGGCTGGGTTGACCGTCTGGTGGTCAACGTTCTGGGGCGCCGCCACTAGCCGGCAAAACCCGCGTTGAGGGTTTTGTTGAGTCCTATGCAAATTTTCCCCGGGCATTCGGTTACAGAGCGCTGCCGAACGTGCAGAATCTTGCCACCTCGCGGGCCAATGGACAGCCTGAGGCACGATTTTTCTGGAGCGTTTTGCATGACACTTTCGTTGTTACTGGCGGTACTGGCTTCTGGCTTTATCTATGGCATCACCCCGGGACCCGGGGTGCTGGCGGTTTTCGGGATTGGCGCCGCCCGCGGTCGACGTGCCGGGGCCGGATTTCTATGCGGGCATTTGCTGGGTGACGTGATCTGGTGCAGCACTGCCCTGATTGCCATTGTCGGGGCGCGGGAGTTCGGCAGTACCGCATTCAACATTCTGGGCTTGCTCAGCGGTCTTTATCTGTTCTGGCTGGGGCTGCGTGCAGTGCGCGCCCAGCCTGGCAACGAGGCCCGGCAAGGCCCTGCGCGCCAGCCCTTTGCCCACGGCATTCTGTTTGGCCTGACCAACCCCAAGGCCTACCCCGTTGCGGTGGCCACCTTCACTGCGCTGCTGTCCAGTCGTGCCGAACTGCTGACCTGGGCAATGCTGCCGTGGCTGATTGTGTTGAGCTTTTTGGGGGGCGCCGCAGCTTATGTAATTCTGATTGGCATTGTTGGCGCCGGGCACGTGCGGGCGCTGTATCAACGCCATGAACGACTGATTACCCGGCTGTGTGGCGTGATGTTCATCGGTTTTGCCATCAGCGCCCTGATGCATGCCTTGCCAGGGTTGCTGGCAAGTATTCGCTGAGGGGGCCGCTGGCAAGGCCGCCGCTATTGATAGCACCGCAGTGGTCGACAACCGCAGGCGAAGGCAAGTGACTCACCTTCGCCCTGGTTGAATACTCAGGCCCGGACCAGATCGCTGTCAGGGGTGCCGGCTGTTTCCTTGCGCACTACACGGTACAAGAGGCTGCAAACCATGAAGCCAATGACGGCAAACAGGCTCATCAGGCTGAACACATAGTTGTAGCCTTGCTGGCCCGGGAAGTGGTCCAGGATCGAACCGTAAATCACGTAGGCAAACATGCCGGGCGCATAGCCGATCAGACAGGCAATTCCGAAGGCCGAGCCGGTGATGCGCTGAGGAATCCCCACCTCGCTCATGGGAGCCCAGAACACGCCGCGCATGGTGAAAACAATCAGCGCGAACGAGAGGGTGGCGGCCATGCCGATATAAATGAAGTGTTCGCCTTTGGGCACCAGCAACACCGCGGCCATGGCGGGAATCAGGGCCAGGAACGCCCATTTCAGATAGCGCGACGGGCTCTTGAAATACTTGTCTGCCATGAAGCCGCCCGCCGGCCCGCCCAGAATCTTGAGGAAGTATTGGTTGATGATCCCGTAGGCACCGACCAGTGCCACGGGCAATTCGTAGATATCCTTTAAGTAGGGAATGAAATAGGTCAGGCCGCAGTAGACGATATAGACCATGAACACGTTGAAGCTGACCAGCCAGATCCCCGGAATCCGAATGGCTTCAAGCAATCCGGACATACCCGACAGGCTGTCCTCTTTCTTGGGGGCGGGGGCTGTCTTGCTGTCTCGCAGCAGGAACCAGGTGATGATCCCGGCAAAGATATCGACCAGAGAATAGAAGACGATGGCCGATTTCAGGCCTGCTTCGCCCGAGCCCATGGCAACGAACACCCCCAGGGCTGAAAACGCCACGAGTGTATCGACGATGCCCCTGCCACCCTCCAGAAAACCGAACATGCGGCCTTGTTCGCCTTCCTCGCCAAGATTGCGCACAGCCTTGAGCAGGGCAGGCCAATAGATACAGTCAGCGCAGACTGCCAGCAGGCAGAACACGATCAGCATCTTGTCGAAGCCGGGAAAGGTGGCCAGGTAAAGTCCCAGACTGCCTGTCCCGATCAACCCCAGGGGAATCAGTTTACGTGTGGCAAAGCGGTCCGCCAGATAACCGCCGACCACGAATAACGCTGTGGCGATGATAGCGTTGGCACTCAGTAACGTGCCCAGTTGGGTATGGCTCAGCCCCATGTATTGCTGGATGGGAACGTAAAAGGCATCTTTCAGGCTGGCGAGTTTATAGATGGTTCCGCCGCCAAGAATGAGGACGAGGAAACGCAGCCATTTGGCTTTTGTCTGTGCGGTCATTTTTGTTTTCCACAGAAAGTAACGTGACGTTTTGGCGAGTGTGGTGCGGGGTCAGGCACAGACCGGCGTATCCGCCAGTGTTAGTTGTGCCAGAACCTTCAGCTCACCGAGCAGGCCGCGCACATAGCGAATCTGGTTGTTCGCCCACTGGTGCTCTGCAGCCATCATGCGTTCGGCGCAAAACCCCGGCGGCAGTGCCGTTTCACTCATTTGGCGGTACTCGATGAAAGGGTCTTGTGTCTCATCCGACTGGCGGAAGGCGGGGGCGGCGTAGTGATTTTCCTGCTCAAGAATAAAGGCGATAACCTGCGGCTCCTGCTCGCCGAGCATCAGCAACTCGAACATCATGCGTGCACTTGGCAGGTGATCTTCGGTACCCCCTTGCAGCACCCCGTAATGGCCGAAACCATTTTTCTCGGGCACCACGCGTACCCCTTTCATGTGCACCTGGCGGATGTGCGCAGACAACTGCTTCAGGGCCGTCAAGGGTTGCTCGCAGGCATTGATCATATTGCCGAAGTCGAACAACGCATGCAGGCGGGGGTGATCCAGGCGGCTGAGCAACTGGGCGATTTCATGGCTTTTCAACTCTTCATGCTGCTCAAAGTCGAAGAACAGATCGTGCAGGTCTGCCTGTTGCGCCAGATAGCGCAGATCCTCCTCGATCAGTGCCATTACCCGTGACAGATGACCTTCATAACGCGCATAGACCCGGATGTTGCGAGTGCCGATAGCCTTGGCGATGGCGATAACCTGATCCACGTCTTCTTTGCGGGTGCTGCTGATCTCCAGATGTATGTCCAGGCCCAGCGTTGCTGCCTTATGGGAAAACTCCTGAAGCTGTTGCGGGTTCATGTTACTCAGGCTGTTGGCCTCGCCATCCAGCAGATGCAGGCTCAGGCCTTGCAACTCATGGCGCCAGGCGAAGTCCAGCAGTTCAGCGGGCTTGACCCGACCGTGGGTCAGGTTGGTCAGCAAGGGATAGGCATGGGCGAACAGACGCATGCGCTCCAGGCGATCGATAAGCTTGCTGGCCAGTTGCGCAGTCAACAGTGGAGGCGGGCAGTCGCTGCGGCTGTTGTGGCTTAGCAGGGAGTTGAAGCGTGCTTGAATACAGTTCATTAGAATTATTCCTGGTACAGGCACCGAATCGGTCGGTAAGGCCTTTATCGCACCAGAGTGGTTCTACCAATAGAGCCATTATTTTTTAATTCTTATGACCACTTTCAGCCTCTGTTTCACCGGGGCCTGCCTGCTCACAGAGCGTGGCCCATCTTCAGCAGCGCCTGAGCCAGCGCCTCGACTTTTTCTGTGGCCTGTTCGATCGGGGTTCCGGCAAAGCCGATAAGCAGTCCGGGCGGCAAGTAACGTTTCACGCAGTAGTCGCTCAAGGCATAGGTATGGATCTGGTGTCGGGCCAGCTCCTTGGCAATGACCGCGTCATCCAGTCCGGGGTCAAGCCAGGCAATGACATGCATGCCGACATTGACCGGCTTCACGTCCATGAAATTGCCCAGCCGCTGTTTCAGTGCCTGTATCAGGCAGTCCTGGCGCGACTGGTAAAGAGCGCGCATACGCCGGATATGGCCAAGGAAATGACCTTCGCGGATGAAGTCGGCCGTAACCGCTTGCAGCTGGGTCGACGGGCTGCGGTCCATGACCGCGCGCATGGCACAGAAGGGCTCCACCAGTGCCTGGGGCAGTATCACGTAGCCCAGGCGCAAGGAAGGGTAGAGCACCTTGCTGAAGGTGCCGACGTAGATGACACGGGACCACTGGTCCATGGCGTAAAGAGCGGGCAGTGGCTTTGCGCAATAGGTGAATTCGCTGTCGCAGTCGTCCTCGATGATCCAGCGATGGCCACGATTTGCCCACTCGATCAATTCCTGGCGCCGGCCGTAGCTCATGGTAATGCCCAGCGGGTGCTGGCGTGACGGCGTGGTGAACGCAAGACGAGCCTCAGGGCATTCTTGAAGGCCTTGCTGCAGATCGATTCCCTGGTCGTCGATACGCAATGGCACCACCCGGCAACCCTGGGCCTGCAGGGCAATGCGCGCCGAGATATGGCCGGGGTCTTCCATCCAGATACTGTCCTGCGGATCGAGCAGCAACATGCCCAGCAGGTTGAACGCCTGCTGGGCACCCGAGACGATCACCACCTGGCCGGCATCGCACTCGATACCGCGAGCGTCATAGACATACTCGGCAATCGCTTCGCGCAGTTGCAGCAAACCCTTTACTTCGCCGTAACCCAATATGGCTTTGGTCGGCTGGCACAGGTGCCGGTTCATCAGGCGTTTCCAGACGTGCAGTGGAAAGGCATCGAACGCGACCTGACTGGGCAGGAAAGACGTCGGGCAGTCCGGCTCCCAGGCCTGGTAGGAGACGCCGTTGAAATGGTCGCTGCGCATGGACAGCACAGATTGGCTCAAGTGTGACAGGCGCGGCGGTCTGGGCGGCTCGTCAGGGGCGGCTTCGCGGTTCTCCCATTCCGCGCAGACATAGGTACCGGCACCGGGGCGTGAGACCAGAAAACTTTCAGCGATCAGCAGGTCGAAGGCATTGAGGATGGTAATCCGTGACAGCCCCTGTTCTTTGCACAGGGTCCGGGTGGAGGGCAGGCGGGTGCCTCCTTGCAGCCGGCCGGCGAGGATTTGCTGGCGAATCTGCAAGTACAGCTGACGGTACAGGGGGGTTGAGCTGGTGCGGTCCAGCGTGAGGCCGGTCAGGAGCCGACCGCCGGGGGATTTCATGGTCTGTTTGCCTCTATTGTTCTTATTGCGCCCTCAGGCACTGAGGGGCGCCATTATGTTGCACGGACCGGCGCAGCAAAACCCGTCTGCACAAGAATGTGCGAGGTGTAGGCGACACTGTGTTCAAGGCTGGACCTCTTGCCGTGCGGTGGCCGCCAGGTCCTCAAGGAATACCCGCAAAATCGGTGACGGGGCAACGCCGCGTCGGGTGATGACATCGAACGGCGACTTCAAGTGCAGGCTCATCGGGGCCAATTGTTGCATCTCACCGGTATTGACCCACTGAGCGGCAAAGTGGATGGGCAGAAACCCCAGATAAGCACCGGAGATGATCAGGATCGCCAGCGCCTCGATGTTGTCTACGGTGGCGGCGGCCTTGCTCACACCCAGTCGGTCCAGGTCGTGCTGCTGCATGAAGCCCCGGGCTACGATTCGACTCTCGCTGATCTCTTCAAGCAGTTCGGCATTCTCTGCGGTACTGCCGTGCAAGGGATGGCGCCGCCCGCAATACAGTCCGAGGGCCTCCTGGTACAGGGGTAAATAGTCCAGCCCCGAGACGTGATTCGGGAAGTGCCCGATGGCCAGATGCAGGCGGTTGTCCAGCACCCGTTCTTCGAGTTCGGCAGGGGTCCCGACATACACATTGAGGTGAACATCGTGGCCTCTGGAAACGAAGCGCTGGGTGGTTTTCGGCAGGGGAGAATCGGGGTCGGTAATGGTTGAGTCAATGATGCCCAGGTTCAGCTTGCCGGTGATCTTCTGCTTGAGCACATCGGCATCCAGGCAGAAGTCATCTACGGCGGCCAGCAGCCGCCGGGTAGATTCGAAAATCGCCACGCCCTGTTCTGTAAGGCGAAAGCCGCTGCGCCCGCGCTGACAGAGCTTGACCCCAAGACGGGTTTCCAGATGGGTCATCTGTTCGCTGATGGTCGACTGGCCGATATTCAGCGCTGCTTGAGCCGCAGAGAAGCCGCCGCATTTGACGATCTCGGCGAATACTCTGAGCAGCTTCAGGTCCACGGTATGTAGCTGATTCAACCGGTCCTCTCCCTATCGATGCATCGGATCTGCCGATATATGTATCGGATGATTAGCATTTTTTCTATGAAAAGCTGCGCTCATAGTCACTCCAGCGCCAGGCACTTACCAGTGCGCCCCCATGGCAATAACAAGAATTGGAGATAGATCGATATGTCTAGCAATGGATATGAGTCCGGCCGTTTGAACCTTCCGTTTGTAGGGCATTGCACGTTCGGTAAATCCCCGGTCTGTACTGATTGGGAAACCCTGGATGCCGATGTCGCCATCCTCGGCGCACCCAATGACATGGGTACACAGTGGCGTTCGGGCGCCCGTTTTGGGCCGCGCGGGATTCGCGAGGCATCGACCCTGTTTTCTTTCGGTCATGCCGGTGCCTACGATCACGAAGATGACGTGATGTACCTTACCTCCCAGGACGTGCGCATGGTCGATGTGGGGGATGCGGATATCGTCCACACCGATATGAAAGCGAGTAATGACAATATCGAATTTGCGGTCCGCAAGATTCTCGAGTCAGGCGCAATGCCTGTGGTCCTGGGCGGCGACCACTCGGTTCACGCCCCGGTCATCAAGGCCTTCGAAGGCAAAGGGCCAATTCATATCGTGCACTTTGATGCGCATCTGGACTTTGTTGATGAGCGTCATGGGGTTCGCTACGGCCACGGCAACCCGCTGCGCCGCGCTTCAGAAATGAACCATATCGTCGGCATGACCCAGATGGGCATCCGCAACGTTTCGTCCTCCAACCGCGATGACTATGAAGCGGCCCACGCTGCCGGCTCAAAAATCCTCTCGGTGCGCGATGTCCGTCGCCTGGGTACCGAGGGCGTTCTGGAGCTGATCCCTCAGGGGGTCAAGTACTACATCACCATCGACATTGACGGTTTCGACCCTTCGATCGCCCCGGGCACAGGCACGCCGAGCCATGGCGGCTTTCTGTACTACGAGGTGCTGGAGATTATTCAGGCGCTGGCCAAGCGCAGCAAAGGCAACATCATCGGCATGGACCTGGTGGAGGTCGCTCCGGTGTATGACCCGGCGGGCGTGACGTCGATTCTTGCCGCGCAACTGCTGCTCAACAGCATCGGTTTTATCTACCACGAACGGGCCAAGGCCCGCGCACTCTGAAACACCAGTGCCGGGGGCTTGCGTGCAGCCCCGGATTGAGTCTTGAACCCAGGAGGCCTGGCGCGATGTCTGACGCCCGGCCCGAGAGAATAATAATGGACACGACGGTCAAGCAGTACTTGCAGAAATTCGGCTTGAGCGAAGCCACCCAGGCTTTTCTCGGCAAACAGCAGAAGATGTTTATTGGTGGTGAATGGGTCGAGGCCAGCGACAAACAAACCTCGGATGTCATCGAGCCCTCTACCGGGGGCTTTCTGACCCGTGTTCCCATGGGCACCGCGGCCGATCTGGACCGCGCCGTGCAAGCCGCCCGGGCCCAGTTTGACGGTGGCCCGTGGCGTCAGGTCAAACCGCTGGAACGTGAGCGGATGCTGCATCGGCTGGCAGAACTGATTGAGCTCCATGGCGATGAGTTGGCTGAAATCGAGTCGATCGACATGGGCAAGTCGGTGGTCGCGGCACGGGCAGTGGATGTGCAAGGCACAGTGGATACCCTGCGTTACTTTGCAGGCTGGGCCACGAAAATCCACGGCCGTACTGTTGAACCGTCGCTGCCCGGTAATTATCTGGCCTACACCCGTAAAGAGCCGATCGGGGTGGTGGGCGCTATCGTGCCGTGGAACTTCCCTCTGCAAACCATGGCCTGGAAACTCGGCGCGGCACTGGCAGCCGGCTGCACCATAGTGGTCAAACCGGCTGAATTGACTTCGCTGTCGGCCCTGCGCTTCGCTGAGCTGGTGCAGGAAGCGGGCATCCCGGATGGTGTGATCAATATCGTCACCGGACGGGGAAGTGTGGTGGGTGCCGCGATGGCGACGCATCCGGGTATCGACAAACTGACCTTCACCGGTTCGACGCCGGTCGGCCGCACCGTCGGCCAGGCGGCGCTGGGCGACATGAAGCGCCTGACCCTGGAGCTGGGGGGGAAATCCCCGGTAATCGTTCTCGCGGACGCCGACGTGCCTGCCGCGGCGCAAGCGATTGCCAACGGGGTGTTCTTCAACTCGGGCCAGGTGTGCGACGCCGGCACCCGGGCCTACGTCCATCGCAGCATTTACGACAGCTTTTTGCGTGAACTGATCGCCTGTACCCGCGCACTGAAAATGGCCCCCGGGCTGGACCCGGACTGCTTTATCAGCCCGCTGGTATCGCAACAGCAGAAGCAACGGGTACTGGACTACATCGCCCTCGGCAAGCGTGAGGGGGCCGAGCTGGTATACGGCGGCCAGCCGGTCGACGGGCCGGGCTACTTCGTGGAGCCGACGATCTTTGCCCATTGTCGCAACGACATGCAGATCGTCCAGGAAGAGATTTTCGGCCCCGTGCTGGTCACGGCTGCGTTCGATGATGATGAGCAAGCGCTGGCGCTGGCCAACGACTCTTCCTATGGCCTGGCTGCAGCCCTGTACTCCAACGACCTGGGCCGGGTGCACAGCCTGATCCCGCGTCTGCGGGCCGGGATGGTCTATGTCAACGGCCACGGCACCATCGATCCTTCGATGCCGTTTGGTGGCTACAAGCAGTCCGGTTTTGGCAAGGATCTGGGGGCTGAACAGCTCGATCACCTGCTGGAAACCAAAGCCGTGTGGATAACGCTGCCCTGAGTGTCGATTGACACTCCTGTGCACCGGGCGGCTGTCACAACCCTGATAAAGGGCGACAGCTCGCCCCGGGGCAGGGCAGTTATCGGGTCATGATCTTCACTACTTCTGCGAGTACATCATGCACACACCACCCTCATCGGCTGTTGAAGGGCACTCAATCGATTTCATTCCCGAAAATGAGCGCACCGACAAACTTTCCAGCCAGGGACCTTTCTGGTTTCTCGGCAACTTCACCTTTTTCACCATGACCATCGGCTTTGTAGGGCCCAGTGTTGGCTTGAGCGCCCTATGGACGATTCTGGCCGGAACGCTGGGCATCATGTTTGGCACCTTGTTCATGGCCTTCCACGGTTCCCAGGGGCCGCACCTGGGGTTGCCGCAGATGATCCAGTCGCGGGCCCAGTTCGGCTATCGCGGGGTGATTCTGGCGCTGCTGGCGACGCTGTTTGTGTTCGCCGGTTTCAATATCGTCAACCTGGTGTTGATGATGCAGGGCCTCAAGGAACTGTTCGGTTTTGATCCGCTGACGGTTGCGCTGGTGGTGACGGTGCCGGCGACAGTCCTGGCAATCCTGGGGCATGACTGGATGCATCGCAGTTTTAAATGGGCCCTGTTTCTGTCAATTCCCCTGTACGGGCTGGTGACACTGGCGGTGCTGATGCATTGGGTGCCCGACACGCCGCTGCCATTGCTCGCTATCGGCGAGGTCGAGGCACCGCCCCTGGGTTTTAACTGGACCGGCTTTATCACCCAGTTTGCCGCGGCGGCCAGTTACAACATCGCCTATGCGCCGTATGTGTCCGATTATTCGCGTTACCTGCCGAAGAATACCCATAGCGGCAAGTTGATTGCCGTGGTGTTTCTCGGTGCCTCGCTGTCGGGTGCCTGGATGATTGCGGTGGGCGCCTGGCTGGCCGACCACCTGCATGCCACCAACGTTCTGGTGGCCCTGTCGCAAGTGGGCAATACCGTCTCGTCCGTGATGGGCATCGTGGTGGTCGGCGTTACCATCCTGGTGTTTCTGCCGGTCATGGCCATGAACATCTACAGCGCGAAGCTGACCACCCTGACCTGCGTCGACTCCATCAGGCATATCGAACCGACGCGCAAGGCACGGGTGCTGGCAATCATTTTCGTGATCCTGCTGCAGCTGGGTGTATCGCTGGGTCTGCAGGACTCTGACAAGGGTCTTTCGGTATTGGGCATCTACCTGGTGGTGATGCTGTATTTCCTGGTGCCCTGGACTGCGGTGAACCTGACGGACTACTTCTTTGTGCGCAAGGGGCGCTACGCCATCCCGCATTTCTTCATGGCCCGCGACAGTCTTTACGGCAGCTGGGGCCTGCGCGGCCTTGCGTCGTATGCCATTGGTTTCGTCGCAATGATCCCGTTTTTCTACATCTTCGATGGCGTGGCCCAGAAAGAAGTGTTTGTCGGCCCGCTGGCCAAAGCCCTGGGCAATATCGACGTTGCCTGGCTGGTCGGGCTGATCGTGTCCGGCCTGACGTACTTCTGGCTCAGCCGCTCGATTGATCTCAATCATGAAGAGCGGGTCATTCAGGACATCGAACAGACGCATCCGCATTACAGCACCGGGGACCCAGGGGCGGCGGTCATGCCGATGCCGGTACCACTTGTGCCGCTGGTCAGTGAAACGAGTATTTGGAGATAACCATGAACAATAAAAAATATGACTACATCATCATTGGCGCGGGCTCTGCCGGGTGCGTGCTGGCCAACCGTCTGACCGAAGATGCGGACGTAGAGGTGCTGGTCCTGGAGTTCGGCGGCAGTGATCGCAGCGTGATGATTCAGATGCCGAGCGCTTTTTCGATGCCCATGAACACCACCCGCTACAACTGGCGCTACGAAACCGAGCCGGAGCCTTACCTCGACGGACGTCGCATTCACTGTCCGCGCGGCAAGGTGCTTGGGGGCTCATCCTCCATCAACGGACTGGTCTATATCCGCGGGCATGCCTATGACTTTGATGAATGGGAGTCCCTGGGTGCCGAAGGCTGGGGCTACCGTAATTGCCTGCCGTATTTCAAGCGTGCCGAGAGCTGTGATGCCGGCGGTGATGCTTATCGCGGCGGCAGCGGCCCGTTGCATACCAGCAGTGGCAACAAAATGAAGAACCCGCTGTACGGGGCGTGGGTCGATGCCGGTGAAGAGGCGGGTTACATCAAGACCGACGACTGCAACGGTTATATGCAGGAAGGCTTTGGTGCCATGCATATGACGGTCAAGGACGGGGTTCGATGCTCCACGGCCAACGCTTATTTGCGCCCGGCCATGGAGCGTCCCAACCTGACGGTGATCACCCGGGCGATGACGCGCCAGATCGTGCTCGACGGCAAGCGTGCAGTGGGGGTGAGCTACGACCACGGCGGCCAGACCCATACCGTGCGCTGCTCCCGGGAAGTACTGATCTCGGCGGGGCCCATCGGTTCGCCGCACCTGTTGCAACGCTCGGGTATCGGTCCGGCTGCGGTACTGAACAAGGCCGGGGTGGTGGTCAGGCATGATCTGCCCGGGGTCGGCGAAAACTTGCAGGACCACTCGGAAATCTACATTCAGTACGCCTGCAAAGAGCCGGTGACCCTGAACAGTAAAATGGACCCGCTGAGCAAGTTGATGATCGGTTTGCGCTGGCTGGTCTGCAAGGATGGGCTGGGTGCAACCAACCACTTTGAAGCCGGCGGTTTCATTCGCTCGGGGCAAGGGTTGCGCTGGCCGGACATTCAGTTTCATTTTTTGCCGGCGGCCATGCGTTATGACGGTAAAAAGCCGATCAAGGGGCACGGCTTCATGGTGCTCACCGGGCCGAACAAACCCAAGAGCCGTGGCCATGTTCGAATTCGCTCGGCTGACCCTTACGAGCATCCCGAAATTATCTTCAACTATTTGCAGCGTGAAGAGGACCGCGAGGGGTTCCGTCGCTGTGTGCGGCTGACCCGGGAAATCATCGGCCAGCCGGCGATGGACCGCTTCCGTGAGAGCGAAATCGCTCCGGGGCCGAATGTGAACACTGATGCCGAGATTGACCAGTTCGTACGTGAGAACCTTGAAAGCACCTACCATCCGTGCGGCTCGTGTCGTATGGGTGAAGACGACATGGCAGTGGTGGACTCACAACTACGGGTACGCGGGATTGAGGGTCTGCGGGTGATCGATTCATCGGTCTTTCCAACCGAACCCAACGGCAACCTCAACGCCCCGACCATCATGCTTGCCGAGCGGGCCGCAGATCTGGTTCGCGGGTGCGGGATGTTGCCTGAGTCCGATGTGGTGGTGGGCCTGGCTGCGCAGTGGGAAACCAGCCAGCGGCCTTCGGCACCAGTGAGAAATGTCAGGGTTTAAATCTTCAATGTGCTGTGCAGCAAGTGCGTCGTGGCTTGCTGCCGGCCATGAACCAGGCTCGCGAAACTGCCGCGTCAGGCTGACGGGGTGAGCTTGCAGTGAGGATGTTGCTCTGATGAGCACAACAGCGTTTTGGTTTCAGATGTTCGGGGGGGAGTTTGCTGCGTTTGCATGGAAGCAAAAGTGGAGCGGGTAGAGGGAATCGAACCCTCAACTAAAGCTTGGGAAGCTTTCGTTTTGCCACTAAACTATACCCGCTCAGAGCGGCTGACTTTGTACCAGAAGTCGGCCTTGATGAGAAGTTTTTATTCCTGAAATTGTAAATTTCAAGCGCATTCATTCCCTCTCTTACCCTTGGCACTGCATCAGCGGCTCGCTGCCAGATGCTCAGCGTGTGCCGGCTGCAGAAAACCGAGCATGGCAGCCTTGCTGATATGGCTCGCTGATTTGTGCTCCATATCCAGAAAGTGCCCGGTGTTTTCCAGGCGAACAAACTGACTGTTCTCAATCGATTGGACAAAGTGTTGCGCGTCGCTGGCCGAGGTGTACTCATCCCATGCGCCATTGATGAACAGCACCGGGATCTCGATACCGCTGGCCGTATCAAGCAAGCACGGCTGGTCACAGGTCAGCACCTGTTCGATGTGAAAATGCATTTGTGCGTACTCATGCTCGGCCAGGCTGCTGACGTGTTTAAAGTTGAAGCGCTTGAACAGCGAGGGTAAATGCTTGCCCAGGGTATCGTTGACCAGGTTGCCCACTTGTGTGCGGTTGCAGTCAGCAAGGCAGCGCCGGCCACGCTCCAGGTAGTCGCGCATGGGCCCGTTGATGAGGGGTGAAAATGAACTGATCACGGCCTTCTCGATGCGCCGTGGTGTGCACGCCAGGGCTGTCAGCGCGGCAGTCCCGCCCCACGAAAACGACATCAGGTAATTCGCCGAAAAATGCTCGATCAACTCCAGAAGCATTTGCGCTTCAAGTTCCTTGGTCAGCATTTTCTGATGCCGGTTGTGCGGTTTCGATTTGCCGGCATAGGGCTGGTCGTAGAGCACGACGTTCAGATGCGGGTGCAGATTCTTCACGGTCTGGGCAAACGAGGCGGTGGTGGCCATGGAACCGTTGACCAGAATAATGGTGTTTTCGGCAGTATCCGAGCGATAGAACTCGGTGTGAATTCGGTATTGACCTTGAACATCGAGCACTTTGATTTCGGGCTTGAGCATGGCGTCAGACTCCAGTGAACCGAGTGTCGGCAAGACCGAGGATGCACCGGCTATATGACAGTCATGCGGACACGGGGTCAGAACAGATCGACTTCCTGGGGGCTCAGGGGCCGGTACTGGCCGGGGGCGAGCTGGCTGTCGAGCTGCAATGGCCCGATGCTCTCCCGGTGCAGGTGAACAACCTTGTTGTTGAAGTAGCCAAACATGCGTTTGACCTGATGGTAGCGTCCTTCAACGATACTCAGGCGTGCACTGCAAGGGCCCAGCAGTTCGAGCCCGGCGGGTTGTGTTGTCAGGTCTTCATAGGCGAAATAGACCCCTTCATTGAACCTGGAGACATACTCCTGGCCTATGACTTGTTCTGTCTCAACGTAATACACCTTGGGCAGTTTGGTCTGCGGCTGGGTCAGACGGCGTGACCATTGCCCGTCATTGGTAATCAGCATCAACCCGCTGGTATTGAAGTCCAGCCGGCCAGCAATATGCAGTTCCTGCTTGTCCGGTTCATCCAGCAGATCGAGGACTGTCGGATGTTCCGGGTCCTGGGTGGCGCTGACGCAACCGGGGGGTTTATGCAGCATGAAATACCGCGCAGGTTTGCCAGCCTGCAGCAGCACGTCATCACATTCAATGCGACTGAAAGCCCGTATTTCATGGTGTGGATCGCAGACGATGCGGCCATCGACCCGTATCCGTTTTTCGATCAGGAGCAGGCGGACCTGTTGGCGGCTGAACTGGGGCAAGTTGCTCAGAAAACGGTCTACGCGCATGACGCTCGATCACAAAAAATAGAGGCTGGCATCTTACCCGAGGCGTTCCGGTTGCGCGGGCGGCAATTGGTTTTGCACCTGCGCGCAGCGGGGACACAGGCAGGCCAGGTCTTGCTGGGCGAGTGGCAAGGCTTGCAGCACCTGCGGGTCGATACTGACGCTGTAGCACCAGCAGGGTTGTTCCGCGGTATTGGCGTTGGCCATCGAGCAGTCGTTGCGCGCCCCGCAGGCAGGGCAGAGATCAGGCGTGGTCATGGCTGGGGTCCGGTGAATGACCCGGCTATTGTATGCCCTTCGACGGGAAGCAGGCGCAGTGATATGTCGCCCGCCACGCCTGTCAGAATTATTTGATCCGCGGCACCGAAACTGTTTTTCGTGGTCTTAAAAGGTGTGGATGGCATCGCCATTTACTGCCCCCGGCGCCGCCGGGTGTGCTCATCAGCGGTCCAGGAGGCCGCCATGTACCGTCGTCTGCTCAGCCTTGTTGTGCTTGCTCTGGCCTTGTCTGCCTGTGTGCCCTATTACCCGGGCTACAGCGGCTATCGCTCTGAGGTTTATGTAGCGCCAGCGCCTTATGGCTATGGTTATTACGGCCCTTACTACGGTCATTCCCGTGGCTACTATGCTGCGCCGCCACGCTATTACCAGGGTGCGCCGCACTATAACCATGGACCTGCTTATCCGTCGGGTCATGGATATGGCTACGGTAATGGCCACGGTTATGGTGGCGGTGGCCAGGGCCGGGGGTGGGACAGGTAGAGAATGCCCGGCAGATGCATTGATGAATTGACAATGGAGACGGGCTTTTCTAGTGTCCGCTCCATTGTTTTTCAGGATGTAGTCATGACGTCGGATGATCGTATAAAACTTGAACCGGTCTGGAAGCAGGCTTTGCGCGAGGAGTTCGAAAAACCTTATATGGCCCAGCTGCGCGAGTTCCTGCGCCAGGAGCATGCCGCCGGGAAGGAAATCTATCCGCCGGGCCCGCTTATTTTCAATGCCCTCAACCTGACCCCGCTGGACAAGATCAAAGTAGTGATTCTTGGACAGGATCCCTATCACGGTCCCGGTCAGGCCCATGGCCTGTGTTTTTCGGTCCAGCCCGGCATTCCCGTGCCGCCTTCGCTGGTCAATATTTATAAAGAGCTCAAGCGCGATCTGAATATCGATATCGCCACCCATGGCTGCTTGCAGCATTGGGCAGAGCAGGGGGTGTTGCTGCTCAACACCACCATGACAGTGGAGCGCGCCAATGCCGCGTCCCACGCCAAAAAAGGTTGGGAGCACTTCACCGACCGGATTATCCAGGTGGTGAGTGAGCAACAGCCCAAACTGGTGTTTTTGTTGTGGGGCGCCCATGCGCAAAGCAAACAGAAACTGATCGATGCCACCAAGCATCTGGTGCTGACCTCGGTACATCCTTCGCCGCTTTCCGCCTATCGGGGGTTTATCGGCAACGGTCACTTCAGTCGAACCAACAAGTTTCTTGAGCAAAACGGGTTGTCCCCGATCGACTGGAAACTGCCGCCGGCCTGAGGGCGTTAGTCCGGGCGAGGCCGTACCCAGTAGCGAAACAGCGGTTCGGCCAAAAACAGCACGAAGAGCAAACGCATCACCTGCAGGGCGGTGACCAGAGGTACCGACAACTGCAGGGTTTCTGCGGTAAGGCTCATTTCTGCGATACCGCCAGGCATCATTCCCAGGGTCATGGAGCGCAGATCCAGTTGTGTCAGGCTGCTCAGGCCGAGTGCGCACAGGCTGGCGATCAGCATCGTCAGCGCCGTACCTGTTAATGTGCGGCCGATGAAGGACGGGGCACGGCGAAAAAACGCCCGGTTGAAATGACAGCCCAGTCCACTGCCGATCAACCATTGGCCCGCCTGGCTGCTGCCATCGGGCAGGCCTATGTGCAAGTTCCAATAAATACTGACGCTGGCGCTGACCAGCAGCGGTCCGAATAACCAGGGGTTGGGCTGGCGCAAGCGTTGCCAGAGCCAGGCCATCAGCGCACCGGCCGGAAACAGCAGGGCTAACCAGTAGAGGTTGACTGATGCGGGATGCAGCGCCGGAGCGCCTTCGCCGAGCAAGTACTTGAAGGCGGCCGGTACGCACAGCACCACCATCAGCACCCTCAGGCTCTGTCCGGCAGCGACCCGGCTCAATACGGCACCATTGCGAGCGCCGAGATTGACCATCTCCCCCGAACCGCCCGGCATGCTGGAGAAAAACGCCGTAGCGCGGTCCTCTCCACTGCGGCGCATGATCCACACCCCGAGCACGCTCGACACGCTGGTGAGCAGCGCGCCGACAAAGATCAGGCCGAAATGCGCCAGCACCTGCTCCATGACCAGGGGGGTGAAGTGCAGGCCGATGCCGATGCCCACAATCCACTGCCCACATTTACGTCCGCCCGGAATCTCGGCCAGCTGCCACGGAGTCAGGCAGCGGACCAAAATGATCGCCAGCAACGAGCCGACCATCCAGGGCAGTGGCCAGCCGATCAGGCTGGCGAGAAATCCGCCGGCCAGACCGACCAGCGGCGTTCCCCACCAGTGCTTGAACCCTTGCTCAGGCATTGGCCAGGGCGCGGCGTTTGGCACTGCGCTTGCGCCAGATACGCAGAACAGGCATCAACAGCATGATCGCGGTCAGTACCCAAACACCCAGGGTGATCGGGCTTGCCCACAGAATTTCCAGCGCGCCGTTGGAGATCGACAGGGCGCGGCGCAAGTTCTGTTCCATCAGTCCGCCGAGGATGAAACCCAGCAGTACCGGCGATAGCGGGAAATCGAGCTTGCGCAGGATATAGCCGAAGATGCCGATACCGATCATCAGGAACAGATCGAAGGTGGTGGCGTGGACGGCATAGACGCCGATGGCGGTAATAATCGCGATCACCGGCACCAGCGCCCAGTTAGGCACCGAAAGAATCCGGGTGAAGATGCGAATCATCGGAATGTTGAGGATCACCAGCATGATGTTGGCGATAAACAACGAAGCGATCAGGCCCCAGACGATATCCGGCTGTTGTTGAAACAGCAGCGGGCCGGGCGTGATGTTGTACAGCGACAATGCGCCAATCATCACAGCCGTGGTACCCGAACCCGGTACGCCCAGGGTCAGCATCGGTACCAGGGCACCGCAGGCCGAAGCACCGATGGCAGTCTCGGGAGCGGCCAGACCGCGCATGTCACCCTCGCCGAATTTGCCCGAAGTACCCGCCAGACGTTTTTCCGTCATGTAGGCCACGGCACTGGCCAGGGTTGCGCCTGCACCCGGCAGGACGCCCATGATGAATCCGAGCAGGCCGCAACGGATATTCACCACGAATACCGCAGAGGCTTCCTTGAAGTTGAACATCATGCGGCCGGTGGCTTTCACGGCTTCTTGCCCGCGATGGGTTTTTTCCAGCAGCAACAGGATTTCGCTGATGGAAAACAGGCCCAGTACCAGCACCACAAACTGGATGCCGTCAGTCAGGTGGATGTTGTCCCCTGTAAAACGGTAAACCCCGCTGTTGGCATCAATCCCCACCGTCGACAGAAACAGACCGATCAAGGCGGCGATAAATGTCTTGAGTGGACGATCGCCGGCCATGCCGCCCAGGCAGACGATGGCGAATACCATGAGTACGAAGTACTCCGCCGGACCGAAGGCTATCGCCCATTTGGCCAGCAGCGGGGCGAACAGCACCATGCCGCAGGTGGCAATAAAGGCACCAATGAAAGAGCTCCAGGCGGACAGTGAAAGCGCCACGCCTGCCAGGCCTTTGCGGGCCATCGGGTAGCCGTCGAGGGTGGTCATTACGGTGGACGCTTCACCGGGGATATTCAGCAGGATCGAGCTGATACGCCCGCCGTACTCACAGCCCAGGTACACGGCAGCCAGCAGGATCAGCGCGGATTCGGGAGGCAGTCCCAGGGCGAAGGCAATGGGAATCAGCAGTGCCACCCCGTTGATGGGGCCTAGGCCGGGGAGCAATCCGACCACGGTGCCGATCAGGGTGCCGCACAGTGCGGTGATCAGGTTGTAGGGCGTGAGCGCGACGCCAAAGCCCTGGCCCAAATAGCCAAAAGTATCCATATCAGTTCTCCAGAACGTCGAGCAGGCCAAGCGGCAGCGGTACGTCCATGGCTTTATCGAACAGCAGATAAAGGCCGACGCTCATCAAGCTGATGATCAGGATGCCGGGCAACCAGCGGCCGCCATACAAACGTGCCATCGGGATGCCGACCAGCGCGCTGCTGAGGATAAAACCCAGGGGTTCGAAGGTGCCGGCGAAGACAAGTAACAGCAGGACACACAGGCCGATCTTGGTCAGCGTCTGGCGATCCAGCTGCGGGTCTTCTTCGCTATGCACCACAGGCGAGGGGCGAAAAATCATGTAGATCAGACCCAGTGCCATCAAGGCGAGCATGAGCAAGGGGAAGGCGCGAGGACCTACGGGCTCGTAGGAAAAAGCAGCCTGATACGGCCAGGCCATGATCGCCAGACCGGCGCAGACGACGAGCAGGACCGAGGCAAAAATTCGTTGTATGAGCATGGTTCACTCCTGGGATGTGCCCCGGTCTTCAGGGGCACAGCCAGCGGTCAGCGGCGGTTACTGGATGAGGCCGAATTCCTGGGCCAGGGTTTTGTAGTCAGCCACCTGTTTTTTCACATAGGTGTCCAGCTCCGGCCCGGTCATGGCGAAGGGGAAGAGCTCGCGCTGATCACGCAGCTTGGCGAATTCTTCGGAAGCCAGCAGCTTGTCGAATGCGTCTTTCCACCACGCGTAGTCTTCATCGCTGACTTTTGGACCCAGGTAAAAACCGCGAACCACAGGCCAGACGATGTCGTAGCCCTGTTCTTTGGCGGTCGGGATGTTTTTCATTTCGGGCTCATCCAGACGTTCATTGGCGAACACGGCGAGCAGGCGCATATCACCGCTCTGGATGTGCGGCATGGAGTCGGAAATATCGGTACTGCCTACCTGAATGTGACCACCCAGCAGCGCGGTTGCGATTTCACCGCCACCCTCAAGGGCAACGTAGCGCAAGTCCCGCGGATTGATTCCTGCCGCCTTGGCGATCAAGGCTGTTTGCATCCAGTCCTGGCTGCCCACGGTTCCGCCGGAGCCGATGACCACTTTGCCTGGATCTTTCTTCAGTGCCTGAACCAGATCATCGAGGTTCTTGTAGGGCGAATCATTTTTCACCGCAATCGCCCCATAGCTGGTACCCACGGCGGCGAGCCAGCGCACGGCATTTTCATCGAAGCGACCGAACTTGCCTTGCGCCAGGTTCAGCAATGAACCGCTGGACCAGGCCACCAGGGTGCCGGCATCGGCGGGACGCTGGGCGACCACGGCGTTGTAGGCAACGGCGCCCACTCCGCCGGGCATGTAGGTCACGCGCATCGGCTTGCTGAGCAGTTTTTCGTTAACCAGTGCACTTTGGGCCAGCTTGCACGTGAGGTCGAAACCACCGCCAGGCGAGGCCGGGGCGATGCATTCCGGGCGTTTCGGTTCTGCCATCAGTTGGCCGGCGAAGAGCATGCAGCCGGCGGCAAGAGCTACGGTGCGCAGTGATAGATTCATGGTGTCTCCAAAGGAGTTTTTGTTTTTAGGGGGCAGCAATTGTTCGCTGAAAGCCGGTGGCGGCGGGAAACGCCCGTGCCGGGCTGGCGCCGTGCATCAGCTTTATTGCGCAAAACAGGGAGGCGACAAAAAGTCTTTCGCAAGGGAGCGGGAGTGTCGAGCCAACAGGGAGGAAACAGAAAGGCGGCGGGCCTTGGGCTGAAGAGTCAGCATGCAGGGTGCTCCATTATTGTTCTTATTGGCGAAAACGCTTCGAGGCGTTTTTCAGGGCGTAACGCGATGACAGTTGTAACTGTCCGTTTCCGGATCCTAATCAGCCAACCTTTCGCGAACCTTTCAGTTGCCTTTCATTGCTCTTTCCCGGTTTTCGCACTTCACAGTATTTCTGCCGTCTGTACACTCCGCGCAAAGAAAGGCCCCGGCCTGCACAAAAATAATGAGGTAAACCCGATGCGTGTACTTTTGGTCGAAGATCAGCTGCAGCTGGCCGAGAGTGTTGCCCAGGCCTTGAAAAGCACTGGTCTGACCGTGGATGTGCTGCACGACGGTGTGGCTGCCGACCTGGCCTTGAGCAGCGAGGAATATGCAGTGGCGATCCTGGATGTGGGATTGCCGCGCATGGACGGTTTTGAGGTGCTGGCGCGTTTGCGCAGCCGGGGCAAGACCTTGCCGGTATTGATGCTGACTGCCCGCAGCGATGTCAGGGACCGGGTTCACGGGCTCAATCTGGGGGCTGACGATTATCTGGCAAAACCCTTCGAACTGACTGAGCTGGAGGCCAGGGTCAAAGCCCTGCTGCGGCGCACTGTACTGGGCGGGGAGCGCCAGCAGCGGTGCGGATCTCTGGTGTACGACCTGGGCACCCGGCGCTTCACCCTTGGCGATGAACTGCTGATTCTCACCTCCCGCGAGCAAGCGGTGCTTGAGGCGCTGATCGCAAGGCCCGGCAGAGTCATGAGCAAGGAGCAACTGGCAGCCCAGGTATTTGGCCTGGATGAGGAAGCCAGTTCTGACGCTATCGAAATCTATATTCACCGCCTGCGTAAAAAACTCGACGGCCAGGCAGTAGCCATTGTGACCTTCAGGGGTCTGGGGTACTTGCTGGAAGGCCGCGATGTTTAAATTCGACAGCCTGCGCGGGCGCCTGCTGTGGAACCTCTCGCTGCTGTTGGTGGTGTTGATGCTGGCCAGTGGCTTTAGCGCTTACTTCAACGGCCGTGAAGCTGCCGACACCGCCTATGACCGGACCTTGCTGGCGTCGGCGCGCACTATTGCTGCCGGGCTGTCACAGCGCGATGGCAGTTTGAGTGCCGATGTACCCTATGTAGCGCTCGACACCTTTGCCTACGATAGCGCCGGACGTATCTACTACCAGGTCAACGATATTCATCAGCGGCTGATTTCCGGTTATGAACAGTTACCGGCTCCGCCACCCGGTACCCCCCGTACCGATGATTACCCGGCCCTGGCGCGGTTTTATAACGGCCAGTATCTGGGGCAGAACGTGCGGGTGGTGAGTCTGCTCAAGGCGGTTAGCGAGCCCAACATGAATGGCATGGCGGAAATCCGCGTTGCTGAAACCGACGAGGCGCGGGTGTCCATGGCGCGCAGCCTGATGGCCGATACGCTATTGCGCCTGGGCATGCTGGGGCTGGGAGCCTTGATCGTCGTGTGGTTTGCGGTAAGCGCCGCACTGCGACCGCTCGAGCGCTTGCGCACCGCCGTCGAGGAGCGCCAGCCCGATGACTTGCGGCCATTGCCGCTGGTGTCGGTCCAGCGCGAGTTGCGGCCATTGGTGCAGGCGCTCAATCACTTCACCGAGCGTTTGCGCGGGCAGTTTGAGCGCCAGGCGCAATTTATCGCCGACGCCGCCCATGAGTTGCGTACCCCACTGGCGGTGCTCAAGGCCCGGCTTGAGTTGGGTCTGCGGGCGAATGAGCCGCCCACCTGGCGCAACACCCTTGAACAGGCTGCCGATGACACCGACCGTTTGACCCTGTTGGCGAATCAGTTGTTGTCGCTGGCGCGGATTGAAAACGGGGCACGGGCCATTGCCGAAGGCGGTGCGCAGTTGCTCGATCTCAGCCAGTTGGCCCGGGAGCTGGGAATGGCCATGGCGCCGCTCGCACATGCCCGGGGCGTGGCCCTGGCGCTTGAGGCCGACCAGCCAGTGTGGATGCGCGGGGAGCCCACCTTGTTGAGTGAGTTGTTAAGCAATCTGGTGGATAACGCATTGGCCCACACTCCACAGGGCGGCAATGTGATTCTGCGGGTGACGCCCCATGCCGTGCTTGAGGTTGAGGACGACGGGCCGGGCATCCCCTTTGAGGACCGCGAGCGGGTTTTTGAACGCTTTTATCGGCGTAACCACCAGGTGGCAGGTTCGGGGCTCGGGCTGGCGATTGTCGGTGAGATTTGTCGGGCGCACCTGGCACCGATCAGCCTGCACGACGGTGAGCAGGGCGGGTTGAAAGTGCGGGTGAGTTTTGTGCTGGCCGACAGGCGGATGCAGACCTCGTAGTCGCTGCCGCAGCCTGCGGCAGCGACTACAGGTGCGATCCGGCTTCAGATAAACATCCCGCGGGCAGCGTTCAGATCGTCCTGGAACCTTTGATCGTCGGCATCCACCCCCAGTTTTTTGAAGGCCGGCAGGGTGCTCAGCTCAAGCCCCGGAACTGCGTTGCTGCCTTGCGAGCAGAACAGGGTCGCGATTTGTACCAGGTCGATGTAGTCGATGGTTTTGGAATCGCGGGTGAAGTCCTGGTACTGACCGGGCAGTTTCAGCAACATTTCCGGGAATTCCCAGACCGTCAGCAGCTTGTCGCCAATGCGCGGATGAATGCTTTCGATCACGTGATTCAGCGATACCGGATCGAACAGCAGTTCATTGTGGTCTTCGGCGTAGGTCAGGATCGGCAGCACGCCAATTTGATGGACCAGCCCCCCGAGTGCTGCCTGATCAGGCTTGAGCGAGGTGTATCGACGACACAAGGTGTAGCAAATCCCGGCGACCTCCAGGCTTTGGCGCCAGACGTCGCGCATTTTGTTTTCGACCACTTGCGAACGGGCATGAAAGATCTGCTCCATCACCAGTCCGATAGCCAGGTTACTGCTGTAGTTGACGCCCAGACGGGTGATGGCGGTGTGCAGGTCGGTGACTTCGTAGAGGGCTCGTAGCAGCGGGCTGTTGACGACCTTGATCAGTCGCGCCGACAGGGCGGTGTCGCGACCTATGACTTTACTCAGATGACTGACGCTGATTTCAGGGTTTTCTGCTGCCTTGCGGATGTTCAGCGCCACTTCCGGTAGCGTGGGCAAAACCAGGTCATCTTTATCTATGGCCTTAATCAAGTCCATCTGGACTTTGTGTGCCAGCGTGCTCATTTCTGTTCTCTAGTGGCAATTAGCGCTGGATCTCACGATCGCGGTCTAGCTGGTACGGCAAATCAAGCAGCGAAAGGGTGGGGCCCTGTGCATCACCTACATGGATTTCGCCTGCTTCAACGGCATCGGCAGTCAGAACACACAGCAGCTCAATGCCGTTTTCTGCATGGGCTGCAATCACCACTTCACCCACGCTACCGGTATTCGCAGGAGTAAACAGAGGCGTTCCAGGCTCGGGTAATTCGCCGGCTTCCAGATGCAGGCGGTAGAGGCGGCGTTTGAGCTTGCCCAGATACTGCATGCGCGCGACGATTTCCTGGCCGGTGTAGCAGCCTTTTTTGAAGCTGACTGCTCCCACCGCCTGCAGGTTGAGCATCTGCGGAATGAACAGTTCGCGGGTCTGGGGCATGACCTGGCCGATACCGGCGCGGATCTGACCCAAGATCCATTGATCGAGGTCGGCTTCTACCAGTTGCGCTTTCAATTGCTGTAAAAGGCTGTCGGCCTGGTCGGCCGCGGTCCATAGTTCAGCCCGGCCCGGGGACACGCGAATGGCGATCAGGCCATTGGCTCTGACTACGCTGTCGGTCTCGGCTGGCAGGTCGAGGCCCAGGCTTTGCAACACTGCATCGGCCTGGTTCAGGCCAAAGCGTACCCAGCTGGCGCTGTCGTCGGTCAGTTTCGACTTGGAGAACACGGCGTATTTTTTCAGGTCTGCCAACTGTGGCTCGACCAGTTCGCGGGCCATCGCCAGCAGGCAGCCTTCAGGTTCAAGGAGAATGCGGAAGCTGGACTGCATCCGGCCTTTTTGTGTGCAGCGCGCACCCAGGCTCGAGCGCGTCTCGCTCAAATAGTTGAGGTTGCAGGTCAGCTGTCCCTGCAGGAACTTGCTGGCGTCATTGCCGATGACGGCGAGAACGCCTTCGTGGGACAGGGTGCAGAAAAAAGCAGAGTCGGCCATGGGTCTTCGCAGGTAATAAAGTCTGGGACACATCATAGAGGTGCGCCCTGTAAATGGGTAGTTCAATGCCGGGCGACCAAAGCCGACTGTTCTATGGCGGATCGGCCTGTATACTTGCGCTCTATTTGAGGAGCGCTCCATGGTCGAAGATGTTGAACTCAATCGTCTCTACTGGCACAGCCGTCGCGGCATGCTTGAACTTGACGTGTTGCTGGTGCCTTTCGTCAAGGAAGTGTACGCCACCCTGAATGATGTCGATCGCGAATGCTATCGCAAGCTGCTCGAGTGTGAAGACCAGGACATGTTCGGCTGGTTCATGGAGCGCGCAGAGTCCGAAGACCCGGAACTGCAGCGCATGGTTCGCATGATCCTGGATCGTGTCCAGCCCAAGTAATTATTTCGAGTGCCGCTGGCAGGCCTCAGGGCAATTGCTGGCGGCCTGTCTCGCAGCCCAGATGCTGGCGCTGATCTCAATTTTCCTTCTCTCGATACCTGTCTGGGCGCGTGTGTCCGGTGCTTTTCTGTGCCTGGCCCATGGCATCTGGCTGTGGGGGCGGCACATTCGGCTGACCCACGCCACGGCCTTTCGCGGATTGCGCCGCACTGCCGATGGCTGGCAGCTATGGAACCGGGCCAGGGGCTGGCAGGCCGTGCAGTTGCGCCGTGACAGTCTGGCGCTGCCAAGTGTGGTGATTGTGCGTTTCAGCCTGCGCGGCGAGCGTCGGGTGCGCACGTTGTGCATACCCCGCGACGCGCTGGCGCCGGATCAGCACCGGCGTTTGCGCGTGCGCCTGAAGTTCAGTCGACGTAGGTGGTTGGCACCAGAATAGTGTCCAGGGCTTCGGGCAGCATGTGCGGGTAGTCGAGGGTGTAATGCAGGCCCCGTGACTCCTTTCTCGCCATGGCGCTGCGGATCATCAGCTCGGCCACTTGCGCCAGATTTCTCAGCTCGATCAGGTCGCGGCTGACTTTGTAATTACTGTAGAACTCGTCAATTTCGTCCAGCAGCAGGCGCACGCGGTGTTGTGCCCGTTGCAGGCGCTTGTTGGTGCGCACTATGCCTACGTAGTCCCACATAAAGCGCCGCAACTCATCCCAGTTGTGGGCAATGATCACATCTTCATCCGAGTCCGTGACCTGGCTGGCATCCCAGTCCGGCAGGGCCACAGGCGTCGCTACCTGTGGCAGTTGGGAGAGGATGTCGGCCGCTGCCGACTTGGCATACACAAAACATTCCAGCAACGAGTTGCTGGCCATGCGGTTGGCACCATGCAGGCCGGTGAAGCTGGTTTCACCAATGGCATACAGGCCCGGCACATCGGTATGCCCATGCTCGTCCACCATTACCCCGCCGCAGGTGTAATGCGCCGCCGGGACCACCGGGATCGCCTGCTTGGTGATATCGATGGAGAACTCCAGACAGCGCTCATAGACGGTCGGGAAGTGGCTTTTGATAAAGGTATCGGACTGGTGGCTGATATCGAGATAGACGCAATCGATGCCCAGGCGCTTCATCTCGTGGTCGATAGCACGGGCGACGATATCTCGTGGTGCCAGTTCCCCGCGCGGATCGAAGCGATGCATGAAGCGCTCGCCGTCAGGCAGCTTGAGGTGTGCGCCTTCGCCACGCAAAGCTTCGGTAATCAGAAAGCTTTTGGCCTGGGGGTGATACAGGCATGTGGGGTGGAACTGGTTGAACTCCAGATTCGCCACGCGACACCCGGAGCGCCAGGCCATGGCAATGCCATCACCGCAGGCGCCGTCGGGGTTGCTGGTATAGAGGTAGACCTTGGCGGCGCCGCCCGTGGCCAGAATAGTGAAGCGTGAGCCGAAGGTCTCGACCTCTCCGGTGGCGCGGTTGAGCACATAGGCACCCAGGCAGCGATCGCCATCCAGGCCAAGCCGGCGCTCGGTAATCAGATCGACGGCAACCCGCTGTTCCAGCAATTCAATATTGGGCCGTTGGCGGGCCTGCTCGAGCAGGGTTTTGAAAATGGCAGCGCCGGTAGCGTCGGCGGCATGGATAATTCGCCGGTGGCTGTGCCCGCCTTCGCGGGTGAGGTGGAACTCAAAGCCCGGCTGTTCGGGGTCTGCGTCTTCATCACGGGTGAAGGGTACGCCCTGGTCGATCAGCCACTGGATGGCTTCGCGGCTGTGCTCTACGGTAAACCGCACCGCGTCTTCATGGCACAAGCCACCCCCGGCATTGAGGGTGTCTTCGACGTGGGACTGTACGGTGTCGGTGTCATCAAGAACTGCGGCCACGCCACCCTGTGCCCAGAACGTCGAGCCATTGGCCAGATCGCCTTTGCTGAGAACTGCAATGCGCATATGGCCCGGCAGAGTAAGGGCCAGGCTCAAACCGGCAGCGCCGCTGCCAATCACCAGCACATCATGTTGAAAATGTTGGCTCATTCTTCTGAATCCGCAATAAAAGCGCCCTCTAGTATATAGAGGGGGGGATCGGCACAATAGCCGGGCTTTTGTGGCTTTGGGAAAGTACCGCGGGCAGGGAGTGTGCCTCAGACTTGCGGGGGCTGCATGTCGATTTGCACAATTGATCGGCAAGCGCTCGGGGCTGCCCGGCATTGGCCTGTTGCCCGGTACCGTATGGCTTGATTTCGTATGGGATTTTGAACTTTTCCTGCGGGCCAGGGTTCCATAGAGGGTTGCCCTTCATGTGGGAGAACAGCGTCAAATGTGCAGCTGGGGTTATGGTCTGACTTCAGTTGCTGAATTTGGCGACAAGATTATCGACGCAGCCGGGCTGACCCGAGCTGCGTTTTCGTGCGTGCCAAATCAGAGTGCGCAGGAAACTTGCCAGGGGGGAGAGAACTTTTGCGTAAAAGCCGAGTCTATGTTTGCAAGCCTGATCAATTAGCAAAGCAATCTTCCTCCCGGTCTTATGAGGAGTGTTCATGCTAACCCAGGAAGAGGATCAGCAGCTGGTCGAGCGCGTACAGCGTGGCGACAAGCGAGCTTTCGATCTGCTCGTGTTGAAGTATCAACACAAAATTCTCGGGTTGATCGTGCGTTTTGTGCACGACACCCATGAAGCCCAGGACGTCGCTCAAGAAGCTTTTATCAAGGCTTATCGGGCACTCGGTAATTTTCGCGGTGACAGTGCCTTTTATACGTGGCTGTATCGTATTGCCATCAATACGGCGAAAAACTATCTGGTGTCTCGCGGTCGACGTCCCCCTGATAGTGATGTGAGTTCTGAAGACGCTGAATTTTATGATGGTGATCACGGTCTCAAGGATCTTGAGTCGCCGGAGCGCGCTTTGCTCCGTGACGAGATTGAGGGCACGGTTCACCGCACCATTCAGCAATTACCAGAAGATTTGCGTACGGCGTTAACTTTACGTGAGTTTGATGGTCTGAGTTACGAAGACATTGCGAGCGTCATGCAATGTCCGGTGGGTACCGTGCGCTCCCGGATTTTCCGCGCTCGGGAAGCCATCGATAAAGCCCTGCAGCCGTTGTTGCAGGAAAACTGAGACAGCGGCGATAGCCAAGAGAGGAACCGCCATGAGTCGTGAAGCCCTGCAGGAATCGCTGTCCGCGGTGATGGATAACGAAGCGGACGAACTGGAATTGCGTCGGGTGTTGAATGCCTTTGACGATACACAAACACGTGAGACCTGGTCCCGTTATCAGGTGGCGCGTGCTGTGATGCACAAAGACCTGTTGATTCCGCGTCTGGATATCGCATCTGCCGTTTCGGCCGCGTTGGCTGAAGAGCAGGCCCCTGCCAAAGTCGTACGTGGTCCGTGGCGCAGCATTGGCCGTCTGGCCGTCGCTGCTTCGGTCACCGTTGCCGTATTGGCGGGCGTAAGACTGTACAACCAGGATGACATCGTAGGTGCCCAGCTGGCCCAGCAAAACAGCCAGCAGAGCCTGAGCGCTCCGATGGTTAAAGGCCCGGCGGTACTGGCAAACTACAGCGAGAGCTCCGATCAGGCCACCGGTCCCATGGCTAACGGTGTTCTGCAAGGTCAGCCAGGATGGCAAGATCAGCGTTTGCCAGGTTATCTGCGCCAGCATGCCCAGCAAGCGGCGATGAAGGGGACTGAAAGCCCTCTGCCTTATGCTCGTGCTGCCAGCCTGGAAAATCGCTAAGGACCATCATGCGCGTCCTACCTCTGTTACCTCTTCTGCTGACGGGCCTGTTTGTTCTTCCGGCCCAGGCAGATGAAGCCCGGGACTGGCTCAAACGTCTTGGGCAAGCCGAGCAACAACAAAGCTACAAGGGCACTTTCGTCTACGAACGTAATGGTAGTTTTTCTACCCATGGCATCTGGCACCGAGTGCAGGACGGCTCCGTTCGTGAACGACTGATGCAGTTGGACGGTGCTGCGCAAGAGGTTGTTCGTGCAGATGGACATACCGAGTGCGTCACTGGCAAGTTTATCTCCGGTCTCGGGGATATTCCTGCAGCTACGGCGCGTCAGCTCGATACCAAGAGAATTGATGACTGGTATTCGGTTGCAAAAGTTGGCGACTCTCGGGTCGCTGGAAGACCGGTATCAGTAATTGCTTTCACCCCTCGCGATCAACATCGTTACGGGGTTGAACTGTATCTGGATAACGAAACCGGTTTAGCGCTGAAATCGTTGTTACTCAATGATAAAGGGCAGTTACTTGAGCGTTTCCAGTTCACCAGTATCGATACTACGCCCCCGGATGACAGTGAACTCAAGCCCACTGGTAAATGCCGTCCCGTTGTTGCGGCTGATGCTGAGCCACCTTTAGTCAAAACTTCGCATGTCTGGCATTCCGACTGGTTGCCGCCGGGTTTTGAACAGATCAGCAGTACAGTGCGCCTGGATCCCAAGACCAAGTCTGAAGTTACCAGCCTCTTGTATGACGATGGTTTGACGCGCTTCTCCGTGTTTCTTGAGCCACTGAAGGGTAACGCTGTACCCGATACGCGGTTGCAGCTGGGCCCGACCGTTGCGGTGTCAAGGCATCTCACCACCCCGCAGGGGAACATGATGGCCACTGTTGTGGGTGAAATTCCGATGGGTACCGCAGAGCGCATCGCACTCTCGATGCGTGCCGGTCAGAGCGATCCTGCGCCCCAGGGCAAGCCATAGCGGTGCTCGAACATGATGGGTGAGCATTCAGTTTTACCGTACCTTTTATCTTTTCGTACAGGTCAGGGCCCGCAAGGCTCTGGCCTTGTTTGTTTTCCGGGGCCAAAAAAAAGGGTCTATGCTGGCTTTAGTTTTTTGGTGCCTGTCGCTTAACTCTGCTTGCTATTAACGGGAGCTGTAAATCAATGCCTCGATTGAAATCTTACTTACCCATTTTTGCAGCCGTGCTGATGCTCGGGCAGGCAGTGCCGGCTCTTGCTGAAGCGCAGTTACCTGATTTCACGCAGCTGGTCGAGCAAGCCTCTCCGGCTGTGGTGAATATCAGCACCACACAAAAGCTGCCGGAGCGCAAAGTATCGAGCATGGGCCAAATGCCTGACCTCGAAGGTTTGCCGCCCGGCCTGCGCGACTTCTTCGAACGCAGCCTGCCCCCAGGCAGTGGTGGCCAGGGTGGCCGTCAGCGTGAGGCCCAGTCCCTGGGCTCGGGTTTCATCATTTCGCCGGATGGCTACATTCTGACCAACAACCATGTGGTGGCGGATGCTGATGAAATCGTTGTGCGCCTGTCTGACCGCAGCGAAATGAAAGCCAAGCTGGTCGGAACTGATCCCCGTTCCGACGTCGCATTGCTGAAAATCGAGGGCAAAAACCTGCCTGTTTTGAAACTGGGTAAATCCCAGGACCTCAAGGCCGGTCAGTGGGTGGTTGCCATCGGTTCGCCGTTCGGGTTTGACCACACTGTAACCCAGGGCATCATCAGCGCTATCGGTCGCAGCCTGCCCAATGAAAGCTACGTGCCGTTCATCCAGACTGACGTGCCGATCAACCCGGGTAACTCGGGTGGCCCGTTGTTCAACCTGACGGGCGAAGTGGTGGGCATCAACTCGCAGATCTATACCCGTTCCGGCGGCTTCATGGGCGTGTCCTTCGCCATTCCTATCGATGTGGCGATGGATGTTGCCAATCAGCTCAAGGCAGGCGGCAAGGTAAGCCGTGGCTGGTTGGGTGTGGTGATTCAAGAGGTCAACAAAGACCTGGCCGAGTCGTTTGGCCTGGATAAACCGGCCGGTGCGCTGGTGGCTCAGGTGCTCGATGATGGTCCTGCTGCCAAAGGCGGCCTGCAAGTGGGTGACGTGATCCTGAGCATGAATGGTCAGCCGATCGTGATGTCCGCAGACCTGCCGCACCTGGTTGGCGCGCTCAAGGCCGGCAGCAAGGCGACCCTTGAAGTGGTTCGTGACGGCAAGCGCAAAACCCTGGATCTGACGGTGGGTGCTATTCCCGATGAAGGGAAAGAAATGGCTCCTGCAGCAGGTGCAGAACTCAGCAGCAATCGTCTGGGCGTGTCCGTGGCGGATCTGACCGAAGAGCAGCAGAAAGCCAATGACATCAAAGGTGGCGTGATCATCAAAGACGTACAGGACGGCCCGGCTGCCCTGATCGGCCTGCAACCTGGCGACGTGATTACTCATCTGAACAATCAGGCAATTACCAATGCCAAGCAGTTCACTGATATTGCCAAGGCATTGCCGAAGAACCGTTCGGTATCGATGCGGGTTCTGCGTCAGGGTCGTGCCAGCTTCATTACCTTCAAGCTGGCTGAATAACCTGATGTGAATTGCAGGAGCGAGCATGTTGCTCCTGCAGTTCTGAAGTCACTGCTAATAAAAAACCCGTATCGCGAGATACGGGTTTTTTTTATTTCTTTGGCTTGGGAATGCGTACCAGCTGACTGCTGGAGTACATGTCGTGCCAGGTACGTTTGTGCTTGTCGAATAGCGACCAGATAAACCCCAGCCCCAGGCACAGCCAGGAGCCGATAGAGACGATAAATCGCAGCAGGGCCTGCCACAGGCTGATCGCGCTGCCATCGGCATTCTGTACGCGTATGCCCCAGACCTGCATGCCCAGGGTCTGCCCTGAGTGGGTCCAGAACTTGGCAAAGAAACCGAACAGGACAAAAAACAAAATGGTGGAAAGCAGCGGGTCGCCATCCAGAGCGCCCGACTCGGACAACGCCCGCATTTTGGCTTCGCCGATAAAGCTCATCATGATCAGTTTGTAGATGAACGTAGTGACGATCAGCAGGGCCGTGCACAGCAAAAAGTCATAGAACATAGCTGCCAGGCGGCGCCCCAGGCCAACGGCGGGAAAGTCGCCTTGCGGGCTAAGCGGTTGTTTCGACATGGCAGGGTCTCGTGAAGGAAAAGCGCCATCTTACGGAATTACGCCAACAAAAAAGCCTCTGATGTCACCATCAGAGGCTTTTCAACGCGAGAAAGCTTAGCCTTCTGCTTGCACTTCATCAGCCTGCAGGCCTTTTTGGCCCTGAACTGCGATGAAGGTCACTTTCTGGCCTTCTTTCAGGCTTTTGAAGCCATTACCCTGAATGGCACGGAAGTGCACAAACAGGTCCGGACCGCTTTCCGGGGTAATGAAACCAAAACCTTTCTCGTCGTTAAACCACTTAACGGTACCGCTCTGACGTTGGGACATTTCTTAATTCCTTGACGCTAACAATTAATGACAGCCTCTTAGTTGTGTAAGAGGACTGGTGCTGGGTTGCAGGAAAGTAAGAGACGCAGAACGGGTTGTAGCAAACATAGAGCTACTGCCCAGGTCACGATTCCAGCGACCCATGCAAACACAGTGAGCAAACTTTACGAAACCGGAAATGAAAAAACAAGCCCCTTTGGCAGGCCGCGCCAAGCCCGTTTTTTCAGGTTGTTAATGCAGTTTTACAAGGCTGTTGATCATGCGGATGTTCGATTGCGCTCATGTTGAAACATGTGTTTTCGCTATCGAAAGTTTGCACCATTTGGTGGCGGTTGCATGACACCCATGGAGCGTGAACATGCAACTGCACTAATTAAGCTTTAGCTCACCCGCGATAATAACGTTGTGGAACAAATGGCAACTTCGAAACTTTCAGCGGTACAGGTTTGCCGCGCACGATTGCCCACACCTCTGAGTCCAGCGCGGTAAAGGCTGTATCCAGATAACCCATGGCCAGAGGCGCACCCAAAGTCGGCCCAAAACCGCCGCTGCATACATTGCCGATGACAGTGCCTTCAGCGTCAACGATTTCAGCGCCTTCACGTACGGGTGTGCGCTCCTGGGGCAGCAGGCCCACACGCTTGCGCGCTACGCCGTTTTGCTGCTGGGCAAAAATGATGTCTGCACCCGGAAAACCGCCGGCCCGGGAACCCTCGGCGCGCCGATTTTTCGAGATCGCCCAGAGCAGGCTGGCTTCAACCGGCGTGGTGCTGTCGTTCATGTCATGCCCGTACAGGCACAGGCCGGCCTCCAGTCGCAGCGAATCACGGGCGCCAAGGCCGATGGCTTGCACTTGCGGATCGGCCAGCAGGTGGCGCGCCAGTGCCTCTGCGTGTTGAGCGGGGACCGAAATCTCAAAACCGTCTTCCCCGGTGTAGCCCGAACGACTGACGTAGCATTCAGTTCCCAGCAGGGTGACCGGGGCAAATTGCATAAAGGTCATGCTTGCCACTTCGGGAGCCAGACCTTGCAGCACGGTAACCGCTGCCGGACCTTGCAGGGCGAGCAGGGCGCGTTCTTCAAACAGCGGCTGGATGTCGCAGTGCTTGCCCAGGTGTTTGCGCAGATGCGCCAGGTCCTGGTCCTTGCAGGCGGCGTTGACCACGAGAAACAGCTGGTCATTGCCCAGATTGGCGACCATCAGGTCATCCAGGATGCCACCTTGTTCATTGGTAAACATGGCATAGCGCTGCATGCCAACCGGCAGGTCAATGATGTCTACCGGGACCAGGGTTTCCAGGGCCCTGGCCGCATCAGCGCCGCTCAGCAGAATTTGCCCCATGTGCGACACATCGAACAACCCGGCATGTTCACGGGTATGTTGATGTTCTTTCATTACACCCAACGGGTATTGCACCGGCATGTCATAACCGGCGAACGGCACCATACGGGCCCCGAGTTCAAGGTGCAGTGCGTGCAGCGGGGTTTTAAGCAGTTGTTCGGTGGACATTGGTCACTCCTTGAAAATCAGCACTCAATAATGTTGACGGCCAGACCGCCGCGGGCAGTCTCTTTGTATTTGCTTTTCATGTCGGCGCCGGTCTGGCGCATGGTGCGGATTACCTTGTCCAGTGAGACAAAATGCTGGCCGTCGCCGCGCAGGGCCATCCGCACGGCATTGATGGCCTTGACCGAACCCATGGCATTGCGCTCGATGCAGGGCACCTGTACCAGTCCGCCAATGGGGTCGCAGGTCAGGCCAAGGTTGTGCTCCATGCCGATTTCGGCGGCGTTTTCGACTTGCTGAACGCTGCCGCCCAGCACTTCACACAACGCGCCTGCGGCCATGGAACAGGCCACGCCCACTTCGCCCTGGCAGCCCACTTCGGCGCCCGAGATCGAGGCATTTTCCTTGTACAAAATGCCGATGGCGGCGGCAGTCAGCATGAAGCGCACCACGCCGTCCTCATTGGCCCCACCAATAAAACGCATGTAGTAATGCAGAACCGCCGGAATAATCCCCGCCGCACCATTGGTGGGCGCTGTGACCACCCGGCCGCCGTTGGCGTTTTCTTCATTGACGGCCAGGGCGTACAGATTCACCCAGTCCAGCACTGACAGCGCATCGCGCAGCGCGGCCTCGGGGTTGGCGCACAACTGACGGTGCAGCGCTGCCGCCCGTCGCTTGACCTTCAGGCCGCCCGGCAAAATACCTTCGTTACGACAGCCCGCACTCACGCAGTCCTGCATCACTTGCCAGATATTCAGCAAGCCGCTGCGGGTTTGTGCTTCAGGGCGCCAGGCGCTTTCATTGGCCATCATCACCTGGCTGATCGACAGATCGTGGGTGACGCAATGGCGCAGCAAGTCTTTGGCAGTCTTGAACGGGTATTTCAAGGGGGTGCTGTCTTCGACGATGCGATCAGCGCCTGCCGCGCCTTCATCCACCACAAAGCCGCCGCCCACCGAGTAATACTCGCGGCTGCGGATCTGAATCCCGGCGCCATCCAGCGCCCGGAAAATCATGCCATTGGGGTGATAGGGCAGGGGTTTTCGAATCATCGCCAGATGCGACTTTTCGTTGAAATCGATGGGGTGTTCGCCCAGCAGGTTCAAACGCCCGCTACTGCGAATGGTGGCCAGACGTTCGGCTACGGTTTCGGTGTTTACGGTATCCGGATGCTCGCCTTCAAGCCCCAGCAGCACGGCCTTGTCGCTGCCGTGGCCTTTACCGGTGGCGCCGAGGGAGCCATAGAGTTCAACTTTCACGCAGGCTGTGTCTTGCAGCAGTTCATCACGGCGCAGACCTTCGGCAAAACGCGCGGCTGCGCGCATGGGGCCGACGGTATGGGAGCTGGAGGGGCCGATGCCAATCTTGAACAGGTCGAACACGCTTAACGACATGGGGTTCTCCGGTTTCTTATAGGTTTATTGGCAAAAAACATCATCCACTGCAGGCGCGAGCTTCTCGTTGCATAACAGCTCGCTCCTGCAGGGATGGGTGGGTTACGCCTCCTGGTAGCTTTCGATGGACGGGCACGCACACACCAGGTTGCGGTCACCGAATACGTTGTCGACCCGGCCAACCGGCGGCCAGTATTTGCCTTCGATCAAGGACGCCACCGGATACACCGCCTGTTCGCGGCTGTACGGGTGGGTCCATTCACCGACCATTTCAGCGGCGGTGTGCGGGGCGTTTTTCAGCGGGTTGTCTTCCTTGTCCAGGCTGCCGTTTTCGACCGCGCGAATTTCTTCGCGGATGCGGATCATGGCTTCGCAGAAGCGGTCCAGTTCTTCTTTGGATTCACTCTCGGTCGGCTCGATCATCAGCGTGCCGGCCACCGGGAACGACATGGTCGGCGCATGGAAGCCGAAGTCGATCAGGCGCTTGGCCACGTCGTCGACGCTGATGCCGCTGCTGTCCTTGAGCGGGCGCAGGTCAAGAATGCATTCGTGTGCCACCAGACCGTTGCTGCCCGAGTACAGCACCGGGTAATGCTCTTCGAGACGGCGGGCGATGTAGTTGGCATTGAGGATCGCCAGCTGCGAAGCACGCTTGAGGCCTTCGCCCCCCATCATGCGGATATACATCCAGGTAATCGGCAAAATGCTCGCGCTGCCAAACGGTGCCGCGCACACCGCGCCTTCCTTGCGTTCCATGGTGCCGTGACCCGGCAGGAATGGCGTGAGGTGCGATTTGACGCCGATCGGGCCGACACCCGGGCCGCCGCCGCCATGGGGGATGCAGAAGGTTTTGTGCAGGTTGAGGTGGGACACGTCGCCGCCGAACTTGCCCGGTGCGCACAGGCCGACCATGGCGTTCATGTTGGCGCCGTCGATGTACACCTGGCCGCCGTTGTCATGAATGATGCCGCAGATTTCGCGGATGCCTTCCTCGAATACACCGTGGGTCGAGGGGTAGGTGATCATCAGGGCCGCCAGGTGCTCGCGGTGCTCGATGGCTTTGGCGCGCAGGTCTTCGATGTCTACGTTGCCCCGTGCATCGCATGCCGTCACCACCACGCGCATCCCGGCCATGTTGGCGGTTGCCGGGTTGGTGCCGTGGGCCGAGGACGGGATCAGGCAGATATCGCGACGTTCTTCACCACGGCTCTGGTGATAGGCACGAATGGCCAGCAGGCCGGCGTATTCACCCTGGGAGCCGGCGTTCGGTTGCAGCGAGATGGCGTCGTAACCGGTGGCAGCGCACAGCATGGCCTCCAGTTCGGTGGTCAATTGCTGGTAGCCCAGGCTTTGCCCGGCGGGTGCAAAGGGGTGCAGGTTGCCGAACTCGGCCCAGGTCACCGGAATCATTTCGCTGGCGGCATTGAGCTTCATGGTGCACGAGCCCAGCGGGATCATGGTGCGATCCAGGGCCAGGTCCTTGTCCGCCAGACGACGCAGATAGCGCATCAGTTCGGTTTCAGAATGGTAGCGATTGAATACCGGGTGGCTGAGAATCGGCGACTGGCGCAGCAGTGCCGCCGGCAGGGTGCCGGTCACTGTCGCGGCCAGTGCGTCGAAGTCAGGCAGGGTCTGACCGTCCGCTGCCAGCAACGCCCACAGCGCAGTAACATCGGACTGGCCGCTGGTTTCGTCCAGCGACAGGCCCAGACGCTGGCCATCGATCAGGCGCAGGTTGATGCGTTGGGCGTGGGCCTTGGCATGCAGGGCGTCGGTGTGGCTGCCGGTGTTCAGGGTCAGGGTGTCGAAGAAGGCGGTTTGCTCGACCTTCAGTCCCAGATCGCTCAGGCCTTTGGCCAGGATCGCCGTCAGTTGGTGAACGCGCCGGGCGATTTGGCTCAGGCCCTTGGGCCCGTGGTACACGGCGTACATGCTGGCGATGTTGGCCAGCAGGACCTGGGCGGTGCAGATGTTGCTGGTGGCCTTCTCGCGGCGGATATGTTGCTCGCGGGTTTGCATGGCCAGGCGCAATGCCGGTTTGCCGTGACGGTCAACCGAAACACCGACCAGACGCCCCGGCATGTCGCGCTTGAAGACATCGCGGGTGGCGAAGTAGGCCGCATGGGGGCCGCCGAAGCCCAGAGGTACGCCAAAACGCTGGGCGCTGCCGATGGCCACGTCGGCGCCAAACTCGCCTGGCGGTGTCAACAGGGTCAGGGCCAGCAGATCAGCCGCTACGGCCACCAGTGCATTGGCGGCATGAAAACGTTCAACCAGGTCGCGGTAATCAAACACGTCGCCGTTGCTTGCCGGGTATTGCAGCAGGGCACCGAAGAAGGCCGACACGTCAGTCAGATCGCGCTCATCAGCCACGACCACCTCAATGCCCAGTGGTTCGGCACGGGTGCGCAGCACGTCGAGGGTTTGCGGGTGGCAGTGGCTGGAAGCAAAAAAGCTGCGGCTGGTTTTGTTCTTGCTCAGGCGCTTGCAGAACGTCATTGCCTCGGCGGCGGCGGTGGCCTCATCGAGCAACGATGCGTTGGAAATCGGCAGACCGCTGAGATCGCTGATCAGGGTTTGATAGTTGAGCAGGGCTTCGAGGCGGCCCTGGGAGATTTCTGGCTGGTACGGGGTGTAGGCGGTGTACCAGGCCGGATTTTCCAGCAGGTTGCGCAGGATCGGCGAAGGGGTGTGGCAGTTGTAATAGCCCTGGCCGATATAGGTCTTGCACAGCAGGTTCTTGGCGGCGATGGCTTTGATCGAGGCCAGCGCGTCGGCTTCGCTTTGCCCGGCCGGCATGTTGAGAACGCTGGTGCCCTTGATGCTTTCCGGGATCACGCTGGCGCTCAGGCCTTCAAGGGAATCAAAACCGAGGGTGGCGAGCATGGCTTGCTCATCGGCCTGACGCGGGCCTATGTGGCGTGCGATAAATTCATTGGCGGTGCTGAGATTGATGGTCATGACAGGCTCCTCAGTTGTCGTCTTGAGCTTTGATCAAGCGGTCGTAGGCATCTTGATCCAGCAATTGCTCGACGGCATTCGCATCAGCAGGCTTGAAACGGAAGAACCAGCCTTGACCCAGAGGGTCTTCGTTAACCAGTTCCGGGCTGTCTTCGAGCGCCGGGTTTACTTCCAGCACTTCACCGTCCAGGGGCATGTAGACGCCGCTGGCGGCCTTGACCGACTCAACGGTGGCGGCTTCGGTGCCTTTGTCGTAGGACTGCAATTCAGGCAGTTGGACAAACACCACATCACCCAGAGCGTTTTGCGCAAACGCGGTAATTCCCACAGTCACGCTGCCATCAGCTTCGGCGCGCAGCCATTCGTGGTCTTCAGTAAAACGCAATTCGCTCATGGAAACTCCTCAGGGCCAGACATGTCTGGTGGTCACGGGTAATTGCTCGCTCGGAACGAGCTTATGGGAGAGTTCATTGCAAAATGGTTGCCAGTTTATAAATATCGTTATTTATCAGTGGCTTGAGTGATTCAGCGGCGCAGATTGAAAACTGTGCTGTAGCGAAATCGATACAGTGCTGGGGCAGAAAAAAAATCCATGAGGATCATGGCCTTGCACAGCAGTGGAATAGACAGGGTGTATCGAAATCGATCCGGTGGAATGATTTCGATACGACAGGTGGGGGCTTGGTGATAGCCGGCTGGCTGGCGCTACAGGTCAGGCCTTGCCGGGGATACCATACTTGCGCAGGCGATGGGCAATGGCGGTGTGGCTGGTTTGCAGGCGGCTGGCCAACTGACGGGTCGAGGGATAGCTGACGTACAACTTTTCCAGCAATGCTTTCTCGAAGGTTTCGACTGCGTGCTCCAGGGTTTCCACCTCGCCGTCACTTTGCCGTGCAACCGAGGTACCGGCGATGTCCAGGTCGCCAATGTCGACCAGGGTGCTTTCGCAGATCGCAGCTGCACGAAAGATCACGTTCTGCAATTGGCGCACGTTACCGGGCCAGCGATTGCCCAGCAGCGCCGGATAGGTGCCGGGTGCCAGGCGGCAAACGGGGCGCTGGATCTGGGTGCAGGCCTGCTGCATGAAAGTGCGTGCCAGCAACAATATGTCCTGGCCGCGTTCGCGCAGTGGCGGCACTTCAATGTTGAGTACGTTCAGGCGATAGAACAGGTCTTCGCGAAAGGTGCCCTCGTTGACCATCTTTTCGAGGTTGCGGTGGGTGGCGCTGAGGATCCGTACATTGACCTTGACCTCGCGCTCGCCGCCTACCCGGCGGAAGCTGCCGTCATTCAGAAAGCGCAGCAGCTTGGCTTGCAGGTAAGGCGACATCTCAGCGATTTCGTCGAGGAACACCGTGCCATTGTTGGCCAGTTCCATCAGCCCCGGTTTGCCTCCGCGCTGGGCGCCGGTGAAGGCGCCGGGGGCATAGCCGAAGAGTTCGCTTTCGGCCAGGTTTTCGGGGAGCGCCGCACAGTTCAAGGCCAGAAAGGGGGCGCCAAAACGGTCGCTGATGGCATGGCAGGCACGGGCCACCAGTTCCTTGCCGGTACCGGTCTCGCCCTGGATCAGTAACGGCGCATCCAGGGCCGCTACACGCTGGGCCCGGGCCTTGAGGGTGCGGATGGCGGGTGACTCACCGAGCAGGGCGTCAAAGCCTTCTGCGTGATCGTGGTGCAGCGCGGCCAGGCGCTCACCGATGCGGCTTGGCTGGTACAGGGTCAGCAGGGCGCCGGCATCGGTAATCGGGGTGGCGTCGAGCATCAGCGGGTGGCCGTTGAGCGTCACTTCGCGCAGGGGCAGGCGGAAGCCGTGCTCCAGCAGTACATCGAGCAGGCCGGGGTCACTGAACAGCTCGCCGATACTTTCACCGGTGGGTTCATGGCCGTACAGGGCAATCAGCGCCGGGTTCGCCAGCAGTACGTGGCCATCGCTGTCCAGCGCCAGTACCGGGTCGGTCATGGCCGCGAGCAGCGCATCAAGTTGCAGATGGCGGCGTTGTCCGGGAAGGATGTCGACCACCGTCACGGCCTGCACCCCGTTGACGCTGAACAGTGCCTCGCGCAACTCGTCGAGCACTTGCGGGCTCAGGGTCGGAGCGTCGATATAAACGTTGGGCGGGACCATTTCCACCGCATCCAGGTTGAGGTTCCGCCCGCCGAGCAACGCCAGAACTTCCTGGGTGATGCCGACGCGGTCGATAAAACTGACGTGGATACGCATGGGAACAAAGAACACTTCTGGCCAGCGGAGGCCGCCAGTATGCCTTGGCGCGGGAGATTGGTGAAATCGGAGGGCGAGGGGGCGTTGGTTGCATCGCCGGCAAGCCGGCTCCCACAAGGTTTCAAATTGACTTGAACGATGTGGGAGCCGGCTGCCGGCGATCAGGGTTCACGCATTATTCGAGGTGTTCGGGTTTGACCGGGTCGCCAAGCTGCACGTCCAGCTGCTGGCGGACATCCTTGAACATCAGGTCGTAATACTTATGCATCGACAGGATGTTGGCCGAGGTGGGCATGCCGTTATCCACGGCAATTTTAAAGCCGACTCTGGCGAAGTCGAACCACTGATCCTTGGGCAGGGTGAACGACTCCTTGAAGTCGTTCTGGTTGATCCGGCCGTGCATGTCGAACTGCATCGACTTGCCTTCCTTGGGATCTTGAACGACCTGGTAATCGATCTTGATGTCATACCCGAAGTCACCCGGCTGAAGCGGTTCGCGATGGATATGCAGGTGACCGGGTTCGAACGAGGCCATAGGGGCAACTCCTGAGTGTATGAGGGGTAAAGGGCAGACCGCCAGGTCTGCCCCCAGGTTCAAAAATAGCTGATGCCGGGCTTTTCAGTACTGACCCGGGTACCCGCCTTCCCTTGAACGATAGCTTCGATATCCGCCAGGGCGCCAATTACGGCGGTCTTGCCGGTTTTGCGGGCAAACTCGCAAGCTGCCTCGACTTTAGGGCCCATGGAGCCATTGGCGAAGCCGAGTTTTTCCAGCTCGTCCGGGTGCGCCTGGGCAATAGCTTTTTGCGAAGGCTTGCCCCAGTCAATAAAGGCCGCGACGACGTCAGTGGCGATTACCAGCAAGTCACTTTTCAGCTCCTGGGCCAGCAACGACGAGCACAGGTCCTTGTCGATGACGGCCTCGATGCCCTTGAGGTTGCCGTCCTCGCCATACATGGTCGGGATCCCGCCACCGCCTGCACAAATGACGGTGGTGCCTTTTTCCAGCATCCACTTGATCGGACGGATTTCGAAAATGCGCATGGGTTTCGGGCTGGCCACTACACGACGAAACTTGTCACCGTCCGGGGCGATGCTCCAGCCTTTTTCCGCAGCCAGGCTTTCAGCTTCGGCCTTGCTGTAAACCGGGCCGATCGGTTTGGTCGGGTTCTGGAACGCCGGGTCTTTCGGGTCGACCTGAACCTGGGTCAGCAAGGTGGCGAGCGGCGTTTCCTTGGGCAATACGTTGCCCAGTTCTTGCTCAATCATATAACCGATCATGCCTTCGCTTTCAGCGCCCAGCACGTCCAGCGGGTACGGGTCGACGGCAGTGTAAGACGCCGCCTGCAGCGACAGCAGGCCTACTTGCGGGCCATTGCCGTGGGCCACCACCAGTTCGTTACCGGGGGCGATGAGGGCAATTTGCTGAGCAGCGGTGCGGATGTTTTCACGCTGGTTCTCTGCAGTCATGGGCTGACCGCGACGCAAAAGGGCGTTACCGCCCAGTGCTACGACGATACGCATAAAAATGTCCTTATAAAAAACGGGGAGCGGCTCGAGTCCCGCTGGAGCCGAGCTTGCTCGCGATGCAGACGCCCCGGTCATTGGTCCTGCTCCGGGGTGATGGCATCGCCGGCAAGCCGGCTGCCGCACGAAACCAGCGGGCCTTAGATGTCAGCCAGTGCTGCTACCAGGATTGCCTTGATGGTGTGCATGCGGTTTTCTGCTTGCTCAAAGGCAATGTTCACCGGTGACTCAAACACGTCCTCGGTCACTTCAATACCGTTTTTCAGGTTTGGATGGTGCTCGGCCACATCCTTGCCGACTTTGGTTTCGCAGTTGTGGAATGCGGGCAGGCAATGCATGAATTTCACCCGTGGGTTTTCTGCCGCTTTGATCATCTCGGCATTGACCTGATACGGCAGCAACAGCTTGATGCGTTCGTTCCAGGCTTCAACGGGCTCGCCCATCGATACCCATACGTCGGTGTGGATGAAGTCCACGCCTTTGACCGCCGCTTTAGGGTCTTCGGTGAGGGTGATTTTAGCGCCGCTTTCTTTGGCGAATTCCTGGCACTGCTTCACGAATGACTCTTCTGGCCACAGGCTTTTCGGCGCGCCGATGCGCACGTCCATGCCCAGCTTGGCGCCGATCATCAGCAGCGAGTTACCCATGTTGTTGCGGGCATCGCCCAGGTACGCGTAGCTGATGTTGTGCAGCGGCTTGTCACTGTGTTCGCGCATGGTCAGCGCGTCAGCGATCATTTGCGTCGGGTGGAACTCGGCGGTCAGGCCGTTGAATACCGGTACGCCTGCGTACTTGGCCAGCTCTTCAACGATTTCCTGGGCAAAACCACGGTATTCGATGGCATCGAACATGCGACCCAGAACCCGAGCGGTGTCTTTCATGCTTTCTTTGTGACCGATTTGCGAAGAAACCGGATCAATGTAGGTCACGTGCGCACCCTGGTCATGGGCGGCCACTTCAAACGCGCAACGGGTGCGGGTTGAGGTTTTCTCGAAGATCAGGGCAATGTTTTTGCCTTTCAGGTGCGGCTCTTCGGTACCGGTGTACTTGGCGCGCTTGAGATCGCGGGACAGATCCAGCAGGAAGTGCAGCTCACGGGGAGTGTGATGCATCAGGCTGAGCAAGCTGCGGTTTTTCATGTTAAACGCCATGGGGATCTCCTGGGTTTCTGGTTAACCGGCTTGCGCCGTCCCTTATGGGGCGGGGCGCAAGCAATCTAATGAATGAATTAATAGTCAATCGGGTCGCGGATGATCGGGCAGGTCATGCAGTGGCCGCCGCCACGGCCGCGACCCAGCTCGGAGGCGCTGATGGTGATTACTTCGACTCCGGCTTTGCGCAGCAGGGTGTTGGTGTAGGTGTTGCGGTCATAACCGATCACCACACCAGGCTCCAGGGCCACCACGTTGTTGCCGTCATCCCACTGTTCGCGTTCGGCGGCAAAGGAGTTGCCCCCGGTTTCGACCACACGCAGAGCCTTGAGGCCAAGGGCCTTGGCTACCACTTGGAGGAAGCTGGCTTCTTCACGGCGCACGTCTACGCCGCCGGCCTTGCTTTCGTCCGGATACAGCGAGAAAGCAACAATCTGGTTGACCACTTCAGGGAAGATCGTCACCAGATCGCGGTCGCAGAAGCTGAATACCGTGTCCAGGTGCATTGCGGCGCGGGACTTGGGCAGGCCCGCGACGATGACCCGCTCCACTGCTTTGTTCTTGAACAGGTTCTGCGCCAGCTGGCCGATGGCCTGGCGTGAGGTGCGTTCACCCATACCGATCAGGACCACGCCTTTACCGATAGGCATTACGTCGCCGCCTTCGAGGCTGGCGTTGCCGTGGTCGATGGTCGGGTCGCCGTACCAGATCTGGAAGTCAGCGTTGGTGAACTCAGGGTGGAACTTGTAGATCGCCGTGGTCAGCAGGGTTTCCTGACGACGGGCCGGCCAGTACATCGGGTTCAGCGTCACGCCGCCGTAGATCCAGCAGGTGGTGTCACGGGTGAACTGGGTGTTGGGCAGCGGCGGCAGGATAAAGCTGGTGTGACCCAGGAAATCGCGGAACATCTGGATGGTCTTGCCACCAAAGCTGTCCGGCAGATCGTCGGCAGACACGCCGCCGATCAAGTACTCGGCAACCTGGCGTGGTTCGAGGCTTTTGATCCAGGCTTTGACTTCACTGACCAGGCCGATGCCAACCTGATCGGGTGTGACCTTGTGATCCAGAATCCAGTCCAGCGCTTCCGGCATGGCCACGATGTCGGTCAGCAGGTTGTGCATTTCCAGCACATCGATGCCGCGGTCACGCATCTTGGTCACAAAATCGAAGTGGTCGCGTTTAGCCTGGTTGACCCACAGCACGTCATCAAACAGCAGTTCATCGCAGTTGCTCGGTGTCAGGCGCTGGTGAGCCAGGCCCGGGGAGCAAACCATAACCTTATGCAGCTTTCCGGCTTCGGAATGTACGCCGTACTTCACTTTTTCCGTGGTCATTACAGTCATCCTCCAAAGTGCATAAACAGGGTTTTACAGGGTCAGGAAGCCGTCGTAGAGTCCATAGGCCGCCACCAGGGCGCCAATCACTACTGCGGCAAAAATCACTTTCTCGATATTGGTGAAGACGGGTTGGCCACTCTCATGTTTGGCCTTGGCGAACAGAATGACGCCAGGTGCATACAGCAGGGCCGAGAGCAGCAGGTATTTAAGGCCGCCGGCATAGATCAGCCAGATGGCATAGATCAGGGCGATACCGCCGATGATCAGGTCTTTCTTGCGTTCTCTCAGGGCGTTTTCGTAGGTCTCGCCGCGCACTGCCAGCAGGAAACCGTAGGCTGCGGACCAGAGGTAGGGCACCAGAATCATCGAGGTGGCCAGGTAGATCAGCGACAGGTAGGTACTGGCCGAGAACAGGGTGATCACCAGGAACAACTGCACCATGGCGTTGGTCAGCCAGAGGGCATTGACCGGTACATGGTTGGCGTTTTCCTTTTTCAGGAAGGCCGGCATGGTGTGGTCCTTGGCCGCCGAGAACATGATTTCGGCACACAGCAGCACCCAGGACAACAGGGCACCCAGCAGCGAGATGATCAAGCCGACACTGATCAGTACCGCTCCCCAGTGGCCCACTACGTGCTCAAGCACGGCAGCCATCGACGGGTTCTGCAGTTTTGCCAGTTCCGGTTGAGTCATGATGCCCAGCGACAGCACGTTCACCAGTACCAGCAACAGCAATACGGTGATGAAGCCGATCACGGTGGCTTTACCCACGTCAGAGCGTTTTTCGGCGCGGGAGGAGAAGATGCTCGCCCCTTCGATACCGATGAACACCCAGACGGTGACCAGCATCATGTTGCGCACCTGATCCATCACACTGCCCAGACTCGGGTTTTTCAGGCCCCAGATGTCACTGGTGAAGATGTCCAGTTTGAACGCGAACAGGGCAATCAGGATAAACAGTACCAGCGGCACTACCTTGGCAACGGTGGTTACCAGGTTGATGAACGCTGCTTCCTTGATCCCGCGCAATACCAGAAAGTGCACGGCCCAGAGCAAAATCGAGGCCGCAATGATGGCTGCCGGGGTATTGCCTTCGCCGAAGATCGGGAAGAAGTAGCCCAGGGTGCTGAACAGCAGCACGAAGTAACCGACGTTGCCCAGCCAGGCACTGATCCAGTAGCCCCAGGCCGATGAGAAACCCATGTAATCGCCAAAGCCGGCCTTGGCATAGGCGTAAACGCCGCCGTCGATATCCGGTTTGCGATTAGCCAGGGTCTGGAAGACGAAAGCCAGGGTCAGCATGCCTACCGCAGTGATTGCCCACCCGATAAGAACAGCGCCTACATCGGCACTTGCAGCCATGTTTTGGGGCAGTGAAAAAATACCGCCGCCAATCATTGAGCCGACTACCAGCGCAACCAATGCACCCAGTCGAAGTTTTCCAGGAGTATCAGACATTTGTAGTGACTCCAATCTAGGAGAAGTGAGGCCTAAAGGTTAGTCCGTTGGTTTTTTGAGCCAGTTGACTTAGATCAGGGCATTACTACATTCCATTGTTAGTAGTGAAGAGAAGTCGCCATTGCGGCTTATTTTGACGCGCTCTGGAAAGCGTGTTCCAGACAGGGATACTCTCGGTTGACGCTGCAGCTTTACTGCATTTGCGTGGGGATTGAAGCTAGACAGTATTTTCAGATTTGCAAATGTGATTGCGAGGTTTCATCTGCCGGTCTAAAAATTAAAATGTCATTTACATATGAGTTGTCTTTTAGGTTTCAATAGAAAAGGTTGTTATTAAAAAAAGCTTACTTATGGCTTAACCTTAATGAACGTTCAGGGTGCAGTTATATTTAGCCAGCCAGCGGTTGTGATCGGATGCCCATTAATAATTAACTGAAAAAGAGGTGGCAATGTCACAGCAGGCACACAAGCTTCGACTCAACGCCCTGATTGCGTTGGTGGTCGGCTCAATGATTGGCGGCGGTATTTTTTCTTTGCCACAAAATATTGCCGCGCATGCTGCTGGCGGTGCCGTGTTGATCGGCTGGGGGATCACGGCAGTGGGCATGCTGGCGCTGGCCTTTGTCTTCCAGACACTCGCCAATCGCAAGCCAGAACTGGACTCAGGTGTATACGCCTATGCCAGGGCCGGCTTTGGTGACTACATGGGGTTCTCATCGGCCTGGGGCTACTGGATCAGTGCCTGGCTGGGCAACGTCGGCTACTTCGTGCTGCTGTTCAGCACTCTGGGCTATTTCTTCCCGATGTTTGGCCAGGGCAACACACCGGTAGCCATCGGCTGTGCCTCCTTGTTGCTGTGGGGCGTGCACTTTCTGGTATTGCGCGGAATCAAGGAAGCAGCGTTCATCAACCAGTTGACCACTGTGGCGAAAATTGTCCCGATCGTGATGTTTATCGTGATTGCAGCGGTAGCCTTCAAGGCGGACATTTTTACCCGGGATCTGTGGGGCAGCGGTGCGCCAGATCTGGGCAGCGTGATGGACCAGGTGCGCAACATGATGCTGGTCACAGTGTTTGTGTTTATCGGTATCGAAGGCGCCAGTGTGTACTCGGGCAGGGCCGAAAAACGCTCGGATGTGGGCAAGGCCACGGTGATCGGTTTTCTCGGGGTGCTGGCGTTGCTGATGCTGGTGAATGTGCTGTCGCTCGGGGTCATGACCCAGCCGGAGCTGGCCAGTCTGCAGAACCCGTCGATGGCCGGTGTGCTGCAGTATCTGGTAGGGGACTGGGGGGCGATCCTGATCAGCATCGGGCTGGCCATTTCGCTGTTGGGGGCGTTGTTGTCATGGGCGCTGCTGTGCGCCGAAATCCTGTTTGCCACATCAAAGGACAAAATGATGCCGGCGTTCCTGAAAAAGGAAAACGCCAATCATGTACCGGTTAACGCCTTGTGGCTGACCAACTCGATGATTCAGATTTTCCTGATCATCACCCTGGTGTCGTCGGGCACCTACACCAGTCTGATCTATCTGGCGTCTTCGATGATTCTGGTGCCCTACCTGTGGTCGGCCGCCTATTCGGTATTGTTGTGCATACGAGGAGAGACCTACTCGCTGGCGAGCAGGCGGCGGGTCAAGGACCTGCTCGTGGCCGCGGTCGCTTTGATTTATGCCATGTGGCTGCTGTATGCGGCGGGCCCCAAATACCTGCTGCTCTCGGCTTTGCTGTATGCCCCTGGGGTGTTGTTTTTTGCCAAGGCCAAGCGGGAGCAGGGTGAGCCGCTATTCAAGCACTGGGAGAAACTGATTTTTGCTGCGGTATTGTGCGCGGCACTCTCGGCGGCGTACGGGCTTTATAGCGGCTTGCTGACCCTGTAATGCGATCAACCCATAACCCTGTGCCTGCGCCCGCAGCAGGGTTGCGGGTCAGTGGTTCTGCGGGGCGGTAGCTGCCTTGGGCAGGCGCTCTGGCCGGGACCAGATCCACAGGTTGCCCATGCTCATGCCGGCAATGGCGAGGAATACGGGCCAGTCGTGATCCAGCACATACAGCATCAGCCCGGCACAGAGCAGCATGCTGACCGTGGCGCTGACTTTGGCTTTGCGCTGGATGATTTTGCCGTTGCGCCAGTTGCTCAGAATCGGGCCAAACAAACGATGGTTCTCGAGCCAGGCACTCAGGCGTGGTGAGCTTTTGGTCGCGGCCCAGGCCGCAAGCAGAATGAATTCAGTGGTCGGCAGGCCCGGAATCACTATTGCGATCAGGCCAATGCCCAGGCTCACGTAGGCCAGCAGGCCAAACAGCACGCGAGCTATTTTCGACGAGGATTGAGTTTGGCGGGTCATAAGCTCAAGACGCATGAAAGGACGCCCGGCCAGCGAGTGCCGGCCGGGCAGGTCAAGCTTAAGCCAGTTCCGGTTCAGCAGCGTAAGCGTGTTCCAGTAATACGGTGAAGCGTTCGAAGGCGGCCACTGCACCCTTGTCCAGCTCAGCTTCTTCTTCGGTGCTGAGATCCAGGCCGTCGAGGGTTCTGATGAAGCTCTTCCAGCCTTCGGCGCGGCCGCCTGCAGGCTCACCCAGATGGCGAGCGCCGAACGTGTCGCTCAGGCCCAGGCCAACAGCACGCTTGATCAGGAACGCGGCACCGAGCTTGGAACCTTCGGATACAAAAATCCAGCCCAGGGCTTCGGCCTTGCTCGGTGCGGTCACTGCGCCGGCAACAGGTGCAGGGACTGCAGTGTCGAGGTCGGCCAGATCGGCCCTGGCTTGCTCGGCACGGCAACGCTCTGGCAGATCCGGAACGATTTCTTTCAGGGCCGGGTCGGTGTACAGGGCTTTGAGTTCTGACTGAAACAGGTATTGGGCCACAACAAAACGGGCAAAGTTAGGCACGGTTGCAAAGGGCGAATGTGCCTTGACCAGGGCGTCGAGCTTTTGGTGCGGCTCGTTGGTGATCTGGTTCAGGCGTTGCGAGCGCAGGGTCGGGCGCTGTGCGGAATCTGGAGTATTCATGCAAATGTCCTTGAGAATGAGATGCGCTTTGTAACTAGACGAACCAGAAGACGCGTCACAGTAAAAAATCCTCACTGCGCAGCCTGAATGGACTGCGCAATGGGGCTCGGGATCAGATATCCCACACCAGATTGATTGCGAAATTGCGGCCCGGGGCCGTCAGGCGGTCCATGTTGGCGGGGTTGATGACCCCGGCTTCACCTACGCTGTCGTAGCCGCGAACATCATCCCAGTTCCAGTATTTCTTGTCGGTCAGGTTGTACAGGCCAGCGTTGACGGTGACGTCCCGGGTGACCTTGTAGAAGCCGGACAGATCGATCACACCGTAGCCCGGGGACTTGAACTGGGTGCTGGTGCCGTCGGGCGAGAAGAAGTTGCTGTCGTCGACCTGGTCCTTGCGTTTAACCAGGGTCCAGCTCACCAGAGCACCGTAGTTCTCTTGCTCGTAGCCAAGGCCGAGCACTGCTTTAAGCGGGTTGACGCTGTTGATCGGCTCGCCGGTGTCGTCGTTTCTGCCGTGGGCATAAGCCACCGAGCCGATGTTGTACAGGCCATGGGGTGCACCGAACGCATCCAGATTCAAGCGGCCTTTGATTTCGGCGCCCTTGATGGTGGCGTGTTTGATGTTGTTGCTCTGGAACGTCAGCTCGTCGTAGCCGGGGGTGATCGCATCTTCATTGATGAAGTCGCGGTACTTGTTATAGAACACGGCAACATCGAATGAACCGGCATCGAAAGTGCCGCGCAGCCCGGTTTCGAAGCTTTTGCTTTTTTCCGGCTCCAGATCCGGATTGGGCTCAACCGAATAGCCTTCCCCCAGATTGGTAAACCGGCCATACAGTGCTTTGGCGCTAGGTGTACGGAAACTTTCGGCGTACTGGCCGTACCAGGTGTACTCATCGCTCAGGGCGTAGGTCAGGCCGAACTTGGGCGACAGGCGATGCCAGACTTTCTCCTTGTCACTGACACTGCTCTTGTCAGCGGCGGCCACCGTATTGAGGAACTCCTGAGTGATGTGTGGCGTGAGTTTGGTGTAGTCGTAGCGCAGCCCCGGCATGAAGGTCCAGTCGTTCCAGCTGATTTCGTCCTGGGCGAACAGGCTGTAGGTGTTGATGGTCGGGTCCGGGAAATCGCTGGATTTGACCAGATAGTCGCTTGGGCTGTTGGCGCCCACTGCCGAGCAGCCTCTGCCGACGGCCAGACATACCCCCGAACCGCTGCGCGAGCCGGTGACTTTCTGGTTTTTGACGGTGGCACCGTAGGTCAGCAAATGATCGGTGTCAGCGATCTGAAAGGCTTTATCTGCCTGGGCGTCCAGCACCCACTGTTTCTCTTCGTAGGTGGTATTGCGCGAGCGCAGCACATTGCGGGTGAAGGGGAAGTAGTCTTCCAGGGTGTTCTGGTCGGTCTTGGCGGTCTGGTAGTTCAGGCTCAGCTTGAGGTTGTCGGCCACGGCGCTATCAACAACCATGCTGTTTTCGAGCCCGAAACGCTCGCGGCTGACGGTGTCGGTACCGGTGCGCGAGCGATACATGCCCAGTGGCTGGCCCTGGTTGAAGGGGCCGCCGACTGCGCTTTTTTCATTGGCGTCGATCCGGTTCTTGAATTTTTCGTAGGTGAAGGCCAGGCGATCGTCATCGTTGTAGTTCCAGCCTGCCTTGGCCAGCACGTTGGTGGTTTTCACGTCTTCGGGGTTGGCGGCCGTGCGGCTCAGGCCGGTGCCGCCATGATTGCCATAGGATTCGGTTTCGTGGCCATCGCGCTGGCTCAAGTGCAGCAAGCCGTCAAAGTCACCTGCACGGCCGGCCACGGTGCCGGATTTCAGCCAGCTGCGATCGGAGGAGCTATAACCGGTTTTCAGACGTGCCCCGACATCCTGGCCCGGTTTGATGATGTCATCCGGGTCGAGGGTGAAATAGCTGACTGCGCCACCAATGGCATTGCTGCCGTAAAGAACCGACGCCGGGCCACGGAGGATTTCAACCCGTTTTACGATTTCGGGGTCGACATAGTTGCGCTGGGTCTTGGCGTAGGGACCGTTGAAGAACGAGTCCGGAATTTCGACGCCGTCGACCTGGGTCAGGATCCGGTCACCGTCAATACCGCGAATGTTATAGCCGCTGACCCCGCCACGCTGGCCCGTGCCGCCCACCGAAACACCGGGTTCATAACGCACCAGTTCCTTGATGGTGTTGACGTTCTGGCGGTCGAGTTCCTGGCGGTCATGCACGGAAATAGTGCTGGGGACCGAGTTCACGTCCTGTTCCTGGCGGGTGGCGCTGATGGTCACCTGTTGCAGGGCCAGGGTGCCGCTGCTGTTGCTGCGCTTTTCGAGCACGATGTTGTTGTTGCTCAGCTTGCGGTAGCCCAGGTTAGTACCGATCAGCAGGCGATCCAGCGCTTTCTCCGGGGACAGGGAGCCACGTACCCCCGGTGAGGAAACATCCTGTCCCAGCTCGGCCGGCAAGCCGACCTGCCAGCCGGTCACGCTGGTAAAAGCATTGAGCGCCGACACCAATGGCTGCTGGGAGATTGCAAACTTGTAATTGCCCACGGAGCGGGTGGCTGCTGGCTCATCGGTCGCGGCCATGGCCGGGGCTGCTTGCACACCGGCCAGGAACATGGCGACGGTCAACAACGACAACGTGCATTGCTGCAAGCCGCCCGAACGGGCGTTGGAGGAGGACCGGCGGTTGAAACGAGTGGGCATTGATAGCGCTCCGTGGTGAACGAATCTTATAGTTGCGAACATGATTCAAAATGCGAATCAGTTGCATTGACTACAACGAGACGTATGGCCCCTGGCTATCGAGTAAAAAAATATTTAATTAATCGGGCTGGTTAATTCAGGATCACCAGCGCCGGGTATTCCGAAAGGCTGCTCGAGGTGATGTGGGCCAGGGAGCGGACAATGTCCAGGGGCTGATCCAGCCGGTAATTACCGGTCACCGCCACGTTCGCCAGTTTGTCGTTGTTGCTCATGATCCAGCCGGGGTAATAGCGCCGGACTTCGTCCAGCACTTTGCCCATCGGGCAGTTTTCAAATACCAGACGACCCTGAACCCAGGCGAGGTCAGTCTGCGGGTTGAGCTTGACGGGCTGGCCGAATCCGTTGGGGCCGATGCTCACGCTATTGCCGGCAGACAAGCGCATTTGTGTGCCGACACTTTTTACCCGCAGTTCAACATCGCCACGCTGTACCCGCACATGGGCTTCGCCATTGAGGTAGCTCACGGCGAAGGCGGAATCGCGCACGCTGGCGCGTACCGGACCGGCGTCAAGCAGCATCGGCAATTCCAGATTGGCCGGGACCTCAAAAAATGCCTCGCCTTGATACAGGCGAGCATTGCCCTGGGCATTGACCAGCTTGCTGGAAAACGCCGAGTTGGTGTTGAGCAGCACCTTCGAGCCGTCTTCGAGCTGCAGGCGCTGGCGTTCGCCGACCATGGTCAGGTGATCGGCTTGCAGACGTAAGGGCACGTTGCTGTAGCCACCCACGGTGATCACCAGCACGGCAGCGGCTGCCGCGTGTTTCCAGTACCGGCTGACGCGGCGCATCACCCCGGGAACACGGCGGGTTTGCAGGGTGTGGGCCGCGGCCAGCAACGGCTGCCCGTTCCACACGGCGTTGGCTTTGGCATAGGCCCGGGCATGGGCCGGGTCGGCATTCAGCCAGTCATTGAAGGCTGACTTTTGCGCATCGTTTGCGCACTCAAGGGTAATCAGCCAGTCCAGTGCCTGATCCATGGCGCTGTCTTGCAGCACCTCTTGAGCGGATTTGTGAGTGTCTGTCACAGATGTTCCTTGGCAGTCTCAGGACATTTTTGCAGGCTTCGAGGGTGAAGATTAAGGCCGACTCAGCCTGTCGGCTACCCCGATGCAGATTGCCATGATCAATTTGAGTTCCTTTTGGACGGTACTCAATGAGACGTCGAGCTCTTCGGCGATCTCTTGATAACTGCAGCCATGCAGGCGGCTGAGGATGAAAATTCGCTGCTGGCGTGCGCTTAACTGGCTCAGGCTCACACTCAAACGCTCCAGTAATTGTGCGGCTTGATGGGCTTCTTCGGGGGTGCTGAGGGGAGAGGCAACGCCCTCGATGACTTCAATCGGTACATCTTCAACCACTGTCCGGGACTGGATGCGCCGTGCCCGCAGATGATCAAGCGCCAGGTTGCGCGCCGTCTGGAACACAAATGGCTCAAGGTGCTCGACCGCTCGTTCGCTCAAGGCCCGGGTCACGCGCAGATAGGTCTCCTGCAACAGATCCTCTGCGGTGCTGTGGTTATTGACCATTCGCTCCAGCGTGCGCAGCAGGGTTACCCGTTGGGCAAGGAAGACTTGATTGAAGCGGGACTGACTCACTGTGTTACCCGACCGATTTTGAGCGAATGATAATGCTTATCATCCATGCCTTTGGTCAAGTGCTGTTTTGTGCGGGGGAGAATCTGTGAGGCCACTTTCCATCTGCGGGAGCTGGCTTGCCAGCCCCCACAGTGTGGATGAGGTGCTGGTGCCTTACACGCGCCCCTTGAGATAGGCGCTGTAATCGGGGATGCGATGCTCGTGGGGCTGGCTCATCAATGGGCTGCTGATCAAGTAATCGGCGCTGCACTCATTGCATGCCACCGGAATATTCCACACCGCGGCTACCCGCAGCAGTGCCTTGATATCCGGATCGTGGGGCTGGGGCTCGAAGGGGTCCCAGAAAAACACCAGCATGTCGACCCGTTGCTCGGCGATCCGCGCGCCGACCTGCTGGTCGCCACCCAATGGGCCGCTGATCATGCTTTCGATCGGCAAGCCCAGGCGTTGGCTTAACAGCAAACCCGTGGTGCCAGTGGCGCACAGCTCGTGCTGGCTGAGCACTGTTTTGTGCCGCTCGGCCCAGTCCAGCAAGAAACCCTTGCAGTGATCGTGAGCCACCAGGGCGATACGCTTGCGCGCCGCCAGGGGGGCCGAGGTGAAGCTGATACCGATCATCGCGTTACTCCGCGTTACACAGCGCCAGGCAGTTATCGAGCATGCGGTTGGAGAACGCCCATTCGTTGTCATACCAGGCCAGCACTTTCAACATTTTGCCGCTGACTTTGGTGTGATTGGCATCGAAGATCGACGACAGCGGATTGTGGTTAAAGTCGCTCGAAACCAGCGGCAAGGTGTTGTACCCCAGGACTTTGGAGTGTTGGCTGGCCTCTTTGAACAGTGCATTGACTTCGGCCGCGCTGACTTCACGCTTGAGCTCAACGGTCAGGTCCACCAGTGACACGTTGATCACCGGAACCCGTACGGCCATGCCGGTCAGCTTGCCGGCCAGTTCAGGCAGCACCAGACCCACGGCTTCGGCGGCGCCGGTTTTGCTCGGGATCATGTTTTGGGTGGCCGAGCGCGCGCGGTAAGGGTCGGAGTGGTAAACGTCGGTCAGGTTCTGATCGTTGGTGTAGGCGTGAATGGTGGTCATCAGGCCGTTTTCAATGCCGAATTCGCGATGCAGAATTTGCGCTACCGGTGCCAGGCAGTTGGTGGTGCATGAGGCATTGGAAATAATCTGGTGCGATTGACGCAGGATGTCGTGGTTTACCCCGTAGACCACCGTCGCGTCAGCATTTTTACCCGGGGCGGAGATGATCACTTTGCGTGCGCCGGCGCTAATATGTGCCTCGGCTTTGCTGCGTTCGGTGAACAGGCCGGTACATTCAAACACCACGTCGATCTTCAGGGCGGCCCAAGGCAGTTCAGCGGGATTGCGAATGGCAGTGACGGCGATGCGGTCGCCATTGACGGTCAGGCTTTCCTGATCATGCTCGACCGTTGCGTCGAAAGTGCCATGAACCGTGTCGAACTTGAGCAGGTGAGCATTGATCGAGCTGTCGCCCAGATCGTTGATGGCGACGATCTGCAGGTCCTGACGGTAGCCTTGGGTATACAGTGCACGCAGGACGTTGCGGCCGATTCGGCCAAAGCCATTGATTGCGATTCGTAGAGTCATGGAAAGCGTCCGCCATCGATTTGTTGTTGGAATTACAAGATTATTCGCATAAAAATAGAAAACAAGCCATTTAAGTGGCAATATTTTGTTTTATCTACAACGAGTGACCTGAATCAACGGGTCCGAATGATTGAAGTCGCGTGTCTGCGCCCTTCGATCAGCATAGGACACGTCCCGGTCGCCACATCCGTTAGCCTGGAGTTCAACACATGCATCCCCGCGTTCTTGAAGTCACCGAGCGTCTTATTGCCCGCAGTCGAGCTACCCGCGAGGCGTATCTGGCGCTTATTCGCGGGGCCGCCAGTGACGGTCCGCAACGCGGCAAGCTGCAATGTGCCAACTTTGCCCATGGCGTAGCCGGGTGCGGGGCGGATGATAAAAACAACCTGAAGCTGATGAACGCGGCCAACGTCGCAATTGTTTCGTCATATAACGACATGCTGTCGGCGCATCAGCCTTACGAGCATTTTCCGGAGCAAATCAAGCAGGCACTGCGTGAAATGGGCTCGGTCGGCCAGTTTGCCGGCGGTACCCCGGCCATGTGCGATGGTGTGACCCAGGGTGAGGCGGGGATGGAGCTGAGCCTGCTGAGCCGTGAAGTGATTGCCTTGTCGACGGCCGTGGCGCTGTCGCACAACATGTTCGATGCGGCGATGATGCTGGGGATTTGCGACAAGATCGTTCCGGGCTTGCTGATGGGCGCGCTGCGCTTTGGTCATCTGCCGACCATCTTTGTTCCGGGCGGGCCTATGCCGTCGGGGATCTCCAACAAAGAAAAAGCCGACGTGCGCCAGCGTTACGCCGAAGGCAAGGCCAGCCGCGAAGAGCTGCTGGAATCGGAAATGAAGTCCTACCACAGCCCCGGCACCTGCACGTTTTATGGCACCGCCAACACCAATCAGTTGTTGATGGAAGTCATGGGCCTGCACCTGCCAGGCGCCTCCTTCGTCAACCCCTACACCCCATTGCGTGATGCGCTGACGCGGGAAGCCGCGCACCAGATCACCCGTCTGACCAAGCAAAACGGCAACTTCATGCCGTTGGGCGAGATCGTCGACGAGCGTTCGCTGGTCAACTCCATTGTGGCGCTGCACGCCACGGGCGGCTCGACCAACCACACCCTGCATATGCCGGCGATTGCCATGGCCGCGGGTATCCAGCTGACCTGGCAAGACATGGCCGACCTGTCCGAGGTGGTGCCAACCCTGTCCCACGTGTATCCGAACGGCAAGGCCGATATCAACCATTTCCAGGCCGCGGGCGGTATGGCGTTCCTGATTCGCGAACTGCTCGAGGCCGGCTTGCTCCACGAAAACGTCAATACCGTGGCCGGTTTTGGGCTGAGCCGCTACACCCGCGAGCCGTTCCTGGTAGATGGCAATCTGGTCTGGCGTGAAGGCCCGATTGAAAGCCTGGATGAATCCATTTTGCGGCCTGTGGCCCGTGCCTTCTCGGCAGAGGGCGGGCTGCGGGTGATGGAAGGCAATCTGGGGCGCGGCGTGATGAAAGTATCGGCGGTGGCACCCGAGCATCAAATTGTCGAAGCCCCGGCCCGGGTCTTCCAGGATCAGCAAGAGCTGGCCGACGCGTTTGCGGCCGGCGAGCTGGAACATGATTTTGTCGCGGTGATGCGCTTCCAGGGCCCGCGCTCCAACGGCATGCCCGAGCTGCACAAAATGACGCCGTTTCTGGGCGTTTTGCAGGACCGTGGCTTCAAGGTGGCACTGATTACCGACGGCCGGATGTCGGGCGCCTCGGGCAAAATCCCGGCCGCGATTCATGTCAGCCCCGAAGCCTCGATTGGTGGCGCTCTGGCCCGGGTTCAGGATGGCGACATGATCCGGGTCGACGGGGTCAAAGGCACATTGCAACTGCTGGTGGATGAGGCAGAATTCGCAGCGCGCACTCCGGCGATCGGCACCTTGAGCAATGCCGTGGGTACCGGGCGCGAGCTGTTTGCGTTTATGCGTCAGGCCTTCAGTTCGGCTGAGCAGGGCGCGAGTACCTTCACCTCGTCTCTGGAAAACTTGAAATGAAACTGGCGCTGGTCGGTGATATCGGAGGGACCAACGCACGCTTTGCGTTGTGGGAAAACGACCAGCTGCATTCGGTCCGCGTACTGGCCACGGTGGACTTCGTCTGCCCGGAAGACGCCATCAGGCTTTACCTGCACGATCTGCAACTGGCCCCGGGGGCGGTCGGCTCGGTGTGTTTGTCCGTGGCCGGGCCGGTGAGCGGTGATGAGTTTCGCTTCACCAACAACCATTGGCGTCTGAGCCGTTCGGCGTTTTGCCAGGCGTTGCAGGTCGACAATCTGTTGCTGGTCAATGATTTCAGCGCCATGGCGCTGGGCATGACCCGCTTGCAACCCGAAGATGTGCGTCAGGTCTGCCCCGGCACTCCTGACCCGGCACGGCCGGCAGTGGTGATTGGCCCGGGCACCGGCCTTGGGGTGGGGACTCTGCTCAACCTGGGGGGCGAGCAGTGGATGGCGTTGCCGGGGGAGGGTGGTCACGTTGATCTGCCCATGAGCAACCCGCGTGAAGTGCAGCTGTGGCAGCACATCTACAACGACATCGGGCATGTCAGTGCCGAAACCGTTTTGAGCGGCAGCGGCTTGCCCCGCGTCTATCGGGCGATCTGTGCGGTAGATGGCCATACCCCGGTGCTGGACAGTGACCATGCCATCACCGCTGCGGCCCTGGCTGGAGACCCGCTGGCATTGCAGGTGCTGGAGCAGTTCAGTTGCTGGTTGGGGCGAGTGGCGGGCAACAATGTGCTGACCGTCGGCGGACGAGGCGGGGTGTATATCGTAGGCGGGGTGATCCCGCGCTTTGCCGATATTTTTCTGGCCAGCGGCTTTGCCCAAAGTTTCACTGACAAGGGCTGCATGAGTGACTACCTCAGGGGTATTCCCGTGTGGCTGGTCACTGCCCCTTACTCGGGTCTGATCGGTGCGGGGGTGGCGTTGCAGCAAGCGTTCGGCTGAACACCCGCAGCGATACTGTCGTCAGCAACCCCGCGCCTGCATCAAGGGGGGGTAAAAAACAATAAGGAACATCGCTGTGAGCGCACTCGGCAAATCAATTTTGCTGGTCGACGATGACCAGGACATTCGTGAACTGCTTGATATCTATCTCACCCGAGCCGGTTTTCAGGTACGTACCGTGGGTGACGGTGCCGGCTTTCGCCAGGCGCTGGAAGACACACCCGGCGATCTGCTGATACTTGATGTGATGTTGCCCGATGAAGATGGCTTCAGCCTGTGCCGCTGGGTGCGGCAACACCCGCGCTTTGCCACAATCCCGATCATCATGCTCACTGCCAGCTCCGACGAGGCTGACCGGGTGATTGGCCTGGAGCTGGGCGCAGACGATTACCTGGGCAAGCCCTTCAGCCCCCGTGAACTTCAGGCGCGGATCAAGGCGTTGCTGCGCCGGGCGCAGTTTTCCAGCGTCAATGTGACGGCCGGCAACGAGGTCATGGCCTTTGACGAATGGCGCCTGAACACTGTGACCCATCGCCTGTTTCATACCGACGGGGAAGAAGTGATCTTGTCGGGAGCAGACTTCGCCTTGCTCAAGCTGTTTCTGGACAATCCGCAACAGATCCTCGATCGCGATACCATCGGCAACGCAACCCGCGGCAGGGATCTGATGCCGCTGGACCGCATCGTCGACATGGCTGTCAGCCGCTTGCGCCAACGCTTGCGTGACACCGACAAGCCTCCCCGGCTGATCCGCACCGTTCGCGGCAGCGGTTATCAGCTGGCGGCCCAGGTCAGCGCCGTCCATGGCCTTTAAATTCCGGCCCCAAGTCCGTATCCCCCGTTCATTGCTCGGGCGCATGCTGTTACTCACCCTGCTTGCCATTTTGCTGGCGCAGACGCTATCGAGTGCCATCTGGCTCTCGCAATTGCGTACCACCCAGCTCGAAGGCCTGGTCACCAGTGCCCGCAGCCTGGCGTATTCGATGAATGCCACGGTGACGTACTTGCGGTCACTACCCCTGGCCTACCGGCCCATGGTGCTCGACCAGATGCGCAGCATGGGCGGTACGCGGTTCTTCGTAAGCTTGAATGACAAGCCGCTGGAGATGCCGGTGCTGCAGCCGACCCAGCGCAAAAAGGCGGTGCTCAGCGCGGTGGATCAAGTGTTGCGCCAGTCCCTGGGGGCTGATGTCGACATGACCGTGCAATTTGTCAGCCCCCGGGACTTGCGCATCTTCAATGCCGGCATGAGGCTCGAAGAGTTGCCGCGTTCCTGGGCGCATTTCGCCTTGACCCTGGAGCCGGTCAATCCGCCGGTACTGGTGACGCAAATTCAGATGGCCCCCGGCGAGTGGCTGTACATCGCCTCCTTGTTGCCCGAACCCTATACCAGCCTTGAGGAGGAAGGCCTGCCGGCCGTGCAGTTGTGGTTTATCGCCCTGAGCAGCATCTTCCTGCTGTTGTTTATCGGACTGCTGGTGCACTGGCAAAGTCGCCCGCTCAAGCGTCTGGCCCGGGCGGCGCGGGATATGTCGCTGGGGGAGGACAAGCTCAAGCCGGTGGAAATCGGTGGCGGCAGCGAAGTGGTGGAAGTCGGCCGGGCCTTTAACACCATGCGCGCCCGTATCAGCCGTTATCTGACGGAGCGCAGCCAGTTGTTCAGTGCCATCTCCCATGATTTGCGTACCCCCATCACCCGCCTGCGGCTGCGGGTCGAGTTGCTTGAAGACGAGCAACTGCAGCACAAGTTTGGCCGCGATCTGGATGAGCTCGAGCTGCTGGTCAAAGGTGCACTGCAATGTGTGAAGGACACCGATATTCACGAAAATATCGAGCAGGTGGACCTCAATCTGTTACTCGATTGTCTGATAGAGCCTTATTTATTGCCCCAGGGAAATGGCCGTGTGACGTTACAGGGGCGAGCCCTCAAGCCTTACTCGGGCAAGCCCCTGGCCCTGCGTCGCTGCATGGGCAACCTGATAGATAACGCACTCAAATACGGAAAAAATGCTCACCTGCGCATTGATGACAATGAGCGCGCCTTCGTTCTGACCGTTGACGATGAGGGCCCGGGCGTACCGGAGCAGCGTCTGGAACAAGTATTTGAACCGCACTTTCGTCTGGCCGGGCAGCAGCAGGGCTATGGTCTGGGGCTCGGTATTGCCCGCAGCATCGCCCATAGCCATGGGGGCGAAGTCAGTCTGCAGAACCTGCGCGTCGGCGGGCTGCGGGTCACTTTGTACCTGCCGCGAAATGCCGACTGATCGGGTTGATCCTTATGTAACCGGATCGTGACATTTGCGCGTCTCTTCGTTACGCGAGCCTGGGCGGTGATGGATACACTCTTCGGCAGCGCAAGCAAAAGACTTGCCCAGCTATAACAACAAGAAAGGACATCTCATGAATTCACTCAGTCGCCTCGCCGTTTCCATCTCTCTCGCCTGTGCATTTCCCCTGACAACCTATGCCGCCGACGCACCTGCCGATTCCAAAGGCACGGTCGAAGTGGTGCACTGGTGGACCTCGGGCGGTGAAAAAGCGGCCGTTGATGTCCTCAAGGCCCAGGTCGAAAAAGACGGCTTCACCTGGAAAGACGGCGCAGTCGCCGGCGGTGGCGGAGCCACGGCCATGACCGTACTGAAAAGCCGTGCTGTCGCCGGCAACCCGCCAGGCATGGCTCAGATCAAAGGCCCCGACATCCAGGAGTGGGCCTCCACGGGCTTGCTCGACACTGAAGTCCTGAAGGACGTTGCCAAAGAAGAGAAGTGGGACAGCCTGCTCGACAAGAAAGTCTCCGATACCGTGAAATACGAAGGCAATTACGTGGCCGTGCCGGTGAACATCCACCGGGTCAACTGGCTGTGGATCAACCCTGAAGTGTTCAAGAAAGCCGGTATCGAAAAAGCCCCTGCCACCCTCGAAGAATTCTATGCCGCGGGCGACAAGCTCAAGGCTGCCGGTTTCATTCCGCTCGCCCACGGTGGCCAGCCTTGGCAGGACAGCACTGTGTTCGAAGCCGTGGTGCTCTCGGTCATGGGGGTCGATGGCTACAAGAAGGCACTGGTAGAGCTGGATAACGCCACCCTGACCGGTCCTGAAATGGTCAAGGCGCTGACCGAACTGAAGAAAGTCGCGACCTACATGGACGCAGACGGCAAGGGGCAGGACTGGAACCTGGAAGCGGGCAAGGTCATCAACGGCAAGGCCGGCATGCAGATCATGGGTGACTGGGCCAAGAGCGAGTGGACGGCGGCCAAGAAAGTCGCGGGCAAGGATTATCAGTGCGTGCCTTTCCCGGGTACCGATAAAGCCTTTACCTACAACATCGACTCCTTGGCGGTGTTCAAGCAGAAAGACAAGGGCACGGCGGCGGGTCAGCAGGACATTGCCAAGGTCACCCTGGGGGAAGACTTCCAGAAAGTCTTCAGCATCAACAAAGGCTCGATCCCGGTGCGGATCGACATGCTGAACGACATGGCCAAGTACGGTTTCGATTCTTGCGCCCAGACCGCGGCCAAGGACTTCCTGGCTGATGCCAAAAGCGGTGGCCTGCAGCCGAGCATGGCGCACAACATGGCAACCACGCTGGCGGTGCAGGGCGCATTCTTTGATGTGGTGACCAACTACATCAACGACCCGAAAGCCGACCCGGTTGAAACGGCCAAGAAACTCGGCGCAGCGGTCAAGTCTGCCAAGTAACCCGTAGCGGCAGGTTTCAAGCTGCAAGCTGCAAGTCAGAGCACTGTCCTGCTTGTCTTGCAGCTTGAAACTTGTAGCGGGTAACTGCTCTTTCCTTTTTTATGGATTTCCCCATGAGTTCTGTTGCTGCCTTCAGCAAAGCCTCGCCGTTCGATGCACTGCAGCGCTGGCTTCCCAAACTGGTGCTGGCGCCCAGCATGTTCATCGTCCTGGTGGGCTTTTACGGCTATATCCTGTGGACGTTCGTTCTTTCGTTCACCAACTCGACTTTCCTGCCGACCTACAAATGGGTAGGCCTGGCGCAATACGCACGCCTGTTCGACAACGACCGCTGGTGGGTCGCCAGCAAAAACCTGGCGGTATTCGGTGGCATGTTCATCGCCATTACCTTGGTGATTGGCGTGACGCTGGCGGTGTTCCTCGATCAGCGCATCCGGCGTGAAGGCTTCATCCGCACTATTTACCTGTACCCGATGGCGCTCTCGATGATCGTCACCGGTACCGCCTGGAAGTGGTTGCTGAACCCGGGCATGGGCCTGGACAAGCTGCTGCGGGACTGGGGCTGGGAAGGCTTTCGTCTGGACTGGCTGATCGATCCCGACCGCGTGGTGTATTGCCTGGTGATTGCGGCAGTGTGGCAAGCCTCGGGTTTTATCATGGCGATGTTCCTCGCCGGCCTGCGCGGGGTCGATCAATCGATCATTCGTGCCGCCCAGATCGATGGCGCGAGTTTGCCGCGGATTTACTGGAAAGTGGTGCTGCCAAGCCTGCGTCCGGTGTTCTTCAGTGCGGTGATGATTCTGGCGCACATTGCGATCAAGAGTTTTGACCTGGTGGCGGCAATGACGGCCGGTGGTCCGGGTTACTCGTCCGACTTGCCTGCGATGTTCATGTATTCCTTCACCTTCAGTCGCGGTCAGATGGGTGTCGGTTCGGCCAGTGCGATTCTGATGCTCGGAGCGATTCTTGCCATCATCGTGCCTTACCTGTATTCCGAGCTGAGGGCCAAGCGTAATGACTAGTCTTGCCGGCAAATCCGCCATCAGCCTGAGCCGCATCGCGATCTACGCGGTGCTGATCTTCGCTGTACTGCTGTACCTGGTCCCCCTGGTGGTCATGTTGTTGACCAGCTTCAAAACCCCGGAAGACATCAGTACCGGCAACCTGCTGAGCTGGCCCGCCGTGGTCACCGGCATTGGCTGGGTCAAGGCCTGGGCCACGGTCGACGGCTACTTCTGGAACTCGATCAAGATCACCGTCCCGGCGGTACTGGTCTCCACCGCCATCGGCGCGCTCAACGGCTACGTGTTGTCGATGTGGCGTTTTCGCGGTTCGCAGTTGTTCTTCGGCCTGCTGCTGTTCGGCTGCTTCCTGCCGTTCCAGACCGTGTTGCTGCCAGCCTCGTTCACCCTCGGCAAAATGGGTCTGGCCAGCACCACCACCGGCTTGGTGTTTGTGCACATTGTTTACGGCCTGGCGTTTACTACACTGTTTTTCCGCAATTACTACGTCAGCATTCCCGACGCGCTGGTGAAGGCGGCGCGTCTGGATGGCGCGGGTTTCTTTACGATTTTCCGCATGATCATTCTGCCGATGTCGACCCCGATCATCATGGTCTGCCTGATCTGGCAATTCACGCAGATCTGGAATGACTTCCTGTTCGGCGTGGTGTTCTCCAGTGGTGACTCACAGCCCATTACCGTGGCGCTGAACAACCTGGTCAACACCAGTACCGGGGTCAAGGAATACAACGTGGATATGGCCGCGGCGATGATCGCCGGGCTGCCGACCCTGCTGGTCTATGTGGTCGCAGGCAAGTATTTCGTGCGCGGGCTGACGGCCGGCGCAGTCAAGGGGTAATCATGGCAACGCTTGAACTTCGTAATGTAAACAAGACCTACGGTGCCGGCTTGCCGGACACCCTGAAGAACATCGAACTGTCGATCAAGGAAGGAGAGTTCCTGATCCTGGTGGGGCCTTCCGGGTGTGGCAAGTCGACGCTGATGAACTGCATCGCCGGCCTGGAGAACATCACGGGCGGCGCGATCATGATTGATGATCAGGACGTCAGCGGCTTGAGTCCCAAGGATCGCGACATCGCCATGGTGTTCCAGTCCTATGCACTGTACCCGACCATGAGTGTGCGCGAGAACATCGAGTTCGGTCTCAAGATCCGCAAGATGCCCCGGGCTGACATCGACGAAGAAGTGGCCCGGGTTGCCAAGTTGTTGCAGATCGAGCATTTGCTCAACCGCAAGCCGGGGCAATTGTCCGGCGGTCAGCAACAGCGTGTGGCAATGGGCCGGGCCCTGGCCCGGCGGCCGAAGATCTATCTGTTCGACGAGCCATTGTCCAACCTCGATGCCAAGTTGCGGGTGGAGATGCGCACCGAAATGAAACTGATGCACCAGCGTCTGAAAACCACCACCGTCTACGTCACCCACGATCAGATCGAGGCCATGACCCTGGGCGACAAGGTGGCGGTCATGAAGGACGGCATCATTCAGCAGTTCGGTACTCCCAAGCAGATCTACAACGATCCGGCCAACCTGTTTGTTGCCAGCTTTATCGGTTCGCCACCGATGAACTTCATTCCGTTGCGCCTGCAGCGCAAGGACGGCCGCCTGCTGGCGCTGCTGGACAGTGGCCAGGCGCGTTGTGAGTTGCCGATGAGCATGGATGACGCCGGTCTGGAAGACCGCGAGGTGATTCTGGGGCTGCGCCCGGAGCAAATCGTGCTGGCCTCGGCCGATGCTGCCGGCATGCCAACCATTCGCGCCGAAGTCCAGGTGACCGAGCCCACAGGTCCGGACACTCTGGTCTTTGTTCAGCTCAATGAGGCCAAGGTCTGCTGTCGCCTGGCGCCTGATGTGGCGCCGCAAGTGGGTGAAACCCTGACCCTGCAATTCGACCCGGCCAAGGTGTTGCTGTTCGATGCCAAAACCGGTGAGCGCCTGGGCACTGCTGCTTCGTTGCCGGTACAGGATCGTGCCGACAACGTCACCCGAATCAAGGGGCGCTGAGTTTCAAAGTGTGGGGGTGTTCATGGAGGAGCCGGGGCCGTCTGAGCTGCAAGCGACCCGCCCCCACAGTTACACAGGGGTAGTGCCGTTGCGGGCATTGGAACGGTCGGGAATTTAAAAGTGGACCGAGTTGGATAAAAACAGTTAATAACAATAAAAGACGAGGATTTAGGGATGAAAAAGCAACACGCAAATACCCGGTTGATCTGCCAGCTGTCAGCCGTCGCCGCGCTGGTGCTTTCTGCCAATGCGATGGCCGACGACGCTTTCAGTGCAGATTCAAAATGGATGACCGGTGATTGGGGCGGTGAGCGGACCAAGCTGATCGAGCAGGGTATCGACATCAAGGCCGATTACGTCGGCGAAGTAGGCGCCAACCTGCATGGCGGCTATAACCACGACAAGACCGCGCGCTACAGCGACCAGTTCGGGCTGGGCGTGGCGCTGGACCTGCAAAAACTGTGGGGCTGGGATAACACCCAGGCCAAGATCCAGCTCACTAACCGTAATGGTCAGAGCATCTCCAATGACCGTATCGGCGACCCGCGTGCCGGAACCCTGAGCTCCTCCCAGGAAGTCTACGGCCGCGGCCACATGGTTCGTCTGACCCAGTTGTATATCCAGCATCAATTCCTGGACGGCAAACTGGACGTCAAGGCCGGTTACTTCGGTGAAGGCGAAGACTTCAATACCTTCCCGTGCGAATTCCAGAACCTGGCGTTCTGCGGTTCCCAGGTGGGTAACTGGGCCACCAACATCTGGTACAACTGGCCGGTCAGCCAGGCTGCACTGCGGGTGAAATACAACATCACCCCCGAGTTCTATGCGCAGATCGGTGCGTACAACCAGAACCCGTCACAACTTGAGCACGGTAACGGTTTCAAACTCAGCGGCAGCGGGACCAAGGGTACAGTGCTACCGGTCGAACTGGTCTGGTCGCCCAAGGTCAACAACCTGCCGGGCGAATACCGTGTGGGCTACTACAAGAGCACGGCACCTGCGGATGACCTGCGCGAAGACATCAACGGCGCAGATGCTGCGACCACCGGTCAAAGCTACCGTGTGCGCAACAGCAAGCACGGTTACTGGTTTGTGGCCCAGCAGCAACTCACCAGCCACAACGGTGATGCCTCCCGTGGTCTGAATGTTGCAGCCAACGCAACTTTCCACGACAAGGCCACCAACATTGTCGACAACTATCAGTCGCTGATGTTTGTGTACAAAGGTCCGTTCGATGCCCGTCCAAAAGATGACATCGGTATCGGTTTTGCCCGTATCCACGTCAACAGTGATGTTAAGAAAAACGCCGAGCTGGCCAACGAGGCCATTGGTGTCACCGACTATGACAACCCGCTGTACTCACCGCTGCGCTCCACCGAATACAACTACGAACTCAACTACGGCATCCACGTGACCAACTGGCTGACTGTGCGTCCTAACCTGCAATACATCACCCACCCGGGCGGTGTTGACCAGGTTGATAACGCGTTGGTGGCCGGCCTGAAAATTCAGTCGGTGTTCTAACGTTGTTGCGATAAGCTCCTGTCCTTATGCGCATTTGACGGATAGCCATGGCTATCCGTTTTTTTGTGCAGGAGCTTTCGGGCTTTAGTGAGACCGCGATAGCGGTTTACCCGTCGATATCTTTTCTGGATCTGGCACCTCCTTGCAGGCAGGCCAGCTCCCACAGGTTCTACTAAGGTTTGGGCGACATGATTTTCAGGACTGCGGCACATGCATGAGCATCCGCTTCACCGTTTTTTCAAATCCAGACGCGAACAGCCGGTCTTCCAGTGGGAGCGCTTTCAGCAGCGTGACATCCTGGTGATTGACCACCCCCATTGTCAGGCCGTGTTCAGCCGTCAGGGTGCGCAACTTCTGCATTTCAAACCCGCCGGCCAGAAGCCCTGGTTGTGGTGTGCTGCCAAATGGCCGCAAGTTGGAGCGATCCGTGGTGGCGTGCCTATTTTCTGGCCGTGGTATGGCCGTCATCCAAGCGAAAATGCGTGGCCGTCCCATGGCTGGGCGCGTTTGATCGACTGGAAGTTGCTGGACAGTCATGCAGACGAAGAGGGCGTGAGCCTGCACTGGCGGTTACAGCTGTGCGACTGGCAGGTGGATCTGCATGCGCGACTGGGCGAAGACATGGAGCTGCGCCTGAGCACCGAACACCAGGACGATGAGCCTTGCCAGCTGAGTCAGGCTTTGCGCGCTTACTGGCGGATTGGTGATGTGGCGCAGATAGCGCTGTCCGGTCTTGACGGGGTACAGGGCTACGACCAGCTCAACCGCGAAGTTTGCCAGCAGCAGGGCGAGTTACGGGTTGCGGGCGGTTGTCAGCGGGTGTTCCGGCATGACGGCGAAATGCAGCTCAATGACCACGCCTGGCGGCGGGCGCTGAGCATCGACACCGGCGCCAGTGGCAACACGGTGGTGTGGCATCCGGGCAAGCGGCCGTTACTGGGTGTGAGCTGGAACGAAGTGATGGGGTTTGTGTGTGTCGAGTCCACCAGCGGCGGTACCCACAATCAGACCCTGGCCCCTGGCGAGCAAGCGCATCTGAGTCTGCAGGCCCGGGCCGGTTTGGTGAGTGCCGCACCTCTGTAGGAGCGAGCTGCGGTTGCCTTGAAGCTCGCTCCTGCAGGTGGTCAGTTGAACTCGTCACCCACCGGATAGCGGCTGGCGTTCAGGCTTTCCTTGATTTTTCGCAGGTGTGGCTGGAAATCCACGCCGCGGCGCAGGGTCATGCCGGTGGCCAATACGTCCAGTACGGTGAGCTGGATGATGCGCGAGGTCATCGGCATGTAAATGTCGGTGTCTTCAGGCAGCGGAATGTTCAGGCTCAAGGTACTGGCCTTGGCCAGTGGCGAATTCTCTGCGGTCAGTCCCAGTACCGAGGCCCCGTTTGCCCGCGCAATGCGTGCTACCTCTACCAGCTCCCGCGTCCGTCCGGTGTAGGAAATAATCACGAACAGCTCGCCGGTGTGCGCCACTGACGCAATCATGCGCTGCATCAGCACGTCGGCATGGGCAGTGACGGCCAGGTTGAAACGAAAGAACTTGTGCTGTGCATCCAGCGCCACCGGCGCCGAGGCACCCAGGCCAAAGAAGTGAATCTGGCGGGCCTGGATCAGCAAGTCGACGGCGCGGCTGATAAGGTTGGGGTCCAGTGCCTGGCAGGCGCTGTCGAGCGATGCAATTGCACTGCCGAAAATCTTCTGGGTGTAAGCTTCGGGATTGTCGTCGGCCTCAACTGCGCGGCTGACATAGGCGGCGCCGCTGGCCAGACTTTGCGCCAGTTGCAGCTTTAGCTCCGGATAACCGCTAACCCCGAACGAACGGCAAAACCGGTTAACCGTAGGTTCACTGACGGAAGCCGCCTGGGCGAGCGCCGCAATGCTGAACCGGGTCGCCTGTTGCGGATTCTGCAGGATGATTTCTGCCACTTTGCGCTCGGCCTTGTTCAGGTCTTCGAGGCGGCTTTTGATCTGTTCGAGTAAATTTCGCACGCGGTCCATTTATGTTCCTTGGTTCAGCGATGCAAAGAGCCGGGTTCTAAAGCAGCTCTGGAAGGTGGCCTATCCTACTGGTGGCCTGTTACGACCACTAGCAGGAATCTGTATTTTGAGAAAATGTTGTGTTTATTACTACATTTTTCCTTGAGTGATACCTTGAAAAAAGGTATTTGTAGCTTAACTTGATAAAAGAACAAACATCATGCCTTCGATTACGGTTGAACCGTGCACCTTTGCCTTGTTCGGCGCCCTTGGCGATCTGGCCTTGCGCAAGCTGTTTCCTGCTTTATATCAACTGGATCGTGCCGGCCTGCTGCATGCCGATACGCGCATTTTTGCGCTGGCTCGCGAGCCGGGTGACGCCCTTACGCATCTGGCACACATCGACAGCCAGTTGCGTCAGTACGTTGGAGCCAAGGAAATCGAAGAAGAAGCGCTAACCCGCTTCCTGGCTCGCTTGAGTTACCTGCATGTGGACTTTCTCAAGACAGAAGATTATTTGCCTCTGGCTGAACAAGCCGGAACGGCCCAGCGCCTGATCGCGTATTTCGCGACGCCGGCGGCGGTGTATGGGGCCATCTGCGAGAACCTGTCCCGGGTCGGTCTGGCTGAAAATACCCGTGTGGTGCTGGAAAAACCCATTGGTTCGGACCTGGACTCATCGCGTAAGGTCAACGATGCCGTCGCGCAGTTCTTCCCCGAGACGCGTATTTACCGCATCGACCACTACCTGGGTAAAGAAACCGTACAAAACCTGATCGCCCTGCGTTTTGCCAACAGCCTGTTCGAAACCCAGTGGAACCAGCGCTACATCTCCCACGTTGAAATCACCGTGGCCGAGAAAGTCGGCATCGAGGGCCGCTGGGGCTATTTCGACAAGGCCGGCCAACTGCGGGACATGATCCAGAATCATCTGTTGCAGCTGTTGTGCCTGATTGCCATGGATCCGCCTGCGGACCTGTCGGCAGACAGCATTCGCGATGAAAAAGTAAAGGTTCTCAAGGCGCTGGCCCCGATCAGCGCCGAAGGTCTGACCACCCAGGTGGTACGTGGCCAATACATCGCCGGTTACAGCGAAGGGCAGTCGGTCCCGGGCTATCTGGAGGAAGAAAACTCCAATACCCAGAGCGACACCGAAACCTTCGTTGCCCTGCGTGCCGACATTCGTAACTGGCGTTGGGCGGGGGTGCCGTTTTATCTGCGCACCGGCAAACGCATGCCGCAAAAACTGTCGCAGATCGTGATCCACTTCAAGGAACCCTCGCACTACATCTTCGCCCCGGAGCAGCGTCTGCAAATCGGCAACAAGCTGATTATTCGCCTGCAGCCGGACGAAGGTATCTCCTTGCGGGTGATGACCAAAGAGCAGGGCCTGGACAAGGGCATGCAACTGCGTAGCGGCCCGTTGCAATTGAATTTTTCCGACACGTACCGCAGTGCGCGGATTCCGGATGCCTACGAGCGTCTGTTACTCGAAGTGATGCGCGGCAACCAGAACCTGTTTGTGCGCAAAGACGAAATTGAAGCGGCATGGAAGTGGTGTGACCAGTTGATCGCCGGCTGGAAAAAGTCTGGTGATGCGCCCAAGCCGTACGCGGCGGGCTCCTGGGGACCGATGAGTTCCATAGCATTGATTACGCGGGACGGGAGGTCTTGGTATGGCGATATCTGATTTGAAACTGCCTGAAGGGGTCAACGCGCACACCTTCAAGAACCCGGCGATTCTGGCCGAGGAACTGGCAAAAAAAGTGGCCGGGCAATTGAATGCAGCCATTGGCGCGCAAGGCGTTGCCACCCTGGTGGTATCCGGTGGGCGTAGCCCGGTGGCGTTCTTTCAGAGCCTGATCAAGCAACCGGTGGACTGGTCGAAAGTGGTGGTCAGTCTTGCCGATGAGCGCTGGGTCCCGGTGGAGCACGCCGACAGCAACGCCGGCCTGCTCAAAAAGAACCTGCTGCAAGGGCCGGCAGCCAAGGCGCGCTTTGTCGGCTTGTATAACGTGGCGGCCAATCTTGACGCTGCGGCAGAGCAAGCTGACCGCGCATTGGCCGAGCTACCGCCGATTGATGTCCTGATTCTGGGCATGGGCGACGACGGGCACACCGCCTCGCTGTTCCCCGACAGCCCGAATCTGCTTGAAGCCTTGAAAGCGGATGGCGAGCGTCGTTGCTGGCCGATGCTGGCACCGACCGTGCCTCATCAACGCTTGAGCATGAGCCGCAGCCTGCTGGCGAGCGCCAGGAACACGGTGCTGTCGATTCAAGGGCAGGCCAAATTGAATACCCTCAACGAAGCGCTGGCGGGCACTGACATTGCCGCCTTGCCGATTCGTGCCTTTCTGCAACCTACGTTAGAGATTTACTGGTGCCCATGAGCCAAGGATCAGCTGCCATGACAATAAAAACTGCGAACGTATCGATGGCCGATAAAGTCGCCCTGATCGATGAACTGTGTGCCTCGGCGCGAATTCTGCCGGTGATCACCATCGCTCGTGAGCAAGACATTCTGCCGCTGGCCGATGCGCTGGCTGCGGGCGGCCTGACGGCACTTGAAGTGACCTTGCGTTCACAGTTCGGGCTCAAGGCCATTCGTGTTCTGCGCGAGCAACGGCCCGAGCTGGTAACGGGGGCGGGCACCGTGCTGGACCGGCACATGCTGGCGGCTGCCGAAGAGGCCGGTTCGCAATTTATTGTCACCCCGGGCATTACCCGTGACCTGCTGGAAGCCAGCGTGGCCAGCGATATCCCGCTGCTGCCGGGTATCAGCAATGCGTCCGGAATTATGGAAGGCTACGGTCTGGGTTACCGTCGATTCAAGCTGTTCCCGGCTGAAGTCAGCGGCGGTGTGGCGGCGATCAAGGCGCTGGGCGGCCCCTTCGGTGAAGTGAAATTCTGCCCGACCGGCGGTGTTAGCCCGGCGAACATTCGCAACTACATGGCATTGAAAAATGTGATGTGTGTGGGCGGTAGCTGGATGCTCGACAGCGAGTGGATCAAGAACGGCGACTGGGCCCGAATCCAGGAATGCACCGCCGAGGCCCTGGCTTTGCTGGATTGACCACCTGTGTAACGAATTTGTTGTGTGTTCTACGGTTTTTGGTGCGCTTGGTCGGCGCACCTTTTTTTTGTCCGCAATTCCCAACGATGAGTCACCTGCAGGAGCGAGCTTGCCTGGCGATCTTTCAAAGATCGCGAGCAAGCTCGCTCCTGCAGTTAGCCCCGGGAAAGCTCGCGCAGTGCCCTGATCAACCTGTTGATGTCATCCAGCGAGGTGGTGAGGCCCACGGTGATGCGAATACAGCTACCGCAGGCTGAACCGCCGCGCACCACGGTGAACAGGTTGTAATCCTTGAGCAGACGATCTGCCATCGGTGTTTGATCCTGCAGGTGGGTGAATCGCAGGGCAGAAATGGCGCATTGCAGACGCGGGTCATCAGGCGTGAGCACTTCGATGCCCGGCATTTTTCGCGCTTCACTCACCCATAGCTCGCGCAGATAGTTCAGGCGTTCGCCTTTGGCCCGGGCGCCACCCAGGTCTTTGTGCTCTTGCAGCACCTTTGGCAGGGTCAGCCATGCCGGAATATTGACCGTGCCATAGGGGGCCCGGTTACGAATATCAGGTTCCGGGTAACGTTGACTGCCCATGTCCGGGCTAATGTCTGCCAGACGCCGCGGGTCGATATACATGACCCCCAGGGTCAGTGGTCCGCCGATCCATTTATGCAGGTTGTAACCGGCAAAGGCCACGCCCAGGGCCTGCAGGTCGAACTCGATCTGGCCAAGCGCATGGGCACCGTCCAGCACCACGTCCACGCCGTGGGCGTTGGCCGCATCGACTATCGCCTGCACCGGCATGACCAGTCCGGTGAGGTGTGTCACGTGGGTCAGCGCCATCAGCTTGATTCGCGGATGACGTGCCAATACCTCACGATAGCTGGCGACCAGGCTGTCATGGCTGGCGGGGTGCTCATGGATTATTTCGATGATCTCAAGCCCGCGCTGCCGGGCCACCCAGCGCATGGCTGACTCGACGCTGGGGTACTCCAGGTCGCTGATCAGCAACTGATCGCCGGGCTGCAAGGCGTTGTAGTTGCGAATCAGCGATTGCAGGGCATCCGAAGCGCAGCGGGTGAGGGCGATGCTGGCGTCTTCAACGCCGAGCAAGCCTGCCAGTTGATGATGGATCTCGATATTCTGCGGACCATCGAATTGCGGGCGCACATGCACCGAGTTCTTGCGGTTGATAAAGTCGATATTGCGCTGGTAGTCCTGGGCAACTCCTCGGGTCATGCGCCCGAAGTAGCCGTTTTCCAGATTGACCGGACCGGCTGCTACGTCGTAGCGCTCGGCGATGCTGTGCCAATAATCTTCGTTGCGGGCGTTCTCTTCAATCCTTGGCATGGGGCAACTCTATCAGTGGCGGGGTTTGGGTTTTCCGTGTTTGGCGCGCAACGGGTCGAGCAGGTCTGACAGACCGTTGTGATCGATTTCCTGCATCAGGGCCAGAAGACCGCCCAATTCGCCGTGTGGAAAGCCTTCTCGGGCAAACCAGTTCAAATACTGGCCCGGCAGGTCGGCAATGATCCGCCCTTTGTATTTGCCGAATGGCATTTCGCGGGTCACCAGCAGTTCGAGTTTTTCGGGGTTCATGCAGCAGCCTTCAGATACGTGATGCAACGAATGATAAATACAGGCATTTTGCATGCAGGCCAATTGACAGATCATGCAAAAAAACCGGATACAGATAGTTATGATTTCTATAACTTGTTGATATATAAGGATTTATTCAAATTCAGCAACTGGCACGGGGTCTGCAAATACTAATGCACGATCCTCAACCTTGTAAGGAATTGAATAATGACTGACCTCAATAAAGAAGCCATCTCTGTCCTGAACGATCTGATCGAAACCAGTAAAGACGGTCAGGAAGGATTCAAGACCTGTGCCGAAGATATCAAGCATCCTGAGCTCAAGGCCCTGTTTGCAAAACGCTCTGCAGATTGTGCGGCTGCGGCTGCCGAGTTGCAGGCCGCGGTACGCCAGTTGGGTGGCGACCCGGAGACCAGTACAAGCGTGGCGGGTGATTTGCATCGTCGCTGGGTCGATGTGAAATCGATGTTTACCGGCAAGGATGAAGAGGCAGTGCTCAATGAAGCCGAGCGCGGCGAAGACCATGCGCTGAAGGCTTATAAGGAAGCGCTGGAAAAAATCGAGAAGCACCAACTGCTGCACATTCGTGATCTGGTAGAGCGTCAGTACCATGGCGTACAACGCAATCACGACCAGGTCAAGGCTCTGCGCAACCAAGCTCGTGCCCGCTCTTAAACGTAAACGCCTGCGTAGCCCTTGGTAGCTGAGGGCTGACTCGCATACAGCAAAAACCCGGCCTGTCATCCAGGCCGGGTTTTTGCGTTGCGGGCATTTGCACGTCGTGCAAATCAGCTAATGCTGATAGCCGGCAACGGGGTCAGGGTTACGGTTTGTTGTTTGCGCGGGGCAATGATTTCGGCTTCGCCATCGACCACGATTTCATCGCGTTGATTGAACACACGGGTCGCTATACGCACGCGGAACTTGGGCAGTTTCTCGAGAATTTCCAGACGCACGGTCAGGGTGTCGCCAATTTTCACCGGCTTCTGAAAGGTCATTTGCTGGCCGACATAGATAGTGCCCGGGCCAGGCAACTCACAGGCCACGGCTGCACTGATCAGCGCGCCACTGAACATGCCGTGGGCAATGCGTTCCTTGAACATGGTTGCGGCGGCAAATTCCGGATCCAGGTGCACCGGGTTGTGGTCACCGGACATGGCCGCAAAAAGCTGAATGTCGCGCTCTTCGACGGTTTTGCTGTAACTGGCAGTCTGGCCGACTTCAAGGGCTTCGTACGGGGTGTTGGTAACCTGAGTCATCTAGCGCATGTCCTGTGACGAGTGTTTAATTTCAAGTTTTTGATTTTAAAGTATTTTTTAGAATGGTCGAGCTATTCGCTGTGGGGCGGGCGGGAGCGAAGCAGGGCCTGGTCAAGCCATTCGACAACATCTGCAGTCACTTCGTCACGGTTGATTTCGTTGAAGAGCTCATGCCGTGCCTGGGGGTAGATTTTGAGTTGCAAGTCCTGACTGCCGGCTTTGCGTAAAGCCCCGGCCAGGGATTCCAGGCGCTTGCCTTCACTGACCGGGTCACAGGCGCCACCCATCACCAGCAAAGGCAGGGCTGAATCAATTTGCACGAGGTTGGACGCTTTGCTGATTTGCTGCAAGCCGCCCAGCAGATCAATCCAGAGTTGATTGGTGCAACGAAACCCGCACAAGGGGTCGTTGGCGTAGGCATCGACTTCGGCCGGATCGCGACTGAGCCAGTCATAGCGGGTGCGATTGGGCTTGAATGCTTTATTGAACGAGCCAAAGGACAACCACTCGATCAGCGCGCTGCGTCCTTTCGGGCCCTGGCGCCAGCGTTCCAGTCGGGCTATCAGGCTGGCAGCCCGGTAAAGCGCGACAGGCTGGAAATTGGAGGCGCTCAGAATTGCCCCCTGCAGACTGTTGCTGTGGTGGAGCAAGTACGCCTGGGCGATGTAGCTGCCCATGCTGTGGCCAAGCAGGAAGATCGGGAGCCCCGGGTGGGCCTGGCCGATGTGCTGATGGAGGCTGGCGACATCACTGACCACCGCGCACCAGCCATCATGGTCAGCAAAGTAGCCCGGTGTTCCGCGTTCGGCCGTTTTACCGTGTCCGCGCTGGTCGTGGGCATACAGGCCAAAACCGGCTTCATTTAGCGCCTTGCCCAGTCGGGCATAGCGAGCAGTGTGTTCCGCCATGCCGTGGACCAGCAACACAATGGCTTTGGGCGTAGCGCCAGGCAGCCACTGATTAACCAAAAGGCCGCTACGGTCATTCGCGTCCAGCCAGAAAGTCTGATGAATCATGGCCATTCCTTTACACGGAGTAGGAGCAGTGTATAGCGCATTCACAGGCAAACCACTTAACTGGCGATGCCGCGGTAATAAGATTCAAGATGTAAATGGCGAATATCGGTGTATTTGCCTACAACTTGATAACTGTTAACGTCAGTTAGCTCCGCTTTTCAACGCCCAAGGGAAGCGGCCAGGCACATTCAGGTCCGAGGACAAAAATAATGCAACCTGATTTCTGGAATGACAAACGTCCTGCCGGTGTACCGCTGGATATAGATATGACGGCCTTCACATCGGTCGTTGATGTGTTTGAACGCTCGTGCAAGAAATTCGCCGATCGTCCGGCGTTCAGCAACCTGGGTGTGACCATCACTTATGCCGAACTGGAGCGCCACAGCGCAGCGTTTGCCGGTTATCTTCAAAATCATACCGACCTAAAGCCCGGCGACCGCATCGCTGTACAGATGCCCAACGTGCTGCAATATCCGATCGCGGTATTTGGTGCGTTGCGCGCCGGTCTGATCGTGGTCAACACCAACCCGCTGTACACCTCTCGCGAAATGCGCCATCAGTTCAAAAGTGCCGGGATTCGGGCGCTGGTGTACTTGAACATGTTCGGCAAGCGCGTGCAGGAAGTGCTGGCAGATACCGAGATCGAGTACCTGATCGAAGCCAGAATGGGCGACATGATGCCCGCTGCCAAAGGCTGGATTACCAACCTGGTGGTCGACAAGGTCAAAAAACTGGTGCCGGCCTACCAGTTGCCCCAGGCCATTGCCTTTAAAAGCGTATTGCACCGGGGCGCAGGCCAGCCGATTCGGCCGGTGCCGGTGACGCTGGATGACACGGCAGTCCTGCAATACACCGGTGGCACCACCGGACTGCCCAAGGGCGCAATGCTCAGTCACGGCAATCTGGTGGCCAATATGCAGCAGGTGCGTGCTTGTCTGTCCCAGCATGACGAGAGTGGGCAACCGATTCTCAGGGACGGTCGGGAGGTCATGGTGGCGCCGTTGCCGCTGTACCATATCTATGCATTTACCGCTAATTGCATGGGCATGATGGTCACGGGTAACCACAACATCCTGATCACCAATCCGCGTGATATCAAAGGTTTCATCAAGGAGCTGAAGAACTGGCGGTTCACCGCTTTTCTGGGGCTTAACACCCTGTTTGTCGCGCTGATGGACCATCCGGACTTCAAGAGCCTGGACTTCTCGGGGCTGAAGGTCACCAACTCGGGCGGTACTGCGCTGGTCAAGGCCACGGCCGAGCGTTGGGAAAAAATCACCGGATGCCGCATCGTTGAGGGCTACGGCCTGACTGAAACGTCGCCGGTGGCCAGTGCCAACCCCTGTGGTTCTCTGGCCCGGCTGGGCACCGTGGGCATGCCGGTTCCGGGCACGGCGATGAAAGTAGTCAGCGATGATGGCAGCGACCTGGGTTTGGGGGAGCGCGGCGAGCTATGCGTCAAAGGCCCGCAAGTCATGAAGGGGTACTGGCAAAACCCGCAGGCAACGGCCGAAGTGCTGGACGCCGAGGGCTGGTTCAAGACGGGTGATATTGCGGTGATTGATCCCGATGGTTTTGTCCGGATTGTCGATCGCAAAAAGGACCTGATCATCGTTTCGGGTTTCAACGTGTACCCCAATGAAATCGAAGATATCGTGATGGCCCACCCCAAAGTGGTGAATTGCGCGGTAATCGGCGTGCCTGACGAGCGCACCGGGGAGGCCGTCAAACTCTTTGTAGTCGCGCGCGAAGGCGGGGTCAGCGTTGAAGAGCTCAAGGCGTACTGCAAGGACAACTTCACCGCTTACAAGGTACCCAAGCAGATAGTGCTGCGTGACTCCTTGCCCATGACTCCCGTGGGGAAAATCCTGCGTCGCGAGTTGCGTGATAACGCCTGATTCCATCAGCCTGGTGAAAAACGCCCGTTTGCTTTGAGCAGGCGGGCGTTTTTATTCGTCTATAACAATAGACAGGGTTTGATCTGGATCTCTGAGGGGGCGCCGTAATGCCTGAATTAGAGCGGTTTTACTATCAATAGAGCTATTGTACTAATGATGACTTTGGATTGTCCTACAGTCAGGTTTGTGACTCTGCGGGCCATCTTTGGCTCTAGGCGGCCTCTGGCAAAGCTGCTACTCTCGGCGCGCTTTGTGACTTCTCGGTAAGTGAAAAGCCAGATTTATCCATTACAAAAATCACACAAATAATAACCGCATCAATGCGGTGAAGAATTCGCGACGCTGAGGAGTGGGCTTCCATGATTGAAGACTTTTGGAAGGATAAGTACCCAGCTGGGATTGCTGCTGAAATCAACCCGGATGAATACCCGAATATTCAGACGGTACTGCGCCAATCTTGCCAACGTTTTGCGGATAAACCCGCATTTAGCAACCTCGGTAAAACCATCACCTATGGTGAGCTTTACCAACAGTCAGGTGCATTTGCCGCCTACCTGCAGCAGCACACCGACCTGCAACCCGGCGATCGCATTGCTGTGCAGTTGCCCAACTTGCTGCAATACCCGATCGCTGTGTTCGGAGCCATCCGCGCCGGCTTGATCGTGGTTAATACCAACCCGCTGTATACCGCGCGGGAAATGGAACACCAATTCAATGACTCCGGCGCCAAGGCGCTGGTATGCCTGGCGAACATGGCGCATCTGGCCGAAAAGGTCGTGCCCCAGACTTCGATCAAGCATGTGATCGTTACTGAAGTGGCTGACCTGCTGTCGCCCTTCAAGCGCGTATTGATCAACAGTGTCATCAAGTACGTGAAAAAAATGGTCCCGGCGTATCACTTGCCCAAGGCCATCAAGTTCAACGATGTGTTGAGCAAGGGGCATGGCCAGCCAGTAAACGAAGCCAGCCCGCTTGCCAATGACGTCGCGGTTCTGCAATACACGGGCGGCACCACCGGTGTGGCCAAGGGGGCGATGCTGACCCATCGTAACCTGATCGCCAACATGCTGCAGTGCAAGGCGCTGATGGGTTCCAACCTCAACGAAGGTTGCGAAATCCTGATCACGCCATTGCCGCTTTATCATATCTACGCGTTCACCTTTCATTGCATGGCAATGATGCTGCTGGGCAATCACAACATATTGATCAGCAACCCGCGTGACCTGCCGGCGATGGTTAAAGAGCTGTCGAAGTGGAAGTTCTCCGGCTTCGTAGGGCTTAACACCCTGTTTATAGCGCTGTGCAACAACGACGGGTTCCGCAAGCTGGACTTCTCGTCCCTGAAAGTGACCCTGTCGGGGGGCATGGCCCTGCAACTGTCCGTGGCCGAGCGCTGGAAGACGGTAACCGGCTGTGCCATTTGCGAAGGCTACGGCATGACCGAGACCAGCCCGGTGGCCTCGGTCAATCCGATCCAGCACATTCAGATCGGCACTATCGGCATTCCGATGCCTTCGACCCTGTGCAAAGTGATCAATGATGCGGGTGAAGAGCTGCCGTTGGGTGAAATCGGCGAGCTGTGCATCAAGGGCCCGCAGGTGATGAAAGGTTATTGGGAGCGTCCTGATGCAACTGCCGAGATCATGGACAGCGAAGGCTGGTTGAAGTCCGGTGACATCGCGCTGATTCAACCTGATGGCTATATGCGCATTGTCGATCGCAAAAAAGACATGATCCTGGTCTCTGGCTTTAACGTTTACCCGAACGAGCTGGAAGATGTGATGGCCTCATTGCCGGAAGTGTTGCAGTCGGCGGCGATCGGTATTCCTGATGAAAAAACCGGCGAGCTGATCAAGGTTTTTATTGTGGTCAAGCCGGGCATGACCCTGAGCAAAGAGCAGGTCATGGCGCATATGCGCGCGAACCTGACCGCTTATAAAGCGCCGAAAGTTGTCGAGTTCCGTGACAGTTTGCCGACCACCAACGTAGGCAAGATCCTGCGCCGTGAGTTGCGTGACGAAGAGATGAAGAAACTGGGTCTTAAAAAGTAATCTGCCCTTAAACAACAAAGCCCCGCATTGCGGGGCTTTTTTGTTTCAGCTCGCGTTCACCACTGTGCAGGAGCGAACTTGCCCCTGCAGGGTTTGCGCTGTTTATTTTTGCAGAAACTGCGAAAAGTTGACGCCTGTGCCTGTCGGACGCACGTCCTGCAGGAAGGAGTCTTTGTCCGCGCTCAGCTCAAGACTCATGGTCGGCGTACGCTTGTGCGTCGCTCGTACCACCATGCCTTCGCGTTTCTCGCGCAGGAACGCAGTGGTGACCTTCAGGTGCAGCAGTTCATCGGTACTTGGGGTATGCAGCAACAGATGCACCCATTCGTACTGACCGACGGCCAGACGCGCCAGGGGAATATCGAACCACCAGATGTTCTTGTTGGTGTTCAATGTGGCGAAATGGCAGTTGTTGACGCCAAGCACAGCGCCGCCAAGTTCCTGGTTTCTGCGGGCAATGGCCAGCTTTTTATCGAGTTTCATAACCTTCCTACAATTGCTGATCTTCAGCGCCATAGCCTGAATCCGTTGCGCATTCTCGGGGGTTAGGCGGCAAACATAAAGCTCAACCTGCGCGGAACGACGAAATGATGGCCAGAAAATAAATGAAACTCCTGCGGTGACGATCGGGTCAATGATTCTGTCGATGTAATGACATCCGAAATTTCATCAGGAGAAATCCCATGAGCAGCACTGGCGATAAGATCAAAGGCAAAGCGAACGAAGCAGTAGGTAATGTCAAACAAGCGGTGGGGAAAGCGACCGACAATGACAAGCTGCGTGCCGAAGGCAAGGCCCAGGAGCTGAAAGGCGAAGGCCAGCAAGCGGTAGGCAAGGTGAAAGATGCGGTCAAGAAAACCGTCGATAAAGCCTGATAACCCAGGATTGCCGCAGGTGCGTCGGGTACCTGTGGCGAACATGAACGGTCATCCATGTGATGGCCGTTTTTGTATAAGTGTTTCCATAGTCGCCAACTTGACTACATTTGAGGTAAAACCCCAACCCAGAGCTTATGGCTGGCTTGCACAACCTACTTTTTAAGCGGCGAAAGGAGACGCTATGTTATTCCCGGTCTTGAATGGCCTGCCGTTGGGCAAAGTACTGATTCGCACGGTGAAAGAGTTTATCGACGATGAAATGTCGACTTACGCCTCGGCACTGGCCTATCAAATGCTGTTTTCGTTATTCCCTTTCATTCTGTTTTTGATTGCCCTGATCGGCTTCTTGCATCTGCCGGACTTTTTCTCCTGGTTGCGCCTGCAGTCTGAACTGGTACTGCCGCCGCAGGCTCTGGAGCAGGTCAACCCGGTCATCGATCAGTTGCAGCAGTCCAAGGGCGGATTGCTGTCGGTGGGTATCGTAATTGCACTGTGGACCGCTTCGGCCGGTGTGCGGCTGATGATGAGCGCCATGAATGCCGCCTACGATGTGGTCGAGGGGCGGCCAGTCTGGAAGCGATTCCCGCTGTCGATTTTTTACACCATCGGCATTGCCGGAATGCTTCTGGCAGCCGCCGCGCTGATGGTGCTCGGGCCGCAGGTGATGAGCTGGCTGGCAGGACAGGTCGGGCTCGAAGAGTTCGTGGTGACACTGTGGACCATCCTGCGCTGGCCTGTGATTGTGCTATTGCTGATGGTGGCGGTGGCAGTGATTTACTACGTCATGCCGGATGTGGAGCAAAAATTCCGGTTTATCACCCCGGGTTCGGTGCTGGCGGTGGTTGTATGGATCGTGGCTTCGCTGGGCTTTGCCTTTTATGTCAAAACCTTTGCTGACTACAACGCCATGTATGGCAGCATCGGTGCGATCATCGTGCTGTTGCTGTACTTCTACATTTCTGCCGCGGTGCTGCTGCTGGGGGCTGAAATGAACGCCGTGATCGAGCACATGTCGGCAGAGGGCAAGGATCCGGGCGAAAAAACCTTCGATGGCTCCGACGACCCTGATCCCAAGCAACACGTCTCCGGGCTGGGGCGTGACCATTCCATTCCATCCACTCCAGATGAAGCCTGACTATGATTCGTGAAATTCTGAAAATGGGCGATGAGCGTTTATTGCGCGTTGCCCAGCCGGTGCCGGCTGAAATGTTCGATACCCCGGAACTCTGGCAGTTGCTGGACGATATGTTGCAGACCATGGAGCACGCGGGCGGTGTGGGGCTGGCGGCCCCGCAAATCGGGGTTGACCTGCAGATGGTGATCTTCGGGTTCGAGCACAGCGAACGTTACCCTGATGCTGAAGCCGTACCACAAACCATCCTGATCAATCCGTTGATCACTCCGCTCGGTCCGGCGCTTGAAGAAGACTGGGAAGGCTGCCTGTCGGTGCCTGGTTTGCGCGGGGCAGTCGAGCGTTTTCAGAAGATCCGTTACGAAGGTTTCACGCCTAAAGGTGAACCGATCGTACGTGTGGCGGAAGGTTTTCATGCACGAGTAGTGCAGCATGAATGCGACCACCTGATCGGTCGCCTGTACCCGTCGCGGATCAAGGATTTCAGCAAGTTCGGTTTTATCGAGGTGTTGTTCCCGGACCTGGAGCCGGGCACCCGGGAATAACTGCCTTGCTTTGCAGGGGCGAGCTCTTTGAATGCTCTTCAAACAGCTCGCCCCTGCAGGGAGGGGAGCGCCGGGCTTAACGGCCCATCGCTATCATCGCCTTGTTGCGTTGATAGCGCACCAGCCGCTCATACAGGGCATGGGGCAAGTCAACCTCCAGACTGAACCCCATCTTTTCATAGAGACCTTGCAGTTCAGGGTCGCAAAACAACCAGACCGTGCCTTCGCACTGCGATATTGCCGCGTTGACCAGCGTGGTGGCTATGCCTTGCCCGCGTACTGCCGGATCGACAAACAGGCCGGTCAACCAGTAACCGTTGGCCATTGGTCGCAGACACAAACCGGCGACTATCTGGTCCTGGCGGGCAACCCACAATTGAGCTTCCTTGCTCGCTTTCATCGACGATTGGTGAGAGCGGTAAAACTTGTTCAGCAAGGGCCACAACGGCGCGTCGAGCGAAGAATAAGCAATGGCAGTCATAAGTCCACAGGCTTGAAAAGGGAGCGGCAGTATAAACAAATAAGTGCTTGAACTTTATAAACCTTGGGTATTGCCGCTTATTTGCAATTAAAACGCTTTGTTTATCATTGTTTTTTGAATAAAGGGTTTTAAATCCGAGTGGGTTCCCGATAGGTGTTATACCTGTGCCACACCCCCTGAACAGTTGAGCGCTTAACATGGCTAAAGGTATGGATTCAAAGAAGGCCGCGAAAAAGAAACCGGCCAAAACAGCCGATGAAAAACGCGCGGACAAGAAAACCAAAAAATCCGAAGTCGGATTGTTTGGTCACTGAGTGATTTACAGGAGCCCGTATTCCGGGCTCCTTGGTTTTTTGATTGGCGCAACGTCGATTTGGATTATTCTGCGCAATTGAGCACTTCGTCGCACACTGATGGCGATTTGCTTGCACGCTGTATCTGGCTGGCTATGCTTCAATTCTTGGGGGTTGAACATATAAAACTTACATCCCCGAAGTGCGCACATCTCTATGTTAAAGGCAGCAGGCACGTTTTCTTGTGTCGTGAAGCGTTTGAATTATCAATAGAAAGCATCTTCAGGAATTGAGCCATGTTCAACTTTCATCACAAAGCCGACCTGCTTGAGAATCAGCGCCTCACCTGTTCTCTGGATGAGAGCAAGGCCAAGCTGATGGCCGTCAGCCGCTCAATGGCAATCATTGAGTTCACTGCCGATGGCGTCATTGTGGATGCCAACGAAAATTTCTGTCGCGTGACGGGTTACTCGGTCGATGAGATCTGCGGTAAACATCACCGTCTTTTTTGTGAACCGGACTATCTGCGCACTGAACAATACGCACAGTTCTGGAAGGACCTGGCCAGTGGGGTGCCCATGAGCGGCACTTTCTTGCGGCTTGATAAAGCCGGGCGCGAGATCTGGCTTGAGGCCAGCTACATGCCGATCACCGGCCCGAACAATGAGGTGACCCGGGTCCTCAAGGTGGCAACCGAGATTACCGAGCGGATCAACAAAGAGCGGGAAAATCAAAGCATTGTGAATGCATTGAGCCGCGCCATGGCGATGATCGAGTTCTCGCCCGATGGCCGTGTGATCAACGCCAATCAGAACTTTCTCGACACCATGCATTATTCACTGTCTGAAATTGTCGGGCAGCACCACAGCATGTTCTGTCGCAGCAGTGAGAGCGAGTCTGGCGCCTATAAAGCTTTCTGGGCTTCCCTGAATCGCGGCGAATACCATTCCAGACGCTTTGAACGGGTCGATAAATACGGCCATACAGTTTTCCTGGAAGCGTCCTACAACCCGATTTTTGATGCCAAGGGCCGACTGTATAAGGTCGTCAAATTCGCCAGCAACATCACCGCCCAAGTGACTAACCTGCAAACCGCCGCCGAGTCGGCCCACAGCACTTCGGTACAGAACGACGCCTGTGCGCAGAAGGGTTCTCAGGTGGTTCAGCAGACTGTACAAATCATCGAAGCCATCTCCAAAGATCTCAATGAAGCCGCGCAAAGCATCGATGCGGTGAACAAGCAGTCCGACATCATTGGCAAAATCGTGCAGACCATTCGTGGTATTGCGGATCAAACCAATTTACTGGCGCTCAATGCTGCGATTGAGGCGGCCAGGGCCGGTGAACATGGGCGGGGTTTTGCTGTGGTGGCGGATGAGGTCAGAAGCCTGGCGGCACGTACCAGCGCGGCAACTGTGGAAATTGTCGAGGTGGTGCGCAAGAACCATGATTTGTCGCTGAGCGCGGTGAGCAGCATGCAGTCGAGCCTGAGCCGGACCGGGCTCGGGGTTTCGCTGGCGAATGAGGCCGGGGAGGCGATTCTGGAAATCCAGCAGGGCTCCAAGCATGTGGTGGATGCCATCAGCCAGTTCAACTCGACGCTGCAACTGCATTAAAGGCCAACCCCCCCCCGACCGATTGTGTGAGCCGGCACCCCGGCTCACCGTTGTTACCGATGGGCAATGCTCTCCAGTGCCAGGTTACGGGTACGCGGACCAAACCCGCCGATGGTGATCATCACGATTAGCATGCTGCTGACGATAAACGCCAATACCCCCGGTGTGCCGAAGTGCTCCAGGAAAATACCCACCAGCAAACTGCTGAACACAGTGGACAGCCGGCTGAATGAATAGCAGAAGCCGACCGCACGCGCCCGGATATTGGTCGGGAACAGTTCGCTTTGATAAGAGTGATAGCTGAAGCTCAGCCAGGCGTTGCAGAAGGTGATCATCACACCGCAGAACACCAGGCCCAGCGCGCTGGTCTGAAACGCGAACAAGGTACCGAAAATCATTGCTCCAAGCGCTGAGCCAACAATCTGCCACTTGTTTTCAAAGCGGTTGGCAAAGCGCATGAACAGCAGCGGCCCAAGAGGGTAGGCCAGGGTAATGATGAAGGCGTACATCAGGCTGTGGGTGACGCTGACCCCCTGTCCTGAAATCAGCGCGGGCAACCAGTTGCCGAAGCCAAAGAAGCCGATGGCCTGAAAGACGTGAAACACGATCAGCATGATGGCGCGTCGGCGATACGGCGGTTTCCAGATATCGGCAAAGCGGCCTTCACCTTCAAGGTTCACGGGTTCAGGTTCGGGCGTAGCCAATGGTTTTTTGTGGTCACTCAGGCAGCGGGCTTCCAGATCATCAAGGATCCTGTTGGCCTCTTCAAAGCGACCCTTTTGCGCCAGCCAGCGCGGAGACTCAGGCAGGCTTGAGCGTAACCACCAGATAAACAGGGCAAACACGGCGCTGGCCAGCACCACCCAGCGCCAGCCCGAGACGCCAAACGGCGCCTGTGGCACCAGCCACCAGGACATCAATGCAACGGCTGGCACTGACAAGAACTGAATAAAAAACGCAAAGGCGAAGGCCGAACTGCGCATGCGCTTGGGCACCAGTTCTGACAGGTAGGCGTCAATCGTGACCAGCTCGATACCCAGACCAATGCCCACCAGGAAACGCATGAAGATGATGCCTGCAGCCGAACTTTGAATGCCCATCAACACCGTGGCCAGGGTGTACCAGATCAGGGCGAAGGTGAAAATTGCGCGCCGTCCGAAGCGGTCGGCCAGAGGGCTGAGCATACTGGCGCCAAGGAACAGGCCAAGAAAAGTGGCCGAGGCAAATGCAGCCTGATCAGAAAAACCGAACACCCCTTGTGCGCCCGTCGCGAAAATACCGTCACGAATCAGGCCCGGGCTTATATAGGCAGTCTGGAACAGGTCGTAAAGCTCAAAAAAACCGCCTATTGAAAGCAGTGCCACTAATTTCCAGACACTGGCCACGGCCGGCAGGCGATCAATCCGTGCGCTGATCCAGGCCGCACGGGCAGGATCGATTCCGTCCGCTTGGGCGGCCGTTGCGCCAGGGTAGGTAGAGGAGACTTCAGGCATTGGCGAACTTCCTTTTTCTGTAAGTCAGAAAGGGTAGTTCGCTTGCCAAGGTTATTGCTTGTGAAGTTCAGGCCCCGGGCGGAGGAATTCAGCGCCTTGTTGCCATAAATGGTTACAAATTAGTGCTTTATGCTGCGCCAGCTTAATCGGGGCTAGGTGCTTTCGCGCACCATCAGGTCAAAGCCCATGTCCTGCACCGGGTTGGCAACCCTGTTTCCCGCCATCAACGTGAGCATCTGCTCGGCTGCATGACGGCCAATGGCTTCTCGCGGAGTACGAATGCTGCTGAGGCGCGGCACCATAAACTCGGAGGAGGGAAGGTCATTGAATCCCAGAATGGCAATTTGTCCGGGGATTTTGATGCCGATGCGTGCGGCTTCCAGCAGGGCGCCCTGCGCCAGGTCGTCATTGCCGAAAAATATTGCATCCACCTGCGGATGGTTGGCCAGCAACTGCAAGAACATCTCGCCGCCCAGGCCGACAGAAGAGGGGCGGGGAGTCAGGATTTCCAGGTCGGGGTTGTACAGCCCGGCCTGCTGCAAGGCCAGGCGATAGCCTTCGCCGCGCAAGAGGGTGCGCTGATCAAGCTGTGCACCTATATAGGCAAGTTGGCGGCGGCCCCGTGAAATCAGGTGCCGGGCAGCGGTCTCACCGGCCTTCAACTGTGAAAAACCTACGCAGTTGAGGCCCTCGGCGGCGTCCAGTTCCATCATGTACACGCAGGGCACATTGCTGTTTTCGATCATCCGGCGCGAGCTTTCGGAACGATCAAAACCTGTCAATAACAGCCCCCGTGGCTGATAGGCCATGTAGTTGCGCAGCAGGTTTTCTTCTTCGTCCCGTGAGTAGTGAAAGTTGCCGATCAGCACTTCAAAGCCCTTGGGCCGCAGTACGGCATGGATAGCTTCGAGGGTGTCGATAAACAGCAGGTTGGACAATGACGGCACCAGCACCACCACCGAATGGCTCTGCGCCGAAGCCAGCGCCCGGGCAGCCGGATTGACCACATAGTTCAGCTCATCGGCCGCTTTGCGTACCTTTTCCGCCAGCTCGGTGGCAACACTGCTGATCCCGCGCAAGGCCCGCGAGGCGGTAATAGGGCTGACGCCGGCAAGGCGGGCGACTTCATTAAGGGTGGGGCGACCCGTGGTTCGGGTGTTTTTATCGTTTTTAAAGGAGGTCATCGGGCGGCTTGCCAAACAAAAAACAAGTCACTAAGGTAGCGCTGTCCTAGGATCCCCGCAATTGCCTGATTGCGTGTAGGGCAGTTACCCCAGCTTTGTATGTAGAGAGCGCCACCGCGTCTCCCCATAAAAACGAGAAATAGACGTCGGTAGCCTGGTCTTTGTGCTTTGCTTTCAACTATTGAACGCAGCAACAAAGACAGCGCTGTCTACGGACTGAGGTGTTTCATGAGTCAACCTATCACTGCCCTGGTCATAATGGGTGTTGCCGGCTGCGGCAAGTCCAGCGTGAGCCAGGCGTTGTGCCAGCTCAACGGCGCGACCCCGATTGAAGGCGATGCGTTTCACCCTGCGGCCAACATTGCAAAAATGAGTGCAGGTATTCCCCTGACCGATGACGACCGTGCCGGCTGGCTAGACAGCCTGTGCGATGAACTGCGTCGTGCCGTAGCCAAAGGCCAGCATCCGGTCTTGACCTGTTCGGCCCTGAAATTGCGTTATCGCGAGCGTCTGCGCAGTGCGGTCGACGGTCTTGGATTTGTGTTCCTGGAGCTGACGCCAGAGGTTGCCGCTGATCGAGTGGCCCATCGTCCGGGGCACTTCATGCCCAAGACGCTGATCGACAGTCAGTTCGCTGCGCTCGAGTCACCTGTCCATGAGCCCCTGGTGCTGACATTGAATGCCGCGCAACTGGACATCGACCAACTGGCGCGCGCTACCCGTGACTGGTGGCGTGAGCAATCACTGTTGGCAACGTCATGATTTTGTTACAGATAGACAGCGCTACCCGCCTCAGCCATGGCTGCATTTGCGTAGTTGATAACAACAAGACAGGAGACGCCCCATGCTAGGCATGTCCCACAATACCTTTCTGCTGCTTGATGCAGTTGTGACCATTATCGGGCTGATCGTATTGATCACCCGGTTCAAGCTGCATCCCTTTATTGCCTTGATCATCGCCTCTGCGTTTCTGGGCCTGACGGCGGGCATGCCTGCCAACCTGATCATCAAGTCGTTCCAGGATGGTTTTGGCGGCGTGCTGGGCTTTGTCGGGATCATCCTGGCTCTGGGCACCATGCTTGGCAAAATGATGGCTGACTCCGGTGGTGCCGACCAGATCGCCCGTACCCTGATCCGTGCCTTCGGCAAGGAGCGGGTGCAGTGGGCGATGATGTTTGCCGCGTTTTTAGTCGGGATTCCATTGTTTTTCGAGATCGGTTTTGTATTGCTGATCCCGCTGGTATTTATTGTGGCGCGCCGCACCGGAGTATCGATCATAAAAATCGGCATTCCGCTGCTGGCCGGTTTGTCGGCAGTGCACGGCCTGGTGCCGCCGCACCCGGGGCCATTGCTGGCCATTGGCGTGTTCGGTGCTGATATCGGCAAAACCATTCTGTACGGCCTGATCGTCGCGTTGCCGACGGCAATCATTGCCGGTCCGATCTACGGCACTTTCATTGCCAAATACATTCCCGGCACTCCATCCCAGGAATTGATGGACCAACTGGCGAGCGAACCTGAGTCCAGCAGCCTGCCGAGCTTCAGCATTACTCTGATCACCGTGCTGTTGCCGGTGTTCCTGATGTTGCTCAAGACGTTCGCGGACGTGGCGTTGCCCGATGGCAACTTCTTCCGTGTCTGGATGGACATGATCGGTCACCCGATCAGCGCCCTGTTGCTGGCTTTGTTGTTGGCGCTGTACACCTTTGGTGCACGCCAGGGCATCGACTCCAAGCGCATTCTCAAGTTGCTCGACGCGAGTCTGGCGCCCACCGCAGCGATCATTCTGATCATTGGTGCGGGCGGCGGTTTCAAGCAGATGCTGGTAGCCAGCGGTGTGGGTGATGTGATCGGTCACATGGCGGTCAACGCGCAGATCTCGCCGATCTTGCTGGCGTGGCTGGTGGCTGCGGTGATCCGCATTGCAACCGGTTCTGCCACTGTTGCAACTATTACCGGGGCGGGGATTGTGTTGCCGGTGGTGGATTTGATTCCCGGGGTTAACCGGGAACTGCTGGTACTGGCAACAGGTGCAGGTTCGCTGATTTTGTCCCACGTCAACGATGCGGGTTTCTGGCTGGTGAAGCAGTACTTCAACATGACCGTGGCTGAAACCTTCAAGACCTGGACTGCGATGGAAACCATTCTGTCGATCGTGGCCCTGATCTTTATCTTGCTGCTGTCGCTGGTGATTTAAAGCCTTCTGCTGCGCCAGGAGCGAGCCCGCTCCTGGCGCAGATAAGAAACCTCAGTTGGCGCTCAGGCCATCCGCCCGGAACATCGCGCGAATACCACGCAAGGCCTGACGGATGCGGTCCTGGTTTTCAATCAGGGCAAAGCGCACATGATCATCCCCGTACTCACCAAATCCTACGCCTGGTGAGACACAAACCTTGGCGTCCGCCAGCAGCTTCTTGGCAAACTCCAGTGAGCCCAAGTGTGCATAGGACTCGGGAATCTTGGCCCAGACATACATCGAGGCTTTCGGGTTTTCGACCATCCATCCCAGTTCATGCAAGCCTTTGACCAGCACGTTACGGCGTTGCCGGTACTGCTCTGCAATATCCTTCACGCATTGCTGGTCGCCTTCGAGGGCAGCAATTGCCGCGACCTGCAGCGGGGTAAAAGTACCGTAGTCGTGGTAACTCTTGATCCGTGCCAGGGCGTTGACCAGCTCTGCATTGCCCACCATAAAACCGATACGCCAGCCTGCCATGTTGTAGCTTTTTGACAGGGTGAAGAACTCAACCGCAATGTCCTTGGCGCCCGGTACCTGCATGATCGACGGGGCTTTCCAGCCGTCGTAGACGATGTCTGCATAGGCCAGGTCGTGAACCACCAGCACATCGTATTGCTTGGCCAGGGCCACCACGCGCTCGAAGAAGTCCAGTTCGACACACTGGGCCGTGGGGTTGGACGGGAACCCAAGGATCATCATTTTGGGTTTTGGAATCGAGCCGCGAATGGCTTTTTCCAGTTCGGCAAAGAAGTCAACGCCGGGAATCAGGGGTACCGAGCGCACCTGGGCGCCGGCAATCACGGCACCGTAAATGTGAATCGGGTAGCTGGGGTTCGGCACCAGCACCGTGTCGCCCTGATCCAGCGTGGCGAGCATCAGGTGCGCCAGGCCTTCCTTGGAACCGATGGTAACAATGGCTTCGTGTTCGGGGTCGATCTCAACGTTATAGCGGTCGGCATACCAGCGAGAAATGGCCCGGCGCAGGCGTGGGATTCCGCGGGAAGTTGAGTAGCCGTGGGTGTCTTCACGCTGTGCGACGGTGCAAAGTTTTTCGACAATATGCGGTGGCGTCGGGCCGTCGGGGTTGCCCATGCTGAAGTCGATAATGTCTTCGCCACGGCGCCGTGCCGCCATTTTCAGCTCGGCAGTGATGTTGAATACATAAGGGGGGAGTCGATCTATGCGCGCAAAGCGGCGCGGCGAACCTTGGTCTGCCATGTGTGCCTCTGGTACGTAAGCGCCCGGAACCGTCCGAGCGACGCTGACCACTGCGGTGGTCTGGGCGAGACAATAAAGGCGCTGATGGCCTTTTGTCCAGATACAAGTTTTTGACCTGTCATCACCCCCGGGTTTTTTGTTCCTATACTGACCCGATCCGTTTCCTACTCACTCAATGAGCACGATCTTATGGAACAGGCAGAGAAGTTCGATTTACCAGCCCCGCGATTTACCAAAGGTCACTTTCAGTTGATTGCCGGTTTGGGCGGACGTTTTACCCAGGAGAGTGCTGAGCAGATTCCACTGCTGTGGGAACAGTTTCTGCCGGAAAGCGATAACATCCCCTGCAAAGTTGGCGAGGAAACCTATGGCGTTTGCTGTAACCCGGATGGCCAGGGCGGCTTCGAGTACATCGCCGGGGTTGCCATCAGCAAGCTGGATGACTTGCCTGAGCGCTATCGCTGGATTGAGCTGCAAGAACAGGAGTACGCCGTATTCGAGCATCGTGGCTCGCTGGCCGGTTTGAGTCAGACCTTTCAGTCGATCTGGAAAGACTGGCTGCCCCAATCATCCTATGAAGCCGCGGATGCTCCAGAGTTCGAGCGCTACAGTGCCGACTTCAATCCGCATACCGGTGCCGGTCTGTTGGAGATCTGGTTGCCGGTCAAGCCGCGGTCCTAGCTCGCCTGAGCATGTGTGCCGTGGGCCTCGGCCAGATCGAGCACCAGGCGTCGCTCACCCAGATATGCCTCGCCACATTCAACCCAGCCCTGGCTCAGGTAAAAGGCCAGTGCGCTGGTATTGAAAGGGCTGACAGACAGCATCAACTGCCGGATCTCGGGCCATAGCAGACTGACTGCCAGGGGCAGTTGCCGCAGGCAGGCTTTGCCCAGGCCCTGGCCTTGTACTCGCTTGTCGACCTGCAATGCATGCAGGGTGGCGCAATCAGCTTCAGCCCAATGGGCCAAAAGCGGCTTGCGCCTGAGCAGCAAGAAGGCCACTGGCCGCTCATCACCCAAGAGTACGAAACCTTTGATCCCCGGATGGGGTTCGGCCGGCAGTGAATACAAGGCTGACTCGATGTTGCCCGAGTAGGCGATTTGTTCAGCATGAACTTCAAGCGTCTGTAACTGCTCGAGTTGGCGCGGTGTCAGGTCTTCATAGGCACAGAGTCGGGTGTTCATGCTGGGGTTCTGTCGAAGTGCAATGGGGGCCACCGAACCGTTGGTTCAGTGGCCGTTTGAAGATCACGTCAGTTTCTACCCATCTGCAGTTCAAATACAGAAAATATCCGCATATCAGTCCTGAGGGTCAGACTTGCGATGTGGAAAGGGCAGCAACATGCCGACGGTTTTTTGATAGTGGCGGTATTTCTCACCAAATATTTCGACCAGGTCTTTTTCTTCCAGGTACGAGCCAATCATGATGTAAACCGTACTGGTCAGCGCAAACACCAGATGCCCGACAGTCATGGCGGGCGTGGCCCAGAATGCGATCAAAAAGCCCAGGTACAGCGGGTGGCGTACGATTTTGTAGAGCAGTGGGGTCTTGAAGGTACTGTCCACTGCTCTGGGTTTACGCAAGGTATCGAGGGCCTGCTTGATCCCGAATAGCTCAAAATGGCTGATCAACGCGGAAGCCAGGAATACCAGGCCCCATCCGAGCCAGAACAGGCCACTGAGCAGCCCGGTGGCCAAGGGTGAATCGACCTTCCAGACCAGGGTGTCGATCGGCTGCCACCACCAGCACATCAATGCCAGAACCGCACTGGAAGCCAGTACATAGGTAGCGCGTTCAATCGGGGCAGGCACGAAATTTTGCCACCAGAGTTTGAAGCTTTTACGGGCCATGACGCTATGTTGTACGGCAAACAGACTGATCAACAGCACATCGACGAGAAGTGCCTGCGGCCACGGAATTCCCGGGCCTGAATCAATACTTTTGGGAACGGCTACATTGCCCAGAAAGCCTATGAAGTAGAGAAAGCCCAGCAGGAAACACAGGTAGCAGAGCAGGCTGTAGAGCAGGCAGGCAATTTTTGCTGTGGGACTGAGGGGGCGAGGTTTGTGTTCGGATCTGGTCAACATGAACGAGTCCTTTCGAAGATGGAAAAACAGAGCTACACGTCCTCCAACTTAGTTCATATCGGCCAGCTGGCCCGCGCCAGTGGTCGGCGCCAAAAAATCACTCCCCGTGCAATGTGGCTCCTGGTTGCGGCGAAAACTGCCCGTCACGAGCCAGGTTGCGCCTCGAATTCAAAGGTAAAGACCGTACCCTGCTGTTCATTGGAAATCACCTCGACATGGCCGCCATGGGACAGGGCGATCTGGCTGGCAATGTACAGGCCCAGCCCCAGCCCGGCCTGTGGTGTGTCGTTAGCTGGGCGGTAATAGGGTTGAAACAGGTACGGCATGACCTCTGCCGGAATGGGCGGCCCCTGATTGGTGACGCTAAGGCTAAAGACCCGGTCAAGGATCCGGGCTTCGACGTGAACCGGATCGGTGGCAGAACCATGGGTGATGGCGTTGGCCAGCAGATTGGAAAGCAGTTGTGCCAAACGGCCGCTGTCACAGCGAATGCTGTCCAGTGGCTCTATTTGTAACTGAATCAGGCGGTGGGGATGAACGCTTTGTACTTCCGAGATGACATGCCGCAACACTTGATCGAGGTCGGAGCATTCGCGCAGCGTCAAGGGAATTCCGCCACCGAGTCGGCCACGGGCAAAGTCCAGTACATCTTCTACCAGCTGCGAAGCGCGATAGCCGCAGGTCAGAATGTGTTGCACCAGATGCTCGGTCTTCGGATCGGGGTGTTTGTGCAATAGACGTTCGGCTGCTGTGGTAATGGAGAATAACGGGTTGCGTAAATCGTGGCCTATGACGGCAATGAACTGCTCGCGCAATTCAGCATTTTCACGCTCCTTGATCAGTGCCATCTCTGTGCGCTGCAAGTTTTCTTCGGCTTCAATTTGCAGCGAAAGCAAGCGCGAAAATGACTCCATCGTCGATTGTATGGCGCTGTTTTTGAGCCTTGCGGGTTCCGGGTCCAGGGCGCAGAGGGTGCCGAAGAACGTGCCGTCAGTGCGAAATACCGGAATCGTAATGTAACTCTCGAAGCGATACATTTTGGGTGTGGCATGGTGTTGGTACATCGGATCTGCGCTGGCCTGATCGATGATGATCGGCAGGTGTGAGGTCATGCTTTCAAAGCACAAGGTACTGATCAGATCCAGTTCCCCGCCGGCCTGCAAGCCAAAACCCAGGTTGTCGAGCACCGCGCACGCGGTCCAGGTTTGTTGGGTGACACGCGCAACGGCGGCAAAGCGCATTCCGGTCATTTCAGTGATGACCTGAAGAATCGCCGGTACGGCACTGATCCGGTTAATCGTCGCGATATCGGCGGCCGTACTGTGCCCCATGGGAAATGTTCTCGCAGAAAAAACCTGATTCTAGCCAGAACAACTGGAGCTCGTGCAAATTCATACTGGGTGAGTGTGAAAGTCCGAGGAGAGCAGGGGTAATAAAAAAGCCGCGCCCCTCATGACGAGGGGCGCGGCTTTTTATTTATGCGACTCAAGTATCTTGTTTGTCTTGCAGCACTTCGGCGGTTTTTGCATCGAGGTCTACATCCCACTTGATGCCTTTGGCGTCACGCAGTTCAACCTCATAAACCAGTTTGCCGTAGGAGTGATCCAGCTCGGTGTCGACAATGGTCGAACCGGGGTGTTTATCCAGTGCCGCTTGATTGAGTTTTTCAAATGAAGCGATCTCACCCGATTTGAGCAGGCCCGGAATATGGTCCGGGCGTACATCGGCCTGGGCCAGGCCGGCAGTCAGGGTCAGGGCGGCAGCGGCGAACATCAGGTTAAGTGGTTTCATGTTTAATCCCTCCAGGGTGAACTCTTTAAGTGGGATCAGATTAACCATGACAACTTAATTAATCCTTAATTTTCGCCCTGTGTCTGAATCACTTACTCAAGTTCTTAGTAGCCGTTCTGTTCCAATAGTTGGTTCACGCTCTTTGTCGCGGGGCGCTGGTAGTACTTGAGCAGTTCGCTGGCGCGGTTAGTGAAGATGCCGTCTACGCCGACATCCATGGCCTTCTTGAAGTCCACTGGCTCGTCAAGGGTGTAGACATGGACCAGCATGCCTTTGTCGTGGGTCGCCTGGTTCATCCACGGCTGAATCAGGTCGAAATAGCTCTGGGCACCTCCCGCGGTCAAGGCCGCAGACGGGCCTGTGCCGATGGCACCGTTGGCCTTGGCAAAGTCGAGCCACTGCATGAACTCGGCTTTGTCCCTGGGTTGAAGTCTGGCGTAATAGGCTGCTTTGTCCTTCGCGCCCGAGTCGGCAAAGCTGACGCTGGAGTTTGCTGCCATGCCGCCTTCGCCGACCCACAGGAGCAAGATTTTTGGTGTTTCGGGCATTTCTTTTTGCAGTAATTCAAGGCTGCTTTTTTCAAAGGTTTGCAGCATCACCCGGCCTTTGCCCTCACCGGTTTGAAGCGCACCCTTGTCAGCAGTTGAAACGACCGGTTTTAGCCAGCCGCGTTCGCCCAGCTTGTTTTTCAGGTCGCGCTCAATACCCGGAAACTGCTTGGGCTCTTTTGTTTCGATGTACAGGCCTGGCTTGTGCTGCGGGTTGCCCTGGGCAATATCGATAATTTCGTCCAGCGTCAGGATTGGCAGTCCGACATAGGCGGGGCGGGCGCGGTCAGGATAGGCCTGGTTGAACCAGCTACCGGCATCCAGGGTTTTCAGCTCTGCCAGGGTGAAGGCGCTGGCCGGGCTGTCTTTGCGCTCGGGGAATTTTTGCGCAACATCCGTGGTGCGTAACAAGCTGTTGTCATGTAGCGCAAACAGCACTCCGTCTTTACTGCGTTGCAGATCCATCTCCAGGTAGTCGGCACCCAGGTCACGGGCAAGCTTGTAGGACGCAGCGGTAGACTCCGGTGCGTCGAAAGATGCCCCTCGATGGGCGATGACTGCCGGATGCGGGATGCCATGAGCGCTGGCCAGGGCTGCTTCGGATGCGTCTGGGGCGCTGGCGGCGTGTGCGCAACCCATTCCTAGCAGCAAGCTCAGCAGTAGAGTGCTTTTGGCAAAAGTAACAGGCATTGTTGAGGTCCTTGGTATTAGAAAATTTGTGCAGTACTCTTGATGTCATCAGCGTCCCCGGCAGAGGGATGAGTGTTCAATCTTGCGTGTAAATCATCGACCCTAGAGCCTTCCTGGCTCTTCAGTGAGGTTTACCATGCGCATCACTTCGCAGCTAATCTGCCAGGCCGCCGATCTACTTTACGGTTTTGTCGGTTTCAATCGTAAGACTCAACAGTACATTGTTCGTTTCAGTGAAGATTCTTTCGGGATGGATGTCGCCGACGACAACATCACGCCTGCTTGCGAGTTCGTCTGGCAGCCCGCGGCGCAGGACACCATGACACTCAAGCGCGAGCTGATCCAGTTGTTACTGGAGCAGAATATCGACGACCGCCTGAACATCACCGAGCCTTTGCGTGTGTACATGCAACGTCAGGACTTGCCTGAAATTACCGCGGTACGCCGCTGTGTCAGTTAAGGCGCCTTGCGCACCAGATGCTGGTGCATTTCCGAGGTCAGACTTTCAATTCGCTCGGTCAGTTGCTTGGTCATTTCGGTCAGCCGGGTGTTTTGCTCCAGCAACGTCATGATTTTCTCATTGGTTTGCGCTGCAGCGGCTTGTCGCTCGGTATTGGCCACGGCCAGTGCTTCACGGTGCTGGGCGTCAGAATCTGCCTGGGCCTTGTCCCGTGCCGCCTGGCGGGTTTGCGCCAACAAAATCAAGGGGGCGGCGTAAGCCGATTGCAGGCTGAAAGCCAGATTGAGCAGGATGAACGGGTAGATATCAAAATGCGTCACGCCAAACAGGTTCAAACACACCCATATCACCACGATCAATGTCTGGGCGCCAAGAAAGGTGGGCGTGCCAAAAAAGCGGGCAAAGGCTTCGGCTCTCAAGGCGAACTTGTCACTGCCGAAAGTAGGTTCCAGATGGGCGTGGGCTCGATGAAAACGTAGGTGGTCAACTTTTTCAGGGGCGTGCGCAGTGTCGTTTTTATCTGTATTCACAGGGCTCTCGCTCTCGTTTTGCGTGCTTTATGGCTTGCTCAAGACTATATCCATCAGCGTGTCTGCGGCTCCGAGGCTGATCTTGTTACGACCGGTATTCTTGGCGATATATAACGCTTTGTCGGCTTCATTCAGCCACATCGACGCATCCTGATATTCGGGCCGGAAAGCTGCCAGGCCGATGCTCAAGCTTGCGCGCAACTCAGGTTCATCGCAGTGCCGGTAATTACTGAACAACTGGCTCAATCGCTCCATGATTTCCTGCGCTTGGGCCAGTGAACGATCAGGCAAAATGACGCAGAATTCATCACCGCCATAACGCCCGGCCAGGTCTTCTACGCGCAGGTTATCTTTGAGTTCGTTGCTCAACTCGCGCAGCACGCCGTCGCCTACGATATGTCCGTGGGTGTCATTGATGCGCTTGAAGTGGTCAATATCAATCAACACCAGGGTGGCAGTGGAATGTGTCTGCTTGCAGTGTTGGAAGCTGATTTGCAGCAAGTCTTTCCATGAGCCATGGTTGAGCAGGCCGGTCAGGCTATCGGTACGGCTCAGGGCGCGCAGCGTACGTTTGTGCTCGGCCAGTTTGGTCGCCAGTTGATAACTGATCATGCCCACGGCGAACGGATAGAGCGTCAACATGGGCAAGCAGGCATAGATTTGTATTGCCGTGGTGTCCGGGTTGAAGGCCGCGCCAAATAACAGCCATGACAGCAGGACTCCGGCCAATTGTGCCAGCAGCCCGCGGATCAGCATTTTGGGGCCGCCGACCGCTACGTTGTTCATGATCATCATCGACAGGATGGTCACTGTCGGCAGCGGATTGAACTGCATGCTGGCGGCCCAGAAGCCTCCGAACAAAGAGTCAATCAGCATGTTGTGGCGTTCGGCCCGATACGGGTAAATAGAACGGCAAGACAATTGAAAGGCCAGGTGTGGCCAGATAAAGCCGTTGATCAGCAACAGCCCCCATACCCAGGTCGGCAAGTTGAGGGGGTAGATGGCAGCCATCACGCTGAAGCAGCCAATCGCCAGGCCAATGCTTCGCGGCAAATAAATTCGCCGGGCGAACGACAAACCTTTGCCTTTTTGATTGTCCATAGTTATCCGGCAGATGTCTGGATAGTGGAGTGCGTCTTTGCCATGGGACAGCACTGCTGATCTTTGATATTCAGCGAGTAGCGCGTTGTGGATTTTTACGCTGGCAACATCCGGATAACAACTCAGCGTGTGGGGCCGTTCTCATCAATACTGGCTCCGTTGGTATCGGCAGGCCGGTCGGTGTGACTCTGTCCGAATGCGCTGAGTTACGTTTGACCCTCTACGGCTCGAAAAGCAAGCCTGATAATCATTCATTACTGAGGTTTGAAAGAATGACACGCGACTCAGCCAGTTCAGAGGCGCTTAAACCCGCAGAGCGTCATCAAGGAGCATTTCGCAACCAGCAGGCACGGCCGCCTTCCAGTCTGGGCAAGACGCTGGGGATTTTCTGGAAGATGTTCTTCCATAAACCTGCGAATACACGCCCGGCAGGGGCGGTTCCGGTCAACTCATTGAGTCGCCGGCAATTGGAGGAGGCGCCGGATTTTAGTGTCTACCGGTTGGGGCATTCGACCCTCTTGCTCAAACTCAAAGGCAAATACTGGCTGACCGACCCGGTGTATGCCGAGCGCGCCTCGCCGTTCCAGTGGGCGGGCCCCAAGCGTTTTCATGCGCCACCCATCAGCCTGGATGAGCTTCCGCCCCTGGAAGCAGTGATCCTGTCACACAATCACTACGATCATCTTGATCAAAAGACGGTGTTGCAGCTGGCCGCCAAAACCAGGCATTTTCTGGCCCCGCTGGGTGTGGGGGACTTGCTGGTCAAGTGGGGAGTCCCCGCCAGTAAAGTTCAGCAACTGGATTGGTGGCAGCAAACACAGCTGGCAGGCATTCGTTTTATAGCTACTCCGTGCCAGCATTTTTCTGGTCGCGGGTTGTTTGATCACAACCAGACGCTCTGGGTGTCGTGGGTCATGATCATTGACGAAGTACGGATTTTCTTCAGTGGTGACTCCGGGTATTTCGACGGTTTCAAACTGATCGGTGAACAGTTTGGGCCGTTTGATCTGACCCTGATGGAAACGGGGGCCTATAACGTCGACTGGCCTGACGTGCACATGCAGCCCGAGCAGACCTTGCAGGCCCATATCGACCTGAAAGGTCGCTGGTTATTGCCTGTCCACAACGGCACCTTCGATCTGGCCTTTCATGCCTGGCATGAGCCTTTTGATCGTATCGTGGCGCTGGCGGAGCAACGCAATATTCTGATCACAACGCCATCAATGGGGGAGGCGTTCAACCTGTTGCAGCCTCACCCCGGGCGTGCATGGTGGCTGGAAGTACAAACCATGCAGGACACCCCGGGCAAGAATGGCAAATAAGCTTATTCAAGCAGTGCGAAGTCTTCACGACCTGTCGGATCGGGGGTTGTGCCGCGGATGTTGCCGCCGCGACCTGGCGCGAACCCCGGGAAGAACACCAGGCCTTCTGCTTCCAGGCTATAAGCCAGAGCCAGTCGAGTGACATCGCGAATGGGCTCGCCGGCTTCAAAACGCTGGATGGCGGGGACTGAAACCCTGGATTTCTGACTCAGTTGCTCGAAACTCCAGTCGAGCATTTGCCGCGCCTGGGTGCAGTGCAGCGGGGTGAATTGATTGATGATGATGCGTTCCAACGTACTGTGCATGGCTGGATTGGGCATGACGATTCTCCGGGGCTGAGTCAGTGCTTGAAAATATACTGTGTTTTTATACAGTTGTTTTTAAAGGCAATCAAACCCGTTTTTCTGATCAGTTCCGGGGTGGAGCTCTCACCCGAAAAGCCCTCGTTTCAGGCGTTTTGCATTACAGGTAACAGTCGAAAATTTCGATACGTGCACGACAAATATTGCGCCCAATAAAAAGGGCCGCCTCGCGGCAGCCCTTTTAAACAGCGTATGACCAAACCGGAATCAATCCCAGCTCAGTGCGCCGCCAGTCTGGTACTCGATAACCCGTGTCTCGAAGAAGTTTTTCTCTTTCTTCAAGTCCATGATTTCGCTCATCCATGGGAACGGGTTAGTGGTGCCCGGGTATTCTTCTTTCAGGCCGATTTGCGACAGGCGGCGGTTGGCGATGAACTTGAGGTAGTCCTCCATCATGGCCGCGTTCATGCCCAATACACCGCGTGGCATGGTGTCACGTGCGTATTCGATTTCCAGCTGAGTACCCTGCAGGATCATCTGCGAGGCCTCTTCCTTCATTTCAGCGTCCCACAGGTGCGGGTTTTCGATTTTGATCTGGTTGATCACATCGATGCCGAAGTTAAGGTGCATGGATTCGTCGCGCAGGATGTACTGGAACTGCTCGGCGACGCCGGTCATCTTGTTGCGACGACCCATCGACAGGATCTGGGTGAAGCCGCAGTAGAAGAAGATGCCTTCCAGAACGCAGTAGTAAGCGATCAGGTTGCGCAGCAGTTCCTTGTCGGTTTCAACGGTGCCGGTTTCGAACTTCGGATCGGAGATCGAACGGGTGTACTTCAGGCCCCAGGTAGCTTTTTTAGCGACCGACGGGATCTCGTGGTACATGTTGAAGATCTCGCCTTCATCCATGGCCAGGGATTCAATGCAGTACTGGTAGGCGTGGGTGTGGATCGCCTCTTCGAACGCTTGGCGCAGGATGTACTGGCGGCATTCCGGGTTGGTGATCAGGCGGTATACGGCCAGTACCAGGTTATTGGCAACCAGGGAGTCGGCGGTGGAGAAGAAGCCCAGGTTGCGCATCACGATGCGGCGTTCGTCGTCGGTCAGGCCTTCCGGGTTTTTCCAGAGGGCGATGTCGGCGGTCATGTTGACTTCTTGCGGCATCCAGTGATTTGCGCAACCGTCCAGATACTTCTGCCATGCCCAGTCGTACTTGAAGGGTACGAGCTGGTTAAGGTCGGCGCGGCAGTTGATCATCATCTTTTCATCGACGGCAACGCGGGCGCTGGCGCCTTCGAGCTCGGCCAGGCCTTCCGCGATGTCGAGATTGTCCAGGGCTGCCTTGGCGCGCTGGATTGCAGCGGAGTCAGAAGCAGTGACTGCACGGGCTTCCTGAGCCGCAACGCCGCCAGCAGCGTCAAGGCGGTCCATGTTGGCTTCGGTTGCGTGGCCGGCATTGGCGCCTTTGACAGCGACTTCACCTTCCTCTTCTTTGTCGAATTCGTCCCAGCTCAGCATGACGTGTCGTCTCCTGCGTGAGGGCCTGTGCCCGTGTGGTAACACTGATTGTTTGGTTGTCACACGGCCATAGGCCACTTGGATCTAAGAAATGTTGCTGCAGTAGCGATGTACGCACGCAAAAACATGAATATATTCGGGGGCTGTCCCGGCTGTCGCTGAGGGGATGCTGTCTGTTCAGCATCTCACCCTGGCCCAGAAGGCCGGAGCTACGTGGTTTACAGCCCGCTCAAGGGGTATGGAACACCCTTTGGATGGCGGCAGTATACGGCTTTTGTACAGGGTATTTCAGCCAGTTTTTTTTCGTACGATGCGACGAAATGCCCTAAATCCGGCCTGGACTTGAGCATGGCCGTTGCTGGGCGAGGGTTTGCTTGCGAGGAAGTATTTCTGGTGTGTACCGGGGACCACGAATGTGGTGTGGCTTTGATGGGGCGAGGGGCGGTGGCGGGGCAGACTACGCCCGGTCGAAACCGGGCATCAAGTCGATACGCTGTCAGCTCAGGCGATGGCCGTTGGTGCGATCGTAGCCGTCTTCGGCAAAAGTGGCCGAGCGGGTGCTGTCGTAACCGTCTTCAGCAAAGCTGGCCGAGCGGGTGTTGTCATAGCCGTCTTCAGTAAAGGTCGCTGAATGGGTGTGGTCATAACCGTCAGCGGCAAAGGCGCTACCTGCAAGTACAGACATGCTTAAAGCCAATATTAATGCGCGTTTCATGGGTTTAACTCCTGGCGATTGAGGCGCAGGCAGGCAACTTTTCAATGCGCAATAAATAGCGCTGTAAGTTGCAATAAAGTGCCGCGTTGGATCGCGTTAACAAGGGATGTAATTAAGTAGCGGGGGATTTGTAAGTTGCGGATCAGCCGTTGGAACAGCCGTTGCCCATTACCCGGTATTCAAGGATGTGCTGGGTGCCTTGCGAGTCTTCGTAGACCATCTGGGCCGGCACCACTTCGCAAACACTGGGGATTTCGCTCATGGAGATGACCTTGGCGATATCCAGCTCGGAAGAGTAGGAGTACTGTTCTACGGCGGGTTGCGGGTGTCCGGCAGGCATAGTTGCTTCATCCGCCAGGGCGGTTAAACACACACTGCTGAGGGCCAGAACTAACAACGCTTTCATTTCGTAATTACCTGTTTTTGGTCGAGTGGGATCACACAGCCCTTGTGGGGCTGCGTGTAAAACTTAATGAGTTAAGAGCGATTAAACATGCCTTCGTGGGGGCTGTAACTTGTATCAATCGCAGTGCCTTGGTTGGCGAGGTCAATTTTAGGCCCGGGCGGTACAGGCATAAAGAGGGGGTTTTGATAAAGACTGTTGACAGATTCTGCAACAATCGTCGAAAACAGACCCGGATTTGGTTTTTGGCAATTCCTGAATCAAAGGATAAAGCGCTGTAAGTACTGTGCTTGAGGCTTCGGCAGAGAAATCAGGGTTTTTCCGGGTATTTCTTACTACCAACGTCGAATGGATCTCATGCCCCGGCCCGGCTAAAACAGGGTCATAAAACAACAACTACAAACATCGAGGTATGAAACATGAGTGCCGCTTCCCTGTATCCCGTACGCCCTGAAGTAGCAGCCAATACGCTGACCGATGAGGCGACCTACAAGGCGATGTACCAGCAGTCCGTGGTCAATCCCGATGGCTTCTGGCGCGAGCAGGCTCAGCGTCTCGACTGGATCAAGCCGTTCACCACCGTCAAGCAGACTTCTTTCGACGACCACCATGTCGATATCAAATGGTTCGCCGACGGCACGCTTAACGTTTCCTACAACTGCCTGGATCGCCACCTTGCCGAACGCGGCGATCAGGTTGCGATTATCTGGGAGGGCGATGATCCTTCCGAGCAGCGCAACATCACCTACCGCGAACTGCACGAAGAAGTGTGCAAGCTCGCCAATGCGTTGCGCGGTCAGGACGTTCACCGTGGCGACGTAGTAACTATCTATATGCCGATGGTGCCCGAAGCTGTGGTCGCCATGCTGGCCTGTACCCGGATCGGTGCCATTCACTCGGTGGTGTTCGGTGGCTTCTCGCCCGAGGCGCTGGCAGGACGCATCATCGACTGCAAGTCCAAGGTGGTGATTACTGCCGACGAGGGCGTGCGCGGCGGCAAGCGTACGGCGCTCAAGGCCAATGTCGATGTGGCACTGACCAACCCTGATACCTCGAGCGTGCAGAAAATCATCGTGTTCAAGCGTACCGGCGGTGATATCGCCTGGTACAAGCACCGAGACATCTGGTATCACGACTTGATGGCCGTGGCTTCCACCCACTGTGCGCCAAAAGAGATGGGCGCCGAAGAAGCGTTGTTCATCCTTTATACCTCCGGCTCCACCGGCAAGCCCAAAGGGGTGCAACACACCACGGGCGGTTATCTGCTGTATGCCGCGCTGACCCATGAACGCGTATTCGACTATCGTCCCGGCGAGGTCTACTGGTGCACGGCTGACGTCGGCTGGGTAACCGGTCACACCTATATCGTCTACGGCCCCCTGGCCAATGGCGCGACCACACTGCTGTTCGAAGGCGTGCCGAACTATCCGGACATCACCCGGGTGTCGAAAATTGTCGACAAGCACAAGGTCAACATCCTCTACACCGCGCCAACGGCCATTCGCGCCATGATGGCCGAAGGTCAGGCTGCGGTTAAGGATGCTGACGGTTCAAGCCTGCGTCTGCTGGGTTCGGTAGGTGAGCCGATCAACCCGGAAGCCTGGAACTGGTACTACACAACCGTGGGTAAAGAGCGTTGCCCCATCGTTGATACCTGGTGGCAGACCGAAACCGGTGCTTGCATGATGAGCCCGCTGCCGGGAGCCCATGCGCTCAAGCCGGGTTCTGCGGCGCGTCCATTCTTCGGTGTGGTGCCGGGGCTGGTGGACAACCTGGGCAACCTGATTGAAGGTGCGGCGGAAGGCAACCTGGTGATCCTGGATTCGTGGCCGGGTCAGGCACGCACCCTGTATGGCGATCACGACCGTTTTGTCGATACCTACTTCAAGACCTTCCGCGGCATGTACTTCACGGGTGACGGGGCCCGTCGCGACGAAGACGGTTACTACTGGATCACCGGCCGGGTGGACGATGTGCTTAACGTTTCTGGCCATCGCATGGGGACCGCCGAGATCGAAAGCGCGATGGTGGCTCACCCGAAAGTCGCCGAGGCGGCTGTTGTAGGCGTGCCCCACGACATCAAGGGGCAGGGCATTTATGTCTACGTCACCCTCAATGGCGGTGAAGCGCCAAGTGAAGAGCTGCGTCTGGAGTTGAAAAACTGGGTGCGTAAAGAGATAGGTCCGATTGCCTCGCCGGATGTCATCCAGTGGGCGCCAGGCTTGCCGAAAACCCGATCCGGCAAAATCATGCGCCGTATCCTGCGCAAGATCGCCACCGGTGAATATGACGGTCTGGGGGATATTTCCACCCTGGCCGACCCGGGTGTGGTGCAGCATTTGATCGAAACCCACAAGAGCATGAAGCAGGCATAAACCTTCTTTGCGCTCCCGAACCCCGCCCGGCATTGCCCGGCGGGGTTTTTATTTGGCGGCTGGCGGAGTTGGGGGTGCCTCGGGCAGTGTTACCGCAGGTGTAACCAGGCGCACAAAAACGGGGCCTTGCGACACCAAAAGCACCGTTTTAGAGCTGTTTTGACTCCCCTGAAAAATAAGATGAAACGCTACACTTGCCGGAATAGAAGGCTTTGCGAATAATAGGCCCGCTATTTGCAACTCACATAGGTTCTATGTCTTTTGCTCTTGCATGAATTCGAAGAGCTGTCAATGACTGGAGTCGCATTTCTCGATGCATCTGTAATTTGTTGTCGCATTGGAGAAATAACGGCTTGAAGCCTGTCGTTAGAATGCCGATCACTCGCTCGTCGTCGTTGTGCTGATATCAGTGCATCGCCAGTAGGACGTGGCGCCGCATTCCCGGTTTAACCTCCGCATCTTGGGCTAACGCTCATTCTGCATTTATTGCCCTTTACCGATGGAGTCCTAAGATGAAGAAACTCGTGCTTCTTGGCGCCCTGGCACTGTCCGTGCTGTCCCTGCAGGCTTTCGCTGATCAAAAACCGCTGAAAATCGGTATTGAAGCCGCTTATCCTCCGTTTGCCTCCAAGGCGCCGGATGGCAGCATCGTAGGTTTTGACTATGACATCGGTAATGCTCTGTGCGAGCAGATGCAGGTCAAGTGTGTGTGGGTCGAACAAGAATTCGACGGCCTGATTCCGGCGCTTAAAGTGCGCAAGATCGACGCCATCCTGTCCTCGATGTCGATTACCGAAGACCGCAAAAAGTCTGTCGACTTCACCAACAAGTACTACCTCACTCCGGCGCGTCTGGTGATGAAGGACGGTGCTGTGGTCAGCGACAGCCTTGACGAGCTCAAGGGCAAGAAAATCGGCGTGCAGCGCGGTTCGATTCACGACCGTTTCGCCAAGGAAGTCTTTGCACCCAAAGGCGCAACTGTCGTGCCTTACAGCTCGCAAAACGAAATCTACCTGGACATCGAAGCCGGTCGCCTTGATGGCACCGTGGCCGACGCCACCCTGCTCAATGACGGTTTCCTGAAAACCCCGGCTGGCAAAGGCTATGCCTTCGTAGGCCCGCAATTCACCGACGTCAAATACTTCGGTGACGGCGTGGGTATCGCGGTACGCAAGGGCGACAAAGAGCTCAAAGACAAGATCGACACCGCGATCACGGCTCTTCGTGACAACGGTAAATACAAGCAAATCCAGGACAAATACTTCGACTTCGATATTTACGGCCCAGAAGCCAAGTAAACCGTCGCAGCGGTAAGTCCGAAATGGCGCAAGCAACAGGATCTCTGAAGTTTGCGCCATTTTTTCATCCTAATTTTCGAGGACCTGAATCATGTTGAAAGGCTACGGGGCTGTCATCCTCGATGGCGCTTGGCTGACGCTTCAGCTCGCCTTGTCGTCCATGGCCCTGGCCATTGTTCTAGGTCTGATCGGTGTTTCCTTGCGCCTGTCGCCGGTGCGCTGGCTGGCCTGGTTGGGCGATCTGTATTCAACGGTTATCCGCGGGATACCCGATCTGGTGTTGATCCTGCTGATTTTCTATGGCGGTCAGAATTTGCTGAACAACGTTGCGCCGATGCTGGGCCATGACGATTACATTGACTTGAACCCTCTGGCTGCGGGTATCGGCACCCTGGGCTTTATTTTTGGTGCATACCTGTCCGAAACCTTTCGCGGGGCCTTCATGGCGATCCCCAAAGGTCAGGCCGAGGCGGGCATGGCTTATGGCATGAGCAGCTTTCAGGTGTTTTTCCGGGTATTGGTACCGCAGATGATTCGCCTGGCGATTCCGGGGTTCACCAATAACTGGCTGGTACTGACCAAGGCGACGGCCCTGATTTCAGTGGTCGGCTTGCAGGACATGATGTTCAAGGCCAAGCAGGCGGCGGATGCCACCCGCGAACCCTTTACTTTCTTTCTGGCCGTGGCGGCGATGTACCTGGTGCTGACCAGTGTTTCGCTGTTGGCGCTGCGACAACTTGAGAAACGCTACTCGGTAGGCGTAAAGGCGGCTGATCTATGATCTTCGACTACAACGTCATTTGGGACAGCATGCCGCTGTACCTGAATGGGCTGCTGGAAACCCTTAAACTGCTGGGCATCTCGCTGTTTTTCGGTTTGCTGGTGGCTGTGCCGCTGGGTTTGATGCGGGTCTCCAAGAAGTCCTGGGTCAACTTTCCGGCCTGGCTGTACACCTATGTGATTCGCGGTACGCCGATGCTGGTCCAGCTGTTTTTGATCTACTACGGTCTGGCTCAGTTCGAGGCCGTGCGTGACAGCTTCCTGTGGCCGCTACTGTCCAGTGCGACCTTCTGTGCCTGTCTGGCGTTTGCCATCAACACCAGTGCCTACACCGCCGAAATCATTGCCGGTAGCCTCAAGGCCACACCCAATGGCGAGATCGAGGCAGCAAAGGCCATGGGCATGTCGCGCTACAAAATGTATCGCCGTATTTTGCTGCCGTCGGCCATGCGCCGGGCACTGCCGCAATACAGCAACGAAGTGATCATGATGTTGCAGACCACCAGCCTGGCTTCCATCGTGACGCTGATCGACATCACAGGTGCGGCACGCACGGTCAACGCGCAGTACTACCTGCCGTTCGAGGCCTATATCACCGCCGGTGTGTTTTACCTGTGCCTGACGTTCATTCTGGTGCGCCTGTTCAAACTGGCCGAGCGCCGCTGGCTGGGCTACATGGCCCCGCGCAAGGCCTGACCATGGAACGTATCGATCATGTACTGCCATGGAGCAGCCTGGGAACCGAGCGCCAGCTGACGGTGTTCCGTTTCGGTACCGGCGAGCGCAAGGCCTACATTCAGGCCAGCCTGCATGCTGATGAGCTGCCGGGCATGCGTTGCGCCTGGGAACTGAAAAAGCGCCTGGCCGAGCTTGAACTGCAGGGCGCCCTGAACGGCGTGATCGAACTGGTGCCTGTGGCCAATCCGCTGGGGTTGGGACAGTTGCTGCAAGGCAACCACCAGGGGCGTTTCGAGTCCGGCAGCGGCAAGAACTTCAACCGCGATTTCGTTGAGTTGAGTGCCCCCGTGGCAGCTGCGCTGCAAGGGTGTCTGGGGGATGATCCCCATGCCAATATCCGTCTGATCCGTCAGGCGATGCTTGATGTGCTGGAGCAGTTGCCACCTGCTGCGAGCCAGTTGCAGGGCCTGCAGCGGGTACTGTTGAGCCATGCCTGTAATGCGGACATCGTGCTCGACCTGCATTGCGATGCGGAGGCGGCGTTGCACATGTACGCCTTGCCCCAGCATTGGCCGCAGTGGCGCTCCCTGGCCGCGCATCTGAACATGCGGGTTGGATTATTGGCCGAAGACTCCGGCGGCAGCTCGTTCGATGAAGCCTGTTCGTTGCCGTGGTTGCGCTTGCAGCGCCAGTTCGCCGATGCACAGATTCCCCTGGCGTGCATGGCTACCACCCTGGAGCTGGGCGGGCAGTCCGATACCGGACGTCCAGAGGCCCAGGCGTATGCCGAAGCCATTCTGGCGTTTCTGGCCGAGCAAGGTTTGATTACCGGGGACTGGCCGGCCGCGCAGCACCCGGCGTGCGAAGGCATGCCGTTCGAAGGCACCGAACTGTTGTACGCACCGCACCCCGGTGTGGTGAGCTTTTTACGTCCGGCGGGCGCCTGGGTTGAAGCCGGCGAGCCGCTGTTTGAAGTGATTGATCCTTTATCTGACCGGGTCAGTACGGTATGCGCGGGTACGGCCGGCGTATTATTTGCCGTTGAGCGACTGCGTTATGCCCAACCCGGTTTCTGGCTGGCTAAAGTGGCGGGGCGTGAGCCTCTGCGTCACGGGCGCTTGCTCAACGACTGACTGTTTTTGTGAGAACCGACAACATGTACAAACTTGAAGTCCAAGATCTGCATAAACGCTATGGCAGTCACGAAGTGCTCAAAGGCGTTTCGCTGGCCGCCAAAGCAGGTGATGTGATCAGCATCATCGGTTCCAGTGGCTCTGGCAAAAGTACCTTTTTGCGGTGCATCAACCTGCTTGAGCAGCCCCATGCCGGCAAAATCCTGCTCAATGGCGAAGAACTCAAGCTGATTGCCAACAAGGACGGCGCGCTCAAGGCCGCTGATCCCAAGCAACTGCAGCGCATGCGTTCGCGACTGTCGATGGTGTTCCAGCATTTCAATCTGTGGTCGCATATGACTGCGCTGGAAAACATCATGGAAGCACCGGTGCATGTACTGGGCATGTCCAGGGCCGAGGCCCGGGAAAAGGCCGAGCATTACCTGAACAAAGTGGGTGTTTCCCATCGCAAGGACGCCTACCCGGGGCATATGTCCGGTGGCGAACAGCAGCGTGTGGCGATTGCCCGGGCGCTGGCGATGGAGCCTGAAGTCATGTTGTTCGACGAGCCGACTTCAGCCCTCGACCCGGAGCTGGTGGGTGATGTGCTGAAAGTGATGCAGGATCTGGCACTCGAAGGCCGGACCATGGTTGTGGTGACCCACGAAATGGGCTTTGCCCGTGAAGTGTCCAACCAGTTGGTGTTTTTGCACAAAGGCATTGTTGAAGAAAGCGGCGATCCGCGTGAAGTACTGGTAAACCCGCAATGCGAGCGTTTGCAGCAATTCCTGTCGGGCAGCTTGAAATAACTGCAGCTATAAGACTGCCTCTGTGCACCAAAATAGGTCATGCTCCGCGTCTCGCGCAGTTGGCCCAGGCTGAGTGTTGGCGCATTTGGTTTTCCTTCTGTTTTCGTTCCGGATAGCACGCTATGACCGCCCATCGAATTGGTTTCCTTATTTGGCCCAGCACCAAAGCCTTGACCCTGGCGCTGGCAGAGGAAGCGTTGCGTGTTGCTCAGCGCGTGCACCCCGAAGTCGTTTACGAGTTGCTGTTTTTACAGGCCGAACCGCCGGCAGAGGGCGCCTGGCAGTTGCCCGGTGAACCCTGGACGGGCAAGCTGGAAGGCTGCCAGAAACTGTTTTTGCTGGCTGACGAACCCCCGGCGACCATCGCGCCGGCCCTGAGCAGCGCACTCAAGCAATTGGTGCGCGCGGGCTGTGTGATTGGCGGGCTGTCGGCAGGGGTTTACCCGCTGGCGCAAATAGGTTTGCTCGATGGTTATCGTGCTGCCGTGCACTGGCGCTGGCAGGATGATTTCGCCGAGCGCTTCCCTAAGGTGATTGCCACCAGTCACTTGTTTGACTGGGACCGCGATCGTCTGAGTGCTTGCGGCGGCCTGTCGGTACTGGATCTGCTGCTTGCAGTGCTGGCCCGGGATCATGGTGCCGAGCTGGCGGGCGCGGTCTCCGAAGAACTGGTGGTGGAGCGCATTCGTGAAGGCGGCGAGCGCCAGCGTATTCCTCTGCAAAACCGTCTGGGTTCGAGCCATCCCAAGCTGACCCAGGCCGTGCTGCTGATGGAAGCCAACATTGAAGAGCCGCTGACCACCGACGAAATTGCCCAGCATGTCTGCGTGTCTCGCCGGCAACTGGAGCGGATATTCAAGCAATACTTGAATCGTGTTCCGAGCCAGTACTATCTGGAGTTGCGTCTGAACAAGGCGCGTCAGATGCTGATGCAAACCAGCAAGTCGATCATTCAGATCGGCCTGTCGTGCGGCTTTTCATCGGGGCCGCATTTTTCCAGCGCCTATCGCAACTTCTTTGGCGCAACGCCTCGTGAAGATCGCAATCAGCGTCGCAGCAGCAGCCCGTTCGAATTGTCATCGGCGCCTGCCGAGCGCGGCTGAGAGTCAGCGGCCTGGTTTTGCCTGAGTGCGCCCCGCAACAGGATGAGCAATCAAAGTGCGTTGATGCTGCCGAAAAGTCGGCCCAGCGTTTAAACTGCGCCTTTGTGACGGAATATGTCGCATTGCCGCAAGCCTTGGAAAATCGTGGTAGGACGCTGTAAGAAGTTGTCGCTTGGCGACAAGGCTTGCCCCCCGCGTGTCCTTACAATCCCCCCATCGCTTGCCAGTTCAGGCAGGCGTTCCTCTTCAGGAGACTCCGATGTCCGTTGAGCAAGCCCCGGTGCAACGCGCCGATTTCGACCAGGTCATGGTTCCTAACTACGCACCTGCCGCCTTCATTCCTGTGCGCGGTGCCGGTTCCCGGGTTTGGGATCAGGCAGGTCGAGAACTGATCGACTTCGCAGGCGGCATCGCTGTTAACGTTCTGGGTCATGCACATCCGGCACTGGTCGGCGCGTTGACTGAACAGGCGAACACCCTGTGGCACGTATCCAACGTGTTCACCAACGAGCCGGCATTGCGCCTGGCCAAAAAGCTGGTGGACTCGACCTTCGCTGAGCGGGTGTTCTTCTGTAACTCGGGCGCAGAAGCCAACGAGGCCGCGTTCAAGCTGGCCCGTCGTGTGGCCCATGACCGTTTTGGCCCTGAGAAGTACGAAATCATCGCCGCCCTCAACAGCTTTCACGGACGCACACTGTTCACCGTGAACGTGGGTGGCCAGTCGAAGTACTCCGACGGCTTCGGTCCGAAAATCACCGGCATCACCCATGTCCCGTTCAACGATCTCGACGCTTTGAAAGCGGCCATTTCGGACAAGACCTGCGCGGTAGTGCTGGAGCCGATCCAGGGCGAAGGCGGTGTGCTCCCGGCCGAACAGGCTTACCTGCAAGGCGCGCGCGCTTTGTGCGATCAACACAATGCATTGCTGGTGTTTGACGAAGTGCAAACCGGCATGGGCCGCACCGGCGAGTTGTTTGCCTATATGCATTACGGCGTGACCCCGGACATCCTCACCAGTGCCAAGAGCCTGGGTGGCGGTTTCCCGATCGCAGCCATGTTGACCACTGAAGCACTGGCCAAACACCTGGTTGTCGGCACTCATGGCACCACCTACGGCGGCAACCCGCTGGCGTGCGCCGTGGGCAACGCGGTGATCGACGTGATCAACACCCCTGAAGTGTTGAACGGTGTGAAAACCAGGCACGAGCAGTTCAAGACCCGCCTTGAGAAAATTGGCCAGCAATACGGCCTGTTCACGCAAGTACGTGGCATGGGCCTGTTGATTGGTTGTGTATTGAGCGATGCCTGGAAAGGCAAGGCCAAAGACATCTTCAACGCCTGTGAGAAAGAAAACCTGATGATTTTGCAGGCCGGTCCTGACGTGGTGCGTTTCGCCCCGAGTCTGGTGGTTGAAGAGGCCGATATCGAAGAAGGTCTGAACCGCTTCGAGCGTGCCGTGCAAAAGCTGACGCAAGCCTGATCGTGATTTCAACGCCTGATTTTTCAGGCGTTGACCCTTTTATATGCTGAACCGCAACCCCTGCAGGAGCGAGCTTGCTCGCGAGCCATGCATCGCGATCCCATAAAGCTCGCTGCTGCAGGGGTTGCAGGTTCGGTATTTTCTTCTGTGTTGTTCAAGGATTAAGGAGTGACACCATGCTGGTGATGCGCCCCGCGCAAATGGCTGATCTGGGCGAAGTACAGCGTCTGGCTGCGGACAGCCCGATTGGTGTCACTTCATTGCCGGACGATATCGAGCGCCTGCGCGACAAGATCGCAGCCTCTGAAACCTCGTTTGCCGCTGAAGTCAGCTTCAACGGCGAGGAGAGTTATTTCTTCGTTCTCGAAGACACCGCCACCGGCAAACTGGTGGGCTGTTCGGCAATCGTGGCATCGGCCGGTTACTCGGAACCGTTCTACAGCTTTCGTAACGAGACCTTTGTACATGCCTCCCGCGAGCTGAAGATTCACAACAAGATTCACGTGTTGTCGCAGTGCCATGACCTCACAGGCAACAGTCTGCTGACCAGCTTCTATGTAGTGCCGGAACTGGTGGGTTCGGCCTGGTCCGAGCTCAACTCCCGCGGGCGACTGCTGTTTGTGGCCAACCATCCGGAGCGCTTTGCCGATTCGGTGGTTACCGAGATCGTCGGTTACAGCGATGAAAACGGTGACTCGCCGTTCTGGGACGCCATTGGCCGCAACTTCTTCGACCTGAACTACGCCGCCGCCGAGCGCCTGTGCGGGCTTAAAAGCCGTACTTTCCTCGCCGAACTGATGCCGCACTACCCGATTTATGTGCCCTTGCTGCCCGACACCGCCCAGGAGGCCATGGGGCAAGTGCATCCGCGGGCGCAGATTACCTTCGACATCCTGATGCGCGAAGGCTTCGAAACCGATCACTACATCGATATTTTCGACGGTGGCCCGACCCTGCATGCACGGGTTTCGGGTATCCGTTCGATTGCTCAAAGCCGCGTGGTACCGGTCAAGATCGGGGAGCCAGGCAAAGGCGGCGGTCGCCAGTATCTGGTGGCCAACGCCCAGTTGCAGGATTACCGCGCGGTACTGCTGGAACTCGACTGGGCGCCGGGCAAACCGGTGATGCTGGATCTGGAAGCGGCCGAAGCACTCGGTGTTGGCGAAGGCGCCAGCGTACGAGTGGTGGCGGTTTAACGCGTTTAGCGAGTTTCGCGGGGTTCGTCAGCGAGCCCCGTTTGAGGAGATAGCATGATCGTTCGTCCTGTACGCAATAGCGATTTACCGGCCCTGATTGAGTTGGCCCGCAGCACTGGCACCGGCCTGACGACCTTGCCGGCCAATGAAGAACGCCTGCTGCACCGTGTCACCTGGGCTGAAAAAACCTTCCGTGGCGAAGCCGGGCGCGGCGACGCGGACTACCTGTTTGTGCTGGAAAACGACGAAGGCAAGGTGGTCGGCATTTCTGCCATTGCCGGCGCGGTAGGCCTGCGCGAGCCCTGGTACAACTTCCGGGTGGGCCTGACGGTCAGCGCCTCCCAGGAGCTGAATATCTATCGGGAAATCCCGACCCTGTTTCTGGCCAACGATCTGACCGGCAACTCTGAATTGTGCTCCCTGTTCCTCAGCGCCGATTATCGCACCGGCTTCAACGGCCGCATGCTGGCCAAGGCGCGGATGCTGTTTATCGCCGAGTTTCCCGAGCTGTTCGGCAACAAGATCATTGCCGAAATGCGCGGTATGTCCGACGAAGCGGGCCGCTCGCCGTTCTGGGAAAGCCTGGGCCGGCACTTCTTCAAAATGGAGTTCAGTCAGGCCGATTACCTGACCGGCGTCGGCAACAAGGCCTTTATTGCCGAGTTGATGCCCAAGTTCCCGGTATACACCTGCTTCCTGTCTGAAGACGCTCGCGCCGTGATCGGCAAAGTGCATGTTCACACCGAGCCGGCGCTGAACATGCTCAAAAGCGAAGGCTTCAGCTACCAGGGCTATGTCGATATTTTCGACGCCGGCCCGGCAGTGGAGTGCGAAACCAGCAAGATCCGTGCTGTGCGCGACAGTGAAGCGCTGGTGCTGGCCATCGGCACCCCGGGTGACGATGCCACGCCTTACCTGATCCACAACCGCAAGCGCGAAGACTGCCGTATTACCGCGGCACCGGCACGTCTTGCTGCAGGCACGCTGGTGGTTGATCAATTGACCGCCAGACGTTTGCAACTGACTGCCGGCGATCAAGTCCGCGCAGTGGCATTGTCCGCCCAGCCAGTGACCCCACGGGAGTCGAAATAATGAGCACGTTGTATATCGCAGGCGCCTGGCAGAACGGGCAGGGCGAAGCCTTTGAGTCGCTGAATCCGGTCACCCAGCAAGTGCTGTGGACGGGTAACGGGGCCAATGCGGCCCAGGTCGATGCTGCCGTGCAGGCGGCGCGTCAGGCTTTTCCGGCCTGGGCCACACGTTCTTTCGAGGAGCGTCTGGGCGTACTCGAAGCGTTCGCTGCCAGCCTCAAGGGCCACGCCGATGAGCTGGCGCGCTGCATCGGCGAAGAAACCGGCAAACCCCTGTGGGAGTCGGCCACCGAAGTCACCAGCATGATCAACAAGGTGGCAATCTCGGTACAAAGCTATCGTGAGCGCACGGGCGAGAAGAGCGGCCCGCTGGGCGATGCCACTGCCGTATTGCGCCACAAGCCCCACGGCGTGGTCGCGGTGTTTGGTCCGTATAACTTTCCGGGCCATTTGCCCAACGGGCATATCGTCCCGGCTTTGCTGGCCGGTAACAGCGTGGTATTCAAACCCAGCGAACTGACCCCCGGGGTTGCCGAGCTGACGGTCAAGTGCTGGATCGAAGCCGGCTTGCCGGCGGGTGTGTTGAACCTGCTGCAGGGCGCGCGCGAAACCGGTATCGCACTGGCGGCCCATACGGGCATCGACGGCTTGTTCTTCACTGGCTCGAGCCGTACCGGTAACGCGCTGCATCAGCAGTTCGCCGGTCGCCCGGACAAAATCCTGGCCCTGGAAATGGGCGGCAACAACCCGCTGGTGGTCGATCAGGTGGCCGATCTGGACGCTGCGGTCTACACCATCATTCAGTCGGCCTTTATCTCGGCCGGGCAGCGTTGCACATGCGCCCGGCGCTTGCTGGTGCCGCAAGGGGCGTGGGGCGACAGTCTGTTGACGCGCCTGGTTGAAGTCAGCCAGAGCATCGAAGTGGGGGCTTTTGATCAGCAGCCGCCACCGTTCATGGGCTCGGTGATTTCGTTGGGTGCCGCGCGCGCCCTCATGGATGCTCAGGAAGTATTGCTGGGCTCTGGGGCTGTGGCTCTGCTGGAGATGACTCAGCCGCAGAGCAATGCCGCGTTGCTGACTCCGGGCATTATCGACGTCACTGAAGTCAGTGAACGATCCGACGAAGAGCTGTTCGGGCCGTTGCTGCAAGTGATTCGCTACAGCGGTTTCGACGAAGCGATTGCCGAGGCCAACAACACCGCGTTTGGCCTGGCAGCAGGGCTGCTGTCGGACTCCGAAGCGCGTTATCAGCAGTTCTGGCTGCAAAGCCGGGCCGGGATCGTTAACTGGAACAAGCAGCTGACCGGCGCGGCCAGCAGCGCACCGTTTGGCGGTATCGGGGCGTCGGGCAACCATCGCGCCAGTGCCTATTACGCCGCTGACTATTGCGCGTACCCGGTTGCTTCTCTGGAGACGCCGACCCTGGCGTTGCCGGCGGCGTTGACCCCCGGTGTGCGAATGTCCTAAAGCGCCGATTCCTGTGGGAGCTGGTTTGCCAGCGATTGAGGCAGCGTGGTCCGTTCGATACCCCGCGTCGCCTGCATCGCTGGCAAGCCGGCTCCAGGATCAGGGCCTGTTTGCCTCAGAATTTTGATTCATGCCAATTACAACCGTTTGCCGGAGCCTCGCCGATGAAGTCCTTTGAAGTCAATTTTGACGGTTTAGTGGGGCCGACCCATAACTACGGCGGTCTGTCGTTTGGCAACGTCGCCTCCCAGAGCAACAGTCAGCAGGCCTCCAATCCAAAGGAAGCCGCGCTGCAGGGTCTGGAAAAAATGAAAGCGCTGATGGACATGGGCTTTGTCCAGGGGGTTTTGGCGCCTCAGGAACGTCCGGATGTCGGCGCTTTGCGCAGCCTGGGCTTTAGCGGCAGCGATGCGCAGGTCATCCAGCGCGCCGCGAAGCAAGCAATGCCATTGCTGGTCGCCAGTTGTTCGGCGTCGAGCATGTGGGTGGCCAACGCGGCCACGGTCAGCCCGGGCGCGGATACGGCTGACGGCCGCGTGCACTTTACGGCTGCCAACCTCAATTGCAAATTTCACCGCAGCATCGAGCATCCGACCACCAGCCGTGTACTGGGGGCGATGTTTGCTGATCCGCAGCATTTTGCGCACCACGGGGCATTGCCGGCGGTGGCTCAGTTTGGTGATGAAGGTGCGGCCAACCACACGCGGTTTTGCCGGGATTATGGCCAGCCGGGGGTAGAGTTTTTTGTATACGGGCGCAGTGCGTTCGACAGCCGCTACCCGGCGCCGCAAAAATATCCGGCGCGCCAGACCCTTGAAGCTTCGCAAGCCGTGGCGCGTCTGCACGGCCTGAGTGAAGAGGGGGTAGTGTTTGCCCAGCAGAACCCTGAAGTGATCGATCAAGGGGTGTTTCACAACGACGTGATCGCTGTCGGTAATGGCGAGTTGTTGTTCCATCACCAGGATGCGTTTCTCAACACCGAGCAGATGCTGGCCGAGCTGCACGCCAAGCTGGCGGCACGTGGTGGCAACTTCCAGTCGATCAGCGTGCCCCGTGATCAGGTAGCAGTGGAAGATGCAGTGCGCTCTTATCTGTTTAACAGCCAGTTGCTGAGTCGTGCTGACGGCTCGATGCTGTTGATCGTGCCCGAAGAGTGCCGCAGCAACCCCCGTGTGTGGCAGTACCTGCAAGGGCTGACGGCGGCGGGCGGACCGATTCGCGAGGTCAAGGTGTTCGACCTCAAGCAAAGCATGCAGAACGGTGGCGGCCCGGCGTGCCTGCGGCTGCGGGTCGCACTTAATGAAACTGAGCTGGCGGCGGTCAATCCCGGGGTTATCATGACCCCTGCGCTGTACGACACGCTGACCCGTTGGGTCAACAAGCACTACCGCGATGCCTTGCGCGAAAGCGATCTGGCAGACCCGCAATTGTTGCTTGAATGCCGGACGGCACTGGATGAACTGACGCAAATCCTTAAACTGGGCGCGGTTTACCCGTTCCAGATCAATTGAACACGTGCGTGCCCGGGGTTTTATCGCCCCGGGCACGCAACGTCACCCGCAAATGAGAGCTAAATAATGACCGATACCCTGAAGCTGATCCTTGAAGATACCGACGGCACCCAGCTGGAAACCTCCTGCACCCGCGTCGCTGTCATGTGGCAGGGCAAGGAACTGTGGATTCAGCAAGACGGCCGTGGCCAGTTGCTGATCGGTGTGGACGTTGAGGAAGGCGATGCCGAATACGCCAACCTGTTGCTGCGCCCATTGGCGACTAACCTTGTAAGCCTGCAACTGGAAATGGAACCGGCTGACCTGGGCGACGACGAAGACGGTCACGTTCACGGCCCAGACTGCAACCACTGATAAAGGATGCTCTATGCTCGCCCTCGGCAAACTGCTTGAACTGACCCTGGCCGGACGTGAACCGGCCGAGAAGACTCAACTGACTGTCGACGGCGTGCGGATGCGCTGGCTGGCCGAGGGGGCACTTGAAGTGCGCCCTCCTGAAGGTCGCGACGATGGTATGGATCTGCTGTTGTCGGCAGGCATCCACGGCAATGAAACAGCGCCTATCGAGTTGCTCGATCGCCTGTTGAATGACATTGCCCGGGGCGACATCAAGCCCCGAACCCGAATTCTGTTCCTGTTCGGCAACCCTGGTGCCATGCGCACCGGAGCGCGGTTTGTCGAAGAGGACCTGAACCGGCTGTTCAACGGTCGGCACGAGAACAGCAGCGGCCCAGAAGCCTTGCGTGCGTGCGAACTTGAACATCTGGCCGAAACATTTTTCAGCCTTCCTGAACGTACCCGCCTTCATTACGACCTGCACACCGCCATTCGCGGTTCGAAGATCGAGCAGTTCGCGCTCTATCCCTACAAAGAAGGTCGGGTCCATTCCCGTGACGAGCTGGCCCGCCTGCGTGCTGCCGGTATGGAAGCGGTCCTGCTGCAGAACAAGCCTTCAATCGTCTTCAGTGCCTACACCTACGAGCAGCTGGGCGCTGAAGCCTTTACCCTGGAACTGGGCAAGGCACGACCTTTCGGGCAGAACGGCGGGGTTAACGTCGAGCGTCTTGAGTTGCGTTTGAAGCAGATCATCGAGGGCACCGAACCGCCCCTGGCTGATGCTTCGCTGGAAGGTCTGCAGCTGTTCAGCGTGGCTCGCGAAGTGATCAAGCACAGTGATGCCTTCGTCCTGCACTTGCCGGCGGATGTCGAGAATTTCTGCGAATTGCCCAAGGGCTATTTGCTGGCGCAAGACACGCCCAGGACGCACTGGATCGTCGAAGAGGAGGGTGCGCGGATCATCTTCCCCAATCCAAAGGTGAAGAATGGTTTGCGGGCCGGGATGATTATCGAGCCGGCGAAGGCGGCGGTGCTCGTTTAGCTATAGGCGCGGGCTTGTCTCGCGATGCGCTCGATGGCGCCGTGTTTATCGGGTAGACACGGCGCCATCGTCAACAGTCATCGCGCTTGACCTGAATTACACCGCGCGTTTTTGCTGGGTATCCATACGCTTGATAGCGCGAATTTTCTGCAGGGTATCGACGCAGGTTTTTGCCGCTTCCTGGCCTTTGTGCACGAAGTGCTCGAAGAAAAACTTCTGGTGTTCTTCGCCTGCGTGGAAGTGATGCGGGGTCAGGCTGACCGAGAACACCGGAACTTCGGTTTCCAGTTGAACCTGCATCAGGCCGCTGACCACTGACTGGGCGACGAAGTCGTGGCGATAGATGCCGCCGTCGACAACCAGGGCTGCGCCGACGATACCGGCATAGCGGCCAGTCTTGGCCAGCAGTTTGGCGTGCAGCGGGATTTCAAACGCACCGCCGACTTCAAAGAAATCGATGTCGCTTTCCTGATAACCCTGCACCAGCATTTCGGCGAGGAAACCTTTACGGCTCTGGTCGACGATCTCTTTGTGCCAGCTGGCCTGGATAAACGCTACACGCTCGTTGTGGTGAATTGTGGTGGGTTGCATGTTCTGACTCCTGTTTGTGTGAAAAACAGGGCATATGAATCGAATGGGATTTAAGGGTGCGCTCCGGTGGGCTGTACGCGGCAATAAAGCAGCAGTACAAGCCCGCCGGGTTGACGGCCCTTTGGCGCCAATCCCGTTCTCTCTTCATCCGGACTATGACCGTCGGCCCCGGGATCACACCGGGTCTGCTGACCTTGGCCGGTCATCAGCCAAAGCTGAAGGACCTGCCAAGCGCTCGCGGGCTATGCGCATTGCGCGCAATTACCGCCGGTGGGGAGTTGCACCCCGCCCTGAGAACGTTGCCGCCAGCCTTTCTGGCGGCGGGCATTTTGTATCACATATGTTTTAAAGATGCATTGCTGCTTTTTGCTAATAGTCATCGATTTTGCAGATTGTTTTATTTGTCCATTGTCAGGTTACGCCTTGAATATGGCGGGGTTGCCCGCAGTACTCTTGTTAGCAAGGGAGGTCCCCGATTAGCATCAAGTGCTGATCCCCCCATTGCCGAGGCTTGTTCAATGACTGTTATCGATCTTCGTAGTGACACCGTGACCCAACCCAGCCGCGGCATGCGCGAGGCCATGGCGAATGCGCCACTGGGCGACGATGTGTATGGCGAAGATCCCATGGTGAACAAGCTGGAGTGGGAGCTGGCCTCAAGACTGGGCTTTGCCGCGGCACTGTTCGTGCCCACGGGCACCATGAGCAACCTGCTGGCGCTGATGGCCCATTGTGGGCGCGGCGATGAATACATCGTCGGGCAGCAGGCCCACACCTACAAGTATGAAGGTGGCGGTGCGGCGGTACTGGGCTCCATCCAGCCGCAGCCGCTGGAGGTACAGGCGGATGGTTCGCTGGACCTGGATCAGGTCGCGGCAGCGATCAAGCCTGATGACTTTCACTTTGCCCGCACCCGCTTGCTGGCGCTGGAAAACACCATGCAGGGTAAAGTCCTGCCACTGGAGTATCTGGCTGCGGCAAGTCGTCTTACTCGTGAGCACGGGCTGGGCCTGCATCTCGATGGTGCGCGGCTGTACAACGCTGCCGTCAGGCTGGGGGTGGATGCGGCGGATATCACCCGGCATTTCGATTCGGTGTCGGTATGCCTGTCCAAAGGGTTGGGCGCGCCAGTGGGCTCGGTGCTGTGCGGTACTGTGGACTTGATCGGCAAGGCCCGGCGTTTGCGCAAAATGGTCGGCGGCGGCATGCGCCAGGCCGGTCAGCTGGCGGCTGCGGGGCTTTACGCGCTGGACCATCAGGTTGAGCGCCTGGCCGATGACCATGAGCACGCCCGGCTGCTGGCCGATGGCTTGCGTGCTGGCGGCTATGAAGTTGAGCCGGTCCAGACCAACATGGTTTATGCGCAACTGGGTGAGCGGGCGCAAGCGCTCAAGATATTTGCCGGTGAACGTGGTATCAAACTGAGTGCCGCACCGCGTCTGCGAATGGTCACGCACATGGATGTCAGTCGCCAGCAGATTGAGCAGGTAATCTCGGTTTTAACTGAATTTAACCAACAATGAGTGTGCAGGCCGTCCAATTGCCTGCGCCTATCGTATAAACACGCTGTACCCAAGGCGAAGGGCCGATATAATGCGGCCCTTTGCGAGTCGCACTGTCGATGGACGTGATTGACTTGCCTCTGGCCGCAGCCTCCGTGGAAGAACCTATGAAAAGCGCAGAAATCCGTGAAGCCTTCCTTCGCTTCTTCGAGGAGCAAGGTCACACCCGTGTCCCGTCCAGCTCCTTGGTCCCGAACAACGATCCGACCCTGCTGTTCACTAACGCGGGGATGAACCAGTTCAAGGACTGTTTCCTGGGTCAGGAAAAACGGGCATACACCCGTGCTACCAGCAGCCAGAAGTGCGTGCGTGCCGGTGGCAAGAACAGTGACCTGGAAAACGTCGGCTACACCGCCCGTCACCACACTTTTTTCGAAATGCTGGGCAACTTCAGCTTTGGCGACTATTTCAAGAAAGACGCGATCAATTTTGCCTGGACCTTCCTGACCGGTGTCTTGAAGCTGCCTGAAGACAAGCTCTGGGTGACGGTCTACGCCAGCGATGACGAAGCCTATGACATCTGGACCAAAGACGTCGGCGTGCCTGCCGAGCGCATGATCCGCATCGGCGACAACAAAGGTGCTCCGTACGCTTCGGACAACTTCTGGACCATGGGTGATACCGGCCCGTGTGGCCCGTGCACCGAAATTTTCTATGACCACGGCCCTGAAATCTGGGGTGGCCCGCCGGGCTCGCCGGATGAAGACGGTGACCGTTACATCGAAATCTGGAACAACGTGTTCATGCAGTTCAACCGCACCGCCGATGGCGTGTTGCATCCGCTGCCTGCGCCGTCGGTAGACACCGGCATGGGCCTGGAGCGGATCAGTGCGGTGATGCAGCACGTCAACTCCAACTACGACATCGATCTGTTCCAGAGCCTGTTGCAAGCTGCAGCCCAAGCGATTGGTTGTGCCAACGACGGCCAGGCGTCGCTGAAAGTGGTGGCTGACCACATTCGTTCGTGCAGCTTCCTGATCGCCGATGGCGTGCTGCCGTCCAATGAAGGCCGTGGCTATGTGCTGCGCCGCATCATTCGTCGCGCCTGCCGTCACGGCAACAAGCTGGGCGCCACCGGCAACTTCTTCTACAAAATCGTCGCGGCACTGGTTGCCGAGATGGGGGCGAGCTTCCCTGAACTGGTGCGCGAGCAGGCCAATATTGAGCGCGTGCTCAAAGCCGAAGAAGAGCAGTTCTCCAAGACCCTGGAGCAAGGGCTGAAAATCCTTGAGCTGGACCTGGCCGACCTTAAAGGCACCGTGGTGCCGGGCGATGTAGTGTTCAAGCTCTACGACACCTACGGTTTCCCGATGGACCTGACCGCCGATATCGCCCGCGAGCGTAACCTGACCGTGGACGAAGAAGGTTTCGAGCGCGAGATGGAAGCCCAGCGTGTGCGTGCGCGTTCGGCCAGTTCGTTCGGCCTGGACTACAACACCCTGGTCAAGGTCGACGTGCCCACCGAGTTCATCGGCTACAGCGCCACCCACAGCCCGGCCAAGGTAGTTGCCCTCTATAAGGATGGCCAGTCTGTTGCCAGCCTGAATGAAGGTGATGAGGGCGTGGTGGTTCTCGATCAAACCCCGTTCTACGCCGAATCTGGCGGTCAGGTCGGCGACTGCGGTTATCTGCAGGCGGGCGGTGCTCGCTTTGACGTGCGCGACACCACTAAAACCGGCGGCGCGTTCCTGCATCACGGTGTGGTTGCAGCGGGCGGCCTGAAGGTCGGCGAAACCGTTGAAGCGCAGGTCGATGCTGAAGTCCGTCATGCCACGGCGCTGAACCACTCGGCTACCCACTTGCTGCACGCGGCCCTGCGCCAGGTACTGGGCGAGCACGTTCAGCAGAAGGGGTCGTTGGTTGACAGTCAGCGCATGCGTTTCGACTTCAGCCACTTCGAGTCGATCAAGCCCGAGCAGATCAAGGCGCTGGAAGATATCGTCAATGCCGAGATTCGCAAGAACACCCCGGTCGAGACTGAAGAAACCGACATCGACACCGCCAAGCAAAAAGGCGCCATGGCGTTGTTTGGCGAGAAATACGGCGACAACGTGCGCGTGCTGAGCATGGGCGGTAATTTCTCGGTCGAGCTGTGTGGCGGTATCCACGCCAATCGCACCGGTGATATCGGTCTGATGAAAATTACCAGTGAAGGTGGTGTAGCCTCCGGTATTCGTCGTATCGAGGCGGTCACCGGTGCTGCCGCACTGGCTTACCTGAACGCCGCTGAAGAGCAGCTCAAGGAAGCCGCCAGCCTGATCAAGGGCTCGCGTGAGAACCTGGTCGACAAACTGTCGGCTGTGCTGGAGCGTAACCGCCAGCTGGAAAAACAACTCGAACAATTGCAGGCCAAGGCCGCAAGTGCTGCCGGTGATGATCTGTCATCGTCTGCAGTGGATGTGAAAGGCGTGAAAGTGTTGACCGCTCGCCTGGACGGTCAGGATGGCAAGGCGCTGCTGGCGCTGGTAGATCAGCTGAAGAACAAGCTCGGCCGTGCAGTGATCCTGCTCGGCAGTGTTCATGAAGACAAGGTCGTTCTGGTTGCAGGCGTAACCAAGGACCTGACTGGCCAACTCAAAGCCGGTGATTTGATGAAGCAGGCCGCTGCGGCAGTGGGCGGGAAGGGCGGTGGTCGTCCGGACATGGCGCAAGGCGGCGGTGTTGATGCTGCAGCCCTGGACGCCGCACTGGCCCTGACTGTGCCATTTGTCGAGCAAGGTATCTGAGGTCCAGCACGCGCCGTCGTCTACGGCGCGTCGTTTGAATGATAAATGGGCGCCCTTTATGGGCTGAGGCTGCTTTGAAATGGCTTTGATCGTACAAAAATTCGGAGGCACCTCGGTCGGCTCTGTCGAGAGAATCGAACAGGTCGCCGAGAAAGTTAAGAAGTTCCGTGAAGCCGGCAATGACCTGGTGATTGTGCTGTCTGCAATGAGCGGCGAAACCAATCGCCTGATCGAACTGGCCAGGCAAATCAGCGATCAGCCATTGCCCCGTGAACTGGATGTGATCCTGTCCACGGGCGAGCAGGTGACAATAGGCCTGCTGGCAATGGCGCTGAACAAGCGCGGCGTGCCAGCGGTGTCCTATACCGGCAGCCAGGTGCGGATCCTTACGGACAGCGCGCACACCAAGGCCCGGATTCTGCAAATCGACGATCAGAAGATTCGCGCCGACCTCAAGGCCGGGCGCGTGGTTGTGGTGGCAGGTTTCCAGGGCGTGGATGAGCACGGCAACATCACCACCCTGGGCCGTGGCGGCTCTGACACCACCGGTGTGGCGCTGGCGGCAGCCTTGAAGGCGGATGAGTGCCAGATCTACACCGATGTCGATGGCGTCTACACCACTGACCCGCGGGTTGTGGCGCAGGCTCAGCGTCTGGAAAAAATCACCTTCGAAGAAATGCTGGAAATGGCCAGCCTGGGTTCCAAGGTGTTGCAGATCCGGGCGGTCGAGTTCGCAGGCAAGTACAACGTTCCGCTGCGCGTATTGCACAGCTTCAAAGAGGGTCCTGGCACCCTTATTACTATTGATGAAGAGGAATCCATGGAACAGCCGATCATTTCTGGTATCGCTTTCAACCGCGATGAAGCCAAGCTGACTATCCGTGGCGTGCCTGACACTCCGGGCGTGGCGTTCAAGATTCTGGGCCCGATCAGTGCGACCAACATTGAAGTCGACATGATCGTGCAGAACGTGGCGCACGATAACACCACCGACTTCACCTTCACCGTGCATCGCAATGACTTCACTGCAGCGCAGACGGTGCTGGAAAACACGGCGCGTGAAATTGGCGCCCGTGAAGTGGTGGGTGATACCAAGATTGCCAAGGTGTCGATCGTCGGTGTTGGCATGCGCTCCCATGCGGGCGTTGCCAGCCGCATGTTTGAGTCGCTGGCCAAGGAGAACATCAACATCCTGATGATCTCGACCTCGGAGATCAAAGTCTCGGTGGTGATCGAAGAGAAGTACCTGGAGCTGGCTGTGCGCTCGTTGCACACCGCTTTTGAACTGGACGCTCCTGCCCGACAGGGTGAGTAAAGCGTTGCCCGGAGGGCGCGGTTGATCCGCGCCCTTTGTTTTTTGATAGATGTGAACGAACTCTGCTGTTTTCGTCATGTTGGTCAATACTTAAGGCGCGGCGGGCTATAGCTGTTCAGCTAGTAGGCCGAAGCCCTTTTTTTTTGCAGACTGTTGTCCCTGAAATGAATAGCGTGAGGAGAAACGTATGCTGATTCTGACTCGCCGATGTGCGGAAAGCCTGATCATAGGCGATGGCGAAATTACTGTGACCGTGCTCGGCGTCAAAGGAAACCAAGTGCGGATTGGTGTGAATGCACCCAAGGAAGTGGCCGTGCACCGCGAGGAAATCTACCTGCGGATCAAGAAAGAAAAGGATGAAGAACCAAGTCTCTAATTTTATTTAAGTTTTTAGTTGCATACGGGGAAAAGGCTGGTTATTATACGCCCCGTGTTGCGGAGAGGTGGCCGAGTGGCCGAAGGCGCTCCCCTGCTAAGGGAGTACATCTCAAAAGGGTGTCGGGGGTTCGAATCCCCCCTTCTCCGCCATTTATTCAAGTAGCACGTTCGAATCTAGCCATTTCGGTAAGTTGTTGAAATTACTGAAAAAAGTACTTGGCAGAGAGATTCAACGGTCTATAATACGCAGCTTCAAATGCACTCGTAGCTCAGCTGGATAGAGTACTCGGCTACGAACCGAGCGGTCACAGGTTCGAATCCTGTCGAGTGCACCATTTAAAGAGTTAGTTGCTTCGGTAGTTAACTTTGCTTCAACCAGGGTGGTCTGGTCTAACAAACACAACTTGCACTCGTAGCTCAGCTGGATAGAGTACTCGGCTACGAACCGAGCGGTCACAGGTTCGAATCCTGTCGAGTGCACCAAACACCAAAAAGCCTGCACATTGTGCGGGCTTTTTGCTGTCTGCGATTTGGATTCTCGGTAGTGACTGTCGAGGCACCAGGCTGCGATCGGCAGCGCGGCAGTCGTAAAACTCAGGCGCCTGCCATAATGGATCGATCGAGGTTTGGGGTTGGTACCGCGGCAGCGACCACAGGCATCGCGCAAGCAGTTGTTATCACCGAGATTTTTCGCGTCATTAATTTTTAAGCCGTGTATGATTGCGCCCGTCAGCCCCGCCGGGGCTTGTGGAAGACCTCCATGGACTTACCCAGTAGAAACTCAGCATCCCGTTTTTCCAATCATGAATTGACTGATTGATCCTTCCGGCGTGCCCTGCTGCTGGGAGTGGAGTTCGCCTATGACCGAAGTTGAAGTAAAGAAAACTCAAGACAGCCTGCAAAGCCGCCTCGCTCAAGTCATTGAGCTGCTTAATCGCCAGCGTGTGGTCGAGGACCTGACCCATCGTCAGGAAGGCCAGCACCATGACCGGGTTGAAAACCTGGTCCACCGGCAAAACCTTGTTGAGCTCCAGCGCAAGCTTGAAGACCTGCACTCTGCAGACGTTGCCTACATCCTTGAAGCATTGCCCCTGAACGACCGTCTGACGGTCTGGCAGCTGGTCAAGGCTGATCGCGACGGCGACATCCTGCTGGAAGTTTCGGATTCGGTACGTGAAACCCTGATCGCCGACATGGACGATCATGAGCTCCTGGCTGCGGCCAAGGAGATGGATGCCGACGAACTCGCTGACCTGGCCCCTGAGCTGCCGCGAGACGTCATCCATGAGCTGATGGAAACCCTGGACGGGCAGCAGCGTGAGCGCGTTCGCTCCGCACTGTCCTATAACGAGGATCAGGTCGGCGCCCTGATGGACTTCGAGATGGTGACCATCCGCGAGGATGTCAGCCTTGAAGTGGTGTTGCGTTATCTGCGCCGCCTCAAAGAGTTGCCAGGGCACACCGATAAACTGTTTGTGGTCGATTACGACGGCGTGCTCAAAGGCGTGCTGCCGATCAAGCGCTTGCTGGTCAACGACCCGGAGAAGCAGGTGGCTGAAGTCATGGCCAGCGACCCGGTGAGTTTCCATCCGGACGAAGATGCCTACGATGCGGCCCAGGCATTTGAGCGTTATGACTTGATCTCTGCGCCCGTGGTCGACAAGAACGGCAAGCTGATTGGCCGTTTAACCATCGATGAAATGGTCGACCTGATCCGGGAAGAAAGTGAAAACGAAGTCCTCAACATGGCCGGTCTGCGTGAAGAGGAAGACATTTTTGCATCGGTCTGGAAATCCCTGCGTAACCGCTGGGCCTGGCTGGCGGTCAACCTGGTGACTGCATTTATTGCGTCGCGGGTGATCGGGCTGTTTGAAGGATCCATTGAAAAACTGGTCGCCCTGGCTGCACTGATGCCCATCGTGGCGGGGATTGGCGGCAACTCCGGCAACCAGACCATCACCATGATCGTGCGCGCCATGGCCCTTGACCAGGTCAATACCGGCAGCACCTCGCGCCTGATGCGCAAAGAGCTGGCCGTAGGCCTGATCAATGGCCTGGTGTGGGGTGGCGTGATAGGTGTTGTCGCCTACCTGCTGTATGGCAGCTGGTCGCTGGGGGTGGTGATGACGGCTGCCATGACCCTCAACCTGTTGCTGGCTGCGCTGATGGGAGTATTGATCCCCATGACGCTGTCCCGACTGGGGCGTGATCCGGCGATGGGGGCAAGCGTGATGATCACGGCCATGACAGACAGTGGCGGATTCTTTATCTTTCTGGGCCTGGCAACGATCTTCTTGCTATGACCCGCGCCAGATCAGCCAGGCGTAAATAACGCCCATAAAAAAGCCAGCGCAGTGCTGGCTTTTTTGTATCTGTATTGAATCAGGACGCGCTGGATGCTGCTTCGGCGTCGTGAGCAATCAGGGACACCAGCGCATTTTGCTGGCGATGGGAGAGTTGGCGGAAGCGTTGCAGCAGTTCACGCTCATGCAGGGAAAGCTCGGGGCTGTCCAGGCGCATGCTGAGTTCTTCACCCAGATTGCCTTCCTGAATAAGGCTTTGCTCCAGTCGGGCGATGATTTCAGAGTTCATGCTGCGGTGATGATCGCGAGCCACTTCGGCAATGCGCTCGCGCATTCCGTCTGGCAGGCGTACGACAAACTTGTCGGCCGTACGGCTTGAGTAAATTGCCTGTTTCAATGGGCGCATTATAGTTAACCGGTTAGTTCAGGGGAGCGGTTCTCGGAATTGGCCGCAGGATGTGGTTTAAGACCGTCCCTGTGGCCAAATGTTCAACCTGAATTGTTAAGAGGCACGCATCATGCCTTAAGTCCGCCACTTCCCTGGCGTCAATTCTGTGACAAATATTGAACCGGATAGAGGCTTTTTGCCAGTAACGATTATCGGAAATCTGCACTGGCTTGGGAAGCTGATAGTCGTGTTCTTCATCCGAAAGCAGCGCTGGCACGTTTTTTACGACGAATGCTTGAAAGCCGCTAGCCGGCCCTTATGTGTTTGCGCATTCTGCGGGTGGCTCGGTTTACGGGCAGTCAGGTTCCGGGAGATCCAAATCATGCCAGGCAAATTGATTTATTTGATGGGCCCTTCGGGCTCAGGCAAGGACAGCCTGATTGATGCAGCACGACCTTATCTGCCCGAGCGCGGCTGTGAGGTTATCCGGCGAGTGATTACCCGCTCCTGCGAGGCTGTGGGAGAGGATGCGCTGGGGGTTTCCCGGGAAGTCTTTCAGTCTCTCAAGGAGGAGGGCGCGTTTGCCATGCATTGGCAGGCCAATGGCCTTGAGTACGGGATTCCGGCTCAGATCGACGACTGGCTCGATAGCGGGCGCCATGTACTGGTCAACGGCTCCCGCGGCTACCTCAAAAACGCCCGTGAACGTTACCCGGACCTGCTGGCGATCATGGTTTGCGTCGATACCCGGGTGCTGCACCAGCGTTTGCTGGCGCGTGGCCGGGAGACACCGGCTGAAATCAGCGCCCGTCTGCAGCGCAATCAATTGTTTCTCGATACCACTGATGAGCTGCAGGCAGAGCAGGTGTCGGTACTGAATAACTCGGCCACGCTGTCCCGGGGCGTTCAAGGTTTGTTGGCGCTTATTGATGCGAGCGTGGCCCCTGCTGCCCACTCGGCGTAACTGCGAGTCGACGGCTTAGCCGGGTTGTTCAGGCGCTGCTTTAAAAAAACCAGCGCTCGTCTTGAATATTTGCGCTGGCCACGGGGAGTTCAGCCGTCAATCGAGGTGCAACCTGATCGGTCTCTGTCATCACAGCCAGTTGTGGCATGGGGGTCAGCGGTTTGTTGTAAGTGACCAGCTCGGCAGTCTGTGGGGCGGTGGGGGCTGGTTGAAAGTGAAAAGCCACCAGGACGGCAAGCCCAAGGGCGTTCAACAGTAAAAGAGTGCTGTTCATGGCGGTCATCTCTGAGGGCATGGACTGATTACTATTGATAGAGCACTCTTCGTGCCAACTTTTTTATAGGGTAAAACCCTTATAAAACAGCATCTTGAGTGGGTTTTTAAAGGGCGGATGATTGCAGATTGCAATGATGGCTTTTTGCTGTAGTGCAAATTGCACGACAGCTGCCGGCAGCACCCCGCCAGCGATGCAGTCATGGGCAAGTCAGCCGCCCGTAGCTATCGGCAGAACCGTGCCGCCCAGCCGGCAATCGCCTTGGGCCGGGGCGTTGCATAAGTGCGTACCTTGGACGTAGACAGCCCCAGGCGCACCAGTGATTCGGCAATGGTTACAGCAGCCGTCACGCCATCGATCACCGGCACTCCAGTAAGCTGGCGAATGCGTTCATCAAGCCCGGCCATCCCCCCGCAGCCCAGGCAAATAACCTCGGCCTTGTCTTCGATAACTGCCAGTTCGGCCTGGCGAACAATGGCTTCCAACGCCTTGTGCGGTGACGCCTCAAGCTCCAGCACCGCCATGCCACTGGCCCGCACCGACGCACAACGATCCCAGAGCCCCGACAGCTTCAGGCGGTCCTCAATCAGCGGGACGGTGCGATCCAGGGTGGTGACCACCGAATAGGCCCGCCCCAAAAACATCGCCGTGCTCGCCGCCGCATCAGTGATATCCACCACTGGCACATCAAGCAGTTCCTGCAACCCCTCGCGGCCGTGCTCGCCGTACCCGGCCTGGATGACCGCATCGAAAGGCCGGTCATAGGCCATGACACAGTCCATTACCGCGATGGCCGCCAGATAACTCTCAAAATTGCCTTCCACCGACTCTGCGCCGAAAGCGGGGGTCAGGCCGATGATCTCGGTGCCGGGCGCTGCCACCGACTGCGCCTGGCGGGCAATGGCCTGGGTGATGCTGTCAGTGGTGTTGACATTAACCACGAGAATTCGCATGGGCTCTCCTTGAAGTGAGGGGGGGCGGTCTGCACCAGGCAGACCGTGACAGATCAATGGCTGGCATTCTCGACGGCAATCGATTCGCCACTGACCTGGGCGTAATAGGGTTGGCGCTTGGCGATGATCAGATAGAGCATCGCCGCGATACCTGCACCAATCAGCCAGGAAAACGGCGAAACGGTGTGGAAGCCCGGGACCAGGGCCAGCACGATGGCGATCAGTGCGGCAGGAACGAAGGCTGCGACCGCACGTAGATTGACGCCATTGGAGTAGTAGTAAGTGCCGCTGGGGTCTTCGCTGTACAGCGCCGGCACATCGACCTGACCTTTTCGTACCAGCCAGTAATCGACCATGATCACGCCATACAGCGGGCCGAGCAGGGCGCCGAGACCGGACAGGAAGTAAACGATCACCAGCGGGCTGTTATACAAATTCCACGGCAGGATCAGCACCGCAATGGTTGCACTGATCAACCCGGCGCGGCGAAAGGTCAGATATTTGGGTGCCAGATTGCTCAGTACAAATGCCGGAGCGACAAAGTTGGCCATGATATTCACGGCCACTGTAACGATCAGAAACGCCAGGCAGCCCAGCACCAGAAATAAAGTGTTGGGAATCGAAGCGATGATTTGCGTCGGGCTCTCAATGATTTTTCCATTGATCTGGAATTGCGCGCCGCACAACAGCACAGTGATACCGGCAAATACCAGAATGTTCACCGGCAAGCCCCAGAAATTCCCGACCTTGATCGTTTTGCAGCAGGGCGAAGAGCGGGAGAAATCGCTGAAATTAAGAATCATCGTGCCGTAGATCGCCAGCCACAGCGCGCCACCAGCAAACACGTTGCGCCACATTTCACCGGTGCTCAACGGCTCGCGGCTTGACCAGGCAATGGTGCCGTTGGCCTGAAAATACATCCAGCCGGCAAGACAGATCACCGTCAACAGAATCACCGGCCCGGCGAACGCCTCATAGCGCCGGACCATTTCCATGCCGTAGGCAAGAATCGCCAGCTGTACGAACCAGATGGCGACAAAACATAGCCAGCCCAGGCTCGACAGACCAAGAATCGAGTTGTGGTCATACTCGGCAAACCCCGGATGAACCGCGATCAGCAACACCCGCAGCACCACCGATGCCAGATAGGTCTGAATCCCGAACCAGGCGATAGCGATTACTGCGCGTATCAATGCCGGAATTTGCGCTCCATGAATGCCGAAACTTATACGGCTGATCACCGGAAAAGGCACCCCGGTGCGCTGCCCCATATAGCCCGACAGGTTCATGAAATTGAACACCAGGGCCGCGCCGATTCCGAGGGAAAGCAAGATTTCCCAACCGTTCAGGCCCAGTGCGTACAGGCCGATGGCGAATGAGTAATTGGCAATGTTGTGCACATCGTTGGTCCACAACGCAAAAATACTGTACCTGCCCCAACGCCGGCCTTCGGTTTTGGTGGGGGCAAGGTCGCTGTTGTGCAAGCGCGGACTGAGCGCCAGGGTTGACGACACGCTGTCAGGAGCGAGGGCGGGGGTTGAAACCGGGGAAGGTAAATCCAGAGCGATGGTAGGGGAGAGTCTTGAACGCATTCTGGCAAGCTCCTGATACCTGCAGCGTGATGACTGTTCATGAGCACGGGCTCGACAAATCTTCGTCACGGCTAGCGAGAATCACTGGTTATGAAAGTCCGCGGTATGCCTGCTTGATGCCGCAGGCCACGAAATAACGTGTACTTAGTTTTTGTCTGTTTTGTATACAAGTGGCGTGTGGGTGTAAGCGATATTCATGCCAGCGAAAAATTGCGTGTGGCTAACAGCAGCGGAAGATTTCAAAGTTGCTATTTATCTGACTGAAAAATATGGATTTTATTTTTCAAGATTTCGGGCGGGAAGATCAGGCGAGGGATAAAAGCATGGCCGATTGGCGATGATGGCCATTTGCGGGGTTGTTACTTTTTGATGCAAAAAAGCAGTATTTGAATTTCTGGTGCACCGTTACGTGACATTTTGTATACGATTATTTGACCGTGCTCATGACCCTTTATCAGCAGCGGGGCGCCTGCAATTGATCGCCCCGGCGTGCCTGGGCAACGGCAACATATTCGGGGCAGGGCAGGACCTCTGCGGGCGCGAGACTTGTACGCGATGCTTGTGACAGTTAAAAAGCCAACGCACGACATGACAAATAAAGCCTTGCCCGTTACCATGCACGCCGTTGATCGCACCGCACACCGCGTGCGGTGCACATGATTTGTCTCAGTAGCTCAATTGGATAGAGCATCCCCCTCCTAAGGGGAAGGTTGCAGGTTCGAACCCCGCCTGGGACACCATACAATTCAAGACCTCCAGCTATTCTCGACTTACCGTGCAAACGACGGTGACAGCAAGGTGCCAGCTGCAGGCAAAAGAAAGCCCCGATCATATGTTGCTGATCGGGGCTTTTTTGTAGCCGGTGGTTAAGGGATTGTTACTGATAGTCCTGAGTTTGGCCCCCGCCGGCAGAGCTGAACGGTGTCGAATGTCCTCCACCCTGTTCGGCATTACTCGCGTTATGTCTTAAGATAGCCGGTTGCCGAAAGAACCGTCATGGCCATAGCCATGAAGGGCTTTCATCCTTTTACAAATATGTGTGTTGAAGATGAACAAGCCTTTCGTTTCTCTGTGCCCTGAAATTACTCGGGCGCACGCGCTGACGCTGATGGATTGGTTGGAGGATGAGCGCGTTACCTGCTATCTGAGCGATTCGCGTCATGTCTCTCGCTCCATCGGGCAAGCTATCGATCGGACTCAATCGCCGATCCTGACCCATCTATTCAACCAGGGCGGCCGATTCTTCATGGCCTATGACCGGCATGACGCCCCGGTGGGCTTTGTCCGTCTAATCAAGACCGGGCCCAATTGCGAGATTGTCCTGGTCATCGGGGACAGTGACAAATGGGGCCGCAACCTTGGCGCCCGCACGATCCGCGAAGGCATGAAACTGGCCTTCCTCGACATGCGGGCCCAGAAGCTCATCGCCAAGATCCACCCTGACAACGGGCGCTCGCTGAAAGCCTTTGTGCGCAGCGGCTTTGTGCTCGAGAGCGAAACCCCGACATTGAAGTCATTTTCCATGACGGCGGGGCGCTATCGCCAGTTGTTGCGCGAAGGTGCCGTTGGCGACTCCACCAGGATCTACATCACTGAAATCGACAAGGCCAGGCTGGAGAGTCTGATCGTGCTCGAGCAAGGCCCGGCCGTGGTTGAACTCGAGCATGAGCTTGAGCGAGCCATTGTCGTCAAGCCGCAGCAGGTGGCGTGCAATGTCGTCACGATGAACTCCAGGGCCTTGCTGCAGCTGGACGACGAAGAGATCGAAGTGGCCCTGGTTTACCCTGAAGATGCGGACAGCAACGCAGGGAAGCATTCCGTCTATTCCGACATCGGCGCTGCCATTCTGGGTTATCAGGAGGGGGACGCCATCGACTGGCGAATTTCTGATCGCACCCGCCGGATCGAGATCAGGAAAGTGCTTTACCAGCCAGAGGCCGCGGGCCATTTCCACCTGTAATCGCGCCTTTGGCTCAGTTGTACCGCCACCCTCGAAGTCGTGTGCGACTAGCAAAAAAAGGGCCTGTACAGGCCCTTTTTCAGGTGAATCGGTTTCACTTCATGGGCCATCCTTCGACGACTTGCGCAAACCTGTCTCTTTTGGCTTCAAGCAGCACTCCCGACCTGGGGCAGCCGGCGCATGCTCTCGATAATCCGGTTTGCCATCGGGGTGACCACCACAAGTGCATTCGGGTGCCACAGCCGGGGTCTGGCCGGTGCGCCCAGGAACCAGATGCTCTCGTGCTCACCGAAGCTTTCATGGGCCCCTGCCATGGTCGGCAAGACAGTAATCGGCTGTCTTTGGCTGCGATCGCCGCGCATGTCCAGCTCAATCTTGCCGTCATCGCCCATGACATATCTGGACTGGTGGTAGCCAGTAGCCGAGACAATGGCGTCAAAGCGGTGGTCGCCTGCGGCCCAATTCACCCGCCATGGGTGAGGGCGACCCTGGGAGTAGCCGATACGGGTTACTTCGCCGCTCTGCACACACAGAACACCGTCCTCCAAGTACTTCAGCAGCTTGCGTGCGTTGGGGAGTGCCAGTGCGGATATGTATCGGTAAAGCAGCTGCTCGAAGGCGGGATGGAAGCAACCCTCGAAATAGAGGTCACCCTTGCTGTGCAGCCGGTTGATGGCATGCATGAAATCAACCACGTATTCCTGCCAGTGACTGGCACCGCTGCCGGCAATTTCCACCTCCTCCCTTAGCCTGTCGACAACGCTTGATGCACGGGAGAACTGCAGGCTCCAGTCCTTGCCCAGGTTCTGGCGAAGCACCCTGGAGAAATAGTTCAGGTATCTATAGCCCATGGCAGGGCTGCAGGTCTGCGCTTCGTGTTGCTCCGGCTTCATTACTGCTGCAATGGCCTCAACGTCGAATGCCGTTTTTGGACTGCGCATGAAGCGGGCGCGCACAGAGGGGAACTCTCCTGACGGCGATAGCATGGTCACTTGATGTCCGTCGCGGCACAGAACGATTGCACTGTCGATGGCCGAGAGCTTGCTACCCATGATGAGCACCCGGGAATTCTCAGGAATCATGGCCAGCATGCTTGCTTCAGGATAGGGGTTCTTGATGAAGCTCGAGTGGTTGAAAAAAGGCCGGGCAACCGCCGGTATGTGTGGCGGCCCAAACCCCGTACAGAACACCACGTCGGTCGCCCTCAGTGAGGGGGCTGGCTTCATCTGCACGTCACAGAACTCAAGCTCGTAATGGCGATGGCCGTGAACTTTCAATGCCTTGAACCTGCTGCAAACATACTGAACCCGTACTCCCTGCTCACGGGCAATGGCTGAGTACTGCAGAAACCGGCTGGCCAGATATCGGCCTACCAGAAACCGCGGGACAAAACTTTCTGCTGTAAAGGCGTAGCCCTCGCACCGCAGGTGCTCAAGAAAATCCAGCGGCATGTCGTGCAGCACCGACATGGTGTCGACCGAGGTATTACAGAGAATATCGTTGTCCGTATTTGAGAATGCTGCGCCCGGACCAATTGGCTGCGGATCGATCATGTAGATGCTTCGTGCCACTTGGGCTCTGACCGCAGCAATAAAAGTCGCGACGCCAGCAGCACCGGCGCCGACTATGGCGAGTGTATTCATGCAGAGGCTCTCCGAAAGGAGTAAGAACGTTGTCGCTGGCTACGAGCAGTGGCCAATCACTCAGGCGAAGCAGCATCGATCATTGCCCAATATCCCGGGCAGGAAATGATCTCGAAAATCCCATGCTGCTCCGTACATTGCTCGTTACACCGCGCAGGTCTCGATGATTGATACGTAAGCCCGTATCAATGATGCGCTTCAGTCGCAGAGCTGCGCTGGCCGACAACGGTTCAACCGCTTTCCTGGTCCTCTCCCTTGCGCCTGCGATATCCGCCACAGTAGCGCCATCCGGGAACTCAAGGTGTGACCCATCGTTTGATCCGGAAAATGGAGTGCGGCAGCTTGGTTTTTAAGTGCTATAGGTGATTGCTCTTTGCGAGTCATGTTCAATCCTCTCCTGAGTATTTGAAAACTGCGATCCTGCAGTTTTTTGCGAAAGCTACTGCCCAACATCAGCCTGTTCGCGAGGAGCGGGAGTCTAGTAGTCAGCCGGATAATGGCAAGCACCTGCCAAAAACCCCGGACCAGCAGCGTAATGCTCAACCAGTCGCGCACTAAAAAGCCCCGCTCAGGTTAGACCTGGCGGGGCTTTGGCGGGAGGGAGCGGGTTACCCCGCAGGTGCGCCCGTGATCGGACGCACCCCGGCACGGGTCAGGCAGATGCCTTTTGACGGCCGGCCTTCATCAGTACCACGACGCCGAGGATGGCACACAGGATGGAGCCCATCAGCACGCCGACTTTCACTTCATCCACCAGATGCGGGGCCCCCGGGAATGCCAGGGCGCCAATGAACAGGCTCATGGTGAAGCCGATACCGCACAGCAGTGCCACGCCATAGAGCTGGACCCAGTTGCTACCCTCGGGCAGTTTTGCCAGGCCAAAGCGGATGGCCAGGGCGGCCAGGCCGAAGACGCCCAGTTGTTTACCCAGCAACAGACCCAGAGTGACCCCGAGCGGTACCGGGTCCAGCAGGTCACCTGGGGAAATGCCGGCCAGGGATACACCGGCATTGGCAAAGCCAAATATGGGGACCACGGCGAAAGCGACCCACGGATGCAGCTTTTCTTCGAGGTGGAGCAGAGGGGATTGGTGTTTGTGTTCCGTGTTACCCAGCGGAATGCACAGGGCAAGGATGACCCCGGCCAGTGTCGCGTGGATGCCCGATTGCAGCATGAAGAACCAGAGCAGGGCGCCGGCTATCAGGTAAGGGGCGAGTCGGCGTACACCGCAGCGATTGAGCACCACCAGCACCGCAACCACAGCCACGGAGGCCAGCAACATGCTGATGGACAGTCCGCTGGTGTAGAACAGGGCGATGATCAGTACCGCCCCCAGGTCATCGAGAATCGCCAGCGCCGCCAGAAAGATCTTCAACGAAACGGGAACCCGCTTGCCCAGCAGTGACAGTACCCCCAGCGCAAACGCGATATCGGTTGCCGCGGGGATGGCCCAGCCGCCGATAGTTTGCGAGTTGCCCCAGTTGACCGCGATATAGATCAGGGCCGGCAGCAGCATGCCGCCCAGTGCGGCAAACCCCGGAAGCGCGCGCTGGCTCCAGCTGGATAACTGGCCTGCGAGCATTTCACGCTTGATCTCAAGGCCCACCAGCAGGAAGAAGATCGCCATCAGGCCATCATTGATCCAGTGCTCGATGGAGAGTCCGGCGAGTTTGATTTGCAGGGTGGAGAAGTAGGCAGCAGCCCAGGGGGAGTTTGCCAGCAGCAGGGCTGCCAGGGCAGAGGCCATCAGGATCAAGCCACCCGCAGATTCAGCGGCGAAAAAGCGCGTGATAAACGCGAGGGAGGAAGCAGACTTGCGGGTGTTTGCGGCTTTATCCAGACGCGAGGGTTCATGACTCATAGGTGCGGCGACTCCGCGATGGCGGCCCGACCTTCGCTAAATTAACCTGCCCTGCCGCGTTGTTGCGGTGGCACCCAGCGCCGGATATTACACGAAAAGGGTTGCGGCAGGTAACACCCGGGCCGTGATGGCGACGGCCCCGAGTGCATGGCGTGCATGCGCTCGGGGTGGCGACAGTCGTCCTTTACCCCAGCAAGCCCCGGCCCGCCAGATTTTTCATCAGCGCGGCCACGCCGAATGACCATTGCGGCGCCTGGTCGCTGCTGGTCACGCGGTTGTGCAGGGCGCCCAGCTTGCCGCTGGCAATGCTCACCACGTCGCCTTCCTTGTGGGTGAAGCCCTGGCCCGGCTGGTCGCGGTCGTCGGTCGGGGCGAACAGGGTGCCGAGGAACAGCACGAATCCATCCGGATACTGGTGATTTTCATTGAGGGTCTGTTGCGCCAGGTCGGCCGGGTCGCGGCTGATCTGGCCCATGGAGCTTTTGCCATTGAGCACGTAACCGTCCCGCCCTTCGACGCGCAAGGTCACTTCGCAGCGGCGTACATCGTCGAGGCTGAAATGTTCGTCAAACAGGCGAATGAACGGGCCGAGTGCGCAAGAGGCGTTGTTGTCCTTGGCCTTGCTCAGCAGCAATGCGCTGCGCCCTTCGAAGTCACGCAGGTTGACGTCATTACCCAGGGTTGCACCATGAATCTGCCCCCGGCTGTCGACGGCCAGCACCACTTCCGGTTCCGGGTTGTTCCAGCTGGACCCGGGGTGGACACCGATTGCGTTGCCGCTGCCCACGGCGGCCAGAATCGGTGCCTTGGTGAAGATTTCGGCATCGGGCCCGATACCGACTTCCAGATACTGCGACCACATATTTTGTTCAATCAATACCTGCTTCAGACGCATGGCCTCGGGCGATCCGGGGCGCAGGTCGCGCAGGTTGTCACCGATCACCTCTTGCACCAGGGCGCGTACCTGCTCGGCCCTCAGGGCATCGCCCCCGGCTTTTTCCTCGATCACCCGTTCGATCATGCTGGCGGCAAAGGTGACCCCTGCGGCCTTGATCACTTGCAGGTCAGCGGGGGCCAGCAGGCAGGGTCTGGCCGGGTCGCGCTGTTCGCCACTGTTGGCCAGCAGATCCTGGATCGTCCCCAGGGAGTGACCGCTGATTTCACGTACTGCCTGTAACGGATTCTGTGTATCCAGCAGCAGGCTCAGGGTCGGGAACTGTGCGCTGCAGTCAATGACTTCACCGTCACGAATCACCACCACCGCCGGACCGCCGCGTACACCCGGCAAGCACACACGCCCGACCAGCGTCGCGCGCTGCCAGTCCTCAGGCAGGGAATTTTCAATGCTCAATTGCAGCGGGTTCATAAGGTCATTCCTTGAATTCATGGTGTAGCCCATAACCCGTTCCACCTCTGTAGGAGCGAGCTTGCTCGCGAGCGCTTACAAGATCAAAAGATCAAAAGATCAAAAGATCAAAAGATCAAAAGATCAAAAGATCGCGAGGCAAGCTCGCTCCTACAGGGTTCAGGGTTCCAGGGGGTTCATTGTTTAATGGGAGTGGCGCGGCGGGCCGTTTTCCGGGATCACGCGCCAGTACAGGGTGGCCGGCTCCAGGCAGCCGCCGGTAGACAACTGGCCAACCAGTTGGCGATAGAGCTCCTGCCACGGGGTTTGCGACGGCGCCAGTGGCGGCAGCGGTTCCTGGCGACGGGCGTCGAGTTCAACTTCGTCCACCAGCAAATTGACGCTGCGGGCATTGAGGTCGACCCGCAGCCGGTCGCCGGTACGCAGCAACGACAAGCCGCCGCCCACCGCCGATTCCGGGGACATGTTGAGAATCGATGGGCTGGCCGAAGTACCGCTCTGGCGACCGTCACCCAGGCACGGCAACGAATCGATGCCGGCCTTGATCAGCGCCGAAGGCGGGGCCATGTTGACCACCTCGCCACTGCCCGGGAAACCTACAGTACCGCAGCCGCGAATCACCAGAATGCAGCGCTCGTCGATGTCCAGCGACGGGTCGTTGATTCGCGCCTGATAGTCCTCCGGCCCCTCGAACACAATGGCCCGGGCTTCGAAGCTGTTGGGTTGCAACGGATCGCTGAGATAGGTGCTGCGAAAGGCTTCGCCCACCACCGACATTTTCATGATCGCGCTGTCGAAGAAGTTGCCGCTGAGCACGATGAAACCGGCGCGATGCATCAGCGGGTCTTCGTACGAACGGATCACGTCGCGGTCGCCGGTGACGGCGTCGGCCACGATCTCGCCCATGCTGCGGCCACTCACCGAACGGCAGTCGCGGTGCAGGCGACCCACCTTGTCCAGTTCATGCATCACCGCCGGCACGCCGCCCGCACGGTGGAAACCTTCACCCAGGTATTCACCGGCCGGCATGCAGTTCACCAGCAGAGGTACGTCTTCGCCGACCCGCTGCCAGTCTTCCAGCGACAGGTCGATGCCGCTGTGGCGGGCAATCGCAATCAGGTGCGGCGGGCAGTTGGTGGAGGCCCCCAGTGCCGAGGCCACGGCAATGGCGTTCTCGAATGCAGCGTGGGTCATGATGTGCGAGGGGCGAACATCTTCACGCACCAGATCGACGATACGCATGCCGGTGGCATAGGCCATTTGCCCGCGCTCGCGATAAGGCGCCGGAATGCTCGCGCAGCCCGGCAAAGACATGCCCAGGGCTTCGGCCAGGGCGTTCATCGACAGGGCGGTGCCCATGGTGTTGCAGTGGCCGACCGAGGGTGATGACGCCGTGGTCAGGGTCATAAACCCTTCGTAATCGATCTCTCCGGCGCTGAGCAGATTGCGCGCATGCCAGAGCACAGTGCCCGAACCGATGCGCTGGCCTTTGTGCCAGCCGTCGAGCATCGGCCCGCCGGACAGCACGATGGACGGCAGGTCGGTGGTCGCCGCCGCCATCAGGCAGGCCGGGGTGGTCTTGTCGCAGCCGGTGGTCAGTACCACACCATCCAGCGGGTAACCGTGCAGCACTTCCACCAGGCCCAGATACGCCAGGTTGCGATCCAGAGCGGCAGTCGGCCGGCGTGACTGCTCGGCAATCGGGTGCACCGGAAACTCCATCGGAATGCCGCCCGCATCGCGGATGCCATCCTTGACCCGTTTGGCCAGTTCGATGTGATGCCGGTTGCAGGGCGTCAGGTCGCTGCCGGTCTGGGCGATCCCGATGATCGGCCGCCCCGATTGCAGTTCGGCGCGGGTCAGGCCCTGGTTCATGTAACGCTCTACGTACAGCGCAGTGAGATCGGCATGGCTGGGATCGTCGAACCACAGCTGACTGCGCAGGCGGCGAGGGGTTGATTCGGTCATGACAGGCTCCAGCAGATTATTCAGGCAATTGATTGTGGCGGCGTAACTGGCGGATCAGCCCGGCGTGGTCGAGTTCACCGTCACCGGCTTCGATCATGGCCTGGAACAGGCCATCCACCAGGCTGCCCACCGGCAGGCTCAGGCCCAGCTTTTGGGCCTGGGCGAGGGCAGTGCGGGTGTCCTTGAGTTGCCATTTGGCCGGGCCACCGGGAGTGAAGTCGTTGTCGAGCATGCGCTGGCCGTGCTGGCGCCAGATCGGCGAATCGACAAAGCCTCCCAGCAGCGCTTCGTGAACCTTGACCGGGTCGGCACCGCCGCGTTCGGCCAGCAGCAGGCCTTCGGCGACGGTGGCGATGGTGCTGGCGACGATCAGCTGATTGACCAGTTTTGACAATTCGCCGGTTCCGGCCGGGCCTACGTGGACCGGACGGCCCATGGCCGCCAGCACCTGGCGCCCCTGTTCAAAGGCCGCCACTTCACCGCCGACCATGATCGCCAGGCTGGCTTCACGCGCCCCGCGCTCACCGCCCGACACCGGCGCGTCGAGGTAGTGCAGCCCCAGGGCAGCACACTGGCGGGCCTGCTCCACGGCGCTGTCCACCGCAATTGAACTCATCACAATGACCAGCGCCCCGGGGGCCAGAACCCGTGCAGCGCCGCCTTCGCCGAACAGCACCTCATCACAGGTCGGGCCATCGCTGAGCATGCAAACCAGCACCTGGGCGCCTTTGGCCGCCAGAGCCGGGGTCGGCAGTACCTCGGCGCCATGGGCAGCCAGTTCCTGGGCCTTGGCCGGCGAGCGGTTCCAGGCCCGTACCGGATATCCGGCCTGTAACAGGTTGCGGGCCATGGGTTTGCCCATGATCCCGGTGCCGATAAACCCTACGGTCGCCAGACTCATGCTTTACCTCCTGCGGCTGCGGGGATGGCGCTGCCAATCTGCGACACCTTGTTGCGCGGCATCAGCACCATGCCCAGACCACCGGCGCCCACCAGTGCGGCGATCACCAGGAAACCCGGGGTATAGCTGCCGGTTACGGTGAACAGGTAGCCGGTCAGATATGGGCCGACAAAACCGCTGAGGTTACCGATGGAGTTGATCAGGCCAATCCCTGCGGCGGCTCCGACCCCGGTCAGCACTTGCCCCGGCACTGCCCAGAACACGTTGATGGCGCTGTACACACCCATGGCCAACAGGATGAAGCCGATGACGATGATCCACGGCTGGTTGAGCCACAGCGCGACCGCGATGGACACGGCGGCCAGCATGGCGGCACCGCCGGCATGCCAGTGGCGTTCTTGCAGACGGTCCGAACGACGGCTCCACCAGATCATCGCGACGGCGGCGACGGCGTAAGGAATGGCGGTGATCAGACCGTTCTGCATCAGGCCGATCTCCAGCCCGAACGAGCCGCGGAACGATGCCAGCACCGTGGGCATAAAGAAGTTCATCGCGTTGGAGCCCGAGGTGATGCCGAAATACACCAGCGCCAGCAGCCAGACCTGACGGCTGCTCAGTGCCTTGAGGATCATCTGGCCTTTGGTTGGTTGCAGGCCCACCACCAGCGGTTTGTTGCGTTCTTCCTGTTCCAGGGTGCTGATCAGCCAGTTGCGCTGCTTGTCGGTCAGCCAGTGGGCATCGGCCGGGTGGTCAGTGAGGTAGAAATAGCAGACCACACCGAGAATCACCGCGGGTACGGCCTCGACGATGTACATCAGGCGCCAGCCGACGAAGCCCCAGGCATCGCCCAGCTCCATCAGGCCCACCGACAACGGGGCGCCAATGATTTGCGCGATGGGTACGCCCAGGTAAAAAGTGGCGATCATGCGGGCGCGGTAACGGCTCGGGAACCACAGCGACAGCAGATAAATTACCCCCGGGAAGAACCCGGCTTCAGCAATACCCAGCAATACGCGCAGGGAGATGAAGTGCACCGGCGTCTGCAGGAAGCCCATGGCCCCGGCGATGATGCCCCAGGTCACCATGATCCTGGCGATCCAGACCCGGGCGCCGTAGCGGTGCAGCAGAATGTTGCTCGGCACTTCGAACATGAAGTAACCGAGGAAGAAAATCCCGGCGCCCAGGCCATAAATGGTCTGGCTGATACCGATGTCTTCGTTCATCCGCAGGGCGGCGAAACCGACGTTGTTGCGGTCCAGAAAGGCGACCACAAACAGCAGGATCAGAAAGGGGATCATGCGTTTCGTAACGCGTTTGATCGTCTGTTGTTCGATGTCCGAGACATCGGTGAGTGGAGTGGTCATATCGCACGGCCTCAGTTTTTTATTGTTGTGAGTAACGTGAACCTGTTGTGCAGTGTTCTGTAGGAGCGAGCTTGCTCGCGAGCTCTTCAAGATCTAAAGATCGCGAGCAAGCTCGCTCCTACAGGTTATAGGCGAGGTCTCAAACGGCAGTGTCTTCAATATGCGCGCGCACGATGGCGTCGAAATCGGCGTCGGCAGTGAAGCCCAGGGCGCGGGCGCGGGGCGCCTCGACCTTGCTCGGCCAGCTCTCGACGATGCGCTGGATGGTCGCGTCCGGTTCCCAGCGAATCAGTTTGGTCACTTGCTCACCCGCGACCCGTTGCAGCGCCGAGACCATGTCGTGAACGGTGGTGGTCACACCCGGCAGCGGGATGATCCGTTGATTGCCCAGGGTCTCTGGCGACAGGGTCATGCCCAGCAGCATTGACTCGATAATCCGCCGTGGCGAGGTCAGGTAGACCTGGGTGTCCGGGCGTACCGGGCAGACCGCAGGCAGGCCCACCAGCGGCTCGCGGATAATCGAACTGAAGAACGTCGATGCCGCCTTGTTCGGTTTGCCGGGGCGTACTGCCACCGTCGGCAGGCGCAGCACGCGGCCATCGACAAAGCCCTTGCGGGCATAGTCGGCCACCAGCAGTTCGCCCACGGCTTTTTGCATGCCGTAGGACGATTGCGGGGTGAGTACCGTGTTGTCGTCGACCACCTCCGGCAGCTCGCCACCGAAAACGGCGAAGCCGCTGGCATACACAAAACGCGGGGCGTTGCCCTGTTTGCGCAGGGTTTCGAGTAACAGCATCAGGCCGTGCAGGTTGACCTGCATACCCAGGTCGAAGTCGGCCTCGGCAGCCGAACTGACCACCGCTGCCAAATGCCACACCAGGTCCACGCCGTCGGTGACCCGGGCAATCACTTCGGGGTCGGCTACATCGCCGGTCACCAGTTCGATACGCGGGTCGACGGGGAGGTCTTCACCGGCAAAGGTGTCGAACAGCACGATGCGCTCGATCGCACGGGGGGCCTGGCCTTCAAGCGTCAGGCTGTTGAGTTCGAGCAGGCGTTGGGCCAGTTGTTTGCCGATGAAGCCGGTACCGCCAGTGATCAGAATCCGCATGTGTTGCTCCTGTTTCTTATGATTATTTTCAAGGCCTGCTGTGGGTCAGTCAGCCTGTACCGTGCGCTGGCGTTGCTCGCCGAGACCGCTGATGCCCAGGCGTATTTCCTGCCCGGGACGCAGATACACCGGTGCCGGTTTTACTCCCAGGCCCACGCCCGGCGGAGTGCCGGTGGAGATGACATCCCCCGGTTGCAGCGACATGCAGCGGCTCAGGTAAGCAATCAGGGCCGGGATCTGGAACACCATGGTGCGGGTATTGCCGTTCTGGTAGCGCTGTCCGTCGACCTCAAGCCACAGGTCAAGCTGGTGCGGGTCGCTGATTTCGTCGCGGGTGACCAGCCACGGGCCGAGGGGGCCGAAAGTGTCAAAGCCCTTGCCCTTGTCCCAGGTGCCGCCACGTTCCAGTTGCCACTCGCGTTCGGAGACATCGTTGATCACACAAAACCCGGCCACGTGGTCCATGGCATTGTGTTCATCGATATTGCGTCCGCCTTTGCCGATCACCACGCCAAGCTCCACTTCCCAGTCGGTCTTGGTCGAGTCGCGGGGGATCTCGACGTTGTCGTTGGGGCCGCAGATGGCGCTGGTCCATTTACTGAACACCACCGGTTCCGATGGCACATCCAGGCCCGACTCGGCGGCATGATCGGCATAGTTGAGGCCGATGCAGATGAACTTGCCGACCTGTCCGACGCAGGCGCCAATGCGTGGCGAACCGCTGACCAGCGGCAGGCTGCAAGGGTCTATTTTGCCCAGGGCGGCCAGGCTTGCGGCATCCAGTGCCTGGCCGGCTACATCGGCGATGTGTGCCGACAAATCTCGAATCTTGCCCTGGGCATCCAGCAGCCCCGGTTTTTCCTGACCTTTCTCGCCGTAGCGCAGCAGTTTCATAAAAACTCCTTCATCCAATAAGAAAAACGGTGCCTGCAGGAGCGGGCTTGTTCGCGAGCGTTTTCAAGCCAGAGCTCGCGAGCAAGCTCGCTCCTGCAGAGGATTTATGCATTTCAGTTACTCATCCCGCCATCAATCACCTGGGTGGTGCCGGTGGTGTAGGCGCTGGCGTCGCTGGCCAGATACAAGGCCAGGCGGGCGACTTCTTCGGCGGTGCCGATGCGGCCCATGGGTTGGCGGTCGACGAATGCCTGATACACCTCGGCTTGCGTACGGCCCTGTTCCAGCGCCTGTTGGGCAATGCGCTGGCGCAAGGACGGCGAGTCCACCGTGCCGGGGCAAATGGCATTGCAACGGATACCCTGGCGCACGTAGTCCGCGGCCACCGATTTGGTCAGGCCGATAACTGCGGCCTTGCTTGCGGTGTAAGCAAAGCGGTTGGGTACGCCTTTTACGCTGGAAGCCACCGAGGCCATGTTGATAATGCTGCCACCGCCCGCGGCCAGCATGCCGGGCAGGAAGGCGCTGATCATGCGGTACATGGCCGTGACATTGAGATCGAAGGAGAACTGCCAGGCCTGTTCGTCGCAGTCCAGCAGTGCGCCGCTATGAACGTAACCGGCGCAGTTGAACAGCACGTCCACCGCTCCGACCTGCTGGCAGACGGCAGCGATGGCCGCAGGTTGCGTCACGTCCAGTTGCAGCACGCGGATCCCGGGAATGTCCTGCAGTGCCTGAATGTGCAGGTCGGTGGCAATGACCTCGGCGCCTGCATCGCGGAATGCGAGCACCGATGCCAGTCCGATTCCCTGAGCCGCAGCGGTGATCACTACGCGTTTATTGGCAAGGTTCATGGGCGGTTTCCATTGTTTTTATTTAGCGCGACCGGTTCACCCTAATATTGCTTCTCGATAATCGCCAATGAGATATTCTTAAGTCTCAATAACCGGAGGTTATCGGATGGCTGATGTCGGATTTAATCAACTGTGCAACTGGCTGCGCTATCGCCATTTGGTGCTTATAGACACCCTGGCGCGCACGCAAAACATGCATGCCACCGCCCATGAAATGAACATCAGCCAGCCCGCGGTGAGCAAGATGTTGCGGGAGATCGAGCACCAGCTGGACTTTGAAGTGTTTGCGCGCTTGCCACGCAGCATGTCGCTGACCGATCTGGGCAGTCATGTGGCCCGGTTTGCCCAGATCGCATTGAATGACACCGGGCAGTTTGTCGGTCAGATCAATCATTTGCGCCAGGGCGGCCATGGCCTGCTGAAAGTCGGCACCATCTACGCCGCCACGGCTTTGGCCGTTCCGGCGGCCATTGTGCGGGTCAAACAAGACTGGCCGCTGCTCACCTTGCAGGTGCTCGAGGGCACCAGCGCCAACATGCTGGCCATGCTCGAACACAAGGAGCTGGACGTGGTGGTGGCCCGCTTTACCCTCGACCGTCATCGTGAACTGTTTGATTTTCAGGCCCTGGCGCCGGAGCCGCTGTGCCTGGTCACGGGCAGCCAGCACCCGCTGGCCGGGGCCAGCGAAGTACCGCTGGCTGATCTGGGCAGTTGGCCGTGGGTGATTTACCCCACGGGCACGCCGATGCGCATGCGGGTGGAGCAGGCCTTTGTCGAAGCGGGCATGCAGACCCCGGAAAACACGGTAGAAACTGTATCGCTGCAAACGACCATGCAACTGCTGCAAACCACCCCGACGGTGGCGATGCTGGCAGAGTCGATGGTGGAGCCGGAAATCCGCGCCGGGCGCTTGACCCGCCTGGCGCTGCCGTTTCCGCTGGTGCTGGCCGATTACGGGGTCATTACCCGGCGCAACGAAGTAGCGCAATGGTCCGCGAAAGCCTTTATCGATGCACTTTTGAGTGGCCCGGATGCTCTGCGTGGTCCCCCCCAGACGCCTTGATAACTCGAGGTTATTAGTCGATCGAATCATGTGATTGGGCAGTAACCGGGACGCCAACTACAGTGAGCAACGCTCCACCTGTCGGGCAGGAGCGCAACCGCTCACGAGAGGCGTGCATGAAAACAATAAAAACCTACAAAAACCTGACGATCTTTTTCCTGTTCCTGATTGGCGTGGTCAACTACCTGGACCGCAGCGCCTTGTCCATTGCCAACACCACCATCCAGCACGACCTGGCCATCAGCCCCATGCAGATGGGGGTAATGCTCTCGGCCTTTTCCGTGGCCTACGCCTTCTCGCAGTTACCCCTTGGCGCCTTGATCGACAAACTCGGCAGCAAACTGGCGCTGGGTGGATCCCTGGTGGTGTGGTCGGTGGCGCAGGCGGCATTCGGCCTGTTCAGCAGCTACGGGCATCTGGTGGGGCTAAGGGTATTACTGGGGATTGGCGAAGCCCCGGTGTTTCCTTCGGCGGCCAAGGCCTTGTCCGAATGGTTCGACACCCAGGAACGTGGCACGGCCACCGGCTGGGTCTGGTCATCGACCTGCATCGGGCCATGCCTGGCGCCACCATTGCTGACTGTATTCATGGTTCATCTGGGCTGGCGCGGGATGTTCATCCTCACCGGCGTCATGGGGCTGTTGCTGGCGGTGTGCTGGTTCAAATTCTACAAAAGCAAAGCCCAGTACATGGCTGAGACGGGCCGCGCCGAGCCGGTGGCGGTGCAACAGAAAAAGGCGCCGAAGGTGGCCTGGACCTCACTGTTCAGAGACCGCAACACCTGGGGTGCGTTTCTCGGATTCATGGGCGTGATCTACATGATCTGGCTCAACCTCACCTGGTTGCCCGGTTACTTTGAGCGCGAACACGGCCTGGACCTGTATCGCACGGCGTGGGTGGTATCCCTGGCCTATCTGTTCGGCGCGCTGGGCACCATCGTGGCCGGCAAGTGCTGCGACCGTCTGGTGGCGCGCGGCATGCGGGTGCTGGCCAGCCGCAAATTGATGGTCATCCTTGGCTTGCTCGGCGGGGCGCTGTTCACCCTGATCGTCGCCTTCACCACCAACGTTGTGGCCTGTGTGGTGCTGCTGTGCCTGACCATGTTCTTCATTAACATCTCCAGCGCCACGGCGTGGATGATCGTCAACACCATCGTGCCCTCGGAGCGGGTGGCGTCGTTCGGCTCGATCCAGAATTTCGGTGGTTATCTGGCGGGCTCCGTGGCGCCGATCCTGACCGGCTTCAGCGTGCAGCAGAGCGGCTCTTTTTCCACGGCGTTCGTGATCAGCGCGGTGGTGGCGGTGTGTTCAGCGTTTGCCTACTTCGCGCTGCTCAAAGAGCCGGGTGTACCCGTAGAACCGCGACTCAAGCCGGATGGCGCACCGGCAGCGGCCTGAAAGCGAACTTCTGCAGGCGCGAGTTTCTTGTCGGAACGAGCTTCTTGTAGGAGCGAGCTTGCTCGCGAGCTCTTCAAGGGCTCGCGAGCAAGCTCGCTCCTACAGGGGGGGCAGGGGGGGGTGGGTTTTTAACCCGGTGACTGCACCGTCTGCGCGCCGTCGGCCTGCTTGCCCGCCCTTGCCGAGCGCATCAACATCAAGGCTCCCAGCAACGCCATAGCGGCCAGGAAGTACATGCCCGCATGGGGGTTGTTGAAGTGTTGCTCAGCCCAGGTCTTGACCGTTGGCGCGAGGAAGCCGCCGAGGTTGCCCAGGGCGCCGATCACCGCAATCCCGCTGGCCGCTGCCGCACCCCCCAGAAAACGGGTTGGCAAGGTCCAGAACAGCGGTTGCACCGTGATGAATCCGGCTGCCGCGACACAGAACGCCAGAATTACCAGTGGCAAGCTGCCGCTCAAGGTCGAGCCGACCATGCCCACCGCTGCCAGTGCCAGCATGATTGCCGCGAAGCGGGTTTGCTGGCCTTTGCGGTCGGCATGCCGGGTCACGGCATACAGCATGATCACTGTGGCGATCCACGGGATCGACGTCAGCAGGCCTACCTTCAGGCCAATGCCGGTGCCCAGCAGCTCGGCGATCCGGGTCGGTAGATAAAACAGCACGCCATACACGCTGACCTGAATCGTGAAGTAGATCAGGGTGAAGTACAGCACCTTGGGGTTGATCAGCGCGGCGCGCCACGAAGACGGGCCTTTGTTGGCTTTGAGCTGTTGCTCTTTGTCCAGCTCGTGTTCGATGGCAGCCTTTTCATCGTTGCTCAACCACTTGGCGTCCCGGGGTTTGTCGGTCAGGTAAAAGAACGCAAACACGCCGATGACCGAGGCCGCGAGGCCTTCGGTGAGAAACATCCATTGCCAGCCGGTGAGGCCGAACTGCGCAGACTCCAGCAGCCAGCCCGACACCGGGCCGCCCACCATCAGCGACACCGGCACCCCGAAGTAGTAAATGCCATAGGCCGAACCGCGCTGGTTCTGCGGGAACCAGTAGGTCAGGTACAGCACCACCCCCGGCGACAGGCCGGCTTCGGCCACCCCCAGCAGAAAGCGCAGAATGTAGAAGCTGGTTTCGTCGTGGGCAAACATCATCGCCGCCGACACCAGGCCCCAGGTGACCATGATCCGGCTCAGCCAGATACGCGCGCCGACCTTGTGCAGCATCAGGTTGCTGGGTACTTCAAACACCGCATAGCCGATGAAGAAAATACCCGCGCCCAGCGCAAACGCGGCGTTGCTCAGGCCGGTGTCTGCCTGCAAGGCGTGTTTGGCAAAGCCGATGTTGGAGCGGTCGATGATTGCCATGGCAAACATCAGTGCGACAAAGGGCAGGATGCGCCAGCGGATTTTGCTGAGTGCTTGTTGCAATACGGGGTTGGACATGAAGTGCTCCGTTTGTTTTTTTTATGGAGTACAGCAATCAGATTTTTTTCAGGGCCGCACGGGCATAAGCTGCGACGATCACAAAACAGCCCATCGGCAACAGATAAGCCACGGCGGTGGACGAGTGGTCGGCCACCAGCCCCATCACGTAGGGCAGCAACGCACCGCCGACAATGGCCATGATCATGAACGAGCTGCCGCGCTTGGTATGCGCGCCCAGATTCTTCACGCCCATGGCGAACAGGGTCGGAAACATGATCGACATAAAGAAGAACATCGCCACCAGTGCCACCACCGAGACGCCTTCAAACCCCAGCACCACAACCATGCAGAGTGCGACGTTGATCAGCGCGTAAATCAGCAGCATAAGCTGGGCATTGACCCGGCCCATCAGCCAGGTGCTGAAGAAGCGGCCGAACATAAAACTGAGCATGGCCACCGACAGCAAATACGCGGCTTGCTGGCTGCTCATCTGCGCCCAGTGTTCGGTCACGTAGTTGATGAAGAACGCGCCGACGCCGACCTGCGCGCCGACATAGAAGAACTGGGTGATGACCCCGGTGACGAACTCGCGGTGCTGCCACAGGGTTTTGGGGTTGTGCTGCTGAACCTCGGCTTCCTGCTCGCGCAAGTCGGGCAGCGGGGTACGGGCAATCAGCACAGCGACCAGCAGCACCATCGCGGCAATGACCAGATAGGTCATTTGCAGCGATTGCGTGGTGTCGGCGCTGTTGGCGCCGCTGAAGAACAGTGCACCGCCAATCAATGGACCGAAAAACTGCCCCAGGCCATTGAACGATTGCGCCAGATTCAAACGTCGCTCAGCGCCCGCAGGTGAACCCAATACCGTGGCATAGGGGTTGGCGGCGGTTTCCAGGCAGCCCAGGCCGCAGGCAATCACAAACAGGGCGAACAAAAAGAACTGAAAGCTCTGCGCGGCGGCGGCCGGCATGAACAGCAGGGCGCCTGTGGCGTAGAGACACAGACCGAGGAGGATACCCGCCTTGTAGCCGTACTTGTCCATCAGCAAACCGGCGGGCAGGGCGATCAGAAAATACGCCCCGAAGTACGCGCTTTGCAGCAAGCCCGATTGCGCCTTGCTGACGTGCAGGGTTTCCTGAAAGTGCTTGTTCAGCACGTCCAGCAGGCCATAGGACAGGCCCCATAGAAAGAACAGGCAGGTCACCAGAATCAGTGCCCAGCGATAGGACGTAACCCCACGGACAATGGGCGGTGCTGCGACGTTCGAGTGCTTGAATGACATGGCGCATCTCCTTGTTATTGTTGTTAGAGCGTTGTATCTGCCGGCATGAATCACCGAATCACCTGTAGGAGCGAGCTTGTCTCGCGATCTTTTGATCTTGAAAGCTCGCGAGGCAATCTCGCTCCTACAGGGTTATGTGAGGCTGAAAATCCGGGTCATTGGTGCTTACTTCTCTGTCTGTTGTTTTTAGAGCGTTGTATCTGCCGGCATGAATCACCGAATCACCTGTAGGAGCGAGCTTGCCTCGCGATCTTTTGATCTTGAAAGCTCGCTCCTACAGGGTTATGTGAGGCTGAAGATTCGGGTCATTGGTGCCCATTTCTCTGTCGGTGGTGTCCAGGGCGTAGGTTGCTGAAAGCGCCACATCAGTGCTTCCCATTGCTGCACGTTGGGGTCGCTGGCAGCGGCCTGTGCAAACGCGTCGCTACTGAACTGCGGGCCGGTGTCCATGACCATGAACAGCCGTGTACCCAGGCGCCAGATCTGCATGTCCAGTACGCCATGGCGGTGCAGGTGGGCGCTGATCTGTGGCCAGATCCGTTGATGCAAGCGCTCGTATTCGGCAATCAGCGCCGGGTCGTCGATCAGGTCCAGGGCCAGGCATTGGCGGTTCATGTCAGCGCCCGGTCGAGGTGGGTGTAGCCGCCATCCACCACCAGCCATTGGCCAGTGGTGTGGGAGGCGCGTGGCGACAACAGAAACAGCACGCTGTCGGCGATTTCTTCGCTGGTGGTCATGCGTTGGCCGAAGGGGATCTTTTCGACGATGCTCGCCAGCTTGGCCTCGGAGTCGGCAAAGCTGCTGATCCAGCGCTCGTAGAGCGGGGTCATGACTTCGGCCGGGATCACGGCGTTGACCCGTATGCCATCAGCCAGTAAAGAGGTGGCCCATTCCCGGGTCAGCGACAGTTGCGCACCTTTGGCCGCGGTGTAGCCGCTGGTGCCGCCTTGCCCGGTGAGGGCGGTCTTGGAACTGATATTGACGATGGAACCGCGGGTGGCCCGCAGCGCGTCAACGCACAGGTGGGTCATCAGGTAGTAGTGGATCAGGTTTTTTTCCAGGGATTCGACGAACGCCGAACGCCCGGCTTCAAGCCCCACGCTATCGTTGACCCCGGCGTTATTGACCAGCCCGTCGATGCGCCCGAAACGCTGCAACACGCTGGCGACGGCGGCGCGGCAGGCGTCTTCATCGCGCAATTCGACCTGGATGAACAGACTTTGCGCGCCACGCTGATCCAGTTGCCGCGCCAGTTCATCGGACAGCGGGCTGTGGCCGAAAATCACCGGGATCGCACCTTCGTCAGCCAGGCCCAAAGAGATGGCTGCACCAATGCCCGAGCCACCGCCGGTAACGATAAAAACCTTGTCCTGCAGATAAAGATTCATTGCTTCACTCCTTCAATCCCGTAAATGGCGCAGGCATTGCCACCCCAAACCGCTGCTTGCTGCGGCGCACTCAAACCCTGCAGCGCGCTGTCGACCAGGCTGCAGGTATCGGCGTATTGGCTGGCCAGCAGGCACACCGGCCAGTCCGAGCCAAACATCAGGCGCTCGGGGCCGAACAGCTGCAGTGCGGTGTCCAGATAAGGCGTCAGTTGTGCGCTGTTCCAGTGTTGCCAATGGGCTTCGGTGATCAACCCCGACAGTTTGCAACTGACATGGGGCAGGGCGGCCAAGGGGGCGAGTTGCCGGGCCCAGGTTGGTAAATCGTTGGCCTGTACATCGGGTTTGCCCAAGTGATCGAGCACCATGGCGTGCTGGTCGTGCTGTTGGCACAAAGCGGTTGCAGCGGGTAAATCCGCAGCCTTGATCAGCACTTCATAGACCAGCCCCCGGCGTTGCAAGGTGTTCAACCCCCGGTTAAACGCCGGGTTTTGCATGAAGTCGGCCGGCGCGGGTTCGTCTTGCAACTGATGACGAAAGCCTCGCAAGGCCGGCGCTTGCGCCCAGCGTTCCAGCGACTGTTCAAGGTCGGCGGCGCACAGGTCGACCCAGCCCACCACGGCGTGAATCCACGGGTAGCGTTCAGCCAGTGCCAGTAACTGATCGGTCTCTGTTTCGCAGGCCCGGGCTTGCACGGCAATGCAGCCGTCGAACCCGGCTGCGTCCAGCAACGGGCGCAGATCAGCGGGCTGGAAATCCCGGCGCAAAGCGCTCATGTCACGGCCGATCCAGGGATAGGCCGCGGCGTCATAGCGCCAGAAGTGCTGGTGTGCATCGAGCCGTAGTGAGGGTGAGGACGACATTGTTATTGTGCTCCGTCCGTTGGTTTAGCCCCGATAGCGGTACTGTTCGCGGGACGCGGCTTTCATCTGGATCGAGAACCCCGGCGCCTGTGGCGGCATATAGGCCGCGTTGCGAATCACGCACGGGTCTTCAAAGTGCTCGTGCAAGTGATCGACAAACTCCACCACCCGACCTTCATGGGTGCCGGCCAGACACAGGTAATCGATCATCGACAGGTGCTGCACGTACTCGCACAGGCCAACCCCGCCGGCGTGCGGGCACACCGGCAAGTTGTACTTGGCGGCCATCAGCATCACGGCCAGCACTTCGTTGACCCCGCCCAGGCGGCAGGCATCGATCTGCACCACATCAATCGCTTCACGCATGATCAGTTGCTTGAACACGATGCGGTTCTGGCACATCTCGCCGGTGGCCACTTTGACCGGGGCCACACCGAGGCGGATCTTGCGGTGGCCTTCGACGTCGTCCGGGCTGGTGGGCTCCTCGATAAACCAGGGGTTGGCGAACGACAGTTCACGCACCCAGTCGATCGCGGTATCGACTTCCCAGACCTGGTTGGCGTCGATCATCAACTGGCGATCCGGGCCCAGCACTTCACGGGCAATGCGTACGCGGCGAATGTCGTCCTGCAGGTCGTGACCGACTTTGAGTTTGACGTGGGAGAACCCGGCATCGACCGCTTCCTGGCACAGGCGGCGCAGCTTGTCGTCGGCATAGCCCAGCCACCCGGCCGAGGTGGTGTAGCAGGGGTAGCCGTTGGCTTCGAGCAGTGCCAGGCGCCCGGCTTTGCCGTGGGCGCGTTCGCGCAGCAAGGTCAGGGCTTCGGCGGGTGTGATGCAGTCGGTGATGTAGCGGAAATCAATGCAGCGCACCAATTGCTCGGGGCTCATGTCTGCCACCAGGCGCCATACCGGCTTGCCTTCGGCTTTGGCCCACAGGTCCCAGGCGGCGTTGACCACGGCGCCGGTGGCCAGGTGAATTGCACCCTTGTCGGGGCCGATCCAGCGCAGTTGGCTGTCGCTGGTGACGTGGCGCCAGAAACGCCCCATGTCTTCGGCGATCCACTCCAGCTTCAAGCCCACCAGCAGGCTGGCCAGGGCCTTGATCGAAGCGCAGCAAATTTCGTTGCCGCGGCCGATGGTGAAGGTCAGGCCGTGGCCTTCCAGACCCGGGGTATCGGTTTCGAGAATCACATAGGCGGCGGAGTAGTCCGGGTCCGGGTTCATCGCATCCGAACCGTCCAGGGATTGCGATGTGGGAAAGCGAATATCTTCAACGCGTACGGCGGTAATGGTGGTCATGGCGCAGCTCCCTGTCACTCGGCATTCACGGTGCGTTGGTTTTGTTCCCCAAGGCCGGCGATGCCCAGGCGGATTTGCTGGCCGGCGTGCAGGTACACCGGCTCGGGCTTGATGCCCAGGCCGACCCCGGGCGGGGTGCCGGTTGAAATCACATCACCGGGTTGCAGGCTCATGAACTGGCTGAGGTAGCTGATGATTTTCGGGATCTGGAAAATCATCGTCCGCGTGTTGCCGTTCTGATAGCGCTTGCCGTCGACTTCCAGCCACAGGTCGAGCTGATGCGGGTCGGCGATTTCATCCCGGGTGACCAGCCACGGGCCGAGCGGGCCGAAGGTGTCACAGCCTTTGCCTTTGTCCCAGGTGCCGCCCAGCTCCAGTTGGAACTCGCGCTCGGACACGTCGTTGATCACGCAGTAACCGGCTACATGCTCAAGGGCGTCGCTTTCGCTGATATAGCGCCCGCCCTTGCCGATGACCACGCCCAGTTCGACTTCCCAGTCGGTTTTACGGGAATTGCGCGGGATTTCGATATCGTCGTCGGGGCCGACAATGGCGCTGGTCCACTTGCTGAACACCACCGGCTCAGCCGGGATGGCGGCGCCGGTTTCGGCGGCGTGGTCAGCGTAGTTGAGGCCGATGCAAATGAACTTTCCGACCTGGCCGACGCAGGCGCCAATGCGTGGCGAGCCTTGTACCAGCGGCAGGGTCGATGGGTCGATCTCTTGCAGGCGGGCAATGCTTTGCGGGCTGAGGCTGTCGCCTGCGATATCCGGGATTACGGCGGACAAGTCGCGCAATTGACCGTTGTTATCAAGCAGGGCGGGACGTTCCTGGCCTTTGTTACCGATGCGCAGCAGTTTCATGAAAATTCCTTTATCAATTATCAAGTCCCTGTAGGAGCGAGCTTGCTCGCGAGCTTTTTTCAAGATCAACAGCTCGCGAGCAAGCTCGCTCCTACAGGTGTGGAGAGGGGCTAGTTGCTCCAGCCGCCATCGATGATTTGTGCGGTGCCGGTGGTGAAGCCGCTGGCACTGGAACCCAGATACAGCGCCAACTGGGCGATTTCTTCGGCGCTGCCGATGCGGCCCATGGGCTGGCGTGCAGCGAAGGCGGCGTACACCTCGTCGACACTGCGGCCTTCGCGCAGGGCCTGTTCGCTGATGCGTTGACGCAGGGAAGGGGAGTCGACGGTGCCGGGGCAGATGGCGTTGCAGCGGATGTTCTGGCTCACAAAGTCAGCCGCCACCGAACGGGTCAGGCCAATCACGGCACCCTTGCTGGCGCAGTAGGCAAAACGGTTGGGCACGCCTTTGACGCTGGATGCCACCGACGCCATGTTGATGATCGAACCGCCGCCGTTACTCAGCATGCCCGGCAGGAAGGCGCGGATCATGCGGTACATGGCGGTGACGTTGAGGTCCAGGGCGAAGCTCCAGTCTTTTTCGCTGCACTGCAGGATATTGCCGCTGTGCACCACACCCGCACAGTTGAACAACACATCCAGCGGGCCAAGCTCACTGGCCAGGCGCTCGATGGCACCGGCATCGGTAACGTCTAAAAGAACAGGGTGTGCGCCTTCGAGGGCGTCGAGGGCGGCGGCATTGATGTCGGCGGCGAAGACTTCAGCGCCAGCGGCGAGGTATGCCTGGACACTGGCCAGGCCAATGCCCTGGGCGGCGGCCGTGATCAGCACGCGTTTGCCGGAAAGATCCATAGATGCTCCGTGTTGCAGTTCATTATTTTTATTTTGGCCCAATGGTCAGGCCATTGTGGGCGTAGCAAATGGCAAAACCACGCAAGTATCGGGATAAGGTTTGCTATGATCGCTTTACAATATCCGTTCAATGGTCAGGCCATTGGGCCTTTTGTAGCACGCACCTCAAGCATCAACAAGGGTCTTTTTCCCCCAAAAGTGCTCGTCGAACGCTGTCCAGACCAGAGCTTATTTCACGATGCCATTTCAAGTTATTGATAACCAAAGACTTTATCGACAGATCGCCGATCAGTTGCGGGCCTTGATCGACAGCGGAGAATTTCCGCCGGGCAGCCGTTTGCCGGCCGAACGCGAGCTGGCCAAGTTGCTGGGGGTGAGCCGGGCTTCTGTGCGCGAGGCGATGATTGCGCTGGAAGTGATTGGTCTGGTGGATGTGCGTGTGGGTAACGGGGTGCTGGTATGCGAGCCGCCGGTACAAGCGGTATCCAATGAACCGGTGATGGCCCAGGTTACGCGCAACCAGTGGAAAGAACTGGACCCCGAACTGGGTATCGAGGTGGATTTCAGTGCCGAGATCCCGCCCTTCGCCTTGCTCCAGGCGCGCCGTCTGATCGAACCCGAAGCCGCGGCACTGGCGGCGGTGAATGCCAGCGATGAAGAACTGGCAGGCATTCGCGAAGCGTTCGAGCGCAACGTGCAGGACAACCGCCAGGACTCGCACACCCATCCCGGTGATCGCCTGTTCCATATCCGTATCGCCCAGGCCTCGGACAACCCGGCCTACGCGCTGATGATCCAGCACCTGCTGGGCCATCGTTACGGCAGCATGTTCCAGCGCCTGCAAAGTCATTACGGCTCAGGTGACATGCCCCATCGTTCTGAAGATGAGCACCGGCGAGTGCTGCAGGCGCTGGAGCAGCATGACCCGGCCGCTGCGCGTCAGGCGATGGCGGAGCATCTGGATGAAGTGATCCGGATTTTCAGTCGCAGCGCTCAGTAAGCGCCGTGATCACAGCCAGGATTCGCTGATACGCCGGTCCAGCTCTTCCAGATCAGCCATGCCCAGTACCCGGGTGGTGTTCAGGCCGCGCAGATAGCCCCTGAGCTGATTTGCGGTAGAGCGCACGACGTCCACAGGTGCATGTTCTTCGTGCAATGCCTCTTCATACACCACCAGGTATTCAGCTACCCGGTCGCGAAATTCAGGGAGTACTGCTTCACGGATACGGTCGAAAGTTCTGAGCTTTTGATTAGTGTTCAAGTTTCCCCCTGTGGGAGTGTTGTTATTAGATGCGAGCTCAATGTATCTCACGTGAGCGTATCTACACAGGGGGCACGGCTATTTGCTTATGCCGCGTTGAGCACCGGCGCTTTATGCTGACGATAGAGCGCCATCGTTGCGCAGAACCCACAGAAGGCCGCGAACATCAGCCAGAACGCAGGTGATGCCTTGTCTCCGGTGGTTTGCACCAGGATGGTCGAGATAGCCGGGGTAAAGCCACCGAACAACGCGGTAGCCAGGCTGAAGGCCAGAGAGAACCCCACCACCCGCACGTTTTGCGGCATGACTTCGGTCAGGGCCGCCACCATTGCGCCGTTGTACAGACCAAAGAAGAACGAGAAGTACAGCAGCACGATGAGCAGCCGTTCAAAGCTCGCGGCCTCGGCCAGCCAGTGCATGGCCGGGTAGGCGGTCAGCATGCACAGCAGGGAAATGCCCAGCAGCAAGGGCCGACGGCCGATCTTGTCGGAGAGCGCACCGCCAATGGGCAGCCAGATGAAGTTGCTCAGGCCGACGAACAGGGTCACCACCAGACTGTCGGTGGTGCTCAGGTTGAGCACGGTTCTGCCGAAGGTCGGGGTATAGACCGTGATCAGGTAGAAGGTGGTAGTGGTCATGGAAGCCAGCAGGCCGCCCGCCAGTACGGTCCGCCAGTTATCACGCATGGAGCGGAACACTTCACGGGTACTCGGATGGTGGCGTCGGGCTTTGAAGTCTTCGGTTTCTTCCAGCGAACGGCGAATGACGAAGATGAACGGGATAATCGCGCAGCCGATGAAGAACGGAATGCGCCAGCCCCAGGCGGCAATTTCGGATGCCTCCATATAGGTATTGATCGAGTATCCCAGAGCGGCGGCCAGAATGATCGCCACCTGCTGACTGGCTGATTGCCAGCTGGTGTAGAAACCGGTACGCCCGGGTGTGGCGATTTCAGCCAGATAAACCGAAACACCGCCCATTTCTGCACCCGCAGAAAATCCCTGCAGCAGCCGTCCCAGCAACACCAGAACCGGTGCGGCAATGCCGATGCTGGCGTAGCCCGGCACCAGTGCGATCAGTACTGTGCCTGCGGCCATGATCGACAGCGTTACGATCAACCCTTTACGCCGCCCCACTTTGTCGATGTAGGCACCCAGAATGATGGCGCCCAGCGGGCGCATCAAAAAGCCGGAGCCAAAGACTGCAAAGGTCATCATCAGCGAGGCAAATTCGCTGGTCGCCGGAAAGAAGGTCCTGGAGATATAGGTGGCGTAAAAGCCGAACAGGAAGAAGTCGAACTGTTCGAGGAAGTTACCGCTGGTGACCCGCAAAATGGCGCCCAGCTTGGACCCCTTTTTGCGGCTTGTTTCTGTTGTTGTTTTCATCATGGCTACCGTCTTGCTGGATATTGTTATTGGAATGAGTGCTTCTGGTGTCAGTCGCTTGCCGCGTTAATCGGGTTTGGCTGGCGCTTTTCGATGGCGTATTTGAGCAGTGCTGCGCTGCGGAAGATGCCGTGGGCAAATTTGCTGTACGGCATGGTCAGGAAGAACGCCATGACCAGGCCGAGGTGGATCGCCAGAGCCAGCCCCAGGCCGCTGGTTTCACGCAGGGCGAGTAACGCCAGGCCGCTGGCACTGATCAACAGCAGCAGTGCGATAAAGCCGCGGTCCATGGGTTTTTGCTGCTCGTCGCCCTGATCCGGATGACGGCGCAGGTTCAGCCACAACAACCCGGCGGGGCCGACCAGCAGGCCAAGTCCACCGACAATCCCCAGCATCACGGGCAGGCTGAACACGGGATACGGAGCCGACCAGTGCAGGACAAAGTGATAGAGGGTGGCGACGCCGGTCGCTGCGAAGCACAGCAGGAAGCCGTAGAAGGTCAGGTGGTGGAAGCGCCGACGCCACAGGGTGAAAGCGTCGTCGCTATTGTTGCAGCCCTCGCCATGCCCGCCGTCCAGATACTTGAGCCGGGCAACGCTGGACGTCGCTTCAAGGGCTGCTGAGGTTTTAAGCCCCAGGCTGGCACTGGCAGGTGATACATCGCGCCAGAAGCGGCGTACGCCCAGGGTCAGGGCAAGCACTGCAAAGCCGAACACCGGCCCGAACATCAATGCCAGTGTGTTGTGCGGGAAAATTCCGTAGAAATTGCCCCCGGGCATAGCGGTAAAGAGATTGCCCATCACCAGCAGCATGAGGCACAGAAATAGCGTCAGCCCCGCCGCAGTGGCCAGAGCCAGGGTCAGGCCGTTGCGCTGATACAAAGTGCCCAGGGCCTTGGGCCAGGCGTATTCGGCGTAGGTGTCCAGGCGTACCTTGGCCATGGCCTTGGGTATATTGATTGCGAATTCGTGGGGAGCTGCGTATTGGCAGGCGTGCAGGCACGCACCACAGTTGTGGCAAAGATTGGCCAGGTAGTGGATATCGGCCTGGCCAAACTCAAGACGCCGGGTCATGGCCGGAAAGACCGCGCAGAAGCCCTCGCAGTAACGGCAGGAGTTGCAGATCGCCAGCTGGCGCTGGACTTCGGTTTCATCAAGGTTCAATACCGGGATCAATTCGCCGGATGCCTTGGGATCAAACAGTTGCATGTCGAGATTCCGATATCGTGGAGGAAGGGCCATAGCCCACGGAGGCGGCGGCCTGGACGCCGGCAATACGCCCGAACGCAGTACCGATGGCCATGCCGATACCCGCGGTGTAGCCCTTGCCCAGCACGTTGCCGGCCATCATTTCGCCGGCAACGAACAGGTTGGGGCTGGGCTCGCCATTGAAATGCACGGCAGCGGTTTCGTCGGTGGCAAGGCCCAGATAGGTGAAGGTAACGCCCGGTTTGAGCGGATAGGCATAGAACGGTGGTTGCACCAGCGGCCGTGCCCAATGGGTTTTGGCCGGGGTCAGCCCCCGGGTGTGGCAATCGTCCAGCGCGGTGTGGTCGAAGGTGCCGACGTGACAGGCCTGGTTGTAGTCCTCCACGGTTTTCACGAACGCAGCCTGGGGCAGCTGCAACTGGCGGGCCAGATCCTCAAGGGTGTTGGCCCGGGTACCGGGGAAGACCGGCGGCATGAAGCGACCGATGGCTTGCTGGTCGATGATCGAGTACGCCTGCTGACCCGGTTGACCCGCCACCAGCCGTCCCCAGATGGCATAGCGCTTGGGCCAGAAATCTTCGCCCTCATCGTAGAACCGCTCGCCGTCACGGTTGACGACCACACCCAGGGATACGCAATCGATGCGCGTGCAAATACCGCCGTCATACAGGGGGGCGCGAGCATCAATGGCGACCATGTGCGCCTGGGTCGGATCGCCGATGCCATCAGCACCGTGATCAAGCATGCGGCGCAGCAGGATACCGGTGTTGAACCGTGTGCCACGGATCAGGAAGTTGTCCGAAGGCCATTCCCCCCGTTCATTCTGCCCCCAGGCTTCGCGCAGCCATTCGCGGTTGGACTCAAAGCCGCCAGCTGCCAGTACGCAGGCCCGGGCTTCAATACGTTGCGCGGCCACGGCCTGGCCATCAACCTCATGGGCGCCAATGTGGGCGGCGATAAATTTGCCGTCCTTGAGCTCAATGTCGGTCACTTGCGTGTTGTAGCGGATCTCGACGCCCAGGCGTTCGGCACTGCGGAAATAAGCATTGACCAGGGCTTTACCGCCGCCCATGAAAAAGGCGTTGGTCCGCGCCACATGCAGCGCGCCTGATAGCGGCGGTTGAAAATGCACGCCGTGGGAGCGCATCCAGTCGCGGCAGGTGGACGACGCGCGAATGGCGATTCGGGCCAGCTTCTCATCGGTGATACCGCCGGTGACCTTCAGCAGGTCTTGCCAGTATTCCTCTTCGGGATAGGCATCGATCAGCACATCCTGAGGAGCATCGTGCATGCAGCGCAGGTTACGCGTGTGTTGTGAATTGCCGCCTCGCCATACCTTGGGCGAGGCTTCAAGCAGCATGACGCTGGCGCCGGCTTCCCGAGCCATCAGTGCGGCACACAGGGCTGCATTGCCGCCACCTATGATGAGTACATCGATCATTATTTCTCCTCGGTTCCCAAGGCAGCCGGAGCAAAGTGCGCCTTGCAAAGGAGGGAGAAGGTAGGTGACAGCGCAAAGCGCCGAAAGACGGGATTCGACGCGGGGTGTTTAGTTTTATTAAAGGGTTGGCCGGTTCGGGTTGCTAGCCGCTGGCGGTTTCAACCAGGGTTGCGCCGGGCCACTGCTGATCGAGCACCAGTTTTTTTGCCACCTCTACCATCACCAGCCGCGTGGCCAGCGCCGCCGGGGACAGTTCGTCATCGGCCAGGGTCGCCAGAAGATTACGCCGGCCCACATGGGGATCAGTGATTTGCACCAGTGAAAGCCCGGACTCGCCTTTAAGCGCCGCTGCCGCGCCGGGTTGAATCGTGGCGGCATGCCCGGCCCGCACGGCGTTCATCAAGATTGCCAGACCGTCGACTTCCATCACGATATTGGGGGTGATCCCCGACCGCTCAAAGGCCGTCATCAAGGTTGAACGCAGCCCGTGTTGCGAACTCGGCATCACCAGCGGCAAGCCCCCCAGATCGGCTATCTGCACGCCATCACCGCGAGGAGCATTGGGTAATTGGGGTGAGGCGATGACAAACAGTTTTTCATCCAGCAGGGGGGTGATGCTCCAGCGCTTCCCGCCTTCGAGCTGAAACAGGATGGCCAGGTCGATCTGGCGGGCATTGAGCTGCGTGGCCAAATGGCCCGACAGCATTTCCACCAGATGCAACTGAATGTCCGGATAGCGCTCACGCATCGCATTGATCAAGGGCAGCGCGAGCACGGTAGCCGTGGTCGGGGCCAGGCCGACGCTGACGTACCCGCTCATACGGCCGCGATGGGCAGCCATCACGGCGTTTTCCGCCTGACGCAGGGTCAGTTGGGCGTGATGTAAAAAGGCAACACCGGCGCTGGTGGGGGTGACGCCGGTGGAGGTGCGATTCAGCAGGCGGGTCGACAGCTCGTTTTCGAGCCTGGAGACTTGCTGGCTCAGGGCCGAAACCCCGACCTCCAGCTCCAGGGCGGCACGTCCAAGACTGCCCAGTTCAACAATCTTTACGAAATAGCGCAGTTGCCTCAACTCCAAACGATACCGCTCCCCTCAAATGCTGATTCAGACGCCGGGAAATGCCTGGCGAGTCGCGCCGCTATTGTGCCCATCCCGGGTTCAACGCAGAAAGCGACTTTTACCCCAGGCCGCCGGTTATTGGAAGCTGTAAGGCGTGAGCGCGGTCGGATCAATGTTCTGATCGACTTTCAGCAGCGCCTCTTTGAGCGGGCACAGCAGGCCGACGCTGGTTTTGCGGCAGTCTTTGGCGCTGGCGAAATCACCCTTGAGCGGTTTTTCGGCGCCGTCCAGCCGGGTCAGGTTGCGGATCTGATCCATCGACTGGGCTTCAAAGGCGATGCGCAAAAAGTACTCGCCGGTTTTGACTTCCCGGTAACGCTCGAACTGCAGGGTGCCCACCGGCGGGATGTTGTTTTCCAGATAGTCACCCAGTTTCCAGCCGAAGCCGAGCATGGTGCGCAGGTACGAGATGTTGGTGTCATGGGCCACCAGCAGCATCAGCGGTACATCGGGCGGGGTGCCTGGGGCATCTTTTTTGGCGAAGGAGGTGCCTTGCTTGAGCTCCAGGGAAATCTGGTTCATCAGCTCGGATGCGCCACGGCTGGCGATATAGGGGATGTCATTGAGGAAGTCGTATTTGGCTTTGGTCAGTACCATCAGGCTCGACACTTCGGCCGGGGTGCGGGCATTACCGAAGGCGACCTTGTCCAGCGGCAGGCCCTGGCTGTACTCCAGGCGGAACACTTCGCCCATGTTGGCCCCGGCGCTCAGGCCCTTGATCGAGAAGCGGCCCTTGGCATTTTCTTCGAGCACCCAGGGCTGTTTGCCGTACGGGCAATCAGCACCCGGCAAGCAGGCCACTTCCCGGAGTTTTTCTTCATAGGGTTTGTAGCGTGCCTGGGCGGCTTCGATGCTGCCCCCCAGGGCTTTGAATATGCCGGCCTTGGCTTTGTCCGGGTCGAGTGCGGCAAATGGCATTTCATTGGCCTGGAACAGGGCGTCCTGTTTGCCTGCAACGTAGGTCGGCTGGAAACCGCAACCGGGGAACATGCCGTCGAGCAAGGCCTGGGCCGTGGCTTTGGTGCGTTGCAGGGGGCTGGCATGGACCAGCAGTTGGCTGGCGTCCGGGCAGCCTTTGGGGATCAGCCCGGCAGTGCGCAGCACCTGGCCCCGGTAGCGGCCCATTTCCACGGCGCCGGTGTAGCCGTGACCGGTCAGGTTGCCCAGGGGCACCAGCCAGGTCGGCCATTGGCGTTGGGTGACGCTGGTGAGCAGTTTTTCATTGGACTCGGTAGGCGGGCGGACTCCGTGGCGGCTGACCTGTACCACTTTATCCAGGACGTAGCCGTCACTGGATGGCGTTTGGGCAAAGGCTGGCGGGCTGAGCATGCCGGCCAGCAGCAGGCTGGCATAGAGCGAGGTCTTCATGGGTTTTCCTTTTAGTCTTCCTGGACACAATGGGCGCAGAGTCTAGTCGGCTAATGACTCAAGTACGGTGAATCCTGTAGTCGCTGCCAAAGGTTGCGATAAGGGCCCAAGGACCTTCGTCTCTGTCCGGCCCCATCGCAGCCTGCGGGTTTATGGGTAGCGCGCTGTGGTCATCGCTGTGCGGTCAATGGCTTTGCTCAGGTTGCTGGCAAAACTCTCCAGCGGGCACAGGGTGCCAACCGCGGTTTTCTTGCAGCCGGGCTGTTCGAAGTCCACCTGCAGCGGCGCGTTGTTGCCGGTCAGCGGGGTCAGGTTGCGGATCTGATCCGGTGACTGGGTCACGAAGGTGGTCCTGATGAAGCGTTCGCCACTGTTGGTATCGCGATAGCGTTCAAAGGCCAGGGTGCCGGTGGGCGGGATATTGCCGGGCTGGTACTCGCCCAGGGCCCAGTGAAAACCGAGCATGGTGCGCAAGTGCGAGAGGTTGGTGTCGTGGGCGACAATCACCAGTAACGGGGCTTTGGGCGGATTGCCCAGCGGGTCGGATTTTTCCAGTGCGGTGCCTTGTTCCAGTGCCAGCAGCAGCTGGTTCATCAACTGCGAACCACCGCGTTTGGCAATGTGCGGCGTGTCATTGACGAAGTCGTACTTGGCGCGGTGCAGTCGGGTCAGGGCCATCACCTGTTTGGCGTTGGCGGCATGGCCGAAAGCGACTTCGGACAAAGGTTTGCCTTCGCTGTATTGCAGGCGAAAGGTTTCGCCCAGGGATGACGCCTTGTCCAGGCCCTTGATCTTCAGACGCCCCTCATCATTCTGTTTAAGCACCCATTCGGCTTCGTAGAACGGGCATGGTTTGCCTTCGATACAGGCTGCGGCCTTGAGCAGGTCCAGGTCCGGTTGCAGTCGGGCCTTCGCCGCCTGCAGGTCACCGCCCAGGGCCTTGAGGATTTCACCTTTGGCGATCACCGGATCGATGCGGGCAAAGTCCATCTTGTCGGTCTGGAACAGCGGGTCGAGTTTTTCCGTGCTGGCCAGGGCCTTTTGTCCGCAGCCGGGGAACATGCCGTCGAGCAATGCGCCAGCGGTGGCGCGGGTACGCTGTTTGGGGCTGGACAAGGTGTACACCGTGGTGGTGTCCGGGCAACCCGCCGGGAGCAACCCGGCCTGACGATAGTGCCCGGCCTGCCAGGCGCCCATCAGGCTGGCTGCCAGATAGCCGTGGCCGGTGAGTTCGCCGTCACGCACCAGCCAGGTGGGCCACTGGCGCCGGGTGGCGTCCACCAGTTTTTGCGTGTCGGTCTGCGGGCGTACGCCGTGGCGGCTGACCTGCACGGCTTTTTCCAGTACGTAGTGGCCGTTGTCCTGGGCGTGGGCAATCTGGGGGGCGCTGATGCTCAGGGCCGCCGTCAGCAGCGGGCCGCTGAGGCGAAAAAGGGTCGAAAGAGAAACGTTCATTCACAGTCTCCTGGAGGGGGTTGCAGGGGGCGCGCGATCAGAATTTGTATTTAAAGCCCACGCGATAGCGGGCCTGACGCTCGTCGGTGTCTTTGTCGACGTACACGTCGGCCACTTCAAAGTAAGGAATAAACCGGTGGGTCACTTTGTAGTCGATGACGAACTTGTTGCTGTAGTTACGCTTCTTGCCGTCAAACGCTATCTGGTTGCTGTAAATCTCTTTGCGCGCTATGCCGATGGACATCCGGTCGGTTCGGTACTTGCCGCCCAATGACCAGACGTTGTCCCTTTTGCTTTCCTTGCCGTCATCTTTATAGGTGGTGACCTTGTAGTAGTAACCGGGGATCACGGAAAAACTGTTGTTCAACTCGTAGGGGAACTTGAACGCCGGTTTATAGGACTTTTTATCCTTGCCCTGGGAGTAGGTGAACTTGGGTTTGAACTTCAGGCGCTTGGTGAGTTTGTGTGAATACTTGACCTTGCCTTTCAGGGAATCCTTGGTCATGTGTTCAAACGGCTGGCCGGGCTGACCGTTTTCCTTGACTGCGGGGCTGGCAACCATCTGGAAGGAGAACGCCAGGCCATTGTCCAGGGCCTGGGTGATCATCACCTTGTCGGTGTGGTCGCGATCCTTTTCGTTGTACTGATGCTGGTAGTCCAGATCCAGTGCGTGGGACGCAGTGGGCATCAGCATGAGCGCGCCTTCCAGTGCGGTGAAGCACAGGGCGGCGATCAGACCGTTGTAGCGACCGGGTTTGCACACGTGTGCATTCCGCGGCGAAAAAAAAGATGTGTTCAGGGCTTCATTCAATGGATAGGTCATCTTGTTTGCTCGTTTATTGTTGTTGTTAGTTCCAAGACACGGCGGTATTGCTCTTGGGAAACACACAACTCCTTGCTGGCCAGTCGCCAACTATGCGGGATGAATGTTGCAGGTATATGTCACTTTTTGTTTCAGGATCAAGAGCGGTTTAAATCTTTGCCGGTTCAGCAAAGGCTGCTGTTTTACCCATAGGCGGTTGTGTGCGCTTTTGGATATACAGGGCAAACAGGGCGGTCATGAGCACCGAGATCAGCGAGGCACTGACCCAGAAGATCGACAGGGTCTGGAATTGATAGACCTTGCTGCCATTGCTCAACACCGTAGTGCCGTGCTCGATCAGTACGCCGGTGAGAATTTCACCTGCTGCAGCGCCGCCATAGCTGGCGATACCGATCATGCCCAGCGCAGCACCGGAAGCGCTTTTGGAGGCAATGTCAGTGGCCATCAGGCCGCCGAGGAAACACAGCAGAGCCCCCATCGACAGACCGAAGAACATCATGGCCGTAGCATCCAGCCAATAGTGGCCGGCCGGAACGAACAGGAATGCGGCCAGCGACGCGGTGTTCATCAAGCCGAAGATCATCGCCAGGGCATTGCGCTTGCCGTTGAAGAAACGGTCCGAAATCAGCCCGCTCAGGCCGGTACCGATAATCCCGAAAACCCCGGTAATGGAGATCAGTGTCGAGGCGCTGAGGGTGTTGTAGGCCTTGGCGTTTTCCAGGAAGAACACGCCCCAGGAAATCACTGCATAGCGCCCGATGTACATCAGGCAAGAGGCCAGGGCGAGCAGCCACAGGGCCGGGTTTTTCAGCAGTTCCAGCTGTTTGCCGAAGATGCTCGGCCCCGTCTTGTCATGGGGTTCAGGGGCTTGTACCGGGGGGAAGCCGCAACTTTGTGGCGAGTCGGCCATAAAAAAGTAAATCAGGGCCAGCCCCGCCAGGCCCATCAGGGTGGCGAGCCAGTAGCCGAACTGCCAGCCCCAGGTCACCACCACAGCGGCCACGGCCACGTAGGTCAAGGCTTCGCCCAGGCTATGGGCAATCGACCAGAAGCCATAGAAGGTTCCGCGTTCCTTGTCGGTGTACCAGCGCGACAGCGAGACCACGCACGGCCCGACCCCCATGGATTGGGCCCAGCCATTGAGGCCCCAGATCAGGGTCAGAATGATGGTGTTGGTGGTCATGCCCATGCAGGCATTGACGATGGCGCTGAGCAGCAGGCCCAGCATCATGAAGCGGCGCACATTGGAGTGATCGGCCAGAAAGCCGTTGACCAGTTTGCCGATGGCATAGGCGAAGAACAGCGCCGAGCCGATGATGCCCAGTTGGGTGGGGCTCAGAATGTTGTTCGATACCAGTGCCGGCTTGACCACGTTGAACGAGAGGCGACACACGTAGAACAAGGCGTAGCTCAGTGACATGGATATAAAGGTCTGCCAGCGCAAAACCCTGAACCTTTGCATGTCCTGGCTGGGGATACCCTCGCGGGCAGGTGCAGCCTTGAAGGCATTGAGTAGAGATTTCATGGCGCAAGATTTCCTGTTTTTGTTTTTCTAGGGGCCTGCTTGTAAAACCTTTTCTGGATCTGTCCGGTACAGCCTGATTGATCTGACCTGCCGGGTTGAGCCCGCTGCCACAGCAGTCAGCTGTTCAGAGAAGGCCCGATCATACGGGCCAGTGCCGGGTACAGCTGAGGCGCGGCCACCAGTAGCGGGTTGCCTTCGATCAGGCCCCGGTCCTTTAAAAAGTCACTGCATTGACCGCCGGCTTCGCTGACCAGTACCAGACCGGCAAGGCAATCCCAGCTGTTGATATGGGTTTCGTAGTAACCGAGCAGGCGCCCGGCGGCGACGTAGGCGATCATTAATGCACCCGAACCATTACGAATGAACATTCCGCCTTCATCCAGCAGCTGTTTGATGAATGGCAGAAAGTGTTCCTTGCCCCGTCGATGGGAGGTACCGACCCCGGTTACGCCCAGGGTCAGATCGACAGCCGGGTTGACCACGATGGGGGTCTGGTTGACGTAGGCGCCCAGGCCTTTGCAGGCATGGAATAGTTCGTCGTGGTTGGCGTCGGCCACGGCGCCCAGGCTGGGCACGCCATCCACCAGCAAGCCGATGGACACACACCAGGTGTGCAGGCCGTTGACGAAGCAGCTGGTGCCATCAATCGGGTCGACCACCCAGATGCAGCGTGCCTGCAAATCGCTGCCGCCGGTTTCTTCGCCGAGAAAGCCATCTTCGGGGAAGTGTTGGGCCAATTGCCCCTTGATGAAATCTTCCAGTTCGCGGTCGGCCATGCTGACCACGTCCTGGCCAACACCGTCCTTGTGCGCGACTTCCAGGGTTTCGCGCTGGCGATAGTATTCAAGCCCCAGCTGCGCCGCCTGTACGGCGATGCGCTGGGCTTGCAGGTAGCGATGTTCGAGGGCCAGCGGCTGGTTTGGGTCGAGGTCCAGATGAGCAGTGAGGGTTGCCGGCATGCTTTTTTTCCTTGGATTGCACACGTGTGCAATCTGCTGTTTAAAAAAAGTGAATGGACCTTTTTGCCTTGGGGCGGGCAGGGGGCGATTCACTGTTGGGGCTAATACAACACGAAACAAAAATTCAATTCAACATAAAAATAAAACAATTATTCCACTGTACTGCCGCGACGAACCAGAGACACCGCAATAGAGCCGTGCAGGCCACAGTGCTGAAAATTTTTGCGACGGGCGACAATTGCGGCTACCGCGCTTTTTGCCAGTTCACTGCTGTTCTGGCGCAGGGTGGTGAGGTTGTAGGCCAGGTGCGCAGCCTGGGGAATATCGTCGAAACCTATGACTTGCACGTCGTTCGGCACCGATAACTGCAACTTGTAACGCAGCCCGTCCAGCGCGCCCAGGGCCAGCATGTCGGTGGCACAGAACAGGGCGTCCGGTCGCTCGCGGCCGCTGAACAATTGTTGTACGGCGCCAAGTCCGCCGTCATAGCTGGGCGCTGCATCCAGAACCGCGACCGGGCTCAGGCCCGCTTCGGCGAGCCGGTCGCGAAAGCCTTCCCAGCGTTCGCGGCTACTGAAGTTGTTTTGCCCCTGGCCGATGAAGGCCAGGCGTCTGGCGCCACCCGCGAGCAGGGTGGCCGCTGCCAGGCGGCCGCCGCCGCGGTTGTCGCTGCCGATTACCTCGGCGCCTTCCAGTTCGTGTCCGCGGTTGATCATGGCCACCGGGATCTGGTGTTTCAGGTAATGCTGAACCACCGACAGCGGCGGTGATGCCGAGGTCAGAATCACCCCGGCAATCTGGTAGCTGAGCAGTTCGTGCAGTGACTGTTCGAGTTGCCGCGGGTCATCGGCGTTCATCAACAGTGGCATCAACCCCTGTTTGTTCAGCGCCTCGGTGATCGGACTGAGCAGGCTGGCCCGAAACGGGCTTTCAAAACCTGCGGTGACCACGCCGACGAAATTGCTGTAGCCCTTGTTCATGGTGCGGGCGATCAGATTGACCTGGTAACCCAGGGCCCGGGCCGCAGCCATGACCTTGTCGCGGGTAAGCGGCGACACGCTGGCGCCCGGGGTGAAGGTGCGTGAAACCGCTGAGCGGGAGACTCCGGCATGGCGCGCGACGTCGTGGGCGGTGATCAAGTGAGTGTCGTCTTTAGGCATGCCGGGCACTGCGAAGAAAAATAGAATCGCCACCCTAATGGCTTGTGTTGCCGTTGCATAGGTATCGGCGTTTTTTCGCGCTATCACGCTCTACGTCGTCGCTGCCAAGGAACAAAGACTGCGAGGGCAGATTCAGCGAGCTGAACATCTGAAGGCCTGGGGCCCTTATCGCAGCCCTCGTTCCTCGGCAGCGACTACGAGGGTATTCCAGGAATTGTTCGGCGACTGCTTGAAATCCCGAACGGGTGGTGCGTATTTTGTACGGATTGCCGTTCGCGGCCCGTACCACAACAAGGAAAGTGTCATGACGACCGATGACCAGCGCTCTCTCGCACAGCGATTGACCGGCATTGACGAGATTGAATGTGTGACTGCCGATTTGAACGGCGTTCCCCGGGGCAAGGTAATGACTGCAGCGGGGTTCCTCGAAGGGCGGCGTTTGCAAATGGCCCGGGGGGTGTTGCTGCAATGCATCATGGGCGGTTATCCCGAGGCGCGCTTTTACGGCAGCGATGATGGCGATCTGGCACTGGTGCCTGACCCGGCCCACATCTATCCCTTGCCCTGGAGCCAGCAACCCCGGGCGCTGGCCATTTGCGACGCGGATGAATTCAGCGGTGAAAGCTCGCGTTTGTCGACCCGTGGCCAGTTGAAGGCGGTCATCGCCCGTTATGCCGCTCGCGGCCTGGCGCCGGTGGTGGCGACAGAGCTTGAGTTCTTTGTGTTCGCGCCCAACCCCGATCCGACCCAGCCGTTCCGTCCGCCGGTGGGTCTGGACGGTCGTCGCGAAGACGGTTTTTCGGCGTTCAGCATCAGTTCCAATAACGGTCTGCGGCCGTTCTTCAATGAAGTCTATGAGTGCATGGCGGCACTGGGCTTGCCCCGTGACACCTTCATGCACGAAATGGGCGTCAGCCAGTTCGAGATCAACCTGCTGCATGGCGATCCGCTGCTGCTGGCCGACCAGACCTTTTTGTTCAAGCACCTGCTTAAAGAAGTCGCACTCAAACATGGCCTGACCGTGGTGTGCATGGCCAAGCCCCTGGCGCACACGGCCGGCAGCTCGATGCATATTCACCAAAGTGTGGTGGAACTGGGCAGCGGACGTAATGTGTTCAGCGATGAGGCGGGGCAGCCGACCGCTACCTTCCGTCATTTTATCGGCGGACAACAGGCGGGCATGGCTGACTTTACGGCGCTGTTTGCGCCGAACGTCAACTCCTATCAGCGCCTGTGCCACCCTTATGCATCGCCGAACAATGCCTGCTGGTCCCATGACAACCGTGCCGCAGGGTTGCGGATTCCGGCCAGTTCACCGGTCGCCCGGCGGGTCGAAAACCGCTTGCCGGGGGCAGACGCCAACCCCTATCTGGCGATTGCCGCGAGCCTTGCGGCGGGCCTGTACGGGATTGAAAACGAGCTGGAGCCGACGGCTGCGATCCAGGGTGAATTCGAAGTGCCGGATTCTTTGTCCCTGCCATGTACCTTGCATGCCGCCCTTGAGCGTCTCAAACGCAGTCACTTGGCGATTGAACTGTTCGGTAAGGAGTTCATCGAAGGTTACATTGCGTCCAAGACCCTGGAACTCACCAGCTTCTATGATGAAATCACCCCCTGGGAGCGTCGTGTATTGGCGGCTCAGGCTTAATCGTTCAAGCGCCTGCCACTTGGCATGAGCGTTTGACACTGTGGCCGCCGGCTATCGAAGGATTGCCGGCGGCCCGCACACGGAGCTGCACGGAACGCCATGCACCAAATCTGGAAGTCTTTTCGCGCCCTGTATTTTGCTTCGCTGATGATGTTGATCGGCTCGGGGCTTTTGAGCACCTATCTTGCCCTGCGCCTGGCTGCCGACGATGTCGACGGCTTGTGGATCGGCGCATTGATGGCGGCCAACTATTTTGGTCTGGTGCTGGGCGGCAAGATCGGTCACCGGCTGATTGCCCGTGTCGGTCATATCCGGGCCTATGCCACCTGCGCCGGTATCGTCGGGGCAGCAGTACTGTGCCACGGCCTGACGGACTGGTTGCCGATATGGTTGCTGCTGCGGGTGATCGTCGGTCTGGGCATGATGTGCCAGTACATGGTCATCGAAAGCTGGCTCAACGAGCAGGCTGATGCCAAGCAGCGTGGGGTGGTGTTCAGTCTGTACATGATCGCTTCCTACCTGGGTCTGGTACTCGGCCAGCTTGTACTGGTGATTCATCCGGCCCTGGGCCCTGAATTGCTGATGCTGGTGGCGTTGTGTTTTGCCCTGTGCCTGGTGCCCGTGGCCATGACCCGGCGGATTCACCCGGCGCCGCTGCACCCGGCACCGATGGACCCGAAATTTTTTATGAAACGGGTACCGCAGTCATTGATTGCGGTACTGGGCGCCGGCTCGCTGGTCGGCTCCTTTTACGGCCTGGCGCCGCTGTATGCGTCGCAGCAAGGGCTGTCCACCGAACTGGTCGGCCTGTATATGGGCTGCTGCATTTTCGCCGGCCTGCTGGTGCAGTGGCCGCTGGGCTGGCTGTCGGACCGTTATGACCGGCCTTTGCTGATCCGGATCTTTGCCTTGATCCTGGCGGTGGTTTCATTGCCGCTGGCAATCCTGCCTTCAGTGCCGCTGCAAGTGTTGTTTGCAGCAGGTTGCCTGAGTGCGCTGGTGCAGTTCTGTATTTACCCGCTGGCTGTGGCGTTTGCCAACGACCACATTGAAGGCGAGCGCCGGGTTTCGCTGACCGCCATGCTGCTGGTGACCTACGGCATTGGCGCGAGCATCGGCCCTCTGGTGACCGGGGTGCTGATGAAACTGTTTGGCAGCCATATGCTCTACGCGTTTTTCAGCGTTGCGGGGTTACTGCTGGTTTGGCGCATACGGCCGAATGCGGTCACCAACCTGCACCAGGTCGACGATGCGCCTCTGCATCACGTTGCCATGCCTGACAGCATGTCCAGCTCACCGCTGGTGGCAGCGCTTGACCCGCGGGTGGATGAGCAGGTGGTGCAGGATCAGATGGTGGACAACATCGCGCCGGAGCCTGAACCCGAGCCTGAAACCGGGCATTCAGAACCTGAAACCAGGCCTGAGCCCTGAAGGCAGGAGCGAACTGACTGTAGGGGCGAGCTTTTGATCTCTCTTTGAAGAGCTCGCGAGCAAGCTCGCTCCTACAGGTTTATTTCTTTTTTACAGGCTTATCAGTAGTCGTCTTTATCGAACTGGCGCGCTTCGCGCTGCAGTTGATAGACAAAACGCTCGACCTGACGCTGCACAGCCCCGCTGATGTTGTGAAACCGCAGGCCCGCAAAGGTGACGTTGAGGCGCTCTTCAAAATGCAGGTAGCGCAACTCCACGGCCGTTGTCATGGCGCCGAAGGGCAGGGCGGCACTGAAGCGCTCATACACCTGGCCCAGCTGCATGCTCTCGCCGATATTGCCTTCGAAGCGCAATTTGCAGCCCGTGGCCGATACATCAAGCAGCTTGCCCTTGAGCGGCGCCTTGAGCTTTTCGCCCGCCACATCGACATTCACCAGATTGGCCAGTTTGAGCGCCGCGCGAAATGCGTTGCGCCGCTGGTGGTACAGCACTTCGCCCGGCAGGGCGGTGCGGTAGCAGCGGTGGTCATGGGCGTCGTCAATGGTCAGGCGGCTGGTGCATTCCCAGGCGATGCGTACGCCTTCATGGAAACCTTCAACTCGAAACGGTACGCCGTCCTGAAGAAAACGCTCGCCGTCACGGGGGATCATTTCGTCCAGGGCCATGGAGTTGCCCTCACGATCCACTTCGACCACATAGCTCTGGAAGCGCTGGATGCGGTCCTGGAACGTAATAATCAGCGGGTCATGGCTCTCTTGCAGCATGCGCAGGCTGGAGGCCACTTCCAAAGGTGTGGAAAGCACCTTGGGTGGCTGCGGAGCATCTTGGGAATCGAACACGGTTCAGCGGTCTCCGGACAATAAACAGCAACACGCAGGGGGGTGGCATTTTGCCATTGTGTTGCGTGTCTAGATAGCGTGACCGTGCAGGTTCAGGCCTGGCTGTAAGCGCGGGGTTTATCCAGCATTGAGGTCGAGCCGCGGGCGTCATACAGCGAAGGCGCTTCGCCGCCGTGCAGGATGCGCAACTGATTGGCGGTGATCGCCTGTTGCGTCTGGATCGATTGGCCGTTTAGCAGGTTGGCTGCCTGGCACCGGGCCAGCAACTGGTTCAGCAGATCGCTCTGTGTCAGCAATTGCTCGCCCACGCTGGAGTGGCTGGCAAGGCTTTCGAGGCCGCGGCGGTTGGTGGTCAAGCCCAGGCTTGCCAGTATCTCGCTGCGTCGGCGGCCATGCTGTTCAAGCAGGATGATCAGCGACTGTTTACGCGCCAGAATATTTTCCAGCACCCGCATGTCGCGGCTTTTGAGGGCAATGGACTCGTCCTGCAACAGGCCGAGCAGTTGCTCGGCCGGTGCCAGATCGTCATTGATCAGTTGCAGCAAATTTTCATCGTGGATGTTGTGCATGTCGGGCTCATGGGTGTTAAGCGTCCAAAAGCCTGGCACTGGCCGTGGGCCTAGCGCTCAGCTTCTATATTCAGCAGTTTGCCGGCAACCCGATTGCTGTCGACTTTATAACTGCCATCGGCAATGGCTTGCTTCAATTCGGCAACCCGATTTTTATCGACCACCGGTTGGTCACGCAACGAGTCACTGATTTTCTGCAACTGTTGAGCTTCTTGACTGAGGTGCACAGATTCACCGCTTGGGGCGCTGACACTGGTTTGTTCAGGTTTTTTTGCAGGGGCCGCTTGCGTGGCGCTACCCGCTTCCTGGTTGGCATTGCTGCGGGTACTGCCGCTTAAGGGCGGGGCACTGTTGAGACGGCTAAAGTCGATGACCATGACGAAAAACCTCTGGGTATTTGGACGCTTGCCATGTTTTCGGCCAAATCCGGGAAAACTTTAGGCGCGATTAATCATGGCTGACTGCTTGTCGGTACTGACCTGCGTCAAGGCACAGTGTAGGAAAGTCGCGAAACTGATGCCAATTTTCCTAGAGTGCTACTTCAACCTGGCCCGGTGCGGTAATCCGTGCCCGGATGACGCGCTTGGAGTTCAGGTTCTTAACCCGGATCTGTTCGCTGAGGCCACCATCAGACAGGGCCTCGCCGGGCATCTTGACACTTAATGTGCCGCTACGTGCGCTGATCACCACGTGATCGCCTTTACGCACGGCCGCAGCCTGCTCCAGATGGGTGAGGGTCAGCACCTGATCAGTGACCATGGGCCGCAGCAGCTTTTGCCCCACTGCCAGCTCGGTCGCGGTCAGGTAGCCCTGTTTGATCAGGCTGATATCGCGCTCGCGCAGGGTGACATCGGCGTAGTCGATGACCATGCCGCGCTGCAGGGGGTGGGTCACGGTGACGACATCGCGGAACAGTTTGACCTGTGCCGGAACAAAGATGGTCCAGGGTGAGAGCCCTTCACAGCGTACGCGCACAATGACGCGGCCCATGGGTTGGGCCGGGCTCTCGAGGCTGGCTGTCAATTCCTTGTCACACCAGGCCAGGCGCAGCCGGGGGTCGAGGTTGTTGACCTGGATTTGATAGCGGCCCTCGATCTGACCAGTGGCAAGGTAGTCTTCGACGGTAAATTCAAGAAAGCCCTGGGTCACGCCGATAAGCTGATCAGGCGATGTGAATTCATCGGCGTGGGACGGCATGCCGATAACCGTCAGGCACAAGGCCGCAAGCAGGCTGAAACAGCAGCGCGGCACGTGGCAGGATTTTGTCGTTTTAGCGTTCATGGCAGATAAATAGCAAAGCCCGTGCCGTTTGCCGGGCAATGTGTGTCGTAACTTAAAGTTTTAACAGGAGCTGAGTATGGCCGGGGTGATGGATGCGGTTAACCAGCGCACTCAACTGGTAGGGCAAAACCGCCTTGAACTGTTGTTGTTTCGTCTGGACGGGCCACAGCTGTACGGGATCAACGTGTTCAAAGTCAGGGAAGTGCTGCAATGCCCCAAGCTGACAATGATCCCCAAATCCCATCCAGTGGTATGTGGAGTGGCGAATATTCGCGGGGCGACCATCCCGATTCTCGATCTGGCAATGGCCACCGGGTCGGGTCCCCTGCAAGATCAAAGCAGCCCGTTTGTCATCATCACCGAGTACAACACCAAGACCCAGGGCTTTTTGGTTCGTTCGGTCGAGCGTATCGTCAACATGAACTGGGAAGACATTCATCCGCCACCCAAGGGTGCCGGTCGCGACCATTACTTGACGGCTGTGACGCGACTGGACGAGCAACTGGTGGAAATCATCGATGTGGAAAAGGTTCTGGCTGAAGTTTCGCCTTCGCCGGAAACCATTTCCCAGGGGGTGGTAGATGTCGAAACCCAAGCCAGAGCGCTGTCTTTGCGGGTGCTGACGGTCGATGATTCGTCGGTGGCGCGCAAACAGGTTGCCCGTTGCCTGCAAACGGTCGGGGTCGAGGTGATATCGCTGAACGACGGCCGTCAGGCGCTGGACTACCTGCGCAACATGGCGGGTGAGGGCAAGGACCCGGCCGAAGAGCTTCTGATGATGATTTCGGATATCGAGATGCCGGAAATGGACGGCTATACCCTGACCGCCGAGATTCGTAACGATCCACGCATGAAAAATTTGCACATCATTCTGCATACTTCATTGTCCGGTGTATTTAATCAGGCGATGGTCAAGAAAGTCGGTGCCGATGACTTCCTGGCCAAGTTTCGCCCCGATGACCTGGCATCCCGGGTAGTAGACCGGATCAAAGCAGCAGACCATAGCCAGGGTTCATCCCTGGCGGTCAAAACGATTTAAGAGGCGCGATCATTTGTCGACGGCTAATTTGGATTTTCAACAGTTCCGGGTTTTCCTGGAAAAAGCCTGTGGCATTTTGCTGGGTGAGAACAAGCAGTACCTGGTCTCCAGTCGTCTCAACAAGCTGATGGAGCAGCAAGGGATCAAGTCCCTGGGCGAGCTGATTCAGCGCATTCAGAGCCAGCCCCGCAGCGGGTTGCGCGAGCAGGTGGTCGATGCCATGACCACCAACGAAACCCTGTGGTTTCGCGATACCTACCCCTATGAAGTACTGAAGAACAAAGTCCTGCCCGAGCAGATCAAGGCCAGTCCCGGTCAGCGTCTGCGTATCTGGTCGGCGGCGTGCTCTTCGGGGCAGGAACCCTACTCGCTGTCGATGGCGATTGACGAGTTTGAGCGCAGCAATCCGGGACAGTTGAAAGCCGGGGTGCAAATTGTGGCCACCGACCTCTCCAGCTTGATGCTCAATACCTGCAGAACCGGCGAATACGACAACCTGGCGATTGGTCGCGGTCTGTCGCAAGAGCGCTTGCAGCGCTATTTCGACCCCAAAGGGCCCGGGCGCTGGGTGCTCAAAGCGGCAATCAAGAGCCGGGTCGAGTTCCGCTCCTTCAACCTGCTGGACAGCTACGCCGGGTTTGGCAAGTTCGACATCGTGTTTTGTCGCAACGTGCTGATCTATTTTTCGGCTGAAGTGAAGAGAGACATCTTGCTGCGCATTCACAGCACCTTGAAGCCGGGCGGCTACCTGTTTTTGGGGGCCTCCGAAGCGCTTAATGGCTTGCCGGATCATTACCAGATGGTGCAATGCAGCCCGGGGATCATTTACCAGGCCAAGTAAGCAAAACGGGAGCCCTTGTACGGCTCCTTTTTTATGCCTGCCAATCTTTCCCTGCAGGAGCAGGGAGGGGGCGGCAGAAAAACGGCAGTCAGCGGTCAGGCATTGCCGCTTTTATGACATTGCCGCGCCCCATCTCCCTGCAAAGCCCTGAAATATGGGCCTTAGGTAATTGGCACGGGGTTTGCTCAGTTCATGTCATATAAAGCCTGAATTGCGTTCAGGTCAGCCCACAAAGGTTTCCCGACATGAGCATCAGCTTCGATAAAGCGCTCGGTATCCACGAACAGGCCCTGGGCTTCCGCGCACAGCGGGCCGAAGTGCTGGCGAACAATATCGCCAATGCCGATACCCCGAACTACAAGGCTCGGGACCTGGATTTTGCCTCCGTGCTCGCCGCACAAAGTGACAAAAACCAGAACGGCACGTTTGCGTTGAACAAGACCAACGGCCGGCACATCGAAGCCCAGGGCCTGAGCAGTGGCGACGAGTCACTGCAGTACCGGGTGCCGATGCAACCGTCGATTGACCAGAACACGGTGGATGCACAGCTGGAACAGTCGAACTACGCAGAGAATGCGGTCAACTTCCAGGCCAGCTTCACTTTGCTCAACAGCAAATTCAAAGGGCTGATGTCAGCCCTGCGCGGGGAGTAATTCATGTCTCTAGCCAGTGTTTTCAATATCGCCGGTAGTGGCATGAGCGCGCAGACCACGCGCCTGAACACCGTCGCCAGTAACATCGCCAACGCCGATACCGTGTCGTCGAGCATCGACCAGACTTACCGCGCGCGGCACCCGGTGTTTGCCACCATGTTTCAGGGCGCGCAAAACGGCACCGACGGTTCACTGTTCCAGAACCAGGACGGTGCCGGCAAAGGCGTGCAGGTGCTGGGTGTGGTCGAGGACCAGAGCGAGCTCCAGGCCCGTTACGAGCCCAGCCATCCTTCTGCCGACGCCAAGGGCTACGTGTACTACCCCAACGTCAATGTGGTTGAAGAAATGGCTGACATGATTTCTGCCAGCCGTTCGTTCCAGACCAACGCGGAAATGATGAACACCGCCAAAACCATGATGCAGAAGGTCCTGACCCTCGGTCAGTGATAAGGGACGACGCAAATGAGTGTGACCGATTCCACCAGCGGCCCGACCCTTAATCAGGTACTCGCCAACTCGGCCCGGACCACGACCACCGACACCAGCCTGGGCGGGGCGTCCAAGGCCGTTGCCGGCAGTAGCTCCCTGGGCAAGGATGCATTCCTGCAATTGCTGGTCACCCAGCTGAAAAACCAGAACCCGCTGGACCCGCAGGACAACACGGCGTTCGTTGCCCAGCTGGCGCAGTTCAGCAGCCTGGAGGGCATCACCACCCTGAACGATTCGGTGAATTCCATCACGGGTGGCCTGCAGTCGTCGCAAGCCTTGCAGGCGTCGTCGCTGGTGGGCCGTTCGGTGATAGTGCAAACCGGCGAAGCCTATGTCGACCCCGCCAGCGGCAAGCCGTTTAACGGCACCGTGGTGGTCAAGGATGCCGATTCCAAACCCACCATCACTATTACCGATGCGGACGGTGAGGTGGTCAGGACCATCGACATGGGCACCCAGAAAGCCGGCAATGTCGACTTCACCTGGGACGGCAAGGATGACGACGGCCTGTTGCTGGACAAGGGTAACTACACCTTTACCGCATCCAGTAAAACCGACACGACCACTACCGCGCTCACCACCTACCTGCCAGCCACGGTCAACAGCGTGACCCTGAGTAAGACCGGCGGTGAAATCATGCTCAACCTCGCAGGCCTGGGCAGCATTGGCATATCCAAAGTCCAGACCATTGGCCTCTAAGCCGACCCAAGGAGAGACACATGTCATTCAATATCGGCCTTAGCGGCCTGTATGCGGCCAACAAGCAACTTGACGTTACCGGCAACAACATCGCCAACGTCGCCACCACCGGCTTCAAGGCGTCCCGTGCCGAGTTCGCCGATATCTACTCGGCCAGCAAGCTGGGGATCGGCAGCAAGACGGTCGGCAGCGGCGTCAACCTGGCGGCGGTCTCGCAAAACTTTGGCCAGGGGGCGATCAATAACACCGGCAACCTGCTGGACATGGGCATCTCCGGCAGCGGCTTCTTCGTGCTCAGTGACAATGGCTCCCTGAGCTACACCCGCGCCGGGACCTTCAAGTCCGACAAGGACGGTTACGTGACCAGCACAGACGGCACGTCGCGCTTGCAGGGCTATGGCGTGGATGCCAACGGCAATATCGTCAACGGCACCTTGACCGACCTGCGTATCGATACTTCCAACCTGGCGCCCAAGCCGACCGGCTCGGTGGAGTCCACGATCAACCTGAACTCCAATGCCGACACTATTGATCAGGTCGTGAACAAGTTCGACCCGGGCGAGACCGCCAGCTACAGCAAAAAATTCAACACCACCGTCTACGATACCCAGGGCAACCCGCACCCGATGGATCAGTACATGGTGAAGACCGGTTCCAACACCTGGAAGACCTACACCCTGATCGACGGCCGCAACCCTGATGGCAGCCCGGTCAGCGGCGCCGGCGCCAAAGATCCGGTGGCCTCGACCATGAGTTTCGATTCGACCGGTGCCCTGGTCAGCGTCACGACGCCGAACCCGGTTGCCGGAGGCCCGGACATCATCAGCAGCACTTTGACTGTCGCGGACTGGATGCCTGGCGCAACCGTCAATGGTGCATGGGTGTCCAACGGCGCCAAGGCCAAAGATGACGGCTTTGGCATCAACATGGCCAGTACCACCCAGTACAACACCGACACCTCGCGCAACCCGCCAACCCAGGACGGCTACGCTACCGGCCAGATCAACAACCTGACCATCGATGGTTCAGGCGTGATGTTCGCCAACTTCAGCAACAACCAGAGCCGTGCCATTGGCCAGATCTCGCTGGCCAGCTTCACCAACGAACAAGGCCTGCAGCCGGCGGGCGGTACTGCCTGGAAAGAGACTTTCGCTTCGGGCCTGGCCGGCTACGATGCGCCGAAGGTCGGCAGCCTGGGCGCGATCCAGTCCAACTCGCTGGAAGACTCCAACGTCAACCTGACCAGTGAACTGGTGGACCTGATCAAGGCGCAGAGCAACTACCAGGCCAACGCCAAGACCATCTCGACCCAAAGCACCATCATGCAGACCATTATTCAGATGACCTGATAGCGGGCAGCACGACAAAAAGCCCCGGCACGCCAATGCCGGGGCTTTTTGTTGTTGAAGCAGGGGGCTTGCTACTGATTGTGAGAGCCAGCCTGTTGGCGATTGCAGCGGTGCGGTGTTGCAGCTGTACCGCGTCGTTTGTACCGCTGGCAAGCCAGCTCCCACAATGGCTTCAGGGTCTGTTGAATTCAACCCGCTCCGGTACCCGGGTCATCAGCACTTTGCCGGCACGGATCGAGACCCGGGCCTTGGCCTGGCGGCGTACTGCTTCGTAATCACTGTCGGCGTCCAGTATCACCAGGTTCGCCGGCCGGCCGACGGCGATGCCATAACCCTCGCCAAGGTTGAGGGTGCGGGCACTGTTGTCGGTGACCAGGTCCAGGCAACGTGCCAGGTCTTCGAAGCCCATCATGTGGCAGATGTGCAAACCCGCATCCAGCACCCGCAGAATGTTGCCGTTACCCAGCGGATACCAGGGGTCCTTGATCGAGTCCTGGCCCAGGCACACGTTCATCCCGGCGCGGTCCAGTTCGGCCACGCGGGTCACGCCGCGGCGTTTTGGAAAGCTGTCAAAGCGCCCTTGCAAGTGAATGCTTTCGGTCGGGCACGAAACGAAATTGATCCCCGAAGCCTTGAGCAGGCGAAACAGTTTCGAGCAATAGGCATTGTCGTAGGACCCCATGGCCGTGGTATGGCTGGCGGTTACCCGGCTGCCCATACCGCGGACCCGGGCCTCTTCGGCCAGCACTTCAAGAAAGCGCGAGTGCGGGTCGTCGGTTTCGTCGCAGTGCACGTCCACCAGGCAACCGCTGCGCTCAGCCAGGTCCATCAGAAACTTGATCGAGCTGACGCCTTGCTCGCGGGTGTTTTCAAAGTGCGGAATGCCGCCGACCACATCGGCGCCCATCTCCACTGCACGGATCATCAACTCACGGCCGCCGGCGTAGGACTCGATTCCTTCCTGGGGGAAGGCGACGATTTGCAGGTCGATCAGCCCCCGGGCTTCTTCACGGACCTCGATCATCGCCTTGAGGGCAGCCAGCGTCGGGTCGGTGACGTCGACATGGGTACGCACATGCTGAATGCCATGCTCGGCCAGCATGCGGATGGTGGTGTGGGCGCGCTGTTTGGTGTCTTCATGGGTGATGGTTTCCTTGCGCTGCGCCCAGCGTTCGATGCCTTCGAACAGCGTGCCGCTCAGGTTCCACTCGGGCTGGCCCGCCGTGAGGGCGGCATCCAGGTGGATATGCGGTTCCACCAGGGGCGCGATCAGCAATTGGCCTTGAGCGTCGATATCGCCCGCCTGCGCCATCACACTGGCGCACTGCTGGGTTATGGCGCTAATGCGCTCGCCCTCGCAGCTGACCGTATACAGGCCTGGAGTTTTACGTAGCGTGGCATTGATGATGTTCATGCTTGGTCCTGTCGTTGGGCTTCGGTCATGCGCCACACGAGGAGGGCAACCGAAGCATTCATTCTGAAAAGTGGGTCATCGAGCGATTGTCCGCTGTGTTGCTCGATGCGTTGTATCCGTTGGTTGATGGTGTTTCGGTGAATGTTCAAACGCCGGGCCGCCTGCAGGGCATTGCCGTTTTCCTGGAGCAGGGCGTCCAGGGTTTCAAGCAGGCTGTGGGGTTGCTTGCGCCGGGGCTCGATCATGGAACCCAGGGTCTGCTGCACGAATGCCTCGATCACCGAGCGTTCGCCAATGGCCTGCAACAGGCGCAGCACCCCCAGCTCACTGAAATCACAGAAACCGCTGGCCGGGCGCAGATTTTCTGCAACATCCAGGGCCTGGCGCGCCTCGTTCAGCGCCTGATGGTAGTGGCCGCAATCCTCTGCCTTGCTCGCCACCCCCATGAACAGCGCCATGTCACCGATCATGGCATGCAAGTCGCGATACAGGCAGCCCAGTTCGGCGCGAATGGTTTCGCCCTCGTTCAGCAGCAGGATGAACAGATCCCCCTGGACGATGACCGGCAGCGCGCGGGGCAGGGCACGGGCCCAGATATCCAGATGATCCTGTACGGCCTGTCGCGTTTGTTGCAATAACCGTTCTGCGGCATCCGGGGCATGGTTGTCGAACAGCACGCCGACCGCCGACAGCCGCATTGCCACCAGGCGTCGCGGGCCGTCCAGAGGCAGTTTCAAGTGCGCCGCACGCTGGCGGGCAGTGGCCAGGCTCGGATAATCGCCGCTGAGCAACTGCGCCAGAATGTCGTGGCGTGAACGCTTGGTCTGGCCCATTTGTACCAGCGCCGTGCCGATCAGGTGCGTGACAATAACCATCTTCAGCAAGTACGGCTGTTCGATCAGCACCAGACCGTATTCCTCGCACAGAGCTATGACCGAGTCCGGAATACGCTGAATAAAGGCATCTCCGGTCAGGATCACCAGCCCGGCAATGCCGCTGGCGTCGCCTTCGTGCACCAGACGCAGCAAGTTGGCCTCGTCCCGGGGATGGTTGATGCCGGTGACGAACACCAGTTCGCCGCCCATGACCCATTGCCTCAGGCCTTCGTTCTCGGCCACGTAGGGCCAGCGCACGTTGCGTTGCAGGTTGCAGGCACCGGCGCGCAGGGTCATTTCTTCCAGGCCGGCCAGCCCCAGAATTTCTGCAACCGTGAGGCTCAAATGTCCTCCTGCACGACGGGCAGCACGGCACGCCGGCGGCTGATTTCCAGCAGCAGGATGTAGCACGCGGCGGAAGCGGCAATTCCAACCAGCGGCGCAATCCACGGTGAGCAGTAGGCCAGCAGTGCGCCGAAGGCGTAGGCGGTCAGGCCCGGGACGTTGTAGCGCGGCAGTTTCACACTGGCCAGCGTCGGGTATTTGCCGTGATGGCGATACCAGAAGTCGGCCATGATCACGCCCCCGATGGGCGGGATGATCGAGCCCAGCAGCACCAGAAACGGGATCAGCATTTCATACATGCCGCCAATGGCCAGCACCACGCCGACGGCAGCGGCGATCAGGGTCATGGTGCGGCGCCGTTCGCTGCGCACCAGATGGCAGGCTGCCGCCGACACGTTGTAGATGGTCGGGCCCTGGATCGTCCAAAGGTTCAGGCACAGCATGACTACCGCGGCGAACGACAGGCCCTGGAGCATCATCACGCTGACGATGTCGGCCTGTTGATAGACCATGGCGCACCATGCGCCGGCCACTATCATCAGGCCATTGCCCAGCAGAAAACTGACCACGCTGGCGATGACGGCAATCCGCCCGGTGCGCGATAGCCGGGTCCAGTTGGTGGCTTGGGTCGCGCCGCTGGCGAACGTGCCGAAGACCATGGTGATGGCGGCCGAGAAGGTCATTGCTTCGTGGGGGATTACCGCTGCCAGGCCCTTGAAGCCGCCGACATGGCGGGTGGCGATGTACATGGACACGATCAACAGGACAAACATCAGCGGCACCGAGACCCGCGACAGCACGTCCAGCCCTCTGTAGCCGATAATCGCGGTGATGCTGAAACCCAGCCCGAAAAACACCATCAGCGGCCAGGTGAAGCCTTCAGCCAGGCCGAGCATTTTCACCAGTACGATGGCCACGGTGGCCGTGCCCCAGGCGAACCAGCCCAGCTCGGCAAAACCCAGCAGAAAGTCCGAGAGACGGCTGCCGGCCTCGCCAAAGCAAAAACGCCCCATCAATACCGTATTCAGGCCGCTGCGGGCGGCAATCAGCGCCAGTGCGGCGGCATACAGGGCCAGCAGGCTGTTACCGATGGCCGCAATCCACAGCATGTCGACGAAGTTGAACGCCATGCCCAGTTTGCCGCCGGCGAACATGGTGCCGGTAAAGAACGTGAAGCTGAACAACACCATGGAAATCGATAGCAGCCCCTTGCGTGCAGAACGCGGGGCTTCGCTTAAAGGAAATTCGCCGGGTGCACTCATGTTGTATTTCTCCGCCTCGAATGGGTAGGGCCGTGGTCAGTGGCACCCTGGGGCTAGAGCAATAAGCGGGCCTGTTTCGGGCCAGATGTCAAAACAGAAAAAAGCGGGCAGAGGGCATAGAGGTCGGTGTTCAGGTTGAACATATTTGAAGGGGATTGGCGGGCAGAGGTGTGCAGAGTGATTCATTTTGTAGCGCTGATGCACCGTTGTGGGTGCTTATGGCCAATCGCCGGCTCCGACAACGGGCTGGTGACCTCCTTGTGGGAGCCGGCTTGCCAGCGCTGGACGCGGGTGTGTTGCCCATAAAAAAACCCCCGTTAAACCCAACTGTTACCAGGGTTTAACGGGGGTTTCGGTCAGGCGGTCAAGCCGTCTGACGGCTCAGCTTATTGGCAAGCTTCGCAATCCGGCTCGTCAATGGCGCAAGCCTTTGGCACCGGTGCAGGACCGGCAGGCGCGGCAACCACGTCTTCGCTGTTGTTGCCGTTGGACACCGCGTTGAGCTTGCCGGTGTTGACGGTGGACTTCTCGGTGCTGGTCGCGGCCAGGGCACGGAGGTAGTAAGTGGTTTTCAGACCACGGTACCAGGCCATGCGGTAGGTCACGTCCAGCTTCTTGCCCGAAGCGCCGGCGATGTACAGGTTGAGCGACTGAGCCTGGTCGATCCACTTCTGACGACGGCTGGCGGCGTCAACGATCCACTTGGTGTCGACTTCGAACGCAGTGGCATACAGCTCTTTAAGCTCTTGCGGGATGCGTTCGATCTGCTGCACGGAACCGTCGTAGTACTTCAGGTCGTTGATCATGACCGAGTCCCACAGGTCGCGGGCCTTGAGGTCGCGAACCAGGTACGGGTTGATCACGGTGAATTCGCCCGAGAGGTTCGATTTCACGTACAGGTTCTGGTAAGTCGGTTCGATCGACTGCGATACGCCAGTGATGTTGGCGATGGTGGCGGTCGGTGCGATGGCCATGATGTTGGAGTTACGGATGCCTCTCTGAACACGGGCGCGAACCGGTGCCCAATCCAGGGATTCGTTCAGGTCAACGTCGATGTACTTCTGGCCGCGCTGTTCGATCAGGATCTGTTGCGAGTCCAGTGGCAGTACGCCTTTGGACCACAGCGAACCCTGGAACGTCTCGTAAGCGCCACGCTCGTCTGCCAGGTCGCAGGACGCCTGGATCGCGTAGTAGCTGACCGCTTCCATCGACTTGTCGGCAAATTCCACGGCCGCTTGCGAGGCGTATGGAATGTGCTGCAGGTACAGCGCGTCCTGGAAGCCCATGATCCCCAGGCCGACCGGACGGTGCTTGAAGTTCGAGTTGCGGGCTTGTGGCACCGAGTAGTAGTTGATGTCGATTACGTTATCGAGCATGCGTACGGCTACATCGATGGTGCGCTTGAGCTTGTCGGTATCGAGCTTGCCGTCCTTGATGTGGTTCGGCAGGTTGATCGAGCCCAGGTTGCAGACCGCGATTTCGTCCTTGTTGGTGTTCAGGGTGATCTCGGTGCACAGGTTCGAGCTGTGGACCACGCCCACGTGCTGCTGCGGGCTGCGCAGGTTGCACGGGTCTTTGAAGGTCAGCCACGGGTGGCCGGTTTCAAACAGCATGGACAGCATCTTGCGCCACAGGTCTTTGGCCTGAATGGTCTTGAACAGCTTGATCTTGCCCGGGTACTGGGACAGGGCTTCGTAGTACTCGTAACGCTCTTCGAAGGCCTTGCCGGTCAGGTCGTGCAGGTCCGGTACTTCGGATGGCGAGAACAGGGTCCACGGGCCGTCATCGAAGACGCGCTTCATGAACAGGTCAGGGATCCAGTTGGCGGTGTTCATGTCGTGGGTACGACGACGGTCATCACCGGTGTTCTTGCGCAGCTCGATGAACTCTTCGATGTCCATGTGCCAGGTTTCCAGGTAGGCACAGACAGCGCCTTTGCGCTTGCCACCCTGGTTAACGGCTACGGCGGTATCGTTCACTACCTTGAGGAACGGGACCACGCCCTGGGATTTGCCGTTGGTGCCCTTGATCCATGAACCCAGTGCACGTACCGGAGTCCAGTCGTTGCCCAGGCCACCGGCGAATTTGGACAGCATGGCGTTGTCGTGGATCGCGTGGTAGATGCCCGACAGGTCATCCGGAACTGTGGTCAGGTAGCAGCTGGACAGCTGTGGACGCTGGGTGCCGGCGTTGAACAGGGTCGGAGTCGAAGCCATGTAGTCGAAGGACGACAACAGGTTGTAGAACTCGATGGCACGGTCTTCTTTTTGCTTCTCTTCGATTGCCAGGCCCATGGCCACGCGCATGAAGAAGATCTGCGGCAGTTCGAAACGCACGCCATCCTTGTGGATGAAGTAACGGTCGTACAGGGTTTGCAGGCCCAGGTAGGTGAACTGCTGATCGCGCTCGTGGTTGATCGCCTTGCCCAGTTTTTCCAGGTCAAAGGTCGCCAGCACCGGGTTCAGCAAATCGAACTCGATACCTTTGGCGATGTAGGCCGGCAGGGCTTTGGCGTACAGATCGGCCATCTCGTGGTGAGTCGCGCTTTCTGCCACTTCGAGGAAGCTCAAGCCTTCGGCACGCAGGGTGTCCATCAGCAGGCGAGCGGTTACGAAGGAGTAGTTTGGCTCACGCTCTACCAGGGTGCGGGCGGTCATCACCAGGGCGGTGTTGACGTCGCTCAGGGCTACGCCGTCGTAGAGGTTTTTCAGGGTTTCGCGCTGGATCAGGTCGCCGTCAACTTCTGCCAGACCTTCGCAGGCCTCGGTGACGATGGTGTTCAGGCGGCCCATGTCCAGAGGTGCGAACGTGCCGTCAGCGCGGGTGATACGAATCGACGGGTGAGCCTGGACAGTGTCTTCGGCCGGGGCGCGGTTAGCACGCTCCTTGGAGCGGGCATCGCGGTAGATCACGTAGTCGCGAGCCACTTTTTGCTCGCCGGCGCGCATCAGGGCCAGTTCAACCTGGTCCTGGATTTCTTCGATGTGGATGGTGCCACCCGATGGCATGCGACGCTTGAAGGTCGCGGTGACTTGTTCAGTCAGGCGCGCAACAGTGTCGTGAATGCGGGACGAGGCGGCAGCTTTGCCACCCTCAACTGCGAGAAACGCTTTGGTGATGGCGACGGTGATCTTGTCATCGGTGTAAGGAACAACAGTCCCGTTACGTTTGATCACGCGCAATTGGCCTGGCGCGGTCGCAGACAGATCCAGATTTGAATCGGAACCCTGCGAGTTCTCGCGAGTTGTGTCGGTTTGCATGGGGGGGTGTCTCCACATTCTCTATGTTTGTTTGGGCACCTTTTGGGGGCCCACCGTTCCGTCCTGAAGCACTACAACCGACGATCAAGCCGGGTATAACAACTTCGGGACGTACAGAAAGGGGGGTTAAGCCGCTTCCGTGCCGAAGTCCTGGCGTTGCGCGTACCGGCGCAAATCCTGTTCCTGATGGGTGACAGTATTTTTACTGCAACACCCGGGCCGCTTTCCGGCTTTTACGCTGGAAACCGGCTGCCATCCGCATGCGCGGTTTGGACTTTAAAAGCGTGTTTACTCAAACCCGACAGGCGCGAGAAAAGGACTTGAAATTCTCGTCTGAGTTGTGTTGGGTTTTTGGCCTAAAACCCTATATGTGGGGTTGTTTGGCCGAATAGATACAAGATATGCGTTTTGCCGAGTCTCTGCAACGTAGGATCTTGGCTTGAATCACTGCGTGTTTTGTGTATGAAAGCGTAAAAAACCGTGTAGGCCCCATGGGCTAGGCTTCAGACCGTTTGTCACCAAATTTTGCCGGATTAAACGCCCCGGACTGAATTTTGAGGGCGCGAACCCTACCACAAAAAACAGCGCTGTCCGAACGCATTTTCAGGCGCGTGCAAAGATAGGAAAGGTCAAGGGGATATTGGTGTTTCAAGACACCGCAAAGGCCTTGGCTGACCTTTGCGGCAGATGCGGGAAATTACAACAATTGGAAGCTGTTTTGCTGCACGTTCTGCGAATCAAGGCCGATCATCACCTCGAACTCACCGGGCTCGGCGACGTATTTCAATTGCGGGTTGTAGAACTTCAGCGCGTTCTCGTCGATGTTGAACTGCACGACTTTCTGCTCTCCGGCCTTGAGCATGATTTTCTGGAAGTCCTTCAACTCCTTGAGCGGCCGGCTCATGGAGGCGGCGACATCATGCAGGTAGAGCTGGACCACGGTTTCGCCATCGCGCTTGCCGGTGTTTTTCACGGTCACGCTGGCGGTCAGTGATGCCCCGGGTTTCAGGGTTTTGGCGGACAGGCTGACGGCCGACAGGCTGAAATCGGTGTAGCTCAGGCCATAGCCAAACGGGTACAGCGGGGTGTTTGCCTCGTCGAAGTACTGCGAGGTGTAGTTACCCGGCTTGCCCGGGGTAAAGGGCCGGCCAATGCTCAGGTGGCTGTAGTAGGTCGGAATCTGCCCCACAGAGCGCGGGAAGGTGATGGGCAGCTTGCCGGAGGGGTTGTAGTCGCCGAACAGGACATCGGCAATGGCATTGCCGCCTTCAGTACCGCTGAACCAGGTCTCCAGCACGGCATCGGCCTGCTGCTGTTGCAGGTCGATCGACAGCGGCCGGCCATTCATGAGCACCAGCACCAACGGCTTGCCAGTGGCCTTGAGGGCGGTGATCAGGGCGCGCTGGCTGGCTGGCATGTCCAGGCTGGTGCGGCTCGACGACTCGTGGGACATGCCCCGCGACTCGCCCACCACAGCCACCACCACATCGGCCTGCTGCGCCGCCTTGACCGCCTCGTCAATCATCACATGGGCCGGGCGCGGGTCGTTGGTCACTTCCGGGCTGTCGAAGTTCAGGAAGTTCAGATAGTCGACGATTTTCTGGTCGTCGGTGATGTTGGCGCCCCGGGCATAAATCAGCGTGCCCTGCTGGCCGAGTGCGTTGCGCATGCCGTCAAACACGGTGACCGATTGCGCCGGCTGGCCATTGGCCGCCCAGCTGCCCATGATGTCGATCGGTGCCTTGGCCAACGGGCCCACCAGAGCGATGCGTGCCTGTTTTTTCAGTGGCAGGGTCTGGTCCTGGTTCTTCAGCAGGACCAGACTCTTGCGCGCCACTTCGCGGGCTTTGCGCCGGTGCAGGCGGCTATCGGCGTTGGCATCGGCCGGATCGTCCTGGGCCTTGCCGATCCGCAGGTACGGGTCGGCAAACAGACCCATGTCGTATTTGGCCCCGAGCACTTCGCGCACCGCATTATCCAGATCGCTTTGTGGCACTTCGCCCGACTTCAGCAAGCCCGGCAATTCTTCGCCATAGACCTTGTCGTTCATGCTCATGTCGATGCCGGCCTTGATTGCCAGCTTGGCGGCTTCGCGCCCGTCCTTGGCGACGCCGTGCCTGATCAGCTCGATGATCGCGCCATGGTCGCTGACGGCGACCCCTTTGAAGCCCCAGTCCTTGCGCAGCAGATCCTGCATCAACCACATGTTGGCGGTGGCCGGGATACCATTGATCGAGTTCAGCGCCACCATCACCCCGCCAGCGCCGGCATCAATTGCGGCGCGGTACGGAGGCAAGTAGTCCTGGTACATGCGCACCGGGCTCATGTCGACGATGTTGTAGTCCCGGCCGCCTTCCACTGCGCCATACAGGGCGAAGTGCTTGACGCTGGCCATGATGTTGCCGGGCAGGGCGGGTGAAACTCCCTGATAGGCGTGGACCATGACTTTGGCAATGCGCGATACCAGGTAGGTGTCTTCGCCAAAACCTTCCGAGGTGCGCCCCCAGCGCGGGTCGCGGGCAATGTCGACCATCGGCGCGAAGGTCAGGTCAATACCGTCGGCGCTGGCTTCTTTGGCGGCAATCCGGCCGCTCAGGCCGATGGCGTCCATGTCCCAGCTGGAGGCAAGGGCCAGGCTGATAGGGAAAATGGTGCGATGGCCGTGAATCACGTCGTAGGCAAAAAACATCGGGATTTTCAGGCGGCTGCGTTGAGCGGCATCCTGCATCGGACGGTTTTCGGCGCGGGTGATCGAGTTGAACGTGCCGCCGATACGGCCTGCAGCGATTTCCTTGCGAATCATCTCGCGGGGCATTTCCGGGCCGATGCTGATCAGGCGCAGTTGGCCGATCTTTTCATCGACCGTCATTTGTTTGAGCAGATCAGCCACAAACACATCTTTGGGCGGGAGCGGTGTCGGCGGGTTCTGGGCTAAAACCGAGTGACTGGCCAGGCTAAGGGCCAGGCCCAGCAAATACATATTTCTCATGACATTCTTCTACGCGGCCGCTCTCTTAAAGCGAGGGATGGCCCGCGCTTTTGAAGCGATATTGTTCTGTGGGGGATGTAAGGACTACTTAACTTAAAAATTACCCTATCGTTAAGGTAAGTATTCCCACATGGCAGGCAGTCTTTTAGCTGATTAGCTACCAGCAATCCAGTGTTGCCGGGAGATATTCAGTCACGGTGAGGGAGTTTTTCCACAGGGTATGCGGTCAATAAACTCAATCGGGTTATTTCGGAGCGTCACAAGCATGGAATTACAAAGCGTTAGGTCCTCGGGCTGGAAAGTCATCGCGCTGCTGGCGTTGAGCAGTCTGCTGGCGGGATGCGGGATCAATACCATTCCGACCCTGGACGAGCAGGTCAAGGCGGCCTGGTCGCAAGTGCAGAACCAATACCAGCGGCGTTCCGACTTGATCCCCAACCTGGTGGAAACGGTCAAAGGTGCGGCCAGGCAAGAGCAGGCGACCCTCACCGCGGTGATTGAGGCACGGGCCAAGGCAACGTCGATCCAGGTGGATGCCAGCACCCTGAACAATCCGGAAAAACTCAAACAGTTCCAGGATGCACAGAACCAGCTGACCGGAGCCTTGAGCCGTCTGATGGTGGTGTCCGAGCGCTATCCGGACCTCAAGTCCAATCAAAACTTCCTCTCCTTGCAGTCGCAACTTGAAGGCACGGAAAACCGCATCAGCGTGGCCCGTCGCGACTTCATCCAGGCAGTTGAACGTTACAACACCGAAATCCGCACCTTCCCCGGCCGTTTGTGGCATGCCGTGATGTACAGCGACTTGCCGATTCGCCCGACTTTCGAGGCCACCGCACCGGATGCCGACAAAGCCCCGGAAGTGAAGTTCTAACCACCGCCTGACCCTGCACTTACTGGGGGGCAAGCTGCCGAGGTGCTGATGCGCGTATCAAAACCGGGTTTGGGTCTGTTGCTGTGGCTATTTATAGCCACCGCACAGGCACTCACTTTTCCGACGCTGAGCGGGCGGGTGGTGGATGACGGGCAGATGCTCGACCCCGCCACACGCCAGCAACTGGCGCAAACACTGGAAGCCCACGAAAAAGCCACCGGCGAGCAAGTGGTGGTGGTTACGGTGGCGGATCTGCAAGGGACTCCCATTGAGGATTTCGGCTACCAGTTGGGCCGGGCCTGGGGTATCGGGCAAAAGGATAAAAACAACGGCGCCCTGCTGATCGTCTCGCGTGATGACCGCAAACTGCGGATCGAGGTCGGCTACGGTCTGGAAGGCCGCCTGACCGATGCGCAATCCTCGGTCATCATTAATCAGATCATTACCCCGGCCTTTAAAGCCGGTAACTTCAGCCAGGGCATCAGCGACGGTGTTGCCGCGATCCTGCAAGTGTTGGGTGGCGATCCCGTGCCTGAGCCGGCCTACGCCAGCGGGCAGGGCGATGGCAGTGACTTGATGACCGAGCACCCCGGTGTGGTGTTGCTGTTATTTCTGTTGTTCGTTGTGGTCGTGGCTGTCTGCCAGTTTTACGGCATTTGCAACTCGGGCGGCGGCGGTGGCACCCGCTCCGGCGGGTTCGGTGGCGGGGGCTTCGGTGGCGCAGGCGGTGGCGGCTTTCGGGGTGGCGGCGGCAGTTTTGGCGGCGGCGGAGCTTCCGGCGGCTGGTAATTCACTTATTTAACGGGCATCGACACTCATGGCTTTACTTACCCCACAGCAACAACAGCAGGTTGCCGACGCGGTAACCCGCGCCGAACAGCGTACCGACGCCGAAATTGTCACCGTGCTGGCGCCGCGCGCGGATGATTACAGCTATATCCCCTTGTTATGGGCCAGCCTGATCGCCCTGGTGGTACCCGCTCTGGTGCATTTTTTGATCGGCGGTCTGCAGATTTACGGCTTGCTGATGTTGCAGTGGGCCTGCTTCGTCTTCCTCAGCCTGATCTTTCGTCTGCCGGCCATCACCACCCGCTTGATCCCGCCGCGCATTCGGCATTGGCGCGCGAGCAATCTTGCCCGGCGACAGTTTCTCGAACAAAAACTGCATCACACCCGGGACCGCACCGGCGTGCTGATTTTTGTCAGCGAAGCCGAGCGCTATGTCGAAATTCTGGTGGACGAAGGGATATCGCAACATCTGGACGACAGCGATTGGGGCAGCATCGTCAGTGATTTCACGCGCCGTGTGGCATTGGGTCATACGGCTGAAGGCTTTATTTCCTGCATCGATGCCTGTGCCGAACTGCTGGAGCGGCATGTGCCGAAAACCCATCCGCGCAATCAATTGCCCAATCGGCTGGTGATGTTGTAATCGCCGCTGGCTGAAATAACCCCGTGCCCCTGGCGGCGAACGCGCCTAAAATAGCCGCCATTGCTTTTCAGATTCCCCCTCCTGCATCCCCCGAGGCACCTTTTTCAATGTCAGTGACTGCTACCACCGCCCCGTCTGTGCCGGATCATCGTGCGCAATTTTTGCACTTGCTGGAAACCGGCCTGGCCCAGAACTCCTTTATCAAACTGGTACTGGCCAAGTATGTCGGGCCAGAGGCCGAGCTGCAGCGGATCATCATCAAGCAAGTCACGGTCAAGGATCAGCCTTGTCTGTCGTTTGTGTACCGTTACAAAACCCGCGATATCACCAAGAACTTCCCCCTTGAAGAGGGCGTGGCCAATATCGCCGGGCTGTTGCCTGAAGCGTTTAAAAACGCGCATTTGCTGACCCTGACCGACGAAGTGCAGCTGGAATACAGCAAAAAGGGCAAAAGCTCGCTGTTCAAAGGTAAAAGCCAGCAGGAGCGTGAACTGCCTTCGGCTGAGCATAATCGTGAGAAAAATCGCTTCCTGGACCTGACCCGGCCGTTTTTGGCGGATCTGGGGGTCACCAACAAGCAGCAAGAACTGATCCCGGCGATGTCGCGCAAGTGGAAGCAGATCAACAAATTCATCGAGGTGTTTTCCCACGCCTTGAGCAACTCGCCGCTCAAGCTCGATCAACCGGTCAAGGTGGTGGATTTCGGTTCGGGCAAGGGTTACCTGACCTTTGCCATTCACGATTACCTGCGTCACAGCCTCAAGGCTGAAGGTGTGGTCACCGGGGTTGAGCTGCGTGAAGACATGGTCACGCTGTGCAACAACGCCGCCCAGCGCCTGGAGCACCCGGGCCTGTCCTTTCAGCATGGTGACGTACGCAGCTTTGCGCCGACCCCGATTGACGTGATGATCGCCCTGCATGCGTGTGACATTGCCACCGACTATGCGATTCATATGGGCATTCGTTCGGGGGCGGCGATCATCATGTGCTCGCCGTGCTGCCATAAGCAGATTCGCCTGCAGATCCAGAGCCCGGCGCTGCTCAAGCCGATGCTGCAATACGGGTTGCATCTTGGCCAGCAGGCCGAAATGGTCACCGACAGCTTGCGTGCACTGTTCCTTGAGGCCTGCGGATATGAAACCAAAGTGTTTGAGTTCATTTCCCTGGAGCACACCAACAAAAACAAAATGATCCTCGCGGTAAAACGCGACGAACCCCTGGACCCGGCGCAGTTGCTGGTGAAAATCCAGGAGCTCAAGGCGTTTTACAACATTCAGGAGCACTGCCTGGAAACCTTGCTGCAGGCGGACGGTTTGTTGAAGTAGGCCTGTAACAAGCCTGCGGGCGGGCACGTAGTACCTGGCTATTACCCGCGTGGGCCCTCAGGGGGTACCTTGGCTACTCTTATCAGTCCAAGGCTTACCCCGGAGGAGAACTCACCATGGCGGCGAAAAAAATTCTGATGCTGGTTGGCGACTACGTTGAAGACTACGAAGTGATGGTGCCGTTTCAGGCGCTGTTGATGGTGGGTCATCAGGTTCACGCAGTGTGCCCCGGCAAAACCTCGGGGCAGACCGTTCGCACGGCGATTCATGACTTCGAGGGCGATCAGACCTACAGCGAGAAGCCGGGTCATCTATTCGCCCTGAATTTCGATTTCGACAAAGTCCGGGCCAGTGACTATGACGCGCTGGTGGTACCAGGTGGCCGAGCTCCGGAATACCTGCGGTTGAACGAAAAGGTTCTGGAACTGGTTCGTGAATTCGATAAGGCCGGTAAGCCAATTGCTGCTGTGTGCCATGGCGCGCAATTGCTGGCGGCTGCCGGAACGCTGCAAGGCCGCGAGTGCAGTGCTTACCCGGCCTGCGCCCCGGAAGTGCGATTGGCCGGCGGTACTTACATTGATATCGACGTGACCAAGGCCCATGTGCAAGGCAACCTGGCGACGGCGCCTGCGTGGCCGGCGCATCCTGCCTGGCTGGCGGCGTTTCTTGGGTTGTTGGGTACGACCATTACCTTGTAAGAAGAGGGTGCGACCATGTGTGAGCTATATGTCAAAGCCGATCCGATTCTTTACGAGTCGCGCTCGCGCTCCTTGCGTATTTGCGGCGTGGTCACCACCTTGCGCCTGGAAAACCAGTTCTGGGACATCCTCAGCGAGATTGCTGAAACCGATGGCATGACCACCAACCAGCTGGTGGCCAAGCTCTACGAAGAGGTGATGGATTATCGGGGCGAAGTGGTCAACTTCGCCTCGTTCCTGCGGGTAAGTTGCAGCCGCTACCTGAGCCAGCGCCGGGTGCAGGCGCCGGAATTGAATTTGGTGGGGCGCAAGCAGGGTTGAGCCACTCTCTTGTAGCCGCTGCCGACAGGCTGCATCCGGTGGCGAAGCTGTCCTGAGGTCGGTGTGCGAGGTATCTGCAGTTTTAGAAGAACCGGGTCACGCTGACTTTGGCGTTACGGCCCTGGCTGTAGGCATTTTCTCCGCTGAGCATCGGGCGATAGCTCTTGTTGAACAGGTTATCCACCGTGAAGTTGACCTCGGTGCCTTTGAGGTAGGGCTGAGTCGGTTTCCAGTTGGCAAACAGGCCCTGTACGTTGTAGCCGTCATTGTCGTAGTGGTCCCAGTAGCGGTCGCCCAGGGCACTGATATCGCTGCTGTAGTAGTTATCGCTCGGCAAGCGGTCAGTCTTGCGCACGAACTCGCCTTTCCAGCCGATTCGGGCATCCCAGGCCGGAATTTTCGTGCCCAGTACGGCCACCCACTTGGGCGCAGGAACATCTCGGGCCCATACGTCGGGGCCCCAGGGATTGGTGTAGGCGCCTTGGTGTTTGCCGGTCATCCATGCGTACGACAGCGATCCGAAGAGGTAAGTGGCCTCGTAGAAGCTTTCGATCTCAAAGCCCTTGATGGTCACGCTGCCAATGTTGCGGTAGTTCGGCATGTTGGGGCCGCAGTCTTGTGTCATGCCGCCTGACGCGGTTTGCGCTGCACAACCCACGCCCGTGGCTTTGAAAATCTCATCGTCGATCTTGTTGCTGAACAGGGTGGTGCGGATCAGTGCGTGGTCGCTGTCGCCAAAGATCTGATCGAACGTGGTGATATTGCCCCCGCGCCAGCCAGTGATGCGCTCCGGTTTGAGGCCGAGGCTGGTGGACGTTCGGCCGCCAATGGCCTGGACTTCGTACTGTTCGTCGATCACCGGGGCGCGCCAGGTTTTGCTGTAGTCGACAAACAGGGCGGTCTGCGGGGTTATTTTCCAGAACGCTGACAGGCGCGGCGACCAGCCGGTGTAGGTTTTGGCGCTGTAGTCATGGCCCAGTTCCAGGTGGTTGTAGTAGGGCGCATCGTTCTCCTGGCCACGATTTCGAACATGGTCATAGCGCATCGACGGCGTCAGAGTGAAATCACCGAGGGTGATGGCGTCCTGGATATAAAAGCTGTTGGTGTCCACCTTGCCGGCGGGCATAAAGCCTGGCTGGTAATGGCCATAGTTGTATTTTTCTACTTCGTAGGTCTTGCCCGGCATCCACATGTTCACATCGCGTTCATGCTTGCGAAACTGCACGCCGGTGGTGACTGCATGGTCCAGGGGGCCGGTGGCAAACAGGCTGATGTTTTCGATCTGGAGCATGTCATCGGTGTAGCCGGTTTCCATCTTGCGCCCGCCGCTGGTGGGCTGGATGAAGGCCTGTTCGCCGCGCTCGTCGGTCTGCTCGGTGTTGGAGTGCGAGTACTTCACTTCCAGATCAAGCAGAGGGTTATCGATGGGCTCGTAGTTGTATTTGGCCGACCAGGTGGTGTCGACGGTCGAACGGGTGGACAGGTAGCGCTGCGAAGCAATGTCGTAACCGTATTTATCGATGTTGGCCTGGCTCGGCGGCGCCGGGTAGCTGACAGCCGAGAACGGGACCCACAAGTGGTTGTTCGATTGCGAGTAGGACATTGCGACGCTGTGCTCGTCGGTCAGGTGCAGGTTGAGCTTGAGCAGTTGCGCATCCAGGTCCTGGGCCGTATTGGGCAGGCGCAAGGGGTTCACCGGGTAGACATTGCCGGGGTTGGGCATGTTATCCGCGAGCTTCATGTCATCGCCGTCGCGTTTGGTGTAGTACACCAGCGCATCGGCGCGGCCATCCTCGGTCCGGCCGTAGGCGGCGCCACTGTAGACCTGTTGATGGTCGTTGCTGCTGTAACCGTACTTGAGCATGGCGCCCAGGTCTTTGCCTTCTTCCAGCAGGTCCGGTGCGTCTTTGGTTTCCATGTGCACGACGCCACCAAAACCGCCATTGCCGGTGCGGAAATCGTGGGGGCCTTTTTCGACTGCAAGGCGTTTGATCAGTTCAGGTTCGATGAAGATCGTGCCTTGCTTGTAGCGCTCAAAACCGCTTTTGGTCGCGCCATCAACGGTCATCTGGACGTCTTCGGCTTCGCCCATGCCCCAGATGTTGATGGTCTGGCCGCCCGGTTTCAGGGAGCCGCCGAGGTTGATGCCCGGCAAGGTGGCCAGCAGGCTGGGAATGTTATTGGCCTGATACCTGTTGATTTCGGTTTGGGTCATGGTCGACTTGCCGACGTTGCTGGAGTCGACTTCGTTGCCGTTGCCCACCACGCTGACCGCGCCCAGCTCCAGGCTGTTGCTGGTGGTGATGCCTTCTTCCCGGGGGCGCACAACATAGGTGCGGTCGACCTGGATCAGACTGAAATCCGTGCCTTTGAGCAACCGGTTGATCGCCTCTTGCGGGCTGAAAGTGCCACTTAGGGCCGGGGCTTGTACATTGCGTAACAAGGCTTCGTCAAACAGCAGCTGGATTTTTGCCTGCTGTGCCACATCACTCAATGAGCTGGCCAGCGATTGCGCCGGCAGTTGCAACTGGATCGATTCGGCATGGGCGTGCAGGCTGACCGCCATACACGCAGCGAGCAATCCAGTACGTGTGCACAAGTGCGAGAAGTGATGTGGTGCGCGAAACATGAAATCCCCCGGTGCGGCAACAAAGGCCAAAAAAGACATGCGTTAGCAGACCGAAGGAAGACGCGGCACAAAGAGAAAACCACATATGCGAATGAAAAATATTCGCATATGTTTTTTAGCGGGGCTCGATACGGATTTTTCCGTTATCCAGCAGGTGATTTTTCACCGGGATCAGCGCGGGTAAAGCCTTGACCAGCGCCAAGGGGTCACTGACATCCAGATTGCCCGAGACCTTGTAGCGGCCAAGCGGGCCGTCTGCCAGCTCGATCACCCCGGGGCGGTATAAGTCCAGCTCGTCCACCAGGCTGGCCAGTTCACGATTGCGAAAGGACAGATGCCCGCTGCGCCAGTCAGCCACTTCACCCGGGCTGAGACTTTGCTCCTCAAGCGAGCCTTTGGCGTAGTCGTAAGTGGCACGCTGTGAGGCGCCCAGCAAGGCGGCCGACTTGCCATCGGGGATAAACGCGACTTGCCCGTGGGCGACACTCACCACCAATTGACGCTGGCTGCGGCGCACATCAAAACCTGTGCCGACGACCCGTACCCGCGCATGGCCGGCGTGTACCACCAGCGGCTGTTCCTTATTGGCGGCCACTTCGATATAGAGCTGGCCCCGATCCAGATAGATGTCCCGCTGACTGGCGCTGAAGTCGATGCGCAAACGGGTGTTGGCATTGACGGTCAAGGTGCTGCCGTCGGGCAGTCTGACGGTTTTTGCGTCCTGACTCTGGGTTGCGATCTGTTGTTGATGCAGCTGTACCGGGGTACCGATATTGAGTGCAAACACGGCGCATAACACTGCTGCGGCCGTTGCCAGGGCAAGCACTGAGCGACGGCGCCGGGGCAGGGGCACGGGTTTATTCAACTGCTTGAGTTCGCCGAGATCGGCCCACAGAGACTCAAATTCGGCATATGCCCGGGCATGGGCAGGGACGGCCTTCCAGCTGTTGAATTGCTCGCGGCAATTGCTGTCGGGTTGATTGCGATTACGCGCAAACCAGGTGGCCGCCTGTGCGTCGATGCTCTCGTGAGCGGTCATTTGAAAAGGGGTCATTGTGGCTGCTCCTTGCCGCTGTCCCGTTGTAAATGTCGCTTGCAGTGAAGCAAGGCAAAGGCAATGTGCTTTTCCACCATGCTGACGGAGATCCCCATACGTTCGGCAATCTGCGCCTGACTCAAGCCTTCAAAACGATGCAGCATAAGGGCTTCGCGGCGTCTGGGCGAGAGTTCTGCGAGCACGGCTTTGAGTTGCTCGAGATATTGCAGGCGTTGTGCGCCAGCCATCGGCTCATCCCTCTCGTCGGTCAGGGGCTCGGGTTGACCCGCACTCTGTTCGCTGTGCACCGCTTGGCGTACCTGTTGGCGACGCCAGTGATCGCGTAACAGATTGCGCGCCATCTGGAACAGAAAGGCCCGCGGCTGCTCGACTTTGGCCCGGTCCTGATAACCCAGCCATTGGGTGAATACATCCTGGGTCATGTCAGCTGCATCGCTGGCGTTGTCCGTGCGTTTGCGCAGGAAGTGCAGAATCTGTGTGTAGAACTCACGCAAGGATTCGGCCACTGGCGGGTCAGGTTTGAAGCGGGACATGAAGATCCTTAAGGATGCAGCGATGCAAACAAGTCGCGAATGGTATCGAGAATTATTGCTATTTGTCTCGCTGGAAATTCATCTTTGCGCTTATTGCGGCGGATAAATGGCTAAATACCCTGTGGCCGCTTTACTGAAGAAGGGAAAAATCCCTACTACAGCAGGAGAGTGGTTATGTCAGGTTGGTACGAGTTGAGCAAAACCAGCAACGGACAGTTCCGTTTTGTCTTGAAGGCGGCAAACGCCGAAACGATTCTGGTCAGTGAGCACTACACCACCCTGGCGGCGGCCAAAGCCGGGATTGCCTCGGTGCAGGCCAATAGCCCCCATGATGAGCGCTATGAGAAGAAGGTCGCCAAAGACGGCAAGCCGTACTTCAACCTCAAGGCGGCGAATCACCAGATCATTGGTACCAGCGAGCAGTACAGCGCCGAGGCGGCACGGGACAAAGGCATAGCCAGCGTCAAAACCAACGGGCCGACCACGCAGATCAAAGAAAAGTTTTGATGACCCCGTTGGTTTGAGCCTGCTGGCGAAGGTGTCACTGGGTTTTCAAGGGCAAAACATCAGTGTCATTTTCGGCAGCAGGCCGGGTGTTGCGGGAGCGTCAGCGCAGGATTTTCAAGATTTGCTGCAATTGTGAAACGGCGCTTTCAGACAGTGGAAATACCGGCAGGCGCGGGTCTCCAGCCTCAATGCCGGTTAGGCGCAGGCCTGCCTTGATAGTTGCGGGCAAGCCACCTTTTAGAATGAACTGCAGAAGTGGCAATTGGCGATAGAACAGCTCGCGGGCTGTTTTCAGGTCGTTGGCCAGTACCGCTTCATACAACCCCAGATTGAGTGCCGGAATCAGGTTCGGTGCAGCCGTACACCAACCTTTGGCTCCGGCCGCGAACGCTTCCAGTGCCAGCGGGTTGCAACCGTTATAAAACGGGATCTGCCCCTCGCCCAGCTGTTGCAGGCGATGCATGCGCTGAATGTCGCCGGTGCTTTCCTTGACCATGGTGACGTTTTCAACCGCATTGAAAATGCGCAGGATCAATTCGACCGACATGTCCGTACCGCTGGTGGCCGGGTTGTTGTAGAGCATGATCGGAGTGCTGATGCTGTGGCCAATGGCGCGGTAGTGAGCGAGGATTTCGGCTTCGCTGAGTTTCCAGTAGGCGGCCGGCAAGACCATCACCACATCGGCGCCATATTGCTCGGCAAGGCGCGCGCGCCGCACAGCCTTGGCGGTGGTCAGGTCGGACACACTGACTATGGTCGGTACCCTTTTGGCGACATGGGCCAGGGTGAACTGGCTGACTTGATCCCATTCGGCGTCGCTCAAGTACGCGCCTTCGCCGGTGCTGCCCAGGGGGGCAATGGCGTGAACACCGCTGTCGATCAGTTGGTCGATGGAGCGTCCCAGTGCGCTCAGGTCAATCTGTTCGCCGTCGGCGGTAAACGGGGTGATGGTGTAACCGATGATGCCGTGAATGTTTGAGGTCGACATGAAGTATCTCCGTTTCAACAGGTAGGTGGGCTCAGTTCAGGCAATCGGCATGACGACGCAGGTTTTGCCGGGCGTAGTAATTGAATGCGGCAGCGTGACGTTTAGGACGGCTGATCCAGTCATGGGCTTCGCGACCCAGCGCCGGCTCGACGGGTTTGATAGTGCCGGCCGCCATCGCCAGCAGTTGCAGCTTGGCGGCGCGCTCGATCAGTTGCGCGATCACGCAGGCTTCTTCGATGCTGGCCCCGCTCGACAACTGGCCGTGGTGCGAGAGCAGGATCGCGCGTTTGGCGCCCAGCGCCCGGGTGATGATTTCACCTTCTTCATTACCCACCGGCACCCCCGGCCAACCTTGCAGAAAAGCGCAGTCTTCGTACAGCGGGCAGAGATCCATGTGCGACACCTCAAGCGGCACTTCCAGCATCGACAGTGCGGCTACGTGGGTCGGGTGAGTGTGGATGATGCAGTTCACATCCGGGCGGGCGCGGTAGACCCAGCTGTGAAAGCGGTTGGCCGGGTTCGGCATGCCGTGGCCTTCGAGTACTTCCAGGTCTTCATTGACCAGCAGTAGATTGCCGGCAGTTATTTCGTCGAATCCCAGGCCCAGTTGTTGGGTGTAATAGGTGCCGGGTTGTGGCCCGCGAGCCGTGATTTGCCCGGCCAGACCAGAGTCGTGGCCGTTTTCAAAGAGGATGCGGCAGGTCAGGGCCAGCTTTTGCCGGTCAGTCCACGTATTATCCGCCAGCGTATTTTGCATCTGTACAAGCGCTTGCTTGACCAGCTGCTCTTTCGGGAGTGCTAATGTCTTGGCCATGTCGGTGTCCTTTGCAGTGATTGCCGGATTGCCTGCCCCGTAGCCTGGAAAGTGGCGGGGCAGCGCATATGACACTTAAGAGGCTATATGACACAAAGTGTCATTGGCAAGAGAAACCCGCGTCTCCTTTGATGGATTAATTGCTATACATGTCTATCCGCTTGAAATTACTCAGAAAAAAACTGGGCGTTACCCTTGAGGTGCTGGCCGAAAAATCCGGCATGACCAAGAGTTACCTGTCCAAAGTTGAGCGCGGGCTTAATACGCCGTCGATCGCCGCGGCGCTTAAATTGGCCAGGGCGCTGAATGTGAACGTCGAGGAGCTGTTCTCGGAGGACAGCGCACGGCTGGACAACTACAGCCTGGTGAGAAGTGATCAGCGCCAGTTGCTGTCGGGCACCGGGCAGTCACCCGGTTATGCAGTGCTGGCGCATCAGGTCAGCGAGCGCAACCTGTTGCCGTTCATGATGTTCCCCCCTTTCGAATTCGCCGATCCCAGCTTCAAGGAGCATGCGGGCGAAGAGTTTTTGTTCGTGCATGAGGGGGCAGTAGAGGTGGACTTCATGACTGAGCGGGTCATTTTGCAGAAGGGCGATGCCTTGCATTTCAACGCCCAAAAGCCCCACCGTTTACGTTCGGTGGGGCAGGTTCAGGCGCAGTTGCTGGTGGTGGTCAATAGCAGGAATGACTAGGGATTGCGGGCCCTTTTCCCGTTGCGGGAGGGGAACGGATTCAGACCTCCACCGGCACCGAGTGCCTGGTGTAGCCAAGCGGGTGGGTTTTCGAATTATAGAAGCGTAATGTCAGCTTTTTGTCTGCAAATAGCGCCGCGTAGTGGTGCTTCTGAAAGCGGATAAAGGCTTCGTTGCGCGGGTAAATCGAGATCCACAGGGTTTTCAGCGGCGCCTGGCGCAGGGCATCAATCAGGTGCTGATCCTGCTCTCCCAGGCTGTGACCAAAGATGCACAAGCTGTCTTTGTGGGTCATCAACTGTTCATGGCAAAACGACAGGTAATCTGAGTGACGAATGGATTTACGCTTGTCGTCGCTGTTGCTTTCGCTGACAAACAGCGGCACATCGTCCAGGGCGCTGATCGAGTGATTAATCGCGAAGTTACTTAGCAGCACGGGTGGTGTGGCGTTGATCTTGCGCGCCTTGCCTTCCTGGTTTTTCACCAAGTGCAGGCCGCCGTGCAGGTAAAGCACGCGGGTGGATTTGCTCTTGCCCAGTGCTGCACCCAGTTCGAAGGTAGCCCCGGGGCTGTCGAACAAGTCATTGAACTGTTTTGGCGCCTGCATCACAGCCCAGGGGGTGAGCAGGTCGTAGTTGGAGCAGTACACCGTGGCGTAGCGCGCCAGCTCCTGGTTCCAGCATGCCAGGGTTTCGGGTTGCATCAGGCGCCAGGGGATATGTACGTCCTGGGTGCTGTTGATCAAGGCTTCCTTGATGGCGTAGTAGCGTTTGCGCGGCGAAGCCGAGTTGATGGCCAGGGCCTTGTTGACCTTGCTTGCGGTTTTGAGTGCACTTAACACGTGCTCGAAATTGCGCGTACCCAGTGCTTCGAACACGCTGAGTTCGGTCTGGCTGAGGGGCTTTTCGGCGACGCTTTTGGCTTTTTCGAATAGCGAGTCGTAATAAAAGTCATGCCACACGGCCATGCTTGCGCCGTTACCAATCAGCAGTCCGCTGCACGCTGTGCCGGTGCTCAGTGCATTCCAGTCTTCTAGTTCTGCATCAAATTCCTGGAAGGGGGTCATGGCAAATATCGTCTCAAGGCGGGGGCAAAGCAGGACTTTATCACGCTCAAGTGTTGAGCCAGATCAACATTGGTGTACCAAAACAGGTTGAAGCTATGCACATGGATTTATTCAGCGTCGCGGGCTGCACCCCGCCTTAGAGGACTCGCCATGACCAGCACATTTTTTATTCCCGCCGTGAACATAATGGGTAACGGTTGTCTGGATGAAGCGATGAGCGCGATTCGCAATTATGGGTTTCGCAAGGCGCTGATCGTGACTGATGCCGGGCTGGCCAAGGCCGGGGTAGCGACGCTGATCGCAGAAAAGCTGGGCTTGCAGGATATCGATTCGGTGGTTTTCGACGGCGCCAAGCCGAACCCGAGCATTGGCAACGTAGAGGCGGGCCTGAAGGTCCTCAAGCAGCATCAATGCGACTTTATTGTCTCGCTGGGCGGCGGTTCGCCCCACGACTGTGCCAAGGGGATTGCGCTGTGCGCCACCAACGGCGGGCATATTCGTGATTACGAAGGCGTCGATCGGTCGGCCAAACCACAACTGCCGCTGGTTTCGATCAACACCACGGCGGGTACGGCCAGTGAGATGACGCGTTTTTGCATCATTACTGACGAAGAGCGCCATGTGAAAATGGCAATTGTCGACCGCAACGTAACACCGCTGCTGTCGGTCAACGACCCGCAACTGATGGTGGCAATGCCCAAGGGGCTTACGGCTGCGACCGGTATGGACGCGCTGACCCACGCCATTGAAGCCTATGTGTCGACGGCGGCCAACCCGATTACCGATGCCTGTGCAATTAAAGCCATGGAGCTGATCAGTCAGAACTTGCGTCAGGCAGTATCCGACGGCAAGGATCTGACCGCCCGGGAGAACATGGCCTACGCGCAGTTCCTGGCGGGCATGGCGTTCAACAATGCGTCGCTGGGGTTTGTGCACGCCATGGCGCACCAGTTGGGTGGCTTCTATGACTTGCCGCACGGGGTGTGCAACGCGGTACTGCTACCCCATGTGCAAACCTTTAACGCTCATGTGTGTGCGGCTCGCCTGACCGACGTGGCCCACGCGCTGGGCGCCGATGTACGGGGTTTGAGTCCGGAGGAGGGTGCGCAAGCAGCCATTGCGGCGATTCGGACCCTGGCCAAGGATGTTGAAATTCCGGCGGGGCTGCGGGATCTGGGGGCCAAGCTGGATGACATCCCGATTCTGGCAACCAACGCGCTGAAAGATGCCTGTGGTTTTACCAACCCGCGCAAGGCAGATCAGGGGCAGATTGAAGAAATCTTCCGTAACGCGTTTTAACATCCTGCAGGAGCGCACTTTTTAGCGCAGCAACGAAAAGCTCGAGAGCCAGCTCGCTCCTACAGTGAAGTGGCATAAAAAAACGGCCGGGTGATTAACCCGGCCGTTTTTTTGTGTCTGGCTTAGAAGGGCTTACTGCACTTCAACGGCCAGGCTTTCGCTGATTTTCTTCTGCCAGATTGCCGGGCCGGTGATGTGCACCGACTCGCCTTTACTGTCGACAGCCACGGTAACCGGCATGTCTTTTACGTCGAACTCGTAGATCGCTTCCATGCCCAGTTCGGCAAAGGCGACTACGCGGGATTTCTTGATGGCTTGAGCCACCAGATACGCTGCACCGCCAACCGCCATCAAGTACACGGCTTTGTGGTCCTTGATCGCTTCGATAGCGGTCGGGCCGCGCTCGGATTTGCCGATCATGCCCAGCAGGCCGGTCTGATCCAGGATCTGGCGGGTGAACTTGTCCATCCGCGTGGCTGTGGTCGGACCGGCAGGCCCCACTACTTCGTCGCCGACCGGATCAACCGGGCCCACGTAATAGATGAAGCGACCCTTGAGGTCGACCGGCAAGGTTTCGCCGCGGTTGAGCATTTCGACCATGCGCTTGTGCGCAGCGTCGCGACCGGTGAGCATTTTGCCGTTGAGCAAAACGGTCTCGCCCGGCTTCCAGCTTTGCACGTCTTCCGGGGTCAGGGTGTCCAGGTCTACACGGCGTGCCGATGGACCTGCTTCCCAGACGATTTGCGGGTAGGCGTCCAGCGGTGGTGCCTCGAGTTCGGCCGGGCCGGAACCGTCGAGCACAAAATGCGCATGGCGGGTGGCCGCGCAGTTCGGGATCATGCACACCGGCAAGGAAGCGGCGTGGGTCGGGTAGTCCATGATTTTTACGTCGAGCACGGTGGTCAGGCCGCCAAGGCCCTGGGCGCCGATGCCCAGCTGGTTGACCTTCTCGAACAGCTCAATACGCATCTCTTCGATACGGCTGGACGGGCCGCGCTTGATCAGGTCGTGGATGTCGATGGATTCCATCAACACTTCCTTGGCCATTACCGCTGCTTTTTCAGCCGTGCCGCCGATACCGATGCCGAGCATGCCCGGTGGACACCAGCCTGCACCCATGGTCGGAACGGTCTTGAGTACCCAGTCAACGATCGAGTCGGACGGGTTGAGCATGGCCATTTTCGACTTGTTTTCGGAGCCGCCGCCCTTGGCTGCTACGTCCACTTCCACGGTGTTGCCCGGAACGATGGAGTAGTGGATAACTGCCGGGGTGTTGTCCTTGGTGTTGCGACGAGCACCGGCCGGGTCGGCCAGGATCGAAGCCCGCAGGACGTTTTCCGGGAGGTTGTAAGCGCGACGCACGCCTTCGTTGATCATGTCGTCCAGGCCCATGGTGGCGCCGGTCCAGCGCACATCCATGCCCACACGCACGAATACGGTGACGATGCCGGTGTCCTGGCAAATCGGGCGGTGGCCGGTGGCACACATGCGCGAGTTGATCAGGATTTGCGCCATCGAGTCACGGGCCGCTGGCGATTCTTCGCGCAGGTAAGCCTCGTGCATGGCCTGGATGAAGTCCACGGGGTGGTAGTAGGAAATGAACTGCAGGGCGTCAGCAACGCTCTGAATCAGGTCGTCTTGCTTGATCACGGTCATGGGTCGCGCTCCTCTATAAGACGGGAACATTCAATAAGGTGTTTGCGACCTGGGTCTATCGGTCTGTCGAAAACATCTTTGCTGGGCATACCGGGCACGGAGGGCCGGTACAAAAAAGGCGCGGCAGTATAACCCGGCGTACGACTTGATACACCTGCGGGGGGTATAAACGAAGGTCGGGGGTATTTGTAGCCGCTGGCGAAGGCTGCGCCGGACCTTGGCTTTTCACATTCGGGGCCGCTGCGCGGCCTGTGGCAGGCAGCGGCTACAGGCTTATCGGATTATCATGCAGCACTGAATCTCTTACAGGACATATGAAGTGCCCGAGTTACACGTCGCTGACCGGCGCTGGTCGGTTCCCCAGGATGCCAATTTGCTCGATAGCCTCAATCAGGCCGGTGTGGCGGTGCCTTACAGCTGCCGTGCCGGCAGTTGCCATGCCTGTCTGGTGCGTTGTGTGCGTGGCGAGCCGGCCGATCTCAAGCCCGATGCATTGAGCCGCGCCCAGCGCGAACAAGGCTGGCGCCTGGCCTGTCAGTGTCAGGTGGTGGAGGACTTGCAGCTTGAAGCCTTCGATCCGATCCGCGATGGCTTGCCCGCCGAGGTGCTGAGTGTCGACTGGTTGAGCCCGACGGTGTTGCGCTTGCGGTTGTTGCCCGGGCGTTCGCTGCGTTATCGCGCCGGTCAGCATATGGTGTTGTGGACAGCCAGCGGTGTCGCGCGTCCGTATTCGCTAGCCAGCCTGCCGGATGAAGAGCGGTTTCTGGAATTCCACCTCGATTGCGCCCATGCCGGTGAGTTTGTCAGCGCCGCACGTCAGTTGCGGGTTGGCGATCCGCTGCGGTTGGGGGAGCTGCGTGGCGGCGCCCTGCGTTACGACCCCGACTGGCAGGAGCAGCCGCTCTGGCTGCTGGCGTCCGGCACCGGGCTGGGGCCGTTGTATGGCGTACTGCGCGAGGCGCTGCGTCAGGACCATCAAGGGCCGATCCGTCTGATCCATGTGGCCCGGGATGCCGCTGAACACTACCTTAAGGCTGAACTGCAGGCGCTGGCGGCCGCTGAGCCAAATCTGCAGGTCGAGTGGGTCGAACGTGCCCGGTTAGCGGACTTTCTGGCCGGGCTGAGGGTGGATTCGCGCCAGACCCATGCTTTGGTCTGCGGTCACCCCGACAGTGTCGAGGCCTTCGCCAAGCGTTTGTTTCTGGCGGGGCTGGCGCGCAACCGGCTGCTGGCAGACGCCTTTTTAACCCGCAGCTGAACGCAAGTACGACTTAAGCCCTCTACAGTGGGAGGCTGTCTGACTGTAGAAACCTACTTGAGCGGGCGCTCCAGACCCGCATGATCACGCCGAGCCTGAGGATGGAACACACCTTTTAATTATCCGCACTGGAGCAATTATCAATGAGTGCCAACGTCGACCTCAACAATCGTCCCGACTATGACCGCGTCTTGCAGGACATTGCCGATTACGTCCTGACTTACACCATCACTTCGCCCGAAGCCCTGAACACTGCCCGCCACTGTCTGCTGGACACCTTGGGCTGTGGCTTGCTGGCGTTGCGTTTTCCGGAGTGCACCAAGCACCTGGGGCCGATAGTCGAGGGCACGCTGGTGCCCTTTGGTGCCCGTGTGCCGGGCACTTCGTTGCGGCTGGACCCGGTCAAGGCGGCGTGGGACATCGGCTGCATCGTGCGCTGGCTGGATTACAACGACACCTGGCTGGCGGCGGAGTGGGGTCATCCTTCGGATAATCTGGGGGGCATTCTGGCGGTGGCCGATCACCTGTCGCAAAAGCGGGTGGCCAATGGCGAAGCGCCGCTGAGGGTGAGGGCGGTGCTTGAGGCCATGATTATGGCCCATGAGATTCAGGGGGTGATTGCCCTGGAAAACTCCTTCAACCGTGTAGGACTCGATCACGTGCTGTTGGTGAAAGTCGCTTCGACGGCGGTCTGCGCCAAGCTGATGGGGGCTGACCGCGAGCAGTTGCTGTCGGCATTGTCCCATGCCTTTGTCGATGGCCAGGCGCTGCGCACCTACCGCCATGCACCCAATGCCGGGTCGCGAAAATCCTGGGCGGCCGGGGATGCGTCGAGTCGTGGCGTGCGTCTGGCGGATATCGCGATGCGCGGCGAGATGGGGGTTCCCGGGGTGCTGACGGCGCCGCAGTGGGGTTTTTACGATGTGCTGTTCAGCCATACCAACAAGGATCTGGCGCTCAAGCCTGAAGGCCAGCGTCAGTTCAGCCTGTCCCGGCCCTATGGCACTTATGTGATGGAAAACGTGCTGTTCAAGATCAGTTTTCCGGCCGAATTTCATGCACAAACCGCTTGTGAAGCGGCGGTAACCTTGCATCCGCAGGTCAAGGATCGTCTGCATGAGATCGAAAAAATTGTGATTACAACCCACGAATCAGCGATTCGGATCATTTCCAAGCAGGGCAAATTGGCCAACGCAGCGGATCGGGATCACTGCATTCAATACATGACGGCTGTGCCGCTGGCCTTTGGCAATTTGGTGGCGGAGCAGTACGAGGATGATTTTCACGCGGCGCATCCGATCATCGATCAGTTGCGCGAGAAGATGGTGATTGTTGAGGAGCCGCGTTTTACCCGCGAATACCTGGAGGCCGACAAGCGCTCGATTGCCAACGGGATTCAGGTGTTTTTCAGCGATGGCAGCAGCACCGGGCAAGTGGTGGTGGAGTATCCGGTTGGCCATCGTCGGCGGCGTGCCGAAGGTATTCCGTTGCTGGAAGACAAGTTCAAGGCCAATTTGGCGACGCGCTTTGTGGGCCAGCGTTGCAAGCAGATTTTTGCGCTGTGCAAGGACCAGGCGGCGCTGGAGGCGACACCGGTTCATACATTTGTGGATTTGTTGGTGATGTAAACCCGCTGTAGCCCCAGAGCAATGATTGCGGGAGCTGGCTTGCCAGCTCCCACAGAGTAAGGGCCGGGGTTATTTGAAACGTCGCTCCACGCCTTTTTCGACCAGGATTTTGGCCGAGATTTCTTCCACCGAAAAATGCGTGGAATTGATGTGGGGAATGTTTTCGCGCTGGAACAGTAACTCGACCTCGCGCACTTCAAACTCGCATTGGGCGTAGCTTGAATAGCGACTGTTGGGTTTGCGCTCGTTGCGAATGGCGGTCAGGCGGTCAGGGTCAATGGTCAGGCCGAAGAGTTTATGTTTGTGGGCGCTCAAGGCCGCCGGCAACTTGAGGCTTTCCATGTCGTCATCGGTCAGCGGGTAGTTGGCCGCCCGAATGCCGAATTGCATTGCCATATAAAGGCAGGTCGGGGTTTTGCCGCAGCGTGACACGCCCACCAGGATCAGGTCGGCTTTGTCGTACTTGTGGGTGCGGGCGCCATCGTCGTTGTCGAGGGCAAAGTTCACGGCTTCGATTCGCTCCATGTAATTGGAGTTGTGGCCGATGGAGTGGGATTTGCCCACCGAGTACGAGGAATGCTCATCCAGCTCTTGCTCCAGTGGTGCAAGGAAGCTGGAGAAAATATCGATCATGAAGCCATTGGAGGTGGCGAGGATCTCGCGAATATCCTGATTGACGATAGTGTCGAAGATAATCGGCCGAAGTCCGTCTTTTTCGGCGGCGTTGTCGATTTGTTGTACCATTGCCCGCGCTTTGTCCACGCTGTCTATATAGGGCCGTGTGAACTTGCTGAAGGTCACATTTTCAAATTGTGCCAACAAACTTTGGCCCAGGGTTTCGGCAGTAATGCCGGTGCCATCGGAGATAAAGAAAGCAGATCGTTTCATTTGCGCCTTGGGCCTTAAGCTGGTGACGATTGTTGGATATGATAGGTGCGATTTGTCGCGCTACATGGCCGGCAGTGTCACTTATTTTCCAGGTCCAGGCCACAATCGCTGCGATGCCCCCCAGATGAGCATTCAGCGCCCTGAGCTTTTCCAACACAGTTAGTGGAGAGATCACCTTGGTAGAGTACGTAGTTTCCCTCGATAAGCTCGGCGTCCATGATGTAGAGCATGTGGGGGGCAAGAACGCATCCCTCGGCGAGATGATCAGTAATCTTGCAGGCGCTGGTGTTTCGGTTCCCGGTGGTTTTGCCACCACCTCCCAGGCATATCGTGATTTTCTTGAGCTGAGCGGCTTGAACGATCAGATTCATGCGGCGCTGGACGCGCTGGATGTCGATGACGTGAACGCCCTGGCCCGCACCGGTGCCCAGATCCGTCAATGGATCATGGAAGCCGAGTTCCCGGAAAAGCTCAACGCAGAAATCCGTACCGCTTTCGCAACCTTGTCCCAGGGCAACCCGGACATGGCTGTTGCCGTGCGCTCCTCGGCCACCGCCGAAGATCTGCCGGATGCCTCCTTTGCCGGTCAGCAAGAAACTTTTCTGAACATCCGTGGTGTCGAGAACGTGATCCGTGCGGCCAAAGAGGTATTTGCCTCCTTGTTCAACGATCGTGCGATTTCTTACCGCGTGCACCAGGGTTTTGACCACAAACTGGTCGCCCTGTCGGCAGGTGTGCAGCGCATGGTGCGCTCCGAAACCGGCACCGCGGGTGTGATGTTCACCCTGGACACCGAGTCGGGTTTCCGTGATGTAGTGTTTATCACCGGCGCCTACGGCCTGGGCGAAACCGTTGTGCAGGGCGCGGTCAACCCGGACGAGTTCTACGTCCACAAGCAGACTCTGGAAGCCGGTCGCCCGGCGATTTTGCGCCGCAACCTGGGCAGCAAGGCAATCAAGATGATTTACGGCGAAGAAGCCAGCGCCGGCAAGTCGGTCAAGGTGATCGACGTTGACAAGGCCGACCGTGCCCGCTTCTGCCTGACCGACGCTGAAGTCAGCGAGCTGGCCAAGCAGGCGATGATCATCGAGAAGCACTACAAGTGCCCGATGGACATCGAATGGGCCAAAGACGGTGACGACGGCAAGCTGTACATCGTTCAGGCGCGTCCTGAAACCGTGAAAAGCCGCAGTGCCGGCAATGTCATGGAACGCTATCTGTTGAAAGAAACCGGCACGGTGCTGGTGGAAGGTCGGGCAATCGGTCAGCGTATCGGCGCAGGCAAGGTGCGCATCATCAAGGACGTGTCCGAGATGGACAAAGTCCAGCCGGGCGACGTTCTGGTCTCTGACATGACTGACCCGGACTGGGAACCGGTCATGAAGCGCGCCAGCGCCATCGTCACCAACCGTGGCGGGCGTACCTGTCACGCGGCGATCATCGCGCGCGAGCTGGGGATTCCGGCCGTGGTCGGTTGCGGCAACGCAACCCAGTTGTTGAAAGACGGCCAGGGCGTGACTGTTTCCTGTGCCGAAGGTGACACCGGTTTCATCTTCGAAGGCGAGCTGGGCTTCGACATCAAGAAAAACTCGGTTGATGCCATGCCGGAACTGCCGTTCAAAATCATGATGAACGTCGGTAACCCGGATCGCGCGTTTGACTTCGCACAGTTGCCGAACGCCGGTGTGGGTCTGGCCCGTCTGGAGTTCATCATCAACCGTATGATCGGTGTGCACCCCAAGGCACTGCTGAACTACGACGGTCTGCCTCAGGAAATCAAGGACAGCGTCGACAAACGTATCGCTGGCTATGACGACCCGGTCGGTTTCTATGTCGAGAAACTGGTTGAAGGCATCAGCACCCTGGCCGGTGCCTTCACTCCGAAGAAAGTGATAGTGCGTCTGTCGGACTTCAAGTCCAACGAATACGCGAACCTGATCGGCGGCAAGCTGTACGAGCCGGAAGAAGAGAACCCGATGCTGGGCTTCCGCGGTGCTTCGCGTTACATCAGCGAAAACTTCCGTGATTGTTTCGAGCTCGAGTGCCGCGCCCTCAAGCGTGTGCGCAACGAGATGGGCTTCACCAACGTCGAAATCATGGTGCCGTTCGTGCGCACCCTGGGTGAGGCGAGCCAGGTCATCGACCTGCTGGCTGAAAACGGCCTCAAGCGTGGTGAAAACGGCCTGCGCATCATCATGATGTGCGAGTTGCCGTCCAACGCGATTCTGGCTGAAGAGTTCCTTGAGTTCTTCGACGGTTTCTCCATCGGTTCCAACGACCTGACCCAGTTGACCCTGGGGCTGGACCGCGACTCCGGTGTCATCGCGCACTTGTTTGACGAGCGTAACCCGGCAGTTAAAAAGTTGCTGTCCAATGCTATCCAGGCCTGCAACAAGGTTGGCAAGTACATCGGTATTTGCGGTCAGGGCCCGTCCGATCATCCGGATCTGGCGCTGTGGTTGATGGAGCAGGGCATTGAAAGTGTGTCCCTGAACCCTGACACCGTGCTGGAAACCTGGTTCTTCCTGGCGGAAGGTCAAGCCCAGGCTTGAGTCGTTGAGAGAAGGGCGGGGCAGCCAATGGGCTGCTCTGCTCTTTATAAGCAGTGGTAGGGCGAGTTCCTCTATGGAGTCGCCCTTTTTTGTGCAAGAGCATTATGCAAAGCAGCAGTCATCTTTTTCCCGTTGCCCTGATTAGCGCTGAGCGTCGGGGTGATCTAAGCGAAGACGTTTATCGCTTGAAACCCGCCAATAGCCCGGACATTTCCGTGGAGCTGGTGGTGACGCGCCTGGGCATGGCTGACGCCAGCGAAGTGCGCGGTGTGCCGGTTATCCTGTTGCACGGCAGCTTTTCCAATCGTCGGTTCTGGTACTCGCCCAAAGGTGTGGGGCTGGGGGCATTTCTGGCCCGGGCCGGCTTTGATGTGTGGTTGCCCGAAATGCGCGGTCATGGTCTTTCGTCACGCAATATCCATTGGGGCAAGAATCGGGTGGCGGATTACGCCCGTTATGATTTGCCGGCCATCGGCGCATTCGTGCGCGAGCAAAGCGGGGATATCCCGCACTGGATCGGTCACTCTCAAGGCGGCATCAGCCTGGCAGCGGCCCTTGGTGGACAGTATCTGGGGGATGAGGACGTGGCCTCGGCGGCATTTTTTGGGTGCCAGATCAACCGCCGTTACTGGTCACTGAAAATTCCGCCGGTGCAGTGGTGCGCTTATCTGCTGTTGAAGCGCTTTGCGCAGCTCTCGGGTTCGCGGCTTAAGCGTGGTCCGGAAGACGAGCCCATCAGCATGGCCCTGGAAACCTTGCGCTGGAATGGTTTCATGGGTGGCTTCAAAGATGCACAAAGAGATTGGTGGGCAGGGCTGGCCGAGGTTCAGGTGCCGGTACTGGCCGTTGCTGCCGCGGGCGATCAGCAAACGCCGGAGTGGGCGTGCCGAAAACTCTACGATCAGTTGGGCTCGCAGCAGCGTACTTTTGTCACGCTGGGGCGCCAGCAGGGTTTCACTTCTGACTTCAGTCACGTAGAAATGCTGGTTAGCCAGGCGGCTCGGCAGGAAGTCTGGCCGTTGGTGCGTAACTGGTTGATGCAGCACTCCGTGCCGGCGGCCGAAGAAGGGCATGCCCGGGTCAGCGGTTTTTAATCCGGGGCGCTGAGTGCTGCAGGTGCTGGCAGGTCGGTGACGCCGCTTGTGATTATGGTCACATTTGGCGTCCTGGCTTGTGCTGTGATCTCGCTGATGGATGCGTAAACATATACAGTCAGCCTGTACCAGAGCGTCTATAAAGTAGTGTTGTCGTATTTCTCCCTGCTGCGCCATCCGAAACAGGAGTTATTCCATGAATCACTACATCACTCCCGATCTGTGTGATGCCTACCCTGAGTCTGTTCAGGTGCTTGAGCCGATGTTCAGCAATTTTGGCGGACGGGACTCCTTTGGTGGTGAGATCGTGACCATCAAGTGCTTCGAGGACAATTCCCGGGTCAAGGAGCAAGCCGAGCTCAATGGCAAGGGCAAAGTCCTGGTTGTTGATGGCGGGGGCTCTCTGCGTCATGCCCTGCTGGGCGACATGATTGCCGAAAAAGCATCGAAGAACGGTTGGGAAGGGCTGGTGATTTACGGTTGTATCCGTGATGTCGATGTTCTCGCTCAAACTGACCTGGGGGTGCAGGCCTTGGCCAGCCACCCGCTCAAGTCCGTCAGGCGTGGTCTTGGTGATGTGAATGTGCCAGTGACGTTTGCAGGTGTCACATTTCGTCCCGGAGAATTCATTTACGCCGATAACAATGGCGTTATCATTTCTCCAGTTGCTCTGAAAATGCCGGACTAAACGCTTTAACACTAAGGATCATGGATGTTCGAGGACGAAAACGCTCAATGGGGGCTGGTGCATGCGCTGGTGCTGGACGGTGAAGGCGGTGCGCGCTCGATCGCTCGCACCGAGCTGAACGGTCTGCAGTTGCAGGCGCATGAAAGCATTTGGTTGCATTGGGATCGCAGTCACCCGCAAACCCAGAGCTGGTTGCGGGACTCCAGTGGTTTAAGTGACTTCAGCTGTGATTTGCTGCTTGAAGAAAACACCCGTCCTCGTTTGCTGTCACTGCCCGACAGTGAGCTGCTGCTGTTTTTGCGCGGGGTCAATCTGAACCCCGGGGCAGAGCCCGAAGACATGGTCTCGCTGCGGATCTTTGGCAGTGCCCAGCGGGTTATTTCTTTGCGGATGCGTCCGTTGCGGGCCACTGACGAGCTGCTCGGTGAGTTTGCCGTGGGTGAAGGCCCCAAAAATCCGGCTGAACTGATCCTTTATCTGGCTCAGCACCTGACATTGAAGGTGCAGGATTTGATAAGCGAGCTGTCAGAAATCGTCGATGACGAAGAAGATAAAATAGATGCCGACGAACGGTATACGCCGGAGCATGGATCTATTCTGCAGATTCGTCGGAGGGCTGCCGCTTTGCGTCGTTTTCTGGCACCGCAAAGGGATATTTTCGGACAGCTCACACGGACAAAATTACCGTGGTTCAGCTCTGATGATGCTGATTACTGGAACGAGCTGAACAACAGCCTGACCCGCTATCTGGAAGAACTCGAGTTGACCCGCGAGCGCGTGGGGCTGGTACTTGAGGCTGAAGATCGTCGTTTGAACGTGCGCATGAGTCGCATCATGTATCGCTTCGGCGTGCTTACCGGGATATTCCTGCCCATCACCTTTCTTACCGGTTTGCTCGGGATCAACGTGGGCGGTGTACCGCTCTCCAACGACCCCTATGGTTTTGCCGTGATTTGCATTTTGATGCTGATCATTGGTGTCGGTCAGTGGTGGTTTTATCGTCGTTTGCAGTGGCTTTGAACGGGGCGCATGTGACGCCGATAAAGTTGTTCGCGTCTTTTACAGACATACCGAGAGGTGCTTATGCACGATCCGTTTGAACAGTCATTACGTGAAATGCTCAAGGCGCCGCCGTCCACGCGGGACGATGACGCCTGCCTGGGCCGAGTACTGAAAACCGCTAACCGCCAGGTAGGCGCGGGCGATCTTTTCAGCTTGCTGGGGCGCTGGGTGCAAGCACTGATGATTGCTTTGAACAGCGGTTCGGCTCATATTGCGCCCGTTTCGCGACGCAAACCTGTTGCTCGCCCTGCTGATAAGGCTGATTGAACATGGAACTTGATCTCTGGACCCAGAGCCTGGTCACGGCAATGACTGCCTTGTGGACTAAAATTGCCAACTTCATCCCTAACCTTTTCGGGGCGTTGGTGGTGGTGCTGCTGGGCTTCGTTGTAGCCAAGCTGCTGGATACCCTGCTGTCGAAGCTGCTCGCCAAGTTGGGTCTTGACCGTTTGATGGGTGGCACCGGTCTCACCAAGATTCTGGGGCGCGCAGGCATTCAGGTCCCGATTTCGACCCTGATTGGCAAAATCGTCTATTGGTTTATTCTGCTGATCTTTCTGGTCTCCGCCGCGCAGTCGCTGGGGCTGGAACGTGTCTCTGCTACGCTTGACATCTTTACGCTGTATTTGCCCAAGGTCTTTGGTGCGCTGCTAGTGTTGTTGGTAGGTGTGCTGGTTGCACAGTTGCTCAACGGTCTTGTACGTGGCGCTGCCGAGAGTGTCGGGTTTGATTACGCAGGCGGTCTGGGGCGTGTGGCACAGGGTCTGGTGATCATCATCAGTATTTCCGTGGCAATCAGCCAGCTGGAGGTCAAGACTGACCTGCTTAACCATGTAATTGTGATTGTACTGATTACCGTTGGCCTGGCTGTGGCCCTGGCCATGGGTCTGGGAAGTCGGGAGATTGCAGGGCAGATCCTCGCCGGGATCTATGTGCGTGAGCTGTATCAGGTTGGGCAGGACGTTCGAGTGGGTGAGGTTGCAGGTCAGATTGAAGAAATAGGCACGGTTAAAACCACGTTGCTGACTGATGAGGGTGAGCTAGTCTCCATCTCTAATCGGATCTTGCTGGAGCAGCACGTGACCAGCCGCTGATGCGGCAAACCCTGCTAATGTATGCCACCGCAAAAAAGCCTGTTTCCAAGGCTGCGGCGGACATTGACCTGACTGTCGGCACGACTCGTTTTGAATAAAGCCCAATCGCTATCCATGCGCTACGACCCCCGCGAGCTCTCTGATGAGGAGTTGGTGGCGCGCGCGCATGATGAGTTGTTTCACGTCACGCGCGCCTATGAAGAACTGATGCGACGCTATCAGCGCACCTTGTTCAACGTTTGTTCAAGATATTTAGGGAACGATAGGGACGCTGATGATGTCTGTCAGGAAGTGATGCTAAAGGTGCTGTATGGTCTGAAGAATTTCGAGGGCAAATCGAAATTCAAAACATGGCTATATAGTATTACTTACAACGAATGTATTACGCAGTATCGAAAGGAACGGCGAAAGCGTCGCTTGATGGACGCATTAAGTATTGACCCCCTCGAGGAAGCGTCCGAAGAAAAGGCGCCGAAACCTGAGGAAAAGGGCGGACTTGATCGCTGGCTGGTGCATGTGAACCCGATAGATCGTGAAATTTTAGTGCTGCGTTTTGTCGCAGAACTGGAATTTCAGGAAATCGCAGACATAATGCATATGGGTTTGAGTGCGACAAAGATGCGTTACAAGCGTGCTCTTGATAAATTACGTGAGAAATTTGCAGGTATTGCTGAAACTTAGTTCAGCGCAAATTGCTCTACGTGTAGGCAAGGTCTGATAGACTTGTCGCCGAGTTGTCCCCCGGATATGTGGGACTGCTTTACAATCACCAGATGGGGATTTAACGGATGAAACTGAAAAACACCTTGGGCATTGCCATTGGTTCCTTTGTAGCCGCAACTTCGTTCGGTGCCCTGGCACAAGGCCAAGGCGCGGTCGAGGGTGAACTGTTCTACAAAAAACAGTACAACGACAGCGTCAAGTCCGTAGAAGACGGTTACAACCCAGGCGCATCGATCGGTTACTTCCTGACCGACGACGTTTCGTTGAACCTGACCTACGACACGACTAACCACACCCGTTCCACCAAGGGTGACCATCAGAAAATCAAAGGCGACAACTTTGGTCTGAACGCTCAGTACCACTTCGGCACCGTAGGTGACGCTCTGCGTCCATACGTTTCCGGCGGTGTTGCTCACAAGAGCATGACCGGCGTTGAGGCCAATGGCCACAGCGGTCGCGACAAGTCGACTTTCCTGACTGCAGGCGCTGGTGTTAAGTGGTACATCACTGACAACCTGTTCGCCCGTGCAGGCGTTGAAGCTGACTACAAACTGGACAACGGCAAGTGGGACTACGCTCCTACCGTTGGCCTGGGTGTGAACTTCGGCGGCAACGGCGGTAAAGTAGCTCCTGCTCCAGTTCCAGCGCCAGCACCAGTTGCTGAGCCAGAGCCAGAAGCTCCGATCGCTGAAGTGGTTCGCGTTGAACTTGACGTGAAATTCGACTTCGACAAGTCGGTTGTTAAATCGCAGTACATGCCTGACATCAACAACGTTGCTGATTTCATGAAGCAGTACCCTGCGACCAACACTACTGTTGCTGGTTACACTGACAGCATCGGTCCAGACGCCTACAACCAAAAACTGTCGCAACGTCGTGCTGACGCTGTTCGTGCAGCTCTGGTTAACCAAGGTGTTGCAGCTAACCGTGTAGACGCTGTTGGTCACGGTGAAGCTAACCCAGTTGCAAGCAACGCAACTGAAGAAGGCCGTGCTCTGAACCGTCGCGTAGAAGCTACCGTTCAAGCAGAAGCTAAGTAATTTTTAGCTAGGCTGTTCAGAAAAACCCGGCTTAGGCCGGGTTTTTCTTTGCCTGCGATTTAGCCCGGCAGGGGCATTGTGATGCGTCTGCCCCTCGCTTGCGCAGGGGATGCGCGGCTATAATCGCGCCCTTATTCAAGTCATCTTCGAGACCATTGAGCCCATGTATAACCTGGCCCGCCAGTTGCTCTTCAAACTATCCCCAGAAACCTCTCACGATCTGTCCCTGGATTTGATCGGTGCGGGTGGCCGTCTGGGGCTCAACAGTTTGTTGTGCAAGACACCGGCAAAACTGCCAGTGACCGTCATGGGACTCGATTTTCCGAACCCGGTGGGGTTGGCGGCAGGTCTCGATAAAAATGGTGCGGCCATTGATGGCTTTGCACAGCTGGGTTTTGGCTTCGTCGAGATTGGTACGGTTACGCCGCGCCCTCAGCCAGGCAACCCGAAACCGAGAATCTTTCGATTGCCTGAAGCACAGGCAATCATCAATCGTATGGGGTTTAACAACCTTGGGGTTGATCACCTGCTGACGCGGGTTCAGGCTGCCAGGTACAGCGGTATTCTGGGCATCAATATTGGCAAGAACTTCGATACACCGGTTGAGCGCGCAGTCGACGACTACCTGATCTGCCTGGACAAGGTGTATACCCACGCCAGCTATGTAACGGTCAACGTCAGTTCGCCGAATACACCTGGATTGCGCAGCCTGCAATTCGGTGATTCGCTCAAGCAATTGCTTGAAGCCCTACAACTGCGTCAGAACGAACTGACGCAACGCCACGGCAAACGAGTACCGCTGGCGATCAAGATTGCCCCGGACATGACTGACGAAGAAACCGTCCTGGTAGCCCAGGCACTGCTTGAGACGGGGATGGATGCAGTGATTGCGACCAACACCACCCTGAGTCGTGTCGGGGTTGAGGGTATGGAGCATGGTGACGAGGCCGGTGGTCTGTCTGGCGCGCCGGTTCGCGACAAGAGCACCCATACGGTCAAGGTACTGGCGGCAGAGCTGGCAGGGCGCATGCCGATCATTGCCGCCGGCGGGATCACTGAAGGCAAGTACGCAGCCGAGAAAATCGCTGCTGGTGCTAGCCTGGTCCAGCTCTACTCGGGCTTTATCTACAAGGGGCCAGCCTTGATTCGTGAGTCGGTCGACGCCATTTCTGCTCTGGTTCGAAAATAACAGTTTGCAAAAGGGTAATTGCGTCGACAGGCAGGCATAAAAAAGGGCTCCCAAAAGGAGCCCTTGGGCCGAAGCCCGCCGCCCGGATAGGACGGCATGGTTAAGTCGTTACATCTTCGAGGTGATGTCGGATTATGCCCGGTGTTAGCCGACGGCGTGGAGTTCGTTGAGTTTGTGGATGCCCGCAGTGCCAGTCATACCGTCCCAGTTGTCGCCGCGTCCTTCGCGCCAGCCGTTAATCCAGGCTTGGCGTACCGACGGTAGAGTAAAAGGGCAAAGCTCACGGGACTTTCCATGAACGCCGTATTGATATCCGCGTATAAAAGCTTTTTCCAACGGATCACGCTTAAGTCTTCTCATAGGGTGTTGCCCTCACTTGTTGACTGTTTTATATAGCGTCGACCTACCAAGGGTCGGGGCAGAGTGTTCTGCCGTTGGTGTGCTCGCTGCCGGCGTGGCGAGCATTTTGTTGGCGCCTGTGCGGCGACAACCTAGGTTCAGTTCTAACCAATGCGCCAAGGCGTGTGAATGATCGTTTTGTCATAAGGACGTAACGATAATGGTGTTAAGGCCATAAGAACGGCTGCTTTTGCATGGCCGGTTTCGCCCAAAGCCTGATAGGGCGAGTGTTTACAAAGATGATGTGTTTCATTCTCTGCTGCGAATACCTATCCATAGCGCTGGGAGACTATTCGACGAAGGGTCTGATCATGACCATTTGTTTCTCGATGAATGACCTGCCTCTGCGTCTAAACTCTTCGTGCCTCAGGGCATGACTGATCGCGGGGGTGGAACGGCACAGTTTCGTGCCACACGAGCGCTCTTCAAGAAAAGCGCTTGATTGAAAACGGAGCAGGCAATGCGTTGTCTGCTCACTGATAGCTAAAAGCTCAGGAATCCCATGTCGGATCGTTACGAATTCTTCCTTACTTGTCCCAAAGGCCTTGAAGGCCTTCTCCTTGAGGAGGCTACCGGCCTTGGTCTTGAGGAAGCCCGCGAGCACACCTCGGCCATTCGTGGCATGGCAACTATGGAAACTGCCTACCGCCTGTGCCTCTGGTCGCGTCTTGCCAACCGAGTGTTGCTGGTGCTCAAGCGCTTCCCGATGAAAGATGCGGAAGACCTGTACCACGGTGTGCTGGATATCGAATGGCAAGACCATATGGTTCCGGACGGCACCCTCGCCGTTGAATTCAGTGGCCATGGCTCAGGCATCGATAACACCCACTTTGGCGCCCTGAAAGTTAAAGACGCCATCGTCGACAAGCTGCGCACACCGTCCGGCGAGCGTCCTTCCATCGACAAGATCAGTCCCGATATTCGCATTCACTTGCGCCTTGATCGCGGCGAAGCGATTTTGTCCCTGGACTTGTCGGGCAGCAGCTTGCACCAGCGCGGCTACCGTCTGCAGCAAGGTGCTGCACCGCTGAAAGAAAACCTGGCAGCAGCCATTTTGATCCGTGCCGGATGGCCGCGTATGGCCGCCGAAGGCGCAGCCCTGGCTGACCCGATGTGCGGTGTGGGTACCTTCCTGGTCGAAGGCGCGATGATTGCTGCCGATATGGCGCCAAACCTCAACCGTATTCACTGGGGTTTTGACGCCTGGCTGGGCCATGTGCCGGCGATCTGGAAGAAGCTGCATGAAGAAGCCACAGCGCGTGCAGAGGCCGGCATGGCCAAACCGCCGTTGTGGATTCGTGGCTATGAAGCTGATCCGCGTCTGATCCAGCCTGCCCGCAACAACATTGAACGTGCGGGCTTGAGTCACTGGATCAAGATCTACCAGGGTGAAGTCGCGACCTTTGAGCCGCGCCCTGATCAGAACCAGAAAGGTCTGGTTATCTGTAACCCTCCGTACGGCGAGCGTCTGGGGGATGAGGCTAGCTTGCTCTATCTCTACCAGAACCTTGGCGAGCGCCTGCGTCAGGCCTGTCTGAACTGGGAAGCGGCAGTGTTTACCGGCGCCCCGGATCTGGGCAAGCGCATGGGTATTCGCAGTCACAAACAGTATTCGTTCTGGAACGGCGCCTTGCCGTGCAAGTTGTTGCTGATCAAGGTCGTCCCGGATCAGTTCGTCACTGGCGAGCGCCGCACGCCTGAGCAGCGTCAGGCTGAGCGTGAGCAGGTCGAATCTGATCTGCCGTCCAACATCGAAGCTCCGGGCAAGTACGAGAAGTTCAACAAGAACGGCAACCCGATCAAGCCGGCTCCTGTGGTAATCGAGCAGCCGCGCTTGAGCGAAGGCGGGCAGATGTTTGCCAACCGTCTGCAAAAGAACCTCAAAGCGCTGGGCAAGTGGGTCAAGCGCGAAGGTATTGATTGCTACCGTGTATACGACGCCGATATGCCTGAGTACTCGATGGCTATCGACCTGTATCACGACTGGGTTCACGTCCAGGAATACGTGGCGCCAAAATCCATCGATCCGGAAAAAGCCTCGGCCCGTATGTTCGATGCCCTGGCGGCAATTCCGCAGGCGCTGAACATCGATAAAAGCCGCGTCATCGTCAAACGTCGCGAGCGCCAGAGCGGCACCAAGCAGTACGAGCGTCAAAGCGCCCAGGGCAAGTTCACTGAGGTCAATGAGGGTGGCGTGAAGCTGCTGGTGAACCTCACGGACTATCTGGACACCGGGTTGTTCCTTGACCACCGCCCGATGCGGATGCGCATTCAGAAGGAAGCGGCCGGCAAGCGCTTCCTCAATCTGTACTGCTACACCGCAACAGCCAGCGTTCACGCGGCCAAGGGCGGCGCACGCAGCACTACCAGCGTCGACCTGTCGAAAACATACCTGGACTGGGCGCGACGCAACTTGTCCCTTAACGGTTTCTCGGACAAGAACCGTCTGGAGCAGGGCGATGTGATGGCGTGGCTGGATGCCTGCCGTGAAGAGTACGACCTGATCTTTATCGATCCGCCGACCTTCTCCAACTCCAAGCGCATGGAAGGCATCTTCGATGTCCAGCGTGATCATGTGCAGTTGCTGGACCTGGCCATGGCGCGTCTGGCGCCGGGTGGCGTGTTGTACTTCTCGAACAACTTCCGCAAATTTATCCTCGATGAAAATCTGGAAGCGCGTTATGCGGTAGAAGAAATTACCGCCAGCACCATCGATCCGGACTTTGCCCGCAACAGCAAAATCCACCGTGCCTGGAAAATCACGGCTCGTTAAGAGCAGTGACACCGGCATAAATAAAAACGCCCCCGATCTTGTGATCGGGGGCGTTTTTTATTGTGGGCTAAATGCCCGCGGCGCTACAGAATCATAGTGGCTATGGCCTGCAAATTTATTGCGCGATAGATACCGAGCTGTTGGCCAGGGCAGGCTGGCGATACAGGTCGAGCAGTACCTGGTCGAGAATCGATGAAGCGCCCCATGGGCGAGGGTCGTTGAGGATGGCCACGACTGCCCATGTATGACCGTTGCTGTCGCGGCTAAAGCCTGAAATCGCGCGCACGGTATTGAGGGTGCCGGTTTTGATATGGGCCTGGCCGTTCATGGCTGTGGTTTTCAGACGTTTACGCATGGTGCCGTCTTTACCGGCAATGGGCATAGAGCTGATGAACTCGGCCGCATACGGACTTTTCCAGGCGGCCTGGAGCATTTGCGCCATTTCCCGCGCGCTGACTCGTTCGGCCCGTGACAGTCCGGAGCCGTTCTCCATGACCAGATGGGGCGCGGTAATGCCTTTCTTGGCCAGCCACTGGCGTATGACACGCTGTGCAGCCTTGGCGTCGTCACCATCGGCATCGCTACGGAACTGCGCGCCCAGGCTCAGGAACAGTTGCTGGGCCATGGTGTTGTTACTGTACTTGTTGATGTCGCGAATGATCTCTGCCAGATCCGGTGAGTAGGCCCGGGCCAGCAATTTGGCATTTTTGGGCACGGCGGCCTGACGGTTCTGCCCCTGAATGCTGCCGCCCAGTTCTTTCCAGATGGCGCGTACCGCACCGGCGGTATAAGTCGCATGGTCGAGCAAGGACAGGTAGGTCTGGGAGTTGCAGCCATCGGCCAGCTGGCCGCTGACGGTGACCAGGACCGACCCGTCGGCCTGGGTAACGGGGTTGTAGCGAACATCACCCGTGCATTGCTTGGTGTTGACGGCCTTTACCTGATTGTCGATCCGGATGCTGGCAATCGGTGGTTCGACCGAGATCAGCACCTTGCCGGCATCATTGCGTGCAACAAAGCGCAGGGCTTTAAGGTTGACCATCAGTGAGTCGGGTTTGACCAGGAACGGTTTGTTCTTGTCGTTACCGTCGTCATCAAACACCGGCAGCTGTGGTTGCTCGAAGAAACTGCGGTCAAGCACCAGGTCGCCGGTGATTTGCTGCACGCCGTTGGCTCGCAGGTCGCGCATCAGCAGCCAGAGTTTTTCCATGTTCAGCTTGGGATCGCCACCACCCTTGAGGTACAGGTTGCCCTGCAGGATGCCGTTGCTCAGGGTGCCGTCGGTATAGAACTCGGTTTTCCACTGATGGGTCGGGCCGAGCATTTCCAGGGCCGCGTAGGTGGTCACCAGCTTCATGGTGGAGGCGGGGTTCATCGATACGTCGGCATTGAAGACTGTTGGAGTGCCGGGGCCATCCAGGGGGATCATGACCAATGACAGTGCATCGTTTTGCAGCTTGTTGGTCTTGAGGGCTTGCTGGACTTTTGGCGAAAGAGTGGTGTTGACGGGGGCGGCGTTGGCGCCGAAGGCGAGCGGCAAAAACAGGCTGGCCAGAAGCAATGGTCGTAAAGATTTGATCATATGAAGTAAAACCCTGCAGGCGAGGGGAGAAAATAAGAGGGCATGATAAATAAGCCCTCGATAGTCATAAAAGTATCGGCATTATGCCCCAAGGTCAGCGGGCTTGTGCATCGCTGTGATGCAGGTATTGGCTGATTAAATACAGAAAACGATGAACCGTTCACATGGAACCGGGCAACTGCGGCCTTAAGCTGCTAAAGTGCCGCCCGTAATTACTTATGAGGATTGTTCAATGGCTACTAATCGTTCCCAGCGTCTGCGCAAAAAACTGTGCGTTGATGAATTTCAGGAGCTGGGTTTTGAGCTGAACCTGGATTTCAAAGAAGACCTGTCGGAAGAGGCTATCGATGCATTCCTCGCAGCGTTTTTGAAAGAAGCCATGGAAGCTAACGGTCTGGGCTATGTTGGCGGCGACGACTACGGTCTGGTTTGCCTGCAGAAGCGCGGCTCGGTCAGCGAAGAGCAGCGTGCCGCTGTTGAAGCCTGGTTGAAAGCTCGCCCAGAGCTGACCAGCGTTGAAGTTAGCCCGCTGTTGGACGTGTGGTACCCGGAAAAGCCAATCAATCCGGTAGCCTGATGTCAAATGAAGGCAGCCCCAGTGGCTGCCTTCATGTTTTACCCCCGCCTGCATCTGGCCCGCTTCGGGCAGCGCTTTACTCTCTTTCTGCTTTTTGACCGCAACCTTGTGCGTGACTTCGCGCGGGTGGCACTTTTTGAGCTGCCATCAAGCCCCGGGCTTTGCTGCTGCCTGCCATAGAATTTCAGCGATCCCCTGCCGCTTGGCGATCAGGCGGGCTGCGACGAACAGTAAATCTGACAGACGGTTGATATACGCCAGGCCTGCCCCGGTCATGGGCTCAACTGCATTGAGTTGTTGGCAGCGACGTTCGGCACTGCGTGCCAGGCTGCGACAAACATGAGCTTGCGCGATCAGGCTCGAGCCGCCGGGCAGAATGAAGTTTTCCAGCGGGCCCAGTTCTTCGTTCCAGCGGTCAATCGCCGCTTCAAGTCTTTCGATTTCAAGGTTGTCGAGCGCCTGGTAGGCCGGCATGGCCAACTCGCCGCCCAGATCAAACAGCCGATGCTGACACGGCTCAAGTACTTCAATCAGCTCATTGAGCCCCGGGCATTGCGCGCTGTGCTCGGTGAGTCCGGCCAGCAACAGGCCGACCTGGCTGTTAAGGCTGTCGACCTCACCAATGGCTTCTATTCGCGGATGGTCCTTGGGGACACGGCGCCCGTCACCCAGGCCGGTTTCGCCCTTGTCGCCCGTGCGGGTATAAATCTTCGATAAACGAAAGCCCATGTCTAGAGTTCCACCTTGGTTGATTCCTGTGCGGCTATCAGGTTACCAGCCAACGGCAGGCGCAGGGTAAAGCAGGTGCCCTGACCCAGGGTTGAATGCACTTCCATTTGGCCCTTGTGGTTGTTGGTAATGATGAAGTACGACACTGACAGGCCGAGCCCTGTGCCCTGGCCAACTTCCTTGGTGGTAAAGAAGGGTTCGAAAATCCGTTTGCGCACGTGCTCCGGCATGCCGACGCCGTTATCTTCAACCTGTATTTGCGCCCACGGCGGGTTGAGCTTGGTACGCAGGATGATGCGTCCCGGTTCGCGCTTGTCGGTGCGCTGGTGAATCGCCTGGGCGGCGTTTTTCAGCAGGTTCAGCAACACCTGTTCAAGCTCGTTGGGAATAACGGGCACGGGGCCTAGCTGCGGATCGAACTGGCGCGTAACGGCGTGTCCCTTGAAGTCAAAGCCAATGCTCAGGTCAAAGTCATTGCTGGCGATATCTATGGCCTGATCGATGAGCGCAGACAAATCGCAGGGGCTCATTTGTCGATTGCTGCGCCGGCTGAAACTGAGCATGTGGGTGACAATTTTTGCGGCTCTGGCCCCTGCCTGCTGGATGCCATCCAGCAGTTTGGGTACTTCACGGGCTTGCAGGTAGCGATTGATAGCCTCCAGTTCTATACCGGCCTGCTGCGCCTGTTCCACATTCTTTGGTAGGTCGCTGGACAAGCGCCGGCGAATGTTCTGCACGTTATGCAGGATGGCGCCCAGCGGATTATTGATTTCGTGTGCCATGCCGGCGGCCAGGCCGCCCACGGAGAGCATCTTCTCGGATTGCACCATCATGTCTTCCAATGACAGGCGCTGGGTAATGTCGTCAATCCGGATAACCACACCGCGGCCGCCACCGCCCATCAGCGGGTAGAACGTCAGAGCATAGTGCCGTGCATCTTCGCCCTGGCCCCAGGTCACGCGTTCAATTTTAGCGACCCGGTGGTTTTCGATGGTGTCCTTGAGCTGTGGCAGGAAGGGCTGGAGGGGTTCGAAGGCAAGGTCAATCGGCTGATTCAAGGCCTCATCCAGTTGCGTTCCCGAGAGTACGCTGGCCTCCTGATTCCACTGGGTGACATAGAGTTGTTCGTCCAGAGCGATCAGGGCTGAAGGCATGGAGTCGATAATACTGTTCAGGTATTTCTGAAACCCGGTCAGTTTTTTCTCGATTTTGCTGCGTACCTGGACTTCCAGCTCCAGCTTGCGATTGGTGTTGCGGGTTTCTTCTGCGAGTGCCTGCGCTTGATCGTACGCTGCTTGTGCTTCATCCCGCGCACGCTTGAGTTCCTGTTCACGCGCTTCAATGCGCGACAGCATGGTGTTGAATGCCTCGGCGAGGCTGCCGATTTCGTCGTTGTTGCCCGGCGCTGCGCGTAAGGCGTAGTTCTCTTCCCGGGTGACCTGGCGCGACAGCTCTTCAAGTCGGTAAATGGGTTGGGTAATCAGGCGTTTGATCTGCCGGGCAATCACGAACCAGAGCAAGGTGCTGAAGATCAAAATCCCCAGGCTGGCGGTGAGTGTGCCGGTGTAAAACGCCATGGGCAGTTCGCTGCTGGCGACCAGCAGTAAATGCCCTGGAGGGCCCTGGTCCCGGGGGAGTTTCGCGAGTTGATTGCTGCGCAGTTCGGTCAGGCGCCAGGCTTCGATCTGGCGGTAGTGCTCGGGCAGCGGCAGGTGTTCTCCGTGCTGCAATTGCGCCAGAAGATTACCCGCACTGTCATAAATCGCAGCGGCCCGCAGAGGGGCGTAGCTGCCAATTTCCTCAAGCAGGGCTTCGGCGTTGTGTTCGGAGTCCAGTGCATGAGCGATAAGTGCGGGTTTCGACGCCAGCTGCCCCAGTGTCTGCAAGGCCTGTGGTGCAGTGCTCTCGTGGGAGATCCAGTACGCAGCACTGATAAACGTCAGGTTGGCCACCAGCAACACGGTAGCCAGCAATACGAGGAGGGCGGCCAGCAACTTCTGGCCTACCGGGAGGTTTTCAAGGCGCTGGCGCAAGGGCATGGGTCGTCGCATTCAAGAAGAACAAGGCCGCAGAGTAGCGCGGGCCTCAGTTGCAGGGCAATCCACGCTGCTTCAAGTGATTGCTGAGCCGCTGTTGCAACGCCTGCAAGTGCGGGGCCGCGAGTTGGTGATTGGCAGCGGCTGCGCAGGCATAGCCCAGCAGGTAGCTGATTTCGGTGCGCCGGCCTTGGGTGACATCCTGGTGCATGGAAGAAAAGTTGTTGGCAGTGGCCTGGATGACGCGGTTGACTTCGGCAGTCAAATCGATCGCAGCCTCAGGGTGTCCGCAATCTTCAAGCAAGCGACTGAGTTCGGTGCACAGCGTGCCGACTTCGCCACTGTGTGCTTGCAAACCGCCGTTACGACAGTCGTGCAGTACGGTCAGCGGATTGATCGCACAGTTAAGGGCCAGTTTTCGCCATAAACGGCTCAGAATATTCGGGCTCCACTGGTGGGCTATGCCGCTGCGCTGCAGTTCTTCAAGCCATTGCGGTGCTTCGCCGCCGCTGGTATCTCCCAGCCATGTCTGGCCTTGGCCGGCAAATACTACGCGCCAGTCGCTCTGGCGAAATGCGCCTTCAGTGCTTGAGGCAAAGATGCAGCGGTTGTGTGGGACAAGGTCGGCGACGATTTGCTGACTGCCAAGGCCATTCTGCAACAGGATCAGTTCGGCATCGGGGCTGAGCCGTCCGGCAATCTGCCTGACGGCGTGCTCTGCGTCATAGGCCTTGCAGGTCACCAGCAGGCGCTGAACTGGCTCGTCGGCCTCGGGTGTTTGGGCGCGGATGGGTATCAGTTGCGAGTGCTCACCTTCAACTAAAGTTACCCCCTGTGCCGCTTGATAGGCTTGCAGGCGCGCGCCGTTGCGCAGGATCAGCGTGACAGGCAGGCCGGCACGCGCCAGTCGCGCGGCCCACAGCATGCCCATGCTCCCGGCGCCGAGAATGTGCCACGGCGTCGGCATATTGGAGGAGGTTTGAGGCAAGGCCGAATTTGGCATGTGTACTCGCAAGTGAATGAAGTCGAAGAACCGCTATAATGCCCGCGCATTTTAACTGTCAGGTCAGGCGTGCTCCATCTGTGTTGAGCGCGCCCTTTATTATTGGAGAAAACTACATGCCGTCGTTCGACGTGGTATCCGAACTGGACAAGCACGAAGTCACCAACGCCGTTGAAAACGCGGTCAAGGAGCTGGATCGTCGTTATGACCTCAAGGGTAAGGGTACTTTTGAGTTCAAGGAGAAGGACCTGACCGTGAACTTGACCGCCGAGGCTGACTTTCAGCTGGAAGCGATGATCGAGATTCTCAAGCTGGCCCTGATCAAGCGCAAGATTGATGCGCAATGCCTTGAGATCAAGGATGCCTACGCTTCTGGCAAATTGATGAAGCAGGAAGCCGTATTGAAGGAAGGCATCGACAAGGAGCTGGCGAAGAAAATCGTTGCTCACGTCAAGGACGCCAAGCTCAAGGTTCAAGCTTCCATTCAGGGCGAGCAAGTGCGTATCACTGGCAAGAAGCGTGACGACTTGCAAGAAGCGATCGCTGCACTGCGGGCCAAAACCTTCGATATGCCGCTGCAGTTCAATAACTTCCGTGACTGAATACGGGGGAACCTATGGCGATTATCTACGTCCGATTTTCCCTGGACCTGCAAAAACGATTGAGCTGTTCTATCGTCTCGCTGAACGAATGAAGTCGCCGGATATGGGTGCAAGGAGATACAAGTGGATTTGAATGCTGAAGTTGATCAGTTGATCAAGGCCTCACAGGCCTGGATCCCGATGATTATGGAATACGGCAGCCGTGTGCTGCTGGCAGTGATCACCCTGGCGGTAGGCTGGTGGTTGATCAACCGGTTGACGGCAAAACTGGCGCACTTGCTGGCGTTGAGGAAGGCTGATCTGGCGTTGCAGGGTTTCATCAGCAGCCTGGTCAATATCATTCTCAAGGTGTTGCTGGTTGTTAGCGTTGCCTCAATGATTGGCATCCAGACCACGTCGTTCGTGGCGGCCATTGGTGCGGCAGGCCTGGCTATTGGCCTGGCGTTGCAGGGCAGCCTGGCGAACTTTGCCGGCGGAGTGCTTATTCTGTTGTTCCGTCCGTTCAAGATCGGTGACTGGATTGAAGCGCAAAGCGTGAGCGGAACCGTCGATAGCATTCAGATCTTCCACACGGTGTTGCGTACCGGTGACAACAAAACCGTGATCGTGCCAAACGGTAATCTGTCCAACGGCATCATCACCAACTACAACCGTCAACCGACACGCAAGGTGGTGTTTGACGTCGGTGTTGATTACGACGCGGATCTGCAGAAGGTGCGTGAGGTGCTGCTGATGCTGGCAGATGATCCGCGGGTACTTAAAGATCCGGCCCCTGTGGTGGTGGTATCCGCCCTGGGTGAGAGTGCTATCACGATGTCGCTGCGGGTTTGGGTGGATACGCCGAATTACTGGGATGTTCTGTTCATGTTCAACGAGCACGCACGTGATCGCCTGCGGGCCGAGGGTGTGGACATTCCGTTTCCTCAGCGAGTCATCCGTATGGTTCAGGAAGTGGCTGCGAACTAATACTGCGCACCACACTTGATCATCAGGTGCAGGAACAATTAAAGGGGCGAATATGCCCCTTTATTTGTTTTAGTACCTTCATACGGGTCGATGGGGGCAGGGGCCAAGAAGTTGTTGGTTGCCGGGTTGTTAGTTAGCTTGCTATATATACTTTGCCCCGGGCAATAAAAAACCACGCCCCTGAGTCAGGGGCGTGGTTTTTACTAAACACAGTACTTGTAACTAAAGCCCGAAGGCATCGATTACAGGATGTTCAGTGGGTACTCAGCGATCAGGCGAACGTCGTTGACGTCATTGCCGTAGTTGCTGGTGGTGCGGTAAATAGCGCTACGCAGACGGAAAGACAGGTCTTTGGCCGGGCCTTCCTGCAACACGTACTTGGTTTCGAAGTCGAACTCGTGCTCTTTACCTTCACCGTCATTGGTGGAGATGTTGGTGCCTCGAACGTAGCGAGCCATGAAGCTCAGGCCTGGAACGCCGTAGCTGGCCATGTTCAGGTCATAACGACCCTGCCAGGACTGCTCGTCTTTGGCGTTAAAGTCGGAGTACTGCACGGAGTTGGCGAGGAAAATGGTGCCGCCGCCGTCTACGCCGTAGTAGTAACCGCTGTCACCGGTGGAGCGCTGGTGAGCAATGGTGAACTTGTGGGCGCCGAGGCTATAGGCAGCTGCCAAGCTCCAGATTTTGTTGTCTACGTTGCCAGCCAGTTCCTGGCCCTGGCTCGAAGTTCTGTAGCCATTGAGGTCGAAGTTCAGGGCTTGAGAGTCTGCGATCGGCAGGGTGTAGTTCAGGTTGATGTACTGCTTCTTGAAGTAGTCATCAACATCGGATGCCGCCACACCACCGACAAGGTTGTCGGTGAACTGGTAGGTTGCGCCAGCAATGTTGGCAGAGGTCAGGCCAGGCTGGCCTGGGCCGTTGATGCTGTCACGAGCCATGCCAGTTTGCGAGCTCAGCGCTGTGAAGCGGCCGGCGCTCAGTTCCAGACCCTTGATTTCCTTGCTGGTGAGCAAGGTGCCGGTAGCTACTTCTGGCAGCAAACGGCTGTCATCGGTAGAGAATACCGGGCTGGCAACAAACTGGTTGCCGTATTTCAGAACGGTATCGGAAAGACGGAATTTTACAGCACCGCCGATTTTCGATTGGGTATCTTCCGGAGAACCGTCGCCCTTGGTAGCGAACAGGCCGTTGCCCTGGCGACCAGCGCCGCCGTCCAGGCGTACTGTGCCCATGGCGAAAGCGTCAACACCGACACCGACGGTGCCCTGGGTGAAGCCGGACTGGTAGTTGAGCAGTTCGCTCAGGCCCCAGTCTTCGCGGTAGCCGCTTTTGAAGCCGCCACCTGGCTTGGCGATGTTGCCAGCGCCGTTACGGAAATCACGGTTCATGTACAGCATGCGAGTTTTGGAAGTCAGCGTGCTGTCTTCAATGAAACCTTTAGCATCGTCCTGCGATGAGGCCATTGCGAACTGGGTAGTACCGGCTGAAACAGCCAGGGCGATCATGCTCCACTTCATCACGCGCATCGTGATTTGCTCCTTTGGTTTTTAGGAAGAGTACTGCCGTCCCACCTGAATTATTATCTGGGGCGGCTCTTTCTTTTTGTGTCGGCGCAAACTTATATCACGCCGGCCATGTTGGCGATACTTGCTCTCATAAGCATTCAGTTTCTTTACAGCCGTGTCGCAAATTGCTACCCCGCATGTCGCAGGCGCATAGCTGTATGCCGTTTTTCAGCATGTTTAAAGTGCTGTTTACAGCTGTGGCTACATGGAAACTACGTTGCGCCTACACATTTAAATCCCGGATTCTAGCGGCGCAGCTATTGTTATTTATCGCCCGGTGACCGCACTCCGGCAGACACTTGGACGACTGTCTCAGTGGCTTATGCAACAAGCATGCTCAAATTACCCAATAGCTCGAAAAATATTTTTTTGGGCATTTCCAGTCTGAAAATCCAGACGCTGCTTGGGTTAAACGGGAATATTGCAGGGCTGGCTGCCAGTTTTTCCGTTGTAAAGGCCAGGTTCTGGCGCAGGGAAACACCTCAAACGTTACCGGTAAACACCTGTTGGGGTGGTCGGTGACGTTTTGGTGCACTAAAAACATTCATATTGTGCGTTTTTGGTGCACAAGTGTTTGATGACTGTTGATTGAGCCTTTGTTGCTGCGCTGCTGGTGGAAATCAATGCTTGCTGCCGTGATGTATGGAGCAATCAAGGGTATCCTGCAGCTCTTTCGCCTGGCGGTTGATACGTGTCGTCAGGCGCCGGTTGAACTGAAACTGCCCGTTGAACAGGAGAACACCCAGTGTTCGTTTTGGATACACGCCTTCACGAGGATACCTGGCTGATAGGGGACTTCCCCTTGTGCCGTCTGTTGCTCTCCAATGATTCGAATTATCCCTGGTTTATTTTGGTGCCACGGCGCGAGGGTATAAGTGAATTGTTTCAATTGGATGAACATGATCAGCAGTTGATGTGGGCTGAGACAACAGCCCTGGCTCGGACGCTGAAGGATGCATTCGGCGCGGACAAAATGAATGTCGCGACGCTGGGCAATGTTGTCAGCCAGCTGCACATGCATGTCATTGTTCGGTACCAGGCCGATGTTGCATGGCCCGGTCCGGTCTGGGGCAAGTACCCGGCAAAGCCGTATACCCAGGCAGAGGTGGGCGCGATCCAGGACAAGTTGAAGTCGGCCCTTGGTGTCGAGTTCACTTTTTCAGAGGTGCAATGATGACCCTTGAGGCGCGGGTAATGGACCTTGAGAGCCGTCTGGCTTTTCAGGATGACACCATTCAGGCATTGAATGATGTACTGGTGATGCAGCAGAACGCCGTCGACCGTTTGCAAATGCAGATGGCTGCGCTGCTCAAGCGCCAGGAAGAAATGGGCGGACAGTTCGAATCATTTGAGGAAGAAGCTCCGCCGCCGCATTATTGATTTTTGAGCAGGCAATAAAAAACCGCGATCAGCCAGGGCTGGATCGCGGTTTTTTTTGCTGAAATTAGCGGCGTGGCAACGCTGCAATCACATCTTCAGCTTGTAGGCCTTTATCGCGGTTCATCACCGAGAACTCGACACGTTGTCCTTCCACCAGTACCCGGTGACCTTCGCCGCGAATGGCGCGAAAGTGGACAAAAATGTCATCCCCGGAGTCGCGGGAAATAAAGCCGAACCCCTTGGAGGTGTTGAACCACTTTACAGTGCCTGTATCGCGGTTGGTCATGTCATAGCTTTGCGAAGTCGACGAAGGTGATGATTTGTAGAAGCTGACTACAAGATGCAGCAACACGGCAATTACAGCAGGAACGAGACTGATCAAAATTGCTGGCTGATCGCCGATCGGCAACAACAGGCCGAACAGGGTCAGGGTTTGCAGGACAACAGCCAGCACCAATAGAGCGCTGACCAGATTTTGCAGTTGATGACGGGGGCCTTTATTCCAGAACGGAATGACTGGAGCCAGTGTCAGGTTAAGGAGACCAAAAAAAGCCAGATACAGAGCATCGGCGTGTTGCAGGTAAGGTATAGCTTCAGGTTGCAGGCTAGGAATGAAGGACAGCAGCAATGCAGCTGCGCCCGTTAGCAGGTGGACGATTTTCAACATTTCAATAAACTCACATTTAAGACGGATCGCAAGGAAGAGCTGATTGCGTACGGTTCGCTTCTGAAAATGATGGAGGCGCTAGACACGTACGGGCATCAGCCTATGCGCCGTCGCCAGAGGCTTGACGAAGGCGACACGCCGCCTATTTAACAGCAAAGCTTGGGCCTTCTCAAATTAAGCGTATTGATGGGATGTTGATGTGATTGCACAGCACATGATGATCCCCCGCGTTTTTTAGTGGTAGAGCCTTGTTCTAGAGGTGTGCAGCCCATTTCAGGCGGCATCTGATGGCGTCGGGTGATTGTGGCTGGTTACAGCATCCTATGCCGATGTTGGTGCAGGCATGACCGTTGGTCATATTTCCAGGGGGCAGAGCCCTGGAAGGAGTTGTATTTATAATCTGCTATGAATTGACAAAAATAATGGGTTGCTCAAGTACTGAAAGTGTCGTGCTGGCTCGTATTTAAACTATGAGTGATAGGGGGCTTGTAGTATGTGATTTAAAAGGCGGTGCTTGAGTGCCGAGCATGATCTGGATGAGTACGGTTTTGTGTTTTTTTGATCATGCATAAAGTGTCAGTTGTCGCTGCGGGCGGGTATTTTTTAACGCTGAAGTACCAGACGTTGAGTGGGGGTATTGTATTTCCCTTAACTGTTCTGGATGGGCGCGAGGGCTTTAGCCTGGTCGTTCCCGGTTAGTTTGCTCAGGGGTTCATGTTCTTTGGTCGGGCCCGGGCGCGCATGCCGCCTTGAGAGGCTTGCGGTCTGTGTTTCATAAGGGGTTGTTTCAAAAAAAACCACCTTTGATTGTGCTGGATGTTGATTGATATTGGCGCAGAAGTGCAGGGCGCAGGGCGGGATGGATGTTTGTATTTTTTGATTTCGAAAAGAACTTGCCCTGGCCCCTTTCCAGTTTGGTCTGGCTGGAGGACTGTCGCCGGTTTGCCGATATATATCAGCAGGTGGGGTTTTATATTGAGGGTAAGAACCGTTGCTTGATAAATGCCTGGCGTTCTTGCATTGATCGGGAAGTTGATAGTGGGGCATGGAGGGTGCAAGACGTTGACAGCCTCATTGGGTTGGCATGTACCCAGGCTCGGAGAGCTTCTCCCGAAGCTGCTGAAAAATACCGGTTTGCCGGGCGATTCGGGGTGTGGGGCCGGAGCAGTTTGTTCGGTGGCTTGTAATCTTTTGCGAATCATGGTGCCTTTAAGGTCTTATGGCTGTTCATGCGGCTGCAATGGCTCGATTTACCAGATATAATCTCGCGCTTTGCTGCGTAACCCTCCTTATGGGTTGCCGCTAACGGATTGTCGAGACACGCCAATGCCCATGTACGATTACCAGTGCGCTTCCTGTGGTCATCAACTGGAAGCCATTCAAAAGATCAGTGACTCGCCACTGGTTGATTGTCCTGCCTGTCAGGCCCCTGAGCTGAAGAAAATGCTGTCCATGCCAGGCTTCCGCCTTAGCGGCACCGGCTGGTATGAAACAGACTTCAAGACAGGCTCGAAAAAGAATCTGGCAGGCGGCGACAAATCCGACTGAGGCTGAACCAAAGCAGTCTGAACACAAGCGGGCTCTTGCATTGTTACCAGCACTGACGGTGCGCAAGACCTCCACCGAATTTCGAATTACGAGAAGTGAAACCACTACCATGATGCGCAGCCATTATTGCGGCCAACTGAACGAAAGCCTGGAAGGCCAGGAAATTACCCTTTGCGGATGGGTCCATCGTCGCCGTGACCACGGTGGGGTGATTTTCCTCGATATCCGTGATCGTGATGGTCTGGCCCAGGTGGTGTTTGACCCGGATCGCGCCGAGACCTTCGCCGCCGCAGACCGTGTGCGCAGCGAGTACGTGGTCAAGGTCACCGGCAAGGTGCGCTTGCGTCCGGCCGGTGCCGGCAACGCCAACATGGCTTCGGGCATGATCGAAGTACTGGGCTACGAGCTGGAAGTCTTGAACGAAGCGGAAACCCCGCCGTTCCCGCTCAACGAATTCTCCGACGTCGGTGAAGAAACCCGTCTGCGCTATCGCTTTATCGATCTGCGTCGCCCGGAAATGCTCGAGAAGTTGCGTCTGCGCTCGCGCATGACCACCAGCATCCGTCGCTTCCTGGACGAGAACGGCTTCCTGGACGTCGAAACACCGATCCTGACCCGTGCCACACCGGAAGGCGCGCGTGACTATCTGGTGCCAAGCCGTACCCACGCCGGCTCCTTCTTTGCTCTGCCGCAATCGCCGCAGCTGTTCAAGCAGTTGTTGATGGTTGCCGGCTTCGACCGCTACTACCAGATCGCCAAGTGCTTCCGTGACGAAGACCTGCGTGCCGACCGTCAGCCTGAGTTCACTCAGATCGACATCGAAACCAGCTTCATGAACGAAGCCGAGATCATGGGTCTGACCGAAGAAATGATCCGCAACCTGTTCAAGGAAGTGCTGGGTCTGGAATTCGGTGAATTCCCGCACATGACCTGGGAAGAGGCCATGCGCCGCTTCGGCTCCGACAAGCCTGACCTGCGTAACCCGCTGGAACTGGTTGACGTTGCCGATCAGCTTAAAGATGTGGAATTCAAGGTGTTCAGCGGCCCGGCCAACGACCCTAAATGCCGTATTGCCGCCTTGCGCGTTCCTGGCGGCGCGAGCATGCCGCGTAAACAGATCGACGACTACACCAAGTTTGTCGGCATCTACGGTGCCCGTGGCCTGGCGTACATCAAGGTCAACGAGCGCGCCAAAGGTGTTGAAGGTCTGCAATCGCCGATCGTCAAGAACATCCCTGAGGCCAACCTCAATGTGATCCTCGATCGCGTCGGTGCGGTTGATGGTGACATCGTGTTCTTCGGTGCCGACAAGGCCAAGATCGTTAGCGAAGCGCTGGGTGCACTGCGTATCAAGGTCGGTAACGATCTGAACCTGCTGACCTGTGAGTGGGCTCCGATGTGGGTTGTCGATTTCCCGATGTTCGAAGAGAACACCGACGGCAGCTTCAGCGCCTTGCATCACCCGTTCACCGCACCCAAGTGCTCGCCTGAAGAGCTGGAGGCCAACCCGGCCACCGCGCTGTCCCGTGCCTACGACATGGTGCTCAACGGTACCGAATTGGGTGGCGGTTCGATCCGTATTCACCGCAAGGAAATGCAACAGGCGGTCTTCCGTCTGTTGGGTATCGGTGAAGCCGAGCAGGAAGAGAAATTTGGCTTCCTGCTGGACGCCCTGAAATACGGCGCGCCACCCCATGGTGGTCTGGCGTTCGGTCTGGATCGTCTGGTGATGCTGATGACCGGTGCCCAGTCGATTCGTGAAGTCATTGCCTTCCCGAAAACCCAGAGCGCTGCCTGCGTCATGACTCAGGCTCCTGGTGTAGTTGATGCCAAGGCACTGAGCGAGTTGCACATTCGTTTGCGCGAACAGCCTAAGGCTGAGTAAAGCTGACCTGCAAAGGCGCATCTCCGGATGCGCCTTTGCTATTCGGGTCGAGAATTTTTATTGCCGGTTCGTGGCACGTGTCAGGACCGGCAAGGTTTCATAAAGGATTCGGAGTGCGTTATGGCAGGTCATTCTAAGTGGGCGAACATCAAGCACCGCAAAGAGCGTCAGGATGCCAAAAAAGGCAAGATTTTCACCAAGTGGATTCGTGAACTGACCGTCGCTGCCCGTCAGGGCGGGGCTGATCCGGGTTCGAACCCGCGCCTGCGTCTGGCGCTGGACAAGGCCCTTGGTGCAAACATGAGCCGTGACATCATTGACCGTGCCGTCGCTCGCGGTGCCGGTGCCGCCGATACCGACGACATGGTCGAGTTGAGCTACGAGGGCTACGGTCCGGGTGGCGTTGCAGTGATGGTTGAGTGCATGACGGATAACCGTAATCGCACCGCAGCCGCCGTGCGTCATGCGTTCAGCAAGTGTGGCGGCAATCTTGGTACTGACGGCTCGGTGGCTTATCTGTTCGAGCGCAAAGGGCAGATATCCTATGCCGCGGGCGTTGATGAAGATGCGTTGATGGAAGCTGCGATGGAGGCGGATGCCGACGACGTGGTGACCAACGAAGACGGCTCCATGGATGTATTCACTTCGTTCTCAAGCTTCTACGCGGTTCGCAACGCACTGGAGGCCGCGGGTTTCACCCCGGCAGATGCTGAGATTGTGATGTTGCCGACCACCAGCGCCGAGCTGGACCTGGACGGTGCGCAGAAGGTGCTCAAGCTGATCGATATGCTTGAAGACCTGGATGACGTACAGAACGTGTATTCCAATGCCGAAATTCCTGATGCGGTGCTGGAACAGCTAGCCTGATAACGTGCTACAAACCTGAGGCCGGAGGTGCAACGTTGCGATGATCGCTACGCTGTGCACCTCCGGCTTCTGCCTTTAAGCTGTTCGGGCATGTTCCCGTGGGCGTCACTTCATAAGCTGTAGGCGTTATGACTCTTATTCTTGGTATTGATCCTGGTTCGCGAATCACCGGTTATGGCGTGGTGCGAGACACCGGGCGTGGTTGCGTGTACGTGGCGTCGGGATGCATTCGTACGGGCAGTGGCGAGTTGCATGAGCGGTTGCAGATCGTCTATCGCGGAGTGCGCGAGGTGATTCAGACTTACGGGCCGGTAACCATGGGCATCGAAAAAGTGTTCATGGCCCGCAATGCCGACTCGGCGCTCAAGCTGGGCCAGGCAAGGGGCGCCGCCATTGTGGCGGGTGCAGAAGAAAGCCTGGAGATTGCCGAGTACTCGGCCACTCAGGTCAAGCAGGCCGTGGCGGGTACCGGGGGAGCCAACAAGGAGCAGGTGATGATGATGGTCATGCATTTGCTCAAGCTCACGACCAAGCCGCAAATCGATGCGTCGGATGCGCTGGCGATTGCCTTGTGCCATGCACATACTCGTTCCAGCCTGTTGCCCCACGGCCTGGGTGCGGCGCGTAGCCGGGGTGGGCGTTTGCGGCTCTGAAACACGTTTATTAATGTAATTAAGCTTGCTGGCAGGGCTCTATCTGCAATGATGCAGCCTGCTCGTTGCAGTTGTGAGCCATTGATCTGGCCAGAGAAAAGGATCTAAAACGTGATTGGACGCTTGCGCGGTACTCTGGCTGAAAAACAGCCGCCGCACCTGATTCTTGATGTAAATGGCCTGGGCTATGAGCTTGAAGTGCCGATGACCACGCTGTATCGGCTGCCATCCATAGGCGAGCCGCTGACCTTGCACACCCACCTGGTGGTTCGCGAAGACGCCCAGTTGCTCTATGGTTTTATCGGCAAGCGTGAGCGTGACTTCTTTCGTGAGCTGATCCGGCTCAACGGTGTCGGCCCCAAACTGGCTTTGGCGTTGATGTCCAGCCTTGAGGTAGACGAGTTGGTGCGCTGCGTGCAGGCGCAGGACACATCTGCCTTGACCAAGGTTCCGGGGGTGGGCAAGAAAACCGCCGAGCGACTATTGGTTGAGCTCAAGGATCGTTTCAAGGCCTGGGAGCAGGTGCCGAGCATGTTTGCGCTGGTGCCAAACCAGCCGGACGCGCCGTTGCAGGTGGCCAGTGCAGAAAGCGATGCGGTCAGCGCCTTGATTTCTCTGGGGTATAAACCTCAGGAAGCAAGCAAGGCGGTAGCCGCGATCAAGGATAAAACGTTGAGCAGTGAAGATATGATTCGTCGTGCCCTCAAGGGAATGATTTAAGTGATTGAAGCTGACCGTTTGATAACCGCCTCAGGCGGGCGGGACCGCGAAGAGGTTCAGGATCGGGCGATTCGTCCTTTGAGCCTGGCCGACTATATTGGTCAGCCGACGGTGCGCGAGCAGATGGAGCTGTTTATCCAGGCTGCCCGCGGGCGCTCGGAATCGCTGGATCACACCCTGATTTTCGGTCCGCCCGGCCTGGGTAAAACTACGCTGGCCAATATCATTGCCCAGGAAATGGGGGTGTCGATCAAAAGCACCTCGGGTCCGGTGCTGGAGCGACCGGGTGATCTGGCCGCGTTGCTGACCAACCTTGAGCCGCACGATGTGTTGTTTATCGATGAGATCCATCGCTTGTCGCCCATCGTTGAGGAAGTGCTGTACCCGGCAATGGAGGATTTCCAGCTCGACATCATGATTGGTGAAGGGCCGGCCGCACGCTCGATCAAGCTCGACTTGCCACCGTTCACCCTGGTGGGAGCGACTACCCGCGCGGGGATGCTCACCAATCCGTTGCGTGACCGGTTCGGCATCGTGCAGCGGCTGGAGTTTTACAGCACGGATGACCTGGCAACGATTGTCAGCCGTTCGGCCAAAATCTTCGGTCTGCCCCTCGATCCGGAAGGCGCCTACGAAATTGCCCGGCGCGCACGTGGCACACCGCGCATCGCCAACCGTTTGTTGCGTCGTGTACGGGACTTTGCCGAGGTGCGGGCCAAGGGTCATATCACCAAGCCGGTGGCCGACCTGGCGTTGAATCTGCTGGATGTCGACGAGCATGGTTTCGATCATCAGGACCGGCGCCTGTTGTTGACCATGATCGAGAAGTTCGACGGCGGTCCGGTCGGAGTCGACAGTCTGGCCGCTGCAATCAGTGAAGAACGCCATACGATCGAAGATGTGCTGGAGCCGTATTTGATCCAGCAGGGCTATATCATGCGCACGCCCCGTGGTCGCGTTGTGACCCGGCACGCGTATTTGCACTTCGGACTGAACATTCCGTCGCGCCTGGGCGAAATGCCGGTCGTAGACGAGTTTTTGAATGCTTTAGATGATTAATAAGCGGTCGGCAGTCGATTTTTTCGGCGTTTTTGCTGTCTCAAGGGCTGGCGCTGAAAATCCCGGGTCTTAAAGTCCGGGAAGAATGAAAAAACAGTCGATTGGCGGATTGGCAACCTGAGGAGTAAGCACTAGAGTATGCGCGCGCAAAACAGGCTGGAGCCGTTCGCACATCGCTGTCGCGTTTATTACGAAGACACCGATGCGGGTGGCGTCGTGTATTACGTAAATTATCTAAAGTTTATGGAGCGGGCTCGAACCGAAAGGCTGCGGGAGCTGGGTTTTTCCCAGTCCGAGCTGGTGGGGGAGAACCTGTTATTTGTCGTGCATTCCAGCGAGGCGCGTTACCACGCTCCGGCGCGACTGGACGATGAACTGTTGGTAAGTGCGCAAGTGACAGAGCTCAACCGTGCAAGCCTGCGTTTCAAGCAGCAGGTCTGGCGGGCGACAGATGCAACACTGCTCTGTGAGGGGCAGTTTTTGGTGGCCTGTGTGCGCGCCGATAGTTTTAAACCCCGGGCCATTCCCGAAGCTTTACGTACGGCCTTTGCCGACGTGAGCGGCGCGGGTAAACATTTAGAGCAGGAGATAAAGCGTGGAAGCTAACGTCGTCGACCATTCCTCCATGTGGAGCTTGGTCAGCAATGCCAGCATTGTTGTGCAGTTGGTAATGTTGATCCTGCTGGCCGCATCGGTTACCTCATGGGTCATGATTTTTCAGCGCAGCACCATGCTGCGCGCCGGTCGACGTGCCCTGGAAAGCTTTGAAGAGCGTTTCTGGTCCGGTATCGACTTGTCGAAGCTGTATCGTCAGGCGGGTAGCAACCCGGACCCGGACTCCGGAGTCGAGCAGATTTTCCGTGCCGGCTTCAAAGAGTTCTCTCGTCTGCGCCAGCAGTCGGGTGTTGATCCGGAAGCCGTTATGGAAGGTGTTGCACGTGCCATGCGTGTAGCCATCTCCCGTGAAGAAGAGAAGCTTGAGCAAAGCCTGCCGTTCCTGGCAACCGTGGGTTCTGTCAGCCCGTACATCGGTTTGTTCGGTACGGTCTGGGGCATCATGAACTCCTTCCGGGGTCTGGCCACTGCCCAGCAAGCGACTCTGGCGACTGTTGCCCCGGGCATTGCCGAAGCACTGGTTGCCACGGCGATTGGTCTGTTCGCTGCGATCCCGGCAGTTATCGCTTACAACCGTTTTGCTGCACGTAGCGAAACCTTGATTAGCCGCTACTACACCTTCGCCGATGAGTTCCAGGCGATCCTGCACCGCAAAGTGCACACCAGCGAAGAATAAGCAGGTAATTTCCAATGGCTTTAATCGCTCGAGCGCGCAAAAAGCGCAAGCCGGTTGCCGAGATGAACGTAGTGCCATACATCGACGTGATGCTGGTACTGCTGGTCATCTTCATGGTGACCGCACCGATGCTCAACCAGGGTGTGAAGGTTGATTTGCCCAAGGTCTCCAGCGAGGCTTTGCCGCAGGACAACAACACTCAGGTTCTGACCATTTCGATCAAGGCTGACAAGACCTATTTCTGGAACCTTGGCAGTGAAGTCGACACCGAAAAGCAGATGGACAAGGCCATGACCTTGCCGCAGATGACTGACGCAGTGACTAAAATCATTCGCGCGGGCAACGAAGGCGGCAAGCACACCCAAGTCTTTATCCGCGGTGACAAAACTGTGGATTACGGCGCGGTGATGGGCGCCATGGGTGGCCTGCAGAAGGCCGGGGTCGGTAACGTTGGCCTGATAACCGAGGCTCCCTGATGCGCGAACAGCGGGAGCCGTCCGCCTCTGAAAACTATTTTTGGCCTACAGTCTGGGCGGTAGGGCTGCACATCCTGATTTTTGGCATGCTGTTCGCCAGCTTTGCCATGACTCCGGAACTGCCGCCGTCCAAGCCGATTGTTCAGGCAACCTTGTATCAACTGAAGTCCAAAAGTCAGGCGACCACCCAGACCAATCAAAAGATTGCGGGTGAGGCGAAGAAATCCGCCGCACGCCAGACCGAAGTCGAACAGATGGAACAAAAGAAGGTTGAGCAAGAGGCTGTAAAAGCCGCGGAACAAAAGAAAGAAGAGGCTGCCGAAAAAGCTGCTGATGCCAAGAAGGCTGATGAAGCCAAGGCGAGCGAAGCCAAAAAGGCAGACGAGGCGAAGAAGGCAGATGACGCCAAGAAAGCCGACGATGCCAAAAAGGCTACAGAAACCAAAAAAGCCGAAGAGAAGAAACTGGCTGATATAGCCAAGAAGAAATCTGAGGAAGAGGCCAAGAAGGCTGCGCAAGAAGAGGCCAAGAAACAGGCCGCTGAAGACGCGAAGAAAAAAGCGGCCGAAGATGCGAAGAAGAAAGCTGCTGAAGATGCCAAGAAAAAGGCCGTAGCAGACGAGGCGAAGAAGAAAACCGCCGAAGATGCGAAGAAAAAGGCGGCTGCCGATGCTGCCAAGAAAAAGGCCGTAGAAGCAGCGCGTAAATCGACCGAAGACAAAAAGGCGCAAGCACTGGCTGATTTGCTTTCCGATACGCCACAACGCCAGCAAGCCTTGGCTGATGAGCAGGGCGATGAGGTCGCCGGCAGTTTCGATGACTTGATTCGTGCTCGAGCAGCAGAAGGCTGGGCTCGTCCACCTTCGGCCCGCAAGAATATGACAGTGGTACTGCAAATTGGCATGTTGCCAGATGGCACGGTAACGTCGGTGACGGTTGCCAAGTCCAGTGGTGATGGCCCGTTTGATAGCTCGGCTGTGGCAGCGGTCAAGAATATTGGCCGTTTAACGGAAATGCAGGGCATGAAGCCCAGCGATTTTAATCCTTACCGATCATTCAAGATGACATTCACACCTGAGGATCTAGCCTTGTGATTAAATTTTTTCGAGGACTGCTAGTCATCGTCTGCTGCGTGGCAGGGATGGCGGTAGCAGATGAAAAGAACATTCTGGTTACCAGTGGTAGCGACCGGGCAACGCCAATTGCAGTTGTTCCTTTCGGCTGGCAGGGCGGTACCGTCCTGCCCGACGACATGGCTGAAATCATTGGCAATGACCTGCGCAATTCGGGTTATTACGCGCCGATTCCAAAGCAGAACATGATTGGCTTGCCGACCCAGGCCAGCGAAGTCATTTTCCGTGACTGGAAAGCCCTGGGCGCCCAGTACGTCATGGTTGGTAATATTGTCCCGGCGGGCGGTCGCCTGCAGGTTCAATATGCCTTGTTCAACGTGGCGACCGAGCAGCCAGTGTTGACCGGCAGCGTGTCGGGTACCACTGATCAGCTGCGGGACATGGCGCATTACATCTCTGACCAGTCATTTGAAAAACTGACCGGTATTAAAGGTGCATTCTCTACACGTCTGCTTTATGTAACGGCTGAACGTGCCAGTGCGACCAACACCCGCTACACCTTGCAGCGTTCGGACTACGATGGTGCCCGTGCCGTTACCCTGCTGCAGTCGCGCGAGCCTATTCTGTCGCCGCGTTTTGCTCCGGACGGCAAGCGTATCGCTTATGTATCGTTCGAGCAGAAGCGTCCGCGTATCTTCATGCAGAACATTGATACTGGCCGTCGTGAGCAGATCACCAACTTTGAAGGCCTGAACGGTGCGCCTGCCTGGTCGCCGGATGGTTCCAAGCTGGCGTTTGTATTGTCCAAAGACGGTAATGCCGAGATCTACGTGATGGAACTGGCTTCGCGTCAGCTGACTCGCGTGACGAACAATCCGGCAATTGATACCGAACCGTTCTGGGGTAAAGATGGCAATACCATCTATTTCACCTCTGACCGGGGCGGTAAACCGCAAATCTACAAGACCACAGTTGGTAGCGGTAATGCAGAGCGCGTAACTTTTATCGGGAACTACAACGCCAGTCCGAAGCTTTCGGCTGACGAAAAGACCCTGGTAATGATCCATCGTCAGGACGGTTTCACTAATTTCCGTGTTGCAGCGCAAGATTTGCAGCGTGGAACCGTGAAAATCCTCACAGATACCAACCTTGATGAGTCAGCTACTGTTGCACCCAACGGCACCATGGTAATCTACGCCACCCGCCAGCAGGGCCGGGGAGTCTTGATGCTCGTGTCCATTAACGGACGCGTAAGGCTCCCTCTTCCTACCGCTCAAGGCGAAGTCAGAGAACCTTCCTGGTCCCCTTACCTGAACTGACGTGGTGATAGCTTTACGTTGCATATAACACTTGGGGTTCATTAGGAGTTTTACGATGGAAATGCTGAAGTTTGGTAAATTCGCTGCGCTGGCACTGGCCATGGCTGTAGCTGTAGGTTGCTCGTCCAAAGGCGGCGACAATGCCGGTGAAGGCGCTGCTGTTGATCCAAACGCTGGTTACGGCGCAAACACAGGCGCTGTTGATGGCTCCCTGAGTGAAGAAGCTGCTCTGCGCGCGATCACTGTTTTCTACTTCGAATACGACAGTTCGGACCTGAAACCAGAAGCAATGCGCGCTCTGGACGTACACGCTAAAGACCTGAAAGCTAACGGCGCTCGCGTTGTTCTGGAAGGTAACACTGACGCCCGTGGTACTCGTGAGTACAACATGGCACTGGGCGAGCGTCGTGCGAAAGCCGTTCAACGCTACCTGGTACTGCAAGGTGTTTCTCCAGCACAGCTGGAGCTGGTGTCCTACGGTAAAGAGCGTCCAATCGCTACTGGCAACGACGAACAGTCGTGGGCTCAAAACCGTCGCGTCGAACTGCGTAAGTAATTCGTCATGCGAACGTGCCGCCGTGCTGTAACTATTCTGACTCTCAGCCTCATGCCGCTAGCGGCATGGGCTGCGGTTCCTGTGGTCGATGACAACTCTGGCTATAACAATAGCGGGGGGAGTAATCCGGCTACGGGTTACGGTGCGAGCGGCGCCTATGCCGGGGGAGGGGTTTCGACCCCTATCTCGGCACAGGGCGAGCTGTTCAACCAGTTGCAACAAATGCAGGAGCAGATTGCCCGCCAACAAGGTGTGATCGAAGTTCTGCAAAATGATGTTTCGCGGATGAAGCAAGAAAGCCTGGAGCGATACCAGGAACTTGATCGGCGAATAGGAACCGGCGTTGCTCCTGCTGCCGCTCCTGATAATTCTTCTGCCGGTGGTGCTAATGCCGCCGGTAATAGCGCAGCACCTGCTTCTCAGGCCGCTGCCAGTTCGGAACCTGGCGATCCGGCGAAAGAAAAGCTCTATTACGATGCTGCTTTCGACCTGATCAAAGCCAAGGACTTCGACAAGGCCAGTCTGGCGTTCACTGCCTTTCTGCGCAAATACCCGAACAGTCAGTATGCGGGCAATGCCCAGTACTGGTTGGGTGAAGTGAATCTGGCCAAAGGTGATTTGCAGGCCGCTGGCCAGGCATTTGCCAAGGTCAGTCAGCTGTATCCCAAGCATGCCAAAGTGCCGGATTCGCTTTACAAGCTCGCTGATGTAGAGCGCCGCCTCGGTCATACCGACAAGGTTAAAGGCATTCTGCAGCAAGTGATCGCCCAGTACCCTGGTACTTCGGCGGCACAGCTGGCGCAGCGAGATCTGCAGCGCATGTAAGCAACACAATGCTTTCATCGAGAAACCCGCGCCTGTCGCGGGTTTTTTCGTTAGAATCCACGCCCTTTTATGAAATACGCTCTTCTGAGTCCTGCGCAGGCAGATTCTTTGGAGTGCCTGACGGAGGCGGACAGCCTGTTTAGCTGTTACGCCCGTGGCGGATATGCAAGACACATTGAGAATTACCGAAGTTTTTTACTCTTTACAGGGTGAAACGCGAACGGCTGGCCTGCCCACCGTTTTTGTACGCCTGACCGGCTGTCCTTTGCGCTGTCAATATTGCGACAGTGCCTACGCGTTCAGTGGCGGCACCGTACGTCCCCTCGACAGTATCCTTGAGCAAGTGGCCGGGTTTCGTCCGCGTTATGTTTGTGTGACGGGAGGGGAGCCTCTGGCGCAGCCCAATGCCATCCCTCTGCTCAAGCAACTGTGTGATGCGGGTTATGAGGTCTCGATCGAGACCAGCGGAGCGCTGGATATCTCTGCGGTCGACCCGCGTGTCAGTCGGGTGCTCGACCTGAAGACGCCGGGCTCCAAGGAGTCCCATCGCAACCTCTATGAAAACATTGCGCTGCTGACACCCAATGACCAGGTCAAGTTTGTGATCTGCTCGCGGGAAGACTATGACTGGGCGGTCTCCAAGCTGATCGAGTACGGCCTGGAGCGACGGGCTGGCGAAGTCTTGTTCTCGCCAAGTCACCACGACCTGAAGGCCCGCGATCTGGCGGACTGGATCGTGGCGGATAACCTGCCAGTACGCTTGCAAATGCAGCTGCACAAATATCTTTGGAACGACGAGCCGGGGCGCTGAAATGACCGTACAAACTGTTGTCACCGAAAAAAGAGCCGTAATCCTGCTGTCTGGCGGTCTTGACTCCGCGACTGTGGTGGCCATGGCGCGCGCCGAAGGCTACAGCTGCTACACCATGAGCTTTGATTATGGTCAGCGTCACCGTTCCGAACTCGACGCCGCTGCGCGCGTAGCCCGTGACCTGGGCGCGATCGAGCACAAAGTCATCGGCCTGAACCTGGACGGCATTGGCGGCTCGGCTCTGACCGACAGTTCCATTGACGTGCCAGAGACCCTTGGCGAAGGCATCCCGGTCACCTACGTGCCTGCACGTAACACCGTGTTCCTGTCGTTGGCGCTGGGCTGGGCAGAAGTGCTGCAAGCGCGGGACATCTTCATCGGCGTCAATGCGGTGGACTATTCGGGCTACCCGGATTGCCGTCCTGAATTTGTTCAGGCATTCGAAGTCATGGCAAATCTTGCGACCAAGGCCGGCGTGGAGGGGAACGGGTTCCGCATCCAGGCTCCGCTGCAAAACCTGAGCAAGGCGCAAATCGTCCAGACCGGTGTAAAGCTCGGTGTTGATTACTCCCTGACGGTTTCCTGCTATCAGGCAGACGCTCAGGGCCGTGCGTGCGGTAAATGCGACAGCTGCCGACTGCGTGCTGAAGGCTTTGCAGCGGCCGGAATTACTGACCCAACCCGCTATTTTTGAATTATTTCGCATTTATTTTTAACTGGGTGTTGAATTCTCGTTAAAAATCAGTATTATACGTCCCACAACGAAGCGGGTCGTTAGCTCAGTTGGTAGAGCAGTTGGCTTTTAACCAATTGGTCGTAGGTTCGAATCCCACACGACCCACCATATGCAACACCAAAACAGCCGGTCTAATCCTCAGGATTAACCGGCTTTTTTGTGCCCGGGATTTGTGGGTGCAGGGTGGCACGCAGAGAAGAGCCACCATGGCGGGCCAAGGCCCGCACAGGACGACAACGCAAGTTGGCGTCGTTTCCGGGGTGAGTACCAGCCTCAGCTGCTTCGGCCCCCCTGTCGAGCCTCCACGAGCCTGTACGCGGCTAAATTCCTTTGAACACGTCTTTAAACAATCCCTTCAACTGTTCGTTGCCTGCGTCTACGAGATGGTTGTCATCGTAATACAGCGGAACCCCGTCCCTGGACCCCATGCATTTGCCGTCAGGGCATAGATATGGGGTTGGATCCACTACGGTTGCGTTGCAACGCTTTGCTGCAGTTTCGATCGCGGTAATGGCAATCCTGTTGCGCTTTTCATATTCATGCAGCGGGATCGAAATATCCGTGGTGTGCTGGAATATTCGCCTGTGCAGATTCAGGCCTTTATAGACACTGAAGGGCATTTCCGGAATCGGCTTTACGATATAAACCGGATGGTTTTGTGCGATCGAGCAGACGACGTCGATGTATTTCGCGGTGTAGGTTTCGACAAAAGATGAGCCATCCGGGTCTTTGGCCTCAGGGAAGAAAATTCGGTGCTTGTTGTTTCGGCTCTGGTCCCAGTACAGCGCTGCCCGACTGAACAGCACCACGGGGATTCCCTTATAGGAGTTCTTCAGGACTTCCAGTTTTTCCTGGTTGAACGCCTGGCATTGGCGCTGCAGTTCTTTGTCACGCATTTCAAAGTTTTGCAGGGTCGGACAACCACCGCGCGCCCAGGATAAAGCGGCTTGCTTGTTCTCGAGCTGGACCGCTGCTGCCGTTGATTGAGCGTGACTGTCACCAAACAGAATGACCGACACTTCGCCCGTACCGAGTTTGCAATCGGCGGCGGCATAGTCGTTGGGGAAGCATTCCTGCGAGTACAGTGTGCCGGAATACGCAGGTTGGCCCAGGTCCACAAAGGCAAACCTGACGCCAGGGTAGTCTTTTACTACCGAGGACGTGACGGCTGACAAGGCGACTGCGCCAAGCGCATATGAGGCGTACTTGATGATGGTTTTCGTAGCGGAGGTAGCGCTGTTCGCCCGTGACTCCACCAGATAGAACGACAGGGCACCCAGCACGAACGAAAGAATAATTGCGCCGGTCACGTACGGCCAGCTCGTCAGCAGGCCACAGGTATAGAGCAATACCACCAGCGGCCAATGCCAAAGGTAAACCGAGTAAGAGATCTTGCCGGTGTATTGCAGGGCTCTGTTGGTACTGAAAGCCGACTGGGTATTTCCGTAAATCACCAGCGCTGTTCCGAGAACCGGCAGCAACGCTAAATAACCGGGCCACTGATCCTGCTCGGAAAAACACATCACACTGGCCAGGATGGCCACAAGGCCCAGGCCTTCGCAAATCGAACTGCTGCGCTTGCCAAGTTGCAGCGGGTACAAAAATACCAGCCCGCCTGCGATCATCTCCCAGGCTCGGGTAGGCAGCATATAAAAGGCAAATACGGGACTGGTCCTGGTCAGAACGACAGAGGCCGCGAACGAGATCAAAGCCAGCAGTACCAAGGTACTTCTTGTGTTTTTGGCACCCACAAACTTGTAGAGCGCCATCAGCAGTAACGGATAAAGCATATAGAACTGCCACTCAACCGAAAGTGACCAGGTATGCAGTAGCCAGTTTTCGTGCAGCGGAGCGTCGAAGTAACTGCCGCCTTTGGCGAATGTGAAGTTCGAGCTGAAAAGCAGACTGCTTTTGAGCGTCCTTATGGCATCCCGATAATCATCCAGGGGCAGAAATACGAAGCCGAATATCAACAGTGCAATGCACAGGGCCAAAAGGGCCGGGATGATGCGGCGCGCTCTTGATGCGTAAAACCCCAGGAGGGAGAAGCGCTGCGTTTGTAGACCGGTGAAAATGATTCCGGTCATCAGGAAGCCCGAGATGACGAAAAACACGTCGACCCCTGCAAATCCTCCACCAAACCCTTGAACCTTGAAGTGGAAAAGCACCACCGAAATAACGGCGAGTGCCCGTAACGCATTGATGTTATTTCGAAATTCCATCGTCCTGCCCAATATCACGTCCATTGTGGGGTGGCATTGTAGTGGCCATGATGGGCTGTATGAACGGAAATCGTTTTTCCATCGCTAAACTATTTCAGCCGGCATCGGCGGTCGATGCTGTGCAAGGTTTCGCGCAGGGTAATCACCTGCTCCCGAGCCAGCCAAAAGCACCTGCCCAGGGGGGGGGCGATCTTGCCGGCTCGCTGTTGGCCGGATTGCACTTCAAGTGGCGTCAACACCAGCGGGGGCTTCAGATAAGGTTTAAAATCTGCCCGGTCTCGACAATGGTCGCGTAGTCCATTGCCAGATTGCTGAGAGAGATTGCATGTATATCCTCTGCACTCCAGTGGCGGCCTGTCAGATCATTTTGATCGAACGTGTAAGCAGCGTCCGCAGGCACTATCACCTCAAAGCCCAGGTTGCCTCCCGAGCGCACCGTCGACTCCACCGAGTTATTGGTAACAACACCGCAGATCACCAGTTGCCGAATTGAACGGGTGGTCAGCCAGCGCTCAAGGCTGGTGGCGGTAAAGGCATCCGGGACGTTCTTTTCCACAACGTGTTCATGGGCCAGAGGCACAAACGCCTCCTGAAACTCGCAGCCGGGTTGTCCCGGGTGAAATACCGAGTCGGCTGATCGCGATATGTGCCGCACGTGAACCACCGGCCTTGCGGACCGTCGCCATGCACTCAGTAACGCCTCGATCCGCAACTCGGCCTGGGGGTTGTTGCGTCTGCCCAGCTTGGGATGATCAATGCCTTTCTGCATGTCGATGATCACCAGTGCTGCGTTGTCTTCGAGCCTTTGCATGTGATGTCCGATTGCCGGGGGGAAGGGGCGCAATGCTAGCGCGAAGTGCCGGGCGGGCGCCTGCTGTCCGGCAATGAACACCAGGCGACCGCCGTGCAGGGTTTATGGGCGCTGCTTCTCAAAGCGCACATCACCTTGCTCCAGGTTCTCCACCGCTTGCCAGCCGAGCTTGCGGTAGAAGCCACTGGCGCGGCTAGCCCCGTCGGTTTCGAGCCAGATCGTCGGGTGCTGCCGGAACAGGCAGGCTTCGGCTATTTCCATCAGGCGTCGGCCGAAGCCGTGACCCTCGAATTCAGCCCGCACGAATGCCGCAAACACGCAGCCTTCTTCGAGATCAACCATGGAAAACCCCACCGGGGTGCCATCGGCCTCCGCGATCCAGAGGCACGGCGCCCGGGACATCGCCTGGCGTATGGCTTCGGGGGTAATGCCCATTTGCGTTAACTGATCACGGGACAGGTGGTTCTCTGTCACGCTGGTGCGGATGTCGAATATCACCTCGATATCCGTCTCATTGGCGATTCTTACCGTTCTTTGCATGATCTGTGTCCTCGGCTTCGGCGTTTTTTTGCTGGCAATTCAGTCAGCGCAGGGGTCCTGAAAGCTCCAGTCCTGTGCCTGGACAACACGGCAGAAAGGTCCGTCCAGGGTCGCATTGTGATGTGCCACTATCTGCCGGGCCTTGAGCAAGGGTGTGTCGGAGCAGGTATGACCGTCGGCAATCAGCACCGCATCAAAGCCCAGATCCCTGGCTGCCCGGCAGGTGCTGTCTACGCAATATTGAGTCTTCATTCCGGTGACGACTATGCCCGTGCATCCATGCACTTGCAGCTGTTGCTCCAGCTCAGTCATGCAAAATGCGTTTGGCCGGCTTTTGTTGAAGATAACTTCGTCACCCTGCAGCTCCAGTTCTTTAACGATTTGCGTCAGCGGGCTGCCTGGTTCGATGGGCGACCCCGACGGGCCAGTGTGTCGGGCCAGGAAGATCGGGGCGCGGGATTGCCGTGCATCGCTCATCAGCCTGTTCAATGTGTTTATCAGCGCTGGCACCTGCCAGGGCTGGTCCGGGCCCTGAACCAGACCGACCTGCATATCGAGAATCAGTAGTGCATACATGGTGCATTTCCTTGCGAGTGAGCCAGCGACAGCAAGGCACAAAAAAGGCCCTGCGCATTGCTGGCGGGCCTTTGAAGTTCGTTTGGGTTCAGCTCACGACACTTCTCACGGCCCGCCTTGTGCGGTCGTGGTAGTGGTGGTGGTCGAGGCGATACGGTACGTGCTCATGGACTGGAAGGTAGCCACCCCATTGCGGATTGGCAAGCGCCATTGTGAACGCGGTGTAGCGCAAGGTTGTCCCTCACCCGGGCGCACGCTAGTCTGCGCCACTTCGTATTGACACTGGTACAGGGAGGGGCCGCAGCATGATTTCAGTACGTCCGGTTGAGGCCGGTGAGTGGCGCAGTTACCGGGACCTTCGTCTGCAGTCGTTGCAAGACTCTCCCGATGCTTTCGCCAGCACCTATGAGTCAGAGGCGGGCAGGACCGATGAGGTCTGGGCTTCACGGCTTGCAGGTGCCGTATCCTCGGGGCAGGCGCGAATATTTGTTGCGCTTGATCACCAGCAAATGTGCGGGCTGGTCTGGTGCAAGTTGCCGGAAGCCGGCGTGGCCGAAATTTTTCAGATGTGGGTTGATCCTGCGCGCCGTGGCCTGGGCGCTGGCGGTGCACTGCTGCATGAAGCGCTGGAGTGGGCAAAGAGTGTTGGTGTACGCCGTGTTTGCCTGGGCGTAACGGCCGCAGACACGCCGGCAATGGGCCTGTACACGGCATCTGGCTTTCGTCCGGTCGGCCCTCTGGAACCCCTGCGTGATGGCTGCGGCCTGATGTCCCAGGCAATGGAACTGCAACTCGGCGCTGACTGATCCGCCGGTTGTGGCACCTTCCGGAGAAATTGAAGTCCATAGCTGCTCCCGACACATGAAAATTCAAGGATCGAATGAAAACAACTCTGGTTTTTACCCTCGCAATAACCCTGGCCCTGTCAATTACCGGCTGCGCCAGCCGCCAGTCTGCCGTTCAATCCACGCCAGAGCCGCTGGTGACGATACCCGCGGATGAGCAGCATGCAAGCCTTGCGTTCCGCACTGTCGGCGGCGCAGGTGACCATCCCGTCAGCTACTCCACCGGGCCGAGTGACGCCGGTCGATTCGGCATGCAGTCTGCTGGCGAACAGGTGTATGACACGGCTTATTTCAAGCGCATACCCGGGTACCTGAAAAAAATGGCCGGTGGGACGTCGAGTATCGACACGCTGGTAGAGGCCAATAAACCGCTGAAGGTCAATGCGCTGGTCAAGCAACAGGTTGCGACCCTCAACGGCATTCCCATGCACTCGATGTTCGGTTACGCCATAGCGGCTCAGCCTGAGACTCAAGTCTTTACCCCAAAACCCAAGACCGCTTACCTCATCGAAACAGTCATAGCAGATAACTACGTCATGACGGTTTACGAGATTACGGGCACGGGGGAGCGCAAGCCGGTGAGCGTGGTTAAATCCCGGGAAGAATTCTATTAACCCTCCATCACCCAGGAAAACCCTTTATGCCGTTACCCGTCACGTCCTCCTATGCGCAGCGAATGCTCGAGCTGGAAGCCAGTAACCCGGATGTCGCGCAACTGGCCGGGCAAATTGCCGGGGCAATAAAGTCGGAGTATCTGAGCCAGTCGGCCGAGGTGCTGGTGCAGGATCTGTTTGCCCATCTGGACCCGGTCGCCCGACAGGAGCCCGGTTGCGTGACGCGCCTGGCAATGTGGCTGCAGAAGCTGGCGGATGCCCGGGCATTGTCCCATGCCCAGGTGGCGAAGTTTGTGACCGGCGCTGTCGGCCAGGGCGGTCCATCCGCTGTGGTGCCGCTGTAGGGGTCAGTGCCGGGCGGGGCCGTCTGACTGTGCGCTTGAGTCTCGCACCACCAGGGTCACCAGGGGCGCATCCATGCGCTGACGTTGCCCGGTATTGTTGATTTGCTCGAACAGTAACTCGATGGCCTGGGCCGCGATTTGTTCGAGATGCATGTTCACGGCCGTCAAGGGCGGGTTGCATTCCCGCGCCCGCAAGCCGTTATAGCGCGTCACCACTTTTACATCCTGCGGCACCTTCAAGCCTCTTGCCGTCAACGCCTGTACGGCGCCAGTGGCGAAGGCATCCACCGGGACGCACAAACTGTCCAGTTGCGGGTACTCCTCCAATAATTGCAGGCAGGCCTCAGCGCCGGCTGATTCGCCTCCGGCTTCATCCGCCCGCACGATGGCGACGGGCTGGTCAGTGGAGGCGCAGTAAGCGCGATAGGCATGCTCCATATCGACATAGGAGTGCCTGCTTTGAGCGCCGATTATCAGACCGGTCCGGCGGGCGCCCTGTGCGTGCAAGTGCTCCAGCAACAGGGCACCTGCAACGTCTGCATGCATATCAATGTACGGCACCGGATCGTCGGTCTCGGGCTGGCGTCCAATTGAAATCAGCTTCACTCCTCTCTTGCGCAAGCGGGCAATGTGCGGGTCGTTTGCCACCGGCTCGATGATGATTGCCCCGTCAATATCCAGGGTATCCAGCAAATCCTGCGCTCCCTCCATCGGTGGCACCAGAACCAGAGCCACGCCCTGACGTAATGCAGCCTCCATCGCGGTGGCAGCGATTTCCATCAAAAACCCCAGGCGTGAAGATCCGCCGGCAACGGCAAAGGGCATGGATGACAGCAGGGCTATTGAGTTGGCGCGCCCGGTGCGCAGGCGCTGCGCCCGCAGGTTCGGGCTATAGCCCAGGCGGGCGGCGACTTCCTTTACCAGGGTCCGGGTCTGGGGGTCGACCTGGCCGCGGTCATTGAGCGCATGGGAGACGGTGGTACGCGACACACCAGCGGCACTGGCTACATCAGCAATGGTGGGGCGACGAGAGCTGCTGCTGGGCATAGGTAGGGAAACTCAATAAACGATGGGCCGAGTTATACGCCTCCTGACCCGGATCAGCTACTCAAGCCGGGTTGCCCGGTGTCTGCCGTTGACAGGTTAATTGAACAGGACTACATTCCACCCAAATCGATTTGGGCGGCATGTGTAAATCGATTTTGGCGCGGATTTATCTGCATGTTCATCGTTAAGGCTGCGTCTGGAACAATCACTCAATGAGCCGTTGATGCTGGCTTAACGTAGAGGTGGGATATGTCGGATAACAATAAGAAACCCGTTTCCCCTGTTGATGAGTTTCTGCCATGGCGCCAACTGCTGCTGTTTGGCGGCCAGCATGTGCTGGTGATGGCGGCGTCACCCATAGCGTCGGTTTTTCTGATGGCGACCGCCCTTGGATTTTCCAGCGACTTAACCCTTCAGCTGTTGAGTGCCACCTTTCTGGTCTGCGGCCTGGGGACGCTCTTGCAGTCACTGGGCTTGCGCGGATGTGGCTCGCGCTTGCCTTTCATCATGCTCCCCGGCGGAGCCCCGATCATGCTGTTCATATTGATTGCCCAGCAAAACGGGGTCGCCACTGCTTCGGGCGCAGTGATCCTGACGGGTTTTTTCTACTTTCTGGTACTCCCGGTTTTTCGCCGGCTGCTGCGTTTTTTTCCCTCTGTGGTGGTCGGTACCATGTTGCTGCTGGTGTCGGTCAATCTGGTCAAACTCTCGGGCCAGCTCATTGTGGGGGAGCCGGGCACTGCCGGTTTCGCCGCGCCACAGCAACTCCTGCTGGCCTTCTCAACCATCTTTATCACGGTGCTGTGTTCACGCCTGCTGCGTGGAACCTTCGGTCAGCTGTCTATTTTGCTTGGCTTGATTGGTGGCAGCTTGCTGGCCGTGGCTCTGGGGGCATTCGACAGCTCGCGGTTGAGCCTGTTGCCCCTGCTGAACCTGCCCACGTTGATGCCGTTCGGGGTCCCGCAATTCGATCTGTTCGCCTCCATTCCGCTGATGCTGTTCTGTCTGGTGTCCATGGTCGAAGCAACGGGCCAGACCGTCGCCATCAGTGAAGCCGTCGACAAGCCCCTGGATATAAACCGCGATGTGGTGCGAACCATCCGCGGGGATGCGCTGGCCTCGATTCTGGGCGGGTTTATGGGCACCTCACTGATTATTACCAGCGGAGAAAACATAGGTGTCATTCGTGCCACCGGGGTCCGCTCCCGTTATGTCACTGCCGTTTCAGGGCTGCTGTTACTGCTTTTTGCACTGCTTGCGCCACTGGCGCGTTTGATCGAGGGCGTGCCCCAAGCCGTGGTCGGCGGCACCAGCCTTATCGTGTTTGCCATTGTCGGCACCATGGGCATCGACATGCTGCGCAAAGTGGACCTGCGCGACCACGGCAACATGTACGTGGTGTCTGTGGCCCTGGCCGTGGGGCTGCTGCCGATTCTGGTCCCGGGGGTCTACAGCCACTTCCCGGACGGCCTTGCCGGCCTGCTGGGCAACGGCGTCGCCATGGGGGCCTTGACTGCGGCACTGATGAACTTTGTATTCCATTGCGTTGGTCGCCAGCCAGCCTCAGTTGCCGCCAAGACCAAGCTGATTAACTGATTCAAACAAAAAGGCATCTCCATGGATTCCAGCTCTGCGACTCACTTACTGTCTTCACCGCAACAGCTTGTTGCCTCTGGTCAATTATTGGCTCCCCAATGGCTAATGCTCCCTGAGGGGCCGCGCCGCGAACATGCCGTGCTGATTGAAAATGGCTGCTTCGCCGATGTGGGGCCTTTGGCACTTTTGCAGGGCCGTTATCCCGATCATCAAGTGCTGCGCCTTGATGATCAATTATTGATGCCGGGGTTTATCGATACCCATCACCATCTGAGCCAGAGTTTCGGCAAGGGGCTGGTGTTCGGTGAGCCTTCAGAAATATTCAAACGTATCTGGATACCACTGGAAGGCTCCCTCGATACCGACCTGCTGTACCTGACCAGCAAGCTGGCGGCATTTGAATCCCTGCGAGGTGGTTTCACCACCGTATGTGATGCGGGTACCCGATCCAGAGAGGGGGTCGAGACAATTGCCCGGGCCGTCCATGAAGTGGGCATCCGCTGTGTATTGGCCAAGACCTGCAATGACCTTCAGGGCGGGCAGGTACTGGAGGCAGGTGCGATTCTCGCCAGGGCAGAGCAGCACCTGTCAGAGTGGGACAACGACACACTGGTCACACCTTCACTGGCAATCCCCATTCCGGAAATAGCCACCGACTCGACCCTCAAGGCGGTCTACGGTCTGTGCCACGAGGCGGGACGCATATTCCAGAGCCATGTCAATGAACACCTGGTGGCCGTCGAACGTTCGCTGGAACTCTATGGCGTGCGCCCCCTGGAGCACCTGCACCGGGCCGGAGCGCTGGGCCCCGGGGCTCTGCTTGCACACGCCACATTGCTCACACCGAATGAAATCTGCCTGTTGCGCGATAGTGGCGCCGCCGTGAGCTACAACCCGGTTGCCAGTGCCTGGAAAGGCAATGCGGTGGCACAGGCGCATCTGATGCACTGCCTGGGTATTCCAGTGGGGCTGGGCACAGACGGTACCCGCGGTGACGGGTTCCGCCTTCTGGATTATGCCGAAGCCGCCCAGCGTTTCGCCCACGGCTTGCCAGTAGGGGACTCGGTGTGCGGCAGCGGCAAACTGTGGCTCGACATGGGCACCCGGGACGCAGCCCAGGTGCTGGGGTTAGGCAAGGTCACGGGGCAAATTGCCCACGGTCTGGCGGCCGATTTTCTGCTGGTGGACCTGGCGGTACCGGAACTGCTGCCGTCCTGGAACCTGACCTGGGACCTGGTCCGGCTGGCCAACCGCGATCAGATCCAGGCCGTTGTGGTGCAGGGCAAGGTGCGGTTATGGCAGGGCTGGCCCACCGACTGGGATGCCCGGGCCCTCATGCGTCAAGTGGATGCTCTGGCCCGGGATGCTGTGAGTCGGGCACCCATTCATAAAGTCCATCCGTTACCGTCTGTGCTTTTGCACGGCGAGTAGATGAGTAAAACATGAGCTTACCTTTCGATCCGATTTACATCATCGCTATAGCCGTCGCATGTGGTGCCCTGATCCAGGGCACCACCGGAATGGGCTTCGCCCTTATCGTGGCGCCGGTCATGGGCTTGCTGGCTCCAGAGTCATTGCCCATCAGTTTATTGATCCTGATGTTGCCCCTGAATGCCGCCATCGCCTGGCGCGAACGGGCGGCAATCGATTTCAGAGGCAGTTCGTGGATCACTCTGGGGCGCTTTGCAGGAACCTTTGGCGGGGTCTGGATTCTGTTCTGGCTGCCGCTCTCGCAACTCAACATATTGATCGGCCTGTCTACGATTGCGGCCTGCATCGCCACCTGGGTGGCCCCCTCATTCGTCCCCGGCCGGCGGGCGCTTATTTCGACGGGAGTCATTACCGGCATCACCGAAACGGCCACCGGGGTGGGCGGTCCGCCTCTGGCTCTGGTGTACCAGCATTCTCCGGTTGCCACTTTGAGAGGCTCGGTTGCCCTGTGCTTTCTGGTGGGCGAATTGATCTCGCTGGCGGTACTGGCGGCAGGCGGTCATCTACAGGCCGGACAAGTCGAACCGGTGCTGATCCTGTGCTTGCCCCTGGCGCTCGGCGTGCTTGCCAGTTACCGGGCCCGGCACATGATCAACGAGAAACGCCTGCGCCGGTTCGTGCTGATCTTCGCTTTCGTTTCGGGATCACTGTTGCTGGTGCAGTAAGTCGTACAGCCAGCGGCGTCCCTACGGAAAACGACTGGCCTTCAGGGCTTTCACAAAGGTGTACGAGGCGTGGTTGAGCGAGTCCCTGGGCGGGGTGATGACACTGACCGAGCGCATGATCCGCTCGTCTTCCAGGGGTAGAAAGCGCAGGTCGGTGCTACTGGCCGAGCGCCTGAGCAATTCGGGAAGCAGCGTCACGCCCATGCCCTGGGCAACCAGAGCCAGCAATGAAGTGGTGTTTCTGACGCTGAGGGTCGACTGGTCTCTGATGTGACGAAACTCCGCGGCATTGATGTCTGCTCCCAGGCCGCTGTTGATGAAGTTATGACCTTCCAGATCGCTCCAGCGTACCGGGCGGGCGAGTGAGCACAGCGGGTTATTGGCCGCGCAGACCACGCAAAAGGCGTCCGAGAACAGAAAGTCCTGATTGATGTTCGGAATACTGGCCGGCACGGTGGCGATGCCAATATCCACTTCGCCGGCCAGTACCGCCTGGACGACTTTTTCGGAGTCCATGTCGCGGATATCAAGGTGGAATTGCGGGTATTGCTCATGGAAGTGCTTGAGCAGCGGTGGCAATAGCGTGATAGCGAATGACGGCACCGCTGCCACCCGCACCAGCCCGGTTTCGGCCTTGGCATAGGTCTTGATGGTGGTGATGGTGCGCTCGAAGTGGGTCAGCTCGCGTTGCGCCTCCTGCAAGACAAACCTGCCCAGGGGGCTGAGCAGGTTTTTGCGCTCGCCTTCAAATAGCGCGCCGCCCAACTCCTCTTCCAGTTGCTTGAGCGAGAGCGAGACGGCCGCCGGTGTGCGATGCACCCGTTGGGCGGCCTGGGTCAGGCTCTGACTGGTGGCGACAGCGACGAAAAACTGCAAATTGGTGATTTTGATGCTCATGGCGGTCAGTTCGCAGATTAAGGCTTTGTTTAAATAATACTTAACTATCGTTAAAATTTACTAGATTTACTTAATAGTCTGGCCGCTCATAATCTCCTCCATAACAGTTACAGGCGATGCCGATTCATGGCATGCCAGTCAGGAGGAATTCATGACGTACAGCAATTTGAATTACATCGCCGGTGAGTGGCTCAAGGGCCAGGCTGAAGTCGAAAACCGCAACCCTTCCGATACCCGGGATCTGATTGGCCTCTACGCACAGGCTTCTTCGCAGCAACTGGAAACAGCCATCGAAGCCGCCACCCATGCGCAAAAACTCTGGGCCCGTTGCGGTATCGAACAGCGCTACAAAGTGTTGATGGCCATTGGTCAGGAGTTGATCAATCGCAGCGCCGAAATCGGTCAGATGCTGTCCCGTGAAGAGGGCAAGCCACTGGCTGAAGGTGCTGGCGAAGTGTATCGGGCTGGCCAGTTCTTCACCTATTACGCAGCCGAAACCCTGCGCCAGATGGGGGATAGCGCAGACTCGGTACGTGATGGCATTGAAATCGATGTACGTCGCGAGGCGGTGGGTGTGGTGGCCATTATCTCGCCATGGAATTTCCCGATGGCCACGGCCTGCTGGAAGATTGCTCCGGCACTGGCCTTCGGCAATGCCGTGGTCTGGAAACCGGCCAATCTGACCCCGGCCTGTGCTGTCATCCTCAGCGAAATCATTTCCCGCCAGGACATTCCCAAAGGCCTGTTCAATCTGGTGATGGGCGCCGGGGCGCAAATTGGTCAGGCCCTTATCGAACATCCGGGCATCAGTGCCATCTCCTTTACCGGCTCGGTTGAAGTTGGCAAGGGGATTGCCGCCGCTGCCGTGGCCAATATGACCAGGGTGCAGCTGGAGATGGGCTCCAAGAACGCCCTCGCAGTCATGGATGATGCCGACCTGGACCTTGCCGTGACCTGCGCGGTTAACGGTGCGTTCGGCGGTAGCGGGCAAAAGTGCACTGCGTCCTCGCGGCTGATCGTGCACGAGCGCGTGCACGATGCCTTTGTCGAAAAGCTGGTCGCCGCTACCCGGGCGTTGAAAGTGGGGCACGCCCTGGAAGCGGGAACCCAGATCGGCCCCGTTGCCAGCGCTGCGCAATTGGCCAGCAACCTGGCCAGTGTCGAGCTGGGGCGCCAGGAAGGCGCTGAATTGATCACCGGTGGCAATCCTCTGGAACTGGCCACACCCGGTCACTTCATGGCCCCCGCGTTGTTCGTTGAAACCCGCAACAGCATGTTGATCAATCGCCAGGAACTGTTTGCGCCTATTGCCTGTGTACTCAAGATCGGCAGTTATGATGAAGCCCTGACGCTGGTCAATGACACGCGTTTTGGCCTGACTGCCGGGATCATGACCCGCTCGCTAGCCCGTGCCAGCCATTTCCGGCGCAATGCCCGGGCCGGCTGCGTCATGGTCAACCTGCCAACCGCCGGTACTGACTACCACGTGCCCTTCGGTGGGCGCGGTGATTCCAGTTATGGCCCGCGGGAACAAGGCCGGTCGGCCGTCGAGTTTTATACCCATGTAAAAACCGGCTACATCGCCGCAGGAGAGCCGCTATGAATCCGGCCCGACCATTCGCTGTGCGCGGGCCCCGGGTTGACTGCATGCAATACGGCAACTGGTCAGAGAAAATCTTCCGGCAGATGCGCGACGGCGGGGTTGATGCGGTGCACGTCACCATCGCCTATCACGAAAACTTTCGTGAAATGGTGGCCAATATCGAAGCCTGGAACCTGTTGTTCGAGCGCTTCAGCGATTTGATCCTGCACGGCAAATGGGCCGGCGACATCGCGTTGGCGCGCCAGACCGGGCGCACGGCGATCTTCTTCGGCTTTCAGAACCCGTCGCCGATCGAAGACGACATCGGCCTGGTGGAAGTGGTCCATGCCCTGGGTGCGCGCTTTATGCAGCTGACTTATAACAACCAGTCGCTGCTGGCCACCGGCTGTTATGAACAACATGACACCGGGCTGACCCGCATGGGCAAGCAGGTGGTGCGCGAGATGAACCGTGTGGGGCTGGTGGTGGACATGTCGCACTCGTCCGACCGCTCCACCCTGGAGGCTATTGAGCACTCGCAGCGACCGATTGCGATCACCCATGCCAACCCGGCGTTCTGGCATCCGGCCTTGCGCAACAAGTCCGACCAGGTGCTCAAGGCGCTGGGCCAAAGCGGCGGCATGTTCGGTTTTTCCCTGTACCCCCATCACCTGCACGGCAAGAGCGCCTGCACCTTGCAAAGCTTTTGCGAGATGGTCGCCCGCACGGCCGATCTGGTGGGGGTCGAACACCTCGGGCTGGGTTCCGACCTGTGCCAGGACCAGCCTTACAGCGTGGTTGAGTGGATGCGGGTGGGGCGCTGGACCAAGGAAGTCGACTACGGCGAAGGTTCTGCGGCAAATCCGGGGTTTCCAGACCAGCCCGAATGGTTCCGTGACAACCGCGACTTCGTAAACATTGAAGCAGGCCTCGCTGCCACAGGCTTCGGGCCTGCCGATATAGCGGCCCTGATGGGCGGCAACTGGCTGCGGTTTTTCGAAGCGGGCTTTGTACCCGAAGATGCCCGCAATAGCACCACGGCTCGCACCGTAGATATCGCGATTTAAAGTATTTCAGCCACCCGGATTCGCAACTGCAAGGCCGACAAGGACATCGCGCAATAACAACAAAAGTACTTCCAACAATAACAATACTGGCGATCGACAACTCTCTTCGGAGGGGAGGCTCAATGGAAATTCCAACTGAAGTTTTGGTGGGGAGTGAACCCTGCACGCTTCGTAAAAGTGCTATCGGCAAACTCGACTGGTCAACGTTCTGGATCAGTGGCGGCTTCTTCCTGCTGTTCCTGATCATTGCCCTGATTGATTTGAAAACCCTGTCCGGCCTGATCGGCGGAGCGTTTTCCTGGGGCACCCATTACTTTGGCCTGTACTGGCAAGTGCTGATGCTGCTGACATTTGCCTCCAGCCTGTATATCGGTTTCAGCCGGGTCGGCCGGGTCCGCCTTGGCGGGGTGAACAGCACACCGGGCATGAGCACCTTCAATTGGGTGTCGATGATCATGTGTGCACTGCTGGCCGGTGGCGGCGCTTTCTGGGCGGCTGCCGAACCCTTGTCGCACTTTATGAAACCTGCGCCTTACTTCGGCGTGGCGGCGCAGAGTGCGCCGGCCGCGGTGGCGGCACTCTCGCAGTCATTCCTGCACTGGGGGTTCATGGCCTGGGCCGTTCTCGGCAGCCTGTTGACCGTGGTGTACATGTACCTGCACTACGAGAAAAAACTGCCGCTGATGCCGCGAACCCTGCTTTATCCATTGCTGGGAGAGCGAGCGCTTAAAGGGCCCATCGCCGTGATTGCGGATGCCTCGGCGATTATTGCCGTGGTTGCCGGCACCATCGGGCCAGTGGGTTTTCTGGGGTTGCAAATCGCTTTTGTCCTGCACTCGGTGTGGGGCGTGCCCGATACCATTACTACCCAGGCCATGGTGATTCTGGCGGTCACGACCATCTACACCCTGTCGTGCGTGGTGGGCCTGGGCGGTCTGCGTCTGGTCAGCAAGGTCCATGTGTGGCTGATGCTGGGGCTGGCCGCGTTTCTGTTTATCTTTGGCCCGACTCTGTTTCTCAGTGAGACCTTCGTGCAAGGCCTGGCCTTGCATGTGACCAGTTTTTTCCAGACTGCCCTGTACCGTGACGACAGCCAGTGGCTCAACAGCTGGACGCTGTTCTACTGGGGCTGGTTTATCGGTTATGCACCGATGATGGGGATCTACGTCGCCAGGGTCTCCCGCGGCCGCAGCATCCGCGAAGTGGTGGGCTTGCTGTCGGTGGCGGCGCCCCTGATCACCATGGTCTGGTTCACCCTGGTGGGTGGTACCGGCATTGGCCTGGAACTGAGTTCGCCGGGCAGTGTGGTCAGCCACGGGGTGCAACCTGAAGCACTGTTGCTGGGGGTTGCCCAAGCGATGCCGATGCCTACTTTGATTTCAGCACTGTTTCTGTTCCTGAGTTTTTTCTCGGTGGTGACCAGTGCCGGGTCGATGTCCTACACCGTGGCCATGGCCATCAGTACCGATCATGGCGAGTCGCCAACCTGGCTGAGGGTGTTCTGGGCGGTCGGCATGGGAGTGGTCGGCGCCATTCTGATCACCCTGGGTGAAGGCGGAATCACAGCTTTGCAGTCGTTTATCGTGATCACGGCAGTACCTGTGTCGATCCTGATTTTGCCCTCTGTGTGGGATGCCGTGCGCATTGCCCGGCAGATGGCGCGTGACCAGGGAGTGATCTGATATGCAAATGCGACCACCTTCCCGTGTCATGAAGGCCGCGCGCCTGGGTGCCTTTCATCAGTCCCGGCTGTCGTTCATGCGCCAACTGCTGCGCCGCTTGAAGCGCGAGCAGTGGCAGTTCCAGCGCACGGTCTGGAGCATCGACGGGCAGGGCGTCGGCCGGGCCGTGTATGTGGCCCGGGGGCCGGAGCGCGCATATAGCCTGGTGGCCTTTGCCCATGATCTGGACCCTGCGCTGCGCTCTGACCGGGTGATTGCCACGGCCTGGGATGCCACTTTCGCTTTGTTCGACGGGGTTCCTGATGAAGTCGAGCTGCAGCGCCTGCAAGCCAATGTGCCGAAACAGGAAGCGGGCCGCGTGTCGTCCCGTGAGCTGTGCATGGCGCGAGCCAACCGCTCGGTGCGCCTGTTTGACCATGTGCTGCAGGAACTGGCCGCAGGCCGCCAGCCGGACTGCGCTTTTGTCGAGCAGGTGGGTTACCTGATGCGCACCACGGCGGTCTATGGCAGCGGCAAGTTTGGCGCGGCCGATCGTGAGTCGGTGGCCGCGCGCCCCGAGCTGTCGGCACCTTTTCAGGCGGAAATGCTCACGGTGTTCCTGATTCGGGCCTTTAGCGTCGATCTGGTGGAGCATCTGGCACAGGTTCAGGCCCCGGGCACGGCGGTAGTGCTGGAGCCCGGAATTCGCCGCCGTTTCGGCCTGGGCAACTCCACGGGCCTGGGCATGGCACCTTTTCTGTTGAATCACCCGATGCTTTTAAACAACTGGGTGCAAGCCCGGGAAACAGCGCTGCAGCGAGTGCGTGCAGTGCGCCGGCCAACGCCTGCGGAGCAGGGAATGTTTGTGGATTTTGTGCGCCGCGCACAAGCCGACGCCCGCAGCTGGCACTCGGACCACCCGTTGCAAGGGCAGCGCATCCTCGAGTTGCAACAGGACTTCAAGGCCCTGCAACTGTGTATGGGCGAAGGCATTCTGCAGCGCGAGTATCCATGGGATGCGCTTTATCGCTGGGCCGAAAACCGGCTGTCGCTGGAGGCACAAGAGCAGTTGGTGTCTTTGTTGCTCGAGCCCTACGGGCATTTGATCGACGATCTGGGGCAAACCATGCAGGCCGATGAACAGCTGGGTTTCGCGGTGGACGGCAGCATGGGGGTGGGTGCCCTTAAACAGATTCTTGCCACTGATTACGCCTGGGTCGCGGCCATCGATTTTTCCACCGAACAGAGTCACTCGCTGTTCTGGTATGTGTCCGAGGAAAAGCTCGAGCCGCGGATCGGGCAGCGCTTCAGCGAGCCGGGCGAAGCACTGGAGCAGCCTTTGGCAGTGGCGCGGGATATTTCCCGGCTGCAGCAGGCCCTCAATGGTTGCGACGACGGGCAGACGGTGGCCACCTTCCTGCTGGAGCATCCCGAGCACCGGCATGTGGTCAGGCGTGTGCAGCTGGCGCCGGGCTGCCCGTACGCCGATATACAGGACAACCTGATTGACCGGGCTCTGCTGCCGATCGACTTGCTGCGCTGCAAACTTTCGTTCTTCGGCGCCACCCGGTTCGACCCGCGTTCCGATCGTTGGGTGCGCATCAACATGTATCAGAACGCCCCCTTTCCCCATGAGTTGAGTCAGGTGTTGGCCGATGACTGGTCTTATCCCGGTCTTGGCAGTCAGGAGCAGCGCCATGCATGCATCGTTGAATGAGATCGAAAGTCTGTGCAAAAAGGCCGCCCGTGGTGCGGGCATGTCTTGGGGGCTGGCGGAGGAGGCCGGCAAGGCGGCGAAATGGTTGTCGGCCCATGGTCTCGATGGCCCGCAGGTGATTGCCGGGCAGTTGCGGCGTGACGACGGGGTTGTTTATAGCGAGCTGGCGCCAGTGATCGGCGCTGGCGCCTGGCACGGGGCCAGCGCTGCGCTGTGCCCCTTGATCACAGGCGCGGCCCTCAGTGACCACGCTTATCTGCTGGGTAGCCACGGACAGATTCTGTTGAACGATGTGGCCAGCCCGCAGTTACTGATCCCCTTTGTCAGCGCCATGGCCAGACGCCTCAAGGCGCCCGTCGAGCTCTCGTGGCCGGGTTGCAGCCTGGGCTTCGACAGTCTGGGCGGGGTTTTTCTGAATGACGCAGGGGGGCTCGGCCAGCAGCGCGCAGTCAGTGTGTGCTGCAAGCAAGGCACGGATGCTCTGGATCCGGCCAGTGCGCTTGCCGGCAGCGTTCGCCCGGTCGCCGAATCTGACCTTGCCTATCTGCAATCACTGGCCGCCCGTACCTACGTGCCCGCTACCGAAGCATCGCGGCTACTGGGCGCCGGTGCCGGACTGAGCGACAACAACTAAATACCCATCTTTTAACCCAAACGGATCTGCATCATGACCTCTGCTATTCAACGTCTCGGCACCACCCCGCGTTTCAGCCAAATCGTCATCCATCAGCACACCGCGTATCTGGCAGGTCAGGTCTCGCAATTGATTGAGGGTGATATCAGCGACCAGGCGCAGGACGTATTCGGTAAAATCGATGCCTTGCTGGCCACCGCAGGTTCAGACAAGAACCATCTACTGTCGGCGCAGATCTGGTTGGCTGACATGGCGGACTATGAGGCCATGAATCAGGCCTGGGATGCCTGGCTGACAGGCGTGGGGGCGCCGGTGCGGGTGTGTGTGCAATCGCCCATGGCGAAAAAGCATTATCGCATTGAAGTTCAGGTCATTGCCGCGCTGACCGCCTGAGGCCCGCGCGGTGTCTGAGGTGCTGTCTTACAACGTCCACTTCAGCGAGACCATCAGGTTGCGCGGGTCGCCGTAGGTCCCGCTGCCGCTGGCGGTGGGGATGCCCTGCCAGTATTTTTCGTCGAACAGGTTGTTCAGGTTGACCCGGGCGTCCCAGTGCTCGTCCAGGCGATAGCCTGCCATCAAGCCGACAACTGCATAGGCATCCTGTACCGCATGGCCATTACCGACCCGGCCGTAGGTTTCGCTTTGGGCCAGTACGTCGGCGCCGATGCGCAGTTTTTCCAGGTCGCCGCGCAAGTGATAGGTGGTGGCGGCCTTGAACAGGTGCTTGGGCTGGTTGGGTGCGAACAGGTTGCCTTTGTCAAAGGACTTGTCCTTGACGTACTGGCTCAGCACCAGGGTGTAGGCAGCCGAGGCTTGCCAGTACGGGGTGAGGGCACCGCTGATTTCAGCGTCCAGCCCGCGGCTGCGGACTTCGCCGGCGGCTTCATAGCAGGTGCGGTTGGTGGCCAGGCAACTGGCGGGCTGGGTGTCCAGCGCATAGGCACGGTTTTCCTGGGTCATGTCGAACAGCGCCAGGGAGGCATTCAGCTCGCCGTCGAAGTACTCACCCTTGATCCCCACTTCATAACTTTCACCGGTCATCGGTTTGAGTACCGCGCCGCTGACGTCCTGCTGGGTTTGCGGTTTGAAAATTTCGGTGTAGCTGGCGTAAACCGAGTAGGTGTCGTTGAGGTCGTAGATGACGCCTGCATAGGGCGTGACTTGCTGGGTGACTTTGTAATCGCCGGTGCCCGAGCGATTGTCGTAGTCGTACCAGCTCAGCCGGCTGCCGACTATTAGGTGCAAAGGGTCGATGGGGTTGAAGCGGGCGGCGGCGTAAACGCCTTCTTCGGTGGCCGTATTCTGGCTCTGGTACGGGGTGCGATCGGCAATGTCCGGCTTGGGAATGACCCCCGGATCGAAGTTGTAGATATCGATCGGAGTCGCCTTGGACCAGAAGCCGCCTTTTTGGTCGAACTTTTCCTGACGCCGGCTCGCGCCCAGGGTCAGTTCATGTTCACGGCCAAACAACCTGAACGGGCCCGAGAGCGAGCCATCCAGATTGGTCTGCACGTCGGTGGTGTCATATTGCCCTGACGACTGGTTGAATCCGCCGCCCTTGGCAGCGCTCAGGTAGCTGGAGAAGGTGTTGGACTCGGCCCAGATTTTGGCGAATGCCAGTTTTGAGGTCCAGCCGTTGTCGAAGCGGGTGGTGAGGTCGGTGAACAGCGAGACGTTGTCCCGATCCCAGTAGGCCCAGTCGTTGCTCAGGAAGGTCGAGCGTGGCAAGTGCAGGTTTTCACCATTGGGTCCGGCCGGCAGGCTGCCCCAGTCCGAGGTTGCATCGTCACGCTGTTTCGAGGCCCCGAGGGTCCAGGTGGTAGCGTCGCTCAGGTCGGCTTCCATAACCCCGTAGAAGGTCTGGCGCTGATTGTCGCGTACGTCGATATAGCTCTTGTTGTCTTCATAAGCGGCCACTACCCGCCCGCGAATGGTCCCCGTGTCATTGAGCCTGTTCGAGGCGTCGACCTCGGTGCGGTAGCGATCCCAGCTGCCGGCGCTGGTGGTGATGCTCACTTGCGGCGTAGCAGTGGGGCGCTTGCGCACCAGGTTCAGGGTGGCCGAGGGGCTGCCGGCACCGGTCATCAGGCCGGTGGCGCCGCGTACCACTTCCACCCGGTCATACATCGCCAGGTCAGCCCCGGCGATGGTGTCCAGGGTGAAAGTACTGAGGCTGGTGGGCAGCCCGTCGTACATCAGGTTATCGATGGTAAAGCCGCGGGCCAGAAACTGTTGGCGGTCACCGCCGAACTTGCGCAGGGTGATGCCCGGTGCGTACTTGACCACATCGTTGAGGTCTTTGATGCCCTGATCATCCATGCGCTGGCGGGTCATGACGCTCACCGACTGCGGTGTTTCGCGGATCGACAACGGCAGGCCGACGGCAGTGCTCATGGCCCCGGTGGTGTACGAGCCGCTGCCTTCGGTGGTGGCGGTGCCTGAAATACCGGCTTCGGCATTCACATTGACGCTGTCGAGGGTCAACGGGCCTGCGGCTGGTGCTTGCCGGTCGGCGGATTCGTCAGCCGCCAGGGCCGCCGCCGAAAAAGCCAACAGCAAAGAACCGGTCATCACGGGCATAAAGGGACGAAGCATCTCAGAGATCCTGTAGAGGGGAGGGAGACGTGTCGCCTTTGCGGACACCTTGCAGCGGGGCGCCAGACGTATGGCAAAGACTACGCAGGGCGGAATGGTAGAGATTTATTCGCATATGTAAATAGTAATTATTACCATATGCAGTGAATTTGTATTCGCTCCTGTCTTTATGGCCTGTTCTGGTCCCTGGCTCAAAAGCGGGCACTTCGGTCAAAGCACTGCGGGCCTGTTGAGGGACCAACGGGGCGGCAGCGGCTGAACGGTTGCCTGATCAGCATGGTCTACCCTGCAGCACCTATGGGTTGTCTCTCTCAGCAGGAGGTTAACGATGAGCAAGAAAATTCTGGTGGTACTGACCAGTGTCGAAAAATACCCCGACCTCGATCGCGCCACAGGGTTGTGGCTGGGCGAGGCAGTGCATTTTGTGCACAAGGTCGAGGCCGCGGGGTATGCCGTTGACTATGTCAGTCCGCAGGGCGGTTACACGCCGATCGATCCCCACAGTCTGGCCAAGGACATGGCGTCGCAGATTGACTGGGAGTGGTATCACGACAAGGGCTTCATGAATCGCCTCGGGGCAACGCTCAAGCCGGACCAGGTCAACCCGGATGATTACGTCGCCATTTATTACACCGGCGGCCACGGGGTGATCTGGGACTATCCGGACAACCCGCAGTTGCAGGCGTTGAGTCGCCATATCTATGAGCGGGGCGGGGTGGTTTCGTCGGTTTGTCACGGTGCAGTGGGGCTGCTCAATATCCGACTGTCTGACGGCGAGTTGCTGATCAAGGGCAAAAAGCTCACCGGTTTTTCCAATGAAGAAGAGAAACTGGCAGGCCTGGCTGACGTTGTGCCGTATCTGACCGAGAGTGAGTTGATGAAGCGTGGCGCTCAGTATCTGAAGGCCGGCACGCCCTGGGCACCCTTTGCCATTGCCGACGGGCGGCTGATTACCGGGCAAAATCCTGCGTCCGGCGGTCCGGTGGCAGATCTGGTGCTGGCCGCCATCAAGTAACCCCGGCCGCTGCCAAACCTTGCGGTTGAGATAGCAGCCGTTTCAGACCGATGCCGGGCCGTCCGTCCGGCATCGCTTATCCGCCGCTCATGGCAACAATAAACTTTTGAATCCCAAGGATATTCTGTAGCCTTGTCGCGCTTCATTGCTTGTCCGTGCCTGATGACACACACATTCTCCCAGCGGGACTCGAAGGGTCCAGAGCTGGTGGTACACTCGACTTTCGCGCACTAGCGCTTGCAGGTCTTGCGAACATGACGCAAATTTCTGAACGACTTCTGGTTCAAGCCCACCTCGATGCCAGGCAGCCCAAGCCTTTGACCGAGGCTCAAGCACAGGGCCTGCGGGCACAGATCGCGGCTGAGCTTAAAGCCCGCGACGCGGTGTTGGTGGCGCATTTTTATTGTGATCCGGTCATTCAGGCCCTGGCCGAAGAAACCGGTGGTTGTGTGTCCGACTCCCTTGAGATGGCCCGTTTTGGTGCTGCCCATCCTGCCAAAACCATTCTGGTGGCCGGCGTGCGCTTTATGGGCGAGACAGCCAAAATCCTAACCCCGGAAAAACGCGTGCTGATGCCCACGCTGGAGGCGACCTGTTCGCTGGATCTGGGGTGCCCGGTTGAAGAGTTTTCGGCCTTTTGCGACAAGCATCCCGAGCGCACCGTGGTGGTTTATGCCAACACGTCGGCGGCAGTCAAGGCCCGGGCTGACTGGGTGGTGACCTCCAGCTGCGCACTGGAAATCGTCGAAAGCCTGATGGACAACGGCGAGACGATCATTTGGGGGCCGGACAAGCATCTCGGGCGTTACATTCAGCGCCAGACCGGAGCCGACATGTTGCTGTGGGACGGCGCTTGCATCGTCCACGAAGAGTTCAAGTCCAAGCAGCTGGAAGACATGAAGGCGCTGTATCCCGATGCGGCCATTCTGGTGCATCCGGAGTCACCGGAGTCGGTGATTGATCTGGCTGACGCGGTAGGTTCTACCAGCCAACTGATCGCGGCGGCGCAAAACCTGCCGAACAAAACCTTTATCGTGGCCACCGATCGCGGCATTTTTTACAAAATGCAGCAGCTGTGCCCGGACAAGGTGTTTATTGAAGCCCCTACCGCAGGTAACGGTGCCGCGTGCCGCAGTTGCGCTCACTGCCCGTGGATGGCGATGAACACCCTGGAGCGCACCCTTGAGTGCCTGCAGCAGGGGAGCAATGAGATCTTTGTCGATCCGGCGCTGGTGCCTCAGGCCATTCGTCCGCTTAAACGCATGCTGGATTTCACCCAGGCCGCGCGTTTGAAACTGGCGGGCAATGCCTGATAACGACTAAACAAACCGTAGGAGCGAGCTTGCTCGCGAGCTTTTCCCTATGTACCAACGAGGTGCTCGCGAGAATAGAGCTCGCGAGCAAGCTCGCTGCTACAGGGGTGGGGCGGGTTAGTTCATCATGTCCTTGAGCGCACGTTCCTGATCCATCAGCTCGCGCTTGCGGGCATCCAGGCGCGATGACAGCTGGAAGTTGTTGGTGAGCTTTTGTGCGAAATCCAGCTGTTGTATGGCCTGGCGGAAATCACCGACCAGAGCGAAATACTCGGCGCGGGCCTGATGCAGGCCAATGATGTTGCCCGATAACCCCCGGGTTTCGGCGACCGAGTACCACACATCCGGGTCATCCGGACGGCTCTTGAGCAATGCTTCCAGCGCCTTGTCGGCATCGGCCGGGCGGTTTTGCTTGAGCAACAGATCGACCCTGGCCTGATTGAGCGGGTAGTTGCCCGGATACAGGGTGCGCATTCGATCGACCCGTTGCTGGGCTTCCGCCAGGCGGTTGCTGTCGGTGTCCAGCTCAATCTGCGCCAGGTTGTATGTGATGTCGTTTGGTGCCTTGTCCAGCAGCGGCTTGAGGTTTTCTCGCGCTTCGTTGAACTGGCTGCCCTTGATCTGGGCTATTGCCAGGCCATAACGCGCCACATCGTTTTTCGGGTTTTCATCCAGTTGCTGGCGAAAGCGCTTGGCGGCAATACCCGGTGTTTCTTCGTAGTTGAGCTGCACGCGGGCGCGAATCAGCTGGTAGCGCAAACTGTCTTCGGTGCCACCGACCCTTGCCTGTTCGGCGCGGTTACGGGTGTCGGCGATACGCGACTCGGTCACCGGGTGAGTCAGCAGGAATTCCGGCGGTTTGGCGTCAAAGCGGTACTGGCGCATCAGGCGTTCAAACATGGTCGGCATCGAGCGCGGGTCGTAGCCGGCTTTTTCCAGATTGAGGATGCCGATGCGGTCGGCCTCTTGTTCATTTTGTCGCGAGAAGCGGCGCTGTTCCTGTAACGCGGCAGCCTGGCTGCCGGCAATGGCGGCGATCCCGGCATCGCCTGCACCAGAGGCCGCGACGATGATCCCTGCGAGCAAGGCCGCCATCATCGGCAGCTGCATGCGCTGCTGGGCTTCTACGCCCCGGGCGAAGTGGCGTTGCGACAAGTGAGCCAGTTCGTGAGCCATCACCGAGGCATATTCACCTTCGGTTTGCGCGTTGAGGAACAGGCCGCCATTGACGCCGATGATCCCCCCGGGCGCGGCAAAGGCGTTGAGCTGCGGGCTGTCGATCAGAATGAATTCCAGACGCCGGTCTTGTACCTGGCTGGTTTCGACCAGTTTGTAGACGCTGGTTTCGACGTAGTCCTTGAGCTGCGGATCGTTGAGTTGCGCCACCTGGCCGCGCAGCATGCTCAGCCAGGCGCGACCCAGTTGGTATTCTTGTTGGGGGGAGACGATGGACGAACTGGCGTCACCCAGAGACGGTAAATCGTCGGCAAAACTCGGTGATGCGAGCAGGCAAGCGAGCGTCAATAGGGTCGGGCGCAGAAAAGTCATGCACAAAGCTCTGGTCGGTAAAGCGCTTACTGTAGCCGCACACGTGTCTGGCGACCAGTAGCGGGTCCGCTTGGGGTATTCTAACCGGCCGCAAAATGCCGACTCTGAAGGAGCACGTAATGACTGATGCGTTGGCGCATGATGCGCTGGTGGATGCCAGTGGCCTGAACTGCCCGTTGCCTCTGCTCAAGGCCAAGCTGGAGCTTAATCGCCTGGTCAGTGGTCAGACCCTCAAAGTGATCGCCACGGACGCCGGTTCGCAGCGAGATTTTCGGACCTTTGCACGTTTGGCAGGCCATGAACTGCTGCGTGAAGAGAATGATGCCGGCACCTATTGCTACTGGTTACGCAAGGCCTGAGATGCGGGCCTTCTTCTAAGGAATATCGATGTTCAAAGTGTTGCGTGATTGGGTTCAGCGCTATTTCTCTGATGAAGAGGCGGTGGTGCTGGCGGTGTTGCTGGTGCTGGCCTTTACCGCCGTGCTGACCTTGGGCGGCATGCTGGCGCCGGTACTGGCAGGCATGGTGCTGGCGTACCTGATGCAGGGGCTGGTGGTGGCTCTGGAGCGGCTGCGGGTGCCGGCTGCCGCAGCGGTCGGCCTGGTATTTGCGCTGTTCATGGGGCTACTGCTGGTGTTTATCGTAGTGGTGCTGCCGTTGCTCTGGCATCAGTTGATCACGCTGTTCAACGAGCTGCCGGGCATGCTGGCCAAGTGGCAGTCACTGTTGTTGCTGTTGCCGGAGCGCTATCCCCATCTGGTGTCGGATGAGCAAGTGCTGCAGGCCATTGAAGTCGCCCGCGGTGAAATCGGCAAATTCGGGCAGCTGGCACTGACCTTTTCCCTGTCCAGTTTGCCGTTGTTGGTCAACATCATGATCTATCTGGTGCTGGTGCCGATTCTGGTGTTCTTCTTCCTTAAAGACCGGGCGCTGATCGGCCGTTGGGTGCGTGGTTATTTGCCTCGTGAGCGGGCGTTGATTACCCGTGTCGCACAAGAAATGAACCGCCAGATTGCCAATTACATTCGCGGCAAAGTCATCGAGATCATTATTTGCGGCGGTGTGACCTACATCGCATTTGTCACCATGGGCCTGAACTACGCGGCGCTGCTGGCGCTGTTGGTGGGCGTTTCGGTGGTGGTGCCGTATGTGGGGGCAGTGGTGGTGACGGTTCCGGTGCTGCTGATTGCGCTGTTTCAGTGGGGCTGGAGTGACCAGTTCATCTATCTGATGGCGGTCTACGGCATCATTCAGACCCTGGATGGCAATGTGCTGGTGCCCTTGCTGTTCTCCGAGGCAGTGAGCTTGCACCCGGTGGCAATCATTTGCGCGGTGCTGTTGTTTGGCGGGTTGTGGGGGTTCTGGGGGGTGTTCTTCGCGATACCGCTGGCGACCCTGTTCAAGGCCGTACTGGATGCCTGGCCGCGGGAGCAGCAAATCGTCGCGCCACTGCTTTAGAGCTTTTATCCCGCACATAAAAAAGCCCCGGCTCACAAGAGCCGGGGCTTTTTCGTTACTGCATCAGCTTACGCTTGAATAACCGGGATATTGGCAGTGGCTGCCGCTTCACGGAATTCGGCGATCTGATCAAAGCTCAGGTAGCGGTACACGTCCGCCGCCATGGTGTTGATCTCTGCCGCGTAGACCATGTATTCCTCTACGGTAGGCAGGCGACCCAGGATCGAGGCTACCGACGCCAACTCGGCCGAAGCCAGGTAAACGTTCGCGCCGTCGCCCAGACGGTTCGGGAAGTTACGGGTCGAAGTCGATACCACGGTGGAGTTCGGTTCAACCCGTGCCTGGTTACCCATGCACAGCGAGCAACCTGGCATTTCCATGCGCGCGCCGGCTTTGCCGAAGATGCCGTAGTAGCCTTCTTCGGTCAGCTGGTGAGCGTCCATCTTGGTCGGCGGCGACAGCCACAGACGGGTTGGCAGCTGACCCTTGACCTTGTCCAGCAACTTGCCCGCAGCGCGGAAGTGGCCGATGTTGGTCATGCACGAACCGATGAACACTTCGTCGATTTTCTCGCCGGCAACGCTGGACAACAGGCGTGCATCATCCGGGTCGTTTGGCGCGCAGAGCACAGGCTCCTTGATATCAGCCAGATCGATTTCGATGACTTCAGCGTATTCGGCGTCAGCATCGGCTTCCATCAGCTCAGGGTTGGCAACCCAGGCTTCCATCGCTTGAGCACGACGCTCAAGGGTACGGGCGTCGCCGTAACCTTCACCGATCATCCAGCGCAGCAGGGTGATGTTGGAGTTCAGGTATTCGGTGATGGATTCTTTGGACAGCTTGATGGTGCAGCCAGCAGCCGAACGTTCTGCCGAGGCGTCGGACAGTTCGAACGCTTGCTCGATGCTCAGGTTGTCCAGGCCTTCGATTTCCAGGATGCGACCGGAGAATTCGTTGACCTTGCCTTTTTTCTCTACCGTCAGCAGACCCTTCTGGATAGCGACGTAAGGAATGGCATGAACCAGGTCGCGCAGGGTGATGCCTGGCTGCATTTCGCCTTTGAAGCGAACCAGAATCGATTCCGGCATATCCAGTGGCATTACGCCAGTGGCTGCGGCAAAGGCCACCAGGCCGGAACCGGCCGGGAACGAAATGCCCATCGGGAAACGGGTGTGGGAGTCGCCGCCAGTGCCGACGGTATCCGGCAGCAGCATACGGTTCAGCCAGCTGTGGATGATGCCGTCGCCCGGACGCAGGGAAACACCGCCGCGGGTCATCATGAAGTCTGGCAGGGTGTGGTGCGTGGTCACGTCGATCGGCTTTGGATAGGCCGCGGTGTGGCAGAACGACTGCATGACCAGATCGGCCGAGAAGCCCAGGCACGCCAGGTCTTTCAGTTCGTCACGGGTCATTGGACCGGTGGTGTCCTGAGAACCTACGGTGGTCATCTTCGGTTCGCAGTAAGTGCCCGGGCGAACGCCGGTCACGCCGCAAGCCTTGCCGACCATTTTTTGCGCCAGGGTGAAACCCTTGGTGCTTTCAACAGGCGCTTCCGGCTTTTTGAACAGGTCGGATGGACCCAGACCCAGTTCGGCGCGGGCCTTCTCGGTCAGGCCACGGCCGATGATCAACGGGATACGGCCGCCAGCGCGAACTTCGTCCAGCAGAACCGGGGTCTTCATTTCGAAGGTGGTGATGACTTCGTCGGTACCGTGTTTGCAAACCTTGCCGGCGTGCGGGTACAGGTCGATCACGTCGCCCATGTTGATGTTGCTGACATCGAATTCGATTGGCAGTGCGCCAGCATCTTCCATGGTGTTGTAGAAGATCGGAGCGATTTTGCTGCCGAAGCAGAAACCACCGGCACGCTTGTTCGGCACGTAAGGGACGTCGTCGCCGAAGAACCAGAGTACGGAGTTGGTTGCCGATTTACGCGAAGAACCGGTACCGACTACGTCGCCGACGTAAGCGATAGGGAAGCCGGCGTTACGCATTTCTTCAATTTGCTTCATCGGACCGATGGAGCCCTGCACGTCCGGCACGATGCCGTCGCGAGCCATTTTCAGCATGGCCAGGGCGTGCAGCGGGATATCAGGGCGTGACCAGGCGTCCGGTGCCGGCGACAGGTCGTCGGTGTTGGTTTCGCCGGTGACCTTGAATACGCGCAGGCTGATTTTGTCAGCCAGGGTAGGGCGGTTCTTGAACCACTCGCCGTCAGCCCAGGACTGCACCACGGCTTTGGCGTGGACATTGCCGTTTTTGGCTTTTTCAGCGACGTCGTGGAAGGCGTCAAACATCAGCAGGGTGTGCTTGAGTTGCTCGGCGGCAACCGGTGCCAGCTCTGCATCGTCCAGCATCTCGACCAGAGTCACGATGTTGTAGCCGCCTTGCATGGTGCCGAGCAGTTCAACAGCGCGTTTTTTGTCGATCAGCGGGGAAGTCGCTTCACCTTTGGCGATGGCGGACAGGAAGCCGGCCTTCACGTAGGCGGCTTCGTCAACACCAGGTGGAATACGGTTGGTGATCAGGTCGACGAGGAATGCTTCTTCGCCTGCAGGCGGGTTTTTCAGCAGCTCGACCAGGCCTGCGGTTTGTTCGGCGTTAAGCGGCTGGGGAACGATACCCAGGGCTGCACGCTCTTCGATATGTTTGCGGTAGGCTTCAAGCACAGTTATTACCCTCATCATTGGTCCCAAATGGGTGTCCGGGACGCTCATCCAGGAATGCCGAGCACCCATGCGCTGCGGGGCTTTTTGAGCCGCTTAGCCAGAGTTCAAGGATTCCCAACAGAAGCTGTTTTCAAAGTTTTACGCCTTCCGAACGGGGAGGGTGATGAATGTTGATGCGGGCATTTGCAGTGCAAACACCCCACACCAACACCGTTCTTCGGGATCAACTGTGCTCGTGACGCTTTGAAAACAGCTTCTAACGGACATTGGCGCCTTAAAAGGCAGGCCGATTCTACGGTAAAAAATTGTTAAAGGTAAGTTAGCCCCTGAAGGTTGAGGGGTGATCTGCGTTAGACAAAGGGCTAACATGTGCACCTGTTTCGCTCTGCAGTGCTCTATTTCGCCATGTCCAATCAAACCATCAAGACTCCCTGCATCGGCCTTTGCTCTACGGTTTACGGCGACCTTGTGTGCCGCGGTTGCAAGCGTTTCCATCACGAAGTGATCAACTGGAACGGCTATGACGAACAGGCCAAACGTGCGGTCTGGCTACGCCTTGAGCAACTGTTGGTGCAGGTGATGACGGGCAAGGTGGAGGTTTTCGACCCGGCTGCGTTGCGCGCTCAGCTGGTGGCCCGCAAGATCCGTTTTGTGCCGCATCAGTCGGAATATTGCTGGGCCTACCAGTTGATTGCCCGGGGGGCGCGGGTGATCAATCAGCTGGAGATGTACGGCATGGTGCTGTTGCCGGAGTTTCGCGACTGGGGTCTGCCCGAGTTGCGCGACGCCATTGATCGGGAATTCTTCCTGCTTTCCGAAGCGCACTACGAGCGCTATATCGCGCCCGGCTTTCTCAAGGATGCGATCTTGTAGGTGCTGGCCTGCCAGCGATGCAGCCATCGCCGGCAGGCTCCTGCAGTGGTGAGGTTGTAGCCATGAGGATCAGGCCTTGGCCGCTTTTTGCTCCAGGTGCTGGATGATGTCATCGGGCTTGAGCACCAGAATGTCGCATTCAAGCTTGTCGATCACCACTTCTGCGGTATTGCCGATCAGCGCCCCGGACAGTCCGGTACGGGCTACGGTGCCGATGACTGTTACCACGGCATCCAGCTTTTTGGCGACCTGTTGAATGATGATGTCCGCCGGCCCTTCATTGATGTGCAGGCGACTGTCGTCGATTTCGTACTGGTTCTGGAACTCTTTGCAGGCCGCTCTGTAGCTGGCTTCGTACTGGGTGTCCACGGGGTAGACCGCATCGACTGCTGCCAGCATGGGTGCTGGATGGGCGCTGACCACGTGCAGCTGGCCGTGGGCGAGGCTGGCGACACGAAAACCCTGGTCGATAATGGTTTTGTGCAAAACCATGTGTTCGTCATCGCTGCAGCCCACATCCACTGCCGCCAGCACCACGCCGCCGCTCCAGCTTCTGGCGTGTTTGACCATCAATACCGGGCACGGGCAATCGCGCAGTAATTTCCAGTCTTCCGGCGTGAGCAGCAGTTTTTTCAGCATGGAATCGGGAGCGTGCTGCTTGATCACCAGCGCACAGCCCCTGGCTTGCTGCTCCTTGATGATGGTGGTGTGCTGGTTTTCGTACCAGGTCTGGTTGCTCGTTACGCTGTAAGCCTCGCTCGCCAGGCTGCTTTGCAGCACGCTGAGCAAGGCTGAATGGTCATTTTCCTTATCGCAAATCAACAGGTGCAAGTGCGCCTTGGTGCTGTTGGCGATCTCCTTGGCACGCTTGAGGGAGAGGCTTTCCATCAATTGGGGTTCGATGACGACCAAAAGGCTGCGTATGGTTTGCATGACCGGTAGCTCCAAATGTTTTCAGGCGATTTGAAGTCACTATAGTTGCTCGTCAGTTGTAGCCGTGTTGATACATATCAAGTCGTGCGGCTGGTGCTGCGACGCGGGGCCCGTATAATCAGCGGCCCTCGCCTCAATCCAGTCTTTGTGAGCCACATGTCAGCGATTTTTCAAAACACTGCCGGTCTGCTGTGCACCCCCCCATGTTCGGGAGCGCGCCCGTGATTCTTCCAGAAATTCATGAGTTTTTGGGCTGTCGTACCCCTGACGGCTGGATTGCGGCTGCCCTGGCGGATCAGGAAACCTTGCTGATCGACCACAAGAATTGCGAGTTCAAGGCAGCCAGCACCGCGTTGAGCCTGATCGCCAAGTACCATTCCCACGTCGATCTGATCAACATGATGTCGCGTCTGGCCCGTGAAGAACTGGTTCACCACGAGCAAGTCATGCGCCTGATGAAAAAGCGCAAGATCGAACTGCGTCAGCTGTCGGCCGGGCGCTATGCCTCAGGGCTGCGCAAGGTAGTGCGCAATCACGAACCGGTGAAGCTGGTGGATACCCTGGTGGTGGGGGCCTTTATCGAAGCGCGCAGCTGTGAGCGATTCGAAGCCCTGGTGCCGCATCTGGATGAAGAGCTCGGCAAGTTCTACTTCGGTCTGCTCAAAAGCGAAGCGCGACACTTCCAGGGCTACTTGAAGCTCGCCTATCAATACGGCGATGCCAAGGATATTGCCCAGGTCATCGAACGGGTGCGGGCGGCCGAGCAGGAACTGATCGAGTCGCCGGATGTTGAGTTCCGTTTCCATAGCGGCGTGCCAGCCCAGGCATAAGCCTCCTCCCTGCGTCAGCGGCTACGCACATTCAGACAGGCAAATAGATAGCCGGCTAATAGTCGGCTTGACATTAGCTGCCTAGGCAGTAATATTTAGAAACATTACTGCCTGGGCAGCTTCCTGATGAAGCATTTCCATCCCGATACTTTTCAAAATTGCACCCTGGGTTTGCTCCTGGGGCGTACTGCCATGCTCAAAGACCGCATCATTGACCGTCACATGGAGCCTTTCGGCATCACTGCGGCGCAGTTCAAAGTGCTGATCATCATGGCCCAGTTCGACGTCGATACCCCGGCCGAACTCTGCCGCCACCTGTCACTGGACAGCGGCTCGATGACTCGCATGCTTGATCGGCTGGAGCAAAAAAACCTGCTTATACGCCAGCGCTCCGAGGCTGACCGACGTCAGGTGCGACTGGTACTCACCGATGACGGGCAAGCACTGGCGGCCTTGCTACCGCAGGTTGGCGCCGATGCCATGAACCAGTTGGCGGCTGCTATCAGCCCGCAAGAGTTGCAGAGCCTGGAACAGATCCTCAAAAAAATACTGCTGGCGGCCGGTGATCCGATCACTGTCATGCGCTTGGGTGAAAAATGAGCAACAAAACGCTACGTACAGGCCTGAACCTGGTATTTGTCTGCATGGCGTTGGCCGGTTGCGCCAGCTATAGCGGCCTGGGCACCGAGGGTGCCAGCCTTGAAGCCAAAAGCCTCAAGGCAGCGCAGACGCTCAAGGGTGTCAGCGTCACGCCTGCCGCCTGGCCGCAAAAGGACTGGTGGAAACGCCTGGGCGACGGGCAGCTCGACGGCCTGATTCAGGAAGCATTGCGCGACAGCCCTGATATGCAGATTGCCAGTGCCCGGGCTCACCAGGCGAGCGCAGCGGCCGGTGCAGCCAATGCCGCACGCATGCCGACCCTGGATGCCGAGGCGGACGTTACGCGTTCGCGCCTGGCGCGTTCCCAGGATCCGAGCGGTCGCGGCGGTGTTTATGACACGGTTCGCGACGTCAATCTGACGTTCAATTACACCTTCGATCTGTGGGGCGGTCAGCGTGATGCCTGGGAGGCCGCTCTGGGCGAAGCCCGTGCCGCCGAGGTCGACGGCCAGGCCGCGAGCCTGACTCTGGCTGCTGATGTGGCGCGGGCTTACAGCAGCCTGGGGCATGCCTACAGCGTGCGTGATCTGGCCAATGACGATCTGGCGCGTACTCGCCAAATGCTCGACTTGAGCAAGCGGCGCCTGCAAGCCGGGATTGACAGTCACTATCAATACCAGCAAACCGAAAGCCTTGAAGCCAGCTCCCAGGAGCAGGTAATCAATGCCGAAAAACAACTCAAAAGCGCCCGTATTGCGTTGGCGGTGTTGTTGGGCAAGGGGCCTGACCGGGGCATCGAGATTGCCCGGCCGAAGATTCTGGCACCCGGTGCCGTGGCGTTGCCTAGCACTTTGCCCGCCGAGCTGCTGGGTCGTCGTCCCGATCTGGTCGCTGCCCGCTGGCGGGTAGAGGCTGCCAGCAAGAACATTGCCGCCGCCAAAACGCGTTTTTATCCCAACCTCAATTTGACTGCGGCGGCGGGTACCCAGTCGTTGCTGGGGGATGCGCTGTTCGGCTCGGCCAGCCGCTTCTTCAATATTGCACCTGCGGTTTCGCTGCCGATCTTTGATGGCGGGCGCCTGCGTGCCGGTCTGGATGCTGAAGACGCCAACTACGATCTGGCCGTGGCGCAGTACAACAAGACCCTGGTGGCGGCACTCGGTGATGTCAGCGATACCCTGGAGCAGCTAAAAGCCATGGGGCTGCAAATCGGCGCGCAGCAGCGTGCGGCGGATATTGCTCAAGAGTCCTACAACACCGGGTTGCAGCGCTATGAATCGGGCGTGGGCAATTACCTTGATGTCCTCAGCATTGAGCAACAACTGCTTCAGGCCCAGCGCCAGCTGGCGGACCTGAATGCTGAGCAGATCGATCTTTCGATTCAACTGATGCAAGCCCTGGGCGGTGGCTTTGAGCCCGGCAACACGGCTGCGGCCGTTCCCACTCAAGCCTCGCTGGCAGAATAAATTTAGGTACTCGTCATGGCCACTGTGCAAACACCGAATGAAACGCAACAAAACCAGGACGCTGGCAATCAGCGCAAACGCAAGCTCTGGCTCGGCGGGCTGGCGATTCTGGTGATCCTGGTCGCGTTGGGCGTCTGGGCCTGGCATGAGCTCTATGGTCGCTGGAGTGAGAGCACGGACGACGCCTATGTAAACGGCAATGTGGTGGAGATCACCCCGCTGGTCACCGGAACGGTGGTGAGTATTGGCGCCGATGATGGCGATCTGGTTCATGAGGGGCAGGTGCTGCTCAACTTCGACCCAAGCGATGCACTGGTTGGCCTGCAGAGTGCCGAGGCCAACCTGGCCCGCACCGTGCGTCAGGTCCGCGGCCTGTTCAGTGATGTGAACGGCATGAAGGCCCAGGTCTCGGCGCAAAAAGTCGAGGTGCAAAAAGCTCAGGACAATTACAACCGCCGTAAAAGCCTGGCCGCAGGCGGGGCGATTTCCCAGGAAGAACTGTCCCACGCCCGGGATGATCTGGCCTCTGCCCAAAGTGCCTTGCGCAATGCCGAGCAGAAGCTCGATACCACCAGTGCACTGGTGGATAACACCACGATTGCCGATCATCCCGATGTGAAGGCTGCAGCAGCGCAGTTGCGTCAGGCCTACCTGGCGAATGCCCGCTCCACGTTGATTGCTCCAGTGACCGGTTATGTGGCCAAACGTACGGTTCAGCTGGGGCAGCGGGTTCAGCCGGGTACTGCCTTGATGGCCGTCATTCCGCTGAATCAGTTGTGGATCGATGCCAACTTCAAGGAAACCCAGTTGCACAAGATGCGCATCGGGCAGCCGGTGGACATCGAGTCGGACATCTATGGCAGTGACGTCAAGTACAGCGGCAGCATCGACAGTATCGGTGCCGGTACCGGCAGCGCATTCGCCCTCTTGCCGGCGCAAAACGCCACCGGCAACTGGATCAAGATCGTGCAGCGGGTGCCGGTGCGTATTCATATCAATGCCCAGGAGCTGGAAAAGCATCCACTGCGGGTCGGCTTGTCGACCACGGTCGATGTGAACCTGCGTGACCAGAGTGGCCCGGTGCTGGCCCAGCAGCCGCCGCAAAAAGCGTCGTTCACCACCAATGTGTACGAGCAGCAGCTGGCGGACGCCGAAGCCATGATTACGCGCTTGATTGACAGCAACAGCGCCTTGACGGGCAACACTGCGGCTCAACGCTGATTCGCCAATCCATAAGCTCTGCCGCACGGGCAGGGCTGCAGCCCGAGTTTTAAAGGATTTGCGATGAGTACAAACGCGTCTTTTTCCCCGCCCAGCTTGGTGCTTGCCACCATTGGCCTGTCGCTGGCGACCTTTATGCAGGTGCTCGATACCACCATCGCCAACGTGGCGTTGCCCACTATCTCCGGCAACCTGGGGGTGAGTTCGGAGCAGGGTACGTGGGTAATTACTTCATTTGCCGTAAGTAACGCTATTGCCTTGCCGTTGACTGGCTGGCTGAGCCGGCGCTTTGGTGAGGTGAAGCTGTTTCTGTGGGCCACGGTTCTGTTCGTGCTGGCTTCGTTCCTGTGCGGTATTTCAACCTCGATGCCTGAACTGGTGGGCTTTCGGGTGTTGCAAGGCCTGGTCGCCGGCCCCTTGTATCCCATGACCCAGACCCTGCTGATTGCGGTGTATCCGCCTGCGAAACGGGGGATGGCATTGGCATTGCTGGCGATGGTCACGGTGGTTGCGCCCATTGCGGGCCCCATATTGGGTGGCTGGATCACGGACAGTTACAGTTGGCCGTGGATCTTCTTCATTAATATCCCGATCGGCTTCTTTGCCGTGATGGTGGTTCGCCAGCAACTCAAGGCGCGTCCGGTGGTGATTACCCGTCAGCCGATGGACTATGTGGGTCTTATAACTCTGATCATTGGCGTTGGTGCGCTGCAGATAGTGCTCGACAAGGGCAATGATCTGGACTGGTTCGAATCCAATTTCATTCTTATGGGCACTGCATTGTCAGTGGTGGCGCTGGCGGCTTTTATCATTTGGGAAATGACCGACAAGCACCCCATCGTAAATTTGCGTTTATTTGCTTATCGCAACTTTCGTATCGGTACCATCGTGCTGGTATTGGGCTATGCAGGCTTCTTCGGCATCAACCTGATTTTGCCGCAATGGCTGCAGACGCAGATGGGCTATACCGCGACCTGGGCCGGTCTGGCCGTGGCGCCGATCGGTATCTTGCCGGTACTGATGTCGCCGTTTGTGGGCAAGTACGCGCATAAATTCGATTTGCGCCTGTTGGCGGGGCTGGCCTTTTTGGCCATTGGCCTGAGCTGCTTTATGCGGGCCGATTTCACCAGCCAGGTGGACTTCCAGCATGTGGCACTGGTGCAGCTGTTTATGGGGATAGGTGTGGCGCTGTTCTTTATGCCGACCTTGAGCATTTTGATGTCGGATTTACCGCCACATCAGATCGCCGATGGCGCCGGGCTGGCGACGTTCCTGCGAACGCTGGGGGGGAGTTTTGCGGCATCCCTGACCACCTGGATCTGGATTCGTCGTGCGGATCAGCACCATGCCTACATGAGTGAAAGCATGAGTACCTATGACCCCATCACCCGGCACGCGCTGGAGAATCTCGGCGGGGCGAGCACCAGGGCTTACGCCCAGCTGGATCAAGTCCTGACCAGTCAGGCCTATATGCTCTCGACTGTGGACTACTTCACGTTGATGGGCTGGATGTTCATGGGGCTGATCTTGCTGGTGTGGCTGGCCAAACCGCCGTTTGCCGCGAAGGCGGGGCCGGAGGCGAGCGGACATTAATGCGGTAAAAGCCGCAGGGCTGTGGGAGCCGGCTTGCCGGCGATAATATCGCCGGGGTCTGGCTGATGCCGGGTGATGCCATCGCTGGCAAGCCGGCTCCCACCATCCTACTGTTGGCTGTGTTGCAGTAAGGGCGGGGTGGCGAAATCAAACGGCGCCAGTTGCATGCCTTGCTCATCCACCTGCAGTGCCCAGCCCTGTTTGTCCCAGTCGCCGAGCACAATGCGTTTGGCGGCATGTTCGCCGATCTGCAGCTTGTGAATGGCCGGGCGGTGAGTGTGGCCATGAATCAGCGTGCGTACGCCATGCCGGGCCATGATCAGCGGTACTTCTTCGGGGGTCACATCAACGATGTCGTTGGCTTTCATGCGGGTCTGGGCGCGGCTTTCGCTGCGTAACTTGCGCGCCAGTTTTTGCCGGGTGCCCAGTGGCAGGTGGCGTAAAATCCACATGATTACGGGGTTGCGCAGGTAGCGCCGCAGGCGCATGTAGGATTCGTCGCGGGTGCACAGGCTGTCGCCGTGCATCAGCAAGACCGGTTCGCCGTAGAAATCTACAACGCTGGGGTCTTTGATCAGGGTGCAGCCAGCCGCTTTACAAAAGGCCTGGCCAAGCAAAAAGTCGCGATTGCCGTGCATCAGAAAAATCTGCGTGCCGCTATCGCTCAGTGTTCGCAGCGCTTCACAGATAGAGCGCTGGTAGGGCGTCATTGCATCGTCGCCTATCCAGGCTTCGAAAAAATCACCCAGGATGTACAGCGCCTGAGCCGAGCGCGCACGCCCGGTCAGGAAATCCAGAAACGCCCGGGTTATGTCCGGGCGCTCCTCTTCCAGATGCAAATCTGAAATCAGCAGTATCACTCAATGATCTCTGCTTTCTCGACAATCACGTCTTCAGCCGGCACGTCTTGATGGCCCGCTTTGGAAGTGGTTTTGACACCTTTGATCTTGTCGACCACGTCCTGACCTTCAACCACTTTACCGAACACTGCATAGCCCCAGCCTTGAGCGGTAGGTGCGGTGTGGTTGAGGAAGCTGTTGTCAGCCACGTTGATGAAGAACTGGGCGGAAGCCGAATGCGGCTCCATGGTGCGAGCCATGGCCACGGTGTACTTCTCGTTCGGCAGACCGTTGTCCGCTTCGTTCTTGATGCTTGGACGCTTGTCTTTCTTTTCTTTCATGCCAGGTTCGAAACCGCCGCCCTGAACCATGAAGTTACCGATTACACGGTGAAACACAGTGTTTTCGTAGTGACCGGCTTTTACGTACTCGATGAAGTTGGCGACGGTGATCGGCGCCTTTTCAGCGTTCAGCTCAATCACGATGTCGCCGTGGTTGGTAGTCAGTTTTACTTTGGACATGATCTCTATCGCTCTATCAGATGAATTCGGTGAGCTTTTTGGTCCGGCCAATTGGCTCGGAGACTAAAAGCTGGCTGGGTAGATACAGCCGCGCGGCGCAGTTTAGCGTGCCCGCACGGCATTTCGATGCTGTTTTTGCGATATGGGGGCTAAAAGGCGCTATTTCAAATGCGTTGATTGAGCGCCTGCTCTGTCAGGGACTTGACAGCATCGGCTATGATAGGCGCTTTGATTTAGTCGGCCGACCCAGGCCGCGCACCTGTTACGTTCAAGGATCCTATGAGCAAGCCCACTGTCGACCCTACTTTGAATCCTAAGGCTGGCCCTGCTGTACCGGCTAATTTCCTGCGTCCCATCGTGCAGGCGGACCTTGACTCGGGTAAATGCAAACAGATCGTGACCCGCTTCCCGCCTGAGCCCAACGGCTACCTGCACATCGGTCACGCCAAGTCCATTTGCGTGAACTTTGGGCTGGCTCAGGAATTTGGCGGCGTCACCCATTTGCGTTTTGACGACACCAACCCGGCCAAAGAAGACCAGGAATACATTGATGCGATCGAAAGTGACGTCAAGTGGCTGGGCTTTGAGTGGTCGGGTGAAGTGCGCTTTGCCTCGCAATATTTCGATCAGTTGCATGAGTGGGCGGTTTACCTGATCAAGGAAGGTAAGGCCTATGTCTGCGACCTGACACCTGAACAGGCCAAGGAATACCGTGGCAGCTTGACCGAGCCTGGCAAAAACAGCCCGTTTCGTGAGCGTAGCGTCGAAGAAAACATCGACCTGTTCGCCCGCATGAAGGCTGGCGAGTTCGAAGACGGCAAGCGTGTGTTGCGGGCCAAGATCGACATGGCTTCACCGAACATGAACCTGCGCGATCCGATCCTGTATCGCATTCGTCATGCCCATCACCATCAGACCGGTGACAAGTGGTGCATTTATCCGAACTATGACTTCACCCATGGTCAGTCGGATGCGATCGAAGGCATTACCCATTCGATCTGCACCCTGGAGTTCGAAGGTCATCGCCCTCTGTACGAATGGTTCCTCGACAACCTGCCGGTGCCGAGCAAGCCGCGTCAGTACGAGTTCTCGCGCCTGAACCTGAACTACACCATCACCAGCAAGCGCAAGCTCAAGCAATTGGTTGATGAAAAGCACGTTCATGGCTGGGATGACCCGCGCATGTCGACCCTCTCGGGTTTCCGTCGTCGTGGTTACACGCCCAAATCAATCCGCAACTTCTGCGACATGGTTGGCACCAACCGCTCCGATGGCGTGGTTGACTTCGGCATGCTGGAGTTCAGCATTCGTGACGATCTGGACCACAGCGCTCCGCGCGCGATGTGTGTGCTGCGTCCATTGAAAGTCATCATCACCAACTACCCGCAAGGCCAGGTCGAAAACCTGGAGCTGCCTCGCCACCCTAAAGAAGACATGGGTGTACGAGTGTTGCCATTCGCCCGTGAGATCTACATCGATCGTGACGACTTTATGGAAGAGCCGCCAAAAGGTTACAAGCGCCTTGAGCCTGCCGGTGAAGTGCGCCTGCGCGGCAGCTATGTGATTCGAGCTGACGAAGCGATTAAAGACGCCGATGGCAACATCGTTGAACTGCATTGCTCGTACGATCCCGAAACGCTGGGCAAGAACCCTGAAGGCCGCAAGGTCAAAGGTGTTGTGCATTGGGTGCCGGCTGCTGCCAGCGTCGAATGCGAAGTGCGTCTGTACGATCGTCTGTTCCGCTCGCCGAACCCTGAAAAGGCTGAGGATGGTGCGGGCTTCCTGGAAAACATCAACCCGGATTCGCTGCAGGTTCTTACGGGTTGTCGTGCTGAGCCGTCGCTGGGCAACGCACAGCCGGAAGACCGTTTCCAGTTCGAGCGCGAAGGTTACTTCTGCGCAGATATCAAGGACTCGAAACCTGGCCAGCCGGTATTCAACCGTACTGTGACCTTGCGTGATTCCTGGGGTCAGTGATCAAGTTTTGAGGGAGCCATCGTGCTAACGATTTACAACACGCTCACCAAGAGCAAAGAAGTTTTCAAGCCGCTGGACGGCAACAATGTGCGCATGTACGTGTGCGGCATGACCGTGTACGACTATTGCCATCTGGGTCACGGCCGCAGCATGGTGGCTTTTGACCTGGTAACACGCTGGTTGCGTTTTAGCGGTTACGATTTGACCTATGTGCGCAACATCACCGACATCGAAGACAAGATCATCAACCGTGCCCGTGAAAACGGCGAAGCGTTTGAGGTGCTCACCGCGCGCATGATCGCTGCAATGCATGAAGACGAAGCGCGACTCAATATCCGCAAGCCGGACATGGAGCCGCGTGCCACGGATTATATCCCCGGCATGCACGCGATGATCCAGACCCTGATCGACAAGGGTTATGCCTACGCCCCGGGCAACGGCGACGTGTATTACCGTGTCGCCAAGTTCATGGGCTACGGCAAGCTGTCGCGCAAGAAGATCGAAGATCTGCGTATCGGTGCACGTATTGAAGTCGACGAAGCCAAGGACGATCCGCTGGATTTCGTGCTGTGGAAGGGCGTCAAGCCGGGCGAGCCGAGCTGGGAGTCGCCGTGGGGTGCAGGTCGTCCGGGCTGGCACATCGAGTGCTCGGTGATGTCGACCTGCTGCCTGGGCGAGACCTTTGATATTCATGGTGGCGGCAGCGACCTTGAGTTTCCGCACCATGAGAACGAAATCGCCCAAAGTGAGGCGGCGACGGGTAAAACCTACGCCAATGCCTGGATGCATTGCGGGATGATTCGCATCAATGGCGAGAAGATGTCCAAATCCTTGAACAACTTCTTCACCATTCGCGACGTTCTGGAGAAATATCACCCGGAAGTGGTGCGTTACTTGTTGGTGTCCAGCCACTACCGCAGCTCGATCAATTACTCCGAAGATAACCTCAAGGACGCGAAAGCGGCTCTTGAGCGCTTTTATCACGCCCTCAAGGGGCTGCCAAAAGTGGCGCCGGCCGGTGGTGAAGCGTTCGTTGAGCGTTTTACCCAGGTGATGAACGATGACTTCGGTACTCCGGAAGCCTGCGCGGTGCTGTTCGAGATGGTTCGCGAGATCAACCGTTTGCGCGATACCGATTTGCAGGCTGCGGCTGGCCTGGCTGCGCGCTTGAAAGAATTGGCTGATGTGCTGGGTGTATTGCAGCTTGAGGCGGATGATTTCTTGCAGGCTGGCGCAGAAGGGCGGGTGGATGCGGTCCAGGTTGATGCCTTGATCGCGGCTCGTCTGGCGGCTCGTGCCGGTAAGGACTGGGCTGAATCGGACCGGATTCGTGATCAGCTCACCGCCATGGGTGTTGTGCTTGAAGACGGTAAAGGCGGTACGACCTGGCGCCTGGCTGACTAGGTTTATCGCTGTTTGAACGAAAGCCCGCCAAGTGCGGGCTTTTGTTTGTCCGGGTTTTGGCTGCACCAATAACAACGGCACCCGAAGGTGCCGTTGCTGGTATCGATGCCGGGGCTTATGCGTGCAGCGTTTCGGCGGCGTACAAAGTATTTTCCAGCAAGCAGGCGCGAGTCATCGGGCCAACGCCGCCAGGAACCGGTGTAATCCAGCCGGCGCGGGGCAGGGCGGTTTCGTAAATCACATCGCCTACCAGCTTGCCATCAGCCTGACGGTTGATGCCGACGTCGATCACGATCGCGCCTTCCTTGATCCATTCGCCTTTGACCAGGCCCGGCTTGCCGGCAGCCACGACCACCAGATCTGCACGGCCTACGTGGCCGGCCAGGTCCTTGGTGAAACGATGGGTAACCGTTACGGTGCAGCCGGCCAGCAACAGTTCCATGGCCATCGGGCGACCAACGATGTTGGAGGCGCCAACGATTACTGCGTCCATTCCGTAAAGGTCCTGGCCGGTGCTTTCCAGCAGGGTCATGATGCCTTTAGGGGTGCAGGGGCGCAGTAGCGGGATGCGCTGGGCCAGACGGCCGACGTTGTAGGGGTGGAAGCCGTCTACGTCCTTGTCCGGACGAATGCGCTCCAGCAACTTGGAGGCGTCCAGATGCTCGGGCAGTGGCAGCTGAAGCAGAATGCCGTCGATATCCGTGTCTTCATTAAGACGGTCAATCAGGTCGGTCAGTGCTTGCTGGCTGGTGTCCGAAGGCAGGTCATAGGCTTGTGAAAGAAAGCCTACCTCTTCGCAGTCTTTACGCTTGTGCGAAACATAAACCTGGGAGGCAGGATCGCTGCCGACCAGAATCACTGCCAGGCCGGGAGTGCGCAGGCCTTGCTCGTGACGCTCGGCGACACGTTTTGCAATCTGCTTGCGCAGGCTGGCGGCGATCGCTTTGCCGTCGATTAGTTGTGCAGTCATTACGCGTGATTAACCATCGTAAAGGGTGGAAAAAGGACGTGCATTCTCGCATGCCGTGACGTAAGGGCAAAGGCGCTTGGTCTGCTTATTCCCCTAACTCCTTTATATTTCTAAATTTTTTTCAAAAAAGAGTTGACGGCTTTCGGGGTCGCCTATAATATTCGTCGCACTTGTCGGGCACAGCCTAGCACTGGTTAAGAAGGTAGAGCGAAGTTGATGTCTGGCTTGGTGATACTGAAAGCACTTAGTTTGTAGTCGTCACAGAATACAGATTAACAAGGCGCCCGTAGCTCAGCTGGATAGAGCATCCGCCTTCTAAGCGGATGGTCGCAGGTTCGAGTCCTGCCGGGTGCGCCATTAGGCAGCTTTGGCACAAGTAGGGTTACAAAGGCAATATGGTGGGCGTAGCTCAGTTGGTAGAGCACGGGATTGTGACTCCCGTTGTCGAGGGTTCGATCCCCTTCGTCCACCCCATATTTAGAAAGGCGCCAGATTAATAGTCTGGCGTCTTTGCTTCAAAAGTTTGAATGCGGATGTGGTGGAATTGGTAGACACACTGGATTTAGGTTCCAGCGCCGCAAGGTGTGAGAGTTCGAGTCTCTCCGTCCGCACCAAATAAGGTTTGGCGATGCCTGAATCGGGTTCGCCAGGCTGATGAATAAAGCCGCCTAGAGCGGCTTTATTCTTTTACGAAGCTGCGCTTTGATGCGCATTCGTAGCGATGCAAATAGAGCTGTAAATGCAATATGGTGGGCGTAGCTCAGTTGGTAGAGCACGGGATTGTGACTCCCGTTGTCGAGGGTTCGATCCCCTTCGTCCACCCCATATTTAGAAAACGCCAGATTAATAATCTGGCGTTTTTTTTCGTTCCGGCTTTTTTGAAGGGGGCAGGCGGGCGGCATTGTGTTGCTGAATGATGCCTGTCTTGCGTCCGTGTGTCGGTGCGGGTGTTGCCATGCTCTTGCTTGATGCCTTCTTCTATATATAAGGAAGGAGGCTCTGAGTTGGGGCTATGTAAGCATTTTTGTGTATTCGGGTGTTTAAGCAGATCACTGCTTGCGCTTAATAATGTGCCTGCTGTTTCTGTGCGCGATTGCGGTAGGGTGACTTCTTGAGTTTGACCCACTAGAATGCATGCCCTTGATTATGGGGTCGGAAACGGCCGGCTAATGTCTGTGCAACGAGGAATATCCATGCAAGTTTCTGTTGAAAATACTTCCGCTCTTGAGCGTCGCATGACCATTGGCGTGCCATCTGAGCGTATTGAGGCTGAAGTCAACAAGCGTCTGCAGCAGACCGCCCAAAAGGCCAAAATCCCGGGCTTCCGTCCAGGCAAGGTGCCAATGAGCGTGATTCGTCAGCGTTACGAAGCTGATGCGCGTCAAGAAGCACTGGGCAACGTGATCCAGGCTTCGTTCTATGAAGCAGTGGTTGAGCAAAAGCTGAACCCGGCTGGCGCACCTTCGGTAGAGCCTAAAGTCTTCGAAAAAGGCAAGGATCTGGAATACGTTGCGACCTTCGAAGTATTCCCTGAATTCGAAGTTACCGGTCTGGACACCATCGCTATCGAGCGCCTGAGCGCCGAAGTGGCTGATGCCGACCTGGACAAAATGCTGGACGTGCTGCGCAAGCAGAACACCCGTTTTGAGCTGACTGAGCGTGCTGCTCAGAACGAAGATCAGTTGAACATTGATTTCGTTGGCAAGGTAGATGGTGAAGAGTTCGCTGGCGGTTCCGCCAAGGGTACTCAGCTGGTTCTGGGTTCGGGCCGTATGATTCCTGGCTTCGAAGAAGGCCTGGTAGGCGCTAAAGCTGGCGAAGAACGCGTTCTGAACCTGACTTTCCCTGCTGACTATCAGAACCTGGACCTGGCTGGCAAAGCCGCCGAGTTCACCGTTACTGTCAACACTGTTTCCGAGCCTAAGCTGCCAGAGCTGAACGAAGAGTTCTTCGCCCAGTTCGGTATCAAGGAAACAGGTCTGGAAGGTTTCCGCGCCGAAGTTCGCAAGAACATGGAGCGTGAGCTGCGTCAGGCGATCAAATCCAAGGTCAAGAATCAGGTAATGGACGGTCTGTTGGCTGCCAACCCGATCGAAGTGCCAAAATCGCTGCTGTCCAACGAAGTTGATCGTCTGCGCGTTCAGGCTGTTCAGCAATTCGGTGGCAACATCAAGCCTGACCAACTGCCGGCCGAGCTGTTCGAAGAACAAGCCAATCGCCGTGTGGTTCTGGGTCTGATCGTGGCTGAAGTGGTCAAGCAATTCGACCTCAAGCCTGACGAAGATCGTGTTCGCGAAATGATTCAGGAAATGGCTTCCGCTTACCAGGAGCCTGAGCAGGTTGTTGCTTGGTACTACAAAAATGACGCGCAATTGAACGAGGTTCGTTCGGTTGTGCTGGAAGAGCAAGTTGTGGATACTGTTCTGCAGAAGGCTAAGGTGACCGATAAAGCGGTCTCTTACGAAGAAGCAGTTAAGCCGGTGGAAGCTCCACAAGCCGACTGAATTCTGACTCGTTAGAAAACACAACCATAAGCCAGCCTCGAGCTGGCTTATGCGTATTCCAGACAAGACTATTTGGGAGTGACTGCCGGACATGTCCCGCAATTCTTATATTCAGCAGAACTCTGACATTCAGGCCGCTGGCGGCCTGGTCCCGATGGTTGTTGAGCAGTCTGCCCGTGGCGAGCGCTCCTACGACATCTATTCGCGCCTCCTCAAGGAGCGGATCATCTTCCTGGTAGGCCCTGTCGAAGACTACATGGCGAACCTGGTTGCTGCGCAGCTGCTTTTCCTTGAAGCCGAAAACCCGGACAAGGACATTCATCTCTACATCAACTCCCCGGGCGGCTCGGTAACAGCAGGGATGTCGATCTACGACACCATGCAGTTCATCAAGCCAGACGTGTCGACCATCTGTATCGGTCAGGCGTGCAGCATGGGTGCTTTCCTGTTGGCCGGCGGTGCTCCGGGCAAGCGTCATTGCCTGCCTAACTCGCGGATGATGATTCACCAGCCGTTGGGCGGTTTCCAGGGGCAGGCGTCGGATATCGACATCCATGCCAAGGAAATCCTCAACATTCGTCATCGTTTGAACTCGCTGTTGGCCCACCATACCGGTCAGTCGCTCGAAACCATCGAGCGTGACACCGAACGTGACAACTTCATGAGCGCTGAGCGTGCAACCGAATACGGTTTGATCGACTCTGTGTTCAGCAAGCGTCAAATGCCCGCTTAAGTAGTACAAATGAAGGCGGTTGGATTAACTGACCTCCTGCGGGCTTGAAAAAGCCCGCAGTTGCCTTCATCTTGTGTTGCAAGCCTATCGGATTTGGATCGATCGAATGACTGACACCCGCAACGGCGAGGACAACGGCAAATTGCTCTATTGCTCCTTCTGTGGCAAAAGCCAGCATGAAGTGCGCAAATTGATTGCCGGCCCCTCGGTCTTTATCTGCGACGAATGCGTCGACCTGTGCAATGACATCATCCGCGAGGAGGTGCAGGAAGCCCAGGCCGAGAGCAGTGCGCATAAATTACCTTCGCCAAAAGAAATCAGCGGCATCCTTGATCAATACGTCATTGGTCAGGAACGTGCCAAAAAGGTTTTGGCCGTAGCGGTATACAACCACTACAAGCGCCTTAACCAGCGTGACAAGAAAAATGACGACGTCGAACTCGGCAAGAGCAACATTCTGCTGATCGGACCTACTGGCTCGGGTAAAACCTTGCTGGCCGAAACCCTGGCTCGTCTGCTGAATGTACCTTTCACTATTGCTGATGCAACCACGCTGACTGAGGCGGGTTACGTAGGCGAAGATGTGGAAAACATCATTCAGAAGCTGCTGCAGAAGTGCGACTACGACGTAGAAAAAGCCCAGATGGGTATCGTCTATATCGATGAAATCGACAAGATTTCGCGCAAATCTGACAACCCGTCCATCACCCGTGATGTTTCCGGTGAAGGCGTGCAGCAGGCTTTGCTCAAACTGATCGAAGGCACTGTGGCTTCCGTACCGCCTCAGGGTGGTCGCAAGCATCCGCAGCAGGAATTCTTGCAGGTTGATACCCGTAACATCCTGTTTATCTGTGGCGGTGCGTTCTCGGGCCTGGAGAAGGTTGTTCAGGCACGCTCTACTCGCGGCGGCATCGGCTTCAGTGCCGAAGTACGCAGCAAGGAAGAGGGCAAGAAGGTTGGCGAGTCCCTGCGTGAAGTAGAACCTGATGATTTGGTCAAGTTCGGTCTGATCCCGGAGTTTGTTGGCCGTCTACCTGTTCTGGCGACACTGGATGAGCTGGATGAAGCTGCATTGATGCAGATTCTGACCGAGCCGAAGAATGCGCTGACCAAGCAGTATGGAAAGTTGTTCGAGATGGAGGGTGTTGATCTCGAATTCCGTGCTGATGCCTTGAAAGCCGTGGCCAAGCGTGCGCTTGAGCGCAAGACTGGTGCGCGTGGTTTGCGTTCGATTCTGGAGAGCGTTCTGCTCGACACCATGTTTGAAATCCCCTCGCAGTCCGAGGTGAGTAAAGTGGTGATCGACGAAAGCGTTATAGAAGGTAAGTCCAAGCCGTTGTTGATTTATGAAAACAACGAAGCGACTGCCAAGGTTGCACCTGACGCGTAAGTGTATTGCTGCGTATTACACATTGCGTGTTAAAGAAGGGGCCTTCGGGCCCCTTTTTTTTTCCTGTCGTCCAACGCTTGTTTTTTTTCGGAACTGCCCCCATCTTGGCTTCAAGCTTACTTCCATCTGATTACGGCCTTATGGCCGCCGTAGAGGCGAAATCATGAAGACAACCATTGAATTGCCTCTCCTGCCATTGCGCGATGTTGTGGTCTATCCGCACATGGTGATCCCACTGTTCGTGGGACGCGAGAAATCAATCGAGGCCCTCGAGGCTGCGATGACGGGCGACAAGCAGATCTTGCTGTTGGCCCAAAAAAATCCTGCTGACGATGATCCGGGCGAAGACGCGCTCTATCGTGTAGGTACCATTGCGACCGTTCTGCAGTTGCTCAAGCTGCCGGATGGCACCGTCAAGGTTTTGGTCGAAGGCGAGCAGCGTGGCGCTGTCGAGCGCTTTGGCCAGGCTGAAGGCTATCTGAGTGCCGAAGTCTCCCTGATTGATGAGGTGGCTGCCCCGGAGCGTGAATCCGAAGTCTTTGTCCGCAGCCTGATCTCGCAGTTCGAGCAATATGTACAGCTGGGCAAAAAGGTCCCGGCTGAGGTTCTGTCCTCGCTTAACAGCATCGACGAACCAAGCCGTCTGGTCGATACCATGGCTGCCCATATGGCACTCAAGATCGAGCAGAAGCAGGAGATTCTTGAAATTATCGACCTGCAAACCCGGGTTGAGCACGTATTGGCATTGCTTGATGCCGAGATCGACCTGCTGCAAGTTGAAAAGCGTATCCGTGGCCGTGTCAAAAAGCAGATGGAGCGCAGCCAGCGCGAGTACTACCTGAATGAGCAGATGAAGGCCATTCAGAAGGAGCTCGGCGATGGTGATGATGGGCATAACGAAATCGAAGAGCTGAAAAAGCGCATCGAGTCCGCTGGTTTGCCCAAGGATGCAATGGCCAAGGCTCAGGCTGAGCTGAACAAGCTCAAGCAAATGTCCCCCATGTCCGCTGAAGCCACTGTCGTGCGCTCCTACATTGACTGGCTGGTTCAGGTGCCATGGAAAGCACAGAGCAAGGTCCGCCTGGATCTCAAGCGCGCTGAAGACATTCTGGATGCAGACCACTACGGTCTGGATGAAGTCAAAGAGCGGATTCTCGAATACCTCGCCGTGCAAAAACGGGTGAAGAAAATCCGTGGTCCGGTTTTGTGCCTGGTAGGACCTCCTGGTGTAGGTAAAACCTCCCTTGCAGAGTCCATAGCCCATGCAACAAACCGCAAATTCGTACGTATGGCCTTGGGTGGCGTGCGTGACGAAGCGGAAATTCGCGGTCATCGTCGTACCTACATTGGCTCGATGCCAGGTCGATTGATTCAGAAGATGACAAAAGTGGGGGTGCGCAACCCTCTGTTCCTGCTCGATGAAATCGACAAGATGGGCAGCGACATGCGCGGTGACCCGGCCTCTGCATTGCTTGAGGTGCTCGATCCCGAGCAAAACCACAATTTCAATGACCATTACCTCGAGGTCGACTACGACCTGTCTGACGTAATGTTCCTGTGTACCTCCAACTCGATGAATATTCCTCCAGCGTTGCTGGACCGGATGGAAGTCATTCGTCTGCCGGGTTACACCGAAGACGAAAAAATCAACATTGCCGTCAAATACCTCGCCCCCAAGCAAATTGAAGCCAATGGCTTGAAAAAAGGCGAGATAGCGTTCGACAACGAAGCCATCCGCGACATCATTCGCTATTACACCCGCGAAGCCGGTGTGCGGGGCCTTGAGCGCCAAATTGCGAAAATTTGCCGCAAGGCGGTCAAAGAACACGCGATGGAAAAACGTTTTGCAGTGACTGTGACGCCCGAGCTTCTCGAGCACTTTTTGGGTGTTCGAAAATACAGCTACGGACTGGCCGAGGTGCAGGACCAGATTGGTCAGGTGACCGGTCTGGCCTGGACTCAGGTCGGTGGCGAATTGCTGACAATTGAAGCTGCGGTAGTGCCGGGCAAGGGTCAGCTGATCAAGACCGGTTCTCTCGGTGACGTGATGGTGGAGTCGATTACTGCTGCGTTGACAGTGGTTCGCAGTCGCGCCAAGAGCCTGGGTATCCCGTTGGATTTCCACGAGAAACGTGACGTTCACATTCACATGCCGGAAGGGGCTACGCCCAAAGATGGTCCTAGTGCTGGTGTAGGAATGTGTACAGCTCTGGTTTCTGCGCTGACTTTGATTCCAGTACGTGCGGATGTTGCGATGACCGGCGAAATTACCCTGCGTGGCCAGGTGCTGGCGATTGGGGGCTTGAAGGAAAAGTTACTGGCTGCTCACCGAGGTGGGATCAAGACTGTAATTATTCCTGAAGAGAATGTCCGCGATCTGAAGGAAATTCCTGACAACATCAAACAGGATCTTCAGATTAAACCGGTTAAATGGATTGACGAGGTCCTGCAAATTGCGCTGCAATACGCGCCGGAGCCCTTGCCGGATGTGGCTCCCGAGATCGTTGCCAAGGATGACAAGCGAGAGTCTGACTCTAAGGAAAGAATTAGCACGCATTAATACGGATTTGCCTGACGGGCTTTCTTGACGCTTTTTAGAGCCCTTGTTATAAAGCGGCTCTATAAGTGTCCGTAAGTGCTTCAGCAATCGTTTGCTTTTACCAAAAAACTTTAGAAACATACTCAGATAGATATAAGGGGACTTAGAGTGAACAAGTCGGAACTGATTGATGCTATCGCTGCATCTGCTGATATCCCGAAAGCTGCAGCTGGCCGTGCGCTGGACGCAGTAATCGAATCCGTCACTGGCGCTCTTAAGGCTGGCGACTCTGTGGTACTGGTTGGTTTTGGTACTTTCTCTGTGACTGATCGTCCTGCTCGCACTGGTCGTAACCCACAGACTGGTCAAGCACTGGAAATTGCTGCTGCTAAAAAACCAGGCTTCAAAGCCGGTAAAGCACTGAAAGAAGCGGTTAACTAAGTTTTTGTAACACTTTTTACCCAACCGGGTCAGGCGCACGCCAGGCTTGGCAGCGGAGCGGTAGTGCAGTCGATGGTTATATCGACGTGGTACGCCGGGGGTCGCGGGTTCGAGCCCGGTCCGCTCCGCCAGTTACGAGAAGGCGCATCCTCGGATGCGCCTTTCTTCTATCCGGACTCTACCCACGCTCCACGGTTGCTCATTATGCAAGACCGTTTCTGGGGGAAGCATGCTGCAAAATATCAGGGACAATTCACAAGGCTGGATTGCCAAGACCATCATCGGTGTCATCGTCGCGTTAATGGCGTTGACCGGTTTCGATGCTATTTTTCAAGCCACCTCGACCAGCCAGGATGCGGCCAAGGTCAACGGTGACGAAATCACTCAAGTTGAGCTCAGCCAGGCTGTCGACATGCAACGTCGTCAGCTGATGCAACAGCTGGGCAAAGATTTCGACGCTTCTTTGCTGGACGAGAAAATGCTGCGTGAAGCAGCCCTTAAAGGGTTGATCGATCGTAAGTTGCTGCTGCAGGGTGCTAATCAGGCGAAGTTCTCCTTCTCTGAAGCGGCCCTGGATCAGGTCATTCTGCAGACACCTGAGTTTCAGGAAAACGGCCAGTTCAGCGCTGAACGTTTCGACCAGGTGATTCGTCAGCTGGGTTACGGTCGCCTGCAGTTCCGCGACATGCTGGGCCAGGAAATGCTGATTGGTCAGCTGCGCGCCGGTTTGGCGGGCAGTGGTTTCGTGACCGATGAGCAAGTGAACGCTTTTGCCCGTCTCGAAAAACAGACCCGTGATTTCTCTTCTCTGAACATCAAGGCCGACCCGGCTGCGGTGAAAGTCAGCGACGACGAAATCAAGGCTTACTACGACGAGCACGCCAAAGAATTCATGACGCCCGATCAGGTCGTGATCGACTACATCGAGTTGAAGAAGTCTTCGTTCTTTGATCAGGTGGCTGTGAAGGATGAAGAGCTGCAAGCCCTTTATCAGAAAGAAACCGCCAACCTTGCTGAGCAGCGCCGTGCTGCACACATCCTGATTGAAGTGAACGACAAGGTCAGCGACGAGCAGGCCAAAGCCAAGATTGCTGATATTGAGCAGCGTCTGGCCAAGGGTGAAAGCTTCGAGGCTTTGGCCAAAGAGTTCTCTCAGGATCCAGGCTCGGCTGCCAATGGCGGTGATCTGGGTTTCGCAGGTCCGGGTGTTTACGATCCTGTGTTTGAAACAGCGCTTTACGCTCTGAAAAAAGATCAGGTTTCTGAGCCGGTTCGCACCAGCTTTGGCTACCACCTGATCAAGTTGATGGGCGTCGAGGCACCTGAAGTGCCGAGCTTTGCCAGCCTGAAAGACAAGCTGACCCGTGACCTGAAAACCCAACAGGTTGAGCGTCGCTTTGTTGATGCAACCAAGCAGCTGGAAGACTCCGCATTTGAGGCGTCCGATCTGGTTCAACCTGCTCAGGAACTGAAGCTGACCGTGCATACCTCTGCACCGTTCGGTCGTCAGGGCGGGGAGGGGATTGCTGCCAACCGTGACGTGATCCAGGCAGCATTCAGCACTGAAGTGATGGATGAGGGGGCAAACAGTACTGCCATCGAACTCGATCCCGAGACGGTAGTGGTGTTGCGCGTCAAGGAACACCTCAAGCCTGAGCAGTTGCCTCTGGAAGCCGTTGCCGCAAGCATTCGTGGGCAATTGGTTAAAGAGCACGCCAGTGCAGCGGCTAAAACCAAAGCTGAAGAAATCATCAAAGGTCTACGCGATGGCAAGTTGCCGTTGGATAAGCCGGTTGATGGCCTGTCGTGGAAGGCTCACGAGGCAGTTGCCCGCGGTCAGGAAGGTATTGACCCTGCCGTGCTGCAAGCTGTGTTCCGCCTGGCCAAGCCAGTATCCAAGGACAAACCGACCTTTGGTAGCGTCACCCTGGCCGATGGCACCGTTGTTGTACTGCGTCTGGATGGCGTGAACGATGCTGCGAAGCCGACTGAAGAAGAGAAGGCGTCGTACCGTCGCTTCCTCGCTTCGCGTGTGGGCCAGCAAGACTTCGAAGCCTACCGCAAGCAGTTGCAAAATGAGGCGAAGGTCGAGCGCTACTAAGCGCTGGATCATCCGCACGACGAAAAAGGCCGCTCATTGAGCGGCCTTTTTTATGGGGCGGATTCAAGCAAGCCTGCGCTCACGAGTGAACTTTACGGCTGTCAGCCGGCGCCTCGGATCGCTCAGTGAGGGAGTAGTCGCGCAAAACATGGGCGATGCGCAAACGATAGTCCTCGAAGACTTGAGTACGTCCTGCGGCCTGGGCCATGCGGTGTTGTTCCAGTTGGCGCCAGCGCTGGATGGAGTCTTCGTCGCGCCAGAATGACAGCGACAGCAGCTTCCCGGGTTCACTGAGGCTCTGGAAGCGCTCGATGGAAATGAAGCCCTCAAGGTCAGCGAGCAATGGCCTGAGTTCGGCTGCAAGGTCCAGGTAACGCTGGTATTGGTCGGTGCGTGGCCACGCCTCGAAAATAACGGCAATCATTGCGCAATCTCCGGCTGCTGGCGAAATCGTGGAATTCGGCCATTGAGTGATGGGACATAGCTCCAGTGGCAGGTCCGGATAAAGGATGTGCCATGGCGTTGTAGTAGTACTGCGATGGTTTGTGCGGCGATCGCCAGTGCTATTTGTTGACCCGGGCATTGATGCCGGCCATGGCCGAAGCTGAAATTTTGACGCCGGGGCCGGTTGAGCAGAAAACAGTCCGGGTCATGATTGATGGCCGGATCTCTGTTTGCAGATGCCAGCAACACCAGAACCGTATCTGCGGCTTGCAGAGTGCAATTGCCGATGACGCAGCGTTTCGCGACAAAGCGCCGGGTGTTCTGTACCGATGGGTCGTGACGTGCTGCCTCGGCAACCAGTTCGGGGACAAGCGCCGGGGTTCGGCTGACCGCTTCAAGCAGCTCAGGCTGTTGCTGCAGGGCCACCAGTGCATTGCCGATCAGGCCGGCAGTGGCTTCGCAGGTCTGAGATAGCAGACCGATCAAATTGGCGATAAGCGCGGGACGATCGGCCTGGGTGCCAGATCGGTAAGCTGGACAAATAGCGTTGAGAAAAGCGCTGTGTCCAGCTTCGTCGTTCAACAGAACCTCAAACATCTGACTCAGCCGGGTTGCTGCAATGTCAGCGCTGCGCAGTTGTAACTCGCTGGCCAAAGGAGAAAGGCAGGCCACGAGATTACCGGTCAAAGCGCTCAGGGTATCAAGCTGGTGGTCATCGAAGCCTAGCAAGCGGCATAGCACTGAAACCGGCAATTTGAACATGAGTGAGTTCAGGCTATCGGCAGAGCTGTCTGTGATGGGGAAGAGGTGTGCAACCAGTGTTGCGATGTCTGCTGCCGACACTGACGCCAGTGCCGGTTCTATCCCGTGTCTGGGGCACTGATGGCGCGGCCCTTCATTCATGCGCATCAAGTTGCCGAACACCTGGCCTGAAGGCCTTTGTGCTATGGCCGGTGGAACGGGCTCATGCGGGGGGCGTACCAGCAAATCAGGATGCTGCACAATGGCCTGTATGACCCTTGCACCGCTTGCGACCCAACATCCCAGTCGGGAGTCAAAGTACAGGTCGGCCCTGTGTCTCAGTTGCGCATAAAAGGTATAGGGGTCGGGGTGGGTTGCAGCCTCGAAGGGTGTCATTCAGAGCGTCCTTTTCATGAAGAACCGTGACTTTCTCCCATCCCTTTGACCGATAATTCGCTCAGGAGCGAAGTATGGATGTTGCTTCCCGCACCTGCGGGGGGCAAGTGTGGCTGCCCACGGGCAATGAGTTTATAAAAGGCCGCAACGCAAAACGCCCGATGCAGTCAATGCACCGGGCGTTTCGGGTACAGGCTGCAAGCAAAGAGTTACTCTTCGAGGCTGCCCATTGCGGTGGTGTTGAAGCCGCCGTCTACGTACATGATTTCACCGCTGATGCCGGATGCCAGATCCGAGCACAGGAACGCGCCGGCATTGCCGACTTCGTCGATGGTGACGTTACGACGCAGAGGGGTCTGCGCTTCGTTGGCCGCCAGCATTTTACGGAAGTTCTTGATCCCCGATGCTGCCAGGGTGCGGATCGGGCCAGCCGATACGCAGTTAACGCGCGTACCTTCCGGGCCCAGGCTGCCTGCCAGGTAACGTACACCCGCTTCCAGGCTGGCCTTGGCCATGCCCATCACGTTGTAGTTAGGCATGGTGCGCTCGGCGCCCAGGTAGGACAGGGTCAGCAGGCTGCCATTACGGCCTTTCATCATCGGACGGCCGGCTTTGGCCAGGGCCACGAAGCTGTAGGCGCTGATGTCGTGAGCGATGCGGAAGCCTTCACGGGTAGTTGCGTCCGTGAAGTCGCCGTCCAGCTGATCGCCAGGTGCGAAGCCAACGGAGTGCACGATGCAGTCCAGGCCGTCCCATTTCTTGCTCAGGTCTTCGAAGACCTTGGCGATTTCTTCATCGCTGGCTACGTCGCAAGGGAAGCACAGTTCAGGGTTGGAACCCCAGCCTGCAGCGAACTCTTCAACGCGGCCTTTAAGCTTTTCGTTCTGATAAGTGAAAGCAAGTTCAGCGCCTTCACGGTGCATGGCGGCAGCAATGCCAGAAGCGATGGACAATTTGCTAGCGACACCGACGATCAGGACGCGCTTACCGGCGAGAAAACCCATGTGTTGTTCCTCTATCAGGTTAATCGACAGCCACTGGCGCCAAAAAGGCGGCTTCCAGCAGCTGCTGTGTATATGGATGTTGCGGTGAGGCAAAGATATTTTGCGCATCACCCTGTTCGACCACTTGGCCATGCTTGACCACCATCAGTTGGTGGCTAAGCGCTTTGACGACAGCCAGGTCATGGCTGATAAACAAATACGTCAGGTTGTACTTGGCTTGCAGCGAGCGCAACAGCTCAACCACCTGGCGTTGTACGGTCCGGTCCAACGCGGAGGTTGGCTCGTCCAGCAGAATCAACGCCGGTTTTAAAACCAGTGCCCGGGCAATGGCGATTCGTTGCCGCTGCCCGCCTGAAAACTCGTGAGGGTAGCGGTGCCGGGTTTCCGGATCCAGACCTACTTCGCGCAAGGCTTCAATAATTGCCACTTCCTGTTCTTCAGCGGTGCCCATGCGGTGAATACGCAAACCTTCACCGACAATCTCGCTGACGCTCATGCGTGGGCTGAGGCTGCCAAACGGATCCTGGAACACCACCTGCATTTCCCGCCTCAGCGGTCTGACCTCCTGGCGGGAAAGACAGTCTAGCCGTTTGTTCTCGAAACGGATCAAACCCTTGCTGGCAATCAAACGCAAAATCGCCAGGCCCAGGGTCGACTTGCCCGATCCGCTTTCTCCCACAATGCCCAGGGTCTGTCCCTGTGGCAGGCTGAAGTTTATGCCGTCGACCGCTTTGACGTAATCCACCGTCTTGCGCAGGAGTCCCTTTTTGATCGGGAACCAGACTTTCAGGTCCTCGATTTCCAGCAATGGCGGCCCCGCAACCGTATCGGCCGGGCCTCCGCTGGGCTCTGCGCTAAGCAGTTCCCGGGTGTACGGATGCTGTGGCGAACGGAACAACTGTTCGCACGATGCCTGTTCGACGATTAAACCGCGCTGCATGACACATACCCGATGCGCAATTCGTCGAACCAGGTTCAAATCGTGACTGATCAGTAACAGCGCCATCCCCAGGCGGGCCTGCAATTGCTTCAGCAATTCCAGAATTTTCAACTGCACTGTAACGTCCAGTGCCGTGGTGGGTTCGTCTGCGATCAGGAGTTCGGGTTCGTTCGCCAGGGCCATGGCGATCATCACGCGCTGGCGCTGGCCGCCTGAGAGCTCGTGTGGCAGCGCTTTGAGGCGTTTGTGGGGCTCGGGTATGCCAACCAGCTCCAGCAGCTCCAGGGTGCGCAGGGTGGCTGCCTTGCCGGTTAATCCCTTGTGAATGCCCAGCACTTCATTGATTTGTTTTTCAATGCAATGCAACGGGTTCAGCGAGGTCATGGGCTCCTGGAAAATCATGGCAATGCGATTGCCACGAATATGCCTGAGCTTTTTCTCCGGCAGCGTCAGCAGATCCTCGCCGGCATAGACGATGCTGCCCGTGGGATGGCGTGCTAGGGGGTATGGCAACAGGCGCAGAATCGAATGCGCGGTCACCGATTTGCCCGAGCCGCTTTCGCCAACCAGCGCCAGGGTTTCGCCGCGCCTGATATCGAAACTGATGCCTTGCACTACGCGATGGGGTTGTTCAGCGCTGACAAACTCGACGGAGAGATCACGCACTTCGATCAGATTTTCCTGCGTCATCTCATTTCCTCGGGTCGAAAGCATCGCGAGCGGACTCGCCGATAAACACCAGCAGGCTGAGCATGATGGCCAGCACGGCGAAAGCACTGATGCCCAGCCATGGCGCTTGCAGGTTGGACTTGCCTTGCGCCACCAGTTCGCCCAGCGACGGCGCGCCGGGGGGCAGGCCGAAGCCCAGAAAGTCCAGCGCGGTGAGGGTACCGATGGCGCCGGTCAAAATAAACGGCATGAAAGTCATGGTCGAAACCATCGCATTGGGCAGGATATGTCGGTACATGATCGCAATGTCCTGCATGCCCAGTGCCCGTGCGGCGCGCACATATTCCAGATTGCGTCCGCGCAGGAATTCGGCGCGTACCACATCTACCAGGCTCATCCATGAGAACAGCAGCATGATCCCCAGCAGCCACCAGAAGTTCGGCTGGACGAAACTGGCGAGAATGATCAGCAGATACAGCACCGGCAAACCTGACCAGATCTCAAGAAAGCGCTGACCGGCGAGGTCGATCCAGCCACCATAAAAACCCTGCAGGGCTCCCGCGATCACGCCAATGATCGAACTCAAAATGGTCAGTGTCAGGGCGAACAGCACCGAGATCCGGAAACCATAAATCACCCGCGCCAATACATCGCGGCCCTGGTCATCGGTGCCCAGCCAGTTCTCGGCGGAAGGCGGGGCCGGTGCCGGGACTTTCAGGTCGTAGTTAATACTCTGATAGCTGTACGGGATGGGCGGCCACAAGACCCAGGCGTCTTTCTTGGCCAGCAGTTCACGGATATAGGGGCTCTTGTAGTTGGCTTCGAGGGGGAACTCGCCGCCAAAGTCCGTCTCCGGGTAACGCTTGAGTGCCGGGAAATACCATTCACCGTCGTAATTGATTACCAGCGGTTTATCGTTGGCAATCAGCTCCGCACCCAGGCTGAGTCCGAACAGCAGTACAAAGATCCACAGCGACCACCAACCACGCTTGTTGGCCTTGAAACGTTCAAAACGTCGCCGATTGAGAGGGGACAGTTTCATCTCAATGCTCCCTGCTTTCGAAGTCGATGCGCGGATCAACCAGGGTGTAAGAGAGGTCTCCGATCAGTTTCACCAGCAGTCCGACCAGGGTGAAGATGAACAGGGTGCCGAAGACCACCGGGTAATCGCGATTGATCGCCGCTTCGAAACTCATGAGTCCCAGTCCGTCCAGCGAGAAAATCACTTCGACCAGCAATGAGCCGGTAAAGAAAATCCCGATAAAGGCCGACGGGAAGCCGGCAATTACCAGCAACATGGCATTGCGAAACACGTGACCGTAGAGCACCCGGTGGTTGGTCAGGCCTTTTGCCTTGGCGGTGACTACGTACTGTTTGTTGATTTCATCCAGAAAGCTGTTTTTGGTCAGCAGGGTCATGGTGGCGAAGTTGCCGATCACCAGGGCTGTGACGGGCAAGGCCAGGTGCCAGAAATAATCGAGAATCTTGCCCCCCAGACTCAGCTCGTCGAAGTTGTTGGAGGTCAGGCCCCGTAACGGAAACCAGTCCAGATAGCTGCCGCCGGCAAACACCACGATCAGCAGGATGGCAAACAGAAAGGCCGGAATGGCGTAGCCCACAATGATGGCCGAACTGGTCCAGACGTCGAACTGGCTGCCGTGTCGCGTGGCCTTGGCAATGCCCAGCGGGATAGACACCAGGTACATGATCAGCGTGCTCCATAGACCCAGCGAGATGGAGACAGGCATCTTTTCCTTGATCAGGTCGATGACCTTGGCATCCCGGAAAAAGCTCTCGCCGAAGTCCAGTCGCGCGTAGTTCTTGATCATGATCCACAAGCGCTCGGGGGCGGGCTTGTCGAAGCCGTACATCTTTTCGATTTCCTGGATCAGGGCCGGGTCCAGCCCCTGGGCGCCGCGATAGTTGGAGCCCGCCACCGAGACTTCGGAGCCACCGCCCGCAATGCGGCTGGTTGCGCCATCGAAGCCTTCAAGTTTGGCGATCATCTGTTCAACCGGCCCCCCGGGTGCGGCCTGGATGATGATGAAGTTAATCAGCAAAATACCGAGCAATGTCGGAATGATCAGCAGCAGTCGCCTGAATATATACGCCAGCATTTAAGGCTCCAGGTTTGCACTTTTGGTTTCGGTTGGAGTCGCGGGTTTGGTGTCAGGCTTTGCCCACCACGTAGTGGTTCCAATGTCGTACAAGGGGGTGACCGCGGGATGGCCGATATGATTTGAATAGGCCACGCGCCAGGTTTTGATGTGCCAGTTGGGAATCACGTAGAAGCCCCACTGCAAGACGCGGTCCAGAGCGCGGGCGTGATTGATCAGGCTTTGACGCGATTCAGCGTTGATCAGCCCCTCGGTCAGTTGGTCAATGGCCGGATCTTTGAGACCTATGAAATTGCGGCTGCCGGGTTTATCGGCGCTCTGCGATTCCCAGTACTCGCGCTGCTCGCTGCCAGGGGAGCTGGACTGCGGGAACCCGCCGACGATCATGTCGAAATCCCTGGAGCGCAGGCGGTTGAGGTACTGGGAGGTGTCAACCCGACGAATTTGCAAATCGATGCCCAGGTCGCTGAGGTTACGTTTGTAAGGCAGCAGAATTCGTTCGAACTCGGTTTGCGCCAGCAAAAATTCGATTTTTACCGGCTTGCCCTGGGCGTCGACCATCTTGTCGTCGACAATCCGCCATCCGGCGTCCTGCAGCAATTGATAGGCACGGCGCTGCTGGTCGCGAATCATGCCGCTGCCATCGGTGACCCCAGGGTTGAACACGTCGGTAAACACCTGGTCGGGGATCTGGCCGCGCAAGGGCTCCAGAATGGCCAGTTCTTCGGCCGTGGGCAGTGCTTTTGCGGCCATGTCCGAGTTTTCAAAAAAACTGTTGGTCCGTGCGTAAGCGCCACTGAACAACTGTTTGTTGGCCCATTCAAAGTCGAACAGCAGGCTCAGCGCCTCGCGTACCCGAACGTCCTGAAACATGGGCTTGCGCAGGTTGAAGATAAAACCCTGCATGCCTGTGGGGTTGTGGTTGCGTATTTCTTCTTTTTTCAAGCGTCCCTGAGTGAACGCCGGGGCGTTGTAGGCGCTGGCCCAGTTCTTGGCGCTGATCTCGAACCAGTAATCGAACTGCCCGGCCTTGAGCGCTTCAAAGGCCACGCTGTTGTCACGGAAGTAATCGACGGTAATCGTGTCGAAGTTGTACAGCCCTTTGTTGATCGGCAGATCCTTGCCCCAGTAGTTTTTGTTCCTTTCGTAACGAATTGAGCGCCCCGGCTTGATCTCGCTGATGGTGTAGGGGCCGCTGCCTACCGGGATTTCAAGATTACCCTTGCCGAAGTCCCGGTTTTCCCACCAGTGTTTGGGAAGGACGGGAAGTTGACCAAGGATCAGTGGCAACTCGCGGTTCTTGTTGTGCTTGAACGTGAACTTCACCTGCAGCGGGTTTTCCGCGATGGCCTGGTCAACATCGCTGTAGTAGCCCTTGTACAGCGGCGAGCCATTTTTCATCAGGGTATCGAAGCTGAACACCACGTCTTCGGCGCGAATCGGATGACCGTCGTTGAATTTGGCTTCGGGGCGCAGGTAAAAGCGCACCCAGCTGTTGTCCGGCGCTTTCTCGATCTTTTCGGCGATCACGCCATAGGCGGTGAAAGGTTCGTCCAGGCTTTGCCGGGCCAGCGTGTCAAAGGTCAGGTCAATGTCATCGGCCGGCACACCTTTGTTGATAAAGGGGTTAAGGCTGTCAAAAGTACCCAGTGCCGATTTTCGGAAGATGCCGCCCTTGGGGGCATCCGGATTGACGTAATCCACATGCTTGAAGTTGGCCGGATATTTCGGCGGCTCATCGTAGAGCGTCAAAGCATGCTGCGGGGCCGCCAGTGCCGCGCAGGCAAGACTCGCCAGCAGCATGGCGCAGAGAGGTTTGAGCAACGTACGCAAAGGCATCATCGGGTTTTCTCCGTAGGCTTGAGCCACCACGCGCTAAGGCCCAGGGCGTAGGGCGGCGTAGTCACGAAGGCGAACCGGTTGCGGTACGCCAGGCGGTGATAATTCAAATACCAGTTAGGAATGCTGTAGTGCTGCCAGAGCAGGACGCGATCCAGCGCCCGGCCTGCGGCCAGTTGTTCTTCGCGGGTCTGGGCTGCCAGCAGGCGCTCGAGCAATTGATCGACCACCGGGTTCGCCACGCCTGCATAGTTCTTGCTGCCTTTGACATTGGCCTGGCTGGAATGGAAGTACTGCCACTGCTCAAGTCCGGGGCTCAGGGTCTGATCCAGGGTCATCAGGATCATGTCGAAGTCGAATTGATCCAGGCGCTGTTTGTATTGAGCGCGGTCCACGGTGCGCAGCCGGGCATCGACCCCGATACTGGCCAGGTTCTCCACGTAGGGTTGCAGGATGCGCTCAAGGTTGGGGTTTACCAGCAGTATTTCGAAGCGCAGCGGTTTGCCATCTATATCGAGCAGGCGCTGTCCGGAAAGTTTCCAGCCACCCTCGGCCAGTAAACCCAGTGCCTGGCGCATGGTGTCCCGGGGAATGCCCCGGCCTCCGGTCTGCGGCAGGCCAAAGGCCTGGCTGAACAGTTCTGGGGGCAGCTGACTCCGCCAGGGTGAGAGCATCAGCCACTCATGCCCTTGTGGAATGCCGCTGGCCGAGAACTCGCTGTTGGGGTAGTAACTGGTGGCGCGCTTGTAGGCACCGTTGAACAGCGTGCGGTTGGTCCATTCAAAGTCGAACATGAGGCCCAGGGCCTCACGGACTTTTGCCTGGGCAAAGGCAGGACGCCGGCTGTTCATGAACAAGCCCTGGGTTTGCGTCGGGATCTGGTGGGGGATTTCGGCTTTGATCACCTCGCCGCGGCGGACGGCCGGGAAGTTATAGCCATTGGCCCAGTTCTTGGCCTGGTGTTCGATATAAATGTCGAACTCGCCCGCCTTGAATGCTTCGAAGGCCACATCGCTGTCGCGATAGAACTCCACTACAACCCGGTCGAAATTGTATTTGCCGCGATTGACCGGCAGGTTGGCCCCCCACCAGTTTTTGACGTGCTCAAACACCAGTTGCCGGCCGGGTGTGACCTTGGTGATGCGATAGGGGCCACTGCCCAGCGGCGGTTCGAAGGTGGTGGCTTTAAAGTTGCGGTTTACCCAGTAGTGCTGTGGCAGGACGGGTAATTCACCAAGGCGCAGTATCAGCAAGGGGTTGCCCGCGCGCTTGAACACGAAGCGAATGCGCTTGGGCCCCAGAATATCTACGCGCTGGACTTCCTGAAGGTTGGTCCGGTACTGCGGATGGCCTTCTTTGAGCAGCAGGTTGTAGGAAAACGCTACGTCGTAGGCGGTGATGGGCGTTCCATCGTGAAAGCGGGCTTCCGGGCGCAGGTTAAACACCACCCAGCTGCGGCCTTCGTTGTACTCCACCGATTGCGCGATCAGCCCGTAGCTGGAAGTGGGCTCATCGCCGGAGGGGGCGTATTGGCCAGTCCCGGCCATCAGGGTTTCGTTGAGCTCGTTGACCCCGTACTGCAGGAAATTTGCGGTCGATACCGGGCTGGTGCCCTTGAAAGTGTAGGGGTTGAGCGTGTCGAAGGTTCCAAACGCCATGACCTTCAGCGTCCCGCCTTTAGGCGCGTCAGGGTTGACCCAGTCGAAATGGGTAAACGTGGCCGGGTACCTGAGGGTGCCGAACTGCGCATAACCGTGGCTTTCACTCAGGGTTGCGCTTGCGGGGAAGCTCAAGGCCAGGCCGATTAATAACGGGAGGAGGGGTCGCATCAAGGCAAGAGATCCGATCCAGGCGTTGGGCTTAGGGTTTCCGTACAGTAACAGCTTGTATCTGTGGGAAAAAGGCCACTCTGGAAAGCACTGCGGGCAAGCTGCTTCTTACATATCTGTAGGAAACAGCTTGCCCGCAATATTGCCAGTCAGGAGCTTAGCGAGGTTTGGAAACCGTCAGCATTTGCCCTGGTTTCAGGGCTTTGGCGCTGCTCGGGTTCCAGTGCTTGAGGTGCTGCATTTCAACGTTGAAACGCTTGGCAACGATGTACAGCGAGTCGCCTTTTTTAACCTTGTATTGCGTCGGTTTTTTGCCTGCCGGTTTGCGTGTGTCTTGCATGACCAGAATCTGGCCGACCTTGAGGTTGTTGCCGCTCAATTTGTTCCAGTGCTGCAGGTCTTTGGCATTGACCTTGTTGGCCTTGGCAATCAGCGTCAGGTTGTCGCCACTCTTGACCCGGTACTTACGGTTAAGCCGGGTTGGTGAAACGCTTGCAACGTTGTCAAATACCGGCTTTTTAGGGCGCAGGCTGATCAACTCTTCAGGGTTGAGGTTGGACAGGCTGGCGGTCAGCAGTTGCGCTTTGGAAGTGGGTACCAACAAGTGCTGCGGGCCGTCGATGGTGGCGCGCTGTTTATAGGCCGGGTTCAGCTGGAACATCTCGTCTTCGTCGATCTCGGCCAGCGCTGCCACGCGTGACAAGTCCATGGACTGTTTGATTTCGACCATTTCGAAGTAGGGTTCGTTGGCGATGGGGTTCAGGTTGATGCCATAGGCCTCAGGGGCCATGACCACCTGAGACAGTGCCAGTAATTTGGGCACATAGTCTTTGGTTTCCTGCGGCAGGGGCAGGTTCCAGTAGTCAGTAGGCAACCCCAGTTTCTGGTTGCGCTCGATGGCCCGGCTTACGGTGCCTTCACCGGAGTTGTAAGCGGCCAGTGCCAGCAGCCAGTCACCGTTGAACATGTCGTGAAGGCGGTTAAGGTAGTCCAGGGCTGCGATGGTGGAGGCCGTAATGTCGCGGCGACCGTCGTAGGCACGGGTTTGACGCAAATTGAAGTAACGGCCTGTCGAAGGAATGAACTGCCAGAGCCCGACTGCATTGGCGTGGGAATACGCCATCGGGTTGTAGGCGCTTTCGATGGCTGGCAGCAGCGCCAGTTCCAGCGGCATGTTGCGCTCTTCGAGGCGTTCAACGATGTAGTGGATATAGAGGCTGCCGCGCTCTCCGGCGTTTTCGAGAAAGGACGGGTTGCTGGCAAACCACAAACGCTGCTGTTCAATGCGCGGGTTAACGTTCTGACCGTCTTGCAACTTGAAGCCCTGGCGCATCCGTTCCCATACATCTTGCGGGGCCACGGGGCTAGGTTTTTCACTGAGCCAGAGAGGCTCCTGAGGAATACGTTTGGTGATTTTCAGGCTGGCGCGTTCGGTTGGCTGAGCCGAATGGTCCATGGATTGGCAGCCCGCGAGAATGGCAGAGACAGCCACCGCGATAGCTTTGACCAAGCGCGTCAATGCGTCTGAATTGATGGAGTTACCTATAGATGACGACATTGGCTAGAAGATAGTTCAGGCAAAAATGTCGGGGGATTCTAGAAAGCAGGGGAGACGCGGTCAACTGTTCAGAATTTTTGTGCCAACCGCGACCCTGTTTAGAACTTATCTTTCCAGCTGCGCAAGCTGGCAAAGACCGCACTGGGCGAGTCATTGTCACGGGAATTCCACTCGTCAGCTTTTTCTTTAACGGATGTTTCATTGACCCGCAGAAACGGATTGGTGAGCAATTCGAGGGCAATACTTGATGGCAGACTGATGTGACCTGTTGCCCGCCATTCGGTGACTTGAGCGATTCGCGCGGCAATATCCGGGTTGCCAGGCTCTACCGCCTGGGCGAAGCGCAGATTGCTCAAAGTATATTCGTGGGTGCAGTACACCGCCGTGTTGGCGGGCAGTGCGGCCAGCCGGCTCAGGGACTGGTGCATCTGTTCGGGGGTGCCCTCGAACAGCCGGCCGCAACCGGCGGCGAACAGGGTATCGCCACACAGCAATATCGGCGCCGCCTGGTCAGCGTGATAATAGGCAATGTGTCCCAGGGTATGGCCGGGCACGAGCAGAACCTTGAACGTCAGGCCCAGGATTTCGATTTGATCGCTGTCGTTGAGTGCCACTTGTCGGGACGGGATGGTCTCGAGTGCAGGTCCCCAGACCTTCGCGTTAGTGTGCTCGTGAAGCTGGGCAACACCCCCCACATGGTCGAAGTGGTGATGGGTCACCAGAATGTCGCTTAGCACCCAGTCCGGGTGTCGGGCCAGCCAGGCCAGAACAGGCGCGGCGTCACCCGGATCGACCACGGCGCAACATTTGCGGGTCATGTCCTGTAACAACCAGATGTAGTTGTCGCTGAAGGCGGGCAGGGCGTCGATCTGTAACATGGTGCAATTCCCAAGTGCGAAACAATGGCGCATCTTAGGGGTTGTTGCCGGTTCATGGCGAGCCACGATGTACAGCAGCCCCGGGTTTGGTAATAGGCATATGGCGAGTTGGAGGAGCAATGACCGATAAAGCATTGGCTCAGGCAGATCCTGAGTGGCTGGAGCTGATCAGTTCAGCCCGAGAGTGGTTGTCCAGCCCCCTTGGACAAGTGCTGCTCAACGATGAGCAGCGGGTTCTCGAGGAGGAGCTCGGGCGCTATTTCGGCGGTTATCTGGTGCATTACGGCCCTGGCGCCGACACCCCGCCCAAGGCGCCGCAAGTGCAACGCAATGTACGCCTGGGGGCACCCCTGCCCGGTGTCGAAATCATTTGTGAAGAACAGGCCTGGCCTTTATGTGAGCACGCCGCCGATGTCGTGGTGTTGCAGCATGGCCTGGATTTCTGTCTGTCGCCCCACGGCCTGTTGCGTGAAGCGGCCAGTAGCGTGCGTCCCGGCGGCCATTTGTTGATTGTCGGTATCAACCCCTGGAGCGGCTGGGGATTGCGCCATGTATTCGCCAAGGATGCCCTCGGCAAGGCTCGTTGCATCTCACCTTCGCGAGTGGCCGACTGGCTGAACCTGCTGGGCTTTGCGCTGGAGAAACGCCGCTTTGGGTGCTATCGTCCGCCGCTCGCATCGAAAGCGTGGCAAAGCCGATTTTCAGGCTGGGAGCGCAAGGCCGGTAGCTGGCAATTGGCCGGTGGCGGCTTCTATGTATTGGTCGCGCGTAAAATGGTGGTGGGCTTGCGTCCCGTCAATCCGATGCGCAGAGAGCCGATGGGCAAGCTGATCCCCTTGCAGATGGCCAAGGTCAATCGGCGTCACACTGAACCTTAATTAATGTCAGGTCGGGTTTGCCCGGCCTCAGGTGCTGCTGATCCTCGATTGGCAGGCCAAGGCAGCCTTTTCTGGATAGTTTGTAATGAGCGATAGCGTTGAGATGTTCACCGATGGTGCCTGCAAGGGCAATCCTGGCCCGGGCGGCTGGGGTGCTTTACTGGTCTGCCAGGGTGTCGAAAAAGAACTCTGGGGTGGCGAACCCGCTACCACCAACAACCGCATGGAGCTGATGGCGGCCATTCGTGGCCTTGAAGAGCTCAAGCGCCCCTGTGAAGTGTTGCTGGTGACCGACTCGCAGTACGTGATGAAAGGCATTACCGAGTGGATGGTCAACTGGAAAAAACGCGGCTGGAAAACTGCGGCCAAAGAACCGGTTAAAAATGCCGACCTGTGGAAGTTGCTCGATGAGCAAGTCAATCGTCACACCGTGAAGTGGCAGTGGGTACGCGGGCATATCGGCCATTATGGCAACGAGCGCGCCGACCAGTTGGCCAATCGCGGGGTGGACGAAATGAGGGGCATCAAGCATGCGTAGTGTTGTTCTCGATACTGAAACCACCGGTATGCCGGTTACCGATGGCCACCGGGTGATCGAGATCGGTTGCGTCGAGTTGATGGGCCGCCGTCTGACCGGCCGGCATTTTCACGTGTATCTGCAACCCGATCGTGAAAGTGACGAGGGCGCAATTGGCGTTCACGGCATTACTAACGAATTTCTGGTGGGCAAGCCCCGTTTCGCAGAAGTCGCCGACGAGTTTTTTGACTTCATCAAAGGCGCGCAACTGATCATTCATAACGCCGCGTTCGACGTGGGCTTTCTGAATAACGAATTTGCCCTGATCGGGCAGACCGACCGCGCCGACATCACCCGCCATTGCACTATTCTCGACACCCTGGCGATGGCGCGAGCGCGTCATCCGGGTCAGCGCAACAGCCTGGATGCCTTGTGCAAACGCTATGGCGTCGACAACTCGGGGCGTGAACTGCACGGCGCACTGCTCGACTCCGAGATTCTGGCGGACGTTTACCTGACCATGACCGGTGGCCAGACCAGCCTGTCGCTGGCCGGTAACGCATCTGACGGCAATGGTTCCGGCGAAGGTTCAGGCAACCAGGCCAGCGAAATCATCCGCTTGTCAGCCGATCGCCAGCCTGGCCGGATTATCCGTGCAAGTGAAAGCGATCTGGCCGAGCACGCGGCTCGTCTTGAGGCTATTGCCAAGTCTGCGGGTGGGCCATCGCTGTGGGCCCAGCTTCTCGAAGCCAAAGAACAGACACTGCAATAACCCCGTTTGACGCCGGGGCTATTGCGCACGAAGAAGGATTTTTCATGTACCTGGTTATGAATCCAAAGGACCCGGAAGTCTCTGTGCGTTTGGCCGATGAAGGCTTTGCTCCCTACGTGTGGGGCAATGATTTCAGTTTTGACGTCTGTGCCTATGCCCGTGTCGACCAACATAAAAAGGTCGAGCACTGGCCATTGGATACGATCACGCCTTACCGCAAATGCTACGGGATTGACCCTGACGAATTCGCCAGCTACCGCGGGGCGCCAGACAGTGCGATCTTCATGGCCTATCTGGACAACCAGCCGGTCGGCCATGTTGTGGTCAGCACCAACTGGAACGGTTTTGCCCATGTCGATGAACTGGCTGTCGCCGCCTGTGCCCGGCGCCATGGTGTGGCCAAGTCATTACTGGACGTGGTCAGGTTCTGGAGCCTGAAGAAAAAACTGCCAGGCATCATGCTTGAAACCCAGAACAACAACATTGGCGCCTGTCGGCTGTATGAGCGCTGCGGGTATCAGGTGGGGGGTATCGATCATCTGCGTTATCGAGGCATTGACCCGCTGACCCGCGAGGTCGCGATTTTTTGGTATCTGTTGTTCGAAAACCACTGCTGACGTTGCAGGAACTGATTTGCCGGCGACGGGATCGCCAGCAATATGCACGATTCGATTACAGCGCCATCAACCCCTGATCAGCCAGCAAGGCTTCGGCCTTCTGCCGCACGATATCGAACAATGCCTGCAACGCCGGGGCTGGCTCCGAGCCCTTGGGAGTCAGTGCATACAGGGTCACCGGGATCGCAGGCGAGAGCGGGCACACGTCCAGCCCGCCGGCTTTGGCACCCGCAGCGGTAAACGGGTCGACCAGGGCCAACCCTTCGCCAGCCTCCACCATGCTGCGCAACATCTGATAATTCTGAACCTGAATCTGCACCACGGGTGCCGGGCGCAAGGCTTGCAGCTTGCTGTCCAGCACGCGGCTCAGCGGGTCCTGGTGTTGCAGGCCAATCATTGCCTGGCCTGCCAGATCTTGCAGACCTATGTATTTTTGCTTGGGGGATAACCAGCCGTGGGGGGCCAACAACTGCACCTTGCCCTGGGTCAGCTTGAGGCAATCAATGCCCGGTTGTTCAGCCGGGTGCAGGCTGAAGCCCACATCGCATTCGTCCATCAACAAGCGGCGCGCGATTTCGCCGCAGGGCGCGCTGCTCAAGGTGCTGGGCGTATCGGCAATGCGCCGTCGCAGCAGTGCAATGCTGTAGGGCAGCAGGGTCTGGGCCAGTGTTTCGCTACAGGTCACGCGCAATACGGGCTCCTGATGCTGGCGCAAGGCGTCGGCAAGCCGGCGTAGTGGCTCGAAGTCCAGGTACAGCTGATTGGCGAGGGGTTGCAGCAGAAGGGTTTCGCGGCTGGCCTGCAGCCGTCCGCGTACGCTGGCAAACAACATGAAGCCGAGCTGTTGCTCGGCCTCATGCAGCGTGGCACTGAGGGTGGCCACTGGCATTTGCAGCAGCTCGCCAGCATGGTCGAGGCTACCGGTCTGCAAGATGGCCTGAATCACTTCGATATGGCGTAAGCGCATGCGTGAAGTCCATGTTCAGCGGATGAGGTTTCAGCGTTGTGAAGCCTGACCCAAGTCTCATCCTGTGACTTCAGCGGTATGCCGAGTGCAGCAGGTTATGCAGGGATTACAGGGACTACAGGTGCGACATACTCGGTTTCGCGAATCAGAATGACGCCCGACTGCACCAGTTCGAAGTTGTCGTCATCAGTCTTTTTGACGCGATCGCCAATAGCCAGTTTGTACGTTGTTACGGGCTGGTCGCCTGTTGCTTCTAAATTTTCAAACTCATGCACGGAATAGACACGACCTTCCGCGTCCCTTGCATGAAATTGCCCAACGAGAACTGCAGCCATTTGTAGAGAACCTCTGGAGATAAACACCCAATTTGCGGTTCTGTAGACCGTTGATCAGTAGGGGAAGTTTAACGATTTGGAAAAAATAGTCCGTCTACTTTACAGGCTTGCAAGCCGATAAGGTGAACCGGGGTGCAAGAAAGGCTTCCGATCATCTATAACTAGTCTTCCTATCGCCAGACTCTCGAGGTTTTTTATGAGCAAGGTCTACAACGTTGCAGTGTTGGTCGGCAGTTTGAGGAAGGATTCCCTTAACCGAAAGGTGGCCCTGGCGCTCGCAGAACTGGCACCGGCCCAGCTGAAACTGAAGATTGTAGAGATTGGCGAACTGGCGCTGTACAGCGAAGACATTGATGTGACGCCGCCACCTGCGTCTTACACGACCTTTCGCGATCTGATCCGTCCGGCCGATGCCGTACTGTTTGTCACTCCTGAGTACAACCGCTCGGTCCCCGGGGTATTAAAAAACGCCATTGACGTCGGGTCCCGGCCTTATGGTCAAAGCGTATTCAACGCCAAGCCGGGAGCCGTGATCAGCGTCTCGCCGGGGGCGATCGGTGGCTTCGGGGCCAACCATCATTTGCGCCAGTCGCTGGTATTTCTCAATGTGCCGTGCATGCAACAGCCAGAAGCCTATCTGAGCGGAGCAGGTGATGCGTTTGATGCGGCGGGCAAATTGTCCGAGAAAACCCGGCCATTTTTGCAGAAGTTCATCGACGAATTTGCCAAGTGGGTCGAACAGCAGCACAAGGTCTGAAGCTTTAGAAGCGCCGACCTGCAAATAAAAAACGCGGCAGACCTGGTCACAGGCTGCCGCGTTTTTGTTTCTGCAGACTCAGCTGCTTTGTGGCATCTCGCCATTGGCCAGGCGCTTGTTGATATCGGCAATCACGTCCGGCAGATCACTGATGGTATCGATCATGTAGTGCGGGCGTGAGCCTTCGAACAAGGTGTGGATGCGTTTGCGTTCGCTGGCCAGGGTTTGCGCGTCGAGCGCCTTGTACTGCTCGTAGGTCAGGCCCAGGGCGTTGCCGGAGCACACCAGTGCCACCGTCCACATCCCGGCCCGACGACCTTCGAGGATACCCGGAACGGTGTCATCGATCTTCACGCAGGCACCCACATCGTCGATACCCAGGGCAATCACGTTGGCCAGTGCCTGGGCCGGCCATGGGCGACCGTTGGGAACTTCGTCGGTGGCAACGACGTGGTCGGCGATGTAGCCGTTGGTTGCGGCCAGCTCGACCACCTTGGCCATCACTTGCGCCGGATAGCCCGAGCACGAACCGATTTTGATCCCTTGCTGGCGCAGCTCGGCAATGGTTTCCAGAGCGCCGGGAATCAGTGCCGAGTGGTCAGCGATCTTTTCGATTTGCAGTGGCATGAAACGCTCATAAATCGCGGTCACATCTTCGTCGGTGGGTGTGCGGCCAAATACTTTTTTGTAACGCTCGGCGACCTGAGGCTGATCGCACAGGGTGCGGATGTGATCCCACTTGCCCATGCCCATCGGCCCGCGGGCTTCTTCGATGGAGACCTGGACGTCGAACTCGCCGAAGGCTTCGACAAAGATCTGCGTCGGAGCGAACGAGCCGAAGTCGACCACGGTGCCAGCCCAGTCGAGAATGGCGGCCTGAAGTTTGCCTGGATTGGTGTAGTTCATGTCAGTAAGTCCTGTATGAGCAGCCGTGGCCGCACGCAATAATTAGGTTGGTTTTGAGCGTTGCGAACTTCAGATTTCCTGCACTTCCATTTCCTGCAGCACCTGGGCCACAGCGTTCACCGCGGCTTGCATTTCGGCCTGATTGACATGGCCGATGCAGCCCACACGGAAGGTTTCGACCTGGGTCAATTTACCCGGGTACAGGATGAAACCCTTGGCCTTGACGCGCTCGTAGAACTCCTTGAACTGATACCGCGGGTCTTTCGGCGCGTGGAACGTAACGATGATCGGAGCCTGGATTGACTCTGGCAGGAAGCTGCGAATGCCCAGTGCGGCCATGCCGTCGAGCAGCACCTGGCAGTTGTCGGTGTAGCGCCGGTGACGCGCCGGCAAGCCGCCTTCTTCGTTGTATTGCAGCAGGGCTTCATGTAAGGCAGCGACCACGTGGGTCGGCGGGGTGAACCGCCATTGTCCGGTCCTGGCCATGTAGGCATGCTGGTCTTGCAGGTCCATTGCCAGTGAGTGGGAGTTACCCGTGGCGCCAGCCAGTGATTCTTTGCGGGCGAATACGAAGCCCATCCCCGGTACGCCTTCCAGGCATTTGCCCGAGGCCGCGATCAGCGCATCAAAGGGTACTTTTTGTGCATCGACGGGCAGGGCACCGAAAGAACTCATGGCATCGATAATCAGACGTTTGCCATGTCGGGCAATAACTGCAGCAATTTCCGGCAGCGGGTTAAGAATCCCGGTGCTGGTTTCGCAATGAATCAATGCCACATGGGTGATGCCCGGATCGGCCTGCAGCAGGCGTTCAACGTCAGCGGCAGTAGTGGGCTGGTCTTCGGCTGTTTCAAAGGTGCTGAAACGCCGGCCCAGGACTTCACAGATTTTTGCCAGGCGTTTGCCGTAGGCGCCGTTGATCAGGACCAGAACGTTGCCATTGCGTGGCACCAGTGTGCCGATTGCGGCTTCGACGGCGAAGGTGCCGCTGCCCTGCAAGGGCACGCAGTGATGACTCCCGGCGCCATTGATAATGGCCAGCAGTTGCTCACAGAGGCTGGCGGTCAGCTGGTTGAAGCTGTCATCCCATGAACCCCAGTCGACCATCATCGCCTGGCGGGTACGCGCCGAAGTGGTCAGTGGGCCAGGGGTCAGCAGGATCGGCGCGACAGTACTCATTCTGGTTTCCTCACAAACTTTGGGATGGCTACTGGATACACGGCATAAGTTGCAGTTTGAGTTGATATCAATCAAATTGTTTATTGTTATGCCAGTCATCAGCGAGACTTATGCGATGAATTTGTTCCAGCTCCGTGCGTTTGATGCTGTGGCCCGTGAGGGCAGTTTTACCCGCGCCGCGGCCCGATTGTTTATCAGCCAGCCGGCGGTGACCGGGCATATCAAGACCCTTGAGGAGCACTATCAAATTACCTTGCTGCGGCGTACTGCCCGGCGTGTGGAACTGACGGAGGAGGGGATAAAGCTGGCGGCCATCACCCGTGCCATGTTCGGTTTGGTGGATGAAGCGCAGGTTATGCTTGAGGCTAATCGCCAGTTGCTCACAGGGCGGCTTGAAGTGGCGGCGGACGGTCCGCACATGGTCATGCCGATGCTGGCAAGCCTGCGGGCGCGTTACCCCGGGATCACCGTCAACTTGCGTCTGGGAAATGCTCAGGAAACCCTGGCTGCCCTGCTTTCAGAACACGCCGATGTGGCGGTGCTGACGGAGGTTGAACCGCGTAAAGGGCTGACTTTGCGGGCACTCGGGGAGTCCCGGATTTGTGCCCTGGTGCCGGCCAGTCATCCATGGCTGGCGCTGGCGGATGGCATCGACATTTCCCTGCTGGACCAGGTGATCATGGTGTTGCGTGAGCCCACCTCAATCACCCGGCGCACCTTTGATGAGGCATGCGAGGGCGTCGGCGTGACACCGCGGGTACTGCTGGAACTGGACAGTCGCGAGGCGGTGACCGAAGCCGTGGCGGCACAGTTGGGTATAGGGATCGTGTCGTCGCTGGAGGTCAGCCATGACCCTCGCGTACGAGCGGTGCCGATCAACGGGACCGGATTGCTCAACCGGCACATGCTCGGCTGCATGGAGCGGCGCGCCGGATTGCGGCTGATCAAGGCGTTTATGGAACTGGCCCCCGGCATTTGAAACGGTCTGACACCTCGTGGGAGATCCCTTGTAGGAGCGAGCTTGCTCGCGAGCTCTTTGCGGTTTTGCTGAAAAGCTCGCGAGACAAGCTCGCTCCTACAGATGCAATTGCAACCTCCTGCATGGGGTGCCTGCCGGCCTGGACGGTGAAGTCTGCGATCTGCCTCATCTCCCGCATTTTTGCACGGCACAAATCCCGTAGGAGCGAGCTTGTCTCGCGAGCTCTTTGCGTTTGGTTGAAAAGCTCGCGAGACAAGCTCGCTCCTACAGGTGCAATTGCAGTCTCATGCATGGGGTGCCTGCCGGCCTGGGCGGAGAGAGCTGCGATCTGCCTTGTCTCCCGCATTTCTGCACGGCACAAACCCCGTAGGAGCGAGCTCTTTGCGGTGGTTGAAAAGCTCGCGAGACAAGCTCGCTCCTACAGAGGGGGTGGTTCTTTCCCGGGGGCGATTGGCAAGGGCTTACAAACTCTCGCGCACAATATCCAGAAATGTGGCCACCACCCGCCGGGAACTCTGCTCCTGCAGGCAGACCAGGGTCTCGGTCAGGCGTCGTTTACAGTCAGTGATGGGCAAGGCGATCACCCGTGAGTCCGAGCCGAACTCTGCCGCTGAAACCACCCCTACGCCAATCCCGACCACCACTGCCTCCCGCGCGGCTTCGCGACCTTCCACCTGAATCGCGGCCCGCATCCGCAGACCCGCCTGACTCATTTCTTCTTCCAGGGTCTGGCGGGTTACAGAGCCGATTTCACGCAATACCAGCGGGGTGTCCTCCAGGTCGGAGAGGCATATCGAACTGCGACCGGCCCACGGATGGGTGCGGGCAACAAACGCCACCATGGGATCACTGCGCAATCGCAGACTAAGCAGCCTGTCATCACTGACCTCGCGCCCCAGCAACGCTAGATCGGCCTGATAGTTGAACAGCCGGGCCAGAGATTCGTCGGTGTTACCGGTTTCGATTTTGACGCTGATGCCGGGGTAGCGTTCGCAGAACCTGGCGATCTGCGGCAGTACGTGTACAGGCGCATCTACGGCCAGCACCAGGCTGCCGGTTTGCAGGGCCTGGGAGTCCTGTAACAACTCTTGGGCTTCGGCCTGCACCACAAACAGGCGCTGGGTGATGCTCAGCAAGCGATCCCCCAGATCGGTCAGGCGCACCGAACGTTTGTTGCGATGGAACAACAAAACACCGAAGCGCTCTTCGAGTTTTCGTACCTGATCGGAGATTGCCGGCTGACTCAAAAACAACCGCTCGGCGGCGCGGGTGAAACTGCCGTGGACGGCAACCGCATGAAAGGCTTTCAACTGCGCATGGGAAACCGGCATCGGACAACCTCTTACAAGCTGAGCTTATTAGTGAAATACGATAAATCGATTTTACCTATTAGTCAGTAATTGCTTTGATCGATTCCGGCCCGGCGTTATGTCCTCGATAGCGCCGGGTTGTGACATGCCCCTGAGCGATCCTGAAATCCAATAAAAACAGGACCGTCATGGTTTGTCTGATTGATGCCGCCCTGGTCTGAACAGCGGCATTGAAGTGCTCAACACAATAAAAAAACAGGCGATCTTTTCTGATTCTGCCGGCACATCCACATCAGAGGTCAGACCCGACATGAACAAGTCCATTGGCACCATCAAGCGTTGGCGGATGCAGGTTTTTGCCATCACCTGGCTGGCCTACGCGGCCTTTTACTTCACGCGCAAAGCATTTTCCGTAGCAAAGCTGGGAATTGGTGAAGATCCGACCTTCCATCTGGACAAGATGGCGATGGCCAACCTCGATGCGGTCTATCTTGCGGCTTACGCCATCGGGCAATTTACCTGGGGCATCCTCGCCGATCGCTATGGGCCGCGGGTGGTGGTCATGGGCGGGCTGATCATCTCGGCCCTGGCTGCCCTGATGATGGGCACTTTTGCCACCTTGCCCATCTTCGCCACATGCATGCTGATTCAGGGCCTGGCGCAATCCACGGGCTGGTCGGCGTTGTGCAAAAACATTGGCAGCTTCTTTCCGGCAGAACAGCGTGGTCGGGTGCTGGGGTTGTGGAGTTCGAGTTACGCCTTTGGCGGGCTGGTGGCTTCGCCGTTTGCCGGTTGGTGGGCATACACCCTGATGGGCACCTGGCACGCGGCATTTATTTCCAGTGCGGCGGTAGTGGCGGTGGTCGCGGTACTGTTTTTCATCTTTCAGCGCAACAAGCCTGAAGATGTCGGTTTGCCAGCCGTCGAACCCGAGCCGCAGATGACGGCCGAGGAAGAAGCTGCGGAAAAACGCCTCAGTATCTGGGCGCCACTACGCGAAATCATGCGCAATCGAACGGTGCTGACCCTGGGGCTTGCGTACTTCATGCTCAAGCCGGCGCGTTACGCGATTCTGTTGTGGGGGCCGGTAATTGTCTTCGAACAGATGCCACAAGTGGGCAAGGTTGGCGCTGCGATTATTCCTACGGCGTTTGAGCTGGCCGGTTTGCTGGGGCCGATCATGATTGGGCTGGCGTCGGACAAAATCTTCGGTGCCCGGCGCATGCCCGCCTGCATTCTGAGCCTGCTGGCGCTAACCGTTTCCCTGGCTTTCTTTATGGGGGCCTTGCAGTCCGGCAGTGTGCTGCTGGTGGTCGCCCTGCTGTTTGTGATGGGGCTGACCCTGTACGGCCCGGATTCGATGATCTGTGGCGCCGCGGCGATTGATTTTGGTACGGCCAAAGCCGGTGCTACGGCGGCGGGGTTTGTAAACGGCTGCGGCTCGGTCGGGGCGGTGCTGGGTGGTCTGCTGCCGGGCTATTTCGACACGGTCACAGTGTTTATCGTCTTTGCCGTCTGCGCACTCTTTAGCGCGCTGGTACTGATCCCGCACTGGAACAGTCGTCCTGACGGGTACAAACGCGAATGTGCCTTCGTGCCCAATCATCCGTTGTTGATCAAACCTTTTCGTACCTGAGTTGGAGAACTATCCATGCGACCTTTTTGGCTGGAGCAGGCGCTTGCCCTGGAACATGTCGAGCCTTGTGAAGCATTGACGGGTGAGGCCCGTGCCCAGGTCTGCATTGTGGGCGGCGGTTATACCGGGCTGTGGACGGCCATCATGCTCAAGGAGCAGAACCCGCAGCTGGATGTGCTGCTGATAGAGGCCGATATCTGCGGGGCAGGGGCCAGCGGGCGCAATGGCGGCTGCGCATTGTCGTGGTCGGCCAAGTATTTCACCCTGGAGCGTCTGTTCGGGGTAGAGGAGGCGGTGCGCCTGGTGAAGGCCTCCGAGCAAAGCATTTATGCCATTGGCGCGTTCTGCGAAAAGTACGGGGTAGATGCCGATTACCGGCTGGACGGCACGCTGTACACCGCGACCAATCAGGCCCAGGTCGGCTCGACGGACGGGGTGATTGCAGCGCTGGAGCGTCAGGCCATCAACTCGTTCAGCAAGCTGGCGGTGGACGAAGTGCAGCGCCGTGCGGGTTCGGCTCAACATGCGGAGGGCTGGTTCTCTCCGGCCGCCGCCAGTGTACAGCCGGGCAAACTGGTGCGCGGTTTGCGCCGGGTGGCTTTGCAGCTGGGGGTACGGATCCATGAAAACACCCCTATGGTCGGTCTGGAAGAAGGTGCCACGGCCCTGATCCGGACCCCGACCGGCAGCATTCGCGCCGAGCGCGTGGTGCTGGCGATGAACGCCTGGATGGCCAGGGCATTCCCGCAGTTTTCCCGCAGTGTGGCGATTGTCTCCAGCGACATGCTGATCACCGAGCCGCGCCCGGACTTACTGCAAGAGATCGGCCTGACCAGCGGCGTGACAGTGCTCGATTCGCGAATTTTTGTGCACTACTACCACAACACTCCGGACGGCCGGATCATGCTCGGCAAGGGCGGCAATACCTTTGCCTATGGCGGGCGCATGTTGCCGGTGTTTGATCAGCCTTCGCCCTACGCCGGGTCGTTGCAGAAAAGTTTGCAGCAGTTTTTTCCAGCATTTGCCGGGGTGGGTGTCGAGGCCACCTGGAACGGTCCCTCGGACCGCTCAGTGACCGGCTTGCCGTTCTTCGGCCAGATGAGCGGCCATGGCAATGTGTTTTATGGTTTCGGCTACTCAGGGAGCGGAGTGGGGCCCTGTCACATGGGCGGGCAGATTCTGGCCTCGCTGGTGCAGGGGCAGGCCAACGACTGGACACGTTCGCCGCTGGTCAATGGTCCGCTGGGGTATTTTCCGCCTGAACCGATCCGCTACCTGGGCTCGTTGATGGTGCGCAATGCCATTCGACGCAAGGAACGGGCGGAGGACCACGGGCGCCGGCCAAGGCATCTGGACGTGCGTCTGGCCAAATTTGCCGCCGCTGCGGGCAAGGCTGACAAAGGTTGAGGACCGATCGATTGGATTTTTTGGTCGATTGAGGACTTCTTGCCGTATAAACTTGCGCCCATTCGACGGCCAACCCGCCGCGACACACCAGATTGAGAGAGTGAGTAATGGGCGCACAGTGGAAGGTTAAACACAAAGCGGACGCCGCCAACAGCCGCGGCAAGATTTTTGGCAAGCTGGCCAAGGAGCTGACGGTCGCTGCTCGTAATGGCGCAGACCCGGACATGAATTCGCATCTGCGTTTGGTATATGAACAGGCCAAAAAGGCGTCGATGCCGGCGGACACCATCAAGCGCGCGATCAACAAAGGCGCCGGTATCGGTACTGAGGCGGTGCAATATCACCGCGTCACGTACGAAGGTTTTGCTCCGCATCAGGTACCACTGATCATCGAGTGCCTGACTGACAACATTAACCGTACCGTGGCTGAAATCCGCGTGGCATTCCGCAAGGGTCAATTGGGCGCTTCGGGTTCGGTAGCGTGGGACTTCAACCATGTCGGCATGATCGAAGCCAAGCCGGACGCCCCGGATGCAGATCCTGAGATGGCCGCGATTGAAGCTGGCGCCCAGGACTTTGAGGAAGGTGAAGAAGAAGGCACTACGCTGTTCATCACCGAGCCGACGGACCTCGATGCCGTGCAAAAAGCCCTGCCGGAGCAAGGCTTCACCGTATTGTCGGCCAAGCTGGGCTATCAGCCGAAAAACCCGGTCAGCGCTTTGACCGATGAGCAAATGGCTGAAGTTCAAGAGTTTCTGGCCAAGCTGGAAGAGCAGGACGACGTACAAGAGATGTTTGTGGCGTTGGCATAACCCCGGTCGCTGCCACAGGCTGCCTGTGGCAGCAGCCCTGCGCTCCTTGTCGCAGCCTGCGCCAGCGACTACTGCATCAGGCTTTTAGCCCAATGCCCGGGTGATTTCGGCAAAACCCGGGCGTGCCAGTACATCGGGTTGTATGCAGCGCTGCTGCAGGTCGTGCAGCCGTTCTTGCTGTTGATCGCTCAACCCCGTGTCGATCCGCTCCAGCAATTCCCCCAGTAAAATCCCGAATGCACGCACTTCAATGCGCTGCAAGGCGCGGGTGTGCGGGCTGTCGTCAATGGCGTGAAAGCACGCTGCGCCAAAGTCGCCGAGCAGGCAATCGCCCTGGGCATTGAACATGATGTTGTGCCCGTACAGATCACCATGACAGATGCCCTGCGCGTGCAGATGACCGGCTGCCGAGGCCACGCCGCGGGCAATGCGTAGCGCGCAGTCGGCGCTGAAGCGGGTGTGTGTTTGATAGACGTCACGGCTGCAGGTATCGAAGCTTGGCAGGGCGGCGAGATTGGCGAAGGACGGATCGATCAATTCCATGACCAGCCCCGCGGTGTTGTCAGGGTGACCCGCGACACGGCCCAGGACTTTGATCAGGTTCGGATGCTGGCCGGCGGCAATGCAGGCGTTCATTTCATTGAGCGGTGAGCCGTCGCTGGTGATGCTGCCTTTGTAGAGTTTGACGGCAACGGATCTGCTTGCCTGGCCGGGTGCGCTCCAAAGGGCTCTGGAGATGATGCCCGACGCGCCTTCGCCCAGCTTTTGTTCAAGCTCGAGCTGTGACCAGTGAATGTCCGGCGTGTTGTCGGCTGTAAGCTGCGCGCTGGCGTCTTCGTGCAGCGGATTACCGGCATAGGCCAGCCAGCTCAGTCCCGGCAATGTCAGCAGCCAGTCGGGCACTTCGTGCAATTGGTTGGCCGCTAGGCGGATCAGCTCCAGACGCTTGCAGTTAACCAGGCTGGTGGGCAGTTGTTGCAGGCGGTTACCTGCCAGCATCAATTTTTGCAGTAACGGTCGCTGACCCAGTTCTTCGGGTATGTGCTCGATGCTGTTGTCGGTCAGTATCAACCAGCGCAGCAGGGGCGGCAGCGAAGTGCCGGGCACTGAGGTGATGCGGTTGGCTTTGAAGCCAACCATGCTTAACTGCGCGCACTGCCCCAGGCATTCGGGCAGTTCGGTGAACCTGTTGTCCGAGCAAAACAGAATCCGCAAATGAGTCAGGCGATGTAAATCCTCGGGCAGGCTGCTCAGGGCGTTACCGCTCAGATTGAGAATTTCCAGTGAGTCCGCCAGCTGAAAAATCTCGGCCGGGAACTCGGTCAGTCCACAGGACAGATCAAGGCGTTTGCAGCCCGCCAGTTGGCCGGCGCGCAATTTAGCGAGGGTATCCATAAAGGAGCTTTGAGTACTCGTGAGAATCTATTGATATGGCGGCCAGGGGGAAGATATCTGGCCGCCGCTTACTCCGGGTTTAGCGCAACTCGCGAACCATGTCCGACAAGGTGCTGAGCACACTCTTGCCCAGTTGCATGGAGCGTTTACCGTCCCAGCCGGTTTGTGGCTGCGGTGCATCGTTGTTGTCCTTGAACGGCATCTCAAGGGTCAGCGACAGGCAGTCAAAGCGCTGGCCGACGCTGTTGCAGGCCAGGGTCATATTGGCAAGGCCGGGTTCGTCCCGGGTGTAGCCGTGGGTCGTCTGGAAGTCAGGGGTCAGGTTACTCAGATGAGTGCGGAAACGCTCTTCCAGGGTCGCCAGGCGCTCGGTGTAACCCGGGTTGCCCTCGCAGCCTGCAGTGAACACATAAGGGATTTCTTCGTCCCCGTGAATATCCAGAAACAGGTCCACCCCGTATCGGGTCATTTGCTCCAGAGCGAAGAACACCTCAGGGCTTACGTTCGGGTCGGTGTTTTGCCAGGCCCGGTTCAGGTCCTGGCCGTTGGCGTTGGTCCGCAAATGGCCGTGGAACGCGCCGTCCGGATTCATATTGGGGATCAGGTACAGGTCGGCGAAGTCCAGTAGCTTGCGCAGCTGCGGGTCGCTGCCTTGTTCCAGGCGCTCAAGGACTCCCTGCATGAACCACTCGGCCATATGTTCACCGGGGTGCTGCTGGGCAATGATCCATATCTTGCGTTTGTGGCTGGCGCCATTGCCCTTGCGCAAGAGCTGGATGTCGCGACCTTCAACACTTTTACCGACTGCCAGCAGTTCGCAGCCCGACCACTGGAGTGCATTCTTGATCAACAGATCATGACGCTCGCGGCTGTAGGGTTCGAAGTAAGCAAACCAGATGACTGGGTGCTCGGCCTGCACGCTGAAATTCAAGGCTTTGCCGTCGAACTCGGTGGGAACACGGAACCAGGTTTCGTGATCATAGGACGCCACGGCCTGGTAGCCATCCCATGCTTTGTTGTAGGAGGACTGGCTGGCGTTGCTCAACTGAAAATGGTGGGTCTGGCCGGGTATCAGGCCTTCGGCCTTGAAGTGGAACCATTGAAAGTGCGGGCTGCGGGTATCGGGCTTGATCGCAAGCTTGAGGTGCAGCGGGTCACTGGCATCCAGCACCTGGATGTTGCCGCTGTCAAAGTCACTGCTGATGCGAACGGAAGAGGGCGCCACGGTCATCGTCAAAGTCCCGGAATCTGATAATTGTGGGCGTTACTTTACATCGCAACGGCGCCGGGCCAATACGGAATTTTGGAGAACGGGAAGCGGGGAGAAGGGAGGGGGGGCGTCATCCTTGACGCAGCGCCACGATAGTGTATTTGCGAGTGATTCTCAAGTGCTAACTTGCCGTAACGGCCGTTGTTTCGGGACTTCAGGCTTCCGTTGGTCGATGTTCTTTTGCTATCATCGCCCGCATCGTAGCGGTCACCGAAAAAAACCGGCCGCACACCAGACTTCATTAGCCTGAAGCACGCAGAGCCAGATAACTGGCCGCAAAAAAAAGACCCGGCCAGAAGCCGGGTCAAATAACCGTGATTAGCCTGATGAGGAGCTAATTCAAAAAACCGACCTAAGGTTCCTTGAATTATCGACTGATCTCGCGACCAGCTAAGTGCAATAATAATCATTCTTATTTGCAGGTCAAGCTGTTTTCCTCGCTTTGTCCTGGTTTCCCCGCTTATTCCCCGCTAGACCCCTCTATCTCAGGCCTTTAGGGCCAGAAAATTTTTTACCCCAGCAGCAACACCGTGATGGTTTGACCTGGCCCATTGCAATACTTGGCTGTGCCTCCTGAACCTGTAGCTTGTACAACCAGTGATCGCCCTGCCGATGTCATCGCTCATCACCGTGAGCAGGCATACCTAAGGGGTGTGGCGGCGCGATGGGCTGCATGCGCCGGGCCAGGTAATCAATGGGCGCGCAATTATTGATGTGTCCTGGGAGTACTGCTGGGGGGCGCCTTAACAAGTACGTCAGCCATTGCGCCAGATCTTACTGCGCGGCAAAACAGAGGCTACACGCCTGATCCCTTGATTGAGCGGCGTTGGCTCATGGGCCGGTGCCTCCATTGTGAGTCGCGCCTCTGGCATACCGAAGTTCCAGCCGGTCCAGCTGGACTGGCCAGGGTCTTTTGGTCTCTCAGCGCGCTGAGACTTGTTGCACGTCCAGTGCTTTGTCCAACAGCATCTTGGCCGATTCGACGCAGTGCGCCACGCTCAGGAACAGGTCGCGATGAGAGCCTTGCTGGCTTTCAGCTGCGCCCTGGGCGGTAGCGATTGCGCAGCGCAGAAAATCTGATGCATTGACCAGCGCTTCTTCCTGGCTCAGATCGCTGCGTACGATGAACAGTTTTTTCTCGAAATAGTGCTGAGAAACAGCCGGTTTCAAATAATAGTCGAGTGCACGCTGGGTTGCGGCACTGTCCTTGAAGGTTTCGAGCTCGATTTCAATCTCGGTTTCCGGGGTTATTTTTGTTATGGGAGTCATGATTTACCTGCGCTCTAAGATTAATCGAATCAGCCATTAGCAGATTAGTACATAAGGTATTTATATTATTGGTATAAATAATACAGAATGTGTATTGTTGCCTCGAGTTCAATCCGTATTGTTCGGCTGATGGATAAATGGATCGCTTTAGTCAGAACCAAATTGCGCGAGCTCAAGCTCACGCAGGAAAAACTAGCCGAACGCGTCGGGGCTTCCCAGGGCGGTGTCGGTCATTGGCTCAATAAACGCCGTCAACCCGACTTGCCGACAATGAACAAAGTGCTGCACGCCCTGGGGCTGGAGCATCTGGAAATTGCCCTGGTCATCCGCGAGCGCAGCGCTGCAGCGGATGAGTCTGCTGCTAACGAATGCTCCTACGACATCACTTCTGCTTTTCGTTATCCGGTCAGTAATTGGGTGACGGCGGGGCAGGTCAACGAGCAGGCCCGAGAGGCCGGCTACCAACCCGGCGAGGTGTTCGAGGTCAGCGATCATTACGCCAAAGGTGCTGCGTTCTGGTTGCAAGTGCGGGGCGATGCCATGACCGCTCCGATAGGAATCAGCGTTGCACAAGGGATGATGATTCTGGTGGATCCCGATATTGATCCCGAACCGGGAAAAATGGTGATCGCACGCATTCCGGGCACTGAAGAGGCCACCTTCCGGCAGTTGATTGAAGAGAGCGGCCAGCGCTATCTCAAGCCGCTGAACCCGACCTATCCCAAGACAGTGTTTGATGAGCATTGCCGGGTTATCGGAGTGGTAGTGCAGGCCACTGCCAAGTTCTAGAAACAAAAAAAGGCGGCCCCCTGAAAAAGGGCCGCCTTTTTTGGCTGTTGCTTCTATGTCAGTTCAACCAGCACCGTACCTTCGCTGACCATTTCGCCTTCCTGACAAAACAGCGCTGTTACCACACCCTCGTGGGGCGCCCGCAGGCTGTGCTCCATTTTCATGGCCTCCAGCACCACCAATTGGGTACCGGCTTCGACAGTCTGTCCGGTTTCAACCAGGATGCGCACAATGCTGCCGTTCATGGGGGCACTCAAACCACCTGTCTGGGCATGACTGGCACCTGCCGCGGCAATCGGGTCATAGACCCTGACGCTATGCAACTCGCCGTCCCAGCGCAGGTAGAGCGTCTCTGCGCGGCGAATTGCCAGATGCTGGCGACGCACACCGTTCTGTTCAATCAGCAATTGCTCGTCGCGCAACACCGCTGACGGCGTGTGGAGGTTGACGACCTGCTGCTCGCCGTTGCAACTCAAGGCCAGCAGGGTCTGCGGGGGCAGGCCGTTGCGAAAGCCGTTGCGGATGGCCCAGGGCGAGGCTGGGTCATCTTCGCGCACCTGGGATGTCTGGCTCTGATGAAATGCTTCACCCGCGGCGGACCAAAATGCTGCAGGCAAAGGCAGGGTGGCTGGCAGTAATTGCTCCTGGTAACGGGGGATGAAGCCCGTATCCAGTTCGGCTGTAGCGAAGGCCGGATGAGCGATGATGCGGCGTAAAAAAGCCAGGTTGGTTTTCAAGCCGCCAATGGCGAACTCATCAAGCATTGCGAGCAGCCGCAGGCGCGCCTGTTCGCGGTCTTCGCCCCATGCAATCAACTTGCCCAGCATCGGATCGTAGAACGGTGAAATTTCGTCCCCTTCACTGACCCCGCTGTCGACCCGGCGCCCCGGCCCGGCGGCAGATTCGCGGTACACCTCGAGACGTCCTGTTTGCGGCAGAAAATCATTGCCCGGGTCTTCGGCATACAGGCGTACTTCAATCGCATGGCCGCGCAAAGGCACTTCAGACTGACTGATGGGGAGCGCCTCACCGCGGGCCACGCGGATTTGCCAGGCCACCAGATCCAGTCCGGTGATGGCTTCGGTTACCGGATGCTCCACTTGCAGGCGGGTGTTCATCTCCATGAAGAAGAACTCGCCCCGTGCATCCAGCAAAAACTCCACGGTGCCGGCGCCGACATAACCGATGGCCTGCGCCGCCCGTACCGCGGACTCGCCCATGGCCCGGCGTTGTTCAATACTGAGGCCCGGGGCTGGCGCTTCTTCAACCACCTTTTGATGACGGCGCTGAATCGAGCAGTCGCGCTCATTGAGGTACAGGCAGTTACCGTGGCGGTCGGCAAAAATCTGGATCTCCACGTGACGTGGCTTGAGTACATACTTTTCCACCAACATGCGCGCATCGCCAAACGAGGACAGTGCTTCACGTTGCGCCGAGGCCAGGGCTTCGGCCAGTTCGCTGACGTCCTCGACTACTTTCATGCCTTTGCCGCCGCCACCGGCCGTGGCCTTGAGCAACACCGGATAACCGATGTGCTCAGCTGCGGCGCGGAAGGTTTCCAGATCCTGCGCTTCACCGTGGTAGCCCGGCACCAGCGGCACCCCGGCAATTTCCATCAACGCCTTGGCTGCCGATTTACTGCCCATGGCATCAATCGCCGCAGCCGGGGGGCCGAGAAAGATCAGTCCGGCGTCCTCGATGGCGCGTGCGAAACCGGCGTTTTCGGACAAGAATCCATAGCCCGGATGAATCGCTTGTGCCCCGCTGGCTTTAGCCGCAGCAATGATCTTGTCGATTTTCAGGTAGCTGTCGGCGGCCTTGCTGCCCCCAAGATCGACGCAGATATCAGCCTCGCGGCAGTGCCGTGCGTCACGGTCGGTGGCGCTGTGGACAGCTACGGTGGTCATGCCCAAAGACTTGGCCGTGCGCATCACGCGGCAGGCAATTTCGCCCCGGTTGGCCACCAGTACAGACGTAATCTGAAGCGCGCTCATGGGCGTGGCTCCCGGGACGAGGTGTCGGTCTGCCAGCTTGGCGCACGTTTTTGCAGAAAGGCGCGCAAGCCTTCCTGGCCTTCGGGGCTGACCCGGATTCGGGCAATGGAGTTTTCGCAGTAGCGGCGAATGGCCGTAGTGGTGGCTCCATGGCTGACTTCGCGCAGCAGATCCTTGCACGAACGCATGGCCTGCGGGCTATTGAGCAGCAAGTTGTCGGTCCAGAGGGCGACTTGCCGTTCAAGCTCGGCGCCGGGATAACACTCAGAGAGCAACCCCAGTTCACGGGCACGCTCACCGCTGAAGCGTTCCGCAGTCAGGGCATAACGGCGTGCAGCGCGCTCGCCGATGGCCTGTACCACGAACGGACTGATCACGGCCGGCGCCAGGCCGATTCGGACTTCGGACAGACAGAACTGCGCATCCTCGCTGCCGATGGCCATGTCGCAAGCACTGATCAGGCCCAGGGCACCGCCGTAGGCTGCGCCTTGCACCACCGCTATGGTCGGGATTTTCAGCTTGGCCAGGTTGTACATCAGTTCAGCCAGGTGCCGGGCGTCATCGAGGTTGGTGTGATAATCGAGCTCGGCTGACTGTTGCATCCAGGCAAGGTCGGCGCCGGCACTGAAATGCTTGCCCCGTCCGCGCAGCACCAGAAAGCGCAGGGCCGGATCGCCTTGCACGGTGTCCAGGGCGAGGATCAGTTCGCGGATCATCTCGGCATTGAAGGCATTGTTCTTTTGCTCGCGACTCAACCACAGGGTGGCAAAGCCCCGGGGGTCGTTGTGCAGTTCCAGGGTGTTGAAATCGATCATGTCCGTCAGTCCTTAAATGGATGTGGGCGCTGGCTCGCCAGCGTTGCAGGCACCGGGCGGGTTACATGCGAAACACACCAAAGCGCGTGGCTTCAATCGGAGCGTTCAACGCCGCCGACAAGCCCAGCGCCAATACATCACGGGTTTGCGCCGGGTCGATTACGCCGTCATCCCACAAGCGGGCGCTGGAGTAGTAGGGGTGGCCCTGATGCTCGTACTGGTCAAGGATCGGTTGCTTGATTGCGGCTTCTTCCTGGCTGGAAAATACCAGGCCGTTGCGTTCGGCCTGCTCGCGCTTGACTTGTACCAGTACCCCGGCGGCCTGTTCGGCGCCCATTACGCCGATCCGGGCGTTTGGCCACATCCACAGAAAGCGCGGGTCATAGGCACGGCCACACATGCCGTAGTTACCGGCGCCAAAGCTGCCGCCGATGATCACGGTAAATTTGGGGACCTTGGCGCAGGCGACTGCAGTCACCAGTTTGGCGCCGTGTTTGGCAATGCCGCCGGCTTCGTATTTTTGCCCGACCATAAAACCGGTGATGTTTTGCAGAAAAATCAACGGAATACCGCGCTGGCATGCCAGCTCAATAAAGTGCGCGCCTTTTTGTGCCGCTTCGGCAAACAGGATGCCGTTGTTGGCCAGAATCGCCACCGGGTAACCGTGTAAATGGGCAAAGCCGCACACCAGGGTGGTGCCGAACAGGGCTTTGAACTCATCGAATACCGAGCCGTCCACCAGACGCGCGATCACTTCGCGTACATCAAAGGGCTGCTTGGCGTCGGCAGGCACGATGCCATACAGCTCTTCGCAGTTGTACAGCGGTGCCTGCGCTAGCCGCTGTTGCAACTGGCCATGCTTGCGCCAATTGAGGTTGGCTACGCTGCGACGCGCGAGGGCCAGGGCGTGCTCATCACTTTCGGCGTAATGGTCGGCCACTCCTGAAATTTTGCAGTGCACATCGGCACCGCCCAGGTCCTCGGCACTGACCACTTCGCCGGTGGCGGCTTTCACCAGCGGCGGGCCGGCCAGGAAAATCGTCGCCTGCTGGCGCACCATGATTGCTTCGTCAGCCATGGCCGGTACATACGCGCCACCCGCCGTGCAGGAGCCCATCACCACTGCGATTTGCGGGATGCCGGCCGCGCTCATATTGGCCTGATTGAAGAAGATCCGGCCGAAGTGTTCACGGTCCGGGAACACTTCATCCTGACGCGGCAGGTTGGCGCCGCCAGAGTCCACCAGATAGATGCACGGCAGGCGGTTTTGCTCGGCAATGGTCTGCGCCCGTAAGTGTTTTTTTACCGTTAGCGGGTAGTACGAGCCCCCTTTGACCGTGGCGTCGTTGGCCACAATCATGCATTCCACGCCTTCAACACGACCGATACCGGCGATTATTCCGGCCGCCGGGACGTCTTCGCCGTATACACCGTAAGCGGCCAGTTGACTGAGTTCGAGAAACGCAGAGCCGCTGTCCAGCAAGCGATCAATGCGCTCTCGGGGCAGGAGTTTGCCACGGGAGGTATGGCGCTCCTGGGCCTTGGCGCCGCCACCTTGCTGTACCTGGTTGAGCAGGGTGTGCAGGGCCTCAACCTGTTTGAGCATGGCGTCACGATTGGTCAGGAATTCGGCCGAACGCGGGTTGATTGTCGTGTGCAGAATGGACATGCGCGCTCCTTAGCGAGTTTCGTTAAACAGTTCGCGGCCAATCAGCATGCGACGGATCTCGCTGGTGCCCGCGCCGATTTCATACAGCTTGGCGTCGCGCAACAGGCGTCCGGCTGGGAATTCATTGATATAACCGTTGCCGCCCAGAATCTGGATCGCGTCGAGGGCCATTTGGGTGGCACGTTCAGCGCTGTACAAAATCACCCCGGCGGCATCCTTGCGCGTGGTTTCGCCACGTTCGCAGGCGGCCGCCACCGCATACAGATAAGCGCGGCTGGCATTGAGCTGGGTATACATGTCGGCGACTTTGCCCTGGATCAGCTGAAACTCGCCGATGCTCTGGCCAAACTGTTTGCGGTCGTGGATATAAGGCACCACCAGATCCATGCAGGCTTGCATGATCCCGGTGGGGCCACCCGAGAGCACCACACGTTCGTAGTCCAGGCCGCTCATCAGGACTTTCACCCCGGCGTTCAGAGGGCCCAGCAGGTTTTCCTGCGGGACTTGCACATCATCGAAAAACAGTTCGCCAGTGTTCGAACCGCGCATGCCGAGCTTGTCGAAATGCTTGCTGCGGCTGAAGCCTTTCCAGTCGCGTTCGACAATGAATGCACTGATGCCATGGGCATTTTTTTCGATATCGGTTTTGGCGTAGATCACGTAGGTATCGGCATCCGGGCCGTTGGTGATCCAGGTTTTACTGCCGTTCAGTACAAAGTGGTCGCCACGCTTGTCGGCACGCAGCTTCATCGAAACCACATCGGAGCCGGCGTTCGGCTCACTCATGGCCAGGGCTCCGACGTGTTCGCCGCTGATCAGTTTGGGCAGGTACTTGAGTTTCTGTGCGTGGCTGCCGTTGCGGTTGATCTGGTTGACGCAGAGGTTGGAGTGGGCGCCATAGGAGAGGGCGACCGAGGCTGAGCCGCGGCTGATTTCTTCCATTGCCACCACGTGGGCCAGATAGCTCAGCCCGGTACCGCCGTACTCTTCTGCAACAGTGATGCCCAGCAGGCCCATGTCACCGAACTTGCGCCACATATCCGCCGGGAACAGGTTGTCCTTGTCGATCTGCGCCGCCCGTGGCGCCAGCTCTGCTGCAACGAAGGCCTGCACCTGATCGCGCAACATGTCGATGGTTTCGCCAAGGGCGAAGTTCAAAGTCGGATAGCTCATGGGGCACCTTGTACGTTGTTCTTATAGGGAGGCGTTTGCTGCGTCGCCATGGGTAAGCTTTACGTTAACGTAAGCCTGGCGTAGATAGCTGTCAATGACCTTTACGTTAACGTCAACTTGAGGCAGAGTCATTCTTGCTCTTCAATCGAGATGCCGCCTGCAGGCGGCGTACTCATGCTCCCAAAACAATCACAAGAGGAGTTTTCATGAAGTCACCATCTGTCCCCAGTTACAGCCAGGGTCCGCAGGACAAAGCGTTGCTGGCGATGACCATCGGTCAGGCGTTCGATCAAACGGCCGCCCGTTATGCCGGCAACGACGCGCTGGTGGTCTGCCATCAACAGCAGCGGTTCACCTGGGCTCAGCTGGCAGCAGCCGTTGACCTGCATGCCAGAGGGTTGCTGGCATTGGGCTTGCGGCCCGGAGACCGGCTGGGAGTATGGGCGCCGAACTGTGTTGAATGGTTCCTGTGCCAGTTCGCCAGCGCCAAAATCGGCGTGATTCTGGTCAACATCAACCCTGCCTACCGGCTGTCTGAACTGGAATATGTCCTTCAACAGTCAGCATGTCAGTGGCTGGTCTGTGCCGGCTCGTTCAAAACCTCCAACTATCACGCCATGCTCCAGGAGCTGATTCCAGCGCTGGCCGATTCGGCGGCAGGGCAGTTGGAGAGTGAAAGCTTTACCGCGTTGCGCGGAGTCATCAGTCTCGATGCACAGCCACCTGCAGGCTTTTTACCCTGGTCGCAACTGAGCACGCTGGCCGCCGGGGTCAATGCCGAACAACTCGACAGGCGTCAGGCCAGTGTGCAGCCCGGTCAAGCGGTGAACATTCAGTACACCTCGGGCACCACGGGGTTTCCTAAAGGTGCCACCCTCAGCCATCACAACATCCTCAACAATGGCTATATGGTTGGCGAAAGCCTGGGCCTGACATCCAGTGACCGGCTGGTGATTCCGGTGCCGCTGTATCATTGTTTCGGCATGGTGATGGGCAACCTGGGGTGCGTGACCCATGGCACCACCATGATCTATCCCGGTGAAGCCTTTGACCCTGGCCTGACCCTGCAAGCCGTTGCCCAGGAGCGGGCAACGGCCCTGTACGGTGTACCCACCATGTTCATCGCCATGCTCGACCACCCGCAGCGCGCTGAATTTGACCTGTCGAGCCTGCGCACCGGGATTATGGCCGGAGCCACTTGCCCGATAGAGGTGATGCGCCGGGTCATCAGCGAGATGCACATGGGGGAAGTACAGATCGCCTATGGCATGACAGAAACCAGTCCGGTATCGATACAGACCGCGCCTGCGGATGATCTCGAATTGCGCGTTACCACCGTAGGACGAACTCAGCCGCAACTGGAGAACAAGCTGATCGATGCCGAGGGCAATGTTGTGGTCCGGGGCGCGATCGGTGAGTTGTGTACCCGGGGCTATAGCGTGATGCTGGGCTACTGGAACAACCCGCAGGCCACCCGCGAGGCAATCGACAGCGAAGGCTGGATGCATACCGGTGATCTGGCGCAGATGGATGAGCAGGGCTATGTGCGCATCGTCGGGCGCAACAAGGACATGATTATTCGCGGGGGTGAAAACATTTACCCGCGGGAGCTGGAAGAGTTTTTTTTCACTCACCCGGCGGTGGCAGATGTACAGGTGGTGGGCATTCCCGATGCCAGGTACGGCGAAGAGATCGTCGCCTGGATCAAGTTTCATCCGGGTCACACAGCCAACGAACTGGAACTGCAAACCTGGTGCAAGTCGCGCATCGCGCACTTCAAGACGCCGCGTTACTTCAAGTTTGTGGATGTGTTTCCGATGACGGTGACCGGCAAGATTCAGAAATTCAAAATGCGTGAAATCAGCATTCAGGAAATCGGCACACCTTAAGGCTTGCTCAAATCCCTGCGGGAGCGAGCTTGCCTCGCGACAGGATCAATACGGCGTGACTGCAACGGTTGCGCCAACCTCCCCATCGCGAAGCAAGCTCGCTCCTGCAGAAAAACGGGGATTACAGACAACACAAAGGGGAGCCGAGGCTCCCCTTTAATATGTCGTTGCGTGCTCTTTTTTTATTATTGAGGGGCGGTCTATTGTTGTTTTTGGAACCGTGGCCCTTTGTTGCTGTTTTGTGCGATCCCCATGCAGGATCAAGAGCAAACGTATTTTTTTGAGCGCTGATCCACTTTCATCACCGGCTATCAAACCTGTGATCCAACCTGTGCGGGTGCTACCTGAAGGTAGTTTTATTATTCTCTGCCCGGTTGCGAGGTGGCTTTTGGCTCCTCGGAAAAGTAAACCTTCTCCAAAAAAATCTGTTAGCTGCGTCTCTGTCGTGTTGTTTTTGTTATGTCAGAGTCGTTTCGTATTGTTTTTATTATGTTGCTGCGATTTTTATTCTTGTTATGCCATAGAGATAGCAGGAGCCGTGCCAACTTTTTAAAATCCTTATAAATCAATGGCTTGAGATTTAAGGCAATAAAAAACCGGCCGCGGAGCAGGCCGGTTTGTTTCCGTGTTACTCGTTTGGGGGATGACGAGGTAACACTCAGCCACACTTATGCCCCTTGGCGCGCCCTTGCTACCCGGGAGCCGGTAACACGGTCCAGTACCTTGCAAATGTGTTCGCCGGCCAGCAGCAGTTTGTCCAGGTCGACCCCGGTCTCGATGCCCATGCCGTTGAGCATGTACAACACGTCTTCGGTGGCCACGTTGCCGCTGGCGCCCTTGGCATACGGGCAGCCGCCCAGCCCGGCGATCGAGCTGTCAAACACCGCGATGCCCTCTTGCAGGCTGGCGTAGATATTGACCAGCGCCTGGCCATAGGTGTCATGGAAATGCCCGGCGAGTTTTTCCCGCGGGACATGAGCGCTTACCGCCTCAATCATTGTCCGTGTCGCCGTCGGAGTGCCGGTACCGATGGTGTCACCCAGTGAAACCTCGTAACAGCCCATGGCATACAGCTCTTGTGCCACCGCTGCGACCTGTTGCGGTGCGATGTCGCCTTCATAGGGGCAGCCGAGCACGCAGGACACGTAGCCGCGCACACTGATGCCATGTTGCCGGGCGGCCTCGATAATGGGGACAAAGCGGGCCAGGCTTTCGCTGACCGAACAGTTGATATTGCGTTGGGAGAACGCCTCGGACGCAGCGGCAAATACCGCAACCTCCTTCACACCCGCTGCCATGGCGTCTTCAAACCCGCGCATGTTGGGCGCCAGAGCGCCATAGACCACACCGGGCTTGCGCCGGATATGGGCAAAGACTTCGGCAGACCCGGCCATTTGCGGCACCCACTTGGGCGAGACAAAACTACCGGCCTCTATATAGCCAAGCCCGGCATCCGTCAGGGCGTCAACCAGTTGCACCTTGTCCGCCACGCTTATGGGGCGGGCTTCATTTTGCAGGCCGTCGCGCGGGCCGACTTCAATCAGACGCACATGGGTAGGGAGTGTCATGGGATTCACCGTATTTTTGTATGCGCCCTGGGGGAGCTTGGGCCTCAGGAGGCCGGCAGGTTTTTTATGGTTTGTTCGAGGGCCTGGATGCAACGCTCTTCAGCCGTATCGAGTTCAAGCTGCATCTGTTGAATGTCCAGCAATTGCTGTTCCAGTTGCTCACGGCGCTCGGCGATTTTGCCCAGCATGCTGTTCAATTGTTTTTGATTGCCGCTGCTGGGGTCGTAAAGCTCGATCAGCTCGCGGCATTCGGCCAGTGAAAAGCCGATGCGCTTGCCGCGCAAAATCAATTTCAGGCTGACTTTGTCCCGGGCTGAGTACACCCGTTCCTGGCCGCGTCGCTCGGGGGCGAGCAGGCCCTGTTCTTCGTAAAAGCGGATGGCCCGGGTGGTGATGTCGAGCTCGCGGGCAAGGTCGGAAATACTGTACGTCTGGCTGCTCATGGGCGGGCTCTTGAGAATTCATGCCCTTAAGCTAATGGCTGCTTGACGTTTACGTCAAGCAAGCTGGCGGCCCCGGCTTCATTTTCGCGGATGACTTGTTCCCGGCACACTTCAATCAGTTGCTCACGCATCCAGCGATTGGCCGGGTCTTGCTCGGTACTTTCATGCCAGTACAAATGGGTTTCGACGTTGGGCAGTTCGTTGAGGGGCAATTTGACAAAGTGCAGGGCATGACGCCGGGCAAAACGCTCGGGTACGGTCATTACCATGTCGGTTTGTTGCAACACATTGGAGGCCATCAGGTAGTGCTGCGAGCGCAGGGTGATCTTGCGCTGCAGGCCCATTTTGCCCAGCGCGAGATCGACTTCCCCCAGGCCGTTGCGGCGGGTCGAGATATGAATATGGGTCAGTGCCAGATATTCATCCAGGTTGATCACGGGCTTGCTGGCTAATGGATGGCCCTGGCGCATGGCACAGACATAGCGGTCTTCCATTAATTTGACGTGACGTACCTGCGGGTCGGTGTTGAGCGGCGCATCCACGGCAAAATCCAGGCGCCCGGCAGCCAGGTCACTGGTGGTTTCACGTCGATGGGAAAGAAAACTTTCGATCACTACTGCCGGTGCCTGACGCCGCAAGCGCTGAAACAGCGGAGGCAAAATCACCGCCTCGGTCAGGTCGGTCATGCTGATCCGGAACGTTTTACTGGCTTGTAGCGGATTGAAAATACGACTTTCCTGGACGGACACACGTAACAGGGCCAGGGCACTGCGCACCGGGCTGATGATGTTCTGGGCCATGGGGGTCGGCACCATGCCCTGGGCCGTGCGCACGAACAGCGGGTCGTTAAAACTCTCGCGCAGACGTGCAAGGGCATTGGATACCGCCGGCTGGGTGATACCGATGATTTGCCCGGCGCGAGTCAGATTGGCTTCGGTGTAGATAGCGTCGAAGACGATAAACAGATTGAGATCGACCTTGTTCAGATTCATGGCCCGGGGCTCTTGTTCAGTTGTTGACTGCGGCGAATCATATATTGCTTATGAATGGTAATACACGCGGTAAATAGGCGGGGTAAATGGTAGGTGGCTGTTCTAGCATCGGGCATCACATTTCGTTATTCCCGGTAAAAGGTAGCCACCCATGGATTTCGCTTATTCCCCGAAAGTTCAGGCCCTGCGCGAGCGCGTGACAGCGTTTATGGACGCTCATGTGTATCCGGCGGAAGCGATTTTCGACCGGCAAGTGGCTGAAGGTGATCGCTGGCAGCCAACGGCTGTGATGGAAGAGTTGAAACGCAAGGCCAGGGCTGAAGGGCTGTGGAACCTGTTTTTGCCTGAATCGGACCTGGGCGCCGGGCTGACGAATCTGGAGTACGCACCGCTGGCTGAAATCATGGGCCGTTCGATGCTCGGTCCGGAGCCCTTCAACTGCTCGGCGCCGGATACCGGCAACATGGAAGTATTGGTGCGCTACGCCAGTGCGCAGCAAAAGCAGCAATGGCTTGAACCGCTGCTGCGTGGCGAGATCCGTTCGGCGTTTGCCATGACCGAGCCCGAGGTGGCTTCGTCCGATGCCACCAATATGGAGGCCCGTGCTGTAAGGGACGGCGATGAGTGGCTGATCAATGGCCGCAAATGGTGGACCTCGGGAGCCTGTGACCCGCGCTGCAAAATCTTGATCTTCATGGGGCTGAGCAATCCCGGGAACCCGCGCCATCAACAACATTCGATGATCCTGGTGCCCGTCGACACGCCGGGGGTGAAAATCGTACGGCCATTGCCGGTGTTCGGCTACGACGATGCACCCCACGGTCATGCCGAAGTGTTGTTCGATAATGTAAGGGTGCCGTACGAAAACGTCTTGCTGGGCGAAGGACGCGGTTTTGAGATTGCCCAGGGCCGCCTTGGCCCGGGGCGTATTCACCACTGCATGCGCTCAATTGGTATGGCCGAGCGGGCACTGGAGCTGATGTGCAAGCGCTCGCTGGCGCGCACGGCCTTTGGCAAACCGCTGGCGCGGCTGGGGGGCAATATCGACAAGATTGCCGACTCGCGCATGGAGATTGATATGGCCCGGCTGCTGACTCTGAAGGCGGCCTACATGATGGACGTGGCGGGCAATAAAGTTGCAAAAAGCGAGATAGCGCAGATCAAGGTCATTGCCCCCAACGTCGCACTCAAGGTAATTGACCGGGCCATTCAGCTCCATGGTGGCGCCGGGGTTTCGGCAGACTTCCCGCTGGCCTACATGTACGCGATGCAACGCACCCTGCGTCTGGCCGACGGGCCGGATGAAGTACACCGGGCTGCGGTGGGCAAGTTTGAACTGGACAAGTACGCTGCCCTGCAGCCCTGAGGCTTGTCTATTGCGGGAGCTGGTATGCCATCGTAGGCAAGCCAGCTGCCGGTTCAATAAACCCACACTTCAACCCGGCGATTCTTCAGGCGGCCTTCATCTTCGGTGTTGGCCGCCACTGGCATCTGCGCGCCGTAACCCCGGATCTCGCGCAGCACTACAGCGCTTTTAACCAGCTCGCGGCGTACCGCCATGGCTCTGAGTTTGGACAGCAGTTGCGCGCGTTCGGGGTCGTCTTTGGCATCGCCAAAACCCACCAGTGTCACCTGCCTGTCCAACTTGCCATTGGCCTTTAAATAGTCGACCACCCGCAGCAAGTCCTGACGTGCCTTGTTGTCCAGTGATGCACTGCCTTCCTCAAAACGGAAATTGACTGACAAACGCTGCGCCTGTGTGGTCAACGTCTGGTAGTCCCGGGGCATATGCGCGCCGGGAAGCACGCTGCTGGCCTGGACCCTTTGGGCGACAAAACCGTTTTGCGCAACGATGGCCTGGCCCTGGGCACTTTGGGTGAAGCTAATCAGTGCTCGGGCCCAGGGGTTGCTGCTGGTCGGTGGCAGGTAAAAGAACAGGCGTCGCGACAGCGGGTAATCTTCGCTGGCAATCAAACTGTTGAGCGGCAGCATCGGTTGGGACGACCCGTCCACGATGGCCAGGGTTTTGGCGCCACGGATGTAAGGCAGACCGATAAAACCTATGCCTTGGGGATCATGGCTGACGACATCTGACAGCTGCTCGCTGGACTCGAAGCGCTGCGCCGTCTTGCTTAACGGATGTTCGGTACGGCTCAGCACCAACTCCTTAAAGGTCTCCCAGGTGCCGGACTGGTTATCTCGGGCATATAAATGAATCGGGCCCGGGATACCGCCCAGAGCGTCCCATGTACTGATCTGGCCGCTGAATATCTGTGCCAGTTGCTCGGTATTCAATTGAGAAATCGGGTTGCCCGGGTGAAGGATAATGGCCAGTCCGTCGATGGCGATGACTTGCTCGGCGTCGGGGCTTTTCAGGTCGCCAAGGGCTTCGAGTTCCACCAGTTCCCGATCCTTGATCGGGCGCGAGGAGGCCACTAAATCCGCTTGCCCTGCCTTTAATGCAGTGAAACCGGTGCCGGAGCCGTGGGCTGCTACATCCACCCGTACCTGTTGCCCCAGCGCATTGGTGCCGACAATGCTGTGCTCGTTGGGAGGGGATGCAGGGACGTTGTGGACGTCGTGCAGACCTTGTTGTATCAGCATGGCCGTCACCAGTGCCGGTCCGAGATTGGCACCAATGGTGTTTGAACCCTGAATTCGCAAATCGGCGGCATGGGCCGGACTGGCTATGGCCCATAACAGGCATAGCAACATTAAGCGCAGCATCGACGGGCACCTTCCCCAGGGAAATGCCAGCAATTTAAGTCAGATGTGTTTCAGCCCGATGACACAGGTCCAGGGCCCGCTCCCGCAGGTTCTGTAATTTTCATCACATAACCCTGCAGGGCGAGCTTGCTGCTGCACCCGTTCAGCTCAATTCCAGCCAGATCGGCGCATGGTCCGAAGGCTTTTCCATGGCGCGCAGGTCGTAGTCGACACCTGCAGCCTTGATCCGGGGCACCAGCCCCCGGGAGGCCAGGATGACGTCGATGCGCAGGCCGCGCTTGGGCTCGTCTTCGAAACCACGGCTGCGATAGTCGAACCAGCTGAAGCGATCAGTCACATCCGGGTACAGGTAGCGAAAGCTGTCCACCAGCCCCCAGCCCTTGAGGCGTTCCATCCACTCGCGCTCTTCGGGCAAAAAACTGCACTTGCCGGTTTTCAGCCAGCGCTTGGCGTTGTCCGGGCCGATGCCGATGTCACAGTCTTGCGGGGAAATATTGATGTCGCCCATCACGATCAATGGCTGCTCGTTGCTGAACTGGCTCTCGAGCAGTTGTTGCAGGTCGCTGTAAAAGCGTTGCTTGGCAGGGAATTTGGTCGGGTGATCGCGGTTTTCTCCCTGTGGGAAATAACCATTCATGATGGTTACCGGCTGGCCGTTTTCGTCAGCGAACGTGCCCCAGATAAAGCGCCGCTGGGCATCTTCTTCATCGCCGGCGAAGCCTTTGTGCAATTCAAGCGGTGCCTGGCGCGAGAGCAGGGCGACCCCGTAATGGCCTTTCTGCCCATGAAAGTGCACGTGATAGCCCAGTGCTTCGATATCGGCCAGGGGGAACTGATCGTCATGGACTTTTGTTTCTTGCAGGCCGATCACGTCGGGTTGGTGTTTTTCAATCAGCGCTGCCAGCTGATGCGGCCGGGCGCGCAGACCGTTGATGTTGAAAGAAACGATTTTCATGGGCGGGCAGTCCTGAGCAAAACTGCGATGTTAGCGGCCTGCGTGCAGTGCGGCAAATGCGCTGCTAACGTAGGAAGCACGTGGCCACGATTGAACTGTTGTGGTCCTCGGGGGCTCGTACTCACTAGAAGTGCCGCCATCCGCCAGGGAGATTGACCGTCATGACGCAAACGTCGAACGCCGCCAGCCAGATTCAAATGCTCGACAGCGGCTATTCCAGGGAAGCGCGTTCTCTGCTTTATCAGGCATACAGGCATGAACCGACGTTTCGCTACTTGTTTGAGGCGCAGCGCCGGGGCTATGAGCAACGGGTTCGGGCCACGGTTCGCGAGTTGGTAAAGCAGCATTTCCTGCAGGATCTGCCCGCGCTGGGATTGCTGGTCAATGACCGGCTGGTGGGCATTGCCCTGATTGCCCCGCCACAACGGCGGCTGGGCATTACGGAAAGCTGGGCGTGGCAGTTGCGCATGTTGCTGAGCACGGGGTTGCGCTGCACGCGGCGCTATCTTGACTATCATCAGGCGGTCCTGGCCTGCGTGCCCGGCGACGCGGTACACATGTTGCCACTGCTGGGCATCCATCCTGAACTTCAAGGCTTGCACTATGGCGAACAGTTGCTTGAGGCCGTGCACAACTGGTGTGCCGAGGACGAGCATTCCGAAGGCGTGGTACTCGATACGGGCAACCCGCATTATCAGGATTTCTACAAACGCCAGGGGTATGTGGAGATCGGTGAAGTGGCGATCGGCCCGGTGGTTGAGCGCGTGTTTTTTCACGCCAATCCGCAGGTGTTACATACAGACATGGCTTAAAACCGAACTTCTGCGCGTTGGTGCGCTCTATGCGCACTCCTGCCCGTGATAGCATCCGCGCCTATGAAGTTTCCAGGAAGATTTACCAGTGGTCTTGTCCTGCTGATCAGCAGCTTCGCGGCATTTGCCCAAAGCGAGTTGGTGGTCAAGGTCAAGCCGGCAAACAATGCCCTCAAGGCCAATGTGGAAGGCTATATCGGCAGCCTCGGCGATCGCGACGAGGCGGCTTTGTTGCGCTTCAAGCGTGGCGCCCAGGAGCAAGCCCTGAAAGCCTCCCAGGCCCTGGGTTACTACCAACCCACCATTGATGTCGAGGTCAAACCCGGTGATCCGCCGCGTCTGGAGTTGAGTATCGATCCCGGTGAGCCGGTGCATCTGCGCAACGTCAACGTGCGTGTCGAAGGCCCGGCTGCCTCGCTCAAGGCCTTTCAAATCCCCGCCAGTGATGATCTCAAACCCGGCGCGGTGCTCAATCAGGGCAACTACGAACAAGCCAAACGGATGATTCTGAACCGTGCCCTGCGCTACGGTTTTTTCAACGGTAAATTCATCAAGCACGAACTGCTGGTCGATCCTAAAGGCGGGTTTGCCGATATCAATCTGGTCTACGAAAGCGGGCCGCGCTATGTGCTCGGCAAAGTCAGCTTTGCCGGTGATGCGCCCTTTGATCAAACCCTGCTGCAACGCATGGTGCCCTTTAAACCCGACACCCCTTATGACTCGGAGCTGATCGCCGAGCTCAACCAAAACCTGCAAAGCAGCGGCTATTTTGAGATTGTGCGCGTAGATGCTGCACCGAGTACCGCTGTGGGGCAGGTGATTCCGGTCGACGTGGATCTGCAAACGCGCAAACCGCGCACCATGACCCTGGGTCTTGGTTATTCGACCGACACCGGCCCCCGGGGCAAAGCCAGCTGGACCCGGCACTGGGACAACCCGCGGGGCGACAGCTATGGCTTTGAGTCCGAGATTTCCCAGCCCAAGCAAAACGTCGGCGCCTGGTATGACATTCCGCTGGACCCGCCCCTGACGGACAAGTTGCGCCTGGCTGCGGGCTATCAGTACGAAGAAATTGCCAATACCGATACCTTGAGCAAGCTGCTGACGGTGGGGCCCGAGTGGCACAGCAAGCTGGATAACGGCTGGACGCGGATTGTTTCGCTCAAGTGGCAGCGCGAAGAATACCGTCTGGGCGATGACTCGGGTCTGAGTACCTTACTGATGCCGGGGGTGAGTTATTCGGTCCTGCGCAGTGATAACCGCATCGACCCGAGCCACGGTTACAGCATCAACACCGATGTGCAGGTGGCCAAAGAAGGCCTGATGTCGGATACCAACCTGCTGCACGGCGATATCAAGTTCAAGGCCCTGACCACCCTGTGGGACAAGCACCGCTTTTTGGGCCGTGTCCAGTTCGGTGGCAGCGCCACCAACGGCTACAAGTCGATTCCGCCGTCCTTGCGGTTCTTTGCCGGTGGCGATCAAAGCGTGCGTGGCTATGACTACCAGAGCCTGTCGCCAAAAAACTCGGACGGTGATCGCATCGGCGGGCGCTACATGCTGGCAGGGAGCCTCGAATATCAGTATCAGTTCGCTGAAAAATGGCGCTGGGCGGCCTTTGTCGATCAGGGCAATGCGTTCAACACCCTGGACTTCCCGAGCTTGAAAACCGGTGTTGGTGTCGGTATTCGCTGGATTTCGCCGGTAGGCCCTATACGTCTCGATCTGGCCCATGCGCTGGATGACGATGGCGGGGTTCGTTTGCACTTTTCGATGGGGCCTGAGCTGTGATTCGTGGTTTGAAAATAGTTGGCCTTGTGCTGTTGGCGTTGGTGCTGCTGGTGGTTGTCGGGCTGGGGGTGGTTCTTGGCACCCAGGCGGGCAGCCGCTGGGTGTTGGGGCAAGTGCCCGGTTTGCAGGTGGAAAACTTTGCCGGGCGCCTGGGCGGCCAGTGGAGTGCCGATTACTTATTGTGGGAGCAAGGCAGCAGCCGTGTCGAAGTCAATCGGCCGATTTTTGCCTGGTCGCCGGGCTGCCTGACCCGCATGACGCTGTGTATCGACCAGTTGCAGGCCGACCGGGTCAGCCTGCAATTTCCGCCGGGTGACGACAGCAGCAGCGGCCCGGTCAGCTTGCCTGATCTCAAATTGCCGCTGGCGATCGAAGTCGGGGACGTGAAAGTCGGCAATGTACTGTTCAACGGTATCGAGCAGCTCAAGGGCATGCAGATGGCGGCGCAATGGACCGCCAAGGGACTGCGGATCGACTCGGTGCATGTCGAACGTGAAGACCTGAATGTAGAGATGTCCGGGCTGTTGCAGCCCAATGGCGACTGGCCGCTTGCCCTGCAAGGCAACATCAGCCTGCCTGCGCCGGATGGCAAACTATTGGCACTGGCGCTGAAGGTCGATGGCAATGTGCGCACCACGCTGAACCTGACAGCGGATACCAGCGGTTATCTCAATGCTCATATCGCGGGCGAGCTTCAACCCTTGGCCGACAACCTGCCGGCGCAGTTGAAGATCACATCGGAGCAGTTCAACCCCGGCTTCGACCTGCCGGACACCTTGCAAGTCGAACAGCTGGTGCTCAGCGCCAAAGGTGATTTGAAGGACGGTTACGAGCTGAACGGCAGCGCCACCTTGCCGGCTGAAAATACGCCGGTAAATCTGCTGCTCAAAGGGCGAGTGGATGCCAGGGGCGCACAGATCGCGGCACTGCAATTGACCTCCGGCCCCCAGCAACACTTGAAGCTCTCGGGGCAGGTGGACTGGCATCAGGGATTGAGCGCCGAGGCCAAGATCGACTGGCTGGAATTCCCCTGGCATAACCTTTACCCGGTCATCGCCAAACCTGATGTGGATCTTCGTACCTTTAGCGGCGAAGTCTCCTACCGCGACGGCAATTACCTGGGCAACTTCAAGGCCGATCTCGACGGGCCTGCAGGCAAGTTCAGCCTCAGCAGCCCGTTCAGTGGCGATCTGGGCAAAATCTTCCTGCCGGAGCTCAAGCTGGTTGCCGGGCAGGGCAAAGCCGAGGGCCACGTGAATGTCCAGTTTGCCGACGGGGTTGCCTGGGACACCGCGCTGGACTTGAGCGCCATCAACCCCGCGTACTGGGTTGCCGAATTGCCTGGCACGCTGGCGGGGCCCTTGCGTAGCGCCGGCGAGTTCAAGAACGAGCGCCTCAAGCTGGATGCCAATCTTGACCTCAAAGGCCGTCTGCGTGGCTTGCCCGCCATGCTTCAGGCCAAAGCTGCGGGTGAAGGCGAGGCCTGGACCGTCAGTGCGCTGGACATTCGTCTGGGCGATAACCGGATTAACGGCACCGCCAGTTTGCAGCAACAGATCAAGGCACAACTGGACCTCAATTTGCCGCGCCTGGGTCAGCTATGGCCTGAACTGCGCGGGCAACTTAAAGGGCAGGTCGACGTTGCCGGTACGCTCAAGGCGCCGCAAGGCAAGGTTGTGTTGAATGGCCAGCAATTGGCTTTTGCTGACAACCACCTGCAAAACCTGACCCTGAACGCCAGCCTCGATGGCAATCAGCGAGGCCGGATCGACCTCAAAGGCAGCGGAATTCAGGCCGGTGATACTCAGTTCGGTGTACTGACCGCTAACGGCAGCGGCGATATCAAGCGTCAACAGCTGAAACTGGCTTTGCAAGGGCCAACTCTGCAGCTGGGTATGGCACTGGACGGTGGCCTGGACAAAGACAACTGGCGTGGACGACTGGTCAGTGGTGACATCAAGGCTGGGGGCCAGGATTGGCAGCTGCAAAAACCGGCGCGTCTTGAGCGTCTGGCCGATGGCCGGGTCAACCTGGGGGCGCAATGCTGGATCTCCGGTCCTGCCAGCCTGTGCAGTGAAGATCAGCGTCTGGTGCCGGACCCGCAACTGCGGTTGCACCTCAAGCAGTTCCCCCTCGACAGTCTGGCGCAGTGGTTGCCCAAGGATTTCCAGTGGCAGGGTCAGCTCAACGCAGACCTGTTGCTGGACTTGCCTGCCAGCGGGCCGAAGGGCCAGGTTGTGGTGGATGCCAGCGGTGGCACTTTGCGTATCAAAGATAAGGGCCAGTGGCTGAACTTCCCGTATCAGACGTTCAAATTGACCAGCAACCTGACCCCTGACCGGGTCGACACGCGGTTCGATTTTGACGGTGGCAAGCTGGGGCAATTGATGCTCAGCGCACGGATCAATCCATTGCCGAAAAACAAGCCGATTACCGGTGAGTTCCGCCTGAGCGGGCTGGATGTTTCGGTCGTTCGTCCCTTTGTACCCATGGTTGAAAAGCTCACGGGGCAGTTGAATGGCTCGGGCACGATCGCGGGCGGTTTGCTGGCGCCGCACATCAACGGCAATGTGGCTCTGACCGGTGGTGAGGTGTCGGGCCCGCAACTGCCGACCAACTTCGAGAACCTGCAACTGACGGCCAATATCAACGGCGAAACCGCGCAGCTCAATGGTGGCTGGACCAGCGGCAAGCAGGGGCAGGGCAGCATCAGCGGCGATGTGGCCTGGGGCAAGGCCACGGCGGTCAATGTATTGGTCAAGGGCAATCATCTTCCGGTCACGGTTGAGCCATACGCCAAGCTAGAGGTTGCGCCGGACCTGAAAATTTCGCTTAACGCCAATAACACCCTGATGATTGCGGGCACGGTAAACGTACCCAAAGGTGAAATCGTGGTTCGCGAATTGCCGCCTTCGACGGTCAAGATTTCGGATGACACTGTGATTGTCGGGCAACAGGTGTCGGATGAGGCGCCCCCCATGGTGGTCGACATGGACATCAACGTGGTGGTTGGGCAAGAGCTGCTGACGTTTTCGGGCTTTGGCCTGAATGCCGATCTGGCGGGCCAGGTGCATATTGGCAACAACATGGACACCCGGGGTGAGTTGCGTCTGAACAATGGTCGCTATCGTGCTTATGGTCAGAGGCTGACCATTCGCCGGGCGCGTCTGCTGTTTGCAGGCCCTATCGATCAGCCGTATCTGGACATTGAAGCGGTTCGCCAGACCGACGACGTCATCGCCGGGATTCGCTTGACGGGCAGCGCGGAGCAGCCCACCACGCAAATCTTCTCGGAGCCGGCCATGAGTCAGGAGCAGGCCTTGTCGTACCTGGTTCTGGGGCGCCCGCTGACAGGCACTGGCGAAGATGACAACTTGCTCGCTCAGGCAGCTTTGGGCTTAGGGCTGATGGGTAGTTCGGGAATTACCACGGATCTGGCCAATCATTTGGGGATCAAGGATTTTGAGCTCGATACCGAAGGCAGTGGCAATGACACCGCAGTGGTGGCCAGTGGCAAGATCAACGAACGATTGAGCGTGCGCTACGGGGTTGGTGTATTTGAACCCGCCAGCACCATTGCCTTGCGCTACAAGCTCAGCAAACGGGTGTATGTGGAGGTTGCCAGCGGCGTCGCCAGTTCGCTGGATATCTTCTACAAACGGGATTTCTGAGGCTCTGGCTTGTTTGTGGGAGCTGGCAAGCCAGCTCCTGCAGCGTTTTCAAGGGGCGCCAGGTGCGGGTTATGTCCTGAGGAGTCGAGGACTCAGCGATTGAGCTGCTTCATCGACTCTTCTGCATACCGCTGTCCCGCCACGGCGCTGGCCGGGAAGATCGCTTCAAGTGCCGCCAGTTCGCTGGGGCTCAGTTTGACTTCCAGTGCGGCGACGTTCTGTTCCAGGTATTTACGCTGTTTGGTACCCGGAATCGGGATCAGGTAATCACCCTGGGCCAGTACCCAGGCCAGGGCCAATTGCCCGGCAGTCACGCCCTTGGCTGCGGCCAGGGCTTGCACTTGCTCGACCAGCAGCAGGTTTTTGGCAAAGTTGTCTCCCTGGAAACGCGGGCTGAGACGACGGTAATCGTCGGCAGCAAAGTCGTTCGGGGACTTCAGGGCTCCGGTCAAAAATCCCCGGCCCAACGGGCTGTAGGGCACAAATGCAATGCCCAGACGCTGACATGCCGCCAGGCAACCGTTGTCCTCGGGGTCACGGCTCCACAGTGAATACTCACTCTGCAGGGCACTGATCGGATGCACTTTGTGGGCGCGCTCCAGGGTCGCGACCGAGGCTTCACTCAGGCCCAGATAGCGGACCTTGCCGGCCTTTACCAGATCAGCCATGGCACCGACGGTTTCCTCAATCGCAACACTCGGGTCCATGCGGTGCTGGTAGTAAAGATCCAGGGTTTCGACGCCCAGACGCTTGAGGCTGCCTTCAATGGACTGGCGTATGTACTCGGGGCGTCCATTCACACCTCGGGCCGCAGGGTTGGCCGGGTCTCGCACAATCCCGAATTTGCTGGCCAGAAAAACCTGATCGCGTTTGCCGCGAATCGCCTGGCCGATCAGTTCTTCGTTGGTGTGCGGGCCGTACATGTCGGCGCTGTCGAGCAGGTTGATCCCCAGTTCCAGCGCGCGGTGCAAGGTGGCCACGGCTTCGCGGGTGTCGCTGCCGGTGGTGTAGAAATCGGTCATGCCCATGCAGCCCAGGCCAATAGCGCTGACCTGCGGCCCGTCTTTACCAAGCTGGCGAGTATGCATGCGGGGTGCTCCTGAGTAGTGGAGGGACTATTGTTAACCCCGACACTGGCAAGATAAACCGGGTAAAAGCATTATGACTGTTCGTAAAATCTAAACAGTGGAAAGACCATGGACCGATTCAACGCCATGCTGGTCTTCACCCGGATCGTCGAGCTGGGTGGCTTTGCCAGGGCCGCAGACAGCCTGCAAATGCCCCGCGCCTCGGTCACGGTGCTGATCAAGCAACTGGAAGCGCATTTGGGGGTGCAGTTGTTACATCGCACCACCCGTCAGGTCAGTCCCACCCTGGATGGCGCGGCCTACTACCAGCGCTGCGTCAGTTTGCTGGCCGATCTGGAAGAAGCCGAAGGGCTATTCAACAGCAGCCAGCCAAAAGGCAAGTTGCGGGTCGATATGCCAGCGGCCGTGGGGCGTCTGGTGGTGTTCCCGGCGTTGCCTGAGTTCACCCGCAGCTACCCGTTGATCGAGCTGGAAATCGGCCTCAGCGATCGTCCGGTAGACCTGATTCGTGAGGGTGTGGATTGCGTGATCCGCGGCGGGCTGACGATGGATGACTCGCTGGTGGCGCGCCCGCTGGTGATGATGGATCAGGTAACCTGCGCCAGCCCCGACTATCTGCAAGCCCGCGGTGTACCGCAAACCCTCGAGGATTTGAGCGGGCACCAGATGGTGGAGTATTTCTCCAGTGTGTCGGGCAAGCGCTACGGGCTGGAGTTTCAGGACGGTGAGCAGGTGCGCATGATCGACCTGCCCAGGAAAAATTCGGTTAACAGTGCAGAAGGGTATCTGGCAGCGTGCACGGCGGGATACGGTCTGGTACAGGCGCCGCATTATCACGTGGCTCAATTGGTGCGCGAAGGGCGTTTGCAAGAGGTACTGAGCGATTGTTTACCGCCGCGTCTGGCGTTGACGGCGCTGTACCCGTCACATCGCCAGCTGTCTTCACGGGTGCGGGTGTTTGTCGACTGGCTGGTGGATTTGTGTGCGCGGCCCGGTAGCGGCTTTCGACACTGACCCGAGCCTGCGGGGCAGGCTCGGGGTCAAGCATTAGCGGTGGTAATAACCAGGGCCGCCATCGTAGTAACGGTGATCGTGATGCCATCCGTGACCTGGGAAAAACACACAACCGCTCATGGCCAGGATGAGCAACAGCGGAACCAGCCGGGTGATTCGACGCAACATGGGTAAATCCTCAAGGTTATCGCCAGGGAGCTAAAAAGCGTCCCCGGCTGTAAGATGAGACCACGGTTGTTTCAAATCATCTCCGCAAACCCGGCATATTTGTTAAATTTCCGGCTTACATTTTTAGCCTTACTTTCAGGAACAGGTAATGACCTCTTCACAGCGCTTGAAATACTCGATTCTGATTTCACTGGTGGTTCTGGGGATCATGTTCGGCCTTTCGTACATGCAGAACGCCGGCATGATTTCCGAGAAAATGTTCCAGTACATTGCCATCGGCGTGGCAGTGGTGGTGGTAGTGATCAACGGCGTGATGCGCCGCAAGACCAAGATCTAAGCCTCGATTTTGCCAGTCAATACGGCTTCAGCCTGTGGATGCAGGCTGTAGCTTTTGTCCTGGTTCAGTACCACCACACCCTCGCTGCACAGACGCTTGAGCACCTCTCGTACACTCAGAAACGACAGTGGAATATCCAGTGCCAGCAAGTGACTGTGCATGCCGCGCACCCCCAGCCGGCGATCACTTCCGGCTGTTGTCAGCAACGCATCGATGACCTTGAGCCGTACCAGGCTGGTACGCAGCCCGAAGCATTTAAGTAAGTGGCGGATCCGTTCATTGCCTTGCAACGGCGCAAGCGCTTCCAGCAACCGGGGGTCAGGCTGGAATGTGGATTCGCGATGCTGTTGGCCGTCCGTTGGCATTTGCTGGTCTCGCATGCAAAAAACTCCTTTTCAGAGCCTGATCAGGAAAATAAAAAATGCTCTCGGTTAATTAGACGAATGAGCGGTGTAAATCATGAACAGCGGAATGTAGAAAATTTGTCGTGAAATCGTCGCATTCACCCAAGGGCCCTTTACGGGCGGGTGTTTTAACCGATTATTAATTTTTTTTTAATGTGCTTCGTTTTCTGTACTGGCACCTGCCGGACTGCAAAGTTCAACAGACAGCCCTGCCGAGGGACGTCCTTGAATGTGAGTTTGCAGGGGGCAGGGTGGATCCGGTTACCGGCTGTGAATACGGGGCGCGCTGACGCCGGTCTTGCAGGCGCGGGCTTGCCAGCGATGGGGGTATTTGATTGCCCCGGGGTTAGCCGCGGGGCAAAGAGCTGATCAGCGGTTTGCCGTCCTGGCCCAGGTTCAGGTACACCGGCAACACCTTGGGCAGGGAATTCACCAACTGATTGATGTCCCGGGTATTGAAGACGCCACCAATGCGCAGTTTTCCGGCGGCGTTGTCGGCCAGCACCAGAGGTGTGCCGAGATAGCGATTGATCAGGGGCAAGGCGTCGGCCAGCGGCAGGTTGTCCAGCACCAGCTTGCCGTCGCGCCATGCAAGCTCCGGTGCGTTGGTGTAAGTCTGGCTGATCTGCGGGGCGTAGTCGCCGGCTTTATAGCGTGCCTGCATCCCCGGTTCGAGGCGCAAGCCGTCACTCTTCAGATTCTTGTTGCTGGTAACCAGCACCGAGCCCTCCACCAGTGTCACCCGCACCTGGTCTTCATACATCCACACATTGAACTGGGTGCCGGTGACCCGGATCCGTCCTTCGGCCGCCTGCACCACGAAGGGGTGCGAGGCATCGTGGCTTACCTTGAAAAAGGCTTCACCATTTTTCAGGGAAACCCGGCGCTGGTCCTTGTAGTTGCTGAAGGTCAGTTGCGTACCAAGATTAAGTTCTGCCTGGCTGCCATCGGCCAGGGTCACGGTTTTTACGCTATTACCTGCTTCAAGGCGCTGATAGGAGCTGGGCACCCAGCCCAGTTGCCAGCCGCCATAAGCGGCCAGTGGAACCGCGATCAGGGGGATTGCGGCAGCAATGCTCAGGCGTTGCCAGGTACTGCGACGTTGTTTTTCAGGGCCCGCAGTGATTTGCGCCGGGCGGGGCAAGTGCTCGCTGATATCCCAGATATCGAGCATGGCTTCGTACTCGATGGCGTGGAGAGGGTCTGCGTGCAGCCACACAGCGAATGCTTCACGCTCCTGGTTTGTGCAATCGGGCTCGTGCAAACGCATGCACCACTGAGCAGCAGCTTCGGTGATGGCATCGTATTGGGCTGGTGCGTGGCGCGTATCGCTCATTGGTTCTCCTTGAGGCCGAGCATTCTAACCCTGTGCCGGAGTTAACGAGAACCTGAGCCAGATCAAAAGCATGCCATTTAGGTCCATGGGCTGTTTTATATCTGCTACGGTTGTTCCAGTCACATTGAGTACCAGACGCAACATCAATTAATGGAGTTAAGACAATGTTGAAGAAAACCTTTGCTGCTGCGATCACTGCCGCTGTCCTGTTGAGCTCCGGCGCTGCGATGGCTGCTACTCCGGGTCCGAACTGGGCCTTCTCCGAAGAAGCAGTTCAAGTGCTTCAGGGCAAAAATGGTTACACCGTGATCAAGAAAATCGAGCTGCAAGACCCGGCTGCAGGCATCTGGAAAGCTGAAGGCCTGAAGAAAATTGACGGCGTGGAAGTCGAGGTCGAAACCACTTTTGACCATAGCGGCAAAGTGATTTCCGAGAAAAAAGACTGATTCTGACGTCTTTCACGAACCGCTGGCCAAGCGCTTCGAGCCCGACCCTGCCAATGCAGGGTCGGGCTTTTTTTGAGGTGCGGTTTTGCCGTGCCAGCCATTACTCCCGGGTTATCTCCCGCAAGTCGCAGGCAAACTTGCCACTGACAAAGTCGCATTCTTCGCTGCTCACCAGACCCATGCCGCTACGTTGCGACATTCGCCTCGATCCCAGGTCATGCGCGGCCTTTGGCGCACCCATCAGCGGGCGTTTCAGGGGCTCGAAGCAGAAGCTGACCAGGGCCTCGCTCATCAAATTCTGACCCTGCCAGGGCGATGACAACCAGAACCCCCGATTGTTATCGACCTCGTCCTGCAGTCGCGCCTGTATTAACCGTTACTGCAGCCGTTACCCATTGCGCGGTACTCGAGAATATGACGCTGACCCTGATGGTCTTCGTAGGTCATTTGCGCCGGAACGACTTCGCAGACGTCATCCAGAGGCGACACACTGATAACTTTCGCAATATCGAGGTTGGTGGCATAGGTGTAATGTTCTACAGCCGGTTGTTGCGCGACTTGAAGTTCATCAGCGCCCGCCAGTGTTGAAAAACCAATCAGTGCAAGAACAATCAAACTTTTCATTGTTGAGACCTTAAAACAATCACGTATCACTGACTTCAATTGCCGTGTCGGCGGGAGAAGTTATTACGCCGTCAGACGTGCGACGTAATACGAAGTACCGTGCCCTGTTTCAATGTTGTGCTGAGGGATGAACATAGAATACGCGTCTGCCGTATTGATTAAAGTCAAACCTTTGCCATGCAGTCTTTCCGGATCAGTAATAATCGGGTGTTTTGCCCGCCCAATAAAAAGCCCCCTCGAAAGAGGGGGCCCGGGGGTTGCGTCCGTGCGGAAACTGCGTGTGTCTAGCGGTTGCTGCAACCGTCGCCCATCACCTGGTATTCAAGGGTGTGACGCTGACCATGGGAGTCTTCATAGATCATTTGCGCCGGAACAACCTCGCATACATCGGGGATGCTGGACAGACTGATCACTTTCGCAATGTCCAGTTTCGACCCGTAGCTGTAGTGCTCGACCGACGAGGGTGGCTGCGTTGTACTTCCACTTGCAACGGCCAGGCTGGCAAAGCCGGCAAGGAATAACGCAATTAAAGTTTTCATGGGAGTGGCCTCTAAAGTTATCAAACTGACTCACTTCATTTGCCATGCAGGCGGAAAGAAGTTACGGCGCGAGTTAAAGAATCGATAAGCGTCGTACGAAGTGTCCTGTTGTTTCAATTACAGTTCATTACACCCATTAAATGATACGCCAATCCATCAAAGTAAAAAGGCCTGATGGCAAAATGCTCTGTTACCGCTCGGGTAACAATGTGGTGATGCCCTGGACAATTTCAAGTGCCGAAAGTCATGGCCTTGCTGGCATACTGGCGGATCTGATTCCGGAGCCCGTCATCGCAATGAATGTTGAGTCCCCCCTCAGTGCCTGGCAACAGGCCGTCGAGCAGCAAGGTTTTGTCCATGATCCGGCCCAATGGCAGGCGGTACAGGTGCTGCAACGTTGCCACGAGGCTCTGCAGCAAGGCTCCCGGGAGGTCAGGGGCGTGTATCTGTGGGGGCCGGTGGGCAGGGGGAAAACCTGGTTGATGGATCAGTTTTACCAGAGCCTGCAAGTCCCGGCGCGGCGCCAGCATTTCCATCACTTTATGCAATGGGTGCATCAGCGGCTGTTTCAACTGACCGGTACCACCGACCCGCTTAACGTTCTGGCCAAGGAGTTGGGCAAAGAGCTCAAGGTTCTGTGTTTTGACGAGCTGTTCGTCAATGACATCGGTGACGCCATAATTCTCGGGCGTTTGTTTCAGGTGATGTTTGATGAAGGGGTGGTACTGGTCTGTACCTCCAATCAACCGCCGGAGCAGCTGTATAGCCAGGGGCACAACAAAGAACGCTTTGCCCCTGCGATTAGCGCAATTCTCAAGCATATGGACATCGTCTCGGTCGACGGCACCGAGGATCATCGCTTGCATCCCGGCATCGCCAAACAACGCTATTGGGTGACCGGTCCGGGGCAGCCGAGAGTCATGCCGCCAGTGTTTGCAGAACTGACCCGGGGGCAGGCTGCCTCTGACCTGCCGATTAGCGTCGGACATCGCTCTGTGCGGGTGGTGCAAGCCAGCGACACTGTGCTGTGGTGCAACTTTCATGAGCTGTGCGAGCAGCCGTTGGCCGCCGGTGAGTTCATGGATATCTGTGACCGCTTCAAAGTGATACTGCTCAGTGATGTGCCTTGCCTGAGTGCCGAGCAACGGGAGGGCAAGATTGCCCGGGGGACCGAAGATGGCCCGGTAAAGGTCGAGGCCGGAGATCGCGAATTGCCGCAGCTGTCCAGATTCGACGACAGCGTACGACGTTTCATCGCACTGGTAGACGAGTGCTACGACCGCAAAGTACCGGTGTGCATTGAGGCGCAAGTGCCAATGAATCAGCTGTACACCCAAGGTTATCTGGAGTTTGCCTTTCGCCGCACCCTGAGCCGGCTGCAGGAGATGCAGCTACAGAGGTTCGGGACGAATCAGAAATAACGACGGCAGGGGCGAGCTTGCCTCGCGATGGTTTCAGCCGGATCGTCTGCGGGGAGCATGAAGCAAGCTCGTTCCTGCCTGTCACAGTGCAGCGGTCAATCCCACTTCGGCGCAACGCTTTGCGGGTTGGTCAGGCGATGGCCGCGATCCAGCGCTGCAATCTGCGCCATGTCTTCTTCGCTCAGGGTCAGGGTGCGGGCCTTGAAATTGCTCTCAAGATTGGCAGGCTTGGTGGATGACGGAATCACCGAGTAGCCCAGTTGCATGGCCCACGCCAGGGTCACCTGGGCGCTGGTCGCCCCATGGCGATCGGCAATGGCCTTGATCACCGGATCTTTCAGCACCTCGCCGTAGGCCAGGGTCATGTAAGACGTGATATGGATGCCTTTGCTCTGTGCGAACTCAACCAGTTTGCGGTTCTGCAAATACGGATGCAGTTCGATCTGGTTGGTGGCGATGTTTTCGGCACCGACGGCGGCAATGGCGTCTTTCAGCAGGTCGATAGTGAAGTTGGAAACCCCGATTTCTTTGGTCAGGCCCAGTTTTTTGGCTTCAAGCAGCGCGCCCATGAACTCTGCGACCGGGACTTCATTGTTCGGCGAAGGCCAGTGAATCAGGGTCAGGTCCAGGTGGTCGGTGCGCAGCTTTTTCAAACTGTCCTTGAGGCTGGCAATCAGTTTGTCGTGGGCGAAGTTGCTGACCCATATCTTGCTGGTAATGAACAGTTGATCGCGGGGTACGCTGCTCTCGGCGATGGCCTGGCCGACCTCGGCTTCGTTCTCATAGATCTGGGCGGTGTCGATGGCCCGATAGCCCAACTCAAGAGCATTTTTGACTGAATCAATCACCACTTGGCCTTTGAGGCGGAAAGTGCCGACGCCGAATGCTGGAACTGTCATGGATAACTCCTTGGGGGTCGTAAGAATCAGGCTGAGTATCCTCGCCTTTCCCAGCCGGAAAAACCGCAAGTCGGGCAAAGCACATTTAACCGCAGGGCATGAATCACTGATTGCCCCCGTCATTCAGAGTTCCATCCAGTGGCTTACCGTAACTCTTGCAGGAGCGAGCTCGCTCCTACAGGGGAGGTACATCAGGAGGAGACTGAACCTGCCAGCCGCCGCCCAATGCCTTGTACAGCGCGATGCTGGCCTGCAACCGGGCCACGCGCAATTGAACGTTCCGGTCTTGTGCCTGATACAGCGTGCGCTGGGTCTCCAGGACCGTCAGCAACATCTCGACCCCGGCTTTATAGCGTTGTTCGGCAATATCGAATGCCTGCTGCGCCTGTTTCAGTTCTTCGTCTTGCCATTGCCGTTGTCGGTCCAGGCCGCTGGCGCTGTTGAGGGCTTTTTCGACGTCGGCGAAGGCGTTGATGATGCTCCCCCTATAGATTTGCAGCAGCTCTTGCTGGTGCGCCGTGGCTTTGTCGCGCTCGGCGCTGAGGCGGCCGTTATTGAAAATCGGGGCTGCCAGCCCGGCGGCGAGGCTGTAGAGCGGACTGCGCAGGAGCTCGCTGAAACGGTCTGAGCCCGATCCCAGGCTCGCGCTGAGGGTCAGGCCGGGCAGCATGGCTGCACGGGCCACTGTGATGTCGGCCGCTGCTGCGGCGAGCCTGGCTTCGGCACTGGCGATGTCGGGGCGCCGGGTCAGCAGTGCGCTGGGCAAGCCGCTGCCAATCGATGGCCATTGCAACTGGCCGAACGCAGTGTTGCCCAGAACAAGGCTTTGCACCGGTTGCCCAAGCAGCACGGCCAGGGTAATTCGCGCCTCTTGGGCCTGTTGCTCAACCAGTGGCAATTGCCGTTGCTGGCCGGCCACCAGGCTCTTTTGCTGGGCCAGTTCCACGGCCGTGGCCGAGCCGGCGTCATAGCGGGTTTGCACGACCTGCATGACGTTCTGCGCATTGGCCAGGTTGAGCCTGGCAATGCGCAGTTGTTCGTTGAAGGCCAGGGTTTGCACATAACTGTTGGCCACGCTGCTGAGCAAGGTCAGCTCGACCGTGGCCTGATCAAACTCACTGGCCTTGAGTGCCTGCACGGCGCTGTCCCGTGCTGCGGATTTGCCGCCCCAAAAGTCCACTTCATAACTGGCGCTCAGCTTGGCATCAAAATAGTCCACGGCCTGCTTGTCATCGTTGCCATCAAGCTGGTTATAGCCCTTGCCGTGCAAGAGCTTCTGGCGATTGGCGCTGGCGCCGAATGACACTTCGGGCAGTAGCGGGGCCCCCGCGATCACGGCACTGGCCCGGGCCTGCTGCACGCGTGCGACGGCGGCTGCAAGGTCGTAGCTGCCAGCCCGGGCCTGGGCAATCAGACGGTCCAGTTCGGGGCTGGAAAAATGCGTCCACCACTGCTGATTGCCCGCTGGACTGCTCAGCGTATGGGCGCCTTGCCAGTTGGCAGGGGGGATCGGCGCAGGCTCGTTGTGGAGGCGGGTCTGGTTGCACGCACTCAGCAGCAGGCATGCGGTCAGCAGGCTCAAGGGCAGCTTCATCGAATCATTCACTGGTAAGGGCCGTGACCGGGTCGAGCCGGGCAGCCTTGCGGGCCGGCATGAAGCCGAAGATAACGCCTGTCACCAGTGCACAAGCAAAGGCACCGAGGACCGCAAACGGTGAGAACGCCACAGCTACATCGCACATCAGCAGTATCCCGCCGACCATGAAAGCCAGGGTTATACCTGCCAGGCCACCGACCACCGAGAGCATCAGGGCCTCGGTGAGGAACTGGCGCAGAATGTCGCGTTGACGGGCGCCGGTGGCCATGCGGATACCAATTTCGCGGGTTCGCTCACGGACGGTCATCAGCATGATATTCATCACCCCGATACCGCCAACCAGCAGTGAGATGGCGGCAATCGAACCCAGCATCAGCGACAGCGTATTACGGGTTCTGGCTTCGGCCTGGATCATCGCTGCATTGTTGGTGATCTCGAAATCCCGCGTGCCGTGGTGCAGTTTGAGCATCAGTTGCTCGATGGCGGTTTCAGTCTGTTTGACCTTGCTCGCATCGGTGGCGGCGATCACCACGTATTCCGGATTGTGCGTGCCGAACAGGCGCACGCTGGCAGCGGAGTAGGGCACCACGATGCGCGTGTCACTGTCGGAGTCGCCAGAGCTGGCGCCTTTTTCAGCCAGCACGCCAACCACGCGGAACGGTACGTTTTCCAGCAGGATGTACTGGCCAATGGGGTCGGGCACGTCCTTGAGGACCTTGTCGCGGACCTTCTTGCCGATCACTGCGACCGCGGCGGCGGCGTCTTCATCCGCCTGGGTGAAGAAGCTGCCTTGCACCACCGGCCAGCTGAAAATCGCAGAAAAGGCGACGCCATTGCCGCCGGTATACATCGTGTGATCAAGGTTGCCATAGCGCACGCCGATTTCGGCACCGTTGACGGGCATGATCATGTGCACTTGAGGCAAGGTCGAAAGTGCCGCTACATCGTTGAGGGTGACGATGCCGGGGGGCGCACGGGGTCTGGGCGACATGCCGCTGAGGTAGATGATGTTGGAGCCGAACGCGCCCATTTGCGCCATGACCTGACGTTTGCTGCCTTCGCCAACGGCCAGCATAACCACCACCGACGCCACGCCGATGACGATACCCAGCAGCGTCAGGGCGGTGCGAAAGCGGTTGATCCACATCACCCGCCATGCGGCCTGTACCGCGTCCACCAGTTCGCCTTTCCAGGCCCCGCGGGCTTCACTGCCTTCATTCAGGCGTTTACGCAAATCGACGGCCTGCAAGGCGTCGGGATTCTCGGTGTGCCCACAGGGTTGAGCGTTGGCGCTGTCGCTGACCACCTCGCCGTCGCGCACTTCGATGATGCGGTTGGCCCGGGCTGCGACTTCGCGGTCGTGGGTAATCAGGATCACCACGTGACCCTGGCTGGCCAGCTCATCCAGCAGCGTCATGACTTCGGCGCCGCTGTGACTGTCCAGAGCGCCGGTGGGCTCGTCGGCGAGGATGATGTGTCCGCCGTTCATCAGGGCCCGGGCAATCGATACCCGCTGTTGCTGGCCGCCAGAGAGTTGGTGCGGGCGATTGCCAGTGCGTTCGGCCAGCCCCAGACGATCGAGCAGGGCGGCGGCGCGGGCGTGGCGTTCGGCGGCGGGCATGCCGGCATAGATGGCCGGCATTTCGACGTTTTCCTGGGCCGAAGCCGAGGGGATCAGGTGGTAACCCTGAAACACAAAGCCGAAGGCTTCACGGCGCAACCAGGCCAGTTCGTCACTGTCCAGACAGGCCACGTCTTCACCGGCGAACAAATAGCGGCCGCAGGTCGGGCGGTCGAGGCAGCCGAGAATGTTCATCAGGGTCGATTTGCCTGAGCCAGAGGCCCCGACAATCGCGACAAACTCTCCGGCATGGATCGCCAGGCTGATCCCTTTGAGTACCTGAACCTCGGGCGTGCCGTCACCCCCGTAGACCTTGCGGATCTCTTGCAGCTCGATCAAGGGAGTGGACATCTAGCCTCCGTTGCCGGTGGCCGGGCCGATGAGCAGGCGATCGCCTTCATTCAGGCCATCGAGAATTTCCACCCGCAAGCGGTCACTAATCCCGGTGCGGATCTCGCGCAATTGCAACTTGCCGTTTTTGGCCACGATACGGGCGGTTTGTCGGTCGCCTTCAGTGCTGGCCTGTAACGCAATGATGGGGGCCAGCAATACGTCTTGGGCCTGGCCGGAGACGAAAAATACCTGGGTGGTCATTTCGGGCATCAGCACTTGATCGGTGTTGTCGACATCGAGCAATACGGTGTACAGCACCACCCGGGCACTTCCGCTTTTGCCTGCGCTGGCCGGGCTGCCGCCCCCCTGGCTGGCTTCATTAAGCGGTTTGGGCGGTACGGGCAAAATCTGCCGCACTCTGCTGTTCCAACGCCTGTTGCCACCACTCAGGGTGGTGAAATATGCGGGCATGCCCGGTTTGACGTAGCCGATATCCGCTTCCGAGACTTCAGCCCAGACGGTCATGGGTGAGAGTTTGGCTATGCGCAGAATCAAGGGTGTCTGCTGTTGGGCATTCAGGGTCTGGCCTTCGCGCGCATCCAGCGCTACCACGGTGCCGGAGATGGGGGCGTAGATACGGGTGTAGCCGAGTTCTGCCTGGTCACTGCGCAAACTGGCCCGGGCCTGACGGATTTGCGCCTGGAACATCTCGGTTCGGGCCCGGGTAGTACGCACTTCTGCGTCTGCACTTTGTACGTCTTCTTCTCGGGTGGCACCGCCTTTGGCGAGGTGCAGCTGGCGCTGATATTTTTGTTTGGCCAGATCGTGCAAGGCGCGTTGTTCTTGCAACTGGGCCTGCAGATTTTCAATCGCAAAGCGACTGGCCTCGAGTTTGGCACTTTGTGTCGCGGGGTCGATTTCGACCAGCAACTGGCCCTCTTTGACTTCAGCACCGACTTCGACATGGATTTTGTTGATTTGCCCGGAGGCCTGCGCACCCACATCGACATATTGCCGGGGCTGCAGGGTGCCCAGGGCGGTCACGCTGCTTTCAATGTCGCCGCGGGTAACAGGCACGGTGTCATAGGCTTCGCCACCCAGGGGCAGAAATGACCACGCAGCCAGGGCGCCAGCCAGCAAGCAACACAGGGCGATGAGAAGTGCGCGGCGGGTCTGTCCAGGGCGTTTCATGCAGGGTTCCGGCCAATGGAAATCGGTCCGTGATCAGGTTTTTGCAGCTGTTAAGGGCAAAAGCCAACAGCCTCGGCGAACCGACAGACACGGGGAGCTGTTGAGTAGACGAAGGTGTGGGGCGCGGATTTAACTGTTTGTTTTTACAGGTGTTACTTAATGTTTCTGTGCGATTCAAGGGCATGCATCTTAAATCTAGATGAGAATTGCTATAAATTGCATCTTCAGAAGTGCCATCATCGCGCCGCTATCGATTCGGACTGTTTCTGCGCTCATGGAATGTTGCCGCTGACGTTGCGGCCAGGAGTCATGTTGGAAAACTACTATCGTGAACTGGTCACGTTTTTGAGTGCCCGACTGGGCAATGCTCAGGCGGCCGAAGATGTCGCGCATGATGCTTACGTACGAGTGCTTGAGCGCACCAGTGATGCACCCATTGAGCAGCCCCGTGCATTTTTGTATCGCACGGCACTCAACCTGGTGATCGATGGTCATCGGCGCAACGCCTTGCGCCAGGTTGAGCCGCTGGAGGTACTGGACACTGAGGAGCGTTTTTTCAGCCCTTCGCCGCAGGTGTTGATGGACCGCAATCAGCGTCTGGACCTGCTCCAGCGGGCGCTGGCCGAGCTGCCTGCGGCGTGCCGCGACTGCTTTTTGCTGCGCAAGCTTGAAGGCTTGTCGCATCCTGAAATTGCCGAGCGCCTCGGTGTGTCGCGAAGCATGGTGGAGAAACATATTGTCAACGCAATGAAGCATTGCCGGGTTCGTCTCAGGCAATGGGAAAGCCCCTGAGTTTCGGCCCTTTATGCGCGCCGCAATACCGCCTCATATGACATTCTCCGGATGAAACTGAACCCTGCCTGAAGATCCATCTGATTCATAAAACGGCAGCCTTCCTGCGGTTTACTCTCTAAAACGCCGGGCGTAAGCTGCCGGCGTTTTCATTAATAGCGCAGGTTTTCAGTGGGTAGCAGCTCGAGTCACAGTAGTCGGCCGGTTATGAACACCGGCATATTCTCGGCAAGCTAGCGCGCAGATTCCCCTGCCGTTGTCTTGCTGACTAGCGAGAAACGGCACCTTTATCGGGTCATCCACGACCCGTCCCCGGAAGCCCTCTCATCGATACTGAAACGTGTGTGATCAATGCCCTTGGCGGCATGGTCGCGACACGCTGCGCGCGTGTGCCTTTTGGTACTCGCGCGCGCTCTTGCCGTGCCTGCTGCCTGGCTTCGTAGACCGTCAGGGGAATCGTTATGGGCAACTTTTTTATCCCGGTGCGCCGGCGCCAACATCGGCCCAGGTTGCCGGGCTGTGTTCGATTGTTTGATTAAGCGCGAGCATCCGGATTCAAACCATGAACGACGGTTCCAGATCAAGGCCGTCTGCGTAGTCACTCTCAAAGGGTGAGTGCAGACGGCGCAGGAGTAGCACGATGAAACTCACCCTCAAAGAATTCTTCGCCGGATTTTTGCGCACTCGCCATATCGGCCGGCATTTCCGGCGTTTGGCCTTGCTTGATAGTTTGACCAACACCACGGTCAGCCGGGAAGTCCCGCCGACGCTGGCACAAACCCTGGTGGCTGCGGCCAACCGCGACAGCGCGGTATTGATCGACAGTCTGGGCACCCATACCGATGGCCTCAGCGAGGCCGAGGCCGAGGCGCTGCGCCAGCAACATGGGCTGAACGAGGTTGAACACGAGCAGCCACTCAGCCGCTGGGTGCACTTGTGGCATTGCTACAAGAACCCGTTCAACTTGTTGCTGACTTTGCTTGCCGCGGTCTCTCTGGCCACAGATGACATTCAGGCTGCGATGGTGATTGGCACCATGGTGGTGTTGTCGACGTTGCTGCGTTTCTGGCAAGAAGCCAAGTCCAACAAAGCAGCGGACGCACTCAAGGCGATGGTGAGTAACACCGCCACGGTCATGCGACGTGATTTCAATGCTGACACCACCCCGATGTTTGGCAAGTTCTCCGGCGTAACTCAGCAAATCAGAGGTGCGCAACGCATTGAGTTGCCGATCAAGCAATTGGTCCCGGGGGATTTGATTGTGTTGTCCGCGGGCGACATGATTCCGGCAGATTGCAGGGTGCTTAGCGCCAAAGACCTGTTTGTCAGCCAGGCGGCAATGACCGGTGAATCAATGCCGGTGGAGAAGTTTGCGCGGCAGTCCGACAGCCAGACCAGTAACCCGCTGGAACTGGACAATATTCTGTTCATGGGCACCAACGTGGTATCCGGCGCGGCCACGGCAGTGGTACTGACCACCGGCAACAACACTTACTTCGGCGCGCTGGCACAGCGGGTTGGCGCGACGGATCGGGGGCCGACGTCGTTTCAGACCGGGGTCAACAAAGTCAGCTGGTTGCTGATCCGCTTCATGTTTGTAATGGCGCCGCTGGTGCTGTTCATCAATGGCTTTACCAAGGGTGACTGGACCGAAGCCTTGCTGTTTGCCTTGTCGGTGGCAGTGGGCCTGACCCCGGAAATGCTGCCGATGATCGTGACCTCAACCCTGGCCAAAGGCGCAGTGTTTCTGTCACGTAAAAAAGTCATCGTCAAACGGCTGGACGCGATCCAGAACTTTGGCGCGATGGATGTACTGTGTACCGATAAAACAGGCACCTTGACCCAGGACAAAATCTTTCTCGCACGCCACGTCGATGTCTGGGGGCAAGAGTCGGATGACGTTCTGGAAATGGCCTATCTCAACAGCTACTACCAGACCGGACTGAAAAACCTGCTGGACGTGGCGGTGCTGGAGCATGTCGAGGTGCACCGCGAGTTGAATGTGGGCACAGCCTTTAACAAGGTCGATGAAATTCCTTTCGACTTTACACGGCGGCGGATGTCGGTTGTGGTGGCCGAGCAGGATCAGCCTCATCTGCTGATCTGCAAAGGCGCTGTCGAAGAAGTGCTGGCCGTTTGCAAAACCGTGCGCCATGGCGAACGGGAAGAAGCCCTGAGCGATGAGTTGCTGGCGCGTATTCGCCAGGTGACCGCGGCATTTAACGAAGAGGGTTTGCGGGTGGTGGCGGTTGCTGCACGGCCAATGACTGAGAAGGGTCGTGACACTTACAGCCTGGCAGACGAGCAGAACCTGACGCTGATTGGTTATGTCGCTTTCCTTGACCCGCCAAAGGAGAGCACTGCGCCAGCACTCAAGGCGTTAGCCGAACACGGGGTCGCGGTAAAAGTTCTGACTGGCGATAACGAACTGGTCACTGCGAAGATTTGCCGTGAAGTGGGCCTGGAGCAGCAAGGGCTGTTGATGGGTAACGACATCGAACGCATGACCGACGCTGAACTGGCGGTGGCCGTCGAAACCAGCAACGTGTTTGCCAGGCTCACCCCCACTCACAAAGAGCGCATCGTGCGCTTGCTCAAAGCCAATGGCCATGTGGTTGGCTTTATGGGGGACGGGATCAACGACGCACCTGCGCTGCGTACCGCGGACATCGGGATTTCCGTGGACAGTGCGGTGGATATCGCCAAGGAAGCAGCGGACATCATTCTTCTGGAAAAAAGCCTGATGGTGCTGGAGGAGGGTGTACTGGAAGGGCGCCGGACCTTCGCCAACATGCTCAAATACATAAAAATGACCGCCAGCTCGAACTTCGGCAACGTGTTCTCGGTGTTGGTCGCCAGTGCGTTTATCCCGTTTTTGCCTATGTTGCCGATGCACCTGCTGGTCCAGAACCTGCTGTACGACGTGTCACAAATTGCTATCCCGTTCGATAACGTCGATGAAGAAATGCTTAAAAAGCCCCAGCGCTGGCAACCCGCCGAGGTAGGGCGTTTCATGCTGTTCTTTGGACCGATCAGCTCGATTTTCGACATTCTCACGTTCGGTTTGATGTGGTACGTGTTCAAAGCCAACTCACCTGAGCACCAGACTCTTTTCCAGTCGGGCTGGTTCGTGGTCGGGCTGCTGACTCAAACGCTGATCGTGCACATGATCCGGACGCCGAAAATTCCATTTCTGCAAAGCCGTGCAGCGATGCCGCTGATGGTCATGACAGCTGTGATCATGTTGGTAGGTATCTTCCTGCCAATGGGGCCGTTGGCTGGCTACTTCAAATTGCAGGCGTTGCCGCCGCTGTACTTTGTGTTCTTGCCAATGATTCTGCTGGCCTACATGGCGCTGACCCAGGCAGTGAAAGGTTTCTACATCCGCAAGTTCGGCTGGCAGTGAGGGCGTAGCCGGCAGTCTCGAACATGACACGGAGTGCCGCCTGGCGCTCCGGGGGGAGATGGCCCGAGGCTCGGCTGAGGAATCAATGACGTGACAAGCGGTGTCTTGAAATGTCCCGGAGCGCACCCATTTGCGCTTTGGTGCCAGTGGTAAAGCTGGCGTGTCCCGGTCTAACAGAATGCATTTGACGATGGTTCAGACATCATGCCCACCAAGTCATTGCGAATACTGATTGCCGATGCCGATTGGGCTCAGGCTTTAAAAATAGAAAAGTCGCTTAATGCTGCGGGGTATTTCCGAATTGCCCCCTTGTATGACCTGCAGGCGTTAATGAGCCTGTATGACGCTCAGGTCCATGATTTCGATTTACTGCTGCTCAGCCAGAAGATGGCAGATGTTGCGGCTGTGGATGTCGAGGCGTATCGCCAGGACAATCAACAGTTTCGCCATGTACTGATTTACCTGGACGCCGACTGCCTTGTGCCGCAAGTCGAGGCGCTGATGCAAACCCTGGATCCCTCTGGCCACACATGACGCGGGCACTTGTCTGTGGCGCTTCAGGCACGCTAAGGTCGGGTGTCATCAAAATCGGACACCAAGAACCCAGTCGTCAAGGAATCCAAGCAATGTCGGATGTCGTGGTAGTGCAAGCAAACTATACAAACCCGGTTCACGCCCAGGCTTTGAGAGACGTATTGAATCACTATGCCAAAGACCCTATGGGCGGCGGTGAGGCGTTGTCGCCCCAGGTGCTGGAGCAGTTGCCTGCAGAGCTGGCCAAGCGTCCCCATGCGTTCAGCGTGCTGGCGTTTGTCAATGGCGAGGCGGCGGGGCTGGTCAACTGTTTTGAAGGCTTCTCGACCTTTGCCGGCAAGCCTCTGGTCAACGTGCACGACGTGTCGGTGGTCGATACATTCCGCGGTCTGGGCCTGAGTCAGCAGATGCTGCTCAAGGTCGAGGAGATTGCCCGTGAACGTGATTGCTGCAAGATCACTCTCGAGGTGCTTGAGGGCAACCCGGTCGCTCAAGGTTCCTACAGGAAGTTCGGATTTAGCGAGGGCCAGCTCAACCCGGCCCACGGTCAGATGCTGTTCTGGAACAAATATCTGTAGAGGCACGGCGCTGTTTGGCAGGGCGGGGATCAACTGAAACTGAACGGGGAGCCATTGGCTCCCCGTTGCGTTTTTACTGTTTGGCCACATCGCTCGCGGCAGGGGCCTTGGGTTTGATCAGACTGAAGTCGATCAAGGCTTTTTGCGGGCGCGAGTACGGATCTCCGATCAATTGAGGTCGGGCGACAAATTGATCGCTCACCAGGCTCTTCTTGTCGTCCAGTTCGTCAGCGCTCAAACCGGCCAGGTCTGCCCAGGTATGGATGAACTGTGAACTGCTGTAAGGACGGCCAAGGTCGCTGGCGAAGTTCCATGCATGGCTCTCACGCCATTTTGGCGAAGCCCAGGCCATGAACGGAATGGTGTACATCGGCGCTGTGGGTTTGGCTTCGTTGCGGCCCAGCGTGCTGTGGCCAACCGAATCGAACACGTCTTCACCGTGATCGGACAGATACAGCAGGAAGCCGTTGGGGTCGGTCTTGGCAAAATCCTTGATCAGGCTCGACACCACAAAGTCGTTATACAAAACGGCATTGTCGTAGCTGTTGTAAGTCGGCACCTGATCATCGGTCAGGCCGGCAGGGACGCCGTTGCGATCGGTGAACTTGTCGAAGGTCGGCGGATAACGGTACTGATAGCTCATGTGCGTGCCGAGCAGATGAATCACGATCAGCTTGCGTGGTGCACTGTCGGCCAGGATCTTGTTGAAGGGTTCGAGCACGTCACCGTCATACTGGCGCGCGTTCTGGTTCCTGTTGTTATTGAGATAGACCTGCTGGTCTGCCTGCTCGGAGAACGTGGTGAGCATGGTGTTGCGCTTGGTCATGGTCTGCTGGTTGGTCACCCAGAAGGTTTTGTATCCGGCTTGCTTCATCACGCTGACCAGCGATGGGGTGCTGAGGTACAGGTCAGGGTTTTCTTCGTCAGCAAAGGTCAGGACTTGTTGCAGTGCTTCGATGGTGTAAGGACGCGGCGTCACGACGTTGTCGAAAATCGCCAGCTGGTCGCGCAATTTGTCGAGGTTGGGCGTGGTCTCGCGCGGGTAGCCATAGAGGCTCATGCGCTGGCGGTTGGTGGACTCGCCAATGACCAGCACCAGCGTGGTGGGCTTGCCGGCTTCATTGTCCTTGAGGTTGGTCAGGGGCGGAATTTTGCTGGCACTGGCGAGCATGCCCTGCATGTTGTCCAGTTGTTCCAGGTAACGGCGATACGCCACCGCCATCTGCCATGGCACTGCGGGCTCTACCCGGCTTTCAAAGCTTTCCATGGCGGCGGCCAGGGTGTCGTGCTTGATCGTTTGCTTGATGATCGGGTAACCGACAACTGCCAGAAGCAAAGCGATTGCTACTGTCCAGGCTTGTACGCGGGGCATGTATACCGGGCGCAAGCGGGTCCAGAGGAATACGGCGAAGGCGGTATGGGCAAGGAACGCCAGTACCATCCACCAGGCGAAGTACTGGGTCATGTATTCGCCGGCTTCAGAGATGTTCGACTCGAACATGATGAAGATGACGCTTTGCGAGAATTCTTGCTGATAGATGAAGAAATAGCCGAGGCTGGCCATGGAGCACGCCCACAGCAAGACGCCAATGACGGCTGCCATTACACGGGTGTGCTTGGGAAACATGAGCATCGGCGCGAGCCAGATGGAACTCATTATGAAGGCCTGACGAAAGCCCGAAAACCCGGAGGTACCCGTCAGTTGGATCAGCAGTTGGGTAATGCCGGAGAAGTACCAGAAGAACAGAAATAGCCAGCCGAGTCCGGCCCAGTCGAAACCTTTCGCAGATGTGTTACTGCGTTTGAACATCCCCATACAGCGCTCCAGCTGATAACAACTTGAATCGTAGATGCCGTTTAGCCCGGCACAACAAGTGAGGGCCGCCTCAATATTGAGCAGCCACAAAGTGTTTCAGTATTGCTAACGGGATGTGAAAACTTTGTCACAGATGACGGCAGGCTTTGGCTCGCCGCTTGTATCGGCGTGATCAGTCGCTGTGGCGGCTGTGCTCGGCGCCGCCATTAAAAAGCTGGCCGGCCTGGGCGATTTGTAATTGCTGGCGCAATTGTGCGAGCTCCTGGCGCAACTGCACGCACTCGTCCTTGAGTTGACGCAGTTCGTCACGGCGAACTGTGACATAGAGGGTCTGGGCAGGTTGTGCGGACAATACGGTGGTCATGGTTCGCTTCGCCTCTGGCAACTTTAAATCGAGTATCCAAATTGCCCGTTGCAGGACTGGATCACTGTCGGGAGCGATTGTGATTTCTTTCTTGAATGATGTGAACTTTTAATTTTTTTGCGGTCTTGGCGTGCTCGTTCGTCTTCTGAGTGTATTGAATCGCGAATCTGGGTGGCTGCTTGTGCGAAACTATGCAGCATGCGCTAGGACTAATCCTCAGCCGGGCACCTTAAGCAATGCTGCACTAAGGTGCTGTACACCTATTTATTTGTCGTTGGGAGCAACAGTACATGCAGTTGGGAATTATTGGATTGGGCCGTATGGGCGGGAATATCGCGCGGCGTCTGATGCTCAATGGGCATACAACCGTGGTTTTTGACCGCAATACCGACTTTGTCAGTGCCCTCGAGCAGGAAGGCGCCACAGGCGTCACCGACTTGCCGGCGCTGGTAGCTGGCCTTGCCAAGCCCCGTGCTGTCTGGGTGATGCTGCCGTCCGGTGCGCCGACCGAAGACACCATCGAGACCCTGAGCCAACTGCTCGACGCCGGTGACATCATCATCGACGGCGGCAACACCTTTTATAAAGATGACATCCGTCGTTCCCGGGCGCTGGCCGAAAAAGGCCTGCAGTACGTTGACGTCGGAACTTCGGGCGGCGTCTGGGGCCTGGAGCGCGGTTACTGCATGATGATTGGCGGCGACACTGAAGTCGTTAAACATCTGGACCCGCTGTTCGCCGCACTTGCACCGGGTATGGGCGATATTGCGCGCACCAAAGACCGTGTTTCTGAAGATGATCGCGCAGAGCGTGGTTATATCCATGCAGGCCCTGCGGGTGCCGGGCACTTCGTCAAGATGGTGCACAACGGTATTGAGTACGGCCTGATGCAGGCATACGCCGAAGGCTTCAACCTGATGAAGATGAAGGGCGGTGAGAATCTGCCGGAAGATCAGCGTTTTGACCTGAACCTGGGTGATATCGCCGAAGTGTGGCGTCGTGGCAGTGTCGTGTCGTCCTGGTTGCTGGATCTGACCGCCGATGCCCTGGCCACCGACGCGCCGCTTGACGGCTACTCGGGCGCCGTGGCGGACAGCGGTGAAGGCCGCTGGACCATCGAAGCGGCCATGGAGCAGTCGACCCCGGTACCGGTATTGTCGAACGCCTTGTTTGCCCGCTATAGCTCACGCCAGCAAAGCCTGTATGGCGACAAATTGTTGTCGGCCATGCGCTTTGGTTTCGGCGGCCATGTGGAGACACCTAAGAAATGACCGATCAGTCCAGCAAATCCAACACCAAACCGGCACCGCCTACCACGCTGTTCCTGTTTGGGGCTCACGGTGATCTGGTCAAGCGCTTGCTGATGCCGGCGCTGTACAACTTGAGTCGCGATGGTTTGCTGGACGATGGTTTGCATATTGTGGGCGTCGACCACAATGCAATCAGTGATGAGGGCTTTGCCAAAAAGCTGGAGGACTTCATTCGCAATGAAGCCGCCAGCAAAGTGGATCATCCTGAGGGCCAGGGCTTGAATGCCCAATTGTGGGCTTCGCTGGCGAAGAACATCAGTTACGTGCAGGGCGATTTTCTGGATGACAGCACCTATGCCGCGCTGGAACAGAAGATCATCGCCAGTGGCACCGGCAACGCGGTGTTCTACCTGGCCACTGCCCCCCGCTTTTTCAGCGAAGTGGTGCAGCGGTTGGGTGCTGGCGGGTTGCTAAAAGAAACCCCGGAAGCTTTTCGCCGGGTAGTTATTGAAAAACCTTTTGGCTCAGACGTTGAAACGGCGCAGGCATTGAATGCCTGTCTGCTGACCGTCATGAGCGAGAAGCAGATCTACCGGATTGACCATTACCTGGGCAAGGAAACAGTCCAGAACATTCTGGTCAGCCGATTCTCCAACGGGCTTTTCGAATCCTTCTGGAACAATCATTACATCGACCATGTACAGATCACCGCGGCAGAAACCGTCGGGGTCGAGACACGTGGCAGTTTTTACGAGCACACCGGCGCACTGCGCGACATGCTGCCCAATCATTTGTTTCAACTGCTGGCGATGGTGGCAATGGAGCCCCCCGCAGCTTTTGGCGCCGATGCGGTGCGGGGTGAAAAGGCCAAGGTGATTGGAGCAATCCGCCCCTGGTCGAAGGAAGAAGCGCTGAAAAACTCGGTGCGCGGGCAATACACCCAGGGTGAGTCCGGTGGCAAACCGGTCGTGGGGTATCGCGAAGAGAACAACGTGGCCCCTGACAGCAACACTGAAACCTTTGTTGCGCTCAAGGTCATGATCGATAACTGGCGCTGGGTCGGCGTGCCATTTTATCTGCGTACCGGCAAGCGCATGAGTGCCCGTGATACTGAAATCGCAATTTGCTTCAAGCCCGCGCCTTATGCGCAGTTCCGTGACACCGAAGTAGACCGGCTGCAGCCAAACTATTTGCGGATCCAGATTCAGCCCAACGAAGGCATGTGGTTTGACCTTCAGGCCAAGCGACCGGGGCCGGGGCTGAAAATGGCTAATATCGCCCTTGGATTTGCGTACAAAGACTTCTTCGAAATGCAGCCTTCCACCGGCTACGAAACATTGATCTACGACTGCCTGACGGGGGATCAGACCTTGTTTCAGCGCGCTGACAATATTGAAAACGGCTGGCGCGGTGTGCAGCCATTTCTCGATGCATGGCGTGAACACACGGACGTGCAGTCCTATCCGGCTGGACAGGATGGTCCCGAAGCAGCAAAACAACTGCTGGCACGCGATGGTCGCGCTTGGCTGAACATAGGATGAGTGACGTGAAGCAAGAGTCCATTGAGCTGGTGCTGAGTGACATGGATGGCACCCTGCTGTCGCCTGACCACAGCCTCAGTCCTCGCAACCTGGCTGCAGTGAAAAAGCTGCAGGCGGCGGGTGTTCATTTCACGCTGGCCTCCGGCAGACCGCCCAGAGCCATGCGCGAGATCAGCCAGCAACTGGGCATTGAATTGCCGGTCGCCGGGTTCAATGGCGGACTGCTGGTCAACGCCCAGGGCGAATACCTGCAGTCCCATCATGTGCACTATGAAGGGGTGCTAAAGACCCTGGCCCTGTTGGCGGAACACCCGGTTGAGGTCTGGCTGTTTGTCGATGAAGACTGGCTGGTACGTGATCCGTCCGGCGAAATGGTCGCTCACGAGCAGCACGGCCTCGGGTATGCGCCGAAGGTGGTTGAAAGCTATGAGCCTTATCTGCACAAGGTGCACAAGATCGTAGCCACCTGCAGCGATGCGCCGTTATTGCTGGACCTTGAACAGCGCTTGCAACCGGTGTTGAGCGGGCTCGCGGTCGCCAGTCGCTCACAGGCCCGTTATCTGGATATCACCGCACTCAAGGCCAACAAAGGCGATGCGCTGGTGGCTCTGGCCGAGTTTCTGGATGTGCCGCTGGTGCGCACGGCGGCCATCGGCGATGGCGGCAATGATCCGGCGATGTTTCATCGGGCAGGGATTTCGATTGCCATGGGCCAGGCCCCGGAAGAAATACGCAAGCAGGCGATGTACGTGACGGGCAGCAACCTTGAAGACGGTGTCGCCCAGGCGATCGAGCGTTTTATTCTGTAGCCCGGTTTTTGGCGTAATAACGGCCTGCCTGAGGCCCGCAGTGCTTGCTATAGTCCGCGACTTATTGACCGGCACTGCGCCCCACAAAGGATTGAGCTTATGTCCGACTACCAGGCTTTCAAGGTTGAGTTACAGGGCAGCATCGCCCACGTGCAGATCAATCGACCTGAGAAGGTCAATGCGATGAATGCGGCGTTCTGGAGCGAAATCGTCGAAATCTTTCAATGGATCGATGAAACCGATGCCGTCCGCGTAGTGGTACTCAGTGGGGCGGGCAAGCACTTTTCGGCCGGTATTGATCTGATGTTGCTGGCCTCTGTGGCCAATGAACTGGGCAAGGATGTAGGGCGTAACGCGCGTTTACTGCGGCGTAAAATTCTGCAGATGCAGGCCTCGTTCAATGCAGTCGATGGGTGCCGCAAGCCAGTTCTGGCAGCCATTCAGGGTTATTGCCTGGGGGGTGCCATTGACCTGATCGCCGCCTGCGACATGCGCTATGCAGCAGCAGATGCGCAGTTCTCGATCAAGGAAATCGACATGGGCATGGCTGCCGATGTCGGCACACTGCAACGTCTGCCCCGCATCATCGGCGATGGCATGCTGCGTGAAATGGCCTACACCGGGCGCATGGTGCTCGCTGACGAGGCGCGTACGATCGGCCTGGTCAATCGGGTCTACAGTGATCATCAGGCGTTGCTCGAAGGCGTTATGGCGATCGCGCAAGAGATCTCCGGCAAGTCGCCGATTGCCATTGGCGGGACCAAGCAGATGATCGGTTATATGCGTGATCACCGCGTAGATGACGGTCTGGAGTATGTCGCGACATGGAACGCGGCCATGCTCCAGTCAAGCGACTTGCGGTTGGCGATGACCGCACATATGACCAAGCAAAAGCCTGAATTTCTCGACTGACACTTTTTAACCTGACCAAGGATCGTTTCATGACACCGCGTTGGACCACGGCAGTACTGGATGCAGACCTACCTGGCGGCCTGGCTGTGGTGCGCGGCCCCGACGGATTTCTGCTTGACGATAATGGCCCGCTGTTCCCCCGTGAATGGCTCAAGCGTCAGGACCTGCCGCTGCTGGCCGAGCATGGTATCGGGCATCTGGACGGCGAGCCGGTATATCTGCTGGAGCTGGAGCGTCCGGCGCAGGTTGAAGGCTGCCGCTGGCAGGGCTTGCGGGCTTTTATGCTGGAGGGCGATCACACCCTTTACAAGGTCCTGGGCTACGCCGCGCAAATAGGCACCTGGGCCACAGAGCATCGTTTCTGTGGCAGTTGCGGGCGGGCCATGACGCAGGTACCCGGGGAGCGTGCGATGTACTGCGCGCCCTGTAACCTGCGCAGTTATCCGCGTATTTCGCCGAGCATGATTGTATTGATTACCCGGGGCGATGAGGTGCTGCTGGCGCGTTCGCCGCGCTTTGTGCCGGGGGTATATAGCACGCTGGCGGGATTCGCCGAGCCGGGGGAGTCGGCGGAAGATTGCCTGATTCGCGAGGTGCGTGAAGAAGTGCAGCTGGAGGTTACGAATATCCAGTACATGGGCAGTCAGTGCTGGCCATTTCCGCATTCGATGATGCTGGGTTTTCATGCGGAATATGCAGGGGGTGATATCGTGCCCCAGGCGGACGAGATAGAAGATGCGCAGTGGTTCAATGTGCATCATTTGCCGCCGCTGCCAGCATCGCGCTCGATTGCGCGCTATCTCATCGACCTGTATGTGGCGCGGCGCTTAGGCCTGGCCGAACCAGTGTTGCCAGGCTAGGCGTACGGTCAGTCCCAGGACCACGGTGATAAACACCGGGCGAATGAATTTGGCCCCGCCGCTGATCGCGCTGCGGGCGCCAAAGAAAGCACCGACCATTACGGCAAAGCCCATGGTCAGGCCGATCACCCAGTCCACATGCCCCGAAAAAACAAATACCGACAGCGCCGCAATGTTGCTGACGAAGTTCATGCTGCGGGCCACGCCGCTGGCTTTCACCAGGTCGATGGGATACATCAGCATGCTGCTGACGGTCCAGAAGGCGCCTGTTCCGGGTCCGGCTACGCCGTCATAGAAGCCCAGACCCAGGCCTTGTGGCAGCTGCCATTTCTTTTTGATCGGTGCATCGTTGTCGATCGGGGTTTTGGGTGTGCCACCGAACAACAGATACAGGCCACAGCCAAAAACAATCACCGGCAGCATTTTGTTCAGCCACTCGGCGGGCATGTAATGGGCCACGATGGCACCGATCAGTGCGCCTGCCAAAGTCCCGAAAATAGCCAGCTTCCACTCTCTGGGATGGAATAGTTTGCGTCGATAGAACGTAAAGCTGGCAGTGGCCGAGCCGAACGTCGAACTGAGTTTGTTAGTGCCCAGCACCAGGTGCGGGGGCAAGCCGGCAGTGAGCAAGGCCGGGGTGGTGAGCAGGCCACCGCCACCGGCAATGGCATCGATAAAGCCGGCCACAAAGGCCACTGCGGCCAGAATGGCGAGGGTGGTCAAATCTACGCTGAGTTCAAAAGGCATGGGATCGACTTAATTCGGCGGGGCGTACGGCGCACAAGCGCGGGAAGGGCGTCATCTTACCGATAACGGTCGACAGCGGCGATAGACCTTTTGCGCTCGAAAAGTGTTGTCGGGCCAACAGTCATTCAACAAATAAGCGCCAGACAGACAGCTCGCGCCGGTTTCCTGTGGCGGTAAGAGCGGTTTAGACCTGTTGGCATAGATGCTGCTCTGTGGTTAGGACATTTCCTAACGCCGAGATCATGCCAATGAGTCAGCAAGCCATAAAATTTGCCTACTGGGTGCCTAACGTCAGCGGTGGTCTGGTGGTCAGCAAGATTGAGCAACGTACCGATTGGGGGATCGATTACAACCGCAAACTGGCGCGCCTGGCGGAGGCGGCAGGTTTTGAATATGCCCTGACCCAGATCCGTTTCACTGCGGGTTACGGCGCAGAATTCCAGCACGAGTCGGTAGCGTTCAGCCACGCGCTATTGGCTGCTACCACCCACTTGAAAGTCATCGCTGCGATCCTGCCGGGGCCCTGGAAGCCTGCGCTGGCAGCCAAGCAACTGGCCACCATTGATCAGCTGACGGAGGGCCGGATTGCGGTCAATATTGTCAGTGGCTGGTTCAAGGGTGAATTCAATGCCATCGGTGAGCACTGGCTGGAGCATGACGAGCGCTACCGCCGCTCGGAGGAGTTCATTCGTGTCCTCAAGGGGATCTGGACCCAGGATAACTTCACCTTTAAAGGGGATTTCTACCGGGTCAACAATTACACCCTCAAGCCCAAGCCGCTGGGTTTGCCGCATCCGGAAATATTTCAGGGTGGCAGTTCGCGTGCTGCGCGGGATATGGCAGCCAGCGTATCGGACTGGTACTTCACCAATGGCAACACCCCGGAAGGGATCAAGGCACAGATCGACGACATTCGTGTCAAGGCGGCTGCCAACCAGCGCTCGGTGAAGGTCGGGGTGAATGCTTTTGTCATTGCCCGTGACACGGAGCAAGAGGCGCGGGCGGTGTTGCAGGAAATCATCGAAAATGCCGACGTTGAGGCGGTTCATGCCTTTGGTGACGCAGCGAAACAGGCGGGCAAGTCCTCAGTTGAGGGGGAAGGTAACTGGGCCAAGTCAACCTTTGAGGATCTGGTGCAGTACAACGATGGTTTTAAAACCAATTTGATTGGCACGCCGCTGCAGATCGCACAGCGGATCGTGGCGCTCAAGGCCTTGGGCGTGGATCTGGTGCTGGCGGGGTTTCTGCATTTTCAGGAAGAGGTGGAGTATTTCGGACGTCGGGTGCTGCCTCTGGTAAGAGAGCTGGAAGCGCGCCGGCTCGAGGAATTAACCCCGGCTTGAGGGAAAGCCCGGCAGCAATGCCGGGTTGCTGCCGAGGTGTCCACTCACAACGCCGTTTGTGCATCAAGCCTTCGTGTGTTTACGGCCAGAGCCCCGAGTTTGATCAGACGAGTACGGGTGACATTGCGGCTCAAGCCCAGCAGTTTGGCAGTATGTACCTGGTTGTGATGGCAGAACTCGTAAGCCGCGCGCAACAGGCTGTCCTCTACGGTTTCGTGCAGGGCGCCAGGTTCTTCTTCGAACAGCTTTTGAAATGCACGCTGTAACAAGTGGTCAGTGGTGGTGGATGGTTGTGGCGCAGCAGGCTCCAGGCGTTTGCTGCGTGACTGCGACAGGCGCAAGTCCCGGGCGGTGATGGTCTGATTGCTGCACAGGAGCAAGCTGTGGTGCACGACGTTTTCAAGCTCGCGAATATTGCCCTGCCAGGGGTGATCCATAAGCACCTGTTCAGCGCATGTACTTAATGCTGTAGGGCCGTGTTGCAGTCGTTGCCGGTAGGTTTGAAGGAAATGCCTTGCCAGCGGCAGGATGTCGCCCTGGCGCTCGCGCAAGGGCTGCAGAACAAGGCTGACCACGTTCAGCCGGTAATACAGATCTTCGCGAAAGTGACCGGCATCGATAGCCTGCTCCAGATTCACATTGGTTGCCGCCAGCACGCGAACATTGATCGGCGTGCTTTTGCGCGACCCAAGCCGCACCACCTCTTGCTCTTGCAACACACGTAACAGTTTCACTTGAATGGGCAATGGTAAATCGCCGATTTCGTCCAGAAACAACGTGCCGCCGTCAGCCTCTTCAAACCAGCCGGCCTTAGCCCCGAGTGCACCGGTGAATGCCCCTTTCTCATGGCCGAACAGCTCGGCTTCGACCAGAGATTCGGAGAAGGCTCCGCAGTTTACCGCCACAAACGGTTGTTGATGGCGGTGGCTGAGCTGGTGAATATGGCGGGCGACAATCTCTTTGCCGGTGCCGGTTTCTCCGATGATCAACACACTGGCATCACTGGGGGCTATTTGTTGCAGATGCGCGAGCAACGCCTTGGAGGCAGGGTCTGCAAAAACCTGGGCTGTGGCCCGTATGGAGGTCGCGAGTGCCGGAGTGGCAGGCAGTGTTAAAAGCTGCATGTACAGCTCCTTTTATCGGGGGAGGGCTATACCCACAAAAGGAAAGCCGAAGGCTGCTTTATAAAGAGCTTTTGTTATTCCGTAAACTAACGTAATTCCATATTTATATATCCTTATGGCATATCAGACTTGCGCAGACAGGTACTTTTAGCGCTTTATAGGGCTATGGTTTTTTGATCTCGTGAATTTTGGAAGGCTCCTACGACATTTGTTGAAGCGGCTTCTTTTGTCACCCAGGTTAATCGGGTATTTCTAATGGCCACGTTTTCAAGGTGGCTTCACTCTTCTGATATCAAGCACTGCCTGATTCCGGAACGCTCAGTAGGTTTGCACAATGAACAAAAGACCTCTTTATTTCGATTACGCTGCCACCACACCCGTGGACGCTCGTGTCATTCAGGTGATGGTCGATTGTCTTGGCTTTGAAGGAAACTTTGGCAACCCGGCCTCGGGCTCACATGTTTTCGGTCAGCAGGCCCGAGGCTCGGTGGAGCTGGCTCGCGAACAGGTTGCACAGCTGATCAATGCCAGGGCCGAGCACATTATCTGGACCTCGGGTGCTACCGAGTCCAATAACCTTGCGTTGAAGGGTGTGGCACTGGCCAGCGGCAAGGCGCGCGGGCACATCATCACCAGTCAGATTGAACACAAGGCGGTGCTGGACACGGCCCGGTTCCTCGAAGAGTCAGGATTTGATGTGACGTATCTGGCGCCCGACAGCCATGGGCTTGTGAGCGCGCAGCAAGTCAGCGATGCGTTGCGAGAGGACACTCTGCTGGTGTCGCTGATGCTGGTGAACAATGAGCTCGGGACAGTGAATGACATCCCGGGTATTGGTTTACGGGTTCGCGAACACGGTGCGTTGTTTCATGTTGATGCCGCCCAGGGCGCTGGCAAGGTAGCCATCGACCTGGAGGCGTGGGCCGTGGATCTGATGTCGTTTTCGGGGCACAAGGTTTACGGGCCCAAGGGGATTGGCGCCCTGTATGTGGGGCCACGGGCACAGGATCGTTTGCAGGCCCAGATCCATGGTGGCGGTCATGAGTCGGGGCTGCGCTCCGGAACCCTGGCCACTCACCAGATAGCCGGCATGGGGGCTGCTTTTGCCCTGGCCAGCGAATCATTTGCCCAGGAGCTGGCGCATATCGGCGCTCTGCGTCAGCGGTTGCTGGAGCAGTTGGCCGATGTGCCGGGGTTGCAATGCAATGGCTGTCCAACGCAACGAATTCCCCATACCTTGAGCCTGACCTTCAGCGAAGGGCATTTCAACAGTTCGGCATTGAGCGCTGTGCTGGCGTATTCGGCTACTTCGGCATGTAACTCGGCCAGTAAAACCCCGTCCCATGTGTTGCTCGCGTTGGGCCATGATGCTGAAAAAGCCGGTCGAACCATTCGATTGAGTCTCGGGCGCTTTACCCGCGAGCAGGATATTGATGTCGCAGTAAATGCGATTAAAGCAGCCGTTACCGCGCCTGCACCTTTCTGGGCGGTTGCCCAGTCTTAGCCGCTGATTCATTATCCGGAGGGAATAATATTAGTAGTGACTAGCAGGAGGCGGAATGAGTACTCAGTCGTTGAATCCGGGATTGGTAGTGCAGCGTTTGGCGCGCGCCAGAGCCTTGATGAGCCAGAACGGAATACAGGCACTGTTGGTACCCTCGGCCGACCCCCATCTTTCAGAATACTTGCCCGCCTATTGGCAGGGCCGGCAATGGTTGTCGGGTTTTCACGGTTCAGTCGGCACTTTGATTGTGACCCCGACCTTTGCCGGTCTTTGGGCTGACAGCCGTTACTGGGAACAGGCGGCCAAAGAGCTTGCCGGTAGTACCATCGAACTGGTCAAGCTGATGCCAGGTCAACCGGGGCCACTGGAGTGGCTGGCCGAACAGGCACCTGAAGGTGCTGTGGTAGCGGTTGATGGGGCGGTGCTGGCACTGGCCTCTGCACGAATACTGGAAAGCAAACTCAAAGAGCGCGGTGCCGTTTTACGCACAGATATCGATCTGCTGGGGCTGGTCTGGGAGGATCGTCCTGCGCTGCCGGTCCAGGCGGTGTATGAGCATCTACCGCCACAAGCAACAGTCAGTCGCGTGGACAAACTGGCACAGTTGCGTAACTCACTGGTGCAGCGCAAGGCCGATGCGCATTTCATAGCAACCCTCGATGACATTGCATGGTTATTTAACCTGCGTGGCTCGGATGTTTCTTTCAACCCGGTATTTGTTTCGTTTGCATTGATCGACTCGGCGCAAGCCACCTTGTTTGTGGACCTGAACAAGGTCAGTCCCGCCCTGCAAGAGACACTTGGGCGTGATGGTATTGAGTTGCGCGAGTACGTTGAAATCAATGACGCGCTGGCAGCATTGTCAGTATCGACCCGGTTACTGGTGGATCCGGCGCGTGTGACCTGCGGCTTGCTCAGCCATCTGCACCCTGACGTGACGCTGGTGGAAGGGCTGAACCCGACTACCCTGGCCAAGTCGCAGAAGAGTCTGGATGACGCGTTTCATATCCGTCAGGCCATGGAGCAGGATGGTGCTGCTCTTTGTGAGTTTTTTGCCTGGCTGGAAACTGCTCTGGGGCGTGAGCGCATCACCGAATTGACCATTGATGAGCAGTTGACCGCTGCCCGTGCGCGTCGCCCGGGGTACGTGTCGCTGAGCTTCAACACTATCGCTGCCTTTAATGCCAATGGCGCAATGCCGCACTATCACGCGACTGAGCAAGAACATGCCGTGATTGAAGGGGATGGCCTGCTGTTAATAGACTCTGGCGGTCAATACCTGGGCGGAACCACTGACATTACCCGGATGGTACCGATTGGCACCTTGAGCGCGGAGCAAAAGCGCGATTGCACCCGTGTCCTTAAAGGCGTGATTGCCTTGTCCAGGGCCCAGTTTCCAAAAGGTATCTTGTCGCCCTTGCTGGACTCGATTGCCAGAGCTCCGATTTGGGCTGAAAGCGTGGATTACGGGCACGGAACCGGGCATGGCGTGGGCTACTTCCTGAATGTGCATGAGGGGCCTCAGGTCATTGCCTATCAGGCGGCGCCGGCACCCCATACAGCAATGCAGCCGGGAATGATTACCTCCATTGAACCCGGGACATATCGTCCGGGGCGCTGGGGTGTGCGCATTGAAAACCTGGTATTGAATCGCGAGGCGGGCGCCTCGGAGTTCGGTTCGTTTCTCAAGTTTGAAACATTGACCCTGTGCCCGATCGATAGCCGTTGCCTGGAACCCGGCCTGCTCACCCGTGAAGAGCTGGAGTGGTTCGATGCTTATCATGCACAGGTGCGTGAACGCTTGAGCCCGCTGCTTGAAGGGGCTGCGCTGGAGTGGCTGCTGGCGCGAACGGTGCCTCTTTCGAAAGTTGCCTGAGGCAGTTCTGAAGCGCGGCCAGCTTGCTCAGCTGCGCTTCAGAATGTTCAAGGCTGTCACTTGCAGAGCACAATCATGCTTCGGCTGGTGTATCCGGCAGGATTTAAGCCGAAAGGATAATCCCCTGGCTCCTGTGCGGTATCTCCAGATTTGGCAATCACTCTGTAGCCCTTGTCCCCGCAAGATTTGACGGCTTGGGCGTAGCACTTGTCCCACGAAGAGGATAAGCCGGAGCAGTTGATATGCAGGCCTCGTTTGCCATGCTTTACAGCTGGCTGGGAGGTTGCGGCGCAGCCGGCAACAGCAAGCACGGCTAAAACGGCCAAAATTCGTTTCATTCCTGTCCTTAAGCGTTTGCGTCGGGTTCACGGAGTGCGGGTGTGGATCAATCCTCTATCGCTGGCGTTTGAGGAAGTCCTTATCCGCGCCAAGCAACATTCATAACGAACAAACATCCCTTAAATGAGAGTCAATTACCAGACTTCTGTCAAATAGACGACTAATTGTCAGTCAATACAGGTTTCGAGTGGTTGCGCATCGTCAAGGTGGCTCCGACCGAAGCCATGATAATGCAAGAGATTGCCATCCATTGGCTAAAGGACAGGACCTCATTCAGAAACAACAGACCTGACAGTGCACCGAAGGCGGGTTCAATACTCATGAGAGTGCCAAATGTACGCGTGGGCATGCGTGTCAAAGCAATCATCTCAAGAGTGTAGGGGAGGGCGGTGGACAATATTGCGACGCCAATGGCGATGGGGATCAAGCTTGGGGTCAGCAAGGCGGCACCGGCATGGACAATCCCGATGGGGGCAATGAACAGCGCCGCGATCATTACGCCTAAAGCTGCTGTTTGCACGCCGTTGTCAGCGCCGGCCTTTTGCCCGTATAGAATGTACAGCGCCCAGCAGACTCCGGCGCCCAGTGCATAGCCGGTGCCGACAGGGTCGAGGCCCTGAGTGCTTTCGCCGGTGGGGATAAGCAGTAGAAGTCCGATGATCGCCAGACCAATCCAGGCAAAGTCGATGGGCCTGCGCGAGGAATAAATAGCGACAGCCAGTGGTCCTGTGAACTCGAGCGCCACAGCAATCCCCAGTGGAACCGTACGCAGTGACATATAGAAGAGGAAGTTCATGCCCCCCAGCGCTATCCCGTAAACGATCACGGTTTTTAAGGATCTGGCGGTGAGCTTGGCTCTCCAGGGTCGCAGGATCAACAGCATGATAATGCAGGCGAACAGCAATCGCAGGGTTGTAGTGCCTTGGGCGCCTATTATGGGGAACATGCTTTTAGCCAGCGAAGCACCCGATTGTATCGAGGCCATGGCAATAAGCAGCAAGCCGACGGGGAATAGTGTCGATGCAAGGCTTTGG